>NZ_LMKP01000041.1:266-460771 GCF_001421715.1 Sphingomonas sp. Leaf22
GGACAACGCATCCTGTCCTCCCCATCCCACATCAAAGGAACACAGAAGAATCCAAAACGCGCCTCGTGTAAACAGTCCCGCCTGCGCGGGGGTACGGCCAGTTTCCGCCGATGATTGCGGATTTCGCAGAGGTCTCACGGATGCCGGGGCCTAGTTGGCAGGTCCTTTCGGCAATGTACGAGCGTTCCCCAACTGGACCCCGGCCTTCGCCGGTGTACGGCTCGATTTGGTTTAGCGCGCGACCGTCGCAGAGGTGTCGCCTTCGCCGGGGTACGGAACCGGGAGTATCGTAGAGTCCTCCCTCCCCCAAGACGGAAATGGCGATCTGCCGCCGATCCTGAAGCGTCACGAACGGTTTCGCTTTCCAGCGCCCTCCCCTACGGTGCGGCCCATGACCGCGCACCGCTTCCATTCGATCCACACCCATGGCCTGCTCCGCGTCGGGGCCTGCACTCCGCTGGCGAGCGTGGGCGATCCCGCCGCCAATGGCCGTGCCGCGATCGCGCTGGCGGAAGAAGGCCACGCGGCGGGGGCCGACCTGCTGGTCTTTCCCGAACTCAATCTTACTTCCTATGCGATCGACGACCTGCATGTGCAGGACGCGCTGTGCGATGCGACCGAGGCGGCGCTGGCGGCGGTGGTCGCGGCGAGTGTCGACCTGCGCCCGGCGCTGCTGCTCGGCGCGGCGCTGCGACGCAACGGGCGGCTGTATAATTGCGCGGTGGCGGTGGCGCGCGGACGGGTGCTCGGTGTGGTGCCGAAAACCTATCTGCCCAACTACCGCGAATATTACGAGAAACGCTGGTTCGCACCCGGTGCCGGGCTGACCGGGCTGACGATGCGCGTCGCCGGACAGGAGGTGCCGTTCGGTACCGACCTGATCTTTGCCGCCGACGACCTGCCCGATTTCATCTTCCATGCCGAGATTTGCGAGGATTTCTGGTCTCCCCTGCCCCCGTCGACGGCGGGCGCGCTGGCCGGGGCGCTGGTGCTGTGCAACCTGTCGGCGTCGAACATCGTCATCGGCAAGGCGCGCGACCGCGAGATGCTGTGCGCGTCGCAATCGGCGCGGACCATGTCGGCCTATGTTTATTCGGCGGCAGGCATGGGCGAAAGTACGACCGACCTGTCATGGGACGGACAGGGCACGATCCACGAACTGGGCGAATTGCTGGTCGCTTCCGACCGGTTCGATCGCTCGGCGGGCATCGTCTATGCCGATGTCGATCTGGAACAGTTGCGGCTGGAGCGGATGCGGACCGGCACGTTCAACGACTGCGCCACCGCCAGCGGCCATCCCGAAACCCGGTTTCGCCGGATCGGGTTCGACCATGCGCCGACCCAAGAGGATATCGGGCTGCTGCGCCCGGTGCGCCGCTATCCGTTCGTGCCGAACACCCCCGAGCGGCTGGACGATGACTGTTACGAAGCGTTCAACATCCAGGTCGAAGGGCTGCGGCAGCGGCTGGTCGCGTCGGGCACCAGGCGGCTGGCGATCGGCGTATCGGGCGGGCTGGATTCGACCCATGCGTTGATCGTCGCGGCCAAGGCGTTCGACCGGCTGGAGCGGCCGCGCACCGATATTCTGGGCTTCACCATGCCGGGCTTTGCCACCGGCGAGACGACCAAAAGCAATGCATGGAAGCTGATGCGCGCGCTGGGCATCACCGGCGACGAGATCGACATCCGGCCGGCGGCGCAGCAGATGCTGGGCGATATGGACCACCCCTTTGCGAAGGGCGAGCCGGTCTATGACGTGACGTTCGAGAATGTGCAGGCGGGCCTGCGCACCGATTACCTGTTCCGGTTGGCGAACCAGCGCGAGGCGCTGGTGCTGGGGACCGGCGACCTGTCCGAGCTGGCGCTCGGCTGGTGTACCTATGGCGTCGGCGATCATATGAGCCATTATGGGGTCAATGCCGGCGTTCCGAAGACGCTGATCCAGTACCTCATCCGCTGGGCGATCCGCACCGATCAGTTCGATGCCGATACCGACGCGGTGCTCGACGCGATCCTGAACACCGAGATTTCGCCCGAGCTGGTGCCGGCGGATTCGTCGGGCAGGATGCAGAGCACCGAAGACCGGGTCGGCCCCTATGCGCTGAACGATTTCTTCCTGCACCATGTCGTGCGCTTCGGGATGCGGCCGTCGAAGATCGCGTTCCTGTCCTGGCATGCGTGGCGCGATGCGGCGGCGGGGCGCTGGCCGATCGACTTTCCGGAGGATGCGAAGGGCAGCTACGACCTGCCGACGATCGCGGCGTGGCTGGAGAAGTTCCTGTGGCGGTTCTTCCAGACCAGCCAGTTCAAGCGGTCGGCGCTGCCCAACGGGCCGAAGGTGTCGGGCGGCGGGGCGCTGTCGCCGCGCGGCGACTGGCGCGCGCCGTCGGATGGCGTCGCCGGGCCGTGGGTGGCCGAGCTAAAGGCAGGGTTGCCGCCGCTCTAACCCTGCGCCCGCGCCGTCTTCTCCGACGCCGATCCGCCGAGTGCCCAGCGCAGGACGCGCGCCATGCCGTGGGCGCCGGTGCGGACGCCAACGCCGTTGCCCTGCAATTCCAGCATCGCGCGCGCCCATGGCGGCAACAGGTCGATCGCCGCCGCGGTGTTGAGCGCGCCGAACCCCTTCAACAGCGGGTTGGGCAGCGGCTGGTGCAGCAGCGCATCGCGCACCGTGCGCGTCCGGTCGTCGCAGCGCAGTTCGCGCCGCACCGACAACAGCCATGCATCGACCGCCGCCCGGCTGTCGGGCACGTCGGTTGCGCCCAGCCGTTCGGCCACCACGACATTTTCGGCGAAATACCGGTCCTGATCGGCGCGCGACAGCGTCGGATCGCGGTAGCGAAGATAGGCGCGCAGGAACGAGTCGGTCTCGGCGACATGGACCCATGTCAGCAGGTGCGGATCGTTGGCGTCATAGGGCGTGCCGTCGGGCAGCACGCCGTTGACCCGGTTATGGATCTGCCGGACCCGGCCAATCAGCCGTTCGGCCTCGAGGGTGCTGCCATAGGTGGTGGCGGCGATGAACTGCGCGGTCCGTTTCAGCCGGCCGAGCATGTCGCGCTGGAAATTGCTGTGATCCCATACGCCTGCCAGCGCACCGGGATGCAGCATCTGTACCAGCAAGGCCGCGGTGCCGCCGATCATCATCGACGAGAAATCGCCATGGACGCGCCAGCTGACCGATCGCGGCCCGAACAGTCCGTCGTCGCCCGGCGGCCGGGTCAGATCGATCGCGCCATCGCCCGCGCCGGTCAGCAATCGGACCTGGCGGGCAATGGCTTGGCGGACGGGGTTCATGGGAGGTGCAACGACCGGGGGTCGGATCGGGGTCCGTCCCGCCGTGGAACCAAAGCAACCGTTCGCGACCTTTACGCAACTCCTCGAACCGGTAGATTCCGTCCATGCATGCGCCGTCCAGCCCGGAAAAACCGCTCGATCCCGTGCATCGGCAACCGGCGATCGCCGAAGGGGACATGCGCGACCCGGCGAACGGCATTTTTTTCGCGGCGGTCAAGACCACCCGGATGCCGATGATTGTCACCGATCCGAAGCAGGACGACAACCCGATCATCTTCGCCAACCCCGCCTTCCTGCAAATGACCGGTTATACCGCGGACGAGGTGCTGGGCCGCAACTGCCGGTTCCTGCAAGGGCCCGACACCGATGCCGAAACGATCGGCGAGATCGCCGATGCGATCCGCCGGCGCCGCGAGACATCGGTCGAAATCCTCAATTACAAGAAGAACGGCAGCGCGTTCTGGAACGCGTTGTTCGTGTCGCCGGTGCTGGATGGCGATGGCGAGCTGCGTTATTATTTCGCCTCGCAGCTCGACGTCACCCGCCGCCGCGATGCCGAGGAAGGGTTGCGACAGGCGCAGAAGCTGGAGGCGGTCGGCCAATTGACCGGTGGCATCGCGCATGATTTCAACAATCTGCTGACCGTTATTCAGGGGTTTACCGACGTCGTGCTGACCCAGGTCGAGCGCAGTAACGAGAAGCCGATCGACCCGGCACGGACCACCCGGTCACTGCGTGCCGTGGTCGAGGCGGCGGAACGGGGTGCCGAACTGACCCGGCAACTGCTCGCCTTCTCGCGCAAGCAGAAGCTGTCGTGGCGCGTCACCAATATCGACGACCTGATCGCGAACCTGTTGCCGATGCTCAACCGCACGATCCGGTCGACGCCGATCGACATTGAGGTGAAGCGTTGCGGTAGCGACTGCAATGCCCGGATCGATCCGGTGCAGGCCGAAACCGCGATCCTCAACATCCTGATGAATGCCCGCGACGCCATGCCCGATGGCGGCACCGTGACCATCGCCGCCCGACACACCCGGATCGACGGCACCGACCCGCATTTTGCCGATGCGCGGCCCGGCCGGTATATCGGCCTGTCGATCGCCGATACCGGCTCCGGCATGCCCCCGGAGGTGCTGGCGCGGGCGACCGAGCCGTTCTTCACGACCCGGGATCAGGGCAAGGGCACCGGCCTTGGGCTGTCGATGGTCTATGGGTTCATGAAACAGTCGAACGGTGCGCTGCGGATCGAATCCGTGGCGGGCAAGGGCACGACCGTCCACCTGCTGTTCCCGGCGGCGACCGATGCCGCCGAGCCGATCCGTCGTGGCCGGACGCACGACGAACGCGACTCCCGCGGGGACGAAACGGTGCTGGTGGTCGAGGACCAGCGCGACATCGGCGATCTGGCCGAATCGATCCTGAACGATTTCGGCTATCGCGTCGTGCGCGCCGGCAACGGTCCCGAAGCGATCGACATTCTGGAACGCGGAACGGCGATCGACCTGTTGTTCACCGACCTGATCATGCCGGGCGGCATGAACGGCGTGATGCTGGCGCGTGAGGCGAAACGGCAGCGGCCCGACCTGAAGGTCCTGCTGACGACCGGCTATGCGGAGGCATCGATCGAGCGGGTCGATGCGCGTGGCACCGAGTTCGATCTGATCGGCAAACCGTATAAGCGTGCCGATCTGGCCGCCCGCATCCGGCAGGTGCTGGACAGCGCGACGGGGGCCGGTTGAACAAAACGCCAAGCCCTTTTACTGCAAGCGTTTCCCGCCGCGATGTTCGCCGCCGGGTCACATGATGCCCACGAAAGGCCACCCGTTGGCGACGACTGCCGATTTTGATGCGCCCAGGCGGCCCAATGCCCATTCGGTATCGGATCTGGGACCGGACGTGACCGCGTGCGATCGCGAGCCGATCCATATTCCCGGCGCGATTCAGCCGCATGGCGTGCTGTTGATCGCCGATGCCGTCGGGAACCGGATCGTCGGCGGCGCGGGCGACGCCGCTGAACTATTGGGTGACGGATGGCTGGGCGGGCCGATCGGCACGCTGGTGGGTGCCGACGCCCTCACCGTCCTGCGGTCGACCATCGTCGGCCCGGTATCGCTAGGGACGATCAACGACCGGGCGCTCTCGGTCGTCGCCAGTCGGGCGGGAACATACTGGCTGATTGAGATCGAGCCGACCGCGCCCGGACGACCGGGGACCGACGATGCGCTGAACTGGATCGAGCATGGCGGCGAGGAGTTTGCCCGCGCCGTCGATCTCGACGATCTGGGTGCGCGCGCCGCCGCGCTGTTTTCGCGCCTGACCGGGTTCGATCGGGTCATGATCTATCGCTTCCTCGACGATGATTCGGGTAAGGTCGTCGCCGAACGCCACGCCCCTGACATGGACGGGTTCCTGAACCATCACTTCCCCGCCTCCGACATTCCGCGGCAGGCGCGCGCACTGTATGTCCGCAACCGGGTGCGGGTGATCCCCGATGTCGGCTATACCCCCGCGCCGATCGCCGGGATCGACCCGGCGTTGCGTTCGATCGACCTGAGCGATGTCGGCCTGCGCGCGGTATCGCCGATCCATATCCAGTATCTGCGCAATATGGGCGTCGCGGCGTCGGCATCGGTATCGATCGTCAAGGACGGCATGTTGTGGGGACTGGTCGCCTGCCACCATCGCAGTCCGCGCACTCTGTCGTCGCTACAGCGCAAGACGTGCGAACTGGTCGCGGCATCGTTCGCGCAGCAGGTGACCGCCAAGGAAGAAGCCGCCGAATATCGCGAACGGCTGCGGCTGCGCGCGGCCGAGGATGCGCTGGCGCAGCGGCTGGCACAGGACGGCGATCCCGATCAGCTCGCGGCGCTGATCGGTCCCGACCTGCAACGGATGCTGGGTGCCGACGGCTTCGCCCTGCAACGCGGCGCGGTGTTGCATACGACCGGCCATGTCCCGGCACGCGAGGATATCGACGACCTGTCGCGCTGGATCCGGCGGCAGGGCACGATCCTGACGCATAGCGCCGCGCTGGAACTGCGCCTGCCCGCCGCCCATGCGTATCGCGATCTGGCCAGCGGCATCCTCGCGATCACGCTGTCGGCCGACGAGCCGGTCGTGCTGATGTGGTTCCGTGCCGAGACGTTGCAGACGATCCAATGGGCCGGCAACCCGCACAAGGCGGTGAACGACACCCCCGACCAGCCGCTCAACCCGCGTTCGTCCTTCGCGGCGTGGAGCGAGGACATCCGCGGGCGCGCGCGGCCATGGACCCCGGCCGAGGTCGAGGCTGGGCACCGGTTGTCGCGGCTGTTGTTCGACATGCGCCAGCGGCGGCGGATCGGCGAGTTGAACCGCGAATTGTCGCGCGCGGTCACCGACAAGGACGCGCTGCTGGCGCAGCAGGACACGCTGATCAAGGAAGTGAACCACCGGGTGCAGAACAGCCTGCAGCTGGTGGTCGCATTCCTCGCGATGCAGGCGACCGCGGAAAATGACGAGACGCTGACCCGCCATCTGGGCGAGGCGCAGCGGCGACTGTCGGCGGTCGCACTGGTCCATCGGCGGCTCTATTCCGACGACGCCGTCACGGTCATCGACCTTGGCCGCTATATCGAGGATCTGCTGGCCGAGATGCAGTCGTCGATGGGGGAAGAGTGGACCGGGCGACTGACCATGGACCTGTCGCCGATGCTGATTTCGGCCGACGCGGCGGTACAGGTCGGGCTGGTGCTGGTCGAACTGGTCATCAATGCCCAGAAATATGCCTATGAAGGCAAGCCCGGGCCGATTTCGGTCTCGCTGGAGCGGTTCCGCAACCGCTTCCGCCTGACCGTCGCCGATCGTGGGCAGGGCCGGGTCGGCAACCGCACCGGGTTCGGCACGCGGATGCTGACCGCGATGGTCAAGCGGCTCGACGGGGTGATCGAGGAGAGCGACAACGCCCCGGGGCTGCGGTTTACCGTGTCGGCCCCGATCGCCGGGCCGGAGGAGGGTTGACGAACAAACGTCGCTACATGCTGGAGCGAAGCTTTTTGCCGGAGGCGTTGGAGCTAGGCTGCGATCTGCGTCAGGGGTGTCAGCCGCCGAAAGGATAGGTCTTCACAAATGGCGGCAGGGGCATTGAGGTCCGCCCTTGCGACTGCGCCGTCAGCAGGTCGATGATATCTGCGACCAGTTCGCCATTCGGATGATGGTTCGCCCCTGCCAGTGCGAAAGATGCCCCGCTTTTACGTCTGCGTACCGCCGCATTGTGCAATTCGTTCGCCATCGCTGTCGAAACGACGTCGTCGGCGGTGCCGTGCAGCAGAAACCACGGTTCATCCAGTGCCGCAACGGCAGCCAGATTATCATAGCGATCCGCAAGGAAGGCACGTGCAATCTTCGGGGCCATCGCCTTCAGGCGGGTAAAGACGCCGATCGTTATCAAAGCGTCGAGCCGTTGCCGCATCGCCAATCCAAATGCCACCCCACCGCCAAGACTATGGCCGATGACCAAGACCGGCCTGCCCTGCGACCGGGCCTTCGCATAGGCATAGAAGGCGTCGGCATCCTGAGCGAGTCCGGCTTCACTGGGCGTTCCGGGGTTACCCGAATATCCGCGATATTCCGCCGCTATGATACCATAGCCACGGTCCGCCAAGGGTGCGAACCACCGCGTGGTGTCGTCCGCGCCGCTTCCATTTCCATGGAAGATCAGCACCAACGGACGATCGCTGCGACCTCGCACTTCGATTCCGGTCAGGTCGGTTCCGTCCGCCGCCTTCACATGTATGGCGTCCGCTTCCGTAGGAAGGTTGGTCATATCGAGGCGATGCGTCGGTGGACGGTATATCCGGTCGCGAAAGATCTGGGCGGACGCGGAAGAGGCGACGGTGACGCTCAAGATGAACGCGAATAGAAGAGCTGCTTCAGGGCAATGCAGAGCTTTGGCTCGACCGGAAACAATCGCCATCACGCCCCTACTCCATCCGGGAGTTGCCCCCCATACGAAACCTCACCGGCCGATCGAGAAGAGCATAGCACCAAAAAGGGCGCGGCGGCCGATGGCCACCGCGCCCTTTCCATAGCGCAATGCGGGCAGCCGATTACTCGGCGGCGGTCGCCTTGACCGGACGCGGATCGCGGCGTTCGGCGATACGCGCCGACTTGCCGGTACGACCGCGCAGATAATAGAGCTTCGCGCGCCGCACGACGCCGCGACGGACGACGTCGATCGAATCGATGTTCGGCGAATAGAGCGGGAAAACGCGCTCCACGCCTTCACCGAAGCTCATCTTGCGGACGGTGAACGACGAGCCCATGCCGGCGTTCGACCGGGCGATGCACACGCCTTCGTAATTCTGCACGCGGGTCCGCTCGCCTTCGACGACCTTCACGCCGACCTTGAGGGTGTCACCGGCACGGAAATCGGGGATCGACTTCGATTCGAGGAACTTGGCGATCTGTTCCGCTTCGAGCGTCTGGAGGAGGTTCATGTCTTGTGACCTTCGTCTTGCTTGTGCGCGCCAGAGGGCGACTGAACCCGAGCGTCGACGTGACGCTCCCACAGGTCCGGCCGCCATAGCCGTGTATCGGATTCCGACCGTGACTTGCGCCACGCGGCGATCCGCGCATGATCCCCCGATCGCAACACTTCGGGAATCACGCGCCCTTCCCATTCATAGGGCCGGGTATATTGAGGATATTCGAGAAGGCCGCTTTCGAAGCTCTCCTCGATACCACTCGAAGCCGCGCCCATTACGCCGGGAAGCAGCCGAACGCAAGCGTCGAGCAGCACCAGCGCCCCCATTTCGCCGCCCGACAGCACATAGTCGCCGATCGCGACGGGTTCGATCGCGCGCGCCTCGAACAGGCGTTCGTCGAACCCCTCGAACCGGCCGCACAGCACGATGGCACCCGGCCCCGCCGCCAGCGCGCGCACCCGCCGCTGGGTCAGGGGTCGGCCGCGTGGCGTCATGGCGAGGACCGGGCGGCCGTCGGTCACGCTGTCCAGCGCGGCGGCCAGCACATCGGCGCGCAGCACCATCCCCGCCCCGCCCCCCGCCGGCGTATCGTCCACCGAGCGATGCCGGTCGGTCGCGAAGTCGCGAATCTGCACCGCGTCCAGCGACCAGCGTTCCTCGCGCAATGCCCGCCCGGCCAGCGACAAGCCGAGCGGCCCCGGAAACATTTCGGGATAGAGGGTCAGCACGGTCGCGGCAAAGGTCATGGGCACAGCCTGTGCCCGCAAGTCGCGGGGAACGAAACCCCATCCGCTTCATTTGCGCCCCATGCCGGCGACTGCCCCCACCCCCGATCCCGAGATCGTCGATTGCGTGATCGTCGGCGCCGGCCCTGCCGGACTGACCGCCGCCATCTATCTCGCCCGCTTCCATCTGCGGATCCGGATGTTCGATTGCGGGTCGAGCCGGGCGGCGATGATCCCCCGGACCCACAACCATGCCGGCTTTCCCGGCGGGATCGCGGGCAAGGACTTGCTGGCCCGGATGCACGAACAGGCACGGACCTTTGGCGCGACCTGCACGCCCGCCGCGGTGACCGCCATCGACCGCAACGGCGATGATTTCCGCGTCACCACCGCCGATGGCGTGGTCGCGGCGCGCAGCTTGCTGCTGGCGACCGGGGTGGTCAATCATCGCCCACGGGGGCTGGACGACGCCGTTCATGATGCCGCGCTGGCACGGGGCCTGTTGCGCTATTGCCCGATCTGTGACGGCTATGAAGTGACCGACCGGCGGATCGGCGTGATCGGCACCAGCGGCCATGGCATGCGCGAGGCGCTGTTCCTGCGCGGCTACAGCGCCGACGTGACGCTGATCGCGCCGGACAGCGATCATCATCTCGACGATGCCTGTCGCGCTGCGCTGGACGATGCCGGGGTCCGCCGGGTCGACGGGCCGTGCGGGCGCTACCGCATCGACGGCGACCGGTTCGTGGTCGAGACGGCCGAGGGGGAGATGGCGTTCGACAGCGTCTATCCGGCGCTCGGTTCGCGCATCCGTTCCGAACTGGCGGTCGCCGCCGGTGCCAAGGCGACGGAGGATGGCTGCCTAGAGGTCGACGATCATCAGCGGACGTCCATTCCCGGCCTGTTCGCCGCCGGTGACGTGGTGAAGGGCCTCGACCAGATCAGCCATGCCATGGGCGAGGCGGGGGTTGCGGCGACGACGATCCGCAATCTCCTGAGCGAACGGCAGCCGCTTCGCCGGTGAGCCTTGGGCCGGGCGGGGCGTCATGCTACCGCCGCGTCATGTCCGTCGGTCTGTTCCTGCTCTTCGCCCTGCCCGCCGGTGTCGCGGGGCAATCGGTCGACCGCATCCTGGCCGCCGCCGCCGAACGCGAAGCCCGCCGGAACTGCACCGCCGCGCGCGACAACGAGGTCGTCGTCTGCGGCGATCCGGACCGCAACGCCCGATATCGCCTGCCCCTGCCGCGCGCCAAATCGCCCGCCGAGGAAGGCGCGGTGGCGGGGGAGCCGGCGCGGGCGTCGACGCAGGACCCGTTCCTGTCCGGATGCGGCATCTTTCGCGGCCAGCGTCGCTGCGGCAAGGCGGAGGCCGAAGCCTATGGCTATGGCGGCGGGCGCGATCCGGTGACGCTCGTCGGGCGGCTGGTCACGAAGCTGGTCGATCCCGATGCCGAGATCGGCCCGCCAGCGACCATTCCCGATCCGAGGCGGTGAGCCACCGCCCCGGGACTTGATTGCCCCCCGTAACGATCATATTTGGCGGGGGTGACTCTCTCTCCGTTTCGCCAGATCTTCTACACCAGCCGGTGCGTGCCGGGCGTGGATGTCGATCAGATCGTCCAGCATTCGCGGCACAACAACGCGGTCGACGGCATCACCGGCCTGTTATGGTACAAGGACGGGATCTTCCTGCAAGTCATCGAAGGGCCGGAGAGCAGCGTCGCGTCGACCTATGCCCGCATCGCGAGGGATTCCCGGCACGACTCGCTGACGATCCTGTCCGATCGCCCGGTCGAGGCACGCGAATTCGGTTATTGGAGCATGGAGCGTGCCGAACGGGGCAACGCCGATAGCGATGCGTTGCTGGCGCGGCTGGAGCGACGGCTGAACAACGCGCCCGACGCGGTGCGGCAGGCGTTTACGGCCGCGGCCTTTCGCTGAACGGTCAGTCGACGGCGAACAGAGCGTCGACGACCATCCGGTCACCATTCCATTCGGGCACCGCGTGCGGTTGCATCGGTACCATGAAACGCTTGCCGTCGGGCCGTTCGATTTCGATCACGTCGCCGGCACCGAAATCGTCGATCGCGACGACCTGTCCCAGGGCTTCGCCCTCACTCGACACCACCGGCAATCCCAGCAGGTCGGCATGATAATATTCGCCCTCGCCCAGCGGGGGCAGCTGGTCGCGGCCGATCCACAATTCGGTACCGCGCATCGCCTCGGCCCTGGTCCGGTCGGGGATTTCGCGGAACTTGCCGATCACGCCATTTGTGGCGGGACGCACCGACACGAGGGTCAGTGCGCCGCCGTTCAGCGCCGGATAGGCCGACAGATCGTCGGTGAACAGCTTCAGCCGCACCTCGCCATTCAGCCCGTGCGCGCCGGCGATCGCCGCCAGCACGACACGGTTACGGTCCGCCGGTTCAGGCGTCGGGCGAGCCTTCGCCGCCGGCGGGGGCGTCGTCGCGGCCTTCGGCGGGTTCTTCCGCCGATTGGCCGAGGTTGGTGGCGTCTTCGTCATGGTGCGGCTGCTGTTCGGGATCGATCATCGGTCATGCTCCTGGTCGGGTCGACCCGGAACGCATGACGCCGATCAAAGGGTGCCGGCGCGTCCCGTAAGACGCACCGGCACGATAGGTCACGCTTCGGCGGTTTCGGCCGGTGCGGCGGCGGCTTCTTCAGCGGCCTTCGCCTTTTCGGCACGTTCCTCGGCGCGCTCGACGGCCTTCTCGCCCGGCTTGCCCTTGCTCGGGTTGTTGCGGGCAGTGCGTTCCTTCACGCCGGCCTTGTCAAGGAAGCGGGCGACGCGGTCGGTCGGCTGTGCACCGACGCTCAGCCAATGGGTCGCACGCTCGGCGTCGAGCACGACGCGCTTTTCGTCTTCCTTGCCCAGCAGCGGGTTGTAGGTGCCGATCTTCTCGATGAAGCGGCCGTCGCGCGGGCTGCGCGCATCGGCGACGACGATGCGGTAATACGGACGCTTCTTGGAGCCACCACGCGACAGACGGATGCTGATTGCCATTATTCTTCTTCCTTCGTTGGTTCGTGTAAGCCGGTTCCGACCGGCGATTACTTCTTCTTGATAAGGTTTTCGAAACCGGGGGGCAGTTGCGGCATGCCGCCGCCCTTCCCGCCCATGCCGCCGCCAAGCCCTGGCAGGCCCGGCATTTCGCCACCCGCCTTGCTCATCAGGTCGCCGAGACCCGGACCACCCAGCGCATTGCCGAGGCCGCCCATGCCGCCCTTGCCCAGCATTGACATCATGCCCTTGATTCCGCCCATCTTCTTGAGCTTCTTCATGGCCGACTGCATTTCCTGATGCATCTTCAGCAGCTTGTTGATGTCCTGCACCGTGGTGCCCGACCCCTTGGCGATGCGGATCTTGCGCTTGGCATTGATCAGTTCGGGCCTGGCGCGTTCCTTGACGGTCATCGACGTGATCATCGCGTCCATGCGCAGCAGGATCTTTTCATCGACCGCGCCGGACGCCATCGCCGCCTGCGCCTTCTTCATGCCCGGGATCATGCCGGCCAGCGCGCCCAGCCCCCCCATGCGCCGCATCTGCGCCAGCTGCCCGCGCAGGTCGTTCATGTCGAACTGACCCTTGGCAAGGCGACCGGCCATGCGCTCGGCGTCTTCGGCCTCGATCGACTGCGCGGCCTTTTCGACCAGCGAGACGACGTCGCCCATGCCGAGGATGCGGCCGGCGACGCGCTTGGGGTGGAACGGCTCGATCGCGTCGAGCTTTTCGCCCGTACCCGCAAATTTGATCGGCTTGCCGGTGACGGCACGCATCGACAGTGCGGCGCCACCGCGCGCATCGCCGTCCATCCGCGTCAGGATGACGCCGGTCAGCGGCACCTGTTCGGAAAAGTTCTGCGCGACGTTGACCGCATCCTGACCAGTCAGCGAGTCGACGACGAGCAGGATTTCGTTCGGCCGGGCGATGTCCGCCACGGCCTTCATCTCGTCCATCAGCGCCTGATCGACGTGCAGGCGGCCCGCCGTATCGAGCATGACGACGTCATAGCCCTGCAGCTTTGCCGATTGCAGCGCGCGCCGCGCGATATCGACCGGCTGCTGCCCCTGTACGATCGGCAGCGTCGCGACCTCGACCTGCGTGCCGAGGACCGCCAGCTGTTCCTGCGCCGCCGGACGATTGACGTCGAGCGACGCCATCATCACCTTCTTGCCCTCACGCTTGGCGAGCAGCTTGGCGAGCTTGGCCGTCGTGGTGGTCTTGCCCGAACCCTGCAGGCCGACCAGCATCACGACCGCCGGCGGGGTGACCGCGACGTCGAGTTCGGCGGTGTCCGACCCCAGCATGTCGATCAGCGCGTCGTGCACGATCTTGACGACCTGTTGCCCCGGCGTGATCGAACGCAGGACGTTCTGGCCGACGGCGGCCTCGGTCGCCTTCTCGACGAAATCGCGGGCGACCGGCAGCGCCACGTCGGCTTCGAGCAGGGCGACGCGGACTTCGCGCATCGCGGTGCGAACGTCGGCTTCGGTCAGCGCGCCGCGACCGCGCAAGCGATCGAACACCCCTCCCAGCCGGTCACTCAGACTCTCGAACACGCTACCACTCCAGCCTTGCCACCCGAAAAACGCTCAAGCAAAACACGCCGGCGGACGAAACCTCGTCGGCCGGCGTCGCCCGTGGGCGGCACTGCTGAACGTCTCCTTGGCGGAAACGATCTGCGCCCCTACCCCGGAACTCGCTCCGGCGCAAGTCGTGGCGATCGGTGGTGCTTGCGGGGCGGACATTCGGGTGGCTTTAACCGCTTCTATACCGATCATCCTGATAAGCGATGCTGATGGAATGGGATCGTCAAAAAGGAACCGAGGGCATTGGCCCCGCCCTGGCGGAACCGCGGGAACGCGGCGAACGCTGGACGCTCGTGATCTGCGCCTCTGCGATCCTGCTGTTCGTGGGCCTCAGCTTCGCGGTCATATCGGGGCTGCTCGACCATCGGTTCTACGGCGGTGAGCCGGTCGCGCAGCCGCTGGTGACGGCGTTGCTGATCAACGCCGCGCTGGTCATCTTCGGCTGGCGACGCCACCGCGCCGTCCGGGTCGAGATGCACGGCCGTTCCGCCGCCGAAGAGCGCGCGCGGATGCTGGCGTCGCGCGACCCGCTGACCGGCTTTCTCAACCGCCGCAGCCTGAGCGAAGCCGGTGCCGCGCTGCTGCGGTCGGCGACGAAGCGCGATCAGGCGGTGGCGCTGCTGATCGTCGATCTCGACCATTTCAAGATGGTCAACGACATGCACGGCCATGCCGCCGGCGACAGCGTGCTGCGCAACGTCGCGCTGGAAATCGCTGGCGCAATGCCACCCGCGGCACTGACCGCCCGGTTCGGGGGCGATGCCTTTGCCTGCGCCTTCGTGTTCGACGCACGCGATCCGTCGGTCGTCGAACGCATTGCCAACCGCGTCACCACCGCGCTGTCGCAACCGATCTTCGTCGACGACCTGCGCATCCATCTGAGCTGTTCGATCGGCATCGCCCGGTCGGACTTCGATGGCGGCGGCATCGACACGCTGCTGCGCTCCGCCGATATCGCAATGTATTCGGCCAAGAAATCGGGTCGCGGCGACTTCACCTGGTTCGACCGGGCGATGGAACATGCGCTGATCGACCGCAACGACATCGAAAGCGGCCTCCGCCTCGCAATCCCCGCCGGACAGGTCGTCCCCTATTTCGAACCGCAGGTCGACCTCTCGACCGGCCGGCTGTGCGGGTTCGAGGTGCTGGCCCGCTGGACCCACCCGACGCAGGGGCCGATTCCGCCCGATCGCTTCATTCCGGTGGCGGAAGAAGCCGGGCTGATCGGCGACCTGTCGCTGTCGATCATGCGACAGGCATTCGCCGCGGCGCGCGATTGGGACCCGGGCATCACCCTGTCGGTCAACATCTCGCCGTGGCAGCTGCGCGACGCATGGCTGGCGCAGAAAATCATCAAGACCACCGTCGAATGCGGTTTCGCGCCCAACCGGCTGGAGATCGAGATTACTGAAAGCGCGTTGTTCGACAACCTGCCGCTGGCGCAGTCGATCGTTGGATCGCTGAAGAATCAGGGCGTGCGCCTGTCGCTCGACGATTTCGGCACCGGCTATTCCAGCCTCGCGCATCTGCGGGCGCTGCCGTTCGACCGGATCAAGATCGACAAGAGCTTCGTGCTGTCGGTGCTCGACAATGCCGATTCGGCGGCGATCGTCCACGCGATCATCGGCCTTGGCGAGAGCCTGAACCTGCCGATCACCGCCGAGGGCGTCGAAACCGATGCGATCGCCGAACGGCTGGCCGCGCTGGGGTGCGCCAAGGCGCAGGGCTGGGCCTATAGCCGGCCGCTGACCGTAGCCGACACGCGGCGGATGCTGGCCGCGCGCGGACTGCTCCATGGCGGCGGGTCGGCCGATGCCGACACGGCCGACGTCACCAACCGGCGTCGGGCCGGGTGAGATAGGCGCGCTCCGCTTCGGTCGATTCGCGGCCGAGCGCGGCGTTGCGCGACGGATACCGGCCATATTGCGCGAGGACCGCCGCATGATCGCGCGCGAATTGCAGGTTCAGCGGATTGCCGAGCGATTCGAAACAGCGCAGCGAAAATCGCGCCACCCCGGCGTCCTCGCAGTGCATCAGCGGCATGTAGAGGAACGAGCGTTCGAGCGGCGGAAATTCCCTATCGTCGCCGCGCGCAATCCCAATCAGTGCCAGTTCGAGCGCCAGCGGGTCGGCGGCGAACGCATCGGCGGTACCGCGACGGAGGTTGCGCGAAAACTGGTCGAGCAGGATTACCGCCGCCAATAGAGGATACGCGTCCGCCCGCCACTCGGCGGCCTCGCTCGCCAGCACCGAGTCGCGCAAGCCGCCGAACCGGTCGGCGATCGTCGCGTCCAGCGCCGCATCCTTGGCGAAATGCCGGTCCGGCCCGACCTCGTCGAACCAGAAGTCGAGCACGCGCCGCGCGTTCGCGTGGACTTCGCGTGTCCCTGTCCCTAGATCACCGCCCATGCCATCCTCCGCTGGTCCCACCATCATCACGCTCGGCTGCCGGCTGAACATCGCCGAAAGCGATGCGATCCGCGGGTTGCTGGTCGACCGCGACGTGACCGTGGTCAATAGCTGTGCGGTCACCAACGATGCGGTTGCCGCCACCCGCCGCGCGATCCGCCGCGCCCGCCGCGACCGGCCGACAGGGGCATTGATCGTCACCGGCTGCGCGGCGCAGATCGACCCGACAAGTTTCGCGGCGATGCCCGAGGTCGACCGGGTCATCGGCAATTCGGACAAGCTGAACCCCGCCGCATGGGGTTCGAACGATCCGATCGTGGTTCGCGACATCGCCCGCGTCCTCGACACCGCGCCGCAACTGGCCGGCGGGTTCGAAGGGCAGACCCGCGCCTTTGTCGAGGTGCAAAACGGGTGTGATCATCGCTGCACCTTCTGCGCGATCCCGGCCGGACGCGGCCCGTCGCGATCGGCGACGATCGACGGCGTGGTGGCGCAGGTGGCCGCCCTCGTTTCGGCGGGTCATGCCGAGATCGTCCTGACCGGTGTCGACTTGTCGAGCTATGGCGACGACCTGCCCGATACCCCGAAACTGGGCGATCTGGTCGAGGCGATCCTTGTCCGCACCGGCTTGCGACGGCTGCGGCTATCCTCACTCGATCCGGCAGTAATCGATCCCAAGCTGTTCGAATTGTTGACGCAGGAGCCACGCGTCATGCCGCACGCCCATCTGTCGTTTCAGGCGGGAGACGACCTGATCCTCAAGCGGATGCGCCGCCGCCACCGCCGCGCCGATGCGGTCGAGCTGGTCGATCGATTGAAGACCGCGCGGCCGGAGATCGCGATCGGTGCCGACCTGATCGCGGGTTTTCCGACCGAAGACGATGCGATGGCGGCGAACACGCTCGCGCTGATCGACGATTGCGACATCGTCCATGCCCATGTGTTTCCCTACAGCCCGCGCGCGCGTACCCCGGCTGCGCGGATGCCGCAGGTGCCGCCGCCGATCGGCAAGGCGCGCGCGCAGGCGTTGCGCGCCGCCGCCGAACGCCGCCACCGCGACTGGCTGCACACCCAAATCGGTACCACCGCCGACATCCTCGTCGAACGCCCCGGCACGCGCGGGCACAGCCCTGCGTTCGCCGACGTCTCGCTTCCCCCCTGCCCGCCCGGTTCGATCGTGACCGCGCGGCTGACCCATATCGAAGGCAATCAGTTGATCGGAATGCCCCTATGAGCCTTTCGTGGCACGAACGCCTGCTCGGCGGCCTGAAAAAGACCTCCGACCGGTTGACCGGCAATCTGGTCGGCCTGTCCGCCGCGCGGCTCGACGACGCGCAACTCGACGATATTGAGGAAGCGTTGATCGCCTCCGACCTCGGTCCTGCCACCGCCGCGCGCGTCCGCCAGCGCCTTGCCGAAGGGCAATATGAGCGCAACATGGAGGAACTCGGCATCCGGCTGGTCGTCGCCGAAGAGATCGAAAAGGTCTTAACCCCGGTCGCCAAGCCGCTGGAAATCGAAGCCTTTCCGCGCCCGCAGGTCATTCTGGTCATTGGCGTCAATGGGTCGGGCAAGACCACCACCATCGCCAAGCTCGCCAAGACGCTGGTCGAACAGGATTATGGCGTGATGCTGGCGGCGGGCGACACGTTTCGCGCTGCCGCCATCGGTCAGCTAAGGACCTGGGCCGAACGGATCGGCGTGCCGATCGTCAGCGGGGCCGAGGGCGGCGACGCGGCGGGCATCGTTTATGAGGCGGTCAAGCAGGCGACGGCGACCGGCATCGACGTGCTGATCGTCGACACCGCCGGCCGCCTGCAGAACAAGCGCGAACTGATGGACGAACTGGCGAAGGTCCGCCGCGTCCTCGGCCGGCTTAACCCGGCAGCCCCGCACGACGTCGTCCTCGTGCTCGACGCGACGAC
Organism: Sphingomonas sp. Leaf22; assembly: GCF_001421715.1. Lineage (GTDB taxonomy): Bacteria > Pseudomonadota > Alphaproteobacteria > Sphingomonadales > Sphingomonadaceae > Sphingomonas. The sequence goes on from NZ_LMKP01000041.1 coordinate 18,702, forward strand.
GGGTCAGAATGCGCTGAACCAGATCGAGGTGTTCAAGGAGATGGCGGGCGTCACCGGCCTCGTCATGACCAAGCTGGACGGCACCGCGCGCGGCGGCGTGCTGGTCGCGGCGGCGGAACGGTTCGGCCTGCCGATCCATGCGATCGGCGTCGGTGAGACCGCCGACGACCTGCGCGGGTTCGACGCCAACGAAGTCTCACGGATCATCGCCGGTGTCGAACGGGTGCGCAAATGACCGTCGATCGCAAGCCCACCTCGCCCCTGTTCCGCATGGCGCTCGATTACGGGCCGCTGGTGGTGTTCTTCATCGCCAACCTGCTGGCCGGCAAGATCGGCCTGCCCGACATGATCGATTCGCTGGCGCAGGTCATCATCGCCAGCACCGCCTTCATGATCGCCAGCGTGATCGCGATCATCGTGTCGAAATGGAAGACCGGCCATATCTCGCCGATGCTATGGCTGTCGGCAGGGCTCGTCGTCGTGTTCGGCGCACTGACGCTGTATTTCCGCGACGATACCTTCATCAAGATGAAGCCGACGATCGTCTATGCGATGTTCTCGGCGATCCTGACGTTTGGCCTCGTCACCGGGCGGCCGTTGCTGCAACAATTGCTGGAAACCGCCTATCCGGGGCTGAGTGCGCTTGGCTGGCGCAAGCTGACGATCAACTGGGCGGCGTTCTTCGCGTTCATGGCGGTGCTGAACGAGGTCGTCTGGCGGCATTCGACCTGGGATTTCTGGGTCGGGTTCAAGCTGTGGGGCGCGGTCCCGCTGACGCTGCTGTTCGCGCTGGCGAATATTCCGATGCTGTTGCGCAACGGCCTGCAAATGGAAAAGGACGCACCGCTGCCCCCGGCGGACTGAATCTCCCTCTCCCCTTCAGGGGAGAGGGCCGGGGAGAGGGGGAGTCGCGGGCGTCGTGCGCATGAAAAAGGGGGCTGCCCTCGCGGACAGCCCCCTCTCCCAACCCTCTCCCCTGAAGGGGAGAGGGCTTTGCGGCTTACTTCACCGCTGCGTCGTAACGCTGGCCGACCTTGTCCCAGTCGACCACGTCCCACCACGCCTTCAGATACGCCGGACGCGCATTCCGGTACGTGATGTAATAGGCGTGTTCCCACACGTCGTTGCCGAGGATCGGCGTGCCCTTGACCGGGGCAACGTCCATCAGCGGGTTGTCCTGGTTCGGGGTCGAGGTGATGGCCAGCTTGCCGTCCTGACCGACGATCAGCCACGCCCAGCCCGACCCGAACTGGTTCGCGCCCGCCGTGTTGAACTGCTCCTTGAGCGCATCCAGCCCGCCAAACTGGTCGTCGATCGCATCCTTCAGCGCGACCGACGGCTGCGAACCGCCGCCCTTCATCGTTTCCCAGAAAAAGGTGTGATTCCAGAAGCCGCCGCCATTGTTGCGCAACTTGGCCGAACCGCTGCCGATATTGGCCAGCAGCTCTTCGATCGACTTGCCTTCGAGGCTCGCATCTTCCGACACGGCTTCGTTCAGCTTGTCGGTATAGGCCTGATGATGCTTGTCGTGGTGCAGCGTCATCGTTTCCTTGTCGATGGTCGGCTCCAGCGCATCATAGGCATAGGGCAGCGGCGGAAGTTCGAACGCCATGGCAATCCTCCTTGGGTAACAAAGAACTCGTGCGACCGAACGCCGTACGCGCCGCTTGGCTCCGATCGTTACGCCGGCGAACCCATAGGCGGGCCGGGCGGTGGCGAAAAGGGGTCAGCCGCCCTGCCCGAGCATGCCGTGCCGCTTCAGTGCGTGGCGCAACTGGTCATAGGTCAGCCCGATCGCATCGGCGCAGTTGCGCTGGTTATAGCGCGCCTCCGCCATCGCCCGCGTCAACAGCTGCCGTTCGAACCGGTTGACCCGCGTCTTGAAATCCTCGCCGCAATCGTCCGGAGCAGCCGGTTCGGCCACCGGCGCACCCGCTACCGGAGCGGCAGCACCGGCAGCTGCGGTGGCACCGCCTCGCGGGCGGAAGGGTGAGGCGAACGGATCGACCTCGATCAGATCGATCGCCCCCGGCCGTTCCCAGCGATAGACCGAGCGTTCGACCGCATTGCGCAGCTCGCGGACATTGCCCGGCCAGCGATGCTCCATCAGCTGGTCGACGGCGTTGGGGCCGAACCCGACCCATTCGTCGCGCCCGATCTCCGCCGCCATGCGACGCCCGAAGAAATCGGCGAGCACCATGATGTCCCCCGGCCGTGCGCGCAGCGGCGGCAGTGTCACCACTTCGAAGCTCAACCGGTCGAGCAGATCGGCGCGGAACGTCCCGCACTCGACCCGGTCGGGCAGATGTTCGTTGGTCGCCGCGACGATGCGGACGTCGACCCGGATCGGCCGCGACGATCCGATGCGGGTTACCTCGCCATATTCGACCGCGCGCAACAGCCGTTCCTGCGCCCCCATCGACAACGTCCCGAGTTCGTCGAGGAACAGCGTGCCGCCATCGGCTTCCTCGAACCGTCCGGTCCGCGCCTTCGTCGCGCCGGTGAACGCGCCCGCCTCATGTCCGAACAACTCGGCTTCGATCAGCGTTTCGGGCAGCGCGGCGCAGTTCATCACCACCAGCGGCTGGTCCCATCGCCCCGACAGGCGGTGGAGCCGTTCGGCGACCAGTTCCTTGCCGGTCCCCCGCTCGCCGATCACCAGCACCGGGCGATCGAGCGCGGCGGCCCGGCTGGCCCGTTCGAGGGCATCTAAAAACGGGCCGGACTGGCCGACGACCTGGGTTGCGCGCTCCATGCCGATCATGTGGCGTATTTTCCCAATAGTTCGCAAGAGGCCAAATATGGCGAGGTCGCCAATCCGCCGGAAGTGACGCAAATCCGTCATTTTTTGAATTGGCACGGCTCCTGCAAAGACTTGTGCAAGCCCGACACAGGGCGCACAAAACCAGGCTTCAGGGAGTTATCTCATGCGCAACCAATCGAACCTCTCGCTCTCGCAATCGGTCGCCAGCATGGCTGCCGCACTGCTGGTGAGCCTGTTCGTCCTTGGCGCGACGACCAACAACGGTCCGACCGCCGCCACCCATGCCACCGCGCCAATCGCGTAAGGTGGCAGGCCGGAGCGGTTCTGCCCCGTTCCGCTCCGGCCACCCAAGAATTCTTCAGGAGTAACCGATGGGTATTTTCTCCCGCACCCGTGACATCATCGCCGCCAACGTCACCGACCTGCTCGACAAGGCCGAGGACCCGGCGAAGATGATCCGCATGATCATCCTCGAAATGGAGGAAACGCTGGTCGAGGTCCGCGCCTCCGCCGCGCGCACCATCGCCGACCAGAAGGAAATGCGCCGCCACATCGGCAAGCTCGACAAGCTGCAGGAAAGCTGGACCGAAAAGGCCGAACTGGCGCTGAGCAAGGACCGCGAGGATCTGGCCAAGGCAGCATTGGTCGAACGGCAGAAGGCGGTCGACATGGCCGAACAGCTCAACAGCGAGATCGTCGTGCTCGACGACGCGCTGCGCGCTTCGGAAGTCGATATCGCCAAGCTCCAAAGCAAGCTGCGCGAGGCGCGGACCCGGCAGAGCGCCATCCAGACCCGGATGGAAACCGCCAACAACCGCACCAAGCTGCGCGAGATGTACGCCGGCAGCAAGACGGCGGACGCCTTCAGCCGTTTCGACGTGCTGGAACGCCGCGCCGATCTGGCCGAGGGTCGCGCCGATGCCGCCGGCCTGGGCCAGCCGGGCAAGAGCCTTGAGGAAGAGATCGCCGAACTGCGCTCCTCCGACAAGATCGATGCCGAACTGGCCGCGCTGAAGGCCCGCCTCAACCGGGAGGGCTGACCGCGATGGGCGATTTCCTGATCGGCATGGTCGCCGTCGCCGCACTCCTGATCGGGCTGCCGTGGCTGATCCTCCACTATATAACCAAGTGGAAACAGTCGCCGACGCTGACCAACGAGGACGAGCGACTGCTCGACGACATGCACTTAACCGCCCGCCGGCTCGAAGAGCGGCTCCAGACGATCGAGCGGATCATCGCCGCCGACCATCCGGACTTCCGCCCTTCGCAACCGCGCCGGGAATTCCCGGAAAGCGATTTCCGCAACCACGATTACACACGGAGGGACTGATGTCCGGCGCACGCACGAAATTCTATGTCGACAAGGCGAATGGCAAGGTGTCGGGCGTGTGCGCCGGCATCGCCGACTACACCGGTGTCGAGGTCATGTGGATCCGCATCGGCACGGTGTTGCTGACGCTGGCCGGTGGCTTCCCCTGGACCGTCATCGCCTATTTCATGATCGCGTGGATGGCGCAGAAAAAGCCGGTCGGCCTGTACGAAAGCCGCGAGGACGAGAAATTCTGGCAGGGCGTGCGGTCGAACCCGACCCGCACCGCGTCGGAAATGCGCTCGACCTTCCGTGACATCGATCGTCGCCTCGCCGATATCGAAATGTACTATACCAGCCGCAACACCCGTCTGGCGGACGAGATCGACAGCCTGCGCTGAACCGATCCCCGCCGGGGCCGATAAGGGAGAGAGACGATGAATTGGGGTGGACCGGGGTTCGTGCTGGCGATCATCGCGATCGTTATGGTCGCGGGCATCGTCAAGACCGCGATCCGTGCCAGGCACGGCTATCCGCTGGACGACGAGGATTGCAAAGGCAGGGGCAAGCGCCAGCGCCGCCATGACCAGATCGACGCGATCCGGCAGGCGCAGCTGATGGCGCAGCAGAACGAACAGTTGCAGGGCAAGGTCCTGCGCCTCGAAGAGCGCATCGCCGTTCTCGAACGCATCGCCACCGATCCCGCCACCCGCACCGCCCGCGAAATCGACGCGCTGCGCTGAACCGATCAGGAGTACCGATCATGCCTCCCACAACCCTCATCGTGATCGCCGCAGTCGTCGGCCTCTCCGCCATCGGCGGCTGGATCTTCACCACGTGGCTCCGCGTCAAGAACGGCTACCCACTCGACGGCGCATGGGGACAGGCGATCTATCCGAAGCGCGACGACGAAACAGTCGAACGGGTGAAGCTGCTGAGCCAGGAAAACGCCCGGCTTAAGGCCGAACTGGGTTCGATCAAGGACCGGCTCGCCAATGTCGAGCGGATCGTGACCGACAGTTCGCATGGGCTCGACCGCGAGATCGAGTTGTTGCGCGGCCGGACGAACTGAAAGGAACGACCATGAGCCCGCTCTGGATTCCCATTCTCGGCGTGTCGATCCCGGTCATCGCGATCCTCGCCAACCACGTCTTCAAACCCTGGATGGCGCTGAAGGAACGCGAACTCGAAATCCGCGGCACGGAAACCGCCGAGAAGGCAGCGCAATATGCCGCCCAGACCGAACGGCTGGAACAGCGCGTCCGCGTCCTCGAACGGATCATCACCGATCGCGGCGTCGACCTGTCCGACGAGATCGAGCGCCTCCGCGACAAACCGCTCAACTGACAAACCCGACGAGAAGGGCAGTCCGATGAACCTTACTTTTACCCTCGCACTCGCCGCCACCACCCTTGCCGCCGTCGCGATCGTATCGGTCACGATGCTGTCGGGCTGGCGCGGCTGGCTGGCGCTGCAACAGCAACGGCTTGGCGACAAACCGATGACCCAGCCCGCCCCCAATGTCGGCACCCGGATCGAAATCGCCGACCTCAAGGAACGCATCCGCAAGCTCGAAGCGATCGCCGCCGGGGTGGAACTCTGACGTCGAATGCCTATAGCGGCGTCATGCAGAGCATCGACGATATCCGCGAAGAATATGAATTCCTAGACGGCGACGACCGCTACCGGTTGCTGATCGACCTGGGTCGGCAACTGGAGCCGATGCCCGATCCCCTCAAGACCGATGCGACGCTGGTGCGCGGTTGTTCGGCATCGGTCTGGGTATATCCGCAGCAACAGGCCAACGGCACGCTCCACTTCCTCGCCGACAGCAACGCTGCGATCACCAAGGGGATCATCGCACTGGTGCTGGCGACCGTGCAGGATCGCGAAGCACCAACGATCCTGTCCACCGATATCGACGCGACCCTCGCCCCGTTCGACCTGCGCAACCAGTTGAGTTCGAACCGGACGCAGGGGATACCGAACATGATCGCGCTGATCCGGGAGACGGCGGCGCGGCTGGCGTGACGCGACTGGCGGCCGGTGCCGCCTTTCGTTAGCATCGCGCCGAACGCCGACAGAACCGGCAAGTCCGGGGGGAGTGCCGTTGGCATGAAGCACGTGCGATGGATAAACCCTCTGCTGTTCGCCGGACTGGTCGCCGTACCCTTGCCCGGACAGACCCCTGCTCCGCCTGACGCGACTGCCGATGACGAGATCGTCGTCATCGCCCGCAAGCTGCGCAAGGTGCGGCTGAACTACGCGACGCGCGGGCAATGGGTGACGAAATGCGAAGCCGAGGTGTCGAGTGGCGATCCCCGCATCGACCGGATCATGTGCGCGATCGTGAAGGCCTGCGTTCGCGAGGGCAATCGCGAGGTGAAGGAAACGCAAGCCTGCGTCGCCGGCCGGATCGACCAACTGGTCGACGGCGTACCTGCCCCGGTTGGCGTTGCCGCTGCACCGCCGCCCCCGGACCTGCCGCCTGTAGCGCAAAGCACTGCGCCGATGTCGAACAGCGGGGGGTCGGATATCGTCGTCCGCGGTGCGCCGGCCGATATCGTCGTGGTGGGTAATATCCCCTCGCTGCGTGGCGGCCTGTGGCAGTTCCGGCGCAGCGCGACGCTCGCCCTCGCCGGCGGCGGCGGCGCGCGCCCGGTACGGTTTACCCAGTGCTTGCCCGACGGCACGATCGAAGCGACGCTGCGGCGCGCTGCAGGGGAAGGCAACATGATGACCGGCCTTCTCGCCGGGGCGCAGTGCGGGCGGCTGCGGACGAAGATGGCCAACGGCCGCATCGATGCGTCGCGCTCGTGCATCAATGCCCGGACCCAGCGCCGGCTGGAAATGACCGGTCGCTACGATAAACGACAGCTGACGCTGAACTATGTCATCGAACAGGATCAGGACGGCCCGGAACGTGGCGGGGGCGCGGGCTGGAACCCCGCGAGACAGGTCGGCTATCGCTGGCAGGTCAGCGCCACCCGGATCGGCGAATGTCCGGTCAAGGAACGGCGCGACGAGGTGAACATGAACGAGGCGATCCTCGCGCTGTTCTCCGAATACGGCCCGAGCGACTCAGGCGCCCTGATCGAGCCCTAACCGAGCCGCCACCGCGTCCAGATCATCGCCCGGCCGCACCAGCAGCCAGTCCCCCGGCCGTTCGCTGTCGACAACGACCACCGCGCCCTTGGGACACACGTCGAGGCACTTCACCTCGACCACGCCCGCCGCGGCCTTCGGACCGTTCTTCAGCTTCAGATGCTTGCGCAATGCCTTCGCCAGCGGTTTGCCACCGTCACCGAAGCCACCGTCCAGCTTCTTCGAACATTTGGCGCAGACCAGCACGGCCTTGTCCCAGCGCGACCGGACGCCGGTCCTCACGCGAGCGCCCTCACGCCGGTTTCCAGTTCCGCCGTTCCTCGGCGGTCCGCAGCACGTCATAGGCCGCCTGGATCGCGTGGAATTTCTTCGCTGCCTCGGCATCGCCGGGCCGGACATCGGGGTGGTTCACCTTGGCCAGCTTGCGCCATGCCAGCCGGATCGTGTCGAAATCGGCGTCGGGATCGCATTCGAGGACGTCGAGCGCGCGCATTTCGTCGCGCGAACGCGTGCCATCGCCCGACCCGGCCCAGGCATTCGATGCCGATGCCGCATAGCCGTTGGCGGTGCGGCGTTCGTCCGCTTCCCGCGCCTTGGCCTCTTCCTCGTTCAGCCCTTCGAAGTAATTCCAGCCCTTGTTATATTCGGCCGCGTGCGCTTCGCAGAAATACCAGCGATCGGGGCTGTTGGGCGATTTGGGCGCGGGGCATTTGCCGGGTTCGGTGCAGCCATGGCGATCGCACAGCTTCACCGTCTGGGCCTCGCGGCCCTCGCTGTACCCCCGCCAGCGGGGAAAGCCCCAGTCGTTCGATCGCGTATATCTTGCCATTGTTGTCGAAATAAGCCGCCATGCGCCCCACGCAACCCATTGCCGCGCGCGAATGTCAGAGGGTCTGTAAGCCGGGTTCTGTCCACCTGCATGAAACAGGATAGGCGACCATTCCTCTTGGACGACGCTTGCGCGCCGTCTCCAGCAACCAACCCGGGCAGCGGGCCGGAACATGCCCCGAAGCGCTTGCGCGCTTCATGCCGCCCCTATTCGGTCTTGCTCCCGGTGGGGTTTGCCATGCCGCTGCTGTTACCAGCCGCGCGGTGCGCTCTTACCGCACCCTTTCACCGTAACCCGGCCGAAGCCAAAGGCCGTCTGCTCTCTGTGGCACTGTCCCTGAACCCCCGGCCGAAGCCGAAAGCCCGCCGGGCGTTACCCGGCACCGTCGTTTCCGTGGAGCCCGGACTTTCCTCGGCACGCATGACACGTGACGCGGCCGCCCGACCCTCTGACGCGCCTGCTCCTAGCGGACGGAGCGCGCCGGTTCAATCGTCGCCTTGCGGCTTGGGCAGCAACAGCGCCAGCAACAGCATGCGACATTCGCCATCGGCGATGCCGTCGATCATTTCGGGCCGGAAGCGCCGCTGGAACGCGGTGATCGCCGCATGCCGGTCGGACACGTCATATCCAAAGCGTTCGAGTGCCAGCAGGAACCCGGCATCGCTCCATCCCGGGTCCATCAGATTGCGGGTCGGCCGGGGCAGCGCGAGGCGCAGGCGGGCGAGCAGGTTCCACGGGAACAGCTCGCCCGGGTCCTGCTTGCGCGCCGGAGCGATATCCGAATGGCCGACGACATTGCCGCGCGTGATCTGGTGCCGGTCCTTGATGTCATGGACCAGCGGGATCAGCGCATCGATCTGCGCCTCCGGAAAACTACGATAGCCGAATTCGTGACCGGGATTGACCAGTTCGATGCCGATTGATGCGCTGTTGACGTCGGTGACCCCGCGCCAGTGCGACTTGCCGGCATGCCATGCGCGCTTGTCCTCGGCGACCAGCCGGTGGATCGTGCCGTCTTCATCGATGACGTAATGCGCCGACACTTCGGCCTGTGGATCGGTCAGCCGCGCGATCGCCGACGCCGCGTCGGCCATGCCCGTATAATGCAGCACCAGCATGGTGACGGGCAGCAAGCGTTCGCCGAAGTTCGGCGACGGCGTCTCGATCATCTGCACGCGACTCTTTCCCCTCACGCCACTGCGTCCCGATTGCGGCGGGACGCGGGGAAAGGCAAGGTCAGTGCGCCGCCGGCCGGTACAGTCCGCGATAACGCTCCGACGGCACCAGCGCGTCGGTATGGCCAATCACCGTCTCGCCCGCGCCCAGCACGAGCAACGCGCCGGGGCGCATGACGCCGGCGATCCGGTTGAGCACCTGCCCCCGCATCGCCGGCGAGAGATACATCAGCACGTTGCGACACAGCACGATATCGAATTTGCCCCCCGGCATCGGATCGGCGATCAGGTTCTGCTGCCCGTACAGCAGGCGGAACCGCAGTTCGGCCTTCGCTTCCCACAGGTCGTCGCGCGGTTCGAACCACTGCATCATCCGCCGGATCGGCAGCCCGCGCTGGATCTCGAACTGAGTATAACGGGCCTCGCGCGCGCGCATCAGGGCGCGCAGCGAAATGTCGGTCGCCCGGATTTCCGGCAGCTGGATCCCCGTCCGCTCGCTCGCCTCGGCGAACAGCATCGCCATCGACAACGGCTCCTGCCCGGTGGAGCACGCCGCCGACCAGACCCGCAGCCGGCGCGGAGCATCGGCGACCATGTCGATCGCCGCCTGCACGACCGTGTCGAGCGTCGCCGCGTCGCGAAAGAAGGACGTTTCCTGATTGAGCAGCGCATCGACGACCAGATCGGCCAGCCCGCCCTCGTTCGATCCCCGGCCGTTGATCCGCGCCACCAGTTCGTCGAGCGTGGTCAGCCCGCGTTCGCGCAGCATCGGCTGCAGCGCGCTGTCGATCCGCCATGCGCGCCCGGCGTCGAGCTGCTGCCCGGTCCGCTGTTCGAGCAGCGCGACGATCGCGTTGGCGGCGGAGCCGAGCGGCCCGGCGGGGCGCGGCGCGGTCATGCCGGCCGCCGCCGGCGCGCGACGAACGCCCCCAGTTGCGCCGGGGTACCGATCGTGTTGGCCAGCCCCGCCTCGGCCACCGCCCCCGGCATTCCCCATACGACCGAACTCGCCTGATCCTGCACCGCGACGATCCCCCCTGCCGCCCGGATATTCGCGGCGCCCCGCGCACCGTCGCGACCCATGCCCGACAGGACAATCGCCAACGCGCGTGCGCCATATACCTGCGCCACCGAATCGAACATCGGATCGACCGACGGCATGCATCCGCTGATCGACGGCGACCGGTCGAGCCGGGTCGCGGCACCTTCGCTGGTCGGCACCACCCGGATATGCGCGTCGCCGGGTGCGACGATCAGCCGCCCGCGCTGGATGCGCAGGCTGTCGCGCGCGACATCCACCGGACGCCGCGCCAGCCCGGCCAGCTGCTGCGCGAAATAGTCGGTGAACGTTCCCGGCAGATGCTGGGTGACCAGGATCGGCAGGTCGAGATCGGGCGGGATCGCCGCCAGCAGCGGGGCCAGCGCGTGGATACCGCCGGTCGACGCGCCGATCGCTATGATGTCGAACGCATCGCTGCGGCGGGTGGCACCGGTGCCGGTTCCCCGCGGTACCGTCCGCATTACCCGTTCGATCAGCGCCGCCAGCCTCGTCCCAAACCCGCCGGCCAGCGGCGACGATTCGGGCTTGGCCAGCGTCGCCGCCGCCCCCAGCGACAGCGCGTGGCACGCCGCCGGCGACCCGTCGGCGCAATCGCCCGACAGGACGATGACCCGCACCCCCGGTGCCGCCGCCATCAGGTCGGGCAGGCCCGACAGGCCATCGATGCCGGGCAGGTTGATGTCGAGGAGGATCAGATCGGCAGGTTGTGCCTCCAGGCTGCCGGTCGCCTGTGCGATGCCCCCGACCGCGGCGACGACCCGGTGGCCGGGCATCGCATCGACGATCCGGGCCAGCACCGCCCGGGTGACCGCCGAATCGTCGACGATCAGGATCCGGACGGCCGTTCCGTCGGCTGCGGTAGGGGTGAACGGTGCGTTCACGGGCTGTATTCGGATCGGATCAGGCGACGCCGACGATCTGCAGCTTGCTTTCCAGCGTCTCGCGATCGAACGGCTTCATCACATATTCGTCGGCCCCGGCCTCGATCGCGGCGCGGATATAGGCCATGCCGTTCTCGGTCGTGCAGAACACGACCTTGGGCTGCATGCCGCCCTCGCTCTGGCGCAGCGCGCGCAGGAAATCCATGCCGCTCATCACCGGCATGTTCCAGTCGAGCAGGATCACGTCGGGCTGCGCCTTGGCGCATTGATCGAGCGCCTCGCGGCCGTCCCCTGCCTCGCGCACCTCGAACTGGAGCGTTTCGAGAATGTGCCGGGCGACCTTGCGGATCACCTTCGAATCATCGACGACCAGGCAACTCTTCATCACGATACCCCATCTTGATACGCCCGGGTGTACCCCGTGCGCGTAACCACCGCGTTAATGCTCATGCCGCCACACGTCCGGCATCGGCCGCACGGGCGACGATGGCGGGCAGGTCGAGGATCAGGACGGCACGCCCGTCCTGTTCGATCAGGCCGTTGGCGATCGCCGCCCACCCCGCCCCCGGCAACAGCCCGGCGGACAGGGGTTTCGGCACGAAACGATGCGCATCGTCCAGCGTATCGACCAGCAACGCGTAATGATGCCCGTCGACCTGCGTCACCACCGCCCGCCGCCGTTTCGCCGGGGGTGGCACGGGATCGATCACGATCGCGGTGTCGATCACCGTCACCACCCGGCTGCGCAGCGCCGCCAGTCCTCGCACCGCGGGCGCGGTGCGCGCGACCGGCGTGATCTCGCCGATATCGACCACCGATTCGACATGGTCGGACCGGATGGCGACATCCTGTCCGACGACGGTGGCCAGCAGGAACAATTCACTCACGCATATCCTCCCGCCGCCATGCGCAGCGCGCGCAGCACGCCTTCGCGATCGTATCGATAGATGCTGCCGTCGCCGATGTCGGCGGGCGACGCGCGCAGCCGCACGACCGGCACGTCGGCGGCGGGGGCCGGCACCGCGATATCGGCCTGCGCCAGCACCAGCGTCGGCCGCTCGCCCGCATCGATCCGCTCGACGATCTGATATCCGGCCTGCTCCAGCATCGGCCGCAGGAACGCCCGCATCCATCCGCTGCCGCCATCCGCCAACAGGCACGTCGGCCGGCTGCGTGCGATCAGCGCCGACGCCGCCTCGCGCGCATGGCGTTCGAACAGCCACAGCGGATCGACCTGCTCGATCTGCTCGCCGTCCAGCAACACGATCCCGGCGATCGGACCCGGCACGTCGCCGACCGGGGCCAGTTCGGGCAGCATCACGATGTCGACGGCATCGACGATCGCATAGGCGACCTCCATCACCCCGTCGGTCAGGCGCAATACCGTCGTCACCCGGTCGATCGCCATCGGATCGCTCGCCTCGGCCGGCACGATCCGCCCGTCGATCGCCAGCCGGATGCGCCCGGCACTTTGCTGGAGCGATCCGGCATGGATTCGTTCGATCCGGTCGATCACCGCCAGCGGAATGACCCGTTGCCGCCCGTCCAGATCGTTGAACAGCAGCGCGGTGACCCGGTCGTCGACCTCCGCCGCTTCCTCCGCCTCGATCTCCAGATCCATGGCGTCGGCAAAGCTCAGCCCCGCCGCCTGTGCCACCCCGGCGCAATCGAGCATCAGCATCGGCCGCCCGGTGTCGGGCAGCGTCTGTCCGGCATACAGCCCGGTCGCCATCACCGCCGGCGCGGCGGGTTTGACCACCAGTTCCTCGGTATCGAGCACTTCGTCGACCGCGATCGCGAAGTCGCCCGCGCCGATCGTCACCACCACCAGCATCTTGGGTGCCGCGGGCGTGTCGGTCGCGACGCCGATGACGTCGCACAGGTCGACGACCGGAATACGCCGGTCGCGGATGCGGGCGATCCGGTTGTCGCCCAGCTGGTCGACGCGGATATTGGCGGCGCGTTCGTTGACGATCTCGCCGATCGTCTGGCGTGAAACGGCGAAGCGATGGCTGCCCGCCCGCACGACGATCGTCGACACGATCGACAGCGTCAGCGGTACCTGTACCGCGATGCGCAGCCCCCGCCCCGGCTTGTTGTCCAGCGTGATCCGCCCGCCGATCTGGTCGATCGCGGCGCGCACCACGTCCATGCCGACGCCGCGCCCCGAAATCTCGGTCGCGGTATCGCGCGACGACAGGCCCGGCGCGAAGACCAGTTCACACCGCTGCCGATCGGTCATCTTGCGCAGGTCGGCCTCACTGCGCTGCCCGCTCGCCGCCAGTTTCGTCATCAACCGTTCGGTGTCGATGCCGCGCCCGTCGTCGATGACCTCGATGACGATCTGGTTGCCCGATTGCCGTGCGGAGATATGCAGCCGGCCGCTTTCGCGCTTGCCGATCGCGCGGCGTTCGGCGGGCTGTTCGATGCCGTGGTCGATGGCATTGCGCACGATATGGACCAGCGGGTCGCGCATGACCTCGATCATTTCGCGGTCCAGCTCGACGTCGCTGCCATCGACGGTCAGCATCACTGCCTTGCCCACCGCCGCCGCCGTATCGCGCACGATGCGCGGCAAGGGCGAGAACAGCGTTTCGATCTTCTGCATCCGCGTCCGCGTCACCGCGTCGCGCATATCGGCCACCGAACTCGACAGCCGGTCCAGCGCCGCCTCGACCGCCGGGTCGAGCGCGATATCGCGCAACCGCCGGACCAGCTCGTTGCGGACCAGCACCATGTCCGACATGCCGCTCATCATCCGGTCGAGCAGATCGACGTTCAGCCGCACGCTGCGCAGCGGTGCCCGGCCCGCCGCCATCGCCGCCGCCGCCACCGGCGTCGCCGCCGCGATCGGGTTGCCGATCTTCGGCGAAAGCGCGGCGATCAGTTCGTCCTCGCCCTCGTCGGTCAGCGGCAGTCCGGCATCGATCGCCTCGACCAGTTCGCCGATCCGGTCGACGATCGCCAGCACCGCATCGACCAGCCCGCTATCGGGTCGTCGCTTGCCGTCGCGCACGCCGCACAGCGCGTCCTCGGCAGCATGGCTGAGGCGCGACAGGCGCGGCAGGTCGAGGAAGCCGCAGCTGCCCTTCACCGTGTGGACGAAGCGGAAAATGGCGTCCAGCCGGGCGCGATCGTCGGGCGCGGCTTCCCACGCGACGATCTCCGACGACAACGCTTCCAGCGTCTCGCGGGTCTCGGCAATGAATTCCTGTAACAGATCGTCCATGCGGCCCCGCCCGGTTATGGACACGACCATGGCGTCAGGCAGGTTAAGAAGCCGTTAGTGAAGCGACCGCGGTACGGATCGGATCACCCCCGAATGCGCGCAGAGGAAACAACATCTGCGTGATCTCCGACCCTATCGGCTGGCGAACGAAGCCCCGAACAGCAGCACCGGCGAATCGGTCGGCGATACCTGCAACGTACCGCCGCCCTGTTCGACCAGCTCGCGCGCCAGACAGGCCGCCGCCGCACGCGGCGTCATCATCGCCGCATCGCCCAGCAATGCGCCGCGCAGCTCGGCATCAAGCACGATCCGTGGCCCGTCGCCGCGCACCGCGATGTCGACGCCGGTCGCGGTGACCTCCGCCCCGACGTCCAGCTGCCCGCCACGCACCAGCGCGTCGCCCGCGATCAGCGCGAGGTTCAGCAACACCTTCACCGCCGGCTTGGGCAGCGACGGTGCCTCCACCATCCAGCCGAGCTTCACCTTGTGCTGGTCGCCGAACAATCCTTCCAGTGCCGCCCGCGCCTCGCGCGTGTCGATCGAATCGCCGAACCCGCCGGCCGCGCCAAAGGCGAGGCGAAAGAATTTCAGCTTGTTCGCCGATGCCCGCGCGCTGTCGGTCAGCAGTTCGAGACAGCGGGCACGCATATCGGGATCGGTCTCGTCGGCCAGTAGTTCGAGGCCGTTGTTGAGCGCACCGACCGGGCTGAGCAGATCGTGGCACAATCGCGAACACATCAGGCTGGCGAAGTCGGCTGGGCTGATGTTCAAAGCGGCGATCCCTGCGCAGCCGCGAACGTCATCGTCCGGCTGCTGGCGTCCATGTGCACCGCCCCGCAATTTTTTTCAACGTGGCCGGCATGGCGGACGTCGAAGGAAACCGGGTCGAATCGGCCATGGCGTTCACCGTTCGCGACCGCCCGCCACAGCCGGGCGGTACCATGGCCGAGGATGAGCCACAGCCGCCCGTCCGCCGCCGCCTGCACCGCGTCGGTCGGCGACGGATCGGCGCTGCCGACCGGATGCGAATGATACCAGCCGAGCACCGCCGCTCCGCCCGCTCGGGCGTCGCGATACGCCTTGAGCAGGGTCGCGGGATCGATCTCGAAATGGCGGGCAGGATCGGCGGCGACGTTGCGGGCCGGTTCGGCCGCCTCGACGCCGGCGTCCGTGCCCCGCAGCAACCCGCAAATCTCCTCCGCGCTCGCCGTCGCCTCGACCAGCAACCGCCGGATCGTTTCGCTTGTAAAACTTGGCCTCATGCCCATCTTTGTAGGCAATGGACCGGGGGGTTTCCACGATAGAGGCGCGCATCACCGATGCCGCGCACGGGCTTCGGATCGACAAGGCGCTGGCCGAAGTCGTGCCCGATCTGTCGCGTGAACGGGTCAAGGCGCTGATGGCGGCGGGCCATGTCGCCGGTCCCGATGGTCCGGTCTCCGATGGCAAGCGCAAGGTTGTGGCGGGACAGCAGTTCGTCATCACCCTGCCACCGGCCGTCCCGCTCGATACCGTGGCGCAGGATATTCCGCTGGTCGTCGCTTATGAGGACGACCATCTGATCGTCATCGACAAGCCCGCCGGGCTGGTTGTGCATCCGGCCGCCGGCAATCTCGATGGCACGTTGGTCAACGCGCTGCTGCATCATTGCGCAGGCAATCTGTCGGGGATCGGCGGCGTCGCGCGGCCCGGCATCGTCCACCGCATCGACAAGGATACGTCCGGGCTGCTGGTCGTCGCCAAGCACGACGTCGCGCATGAGGGGCTGGCGCGGCAGTTCAAGGATCACAGCATCGACCGCCGCTATCTGGCGATCGCGGCGGGACGGGTGCTGACGTCGACGGGCACCGTCGACGCGCCGCTTGCGCGGTCCCCCAATGATCGCAAGAAGATGGCGATCGTCCGTTCGCCCATCGCCAAGCATGCGGTGACGCATTGGCGTAAGCTGCGCCAGTTGCGCGACGCGTCGCTGATCGAATGCCGGCTGGAAACCGGCCGCACGCATCAGGTGCGGGTCCACATGGCATCGATCGGCCATCCCCTGCTCGGCGACCCGGTCTATGCGGGGCGGCGGCCGGCGTTGCGCGCCGAACTCGAACGGCTCGATTTCCGGCGACAGGCGTTGCACGCGGCACATCTGGGGTTCATCCATCCCGTGACAAGCAACGCTTTGGCGTTCGATAGCGACCTTCCGGCAGACATGCAGGAACTGTTGGATCATCTTCACGTATAGATTACGGTGATGCCGCAATGCGGCGTGGCCCACGACAAAGGGAGTTTTGACGATGGCAACTGGCAGCAACGTCCCGGCGACGATCCCGGCGCTCGGCGGCGAGGCGAGCCTCAACCGCTATCTCTCCGAAATCCGCAAGTTTCCGATCCTCGCGCCCGAGCAGGAATATATGCTCGCCAAGCGGTTTCAGGAACATGGCGATCCGGAGGCGGCGGCGCAGCTCGTCACCTCGCACCTGCGTCTCGTCGCCAAGATCGCGATGGGTTATCGCGGCTATGGCCTCCCCGTCAGCGAACTGATTTCCGAAGGGAATATCGGGCTGATGCAGGGCGTGAAGAAATTCGAACCCGATCGCGGCTTCCGCCTCGCCACCTATGCGATGTGGTGGATCCGCGCCTCGATACAGGAATTCATCCTGCGATCGTGGAGCCTCGTAAAGATGGGCACCACCGCCGCGCAGAAGAAGCTGTTCTTCAACCTGCGCCGGATGAAGTCCAAGCTGGACGCGTTCGAGGACGGCGATCTCAGCCCCGAACATCTCGCCAAGATCGCGACCGATCTCGGCGTGACCGAGGACGAGGTGACGTCGATGAACCGTCGCATGGCGATGGGCGGCGACACGTCGCTCAACGTCCCCATGCGCGAGGATGGCGAGAGCCAGTGGCAGGACTGGCTGGCCGATGACGGCCCCTTGCAGGACTCGGTCGTCGCCGAGGCGCAGGAGGCCGATGTCCGTCACGGCATGCTGGTCGAGGCGATGGACGACCTCAACGACCGCGAAAAGCACATCCTGACCGAACGCCGCCTGACCGACGATCCCAAGACGCTGGAAGAACTGAGCCAGGTATACGGCGTCAGCCGCGAACGCGTCCGCCAGATCGAGGTCCGCGCCTTCGAAAAACTGCAAAAGGCGATGATGCGCCTCGCCGGCGACCGCCGGATGCTGGCAGCAGTCTGACGCGACGGGGGGGGCGGGATGAGAGCCACCGTTCCCCCGCAATTCGTCATCCCGGCGTAGGCCGGGATCCATAACCCATGCCGTCAACGGCTCCTGCCGCAACGCCAACGCCATGGCCCGACCGCCCCAAACAACGCCCCTGCGAAAACTGGGCCACCAAACGCCCCCCCCTCCCCCGCCAAGCGCAAGATCACCCCGCACCGGCATAACGCCCCCTTCGACAACAGAAGACGGGCCATCCTCTTGCCCAAACCCGCCACACCATCGTAGCGAGCCACTATGGCCGCCCGCACCACCCAACGCTCCCGCCCCAAACCCGCCACAGCCCCCCGCGGCGTGGGCCGGCGCATCATCGGCTGGGCGATCAAGGCGCTGCTTGGCTTCATCCTGCTGTCCGTGCTGTGGGTGCTACTGCTACGCTTCGTCCCGCCGCCGATCACGCTGACCATGCTCGGTGACGTGCCGACCGGACACGGCGTCACCAAATCATGGCGCAGCCTGTCAAGCATCGACCCCGACATGCCCCGCGCGGTGATCGCCGCCGAAGACAGTCGCTTCTGCGGTCATAACGGGTTCGATTATGCCGCCATCGCCAACGCCGCCCGCCGCAACGCGCAGGGCGGCCGCATCCGTGGTGGTTCGACGATCAGTCAGCAGACTGCCAAGAACGTGTTCCTCTGGCAGGGCGGCGGCTATTTCCGCAAGGCCATGGAAGCCTATTTCACCGTGCTGATCGAGGCGCTGTGGGGCAAGCGGCGGATCATGGAAGTCTATCTCAACGTCGCCGAGACCGGGATCGGCACCTACGGCATCGAGGCCGGCGCACAGCGTTACTTCAAGCACGGCGCAGCGAAACTCTCCGGTCGCGAAGCCGCGCAGATCGCCGCCGTCCTGCCCCTGCCCAAAAAGCGCGCCGGCATCGCGCCGACCGGTTTCACCGGCCGCTACGCCCGCACGATCGAACGCCGCATCGGTATCGTTCGCCGCGAACGGCTGGACCGGTGTCTGAACTGAATCAAGTCGTTAGGGTTGTCGCCCCGGAATTGCTCCGGGGCCCGCTCCTTGTAACGGAGAATAGAAGCGGGACCACGGATCAAGTCCGGGGTGACGAAGACAACACAGCTGATTACTTCGTCGCCCGCTCGACCGCGTCGCCTGCCTTGTCCGCCGCCGACCCGACGCTCTTGGCCGCGCCAGCGACGGCATCGGTCCGAACATTGTCGTTGTTGGCATTGTTCAGTAGGAAATAGGCACCGACGATCACCGCGATCAGCACGGCAAGGCCGATCAACAGCCCGCCGCCCGATCCACGCCGTTCGATGATCGTCGTGTGCGGCGCACCGTTGGTGGTGGTTTCGATACGATCGGGTTGCATGGTCATCCTCCCTACAAATTCGATCGCTCGAAAACCACCGGACTAACCGCTTGTTCCAGCAGCGTTCCGATCGATCAGAACGGCAGCTTGAACCCCGGCGGCAGCGGCAGGCCGCTGGTCAGCTTCGACATTTCGGTCGAGCTTGCCGCATCCGCCTTTGCCCGCGCATCGTTGAACGCGGCGACGATCAGGTCCTCGAGCATCTGCTTTTCCGACGCCTGCAACAGCGACTCGTCGATATCGACGCCCAATATGCGCCCCTTGGCCGATGCCCGGACCTTGACCAGTCCGCCGCCCGATTGTCCGTCGACCTCGATCGTGTCGAGGTTCGCCTGTGCCTTGGTCAGTTCGCTCTGCACGTTCTGCGCCATAGCCATGATGTCATCGAGATTCTTCATCGCGCGATACTCCCGTCGCTGCGTTGCCAATGATCGAGGGTGGCGTCCGGAAACGCCGCCAGTGCCGCCTGTACCAACGGCGAATGCAAAACCTGTTCGCGCTCCGATTCCGCCTTGGCCGTTTCCTGCTCGCGCAGGGTGGGCGCACCCGCCCCCTTGCCGATCAGAACGCGCCAATGGCTGCCGGTGATCCCTTTCAGCGCGACTTCGACATCGCGGGGGAAATCGGCGGGCAGCGGTCGCGATCCGCTCAGTTCGATCAGGTTCGGCTCCAGCCGGATCATCCGCGCGCAATTGCGAAACTGCGCCTCCAGCGAGTGGCGGCCATGTTTCGACAACAGGTTCGCGACCTGCTCCATCGTCTCGGGCACCGGATCGACCGCGACTTCGGCCGCAGCCGGTGCGGAGGGAGCCGCCGCAGGCGTCATCGCCGGCACCTGCCCTGCCGCCAACTGCTTGGCCAGCGTCCCCGGATCGGGCAGCGACGACGCGTGCACGATGCGCAGCAACGCCATCTCGCACGCCTCGATCGGCAGGGCCGCGCGCGAAACCTCCTCATGACCCTTGAGCAACAACTGCCACAACCGGTGCAGCATCGGAAACGACAGCGCGCTCCACGCATCGAACGCGGCACGTTCCTCGGCCGACTGACCCGGCCCACGGTCCCCGCCGACCTTGACGATCGTCACCGCATGGACGGTTTCCAGCAAGGTCCGCAGCACCGACGCCGGATCGACGCCCAGATCATATTGCGCCCGCAATGCCTTGAGCGCCCCCACCGCATCGGCCTTTAGCAACAGGTCGAACAACGCCCGGATCGCTCCGCGATCGGACAGGCCCAGCATCTGCCGCACCGCATCGGCACGCACGCCCTCGCCCTCCAGCCCGCCATGGGCTATCGCCTGATCGAGGATCGACAGCCCGTCGCGCGCCGACCCTTCCGCCGCGCGCGCGATCAGTTGCAGCGCCTCCGGCTCGGCCTCGACGCCCTCCGCCTCGACGACCCTGGCAAAATGTCCGGCCAGCAGATCGGCCGGAATCCGCCGCAGGTCGAACCGCTGGCAACGCGACAGCACCGTCACCGGCACCTTGTGGACCTCGGTCGTCGCCAGCAGGAATTTGACGTGTGCGGGCGGCTCTTCCAGCGTTTTTAGCAGCGCGTTGAACGCCGGCGTCGACATCATATGCACTTCGTCGATGATGTAGATCTTGAAGCGCGCCGACACCGCCGAATAGCGCACCGCCTCGGTCATCTCGCGCACGCTGTCGACGCCGTTGTTCGACGCGGCGTCGATCTCGATGACGTCGATATGCCGCCCCTCGGCGATCGCCCGGCACGGTTCGCACACCCCGCACGGATCGATGGTCGGTCCGCCCTGCCCGTCCGGCCCGATACAGTTCAGCGCCTTGGCGATCAGCCGCGCGGTCGACGTCTTGCCGACCCCGCGCACCCCGGTCAGCAGGAACGCATGGGCAAGGCGACCGCGCTTGATGGCATTGCCCAGCGTCGTGACCATCGCATCCTGCCCGATCAGCTGGCTGAACGTCTGCGGCCGATATTTGCGCGCGAGCACGCGATACGGCTGGCTGACAAGCGGCTGTTCGGGGATGTCGAGGGCGAGGAAGGAGTCGGACATTACGGCTGTCTTAGCGGGTGGTGGCGGCGGTGTCGCCTGTCATACCGGTAGCACTCACAGAGTGACGCGTACTGGTCAGATAACGTCGTCGCGCTTCTGCATCGGTCGTAGTCGACCAATTTTTCGAGCCTGACGATGCGGAAGTCGAAGTTCAAAATACCGGAGTTGCGCTTTTGCTTCCGTGTCTCCTGCTCTCGCAGCCCGCCGAAGCCAAGTTCGGTATCCGTTCAGATCGCCTCGGTTGAAGTAACTGACCGCGAGATTCTGCGCTGCGCGCGTGTCACCCTTGACGTAAGCGCGGCGATAAAGGCCGACTGCGCTGAAGGCGTCGGCTGCGGTACCCATGCCTTCGAAACTAGCGTAATATGAAAACCAATCGGCCAATTCGATCATGGCCCCCGGGTAACCGCGTAGCGCCAAATGCCACATGATCGGCATCCACAACCCACGATGACCTTCATAGCGGATCGCTAAGGCGCGAAGGTAAAGCCGGTCCAATGGTGTGTCGTCTGTGACATACTCCATAGCCTGACTTCTTTCCCACCCAATTCGAAGGGCACAAACCCTCTAAGCCGCCAAAGCCTCCAACGCCTCGTTCGCCTCCATCCACTTCATCTCGGCCACCTCGATCTCCGTATCGAGGCTCGCGCGGCGCTTCATCAACTGCGCCATGGTCAGCTTCGCCAGCGCCGGGGTAGCCTTCCCCGCCATCGCCGCGTCCAGCGCGTCGCGCTGCTCGGTCAACCGCGCCAGATCGCGTTCGATCGCCTGCGCATCCTTCTTGAGCGCCTGCGCCTTTTCGCGCGCTTCGGCGGCGGCCTTGCGGTCGTCCTTCTTGTTGGCCTTCTTCGCCTTTTCCTTCGCCGAATTGCCGAGGATCAGCGCGATGTAATCGTCGATCGTCCCGTCGAATTCCTTCGCGGTCCCTTCATCGACCAGCACCAGCCGGTCGGCGGTCGCCTCCAGCATATGCCGGTCGTGGCTGACCAGCAGCACGCAGCCGGTATAGGCGTTGAGCGCCTGCACCAGCGCCTCGCGCGCATCGACGTCGAGGTGGTTGGTCGGTTCGTCGAGGATCAGCATGTGCGGCGCATCGCGGGTAATCAGCGCCAGTGCCAGCCGCGCGCGCTCGCCGCCCGACAGCTTGCCGACCAGCGTGATCGCCTTGTCGCCCGAAAAGCCGAACCGCCCGAGTTGCGCCCGCACCGCGGCAGGCGAAGCACCCTTCATCTGGCGCGTCATGTGTTCCAGCGGCGTGTCGTCGGTGCTCAGTTCCTCGACCTGATACTGGGTGAAGTAGCCGACCTTCATCTTGCCGGCGGCGTTCATGTCGCCGTCCATCGGGGCCAGCTGCGCCGCCAGCAGCCGCGCCAGCGTCGTCTTACCGTTGCCGTTGCGCCCGAGCAGCGCGATCCGGTCCTCGGGGTCGATCCGCAAATTCAACCGCTTGAGGATCGGCGTGTCGCTATAGCCGACGCTCGCCATGTCGAGCGTGATCAGCGGTGGGCGCAGTTCGTCGGGGGCCGGAAAATCGAAGGTCAGCGACGGATCTTCGGCCACCGCCGCGATCGGCTTCATCTTCGCCAGGATCTTCATCCGCGACTGCGCCTGCTTCGCGGTGGAAGCACGGGCGGAATTCTTTGCCACATATTCCTGGAGCTTGGCGCGCTGCGTCGCTTGGTTCGCACGGGCCGATTCGATCTGGGCCAACCGTTCGGCACGCTGCTTCTCGAACGCGTCATAGCCGCCCGGATACAGCGTGATCTTGCCCTGATGCAGGTGCAGGATATGGTCGACGACATTGTTCAGGAAATCGCGTTCGTGGCTGACGACGACGATCGTCGCCCGATATCCTTTCAGGAAATCCTCCAGCCACATCACCGCTTCGAGGTCGAGGTGGTTCGACGGCTCGTCGAGCAGCAGCACGTCGGGCTGGCTGAACAACAACGCCGCAAGCGCGACGCGCATCCGCCAGCCGCCTGAATAACTTTCCAGCGCCCGGCCCTGCATTTCTTCGTCGAAGCCGAGGCCGACCAGAATGCGCGCCGCCCGCGCGGGTGCGCCATAGGCGTCGATCGCCAGCAACCGTTCGTGGATATCGCCCAGCCGATCGGGATCGGTCACCGTCTCGGCATCGTGCATCAACCGTGCGCGCTCGACATCAGCCTCCAGCACGGTTTCGAACGGCGTCGCCTGTCCGGCGGGCGCTTCCTGCGCAACATAGCCGAGCCGGCTCCCGCGCGGCATTTCGGCGGTGCCGTTGTCGGGTTCCAGCTGCCCGGCGATCACGCGCACCAGCGTCGATTTGCCGGCACCGTTGCGACCGATCAGCCCGACGCGGCTACCCGGCGGCAGCGCCGCGCTGGCATTGTCGAGGATCGTCCGCCCGCCAAGGCGCACCGTGATACCGTTCAGATTGAGCATGGCGCGGCGCGTAGCATTTTTTGCCGCGTTTGCGAAGAGCGGCGCGAAACGGCTTTCCTACACAGCTATCTCGCGGCAGGCTCGGCGTTTGTTGAGTGCCCAACACCTACCCCACCCGTCACCCCGGGCTTGCCCCGGGGCCCCGCTTCTTCTCATGGCTGGCCATAAAAGCGGGACCCCGGATCAAGTCCGGGGTAACGGCACACGAAACGCAAGTTGCAACCCACTCGCAACAACCACACCGAAAACCCCGCAAGTGTGACCTTCGTGACCTTTGCCGCTAACTCCCTGCGAACATTGCCCGCAATTCGTCCTTCATGATCTTCCCATTGGCATTGCGTGGCAGCACCGTGTCGGAGAACCGCACAGCGACCGGCACCTTGAACGCCGCCAGCCGGGCACGGACGAACGCCCGTAACTCCTCCTCGCCCGCCACACAGCCCGGACATAGATGGACGACCGCGACCGGCACTTCGCCCAGCACCCGGTCGGGCATCCCGACGAGCGCCGCATCGGTCACCGCCGGGTGCGCGTACAACACGTCCTCGACCTCGATCGAATAGATGTTCTCGCCGCCGCGAATGATGATGTCCTTGGCGCGGTCGACGATGAAGCAGAACCCTTCCTCGTCCAGCCGCGCCAGATCGCCGGTCCGGACCCATCCGTCGACGAACGTCTCCGCCGTCGCCTCAGGGCAGTTCCAGTAGCCCTTCACGATCATCGGACCGCGTGCCCACAGTTCGCCGACCTCGCCCACCGGCAATTCGCCGCTGCCGTCGGAGCCCATGATCTTCAGATCGGCGACCGGCACCGGCGGGCCGCAGCTGGTCGGCCGGTTCAGATAATCCTCGGCGCTGTGCTGCGTGACCGTCGCCATCGTCTCGGTCATGCCCCAGCCATTGCCGGGCATCGCCCCGAACACCTCGTAGATCCGCCGCACCAGATCGGGCGCGGACGGCGCACCGCCATATTGGATGATCTCCAGCGACGAAAGGTCATATTGCGCGCGGTCGGGATGTTCCAGCAACTGCCATGCGATCGTCGGCACGCCGCCGGTCATCTGCACCCGCTCCCGCTCGATCAACGCCAGCGCCTGCGCGGGGTCCCATTTGCGCATCAGCACCAGCGTCGTTCCGCTCGCCATTGCCCCCATCAGCGACGCACTGCACGCCGTCACGTGGAAGAACGGGATGACCAGCAACCCGACCTTGGGTTGTGGCACCGCCGGCGGCACCTCGCCCCGGCGCAACTGCGCCCGCGCGGCGATATAGGCGCTCGAAAAGACATTGGTGACGAGGTTGCGGTGCGTGCCCAGCGCGCCCTTGGGCTTGCCGGTCGTCCCGCTGGTGTAGAAGATCGTCGCGTCATCATCGGGCGCGATCGCCACCTCGGGCAAAGCGACCTCGGGCAACGACGCATAGTCCGCGCAACTGCCGATCACCTCCTCCAGCGCCCGCGCCGGTGCCGAGAGCGGCGTCCGCGCCCGCGCCACGATCACCGTTTCCAGCGTCGGCAGCGCCGCATAGTCGCCATCCATCCGGTCGTGCCGCTGCCGATCGACGATCAGCATCTTGGCCCCCGAATCGCGTACGCCGAACGCGAGTTCCTGCGGCGTCCACCATGCGTTCAGCGGCACACAGATCGCGCCGATCGCCACGATCGCAAAGAAGGCGACCGGCCATTCGGGCATGTTGCGCATCGCCAGCGCGACCCGGTCGCCCTTGCCGATCCCGCTGTCCTGCAAATGCCTAGCGAGCGTTGCGATGGCGCGAAACTGCGCATCGAACGTGACGCGCTCATCCTCGTGGATCGTCGCCAGACGCTCGCCATGACTGCGTGAAAACGCGACCAGTTGCGCAAGGGTTGCCGGTGCGTTCTTCCAGACCCGCGTCGGCACGCCCCGGATCGTTTCGGTCGCCATTTCGAACGGTGCGCCGGGGGCGGTCAGCGCCGCCTGTACCTGCGCCATCGATAGGCGCGGCCAATCCGCCCCGATGGAAATCGTCGCTTCGCCTGCCTGCAAGACACCGCTCCCGTTCGCCGACCCTAGAATATCGGGTTTGCCCGATCGGTCGCTTTCATACAGGTTGTTATTGATTACTGTTCCGGCAAAGGCAATAGAATGCGCCGAACGCTCGCCGGTTTAGAAATACCGGTATGGCAGAAGCTGGAGAAGGGCCGAACATGTCCGTACACACCGAACGTCATGGCGACATCCTGGTGGCGATGTCCGACAACCCGCCGGTCAACGCGTTGTCGGCCTCGGTTCGGCTGGGGCTGAAGGCGGCGATCGAAGAAGCGGCGGCCGACGACTCGATCCGCGCGATCGTCATCGCCTGCGCCGGAAAGACCTTCTTCGCCGGGGCCGACATCACCGAATTCACCAAGCCGCCGGTCGAACCGCTGCTACCGCAGCTGGTCGACATGATCGAAGCGTCGGACAAGCCGGTCGTCGCCGCGATCCACGGCACGGCGCTCGGTGGCGGCTGCGAGGTCGCGATCGGCAGCCATTACCGCATCGCCGTCCCCAGCGCGAAGCTCGGCACGCCCGAGGTGAAGCTCGGCCTGCTCCCCGGCGCGGGCGGCACGCAGCGCCTGCCCCGCCTCGCCGGCGTCGCGGTCGCCCTCGAACTGGTGGCGAAGGGCGATCCGATCCCGGCCAGCAAGGCGAAAGACGCCGGCATCATCGACCGCCTCGCCACCGAAGGCAATCTGCTGGAGGAAGCCATCGCCTTCGCCCGCGAGGTCGCCGACCTCCGCCCCCTGCCCCGCACATCCAAAAAGTCGGCCTCGCCCGACCCGCAAGCCGTCGCCGCTTTCGAAAAGGCGAACGCCCGCCGCTTCCGCGGCTACGAAGCCCCCGCCGCCAACATCGCCTGCGTGGTCAAGGCCAGCGAAACCCCCTTTGCCGAGGGGATCGAGTTCGAGCGGCAGCAATTCATGAAGCTGATGTTCTCCGTCCAGTCAGCCGCACAGCGGCACATCTTCTTCGCCGAGCGCAAGGCATCGAAGATCGACGGCATCGCCGACGACATCGCGCTGCGCCCGATCCAGCGCGTCGGCGTGATCGGCGCGGGGACGATGGGCGGCGGCATTGCCATGAACTTCCTGTCGGCGGGCGTGCCCGTAACCATCGTCGAGATGCAGCAGGACGCGCTCGACCGCGGCGTCGGCATCATCCGCAAGAATTACGAGGCGACCGCCGCCAAGGGCCGGATGAAGCCCGAACAGGTCGAGCAGGCAATGGGCCTGCTGACCCCCACGCTGTCGATGGACGACCTTGCCGAAGTCGATCTGGTGATCGAGGCGGTGTATGAGGAAATGTCGGTCAAGCAGGACATTTTCGGCAAGCTCGACGCCATTTGTAAACCCGGCGCGATCCTCGCGTCGAACACCAGCTATCTCGACGTCAACGTCATCGCCGCTG
This sequence comes from Sphingomonas sp. Leaf22, assembly GCF_001421715.1. Lineage (GTDB taxonomy): Bacteria > Pseudomonadota > Alphaproteobacteria > Sphingomonadales > Sphingomonadaceae > Sphingomonas. The sequence continues at coordinate 45,506 of NZ_LMKP01000041.1, forward strand.
CGACCAAGCGGCCGCAGGACGTGCTCGGCCTGCACTTTTTCTCGCCCGCCAACATCATGAAGCTGCTGGAAATCGTGCGCGGTGACGCGACCGCCGACGATGTGCTGGCGACCGCGATGGCGCTGTCGAAAAAGATTCGCAAGGTCGCGGTGGTCGCCGGCGTCTGCCACGGCTTCATCGGCAACCGCATGCTCGAACCGCGTCAGGTCGAGGCGATGAAGCTGCTGATGGAGGGCGCAACCCCCGAACAGGTCGACCGCGTCCATGTCGAATTCGGCATGCCAATGGGTCCGTTCCAAATGGCCGACCTGGCGGGCGTCGATATCGGTTGGCACCGCGATCCCAGCCGGATCGAGAATATCCGCGATGCGCTCGCCGCCGAGGGTCGCTGGGGTCAGAAAAAGGGCGCGGGCTTCTACGACTACGACGACAAGCGGCAGGCATCGAACAGTGCCCGCGTCGCCGAGATCATCGACGATTTCCGTACCAAGACCAACACCCCGCAACGCGAGATCACCGATCAGGAGATCGTTGAGCGGACCCTCTATCCGATCGTCAACGAAGGTGCGAAGATCATGTCGGAAGGCAAGGCGCAGCGCGCCTCCGATATCGATGTCGTCTGGATCTATGGCTATGGCTGGCCGCCCTATCGCGGCGGGCCGATGTTCTGGGCCGATATCGAAGGCGCGAAGAAGATCGTCGCGGGCCTCGAAAAGCACGGCTTCGACGTCGCGCCGCTGCTGCGCGAAAAGGCGGAGACCGGCGGGCGGTTCAACAAGTGACCGACCTCGCCGCGTTCCGGGCTGATACCCGCGCATGGCTGGAGGCGAATTGCCCGCCATCGATGCGTGAACCGGTCCGTTCCGACAAGGACGTGACATGGGGCGGTCGCAATCCGACCTATGCCAATCCCGATCAGAAGCTGTGGCTGGACCGGATGGCAGCGCGCGGCTGGACGGTGCCCGACTGGCCGACCGCCTATGGCGGCGGTGGCCTGTCGCCGGCGAAAGCGAAGATATTGCGCGAAGAAATGGCGGCAATAGGCGCACGCAATCCGCTCTATTCGTTCGGTATTTCGATGCTTGGCCCCGCGCTGCTGAAATACGGGACTGAGGAACAGAAGCGGGCGCATCTGCCGAAGATCGCGTGTGGGGGAATCCGTTGGTGTCAGGGCTATAGCGAACCCGGTGCCGGTTCCGACCTCGCCGGGCTGCAAACCAGCGCAGTTGCCGACGGCGACGACTTCATCGTCAACGGGCAGAAGGTGTGGACCAGCTATGCCGACAAGGCCGACTGGATCTTCTGCCTCGTCCGCACCGACCGTTCGACCAAGCAGGGCGGGATCAGTTTCCTGCTGTTCGACATGGCATCGCCCGGCATCACCACCCGTCCGATCAAGCTGATTTCGGGCAACTCGCCCTTCTGCGAAACCTTTTTCGACGATGTCCGCGTGCCGAAGGCCAATCTGGTCGGCGACCTGAACAAGGGCTGGGACGTGGCCAAATATCTGCTCGGCCATGAGCGGGAGATGATTTCGGGGATGGGCGGCGCCGGCAACGGCCCATTGATTGCGAAGGCGATCGAGACAATCGGCACCGACGATGCCGGCCGTTTGGCCGACCCGATGCTGCGATCCGCCATCGCGACCTTCGACGTCCGCGCTCGCGCCTTTACCGCGATGTCGGAACGCTTTCGCGACGAACTGAAGGCCGGTCGCGCGCATCCCGCGCAGCCGAGCATGATGAAATATGTCGGGACCGAGTTGAACAAGACCCGCCACGAACTGCTGATGGCATCGGGCGGATCGGACGCGCTCGAATGGGAAAGCGCCGACAGCGATCATGGTGCGGCGGCGCGCGCATGGCTGCGGACCAAGGCGAACTCGATCGAGGGCGGCACGTCCGAAATCCAGCTCAACATCATCGCGCGCCGCATCCTCGACCTGCCGCTGCAATAACTGTCAGGAACACCATCCATGCCCCTGTTTCTGAACGACGATCAGACGATGTTGGCCGACACCGCGCGCGAGTTTCTGGGTGAAGCCGCACCGGTCGCGCAGTTGCGGGCGCTGCGCGACGCCGACGACCCGACCGGCTTCGATCGCGGGCTGTGGGCAAAGTTTGCCGAGATGGGCTTTACCGGCATGATGGTGCCCGAAAGCGCGGGCGGCCTCGGCCTCGGCCATGTCGAGGCCGGGATCGTGCTCGAAGAGATCGGTCGCAACCTGTCGCCCTCACCCTTCCTCACCACGTCGGTCGCCGCCGTTGCCGCGTTGTCGGGGACGACCGCCGGCGAACGCTGGCTGCCGCGCATCGCCGCGGGCGAAACCGTTGCCGCGCTGGCGATCGACGAACGCGCGAAGCACGGCGATGCCGTCGCGATGCACGCCGAGCGATCGGGCAATGGCTTTCGTTTGTCGGGCACCAAGCAGTTCGTCGCCCACGGCCATGTCGCCGACGTGATCCTCGTCATCGCCCGCACCGCCGGCGGTGATCGCGATGCAGACGGACTGACGCTGTTCGCCCTCCCCGCCGATACTCCCGGCCTGTCCGCCGATCCACGCCGCCTGACCGACAGCAGCATCGTGGCCCGGCTGACCTTCGACCATGTCGAGGTCGATGGCGACGCGGTAATCGGCAGCGTCGATGATGGTCGCAGCGCACTCGACCGCCTGCTCACCGCCGCGCGCACCGGGGCGGCGGCGGAATCGCTCGGCGTCGGCGAAGGTGCGGCGACACGCACGCTCGATTACCTCCGCCAGCGCAAACAGTTCGGCCAGACCATCGGCAGTTTTCAGGCGCTGCAACACCGCGCCGCGCACCTCTATTCCGAACTGGAGATCGCCCGCGCCGCCGTGCTGAAGGCGCAGCAACTCCTCGACGAAGGGGCGGCGGACGCCGACACCGCCGTTTCGGTCGCAAAGGCGATGGCCGGCATGGCGTCGACGCTGGCGGTGCAGGAAGCGGTGCAGATGCATGGCGGCATCGGCATGACAGACGATGCCGATATCGGCTTCTTCATGAAGCGCGCCCGCGTCCTGAGCGAGATGTTCGGCGATATCGGCTATCACAGCGACCGCATCGCCCGGATCGGAGGATATTGATGGAGCCGACGCCCGCCGATCTGGTCGCGGGACTGGTCGCGCTGCTCGATATCGAAGAGATCGATACCGACCTGTATCGTGGGAGCCGCAATCCGGGCGGCGTCGGCCGGGTGTTCGGTGGACAGGTGATCGGGCAGGCCTTGCAAGCGGCGCAACGCTCGATCGGCGGGACGAAGATCGCGCATTCGCTCCATGCCTATTTCCTGCGGCCGGGCGATGAGGAGCATCCAATCCTCTACCGTGTCGTCCGCGACTTCGCCGGACGCAGCTTCGCCAATGCCCGCGTGATCGCGATGCAGCGCGGACAGGCGATCCTGAACATGGCGGCGTCATTCCAACTGCCCGAGGACGGCATGACGCATCAGGACGCGATGCCCGACGTTCCCCCGCCCGAGGCGTTACGCTCCGATCGCGAACTGCGGCTGGCGATGCAGGACCATATCCCCGACAAGTTCCACCGCCTGTTCCTGCGCGCCCGCCCGATCGAGATCCGCCCGGTCGAGGCCGATCACCTGACCGACGCAACGCCGCGCGCACCGATCCAGCATGGCTGGTTCCGTGCGGTCGCGCCGCTCGGCGACGACGCAACGCTTCACCGCGCGATCCTTGCCTATGCCAGCGACATGATGCTGCTCGGCACCTGTATGTTGCCGCACGGCATTCACTGGATGATGGATCGGGTCCAGACCGCCAGCCTCGACCACGCCCTATGGCTGCACGAACCGTTCCGTGCCGACGACTGGCTACTATACGCCACCGACAGCCCATGGGCGGGCCATGCCCGCGGCTTCAACCGTGGCCGCATCTTTGCCCGCGACGGGCGACTGGTGGCGAGCGTGGCGCAGGAAGGGCTGGTTCGGGTGCGGGGATAGGCGTCGTCCACCTTCCCCGGCATTCCCGTGCGAAGGCGGGGGTATCGTTGGCCCCGAAACCCTCACCCCGGCTCGTGCAACGGACACCCGTTGAACCGCTCGCGATACTGCGCCGAATGGTCATAGACCGGCTTGCGCACCCGGTTCACCCCACCCAGCGGTTGGTGTGCGGCCAGCCCGGTCCATACGCTGAACCGTAGCCCCTCATCGACCTCGGAAACCTTGTACGCCGACCAGCTATCCTGCGGCTCGCAGCGCAACGTCGCGACGGTCAGATACGGGCTGACATCCTCCGGCCATGGCGTCGCCGCATCCTCGATCGGCTGCGTTTCGGGATCGCGCAGCAACTGCACCCGCACTTCCCATTGGCCGCGCACCTTTGCTGCCGACGCCTGCAACTCTTCGCGGATCGCATTCGGACGCCCGCTGGTATCGACCACGACGTCGGTCAGCGCGGTCAGATCGGGCGACACCGGCACCACCTGATATTTGGCGACATAGGAACCGTGGCGGAACGGCGTGGCGGAGTAATAGGTCTCACCCAGCGGATGGACGTTCTTCGATCCGCCCATCGTCTTCAACAACGTGCTCTCGGTCCCGACTGCCTCCAACGCCGCCTCGGCCCCGCGCAAGACATAGGACAGCGCCTTCTTCGCCCATTCCGCCTTGTCGGTGGTCTTGGCGAGCAGCTTCAGGTTGCTGGCGAACTTCGCGGGTGTCGGCGCGGCAAAGGCGGGCGCGTTGACCATCACGAAATCCTGCGTCCGCCCGCCGGCTCCGGCCAGACGTTCGCCCTCGACCTCCATCACCTTCCACGCCAGCCCGCGCGGTAAGCCGATGGCGTCGTCGAGGATATCACCGGGATTAGTCGAAAACCGCATCCACACCGGATAGACGCCGGGCTTCGCGAAGAGCCCCTGGGCCAGTTCGGGCGGCAGATCGTCATGCACGCTCAGTTCGGCCTTCAGGATGCCATGCGACTTGGCATGGACCGCGCGCACCGCTTTGCCGTAATCCGCCGAGGTTGTCGTCAGGATCGTGTCGAACGCCTGCTCCATGTCGGCGACCGTCTCCGCTTCGTCCGATTGGCGTTCTTCGAGTGCGGCGGTGTAGCGCACCGGCGGTTTCAGCAGGTCGGTCATGTGCAGGAACTCCTCGTCTTCGCATCGACAAGCGCGGGCGAGGCTATTCGTTCCGGGGACTTACACGGCGGTACGCCCATAGTCCTGCCGCGTGAACGGGTGGCTCGACGACAGTCCGCCATCGACCGCCCATGCCTGTCCGTTGACATAGCTGGCCTCGGGCGACGCGAGGAACAGGACGACGTTGGCGACCTCCTCGGCCTCGCCGCCGCGCCGCAGCGGGTTCAGCCGACCGATCCGCCCTTCCTTTCCCGACTGGCGGGCATGGTCATAGACCATTGCCGTCATGCCCGTCTCGATCAGGCCCGGACATACCGCGTTCACCCGCACGCCCGATCCCGACAATTGCTGCGCGGCGGTCTGGACCAGATTGATGACGCCCGCCTTCGACGCCGAATAGGCCGCGCCACCCGCGCCCGATCGCAGCCCGGCGACGCTGGCGGTACACACGATCGCCCCGCCGCCCGCTGCCGCCATCACCGGTGCCGCGTGTCGGATCGCGAGGAACGGCCCGATCAGGTTGACCCGCAATATTTCCGCCCAATCGTCGGCGGATTGTTCGAACAGACTGGCCAGCCCGCCCGAAATGCCGGCATTGGCATGGACGATATCGATCCCGCCGAAGCGTTCGACCGCCAACGCGACCGCACCGGCGACGTCCTCGTCCGCGCCTGCGTCCATCGTACAGGCCACCACCCGACCGCCCGCCGCTTCGATCAACGCCGTCGTTCCGGCATCGGTCCGGTCGCCACAGACCACCCCCGCACCTTCGCGGGCAAAGGCCAGCGCACAGGCCCGTCCGATCCCCGATCCGGCCCCGGTGACCAGCACCGACTTGCCCGCAAACCGCATCATGCCCCCGCCTGTTGCGCAAACCGCCATGCCGCCGCCGCCAGTTCGGGTACCCGTTCGGCCATGCGCGCCGCCTGCGCGCTCGACGCATTGCCGTCGCGCACCCGCTGCTTGATCCCCTGCACGATCCCGGTCAGGCGAAAGAGGTTATAGGCGAAATACCAGTCGAGCCCCGGCACCCCGTCCCGCCCGGTCGCCGCGCAATAGCGCGCCACGACCTCCTCCATCGTCGGAATGCCGCTGTCGCCGCCGCTCAATCCCGCGATACCCGACCGGCCATCGGGCGGCGTCATCCAGTTCATCAGCAGATAGGTGAAATCGGCCAGCGGATCGCCCAGCGTCGAGAGTTCCCAGTCGAGCACCGCCGCGACGCGCGCGCCGTCTTCGGCAAAGATCAGATTGTCGATCCGGTAGTCGCCATGGACGATCGCCACCCGTTCCTGCGCCGGCACCGTGCGCGGCAGCCAGTCGATCAGCCGCTCGACATCCGCCAGATCGTCGGTCTGGCTCGCGCGATATTGCCGGGTCCAGCGCGCCACCTGCCGCTCGAAATAATTGCCCGGCTTGCCGTAATTGCCAAGGCCGACCGCCGCCGGATCGATCGCGTGCAGCGCGGCCAGCGCATCGACCATCGCCTCGTACTGCGCGCGGCGTTCGTCGGGCGACAGGTCGGGCATCGCGCCGTTCCAGATCGTCCGCCCCGCGACCCGCTCCATCAGATAGAAGGGCGCGCCGATCACGCCTGCATCCTCGCACAGCGCCAATGGCCGCGGCACCGGATAGCCGGCCGGATGCAGCGCCGCAATCAACCGATATTCACGCTCGACCGCATGGGCGCTGGGCAACAACACCCCGAACGGCTTGCGCCGCAGCACATAGGACCCGGCGGGCAGGTCGACGCGATAGGTCGGATTGCTTTGCCCGCCCGGATAGCGCGTCACCGCGACCGGCCCGTCCCCGACCGTCGCCGCCAGCCACGGCGTCAACCGGTCGAGATCGAGGTCGACGTCACCGCCCACCGGACACCCTCGCGAACTCGGCGCGGGCGATCGCGCGGTTGTGGACCTCGTCCGGCCCGTCGGCAAAGCGCAGCGTCCGCACCCCGGCCCATGCCGCCGCCAGCGGAAAGTCCTCCGACACGCCGCCGCCACCATGCGCCTGGATCGCATCGTCGAGGATCGCCAGCGCCATGGTCGGCGCCTGCACCTTGATCATCGCGATCTCGCCCTGTGCCGCCTTGTTCCCGGCGCGATCCATCATGTCGGCGGCCTTCAGGCACAGCAGCCGCGTCATCTCGATATCGATCCGCGCCCGCGCGACCCGCTGTTCCCAGATCGAATGATCGGCGATCCTCTTGCCGAACGCGACGCGCGATTGCAGCCGCTTCGCCATCGCCTCCAGCGCCATCTCCGCAACGCCAATGGTGCGCATGCAGTGATGGATACGCCCCGGCCCAAGCCGGCCCTGCGCGATCTCGAACCCGCGTCCCTCGCCCAGCAACAGGTTGCTCGCCGGTACCCGCACCTGGTCCAGCACCACCTCGCCATGCCCATGCGGGGCATGGTCATAGCCATAGACCGGCAGCATCCGCTCGATCCGCACGCCGGGGGCATCCATCGGCACCAGGATCATGCTCTGCTGCTGGTGGCGCGGCGCGTCCGGGTCGGTCTTGCCCATCACGATCGCGACCTTGCAACGCGGATCGCCCGTGCCCGACGACCACCATTTGCGCCCGTCGATCACATAGTCGTCGCCATCACGGACGATCCGCGTTTCGATATTGGTCGCATCCGACGACGCCACTGCCGGTTCGGTCATCAGGAACGCCGACCGGATCGTGCCCTCCATCAACGGTCGCAGCCATGCCTCCTTCTGCTCGCGCGTGCCGTAGCGATGCAGCACCTCCATATTGCCGGTGTCGGGAGCCGAACAGTTGAACACTTCGCTCGCCCAGTGCCACCGCCCCATCGCCTCGGCACACAGCGCATATTCGAGGTTGGACAATTGCGTACCCTCGAACGCGAAACCCTCATCGACCATCGGCGCGCCCGAATGCGGCGGCATGAAGAGGTTCCACAGCCCCGCCGCCCGCGCCCGTTCCTTCAGCGGTTCCAGCATCGCCACCGGTGCCCAGCGATCGCCGCTCGCCACTTCCGTGTGATAGTCATGGTCGGCAGGGGCGACATGCTCGGCCAGAAACACGGTCACACGGTCGCGCCAACGGGTTTCGCGCTCGCTTAGCGAAAAGTCCAACATCCGTCTCCCGCTGCAACCTGCTTTGATCGATCTAGGCCATACCGCATATTCGGTAAAGCGCCGATGACGTCGCGTACCACAGCGAAAAATAGGCTTGGGCTCCACACCCGTTCTGCTAGGGTCGCGTCCATGACGACGACGAACGGGGCCACCAAACGCTACCGCGCCAAACGCGACGCCATCCTTGCGGCGGCGGCGGAGGCGATCAACGAAGCCAGTGCGAAGGGCATGACCTTTGCCGACGTCGCCCGGCGCGTCGGGCTCAACACCACCAGCGTCACCTATTATTTCAAGCGCAAGGAAGACCTCGCCGCCGCCGCCTTCGACCATACGCTCGACTGGCTACAGGCGACGCTCGACGAAGCGCTCCGCGAACCCACCCCGCGGGCCCGCGTCGCGAAGTTTTTGAGCGTCCACTTCAACCGGCAGCGCCGGATCGAGGCGGGCGAGGAACGCCCCGTTGCGATGCTGTCGGACCTGCGCGCGATGGAGGACCCGTTCAAGGCACGCCTTCTGTCCGGCTGGCGCGACGTGTTTCGCAAGACGCGGACCCTGTGGGGCGACCCGGCCGACCGCACCGCCAAGGATATCTTCAGCGCCCGCGCCCATGTCCTGCTCGAAAACTGTTTCTGGCTGACCGTCTGGCTCGATCGCTACGAACCCGATCAATATGACCGGGTCGAGGCGCGATTGATGGACGTGTTCCTGCACGGCATGGCAGGCCCCGGCCAGCGTTGGGCACCGCGACCGCTCGCCCCCGAACAGGCCGATGCCGAACCGGCGCGCGACGCCTTTTTGCGCGCGGCCACCCGGCTCATCAACGAACTCGGCTATCGCGGTGCATCGGTCCAGCGGATCGCGTCGGAGCTTAACGTGACCAAGGGGTCGTTCTACCACCATCTCGATGCCAAGGATGATCTGGTCATCGCCTGCTATCGCCGCAGCTTCGACACGATCAGCGCGGCCCAACGTGCCGCCGATCACGCCGGCGGCAGCCATTGGCAGCGCTTGTCGAGCACGCTTGCGCTGCTGGTCGACGCACAGTTCACGGACCAGGGGCCGTTGTTGCGCACCACCGCCCTATCCGGACTCCCGCTGACCGTACGACAGGCGATGGTCGACCGCTCCAACCGCATTGCCCGCCGCTTCGCCGGCACGATCAGCGACGGCATCGCCGAAGGCTCGCTGCGCGCGGTCGACCCGCTGATCGCGGCGCAGGCGCTGATGGCATTGCAGAACGCCGCGTTCGACATGCGTAATTGGGCAGCGACGATGCCGCGCGAACGGGCGGTGGGTTTTTATGCGTCGACGGTGATGACCGGGTTGTTTGACGATCCGGTGGTGTAACCTACCGCCCCAACGCCCGTACCAGCCGGATGCCGAGATGGTCGATACCCGGATTGCGTTCCGAGAAGAATTGGCGGTGGCTGAAATGCTCCCACACCGCTTCAACCGCCCAGCGGCGATCGAGGCGAACACCGATCGACGCATTGGGATTGAACAATATCTGCGACCCGAACGACGTCCGCCGCCTGTAAATATCGTATCGACGTTGCGCCTCACCGGCTGACAATCCGGGAGCGAATGGATCGGGGGTAACGTCATAGCCGTCGATCAGCGTCAGCCCGATCCCGACCTGGCCATATAGCCGGCGCTTCAGGACATGCTGTCGCCATTCGGCACCGCCGCTGAAAAAGCTCGTTCGCCCTGCCGTGCTGATCTGCGCCTTTGCGGTCAGGCGCGGCTTGAGCAGGATGCGCAGCGGCGCACTGCGATAGGTCAACTGCACGTCGACGGTGCCATTCTCCTCGAACCCCTCATAAATTTGCCCATCAGGCAGTTCGGGAAGGTCGAAGATCAGCTTGCCGCCGAGCGGATGGAAGTTCGCTCCATGGCGGAACACGCCGACCGCAAGCTCGGGCGCATCGCGTTGCGGCGGCGGCGCCGGTCGGTCCTGTGCCGAAGCCGTTGTCGAGACAAGCGACATCGCCGCGCTAAACACGTACCGATTTAACCGGTTCATAGGCCACCTGTTGCAGAACGGCGTTCGTTACGCCCTCAAAACCATGTATGATGGCAATATCTTTTCGTCAAACAGAAAGAATTGTATGTCGGACGTAATGTTATTGCCACTGCGTCAGGCAAAGCTATGCCGCGTTTTCGGTGTCGTTTTTCTGTTGGCGGCAATGGTCATGCCTTTCGTCATCGTGACAGCCGGCCTGACCCCAGGTGCCAATCCCTATTGCGGTGGCGGCAAGGGCTGCGTGTGGAAAGCACAGCCCAGTCTCTTGCTGGACGAGGAGACACGGCTGCAAGTCGCGGCCACCGCTACCACGCAGCGGCGCTTCGAATCCTATGCCGCGCGACCCGACATACGGATTGGCCTGGCGTTGGTGGATGCTGTTGATTCGGTGCCGTTTGGAATGATGATGTTCAGCGTAGGGCTGGCGCTGCGGCGGCTCGGCGGCCCGGTTCAGGACGCGCTGCTACAGGCGCTGCGCTGGCTGCGCCGGGCATCGGCGGCGGCGATCCTGTGGTCGCTGGCGCAACCGTTGTACGAAACGCTGCTGACGATATTGCTGTCCCCCGGCACGCCCGCCTGGCCGATGGTTACACCGTCGATCTATCTCGCGAGCATCGCCACCGGGTTGCTATTGGCACTGGCAGCCTATGCCACCATCTGGGCGCTGGAGGCGACGCTGCGGGCGCAGCGCGACCTTGCCGAGTTCGTCTGATGCCAGTGATCGTCCATCTCGACGTGATGCTCGCACGACGCAAGGTTCGCTCGAAACAGCTGGCCGAAGCGATCGGCATCACTGAATCCAACCTCTCGCTCCTGAAATCGGGCAAGGTGAAGGGGATGCGGTTCGCCACGCTTGCCGCGATCTGCCGCTATCTCGAATGCGAACCGGGCGACATCCTCGGCTACGAGTTATCCGACGACGATCTGCGCCCCGACAAGCTGCGGGAATAAGCGCCTACGCCAACACCCCCCGATATTGCTCGCGCAACGCCGTCTTCCTCAACTTCCCCGTCGCACTGTGCGGCAGCGCGTCGACGAAGATCACGCGGTCGGGTAGCCACCATTTGGCAACCTTCGTCGCCAGATGCGCCAGTACCGCTTCGGCCGTCACCTTCGCGCCCGGCCGCTTGACCACCAACAGCACCGGTCGTTCGTCCCAGCGCGGGTGCGGCACGCCGATCGCCGCCGCCTCCGCCACGCCGGGGCAACCGACTGCGGCATTTTCCAGATCGACCGAACTGATCCATTCGCCGCCCGATTTGATGACGTCCTTCGCGCGGTCGGTGATCTGCATCGTGCCGTCGGGGTGCAGCATCGCCACGTCGCCAGTGTCGAACCAGCCATCGGGGGTCAGCGCATCGCCACTTTCATCGCGGAAATAGCGTTTGAGCACCCATGGGCCACGCACCTGCAACTGCCCCGACGTCTCGCCATCGCGCGGCAGCACCGCGCCCGCTTCATCGACCGTGCGCAGTTCGACGCCGAACGGCACCTTGCCCTGTCGGCACACCTGATCGACGCGCTGGTCGAAGCTGAGGTCGTCCCAGTCCGCGCCGGCCGCGCCCATCGTGCCGATCGGCGAGGTTTCGGTCATGCCCCACGCATGGTTGACCCGCACGCCCATCCGCATGATTCGTTCGATCATCGCGCGCGGGGCCGCTGATCCGCCGATCGTCACGACCTGCAGATGCTCGGGCGCAGCGCCGGTCGCGTCCATATAATGGAACATCGCGAACCAGACGGTCGGCACACCCGCCGAATGCGTCACCCGTTCGCGGTTCATCAGGTCGCACAGCACCGCGGGTTCGTTGACGGCGGAAAACACGACCTTCGCCCCAACCGCCGCCGCGGCGAAGGGCAGTCCCCAGCCGACCGCGTGGAACATCGGCACCACCGGCAGGCACACCGCCCGCTGCGACAGATCGAATTCATCGGGCTGCAACTCGGCGATGGCGTGGAGCACGTTCGAGCGGTGCGAATAGATCACGCCCTTCGGATCACCGGTCGTGCCGCTGGTATAGCAGATCATGCAATGGTCGCGCTCGTCGCCCTCGACCCATCCATAGTCGCCGGTCTCGGGCGCGATCAGCGCGGCGAAGGAGTCCGGCCCGTCGCCGTCCATCACGATGAAATGATCGATACCGGACAAGCGCGGCTTCATCCGCTCGATGATCGGCGCAAACGCCGCGTCGTAGAGCAGCACGCGATCGCCGGCATGGTCGGCGATATAGGCCAGTTGGTCGTCGAATAGCCTCGGGTTGATGGTATGGATGATCCCGCCCATGCCGATCACGCCATACCACGCGATCAGGTGATGGGCGTGGTTCATCGCCATCGTCGCCACGCGGTCGCCGGGCCGAATGCCCAGCCGCTCCAGCGCCTGCGCCAACCGCCGTGCATCGTGCGCGATGCCCGCCCAGTTCGTCCGCGTCTCGGTGCCGTTCGCCCAGCGAGTGACGATCTCGCGGCCGCCATGCTCGCGCTCGGCATGGTCGAGCAACCGGGGTACTCGAAGTTCGAAATCCTGCATTCCGCCCAGCACGCGCACTCTCCTTCGCGAACGGGGCCGTACCGCCCCTATCCGACGGCGGCGATCGATGGCTTCACTGTATCGAACGCCGCGCTGGCGACACCTTGCAGCCTGCCGACCCGTTCGGCAAGCTCACCATCGATCTGGAAATCGCGGCCCAGACATACCCGAGCTTCGATTCCGTCGACAGCAGGGATCGATACCCATATCTCGCCACGGCCGCCGCGCTCGCCCATGATCAGTCCCGCCAGCGCCGGATAGGCGGCGGCATCGTCGATGGTCAGGTCCAGCCGCAGCCGCACGTCGCGGGCGATCAGGTCGAATGGTTTGAGCGACTTGACCGTCGCCCGCGCGCTTTCATCCCCCGCGCGACGATCGAGTTCGAGCGTGAACAGGCCGCATCCGCCGACCTTGCCGGCGGCTTCCAGATCGTTTGCCGGGCCCTCGTCGAAACAGGTCACCGGCACCTGCCCCGTCGCGTCGGACAGCGTCGCCATCATGTACCGCTTGCCGCGTGCCGAGGTCCGCCAGCGCGCATCCTCGACCAGTGCCGCCACCGTCGCGCCGACCCGGCCGCCTTCCGGCACCGGCGTATCGGCCAGATCGGCGATTTTCCGCGCGCCATGCGCACTGGCGAGATGAGCGTAGCGATCGAGCGGATGCGCCGAGAAGTAAAAGCCGAACGCGTCCTTTTCCGCCGCGATCGCCTGCGTCAGCGACCAGTGGACGTCGGGCATCCGGATCGCCGCCTCGGTCGCACCGCTCGCCTCGCCGAACAGGCCGCCCTGCCCGCTCGACCGGTTCGCCTCGGTCCGTTGCGCCGTCGCCATCAGCGTGTCGGCCAACGCATGGACCCCGGCGCGGTCGAGCGCGATGCAGTCGAACGCCCCGGCCGCCGCCAGCGTCTCGATCTGCCGCTTGTTCAGCAGCTTGGGATCGACCCGCGTCGCAAAATCGTCGAGCGACTTGTACGGCCCCTTCGCTGCTCGCTCCTCGACCATCAGCTCCATCGCCCGCTCGCCGACGCCCTTCAGCGCCGACAGCGCATAGCGCACCGCGAGGCCGCCATCGGTTTCCTCGACGCCGAAGGTCGCGTCGCTGGCGTTGATGCAGGGCGGCAGGCATTCGATGCGCAACCGCTTCATATCGTCGACGAAGATCGCCAGCTTATCGGTCTGCGCATAATCGAACGCCATCGACGCCGCATAGAATTCGTGCGGATGATGCGCCTTCAGCCACGCCGTCTGATAGGCGAGCAGCGCATAGGCCGCCGCGTGGCTCTTGTTGAACCCATAGCCGGCGAACTTGTCGATCAGGTCGAACAGCTCGTTGGCCTTGGCCGCCGGGATGCCGTTCATCTCGGCACAGCCCTTCACGAAGATCGAACGCTGCGCGTCCATCTCCGCCTTCACCTTCTTGCCCATCGCGCGCCGCAGCATGTCCGCGCCGCCGAGCGAATAGCCCGCGAGGATCTGCGCGGCCTGCATCACCTGTTCCTGATAGACGAAGATCCCGTAGGTCTCCTTCAGGATCGGTTCGAGCAAGTCGTGGGGATAGATCAGCTCCTCGCGCCCGGCCTTGCGCGCGCCGAACGACGGGATGTTGTCCATCGGTCCCGGCCGGTACAGCGACACCAGCGCGATGATGTCGCCGAAATTACTCGGGCGCACCGCGGTCAGCGTCCGCCGCATCCCTTCCGATTCGAGCTGGAACACGCCGACCGTGTCGCCGCGCTTCAGCAGGTCATAGGTGGCGACGTCGTCCCACAACAGGCTGTCGAGATCGACAACGATGCCCCGTCGCGCCAGCAATTCCACCGCGAATTTCAGCACCGACAGGGTTTTGAGGCCGAGAAAGTCGAACTTTACCAACCCCGCGCCCTCGACATATTTCATATCGAATTGCGTGACCGGCATGTCGGATCGTGGATCGCGGTACAGCGGGACCAGTTCGCTGAGCGGCCGATCGCCGATCACCACGCCCGCCGCGTGGGTCGAGCTGTGCCGCGGCAACCCCTCCAGCTTCATGGCGAGGTCGAGCAGCCGCCGGACGTCCTTCTCACCGGTATACTGCTGGTGCAGTTCCGATACGCCGTTGATCGCCCGGTCGAGCGTCCACGGGTCGGTCGGGTGGTTCGGCACCAGCTTGGCGAGGCGATCGACCTGCCCATAGCTCATCTGCAACACGCGGCCGGTGTCTTTCAGCACCGCGCGCGCCTTCAGCTTACCGAAGGTGATGATCTGCGCCACCTGATCGCGGCCATATTTCTGCTGGACGTAGCGGATGACCTCGCCGCGCCGCGTTTCGCAGAAATCGATGTCGAAGTCGGGCATCGACACGCGTTCGGGGTTCAGGAAGCGTTCGAACAGCAACCCCAGCTTGATCGGGTCGAGGTCGGTGATGGTGAGCGCCCACGCCACCGCCGAACCCGCGCCCGAACCACGCCCCGGCCCGACCGGAATGTCGTGATCCTTTGCCCATTTGATGAAATCGGCGACGATCAGGAAATAGCCCGGAAACCCCATCTGACAGATGACGTCGAGTTCGAAGTCCAGCCGCTCGAAATAGTCCGGAAACTTCGCTTGCAGCTCGGCCTCGGACAGTTCGGGGATGGTGCCCGTCGCCGCCGGCGTCGGGGCATCTTCCCACGGCGCGGGCGCGTCGACCGCGACTTCGGCCTGGACCATGCCCGCTTCCAGCGCGACGATCTTGCGCAACCGATCGACCAGCCCGGCGCGCGAATCGACGCGCAGCTTCAGCGCCTCGCCCTCGCGGTCGCCGGCAAGGCTGGGCAGGATCGGCTTGCGCTTGGGGGCCGCTACCGCGCAACGCTGCGCGACGACCAGCGTATTCGCCAGCGCCTCGGGCAGGTCGGCGAACATTTCCTGCATGACCGCTGCGGGCTTCAGCCATGCCTGCGGCGACGACCGCTGCCGATCCTCGCTCGCGACATAGCTGGACGAGGCGATGCACAGCATGGCGTCGTGCGCGTCGTGGAAATCGGCGTCGGCGAAGCAGCACGGATTGGTCGCGACTAGTGGCAGGTCGCGGGCGTAGGCGAGATCGAGCAACTGTGCCTCGGCCTTTGCCTCGACCGCATCGTCGCGCCGCGCGATCTCGACATACAGCCGGTCGCCGAACAGTGCCTGCAACCGGTCGGCATAGGCCATCGCTTCGTCGTCGCGCCCGGCCGCGAACAGCCGCGCCAGCGCCCCGTCACCCGCCCCGGTCAGCGCGACCAGCCCGTCGCTGCGCCCGATCAGCGCATCGATCGGAACATGCGCGGGAATTTCGACCGGCCGGTCGAGATGCGCCATCGACACCAGCGCGCACAGATTGTCATAGCCGCGCGCGTCCTGCGCATAGAGCGGCAGCCAGTCGATTTCCGGCTCCTGCAGCTCCGGCACGCCCGGACGCGCGACCGCCAGCAAGGTGCCGACGACCGGTTGAACGCCCTGATCTTTGCACGCGTCTGAAAACGCCATTGCGGCATAGAGTCCGTTGCGATCGGACAGGCCGGCGGCGGGAAAGCCCAGCTTGCGCGCGACCTTGGCAATCGCCTTTGGTTCGATTGCGCCCTCCAGCATGGTGTAGGACGAAAAGATACGAAGCGGCACGAACCCGGAATGCGTCATCCGATGCACCTAACCATCGCCGGCTGATTCGACCAGTGCGGCGGACACGGAACCATGACGAACCGCGTCCGTTCGGCGCGGCAACAGGAGGACCGCATGATCGATCACGCCCGCGAACCCCGTATCACCGCCCCCGGCTGGGGCTGGTCGCTCGCCTATGGCATCGTGTCGGTACTGGTCGGCATCCTCGCCTTCGCCGCGCCGTTCCCCGCGACGCTGGCGGCGACGATGATCGTCGGCTTCCTGTTCCTTGCCGGCGGCGTCGCCTCGCTCATCGCCGCCCTCGCGGACGCGGCGGCCGCGGCTATGCGCTGCTGTTCGGGCTGCTGTCGGTGGTCGCGGGCGGTTATATGGTGCTGGTGCCGGTCGGCGGGGCATTGTCGCTGACGCTGATGATCATCCTCTGGCTCGGCGTGCGCGGTGTCATGGAGCTGTTCGTCGGCTTCCGCTTCAAGCGCCTACGGGTTCCGATGCTGCTGCTGGGCGTGCTCAACATCGTGCTGGCGATCCTGCTCTACTCGACGGTGCCTTGGTCGGCGCTGACCCTGCCGGGCTATATTCTCGGGGCCAGCTTCCTGTTCGGCGGCATCGTCGCGATCATGGGGGCGCTGCACGACCGGCGCGAGCAGGCGGCGTAAGACGAACCCCTGCTCGGCGGATAGCGTTACGCCAATGCCGAAAGCACCGCACCTTCTAGATCCTCCGGCTTGGTCGTCGGCGCGAACCGGGTGACCCGGCCGTCGCGCCCGACGAGGAATTTGGTGAAGTTCCACTTCACCGCTTCGCTACCCAGCACGCCGGGAGCAGCCTGTTTCAACGCGCGGAATAGAGGGGCGGCGTCGGCTCCGTTTACATCGACCTTGCCGAACACCGGGAAGCTGACGTCATAGGTCAGCGAACAGAATTGCGCGATCTCCGCCGCATCGCCCGGCTCCTGCCCGCCGAACTGGTTGCACGGGAAGCCCAGTACCGCGAAGCCGTGCCCGCCGAACTTGCGGTGCAGCGCCTCCAACCCGGCATATTGCGGCGTGAACCCGCATTTCGATGCGACGTTGACGATCACCAGCACCTTGCCGCGATAGTCGGCGAGCGTCGTTTCGGCACCATCGGCGGTCCGCACCGACAGGTCGTACAGGTCGCTCATCGCAGCACCCCGTCGTGCAACCGCACCACCCGATCCATTCGGTTGGCCAGCCGTTCGTTATGCGTCGCGACCAGCGCCGCCGACCCCTGCCCCTGCACCAGCCGGATAAATTCGGCGAAGACGACGTCCGCCGTCGCCTCGTCCAGATTGCCGGTCGGCTCATCGGCCAGCACCAGCGCCGGGCGGTTGGCCAGCGCGCGCGCAACCGCCACCCGTTGCTGCTCGCCGCCCGACAACTGGCTCGGACGGTGATCGAGCCGTTGGCCCAGCCCGAGCGCGGTCAGCAATTCGCTCGCCCGCGCATCCGCCTCGGCACGCGTACCGCCACGGACCAGTTGCGGCAGGACGACATTCTCCAGCGCGTTGAAGTCGGGCAGCAAGTGGTGAAACTGATAGATGAAGCCCATCCGGTCGCGTCGCACGACGGTGCGCCGGTTGGCACCGGCCTTCGCGACCTGTTCGCCGCAGACGAGTATCTCGCCCTCGAACCCGCCTTCGAGCAGTCCGACCGCCTGCAACAGCGTCGACTTGCCCGACCCTGACGGTCCCAGCAGCGCGACGATCTCGCCCGGCGCGATGGTCAGGTCGACCCCGCGCAGCACGTCGATCGTCACTGCCCCTTGCGTGAAACTCCGCTTCAGTCCGCGGGTCTGGAGAACGGGCTCAGTCATAGCGCAGCACCTGCACGGGATCGGTATTGGCCGCCTTGAACGCCGGATACAGCGTGGCGAGGAACGAGAAGAGCAGCGCGACCAGCGCGATCGTCACCACCTCGACCGGATCGACCTTCGACGGCAATTCGGTCAGATAGCGCATCGTCGGGTCCCAGATGTCGACCCCGGTCACCGCACCGACCGCCTCGACCACCCGTTGCCGGAACGTCAGGAAAACGAAACCGAGGATCAGCCCCGCGCCGACGCCCAGCGCGCCGATCGTCGTGCCGACCGTCATGAAGATGCGCAGCAGTCCGCCGCGCGTCGCGCCCATCGTCCGCAGAATCGCGATGTCGCGCGTCTTGGCGCGGACCAGCATGATCAGCGACGACAGGATGTTGAACACCGCGATCAGGATGATGATCGACAGCACGGTGAAGGTGACGATCCGGTCGACCGACAGCGCCTGGAACAGTTCGGAATTCAGCTGTCGCCAGTCGGTGATCTGCGCGCTCGCCACGAATTTTTGGCGTAAGGGTGCCAGGATGCGGTCGACATCGTCGGGGTCGGACGTCTCCAGTTCGATCGACCCGACCGAATCGCCGGTCAGCAGCAATTGCTGTGCATCCTCGATCGGCATGATGACGAACGCCTTGTCGTAATCGTACACGCCGACCTCGACGATCGCGGCGATCCGGTACGGCACCTGCCGGATCATAGTCCCGAACGGCGTCGTCGGCCCCTGCGGACTGATGACCGTGATCTCGCTGCCGACGGTCACGCCCAGCGCCATCGCCAACCGGCTGCCTATCACGACATTGCCGCTGCCCGGCGTGACGGCGTTCAGCGCGCCCTGCTTCACATTGTCGCGGATCGTCGGGTTGTCGCGAATATCCTCGATCCGCATGCCGCGCATCAGGATGAATTCGGACCGGCCATTATAGGTCGCGAACAGCGGCTGTTCGATCAACGGCATCGCGCTGGTCACGCCCGGCGTCCGCCGCGCCTCCGCCGCGATCCGTCGCCAGTCTGGCAGCTGGTTGTTATATCCCTGAATCAGCGCATGGCCGTTCAGCCCGACGATCTTGTCGAACAATTCGGCACGGAACCCGTTCATCACGCTCATGACAATGACCAGCGCGGCGACGCCAAGCATCACTGCGACCAGGCTGATCGATGCGACCAGCGCGATGAACGCCTCGCCCCGTCCGGGCAACAGATAGCGGCGGGCGATCATCCGCTCGTAACGCGATAGCAGCATAGGGGCGGTCGGTGTCCTCGAACGGAGCCCCCTCGAACGGGGCGTTGCAGGGGCTGTAGGTAGGCGCTGGTCCGACTTCAATCCATGCTGTTGCTAAATCGACACATGGTTACGAAAACCGTAGCAAAGCTGCCGCAAAGCCGGTGACAGACTCGGTCCGGTTCCGTATCGAAGATCCTACGAAGCGCAGGCAAGCAAGGCCACGGTTCGGGGAGGCCAACCGGCTCCGCCCTGGAAGGGGGGAAGGGGCGTAGAAGCGGTGGCAACCAAGGGGGCTGACGAGCGATCGTCACGCAGGCGGCCGGGCTGGCAACAGCCCGGCCGTTTGCCGTTTCAGGGCTTTGGATTCGCGGTTGGGCGCTGGTTGCCGGACCCTGTCGCGCTTCCCTTCTCGGCGAACGCTTTTCCTGTAAGCTGTTGTTATGTCTCATAGAACTGACAAATTCGTGGGCAGCCGCGCGCCAAAGGTCACGAAAGTCACACTTGCCACGTTTTGGCGGGTTACGCGGGTTACCGAGACCTCTGTGAAAGTCGCGCACTAAACCAAACCGAGCGGTACCCCGGCAAAGGCCGGGGTCCAGTTGGAAAGTTTTTTCGTACGTTGCGAACGTCCCCCAACTGGGCCCCGGCCTTCGCCGGGGTACGGTCAAAGGAGTTTCGCAAAGGTCCCTGTTACGCGCGTTACGCGCGTTACGTCGATCGGCGTGCGGACGTTGTCAAATAGCGGGGCGGCGGACCGCCAGACCGCGATGATGCCATGGGCAAGCGCTGTAGGACAGCGGTTCGCCGACACAGGCGCGGATACCCGCACGCCAGAACCTTACCCCCGTGACCGTCCAACAAAATCGTCCCGAAAACCCTCTTGAAGCACCCAAGCAACGAACCATATCGGTTCACGAGCGGTGCCTGTCGGGCCGTTCGCGAACCGGCATCGCTTCGTGGATGCCGCTCGGTTCAATTCGCTTCTGATGGAGGATTTGACATGCGTAGCTTCGACTTCACCCCGTATCGCCGCTCGACCATCGGCTTCGACCGTTTGTTCGACATGCTCGAAAACAATGCGCGGGCGACGACGGGTGAAAACTATCCGCCCTTCAATCTCGAACGTCTGGCCGAAGACCGTTACCGCATCACGCTGGCGATCGCCGGTTTCAAGCGCGAAGAGGTGGACATCACCGCCCAGCAGAACCTGCTTGTGGTGTCGGGTCGCAAGGCCGAGCAGACCGACGCACAGAAGAGCGCGGTCCTGCATCTGGGCATCGCCAACCGCAGCTTCGAACGCCGGTTCGAACTGGCCGATTTCATCGTCGTCGAAAACGCCGACCTTGCCGATGGCTTGCTGACCATCGACCTGCGTCGCGAAATCCCCGACGCGATGAAGCCGCGCCGCATCGCGATCGGCAGCACGACCGAACAGCCGGTCATCGCGAATGACGCGGCCGGGAGCGACGAACCGGCACACGCTGCCTGACCTGCGGGGCATTGTTTGATAACGCGCTGTAGGCGGGCGTCCGAACCGGATGGGTTCGGGCGCCCGTTCGCGTTTGTGAGACGCCCCTGCCCGTGTCGTCCTTCTCGCGCAGGTGGGAATCCATAAACGCAACGCTTGCGATCGACGTCCAAACGTCAGCGTATATGGATTTCCGCCTTCGCGGGAAGGACGAATGGAATTAAACCAGCCGCGACTGCTTCACCGCCGCGGCGACAAAGCTCGCGAACAGCGGGTGCGGATCGAACGGCTTGGACTTCAGCTCCGGGTGGAACTGCACGCCGACGAACCATGGATGGTCGGGCCGCTCGACGATTTCGGGCAGCATCCCGTCGGGCGACATGCCGGAGAACACCAGCCCGCCAGATTCCAGCATCTCGCGATAGCCGGTGTTGACTTCATAGCGATGGCGATGCCGCTCGCTGATCGACGTCCCGCCATAGATCGACGCGACGACCGAATTGCCCGTCAGCGTCGCTTCATAGGCACCCAGCCGCATCGTGCCGCCCAGATCGCCGTCCGATTCGCGCTTCTGGATGCCCTCGGGGCTCATCCATTCGGTAATCATGCCGACGACCGGCTGATCGGTCGGGCCAAATTCGGTCGACGACGCGTCCGGAATCTTACCGGTGGTGCGAACGCCCTCGATACAGGCCATCTGCATCCCGAAGCATATCCCGAAGTACGGCACCTTGCGCTCGCGTGCGAAGCGGACGCTGGCGATCTTGCCCTCGGCACCGCGCTCGCCGAACGCACCGGGAACGAGGATTGCATGACACGGCTCCAGCTCGGCGGCGACCATGTCATGATCGCCCTCGAATAATTCGGCGTCGATCCAGCGGATGTTGACCTTCACCCGGTTGGCGATGCCGCCATGCACCAGCGCCTCGTTCAGCGACTTGTACGCATCCTGCAGCCCGACATATTTGCCGACCACGCCGATCGTCACTTCGCCTTCGGGATTCTGCAGGCGGTCCATGATGTCGCTCCAGCGCGACAGGTCGGGCGCGTCGCCGGGTTCGATCCCGAAGGCGCGCAGCACTTCGGCGTCGAGCCCCTCGGCATGATATTGCTCGGGCACCGCATAGATGCTCGACGCGTCGAGCGCGGGAATGACCGCGCCGGCGGGCACGTTGCAGAACAGTGCGATCTTGGCGCGTTCGCTGGCCGGCAGCGGTTTCTCGCAGCGGCAGACCAGCACGTCGGGCTGTACGCCCAGCGCCGCCAGCTCGCGCACCGAATGCTGCGTCGGCTTGGTCTTCAGCTCGCCCGCCGCCGCGATATAGGGCACCAGCGTGACGTGGATGCTGATCGAGCGGCCCCGACCCAGCTCGTTCTTGAGCTGGCGAATCGCCTCGATGAACGGCAGCGATTCGATATCGCCGACCGTCCCGCCGATCTCGCACAACACGAAGTCGAGGTCCTGACCGTCGTCGTCGACGGTATCGGCCTGCGCGAACGCCTTGATCGCGTCGGTGACGTGGGGGACGACCTGCACCGTCGCGCCCAGATAATCGCCGCGCCGTTCGCGCTGGATGATCGTCTGGTAGATGCGGCCCGAGGTGACGTTGTCCGACTGGTGCGCGGCCACGCCGGTAAAGCGTTCATAGTGACCGAGGTCGAGGTCGGTTTCCGCCCCGTCGTCGGTCACATAGACCTCGCCATGCTGATAGGGCGACATCGTACCCGGATCGACGTTCAGATAGGGATCGAACTTGCGGATGCGGACCTTGTAGCCCCGCGCCTGCAAGAGTGCTGCGAGAGAGGCCGCCATGAGGCCCTTGCCGAGCGACGAGACCACGCCGCCGGTGATGAAGATATACCGCGCCATGGGAGATATCGCCTAGCGTCGAACGCCATCGCCGCCAAGCGCGGGATTGCTCCCACGCCCGCGAAATACGACGGACCGGTTGATGAAAGTGGTTTAGCGGGCCAGCGGGACCGCGCCGTTATCGGCACCCGTCAGGTTGCCGATCGGATCAGCCGCCGGATTGGCCGGTGCGCTGGCGGCGGGCGGCGGAGTCGTCGGCCGTGCCAGCGAGGTATCGATGGAATTGGCCCCCCGATTCGCCGCGATCACCGCCAGCGCGATGCTCATCGCGACGAACAGCCCGGCAAGGACCGCGGTCGCCCGCGTCAGGAAATCGGCGGCACCGCGTGCCGACATCAGTCCCGACGGGCTGCCGCCGGTGGTCAGCCCGCCACCTTCCGACTTCTGCATGAGGATCACCGTCACGAGCAGCGCGGCGATGATCGCATGGACGACAAGCAGGAAGGTGAACATGGTCGGGGAACATTTCCGAAAGAAAGGAGTGCGGGTTCGAAGCGCGCCACATAGGCGAGCGCGGCCCGCCAATCAACCGAGCGCCTCCGACCCGATCGTCACATTATCGTATCGACCGGGAAACCAAGCGCGCAACTGCGACGTTCATGTTTCGACCCCGCCTCACGGCCTGTATCGACGTTAGGTTGCTGCAATGTTTCCAACTATTCCACTGAAAAAATGGATGGACGGCCTGGTCGACTATGTCCGGTCGGGCGAGCCGGACCTGACCAATCGGCAGATGGCGCTGATGATGATCGTCTATCTGCAACCCGGCCCGCATACCGTGCGCGGCCTTGCCCGCGCGCTGAACGTATCGAAGCCGGTCGTAACGCGCGCCTTGAATCGTCTGGGTACGCTCGGCTATCTCCGGCGCCAACGCGACGATGCCGACAAGCGGAACATCTTCGTCGCGCAGACCAGCGAAGGGGCCAATTTTCTTGCAGAGTTCGGGCAGTTCATGGGCGGCGACGGCGTCGGCGACTTCCAACGACGCGCCAGCGCGTAGCCGCTTCGCGCTGCGTGGCCGGTCGGTCGCGCTCGACACCCGAATCGACGCGGTCCGTCGCGATCTGGCCGATATCCGCCTCGCCGACCGGGTCTTCGCGCCACATTATGCCGTACCGGCACGGCGCAGCATCGGTGGTGCGACCGCCATCCTCGGCGCTCCCGCGGGCCATGTCGTATCGCAGGCACTGGCCGGCGAGCCGTTCGACGTCCTCGAATTCACCTCCACCCATGGCTGGGGCCGTTCGCCGATCGATGGCAGCGTCGGATTCGTGCCGCGGACCGCGCTGGTCGACGCGTATGACGCATCGCACGTCGTCATCGCCGCCCGGTCCATCCTGTACGCCGATCGTTCGCTCGATCGCCCGCTTCCGCTGTCGCTGCCGATGGGCAGCCGCGTCGCCGCCGTTCCGGCGAACGACGAATGGACCGAGGTGGACGGCGGATATCTGCTCGCGACGACGCTGTTGCCGCTGTCGGACGAAACGGGCGATGCGGTTGCCTTTGCATTGCGTCTGAAGGGCGTGCCCGTGCTGGCCGGTGGTCGCTCGGGCGACGGGGTCGATGCCGCCGGTCTGATCTTTCTGGCGCTGTCGCTGGCCGGGTCGCCACCGGCGCGGTTCGTCGATTTGCAGGCGGAGACCATCGGCACGCCGCTGGCGGCCGGCGATCCGCTGCGGCGCGGCGACCTGATCTTCTTTAATGACCATGTCGCAATGCTGGTCGATACCGATACCGTCATCCATGCCGACGACGTCGTGCGGTGCGAACCCGTCGCCGCGCTCGACCGGTTCGGCCCCATTCGCGCCCGGAGGCGCCCCGCATGAACGTTCGCGTCTTCATCGACGGTGCCGCCGGCACCACCGGCCTCGAAATCGCCGACCGGCTGTCGGGCCGGACCGAGATCGACTTCATCACGCTCGACGACACCCGTCGCAAGGATGCGGCGGCGCGGCGCGAGGCGCTGAACGATGCCGATTTCGTGATTCTCTGCCTGCCCGACGATGCGGCGCGCGAGGCGGTATCGCTGATCGACAACGACCGCACGCGGGTGATCGACGCATCGACCGCACACCGCGTCGCCGATGGCTGGACCTATGGCATGGCCGAACTGGAACCGTCGCAGCCGGGCACGATCGCGACGGCGATGCGCGTGTCGAATCCGGGCTGTTATCCTACCGGCTTCCTCGCGCTGGTACGGCCGCTGGTCCGCGCCGGGCTGATCCCGCACGAATGGCCGGTCAGCGTCAACGCCGTCTCGGGCTATTCGGGCGGCGGCAAGGCGATGATCGCCGCGTTCGAGAATGGCGAGACCGATACCGCATGGCTCGGCTACGGCCTGTCGCTCGCGCACAAGCATGTGCCCGAGATGCAGCGTCACGCCCGCCTCGCCCATCCGCCGCTGTTCCAGCCGTCGGTCGCGCGCACCTATCGCGGGATGGTGGTCGAAGTGCCGTTGCCGCTGTTCGCGTTCCACCGCCGCCCCAGCCTGTCGGCGATCGAACAGACGCTGCGCGAGGCCTATCGCGAATCGCCGGTGGTCCGCGTCCTTGACGGCGACGACAGCGCGATTCCGATCGAGGCCGATGCCGGCACCGACCGCCTGTCGCTCCGCGTGTTCGGCAATATGGAGACGGGCCAAGCGCGACTGATCGCGACGCTCGACAATCTGGGCAAGGGCGCGGCCGGTGCGGCGGTTCAGAACTTCAACCTGATGGCCGGTTTCGACCAGACGGCGGGTCTGACGCTCTGAGCGCGGCTGCCCTCCGTCCGTAATATTCTGACGTTTCGCGCAATCGTTTCGCGTCGCCTGCCCATGCCGCCTTCGCGTTTGCGAAATAGGCTGCTAGGAGCGCGCGGGACCGAATTGGAAGATAGGAGCACGCATGACGAGGCAAGCGGTAGCGAAGCTGCTGTTGTTCGGCGCGACCGGGGATTTGTCGCAACGGATGCTGCTCCCCTCGCTCTACGGCCTCCATGCCGATGGCCTGTTGCCGGCCGGCCTGACCATCACCGGCACCGCGCGGCATGAGCATGACGATGACGGCTTCCGCGCGTTCGCACGCCATGCGCTCGACGAGTTCCTGCCCGACGATCGCAAGGACGAGGCGGCGATCGACGGCTTTCTCGCGCGGCTGCAATATCAGCCGCTCGACGCGTCGAACGTTGACGGTTTCGCCGATCTTGCGCGCAAGCTCGGCGATATTTCGGGCGGTCTTGCGATCTTCCTGTCGACTGCGCCGTGGCTGTTCGGCCCGACCATCACCGGCCTGAAGAGCGCCGGCCTGACCGGACCCGAAGTCCGCATCAGCCTCGAAAAGCCGCTCGGCAAGGATCTCCAATCGAGCCGTGAGATCAACGATCTGGTCGCCGCCGCCTTTCCGGAGGAGCGGACGTTCCGCATCGACCATTATCTGGGCAAGGAAACCGTCCAGAACATTCTGGCGCTGCGCTTCGGCAATGCGATGTTCGAACCGGTGTGGAACGCGCGCGGCATCGACCATGTCCAGATCACCATCTCCGAAACCGTCGGCCTAGAAGGGCGCGCGGGCTATTATGACGAGGTCGGCGCACTGCGCGACATGGTCCAGAACCACGTCATGCAGCTGGTCGCGCTGATCGCGATGGAGCCGCCCGCCAAGTTCGACGGCACCTCGATCCGCGACGAAAAGGTCAAGGTCCTCCGCTCGCTGCGCCCGATCGGCGCGGCCGAGGTCAACACCCACACCGTCACCGGCCAATATGACGCCGGCGCGGTGAAGGGCGAGATCGTCCGGGGATATGACGAGGAACTGGGCAAGGATTCGGACACCGAAACCTTCGTCGCGGTAAAGGCGCATATCGACAACTGGCGCTGGCAGGGCGTGCCCTTCTACCTGCGTACCGGCAAGCGGATGCAGGATCGCCATTCGGAAATTTCGATCCAGTTCAAGCCGGTACCGCATTCGATCTTCGCCGATCGCGGCGGCCGGTTGCAGCCCAACACGCTGGTCATCCGCCTTCAGCCCGAGGAATATGTCCGCCTGCTGGTGATGGCCAAGGAACCCGGCCTCGACCGCGACGGCATCCGCCTGAGCGAAGTGCCGCTCGACCTGTCGCTGACCACCGCCTTTGCCGGTACCCGCCGCCGTATCGCCTATGAGCGGTTGCTGCTCGACCTGATCGAAGGCGATCCGACGCTGTTCGTCCGCCGCGACGAGGTGGAGGCGCAGTGGCAATGGATCGACGCGATCCGCGACGGGTGGAAAGCGAATGCGACCAGTCCCAAGGGGTATCCGTCGGGAAGCTGGGGACCGAATGCCAGCGTCGCGCTGACCGAACGCGACGGGGTGACGTGGAACGAGTGAGCGGCTGACGCGCTCCTCTTCCGCACCATAATTATGCCGTTCAGTTCGAGCAGCATCGAGCGAAGTCCAGATGCGCCCGTCGAGAACCGGTTCTCAGGCACGCTCGAACGGAACGGAACAATACACGGGATGATAGAATGACCGAAATCGAATGGTGGGAATATGACGAACCCGCCGAATTCGCCGATGCACTCGCCGGCGATATCCAGTTCATCATCGAATCGGCGATCGACGCGCGCGGCGCGGCGGTGATCGCGCTGGCGGGCGGCCGCACCCCCGCCCCGATCTATGACAAGCTGATCAAGGCGAAGCTCGACTGGAAGCGCGTGACGATCGTCCCCACCGACGACCGGATCGTGCCGATGGGCGACGCGATGTCGAACGTCACCGGCCTTGCCAAGGTCTTCCTGCCCAAGGGCGCGCGGGTCATTCCGCTGACAGCCGAAAAGGCCCCCGATTACAAGGCTGCCGGCCGCGCCGCCGATGCGCGGTTGCAGGATCTGCACTGGCCGCTCGACCTCTGTCTGCTCGGCATGGGCGCCGATGGCCATACCGCGTCTATCTTCCCCGGTCCCGACCTTACCGAGGCACTGACCGGTCCCAAGGAACGTCGCGCGCTGGGCGTGATGCCCGACCCGCTGCCGCCGGAAGCGCCGGTCGCGCGCGTGACGCTGAGCCATGCCGCCATCGCCTCGGCGCGCGCGCTGATGATCGCGATCACCGGCAATGAAAAGAAATCGGTGCTCGAACGCGCGATCGATCAGGGCGCGTCGTCGGCCTATCCGATCGGCCGCGTGCTGGCCGAAGTCGAACTTCCCGTCGATATTCATTGGAGCCGCTAATGGCCCTCAACGCCACGATCGCCGCCGTCACCGACCGCATCATCGAAGCGTCGCGGACCAAGCGTGCCGCCTATCTTGCGCTGATCGACCGCGAGCGGGAGAGCGGCGTCGACCGGCCAATGCTCGGCTGCGCGAACCTCGCCCATGCCTATGCCGGCACCGACGAGGATCGCGACGCGATGCGTCCGGCCAACCGGATGAACATCGGCATCGTCACCGCGTATAACGACATGCTGTCGGCGCACGCGCCTTATTACCGCTATCCCGAACAGATGAAGGTCTGGGCGCGCGAGGCGGGCGTGACCGCGCAGGTCGCCGGCGGCGTGCCGGCGATGTGCGACGGGGTGACGCAGGGCTTTCCCGGCATGGAATTGTCGCTGTTCAGTCGCGACACGATCGCGCTGTCCACGGCGGTGGCATTGAGCCACGGTGCGTTCGAGGGCGCGGCGCTGCTCGGCATTTGTGACAAGATCGTGCCCGGCCTGCTGATGGGCGCGCTGCGTTTCGGGCATCTGCCGATGGTGCTGATCCCCGGCGGCCCGATGCGGTCGGGCATCCCCAACAAGCAGAAGGCAGCGGTCCGCGAGGCCTATGCGGAAGGGAAAGTCGGGCGCGAGGAACTGCTCGACGCCGAAATTGCCGCCTATCATGGCAAGGGCACCTGCACCTTCTATGGCACCGCTAATTCGAACCAGATGATGGTCGAAGCGATGGGCCTGCACGTCCCCGATGCCGCTTTCGCCAATCCGGGCACCAAGCGTCGGCAGGAACTGACCCGCTACGCCGTCCACCGCCTCGCCGAAATCGGCTGGGACGGCGACGATTATCGCCCGATCGGCCGGGTGGTCGATGAAAAGGCGATCGTGAACGCCGCGATCGTGCTGCTGGCCACCGGCGGGTCGACCAACCACCTGATCCACCTGCCCGCTATCGCGCGCTGCGCCGGGATCGTCATCGACTGGGACGACTTCAACCGCCTGTCCGAAGTCGTGCCGCTGCTCACCCGCGTCTATCCCAACGGGTCGGCGGATGTGAACGGGTTCGAGGATGCCGGCGGTCCGTCGTTCGTCATCCGCGAACTGCTGCGCGGCGGGCTGCTGCACGGCGACGTGCTGACCATCGCGAAGGACGGCATGGCCGCTTATGGCCGCCAGTCGACGATCGAGGACGACAAGCTGGTCTGGAAGGACCATGCCCCGGTCAGCGGCGACGACACCATCGTCCGGACCGTCGACGCGCCGTTCGCGCCCGAGGGCGGCTTCCGCATCCTCGAGGGGAATATCGGCCGAGCCTGTATCAAGGTGTCGGCGGTCGACCCCGATCGCTGGGTCATCGAGGCACCCTGCCGCGTGTTCAGCGACCAGGCATCGGTGCAGGCGGCGTTCAAGGCCGGCGAACTCGACCGCGACGTCGTGGTCGTGGTCCGGCATCAGGGGCCGCGCGCCAACGGCATGCCGGAACTGCACAAGCTGACCCCGCCGCTGGGCGTGCTCCAGAATCGCGGCTTCCGGGTGGCGCTGGTCACCGACGGGCGCATGTCGGGGGCGTCGGGCAAGGTGCCGGCGGCGATCCACCTCTCGCCCGAGGCGTTGGGCGGCGGGCCGATCGGCAAGCTGCGCGACGGCGACGTCATCCGCCTCGACGCGAATGCCAATACGCTGGCGGCGCTGGTCCCGGCCGACGAATGGGCCGCGCGCGACCATGCGCCCACACCGCCCCCAGCCGACGGCACCGGTCGCGAAATCTTTGCGATGATGCGACAGGGCGCGAGCGAGGCCGAAGCCGGCGGCTCGGCTATGCTGGCGGCGGCGGGGCTGTAGGACGATAGGGCGACCGGCTGTCCCGGTCGTCACCCCGGACTTGATCCGGGGTCCCGCTTCTTTTGTTGAAGCGGTGGAAAAGCGGGACCCCGGATCAAGTCCGGGGTGACGATGAGGATCAGGAGAGGTCATGGAAGTCGTTGCGGTAGATATCGGCGGCACGCACGCCCGCTTCGCGATCGCCGAGGTCGAGGACGGCCGGGTGGTCCATCTGGGCGAACCGACCACGCAGAAGGTCGCCGAACATGGCAGCCTGCAACTCGCATGGCGTGCGTTCGAGCGCACGCTCGGCCGCCCGCTGCCCACCGCCGCCAGCCTTGCGGTCGCCTCGCCGGTCAACGACACGCTGATCAAGTTCACCAACAATCCGTGGATCATCCGTCCGCCGTTGATGCAGGAACGGCTCGGCGTCGAAACCTGGACGATCATCAACGATTTCGGCGCGGTCGGGCACGCCGTGGCGCAGGTCGACCAGGACGATTTCATCCACCTGTGCGGTCCCGAAGGCCCGCTACCGACGCGCGGCGTCGTCACGATCTGCGGTCCGGGCACCGGTCTGGGCGTCGCGCAGCTGCTGCGGACGCCGGAGCGGTATCACGTCCTCGAAACCGAGGGCGGGCATCAGGATTTCGCCCCGCTCGACGGTATCGAGGATGCGCTGCTCAAGCGATTGCGCAAGGCGCATGGCCGTGGCTCGAACGAACGCGCCTGTGCCGGTCCGTCGATCGTCGCCTGGTACGAAACGCTCGCCGAGATCGAGGGCGTGTCGGTGCCGCATAGCGACGACAAGACGATCTGGGCGGCCGCACTCGACGGCAGCGACACCATCGCCGTCGCCGCGCTCGATCGGTTCTGCCTGACGCTTGGCGCCGTGGCCGGCGACCTCGCGCTGGCACAGGGTGCGAAGGCGGTCGTCATCGCCGGCGGTCTCGGCCTGCGGTTGAAGGATCATCTGCTCGAATCTGGGTTCGGCACGCGCTTCACCGCGAAGGGCCGGTTCCAGACGCTGATGGCGGGCATTCCCGTCAAACTCATCACCCATCCCCAGCCCGGCCTGTTCGGGGCCGCTGCCGCCTTTGCACAGGAGCACGCTCGATGACCGTCACCATCGCTGACATCATGCAGACCAGCCCGGTCATCCCGGTCTTGGTCATTCACGACGCCGCCGACGCTCGCCCGATGGCAGAGGCGCTGGTCAGGGGCGGGCTGCGCGTCCTCGAAGTGACGCTGCGCACCCCGGCCGCGCTGGAAGCCATTGCCGAGATGAAGAAGGTCGACGGCGCGATCGTCGGTGCCGGCACCGTCGTCACCGCCGATCAGTTCAAGCAGGCGATGGACGCCGGCAGCGAGTTCATCGTCTCGCCGGGCCTGACCGAAACCATCGGCCGCCCGATCATCGACAGCCGCGTGCCCTTCCTGCCGGGCATCGCCAATGCCGGCGACATCATGCGCGGCCTCGACCTCGGCCTGACGCATTTCAAGTTCTTCCCGGCCGAAGCATCGGGTGGTCTGAAGGCGCTGAAGGCGCTTGCCGCGCCCTTCTATCAGGCGAAATTCTGCCCGACCGGCGGCATCACCGAAGCGACCGCGCCCGAATGGCTGGCGTTCGATCCGGTGCTGTGCGTCGGTGGCAGCTGGATCGTCGGCGCGACCCATGCGGAGACCGAAACACGTGCACATGCGGCGGCAGGGTTGCGGGCGTAAATTCCTCCCCGCTCCGCGGGGAGGGGGACCAGCGAAGCTGGTGGAGGGGGGTGTCCACAATCACTGCCGTTGCGTGCGTGGACATCCCCCTCCACCATCCTTCGGATGGTCCCCCTCCCCATGAACGGGGAGGATTTTGGGACTACATCTCGCCCCGCGCGCGGCGGATGTCGTACCATTTCTTCACATTGGCATTATGCTCGGCAAGCGTGTCGGCGAACACGTGCCCGCCGGTGCCGTCCGCGACGAAATACAGCGCCTTCGTTTGCGCCGGATTGAGGACCGCGTCGATCGACGCCTTGCCCGGATTGGCGATCGGCCCGACCGGCAGGCCCGCCGAGGCATAGGTGTTGTAGCCGTTCTTCGCCTGCAATTCCGACTTGCGGATGCGGCGGCCGAGCGGCTTGCCCTTGGTGATCGGGTAGATGACGGTCGGGTCGGCCTGTAGCCGCATGCCGGCGCGCAGGCGGTTGGAATAAACCGCGGCGACCATGCGGCGTTCGGACGGCTTGCCGGTTTCCTTCTCGACGATCGAGGCGAGGATCACCGCCTCGCGTGGCGACTGGACGACGGTCGTCGGCTTGCGCTTTTTCCACACCGCAGCGAGATAGCGATCCATCGCCGCCTGCATCCGCTTGACCAGATCGGCACGGTCGCCGTCGCGCGCATAGCTGTAGCTGTCGGGCAGGATGCTGCCCTCGCCCGGCAGCGGCGCGGTGCCTTCCATCTGCGGGGCCTTGGC
Organism: Sphingomonas sp. Leaf22; assembly: GCF_001421715.1. Classification (GTDB taxonomy): domain Bacteria; phylum Pseudomonadota; class Alphaproteobacteria; order Sphingomonadales; family Sphingomonadaceae; genus Sphingomonas. Next base: position 77,751 of record NZ_LMKP01000041.1, read on the forward strand.
GACCGCCTCCTGTACCAGCACCGATGGCCAGCCTTCGGGCACCATCACGAAGCGTTGCAGCGTGCGGCCGCCCTGCAACAGCTTCAGGACGTCGGCCTGGCTCAATCCCTTCGGAATGCGATACTCGCCGGCGCGGATCGGTTCGTCGCTGCCGAGAAACCGCGCGAACAGACGGAATCGGCCGGCCGATCGGATCGCGCCGGCCGCCTCCAGCTCCTCCGCTGCCGCCGCAAGGCTCGCGCCCTGCGGCACGATCACGGTCAGCGTGCGCTGCGCCGGACCGGCTCCACCCCAGCTCTGGATCACGAAAAACAGCGCACCGATGGCGAGCAGTCCGACGATCAGGCCAAGACAACCGATCCGGCGCATGTCGTCAGACCGCCTTCATCACCAACGACGCGTTCGTGCCACCGAACCCGAACGAATTGTTCAGGATCGCCTTCACCTTCCGCTCCTGCGCCACATGCGGAACGAGGTTCACGCCGGCGCAGTTTTCCGAAGGATTGTCGAGGTTCAGCGTCGGCGGCACGATGCCGTCGCGCATCGCGAGGATGCAGAAGATGCTCTCGACCGCGCCCGCCCCGCCCAGCAGGTGACCGATGGCCGACTTGGTCGACGACATGGTCAGACCGCCGATGGCGTCGCCGAACAACCGCCGCACCGCGCCCAGTTCCAGTTCGTCGCCGAGCGGCGTCGAGGTGCCGTGCGCGTTGATATAGTCGATGTCCGTCAGCGACAGGCCCGACTTGCGCATCGCCATTTCCATCGACCGGAACGCGCCCGACCCTTCGGGATGCGGGGCGGTGACGTGATAGGCATCGCCCGACAGGCCATAGCCGATCACTTCGGCATAGATCTTCGCGCCGCGCGCCTTGGCCCGCTCATATTCCTCGAGCACGACGACACCCGCACCCTCGCCCATGACGAAGCCGTCGCGGTCGCGGTCATAGGGACGCGATCCCTTTTCCGGCTGGTCGTTGAATGCCGTCGACAGCGCCCGTGCCTGTGCGAAACCGGCGATGCCGAGCGGGCAGATCGCGCCTTCGGCACCGCCCGCCAGCATGACGTCGGCGTCGTCCATTGCGATCATCCGCGCGGCGTCGCCAATCGAATGCGCCCCGGTCGAGCACGCCGTGACCACCGCGTGGTTCGGCCCCATCAGCCCGTATTTGATCGAGACCTGACCCGAGATCAGGTTGATGAGCCGGCCATGGACGAAGTGCGGCGAAACGCGCGACGGCCCCTTGTTCTCGCACACCAGCGATTCGCTGGCGATGCCCGGCAGACCGCCGATACCCGCACCGATCGAACAGCCGGCGCGATAGCGCTCTTCCTCGCTCATGTCGGTCAGGCCGGCATCCTCGAGCGCCTGTCCGGCGGCGTCGATGCCGAAGATGATGAACGGATCGACCTGCCGCTGGATCTTGTGATCGACGCGCAGCCCCGGATCGAAACCATATTCGTGGCCAGCGGGCTTCACCTCGCACGCGATCCGGCACTTCTGGTTCGACGCATCGAAATGCGTGATCGGACCGGCACCAGACTTGCCGGCGATCAGGTTCTTCCAGGCGGTTTCGACCTCGGCACCCAGCGGGGTCACGAGGCCGAGGCCGGTCACGACTACGCGGCGCATGGCATTACTCTCCGTTCAGATACTTAACGAACGGCCCCCCGCCCATGGCTGTTCGCCGGGACGGGGGGCCGTGATGGTCTCGGCAGATGGCGGGACGCGGGACGCGTCCCCGCCGGATCAGCCCTTATGCTCGTCGATATAGGTGATCGCGTCCTTGACGGTCGTGATCTTCTCGGCGGCATCGTCGGGAATTTCGACGCCGAACTCTTCCTCGAACGCCATGACCAGCTCGACGATGTCGAGGCTGTCCGCGCCCAGATCATCGATGAAGCTCGCGTCTTCGGTAACTTTTTCCGCTTCGACGCCGAGATGCTCGACGACGATCTTCTTCACGCGTTCGGCAGTCTCGCTCATATTCATTCCCTCTTCACATCCGGGGTGTATCGTACCTGAACGCCCCTAAAGCCCGTCCGGCTCCGGCGCAAGTCCGTGGCTCAGGCCTTCGCCGCGAACAATCGCGCCAGAGTCGCGGCGTTATAGGCATAGCCGCCCATCAGCCGCTGCACCCGCGTATCGTCCTTTTTCGCGCCGGCCAAGGCCATCATGCCGCTCATGAACGTTTCGACCTGCGCCGATTGTTTGCGCGCGAGAAAGGCGTTGAGAACGGCCGGCGGCGTCTGGCTCAACCGGCGATTGACCGCGATCGGATCGACGCCCTTCGCGCTCAGGCCCGATGCCAGTGCTTCGACCGCGATGCTGGTGACGACGATCTCGCCCGCACGGCTATCGGCCTTGCCGGTGCCGGGCTGGCAGGCCGCGGCATGGGCCCGCGCCTTCCTGACCAGCGTCTCGGTCGCCGCGGCCGGCTTCCTGCCCTCCAGCACGCCGACGATCATGCCCTGTTGCAGACGCGCCATGTCGGCCTTCGGCATCTTGGTCGCGACGCAGCGGACGACGTTCGCGTCACCCGTCGCCAGCATCGCCGCCATCAGCATCATGCTCATATCATCGCCATCCCGCCATTCACATGGATCGTCTGGCCGGTCACATAGCCGGCCTCCCGGCTGGCAAGATAGGCGACCGCCGCCGCGACGTCATCGCCCGCGCCCAACGCCCCGGCGGGAATCCTGGTCAGCAGGGCGGTTTTCTGCGCTTCGGGAAGCACCTCGGTCATTGCCGACGCGATGAAGCCCGGCGCGACGCAGTTGACGGTGATGCCGCGGCTGGCCAGTTCGGCGGCCATCGCCTTCGACATGCCGACCAGGCCAGCCTTCGACGCGGCATAGTTCGCCTGCCCCGGATTGCCGGTCTGCCCGACGACCGAGGTGATCGAGACGATCCGGCCGAACCGGGCCTTCATCATCGGTTTGGCGGCGGCGCGGCACAGACGGAACGCGGCTTCGAGGTTGACGCGGATCACCTGATCCCATTCGTCGTCCTTCATCCGCATCGCCAGATTGTCGCGGGTGACGCCGGCATTGTTGACGAGGATGTCGAGCTTGCCGAGCGCGGCGACCGCCTGCGGCACGAGGCCGTCGACGGCCGCGCCATCGGACAGGTTGCAGGCGATGGCGACATGGTCGCCGCCCAGTTCGTCACGGAACGCCGCCAGCTTGTCGGCATTCGAGCCCGACACCGCAAGCCGCGCCCCCTGCGCCGCCAGCGCCTTGGCGATGGCGGAACCGATCCCGCCGCTGGCCCCGGTTACGAGGGCGGTCATTCCCGATAGGTCGAACATGTGAATCAGCTTTCCATGAAGAAGAATTAGGGGTTCGCGCGGAGGCGCGGAGGCGCAGAGGGGGTGTAGTCGTTGACCAGCCGGCGCAGCCCTTCCTTGAGCGTCTCGCCGCCGAAGTTGATGAGTAGCCCTACGGGCTGTTTGGTCAGACGCAAATAGGTCAGCAGCTGTTTGGCGTGGACCGGTGCCAGCTTCTCGATCGATTTGATTTCGATCAACAGCCGATTTTCGACCAGCAGGTCGATCCGAAAAGCGGCATCGAAGCGAAAATCTTCGAACATGATCGATACTGGTTGCTGACGTGCGACATGGTAGCCCATCGCCTCCAGTTTCGCGGCCAACACCGTCTCATAGACGCTTTCGAGCAGACTGGGTCCGAGCGCACGATGAATACGGATCGCCAAATCGCCGACGTCGCCACTAATCGTATCGATATCCTGCACCGAACCTTCTCCGCGCCTCTGCGCCTCCGCGCGAACCACCTCTTTCTTACAACCGCCCAACCAGCGCCTCGATGTCGGCCATCGCCACCACGCTCGTCGCCGTCGCGTCGGGGGCGATGCGCTTGACCATGGTGCCGAGCACCTTGCCGCCCAGTTCGACGAAGTCGCTGACACCCGCGTCCTGCATCGCCAGTACCGATTCCCGCCAGCGGACCATGCCGGTCACCTGTTCGACCAGCAGGCGGCGGATCGCTTCCGGATCGGCGACCGGGGCGGCGGTGACGTTGGCGTAGACGGGGACGACCGGCGCGGACAGCGCGACGTCGGCCAGTGCCGCCGCCATCGCATCGGCGGCCGGTTGCATCAGCGGGCAGTGGAACGGGGCCGACACCGGCAGCACCACCGCGCGCTTGATCCCCATTTCCTTCGCCAGCGGCACGGCGCGTTCGATCGCCGCCTTCGCGCCCGAAATCACGACCTGCGACGGGTCGTTGTCGTTGGCGACGGTGCAGACCTCGCCTTCGGCCGCCGCCTCGGCCAGCGCCTGCGCCTTGGTCAGATCGGCACCCAGTAGCGCGGCCATGGCCCCCTCGCCCACCGGCACCGCCGCCTGCATCGCCTGTCCGCGCAGTTTCAGCAGGCGCGCTGTCGTCGACAGGTCGAGCGCACCCGCCGCACACAGTGCGGTATATTCGCCCAGCGAGTGCCCCGCCACGAAATCGGCCTTGTCGGCCAGTCGCATCCCGCCCTCGCGCTCCAGCACGCGCAGAGTTGCGATGGCATTGGCCATGATCGCGGGCTGCGCGTTTTCGGTCAGCATCAGTTCGGCATCGGGACCATCGGCCATCAAGCGGAACAGATGCTGGCCGAGCGCGTCGTCGACCTCCTGAAACACCTCGCGTGCGTGCGGGCTGGCGGCGGCGAGCGCCGCGCCCATGCCGACCGACTGGCTGCCCTGCCCTGGAAAGATGAATGCGCGCATCATATGCTCCTGCCGAAATCTTTCGCGCGGCCTAGTCGCTCCGGGTGATCGGGCGCAAGACTGCTTGCGTTTCACGGCCAATCGGCTAAGGGCGTCTGCTTCTGGGTGACGGGCGACCGCCGCCCCGGACTGCATTTGAAGACGACAGCCGGAGGGGCGTTCGCGATTGGCGCGACGTCAGCGATCGGCCAACAGACGGAAAAGAATATGGCTCTGTATGAGCACGTGTTCCTTGCGCGCCAGGATCTGGCACAGGCGCAGGTGGACGCGCTGGCGGAAACCGCCACCAAGATCGTTCAGGACATGAACGGCAAGGTCGTCAAGACCGAAACCTGGGGCCTGCGCAGTCTCGCCTATCGCATCGCGAAGAACCGCAAGGCGCATTACGTCATGCTCGAAATCGACGCGCCGGGCGATGTCGTTGCCGAGCTGGAGCGCCAGACCCAGATCAACGAAGACGTGATCCGCTTCATGACCGTCAAGGTCGATACCCATGAAGAAGGTCCGACCGTGATGATGCGCAAGAGCGAGCGCTCGGAGCGTGGCGACCGTCGTGGTGGCCGTGATCGTGACGACCGTGGTCCGCGCCGTGAGCGCGAGCCGTCGGCCGAAGTCGAAGCGTAAGGAACAGCACCCATGGCACGTCCGTTTTTCCGCCGCCGCAAGAGCTGCCCCTTCTCCGCCAAGGACGCTCCCCGGATCGACTATAAGGATGTTCGTCTGCTGCAGGGCTTCGTGTCCGAACGCGGCAAGATCGTCCCGTCGCGCATCACTTCGGTGAGCGCGAAGAAGCAGCGCGAACTGGCCCAGGCCATCAAGCGCGCCCGCCATCTGGGCCTGCTGCCCTACATCGTTAAGTAAGGAGCGCCCGACATGGACGTCATTCTGCTGGAACGCGTCGAGAAGCTCGGCGCCATCGGCGACGTGGTGAAGGTAAAGGACGGGTTCGCCCGTAACTTCCTGCTGCCGCGCAAGAAGGCGCTGCGCGCCAACGAAGCCAACAAGAAGGTGTTCGAGGCGAACCGCGAGCGGATCGTCGCCGACAACGCCGCCCGTCGTACCGACGCCGAAGCCGAAGCCAAGACGCTGGAAGGCGTTTCGGTCACGCTGATCCGTCAGTCGTCGAACACCGGCCAGCTCTACGGTTCGGTCGCGGTTCGCGATCTGGTCGAGGCGCTCGTCGCCGACGGCCACAAGGTCGACAAGTCGCAGGTCGTCCTCGACCGTCCGATCAAGGCCATCGGCCTGTACGACGTGAAGGTCGCGCTGCACCCGGAAGTCGTCACCATCGTGAAGGTGAACGTCGCCCGTTCGCCGGAAGAAGCCGAGATGCAGTCGCAGGGCGTCGACGTCATGGCGTCGATGTTCGAGCGTGACGACGCCGGCTTCACCGAAGACTATGACCCCAACGCCGAGCCGGGCGAAATCGCCCGCGACGAAGCGTCGGAGGAAGTGCAGGGCTGATCCCCTTCGCCTCGACGAACGAAAGGCCGCCGGAGCGATCCGGCGGCCTTTTTCGTTTGCGCTGATCGTCGCGCGACGCTGGTCAGGAATGCCCGGTCACGGGCAGACGACGCATGTTCCGATCACGGCAGCAAGCGGGATCAGCGACAGGAACAGTGGGACAGCCTTGGCCATGACGATTGCCTTTGTTCGAAGAGGTTTTCGGTTCAATTCCGCAACGGGCAAAAGGTTTCGCTGCGATGAACGACCGCGACCGTCCGAAACCATCACCGCCCCGCTTGACGCCGTCCGCATCGCGGCGTACCAGCGCCCCTCCCCGCAAGCGGCCCCTTCGTCTAGCGGTTAGGACGTCGCCCTCTCACGGCGAAAACACGAGTTCGATTCTCGTAGGGGTCACCAAGCGCAGAAATCAGCCATTTTCCGAGCGCCGCTTGAGGGCAGTTGCCCCCGCCATCGGAACGATTTTGCCCCCGGTCACTCTTTCAGCTGCTCCGCGGGCGATCATAAGCGCTCTGGCTCGCTTTCCATAATGTCGTACCATTTCGCTCGACATGCCGAGAATGCTCCCTGCTTCCGTGTCGCTCAGGCCCAATTCCAGAAGGTAGCAGCAGGCATTTTTTCGAAGCCCGTGAAACGAGAAAGTGGAATCGGCTGCGATCAGTTCCCGGGCCACAAGGTCCGCATGAACTTCGCGTACCGCGCGACTGGCCATCAGGTCTCGAAGCCGGGCTTGGATCGCTCCGGTTGTCTGGAACGGTGAACCGCTGCGCTCATAAAGAAGCGTGACGGACCGACGCGGCAGCTGCTGGAGCTCGTCGAGCCAGAACCCGTGCATTGGAATAGCAACGAGCTTTCCCGTCTTCTGCTGGTTCAGCTCCATGATGCCGCTATCGATCCACCCATACTGCATCCGAATGCAGTCGCTGACCCGCTGACCTGAACATAGGCCGGTCACAATTGCGAGGCGGGTCATGGGTGTCGCTTCTTCCAAGGCAACCCGAAGCAAATCGGCCGGCCATGGCTCGTGCTCGCCCAAGGGAAGCATTTTAATCCCCGAAGCAGGGTTCGTGGCGCGCTGGTCGAGACGGGTGGCATAGCTCATGAGGGAACGAAACACGCTTAACCAAGCGTTCGCTTTGCCCGGAAGTTCAGCCATTTTGTCACGCATCAGGTAGACATGAGCCGGCCGAACGCCCGCTACGCTGCGGTGGCCATGCTCCAACATGATCATATCCAGATAGCGAGCTTGGTTGGTGCGAGTCGTTGATCCGAGCGCACGAAATTCCGGACTGGCGCGAAAGGCTTGAACCAAAGCCGACATGCTTCCTGCCGCTGGCCTCGGTCGATCGGTATCTGGTGTCGAAAGACGAGCATATTCAGCGGCAAAGTCGGGACTGTCGATCGCCGGTAGTCGGATGTACGTGTCCTTCCCGGCAACCTTGCGCCGGAAATATAGCAAGCCCTTGCGTTCGGTGACATTCTTCAACGTAAGTCGTCCCAACTGTCGTCTCCGCTGTTGCCCGGCGGAAGCTGCGTGATGGCGAACTGCTTGGCAATCAGGCGGTCGAGCTGGATCCGTGCCCAAAGCACGTTCGATCCCTCCCGTACGCCACACGTGCCGAAGCGGTTAAGGAAGGTAGTCTTGGATACGCCCATGTAGGTCGCGGCGACGTCAGCGGTCATCCGCGCGGGCCAGTCGGGCAAAGTGCGAAGGCGCTCAGTGTTCATGGGCACTCCCCTTCCCTACCTGTTCGAAGCACCAGCAATGCAGGATGCGGTCGGCACGCGAGTTGACGGTCTTGGCACCGATGAACTTGCGGATGCGCGATGTCTTGAGGTGGCGCTTGAGCTCGAGCATCGGCGGCAGCGGCAGCCGGCGCTCACCGCAAATTTGTTCGAACTGGGTAAGGTTGACCGCGATCACGTCCGGGTTGCGGCTGTGGTCGATCGGACTGGTGAAGCCGGGCGGCTCGCAGCCCTGGATGTAATCGAACCGTTCCCAGAACAGCTCAACCATCGGATGATCGCCCGCGATTGCCCGCTGCCGCTCGAGCAGCATCCGCTCGATAAGCTGCCGCGCGGCCTGGTGGTCGCGCGACTGGATCGACACGACCGTCGCCAGGGCGTCGAGCATGCCGACGAGCTGGGCATGGTTCTTGGCCAGACGGCCGTTGCGAACCTCAGGCTGCGCCAGCATCGCTTTCTCGGCCGCCTGGAAGCTCTGCCGGTAGACTTTCAGCAGCTCGGCCTCGCGCCGGGCGACATGGACGATGAACCCGGAAACGTCCTCGATCGGCGTCCGGGCGAGTTTCTCGGCCGCCGCCTTGGTGTTAGGTCCCCAACCGGTCTTGTCGAACTCCATGTGCATGATTCGCTCGAGGATGGCGGGCGACGCGTTCACCGGATCGTTCTGCTCGATGACGATCGCGCCGCGGAACGGTGGTTCGAAGGTCTCCATGCCGCCATTGGCCACGCCCCGGGCGCGGACCGAGCGGCCGTTATAGGCGGTCTTGAGCTCGTCCCATTCGAACCGCTTGGCGTGCGGGGTGGTGGCGTCACGGTCGCCTTCCATCAGCACGACCGGCATGTTCGAGACCTTGCCGAGGATGCGCGCCATGGCGGCGGTAGTGGTCTTGGCTGGGTCGTTCCCCTCGAAGCCCGCACGGCCGTACAGCTTCCACAGGAACTCGATCAGCGTCGACTTGCCCGATCCGGGAATGCCGGTGATCTCGAGGAAGGCGAGGCTCTGCTGCTCGGCGCGGATCTGCTCGGCGAATAGCGCCCCGAACCAGAAGGCGAGCGTGACGAGCCCCTTGGGGCCGTAGGCAGTGATGAGCGGCTCGACCCAGGCGGTGTTGAGCTGGTCCGGGTCGTAGCGGATGTGGCGTAGCAGCTGCTCGTTCGAGCGCAGCTTCACCGCGTGCCGGCCGAACTCGAAATAGTCGTCCTCGTTGCGGGTCACGACCCGGCCGCCGGCGACGCCGATGTCGCCGAAGACGTACGCGCCGTGCTCGGCCGAGTAGCCGGTGAAGTGGATTGCCTCGACCGTCTGGATCCCGGCCAGCTGGCGCTGCATGATCCGGTCGAGCTGCTGCGTCGTGCCCGTCCAGATGCCGCCCGGGGCGAGGCTGATCAGGCGCTTCTTGAACTCGGCGCCGGCCGCCAGCGCCGCGCCGGAAAAGGTGCCCTTGATGCGGTTCTGCCGGACGGGGAAGTCGACGCGCAGATAGTAGCAGCTGTCGTCGGTGGCTTCGTCGCGCTGGTAGTACAGCGCGCGGAAAGTGCAGTTGGCGATCTCGCGCACTGGGTTGTCCGCATAGGAGGCAATGGTCTCGGCGATGCGCGCGGCGTCGAAGCTTGCCCAGAACTGGCGGGTCTCGAAGGTAAAGGGAAAGCTCGCCCAGCCTTCCCGGCACCAGATCAGATGCGCCTTGTCGATCGCAGTACCGGCAATGAGGATGTCGCCATTCCAGCGATAGGTGTCGAGCTTATCGGCACCCAAGCGATCGCGCAGCGCAAGGTCGTTCCAGTCGAGCTTGCCACCCTCGCCTTCCGCTACCGGTTGCGCTGCGCCACACTCCCACCCTTCGAGCCGTGCCTGCGCCACGAAGCGGCGGGTGTACTCGGCGCCGGCCTTGCCGACGTCGAACGCCCAGATGATCTTGGGCCGCAGGTTCGGGGTGGGCCCGTTGGCGATCGCCTTGCGCAGCTCGGCCAGCGCCAGCGCGGGATAGTTGTAGCATGACATCGCCGACACAGCGGTGACACCGGTGTTGTTCAGCGCAATCGCGTCGAAGATGCCCTCGCAGATCCATATCTCGAGCGCACCAGCGAGCTTGGGCATCGTCTGCCATGGCGGTGCCCACCAGTGGCCGGCGTAGCTCTTGCCGGGCGCGAACCGTGCCTTGCGGTCGAAGCGCGATGGCTGGTCGATCAGCCGCTCCCACCACCCGCCGCCGGGCAGCGCAAAGCGCACGGTGGCCGAGCCGATGTCGCCCTGGCGGAAATACTCTTGCGTGTAGGCATCGCGGATCCCGAGCAGCGACAGACCGCGTCCGTGCTGGAGGTACGCGTCGGCCGCCGCCGTCGGGTTGGCGTCGTTGGCCTGATAGCGGTTCGACCAATGGTCGAAGAGTTCGGGGTAGTGGTCCTTCACATGGACCTCCCACCCGCAGCGCTCGAGCCGGCCGCACTTCAGCAGCCACGGCTTGTCCGCCTTGGCGTACACCTCGCGCTTCGAACATTCCGGGCAGCGGCCCTTCTGCAGCCACGCACCATTGGTGACGAAGCCGAACTCGGCCATCAGCCTGGTGGTGACATCGGACAGCAGATCGGGGCGCATGGGATCCTGACAAGGCGATGCCGGTCCCGGAAAGCACGTGCGCTACCGGGTGGCTGGGAATGGGAAAGGTCGGAAGAGCGGAAGGCGGTGGTGCAGCAGTGCGACCGGCACCGCCGGTCGTCACAGGATCAGCGGATCAGCCGTCCCGCCGGTGGCAGGGACAGCAACAGTTATCGTTGGCGGTATTCGGGCGATAGAAAACACCGCCCGGATTACATGCGACGGCGCCTGGCACAGCCGCTACCACCGCCCCTGCCGCACCGTCGCGGGGGTAGATGTCGGGACGCAGCAAATGACGCGAGACACCGGTACGCGCCTCGATCGCCAGCACCCGGGCGGCGGGTGCCTGCCTGTGCTTGTGGATCCAGCGGAACACCGAAGGCTGGCTGACGTCGCATACGGCGGCGATCTTGTTCTGGCCGCCAGCGATGCGAACCGCCTCCAGCAGCGCTTCGTGCGGGGTGAGGTGACCGGAGTCGGGAGGTAGCGTCTGCATAGGCGCACTATTAGCCACAGGAATACANAGCGATGCGAACCGCCTCCAGCAGCGCTTCGTGCGGGGTGAGGTGACCGGAGTCGGGAGGTAGCGTCTGCATAGGCGCACTATTAGCCACAGGAATACATTGGTCAATAGCCGCTATGCAGTAGCGCGCCATAACTGGAGTGATAGATGGACGGGATGACGCTCGCAACTCGCCTGAAGGCCCGCATGGACGAAGTCGGCATGTCGCAGGCCGAACTGGCGCGGCGGCTTGGCCTTGCCCAGCCCACCATCGCCAAGCTCGTATCCGGCGCTTCGCAGCGAACGTCGCACCTTCACCGCATTGCTCGCGAACTCAGTACGACGCCGGCCTATCTCATCGGCGAGACCGAGGACCCGTCCGAGGGGGCCGTGCCGCTGCCGACGCTCGAAACGGTGCTCGAGCAGTTCGGGCAGGTGTTCGTGCCGCTGCTCGACCTCAGCGAGCTCGTCGGTGACCCGAGCGCGAGCGGATCGAGCCGATGATTCGCGGTCGCTTCGACCAGGTCTTTGCCTTCGAGATGCAGGGCGACGTCATGGAGCCGACGCTGCGCCACGGCACRCTGTGYCTCGTCGACCGGGCGCAGGACCGGATCGCGATGCAGGACGAGATCTACGTCGTCGCCGTCCACGGCATGATCGCGGTCAAGCGCGTCCGCGCCAAACCCGATGGCAGCTTCGTGCTGATGGCGGACAACCGAGCCGTCCCCGATGATCATGCTGGCAAGGACGAACTGCACGTTGTCGGGCGGGTCGTGTGGAGGGCTGACGTCTTATGAGAAACGTTCCAGCTGCTTAACGGGCCAGCGCTCTTGCTGAACCCTGCAGTCAGCCCAACGCCACTTTCTGGTGGGTTGGACGCAGCGAGGCTAGGCGCTGGTGACCCTATCGACCGTTCGTCACTCCTTCGTCCCATTTTTGACCGTACGTTCCCGGTCTCGATGACTTGACCCAACAGCGTAATAAGGGGAACATATAGCGAACAGATGAGTCGCAGCAGCCATGTCCGCAACAGCCCCTTCAGCCCAGATACTGGCGCGTCTGCGTGATGCGATTGGGGACGTGCGGGTTGGTCAAACGGATGTGCTGCCGTTCGATATCGATCCGCTCGACGCGCGACTGACGGACGGCGGCCTCACACTGACCGGGTTGCACGAAGTGACGTCGACAACCCCGACCCTGACCGACGACGCCGCTGCAACGCTTTTTGCAGTCGGGGTCGCCGCACGCGCAGCCGCACGTAGCGGGCGCCGCGTGCTGTGGGCGCTGACGCGGTCCGATCTGTATGCGCCCGGCCTCGAACAGGCCGGGCTGAACCCTGCCACCCTGCTCTTCGCCGAGGTCCGGGAGGACAAGGACGTGCTGGCGGTGATGGAGGACGGCCTTCGCCACGGCGGACTGGCTGCAGTGGTCGGCGAAGTTAAGCGCGCCGACATGGTCGCAACGCGGCGGCTTCAACTGGCGGCGATGACCGGCAACACGCCGGCATTGCTGTCGCGGCGGTGGCGGCGTCAGGGCGTCTGTCCGCTCACGGAACTGTCGGCCGCGATGACCCGGTGGCGGATTGCCAGCGCGCCGTCGCCCCGGCTGCCGGCTCCCGGCGTCGGCCGTGCGCGCTGGATGGTCGAGCTGGCCCGCCAGCGTGGCGGCCCGGGTTTCACGATGGAATTGGAGGCGTGCGATGACACGGGTCGCCTCGCTCTACCTGCCGCATCTCGCGATCGAGCGACTGCGGCGGTTGGAGCGACCGCGCGCGCTGCCTGAACAGCAGGTCGCGCCCGAGCTTCCGATCGACGACGACCCCGGTGCCTGTTCGGTCCCGCGGGGTGGCGGATGGCGTCCTGGTGCTCGCTGGGCACAGGAAACGTCAAGGGCTTCGATCGAACAGCAGGTGGCGGCGCTGCCACTGCATCAGCGGCCGCAGATGCGTGAACTGGGCCGGCGTTCCGAGGCTGCGGAGCATCCGTTTAAGCGACCTTCCCCAAATGGCGTCCGCAATGCGCCACCGCCGCCCGCTGTCACGCATGACGTGCCGCTGATCCTCAGCGAACAGATCGGACAACGGCAGGTGATCGTGGCCGCCTGTCCGGCAGCATTGGAATTAGGCATGACCCCGGGGATGGCAGTGACACAGGCGCGTGCGCTGATTCCCGATCTCGACATTCGTCCTGGCGATCCGGATGCGGATCGAAAGCTGCTGGATGATCTGGCGCACCATGCCGTGCGGCACTGGACGCCGACCGCAGCGGTCAGCGGACCGGACGGCCTATGGCTGGACCTGACCGGCGTCGCGCATCTGCATGGTGGGGAAGCCCGCTTCTGCCAGCGGCTGGTTCGGTTCTGCCGACGCTTCGGTCTGACCGGGAGGATCGCCGTGGCAGGAACGCCGGGCGCGGCGCATGCCATGGCGAGATACGGGCATGACGCCGTCAGCGTACTTCGAACGGGAAGCGAAGCGCAGGCATTGGCCTCGTTGCCGCCAATCGCCCTTCGTCTCACGTCCGAAGCAGTGACCGCGGCCAATCGCTTCGGCCTCGATCGCATCGCCGACCTTCTGCCGCTGCCGCGCGGCCCGTTGGCGCGGCGATTGGGGATCGCAAGCGTACGTCGTCTCGATCAGGCGCTGGGGCGCGTACCCGAACCCATCGTACCGGTGGTGCCGGAAGAAGCACCTGCTACGCGACTCTGCCTGCTCGAACCCATCGGCACGGCAGACGCAATCGAACAGGTGATCGGTGATCTGCTCGCCGACCTCATCCGTCAGCTTCAGGAGCGGGGACGCGGCGCACGTGCGCTGATCCTCACCGTCGAGCGGATCGACGGCAGCGAACAGCGCTTTTCCGTAGGGACCGCGCGCGCCACGCGCGATGCGACCCACCTTGCCCGGCTCTTCCACCTGCGAATCGAACGGATCGATCCGGGCGATGGTATCGAGGCGATGCGTCTCATCGCACCGCGTACCGATCCACTCGGCGCAACTGCCCTGGCTGGGAACCTCGCCGACGAAGATGCAGCGCCCGATGTCGCGATGCTGGTCGACCAGATCGCCGGACGGGTCGGCGAGGCTGCGCTCTTCGCACTAGCACCGATCGAAAGCGACGTACCCGAGCGGGCCGTACGTCGGGTCTCGCCGCTCGATGTACCGCACGGCTGGCCCGCGTGGCGGCGGCCCGTGAGGCTGCTGGCGCGTCCCGAGCCACTCATCGGTGTCTTGGCCCTACTGCCCGACGCACCGCCGCGTCGGTTCACTTGGCGTGGCAAGATCCATTCGGTCGTGGCCGGCGATGGGCCCGAACGCATTCATGGCGAATGGTGGCGGCGCGACGGGGAGGTCTGGGCGGTCCGCGACTATTTCCGGGTCGAGGACGATAGCGGTGCGCGCTTCTGGCTGTTCCGCCGAGGCGATGGCGTCGACAACGCCACTGGCGACCTCAGCTGGTATCTTCATGGGCTGTTCGGTTGATGGTCAGCTATGTCGAACTGCAGGTGACCAGCCACTTCTCCTTCCTGCGCGGCGCATCCAGCCCTGACGAACTGTTCGCCGCGGCCGCCCTACAGGGGCACAGCGCATTGGGTGTTGCCGACCGGGGCAGCGTCGCCGGCCTGGTACGGGCATGGGAAGCGCAGAAGGCGACCGGCGTTCGCCTGATCCCCGGCGCACGGGTCGATCTGACCGATGGCCGGGCGTTGCTGCTTTACCCGACCGACAAGGCGGCTTGGTCGCGGCTGACGCGGTTGCTGACGCTCGGCAAATCGCGCGCCGGCAAGGGTGGTTGTACGCTCGACTGGTCGGATGTCGTGGCGTGGAACGATGGGCTGATCGCGATCCTGCTGCCGCTCGAAGCCGACGCGGTGACGGCTCGTCATCTCTTCGAACTGCGCGCGACGTTCGCCGATCGCGGCTATCTGGGATTGGCGTTCCGCCGGCGTCCGGACGATGCGTTGCGCCTGCATCAGTTGTCGGCGCAGGCAGCGGCGACCGATGTGGCAGCCGTCGCGGTCGGCGACATCCTGTATCATGCGCCAGAAGCACGGCTGCTGCAGGATGTCGTTACCGCCATTCGCGAGAAATGTACCGTCGATACACTCGGCTTTCGCCGCGAACGCCATGCCGACCGGCATTTGAAATCGCCCGACGAGATGGAACGCCGGTTCGCAGCCTTTCCCGACGCAATCCATGCCACCGCCGAAATTGCCGCGCGCTGCACCTTCGATCTGGGTCTGCTCAGCTACCAGTATCCCCATGAGCGCGTCGTCGATGGGCTGACCGCACAGGGGGCCCTCGAACAGCTGACGCAGACGGCGGTCGAACGAATGTTCCCCGACGGGGTGCCGGACGCATATCGCCAGCAGATCGGCCACGAACTGACGCTGATCGGCGAGTTGGGCTATGCGCCGTACTTCCTGACGGTGAACAGCATCGTCGCTGAGAGCCGACGGCGGGGCATCCTATGCCAAGGACGCGGATCTGCCGCCAACAGCTGCGTCTGCTTCGTCCTAGGAATCACCAGCATCGATCCGATAAAACACGAACTGCTGTTCGAACGGTTCGTGTCCGGCGAGCGCCGCGAACCGCCCGATATCGACGTCGACTTCGAGCATGAGCGGCGTGAAGAGATCATCCAGTGGATATATGAAACGTACGGTCGCAATCATTCCGCGCTGACGGCCGTTGTCACCCGCTACCGGGCACGTGGCGCGGTGCGCGAGGTCGGCAAGGCGCTTGGCCTGCCCGAAGACCTGACCAAGGCGCTGTCCGGCCTCATCTGGGGATGGAGTCAGGAAGGCGTCGGTGAGAAGCAGGTCAACCAACTCGGCCTGAACATGAACGACCGGCGCCTGCGGTTGGCGCTCGAACTGGCCCGACAGCTGATCGGTGTGCCGCGCCATCTTTCGCAGCATCCGGGAGGCTTCGTCCTGACGCACGATCGTCTCGACGATCTCGTACCCATCGAACCCGCCGCGATGGTCGACCGGCAGGTGATCGAATGGGACAAGGACGACATCGATGCGCTGAAGTTTATGAAGGTCGATGTCCTCGGCCTCGGCATGCTTGGCTGCATGAACCGCGCGTTCAACATGCTGGAAGAGGCGAAAGGCGTCCGTATCGGCATGGCTGACCTGCAGGACGACGATCCGGACGTCTATGCCATGATCCAGAAGGCCGACACCCTCGGCACCTTCCAGATTGAGAGCCGGGCGCAGATGTCGATGCTGCCGCGCATGAAGCCAGCCCGCTTCTACGATCTCGTCATCGAAGTGGCGATCGTGCGGCCGGGTCCCATTCAGGGCGACATGGTCCACCCCTATCTGCGCCGCCGCGAGGGACGCGAGAAGCCGGACTATCCGCGTCCCGAACTGCGCGCCGTGCTCGAGAAGACGCTCGGCGTGCCGCTGTTCCAGGAACAGGCGATGAAGGTCGCCATCGTCGGCGCAGGGTTCACGCCGGTCGAGGCCGACCAGTTGCGCCGCGCGATGGCCACCTTCAAATTCACCGGCGGCGTCAGCCACTTCTACGACAAGCTGGTCGAGGGCATGGTGTCGCGCGGCTATCCCCGCGACTTCGCCGAGCGCACCTTCAAGCAAATTGAGGGGTTCGGCTCGTACGGTTTCCCCGAGAGCCACGCCGCCAGCTTTGCCAAGATTGCATATGCTTCCTGCTGGATGAAGCACCATCATCCCGACGTTTTCTGCGCGTCATTGCTCAACGCCCAACCGATGGGATTCTATGCTCCGGCACAGGTCGTTCGAGACGCGCGCGAACACGGCGTCGAGGTTCGGCCCGCCTGCATCAACGCCAGTCGTTGGGACTGTACGCTGGAATCGTCGCGTGGGCGATACTTTGCCGTCCGGCTGGGACTGCGGCAGGTGCGCGGCCTGGCCAATGCCCACGGGGCGGCGATCGTCGCCGCACGGGGGGACGCACCTTTTGGTTCGGTTGAGGAGGTTTGGCGTCGTGCCGGCGTTCCGAGGACCGCGATCGAAAGGCTGGCCGAAGCTGATGCCTTCCATGCGTTGGGCGAGGATCGGCGCCAGGGGCTATGGAAGGTAAAGGGTCTTGGCGAGGCTCCCCTGCCCCTGTTTGCTGCCGCCGATACTCGGGCGGCCTCGTTCAGCCCGGAGGGACTAGAGCCCGACGTATCCCTTCGCCCGCTGACTGAGGGCCGCGAAGTGGTGGAAGATTACCGCGCGCTGCAACTGTCGCTGCGGGCGCACCCCCTCGCCTTCCTGCGCCAAGACCTGACCCGACGCGGCGTCGTTCGCTGCGCCGATCTCTCCCACATCAAGGACGGGCGCCATGTAGAAGTCGCCGGCATCATTCTGGTCCGACAGAAGCCCGGCAGTGCCAAGGGCGTCCTGTTCATCACCATCGAGGACGAAACCGGCATCGGTAACGGCATCCTGTGGCCTGATCGTTTCGAAGCACAGCGCCGCACCGTCATGTCGGCCGCCATGATCGGAATGAAGGGTCGGGTTCAACGCGAGGGGCTAGTCACGCACGTTATTTGCGACCGGATCATCGACTATGGCGGGCTTCTTGCTCAGGTCGGGCAGATGGACTTTCCACACGCCACCGGACGCGGCGACGGCGCTCGCCACGCCGGGTCGCCCGACCGGGGCGATGCCGGCTGGCGGCCTGGTCCGCGCGACAGCTATTGGCCACCGCACGACAACGGCTTAGATCCCGAGCAGGTAGTGCGGATCAAATCGCGCGACTTCCATTGATCGGTCATGTCGCGTCATCAGCGGATCATCATCGACTTGTCGCTTCACATCCTGCGCGCAGCTGCCGCTAGATCGGGCAAGGGAAAGGTCGACACTATCGAGGTGCGGCTCGCACTACGGTGCCTGATCGCGCATTGCCCGGAACGGTGGCCCCTAGACATGTTCTGGAGCTCTGCCAGCACCGATCATGACATCGGTCGAGCCCAAGGATGCACCGCAGCGTTTAATGGAATTGTTCGGCAACTTTCCTCCTTCGGATCACATTCGAAATGACCCAATAGCGGTCACTGACAGTCAGCTTGCCTATTCCCAGAACCGGACGCTCGTTCATGTGAGGCTCGCAATCACCGTGGCAGGTGATGTTGGAGGAATGCGTTTATCGGAACTGGCGCACGGCCGAGAATGTGGGCGAGTGTCGGATCGACCCTTGCGAACTCACCCGCTTCCGCGGCTTGAAAATAGCCCAGCATGATCGCCCGAGTGCTTACAGGAACACCGTTCTGGCGGGCTCGGGCATCAAGATCCTCCAAGCTGATCATAGCGCGTGAGATTGCCTTCCCCGTCACTTCACCCGCCACTCGGGTGATGCCGGACAGGTCCAGGGCTTCGGACCCGGTCAGTGGCGGAGTTGGCCCGTCGATGACCTGGTCGCCCGCCAGCAGTGCCGCGTCGGCTGCAGCGAGGTCGTCGTGGCTCGTCCATGCAACCGGGCCGTCGACAGGTGCTGTGATCGTGCCGCTCGCAAAGCCTTGCGCCTGCATCGCCAGCAGGCTTTGCGCATAAAACCCATGACGAAGCGCCGTCCATGCAATTCCAGAACGTGCCAGCAGCTCTTCGGTGGCTGCATGGTCGCGTCCGGGCGGGAATAGCGAGGTCGGTGAGGCGGAGACCTGGCTGGTGTAAAAGATGCGTGAAACGCCGAGTTCTTTGGCGATGGCGATTGCGTTGACATGCTGGGCGATAGGATCCCCGCCGCTAGCTGCCGCGTTGGACGAAACCAGCAACAGTTGCTCCGCCCCCTCCCATGCATGCCGTAGGCTTTCCGGCCGATCATAATCGCCCTGGCGGACCCGAATGCCGCGGGCGGCAAGATCGCTGGCCTTCTCTGGCGAGCGGACACTGACGCTGACCCGCTCAGGAGGCACGCGCTCGAGCAGTTCAACGACGATCCGCCTGCCAAGCTGTCCTGTCGCTCCGGTAACGATGATCATGATTGTCTCCGGCTGATGATGTGGTCAGGAGATGATCGATCTTCGGGCCAACGATAAGCGGCGTAAATTGGAACAAGGCGTTCGCGATGCAGAACAATATCAGCGCTGACGATCTCCTCGTCTTCCTCGCCGTACTTCGCGAAGGTGGCTTTCGCGCCGCAGCACAGCGCCTGGGTATGGCGGCGTCCAAGGTCAGCACCACCGTGTCGCGGCTAGAGCGGGAGCTTGGCACGCCTCTTATGCTCCGGACCACCCGCAGCATCAGGGCAACCGAGCAAGGCGAAGCACTCGCTGAGCGGATCATTCCGCTTTTCGCAAAGATCGACCAAGCCTGTGCGGACGCGACCGGCAGCACCAATCACGTTCGCGGGCGGCTGAAGCTGAACGTGCCAGGCGCGATCGTGCCGGACATCCTTCCGCCCCTGCTGGCCGCCTACCGGGAACGGCACCCGGACGTCGTGGTCGAAGTCCACGTCGAGAATGATCTCGTCGACATCGTTGCCGATGGCTGCGATGCCGGCGTCCGCTACGGCGATGCGCTGCAAGATGGCATGGTCTCGGTGCCGATCGGCCCGCGGCGACAAGAGGTCGGGTTGGCAGCCTCGCCTGCTTATCTCGAACGTAGGGGCATGCCGGACTCGCTGGAGGAACTGACCGGGCATGATGCGATTCGCTACCGACTGCCGAATGGCTCCATAATCCCGTGGCGGTTACGACAGGGCGAGCAAGCCGTCGAAGTGACGCCTCTTACGAAGCTAGTGCTTGGCGTGAACGCCCTCAATTCTGGATTGGCCTATGCTCGAGCAGGCTTGGGTATAATCGGCATGTTCCGGAACTGGATGGACGAGGATTTGGCGCTCGGAACGCTTGTCGCTGTGTTGCCCGAACTCTGGCCGCAATTCGACGGACCGCGGCTTTACTACCCCAACAGACTGGCATCGCCGCCATTACGTGCCTTCATCGCGATGTGCGGCGAGCCGAAAATAGACGCACGCTAAGCCATCAGACAGTCTTTCGGTAACGGTCCGGCCAGCGATCCGTTTCGCTCTGACCCATAATCGGTCATCCAAGCTGGCTTCGACGCATCCTGAAACCGGACGCTCATTCAGGTACCGATCGAGCGGATCCGCATCTCCGTTCTTGCGAGTCGTCAATGCCGTAGGAGGCGGGCCTCGAAAGTCCGCCCCGAATGCAGGTCGCGATTCTTATTTGCCTGCCAGAATTCGAAGAGATCTAGTCCGGCGTTCAACGGCTCGATGTGGGCAACGCCGAATGCACTTGCCTCTCGCATGGGCTCGACCAGACCGTCCAACCCGGAGGCGTCGCCCTCGACGACGTAGCTAAACCGCTTGAGCCCTGGAGGCGGTACCCCAACCTCGTCGCCGGTGATCGTGCCCGCGACGCCCGGTTTTACAGCCACACGCACGATCTCCTGTCCAACCACCTCGTAGTAGGCCTGTTCGGCTCGCGTCAGCGGATGAAACAAGAGGTGCGGCGGAGCAATGATCCTGAGCGGCACTACGAACCGGATAGCGGAACCACGCGCGTCAACGCTGCCTTTGTAGACCGGCAGGGCGACGGCAGCTTCGCGATATCGGTCGGAGGTCGTCTGAAATCCGATGTTTGCGAAAGAGCTCATCGCCACACGCCGCAGGTCCGCTTCGTCCTCGATTGTCGACAGCGTCGTGAAGTAGAGGTGCGAAACGTTTGCCAGTTCTGCGGTGCCGGCCAGGTTCCAAGTGCTCGACCACAGCTCGCCACTGGAATGGATTAGGGCGGCGTTCGCCGCGGTCGTGTGGTGATAGACGGTGAAGCCGAAATCTCCGTCGGCCAACGTGACGCAATTACCCGCGACTTGGTCAGAAAGCCTGATGGCCAGCGGAGAGCGGTAGGTGCAACGGTAGAGTTGGGCGCCGTCGTCGTAGACGCGCACCCGGTCGTCAGAGCGGAACGTGACCGCCACGCGCGTAGCTGCGGCCGCACGAGGCGCGGCGACATCAATATACAGCGTCGCCACGTGGTGCTTGGGTCCAAACGGCGAACTGGTGGATGGCACCTCGAAGACGAGCTCAGGCGGGCCGAAGAAGCTAGGAAGGAAGAAGCGGGTGCCTCCGAAGCCAATCAGAGCGTCCGGTAGCAGGTACGACCGGCCACGGGCGTGGCAAAGCCGCAATTTAATCAGCCCTTCGTGCAGGCCGCCCCACGATGTGCTCGGGGCCGGCGCTGGCGACGTACGGATAGGCGCACCCGCCAGACGGGCGACTTCCACGCAGCTCACAGCCGGGGCCCGTCGCCGGCGGCCCGAGAAGCTGGACAGAACGCACTCCTATGCACCTGGATCAGGCGAAAAGCGCGCTCTCGCCCGCAAGCCGTCAGGCTGTTGTGCTTCAACGCGGCAGTCCAAGTTCCACGTCGTCGTCGAGCGCCGTCCGCTTCCCGCCGGCACCTCCCAGCGACGAGACTACGCGCATCTTGAGCGGCGCGTCGACGTGGTCCGAACTCCCGACCAGCCCCTCTAGCAGGGTCATGATCCGGCCGGCGCGGGCAGGCTCCACCCACTCAAGGATGGTTTCCGGCGGCAACCCGAGCGCCATGCGCGCGACGTCTTGGTAATCGCCACGAGCGCCGAGCTTGTCATTGAAAGAATGCCGGTCATGTCGGCCGCCCTCGTCGTTCCACGACACCTGCTTCGACTTGGTCGACGTGTGCTTTGCAGCGGCGACATGGACATGCCTTTTCTGCATCATCTGCGGTCTAGCGGGGTCGATGCGATACTTGAGGCCGCTAACACGAGAGTCCCGCCACCCAGCACCTTCATCTAGCGGCAACCCTACCGCTCGCAGAAGCTCATTGTCGATCTCGAGCATGAGGTAAGGAAAGCGGGTGCCGAGATCGTCTACCTCTGCAAAGCCAAGCAATTCATTCAGCGTCATCACCGTTGTTATTCCGTTCGCTCCGGCTCGACCTCGGATCTGACCTCCGAACCACAGCAGTCAGTTGTACCATTTATCGAGCACGGGTCAGAGCCTTCCTATATGCTTTGTTCAAGACCCCTGAACAAGCGAATGGGGACGACGGGCGCTGGTCGAAACCTGCCGCGAGCCGGATGACCCATATCCCGACATCAAGGGCTGCCTGCTGTCGAAGGCTACAGCTGGAGCGATTTCGAGATCGTGGGCCTGCCGGCCGCGCTGAGCACCAACCACGCGAGCACAAGCGCCGCGTATGTCTTGGGATGCTGACTGGTTGCCAAAATTGGCAATCGCCGAAACGCCGCTCAAGACAGGCGGCGGGTTACTCCGCGATATTCCACACGGGAGCCGGAGCTTGTGCAGCATGCGCTTATCGGCTTGCAGGCTAAAAGGCGAAGCTCTTCTCCCTCGGGACCAAGAACTCACGAGCGGCGTCGCTGCACCCGGGTTCGAACTCGGAAAGAAATCGTTGCGGTCGCAATGAATCCAAATACGATAAGAGACTGGCCCCGATCGGTTTTGCGGGCAGAAAACGCCGTCCTATAACCGCTGGGCGCAGTGGGATCGGCGCAGGGGGATGCGGGATGGAAGCGAGGGGGACGAAGGCAGCGCTGCTCGCGCACGCGCGCACAACCGCCCGCTCGCTCGCAAAACGGGCAACCACACCCCAGGCCCGCGCCGACATCTGCCTCGACCTCCTCGCTGACATCGGCGACCCCGGCCTGGACGTCTTCCGCTGCGCGTTGCAGGCGCTTCCTGTGGACGAGCGCCACTACTGGGTTGGGACGCTCTACACGCTTCTGCTGCCCACCAAGGTCCGTCGGTCGCAGGCCACCTACTTCACGCCTCCGACCGTGGCCGACGCCGTGGTGGATCTCGCGATCGAGGCTGGCTTCGACATCGAGAACGACACCGTGCTCGATCCGGCGGCCGGGGGCGCGGCGTTCCTCTCGACCCTCGCTGGCCGCATGGCCATCGCCGGCCTCAACCCAAAGGAGGTGGCATATCGCCTGAACGGCATCGAGATCGACACGGGACTCGCCACGCTTTCCGGACGCCTGATCGCGGAGCGCTTGGGCTCGCCGCTCCACCGAGAGGTGATCATCACCGGTGACGCGCTGCGGGTCACGATACCCGCGTCCTACGGTCTCGTGATCGCCAATCCGCCCTACGGTCGCGTCGGCCTCGACGACGTGCGCGGCAGGGCATGGCGCAAGGTCGCGCACAGCGGACACGTCAACAAATACGCGCTCTTCGCGGAACTGTGCTTCCGGCACGCCCGGCCCGGCGGGATCGTCGCGCTGGTGATCCCGTCCAGCTTCCGGGCGGGTCCGCTATACGACCGCATGCGCGCGTTCATCCGCTCGCAGGCGGAAGTGCTCGCCGTCGGCTCGATCCCCGGGCGCGACGGCGTCTTCATCGACGTGGCGCAGGACATCAGTGTGCTGATCGCCCGCAAGGGGAAGGCCCACGACGCAGCCGCAACCGTCAGCTTCCCGGTTGTCGGGGCCATGCCCTCGACTGTCGCGGCAATCCGGCAGGCCCTGCCGGCGGAGCCGGGCGACGCGTGGCCACTGCCCGCCATCGACCCGACGCTCGTCGGCGGCTCGACCCTGGCCGACTACGGCGTGACGGCGCGCGCCGGCTACTTCGTGTGGAACCGGGAGAAGGACCGGCTCGTCGCGAAGCTGCGCCGGCGCGAACGGGGATATCCGCTCATCTGGGCCAAGAACGTGCGGCCCGGCACCGCATGCATGCCGCGCGGAAAGAAGAACGCCGGCACCGACTTCGTCACCTTCCCCAATGACAGCACGGCGATCGTGGCCGGCACGGCCGCCGTCATGCAGCGCACGACCAACGACAAGCAGCCCAGGCGCCTCGTCGCTGCGATGGTCGATCCGTCGGTCATGTCGAAGTGGGGCGGCTTCGTCACCGAGAACCATACAATCGTTCTGACCGGGGCAGAGCCCGAAAAACTGGAGCTCGCGGTCAAGCTGCTGAACACCGCGGCGGTTGACCAACGCTACCGCAGGGTATCGGGCACCGCCGCGGTATCGGTGACGCTGCTACGGCAGCTCGATCTGCCGCCACCCACGGCTTTCGCCGCCGCCCTCGAGGATGCCGACGGCGATACCGAGGCCGCGGCCAGCGCCGCATACCGGCACGCACCCCAGACAGTGGACGCTTGATGCCGCGCAACCGACCATTCCAGGAGCCGCCGGGCACGGGGCTCGACGACCGCGCCGAGCAGCGCCGGGTCACGCTCGACAAGCGCCAGGCGCTCCTGTCGAAGATGGCGAAGGAAAGGGCCGAGCGCTCGCAAGCGGCCAGCTTGATGCCGCCTCCCCCGTCGGTGCCCGGACGCAGGCCGCGGGACGTCGAGAGCTACATGGCGGCACTCGCGGCGCAACCGTTCCACCGGCTCGGGTTGAGCGAGGCGGCCGCCGTCACGCCAGCCTATCAGCGTCTCGTCCGCTCCGCCGCAGAGGTCGCATCGGACGGCTCGGTTCAGGTGGTGATACCGTGGCCGCCGGTCCGAATCTCGCCGTCCGCGATTGCGGCGCTGCTAACCATCGCGGCGGTCGGCAGCGCCGAGCAGGAGAGGGTGAAGTCGCAGGGCGCGACCGAGATGGTGCGGCGCCGGTCCGACGAGGTCCGTGCGGTTGTCTTCCCCTACGCCCGCAGCACCCATGCGCAGGCGCGTCAGGTGCAGGTCGGCCGCCACCAGCTCGGCGCGGTCAACTTCGAGCACGTCAAACGCTACATGAACGGCGGTGGCGACGCGGCGAAGGACTTCCACCAGGTGCTCGGCCGTGTCCGCAACCTCAACGGGCGCGCCTCGGACGGCCGCGACTACGCCGAGTTCGAGCATCCGATCCTGGACGAGATCGTCCCGCACGCGACACCGCTTGGCGAACGGGCGACCAACAGCTTTCTGCTGTGGCGAACGCGCTCGAAGACAGACATCGCCAAGCAGAGCCGCTCGAACGAGGCGGACGACCGGGACAAGGCGGACTTCTTCCTCTACACGCTCCGCGCCGGCGAGCGGATCGGTGTGGACCTCCGCGCCATCAAGCGGAGCCCCGACCTCCTCATCCTCGACCTGACAAGGAACGCCCGCAACAGGCTCGGGTGGAACTGGGTAGAGAAGGCGTCCGAGATGATAGCCTGCCTGCGCGAGGTGCATCCGGCGACCGGCGTTCTCGCGATCGCCGACGATCCATGGACCTACCGGACCGCGCGCTTCGACATCCTCGGCACGCGCCGACCTGGCAGGAACGGCAAGCAGATCCCGGCGCCAGGGCACGTGACCTATTCCCAGACGCCTGACATCGTGCAGCCCGTCTCCACCGCGCCAACTCCGTTCGAAGGAGGCATCCGCATCGAGGCCGACGGCTTCTTCGGCGACACGGCGCACGGGATAGAGGCGGTCCGCCACCTGGCGAACAGCCTATCGGACAGAGGCGATCCAAAGGGAGCGGAAACCGCCCGGAACCTGGTGGGCACCATACGCCGCACCGCTTCGCTGCCCGGCTCCCTGGCGGAACTGGCCCGCTTCATGGAGCGGGAGGCTTCGGCCGCGGCGGCTAGCGACCTGCTCTCGGTCTATCGGGCCGCCGCGGACATCGCCACGCTCGCCGATCCCCGCAGCCTCGCAAGCCAGGTCGACGCCGACGATGGAGCGCTCGGCAAGGCGCGGGACATCATGCGGACCTTCGACGCGGCGACCCCGATGACGACGCTGCTCGAGTCCGTCGTGAAGCCGGCGGTGCGGTCGAGTTCGAAATCGGTGTTCGTCTTCCGATCTGACCTGGTCGCCGAGTTCGCCGCGGACCGGTTGGGTGGCACGGAGCCCAAGCTGGCGGCGCGCATCGAGTCTGAATTCATCCGGTTCGGCGGGGAGCGCATTCTCAAGGCTGTCGCCGACCTGCCGCGCGGCGGCCGGAACCAGTTCAAGCGCGTGGTCATCGTAGCGCCGACACGGACCGCCATCCTCACCACGCTCAGCCAGCCATGGCTGCCCGAACAGGTGGCAGTGCTCGCCGACGCCGACACGCTGGCCTTCGCCGCCCGAGATGCCGAGCGGTTGGCGGACGAGATCGGGATCGCGCGGCTGGCTGACCGGCTCCGCAACTTCGCGTCGAAGGCGAACGCCAGGGTCGAGGAGATCGGGCGCCACGTCGTCCGATTCGAGATGCCCACCGACGACATCGAATTCCCGAACGGCACCGTGGTCGACTTGAGTGGCGGCGGTCGGGGCGAGCGCAACCTCGTCGAGATCGAGCTCAAGAACAAGCAGCGGATAATCGCGCGCCGCAGCACCGAGATCGTGCTGCGCGACGACGGCGCCACCCTCACCTCGTTCGTCGAGCGTCCGGCCTCGGCGGTTAAGCCGGGCGACGAGGTCTGCGTGATCGGCCACAGCTTCGTCGAGCGGGCACGCACGCTGGTAAACATCCAGGCCACCGCCTCAGAGGAGATTCGCGACTACCACGAGCTGGTGGCCGAACGGTTCGCGGCGATCCCTGAGACGTCGATCCAGGCGAAGCTGCGGACGCTCGTCGCGCGGATGGGCGACCAGTCGGTCACGAGGGAACGGGCGCGTTACTGGATCGACCTGGCCGATGAACTCGAAAAGCCCCTGCACGACGTGGTTCCACACGCGCCGAGCGATCGCGAGACGTTCATGCGCTTCACCGGGGCCCTCGGGATCGGCGAAGGCATGGCGAGCAACTTCTGGCGGTGGGCGGTTGTCGCCCAGCGGTCGCACCGTTTGCGCTACGGCAACGTGTTCCACGATGCGTTCCGCGGCATCCTCACCGACCCGCACGCCGCGATGGCGAGCAACCGCGACCGCACCGATCAGATCCGACTGCTGCGGTCCATGGCGGAGGAGCACGTGGCGGTCGTCGACAATGTCCGGAGCTTCAAGGGATGATCAAGGGTAAGTCGAACAGCGAGCTCTCCAAGATCGACGTCGAGCTCAAGGAGGCGGTCTGCGATTCACTGGTCAACGCGTTGGTGAAGCGCGTCGCCGGCGGCGACGAGCGCGGGCGGAACCTGCTCGGCGGCTCGCCGAGGCGGGGCATCTTCGCAGCACAGCTCCTGCCTCGGTTCGACACCTCTGGCCAGGCCGACGAGACGACCGACATCAGGGTCGCCGCCGTCGGCGTGGATCTGATGTCCGTCGCCGGTTCCGGCGCCACGATGCGGGTTACGCCCCGCTTCTCCGTCTACGTCCGGGTCGTCCCGGACTGGGCGGACCTGATCGCGGGCGGCGGTGAGCTCGACTTCGACTTCCGGCTACGGGCGAACATCCAGCAACAGATCGACGATGCGATCCGGACCGAACGCTTGCCGGCCCTGCAGGCCGCCGGCGTGGACAAGCCCGACTGGAAGGGCATGGACGAGGCGAAGCGTTCGACGGTGCGCGCGACCCGCGCGCAGATCCTGGCCGAGGTCAGGCGGAAGGCCTACGCCGCACAGGGTATCAAGCTGCTCACCGAGGACGCGGATCCGGACGACACCCCGCAGCCTCCGGCGGACGTCGCAGACACTGACCAGAACACGCCGGAGGACGCGAAACCGCCATTGCCTCCGATCGCCCGACTGGTCCGCGATCGCCGCGAGCTGCCGCTCGGCCTCGTCGACCCCGCACCCATTCCCGGAAAATGGACGCGGCTCGACCTCGAGCTACCGACGCTTGAGTTCGGGTGCGACGCGCCGGACGGCGACCTTGCCTCCATGGTCGACGCATACAACCGGACGCTCGGCGATGCAGTGGCCTTACAGCTCGAGGCCTGGATCGCCGGACCGGGAGCAACGACTGCCTGGCGCGACGTGTCCGTGCAACCCGGGGAGACGCTGACCGAGGAGAAATGGCGCGCGGCCCTGGCGGCGCTCGCAGCACGTCCGATCGACCGCAACCGCATCGTCCCCGACCTCTCCCGCGTGGTCGTCAAGGTCGAGCGCCAGACCGACTTCCTCGACCCGAGCTCCGTGTCGATGCGCATCATGCTCGACAACCAGTCGCCCGAGCCGACGCCGGCCGACGCGCGTGGCCGGTGCAACACGGTGTTCAACGCCGGCCTGGCGATCGAGATGCCGACCACAGCCCATCGTCAGCTGCGGTTGGACCGGGTGGAGCCGTCCTACCGCTTCCGCGAGCACCTGGAATATCCGGCCATCGGCCTCAACTGCGGCGTGGAGGCGCAGATCGAAGGCAGCGACCTGCGACTGCGCACAACCTGCGCGCCGCGCTTCGCGCAGCCCAGGATCGTCGCGCGCAACCTCGAGCTCCCATTCCAATTCGCCGTCCTCAAGGATCCGGCGTTCGACGCGTCGAGACTGCTCGAACTGCCGCGAGAGTATCTGGCCTGGATCGATCGTCAGGAGGCGCGCCTCGCGGGCACCGTCACCGCCGGCCTCGAACCGGCGGACGCCGCGATCGAGACGGCGCGGCTGCGGAAGGACATCGCGGCCCAGCGCGCGGAAGCGCAATACATCGAACGCGGAATCGAGCTGCTGATCGCATCGAAGACGGCCGCTGACGCACTCGCCGATGGCGGCGGCGGCGGAGACCGAACCGCGCTCGAGCGGCGTGCGGCGCCGTGGCGGGCTTGGATCATGACCAACGAGGCCTTCGCACTTCGAGACGCGTCCGACCCGAGCCGCGGATGGCGCCTCTTCCAGATGGCGTTCGTGCTGGCGCACGTGCCCGTGTTCGCGTCCCGGATGGAGGAGTGGCGCGAGGCGCACGATCCGCTGCTGGACGAGGACGGCGTCAGCCTGCTCTACTTTCCCACCGGTGGCGGGAAGTCGGAGGCGTTCTACGGAACGCTGCTGTTCGCGATGTTCCTCGACCGCCTTCGCGGCAAGGACCGCGGCATCACCGCAATGATCCGATACCCGCTCCGGCTGCTGACGCTCCAGCAGGCGCAGCGATTGCTGAAGCTGGTCGTCAGGGCGGAGCTCGTGCGCAAGCGGCACGGTGTCGGCACCTGGCCGTTCGAGATGGGTTTCTGGGTTGGCAGCCAGAACACGCCGAACCACTACGGTGCGTTCAAGTCGGATATACCGCTGACGAGCGACCACGAGCATGCCGACGACAGCGCCCTCGACGGCGAGACCGGCGACGACCAGGAACGCGACCGCGGACGGCGTTACGTCGACGCGCGCGAGGCGTTCGACAAGATCCCGGAATGCCCGGTCTGCGGCGAGGCCACAGGCCTGAGGCGCGACGAGGCCGATGGCCAATTCGGCAAGCGCGCCGCGATACTGTGCTTCAACGACGCCTGCGACTGGAACAAGGCCCACGGCGGTCGCCATCCGCTCCCGTTCCTGCTCACGGATGACGCCGTCTACGCGCGCGCACCATCGATCGTGCTCGGCACCGTCGACAAGCTCGCGATGCTCGGACAGAACACCAGCACCATCAGCAAGGTGCTGGGCATGTTCGGCCTCGCGCGGCGCATCGACCATCGCGGCAACCTCGACAACCCGCGCAGCGAGGCCGACCTCAAACGAGACCCCGCCGCCGACCGCTGCTCGAACGTGTATCCCGCCTACGACACGGGACGGCACGTCTTCCACGATCCGTTCCCGTCGCTGATCATCCAGGACGAGGCGCACCTCCTCGAGGAGAGCCTGGGCACCTTCAGCGGCCTCTTCGACACATTGCTCGACACGACGCTCGAGGACATTGCCGACATGGCCGGCGACGCGCTCGGCGTGGCCAGACGCTGGAGCGGCGACGGCTGGGGCGCGGCCCGGATGCCGAAGATCATCGCCGCGACCGCCACTATCTCGGCCCCCGAGCGGCAGCTTGAGACCCTCTATCAGCGCACTCCGTTGCGCTTCCCGTATCCGGGTTCCGACCTCTACCACTCATTCTTCGCGGCCCCCGCGGACCCACCCGCTGGGAACTGTGACCGCGTAGCGCTCGCCGCATCGCTGCCGTTCGCGCAGGCACCGGAGGCCACCGCGCCTTGGATGCGCCTCTACGTCTCGCTCATGACGAACGATGCGACGCACACCGTGACCACCGTCGGCGTGCTCGCCGCCTTCCACGGCATCGTTACCTCGCTCTGGGACGGCATGCTCGACGAGGTGAGACGTCCGCAGACGATCGCGAAAATTCGTGCGGCGGTCTCTCCAGGCCGCGCTGGCGACTGGCACCGAGCGGCCATCGACCGTGCCGTCGGGCAGGGCCGCGAGGCCGACATCATGGCGCTGGTCGACCTGCACCGGATCGCCCTCGCATACGTGACCAACAAGAAGGGCGGCGACCAGGTGATCGACGCCCTCAGCGCGGCGGTCGAGCAGGAGCACCGACGCATCGGCCGCGCCCACGCCGCGTTCGACAGCCGGCTGATCTCCGGCGGTATCGACATGAAGGAGATCCAGGCGGTGATGGAGGCCGCCGACCGCTCGTTCGCGGGTACCGACTACCCCGACGTCGCCGGCACGGTGCGCAACATCGTGGCCACTTCCGCGATCAGCCACGGCGTCGACGTCGACAGGTTCAACAGCATGTTCTTCGCCGGACTGCCTTCCGACATCGCGGAATACATCCAGGCGTCCAGCCGTGTCGGCCGCACGCACGTGGGCTTCGTCATGCTGCTCCCCACTCCGCAGAGCAGGCGCGACCGCTACGTGGTGGAGACCCACGACATCTTCCACCGCTTCCTCGAGCGCATGATCGCGCCTCCCGCCGTGGAGCGCTGGGCGGAGAACGCGATCAAGCGGACCATGGCGTCCTACGTCCAGGCCTGGGCCATGCTGCGCGAGGCGCGCGACTTCATCGCCAAGGAAGACGCCAGCAAGTTCGAGGTCCCGCACATGGACCAGGTCAGCCGCCTCGCGGCGCTGGAGAAGCGCGACCACCTCGGCTTCACCAAGGAGCTGGTCTCGTTCATGCTGCGGGCGAGCGGCTTCGCCGGCAAGGGCCCGTCGCACCTCGGATCGCCGCACTATGAGGAATTCTACCGGGGCCTGGTCGACAACCAAGTCGAGCGGTTCGCTCGACACATCTCGAGCCTCGCGACGATCCCGAGCCTGCGCGACTACTGGACCGACGTGCCCGTCTTCAAGCCGCCCATGACATCGCTGCGGGACGTCGACGAGGCCGGATACATAGTGGCGGCCATGCGCGACCCGCGGGCACGCGGCAGGTCCGCGGACATCGACCGGCGCGACATCGCGAAGGTAATGAAGGCGATCAGGACCCAGCGCGGCAGCGCCTCGGAACTCGACGCGGACGGGGGCAGCAATGGCTGACAAGGCTGGGAAAGACTGGCGCACCACTCCGGCGCGGCGACCTTCGTCGATCGGCGCGGCGCGAGCCGATCCCGATCCGCTCGAACCGCCGACGATGTCGCGCTCGCGTGTGCAGATCGCGGGCTCCTATGCGCCCGGCGTGCTGATGACGTGGGAAGGAGGCAAGGGAATCTGCCGCTCGGTCCCGCTGCCCAACGAGGCGAAGGACCTCAAGCCGACGACGATAGAGCTGATCTTCGAGAACCTGAACGACGCGGTGACGAACTGGCGCGACCGGGTGATGAAGGTGCTGCCCGACGCGCTGCCGGAACTCGTCCTCGACACCCCGTTCCGTGATTCGAAGTCGGGCGAAGCCCGCGTGCAGCGGTCCGACTTCCAGATGACCAGCCCCGACAAGGTCGGATACGTCCCCTATCCACTCCTCTACCGGTGCGGCATCTGCGGCTCCACCCGCGAGTTCGACAGCGTCGCTGACCAGGCAAGGCAGCCGCTGCCGAGGAAGTGCAACGGCCACGAAGCCCGCTGGACGCAGATTGACGTCGTCTACGCCCATTGGTCCGGCGACATCGAGCCGCTCAGTCCGTTCAACTACAACTTCGACCCGCAGACCGGCTCCGCGCGGCAGATCAGGATGTGCACCTGCGGGTCTTCCAGCTTCAAGCTGCGGAACGCTGCGCCCGTGTTCTCGGAATGGCGATACGTCTGCGAGGGCTGCGGCGAGACCAGGGCGCTGAAGAAGGCGAACCCCGACACGCTCGAGCGCCTGCAGATCCAGCAGAACGACGGCGGCCGGCAGTTCCAGTGGATCGAGGTCAACATGCTCCCGGTATCATACCGGGCAAATTCAACCTTCTATGTCCAGCGCACCAGTTTCATCGTGTTCGAGGACAGCGCGGTCGTCGAGCTCATGACCCCGAAGCGGCGCGACGGCCTCGTCGCCAGACTGGCGCAGATACACGACATACCGTTCGCCGAGCCATCCGAGGACGAGATCCGCAAGGGCGTCGAGGCCCACCCGGCGCGCGCGGACGAATGGGACGAATACGAGACCTACGTGCGAATGGCGGAGAAGGCGGAGACCTCCGGCCGGGCCGACGCCGCCAAGCGGCACCGCGAGGCGGCGTCCGGCCTCCGCGAAGCGTGGTTCGCCGACGGCATCGCGGAACGCGGCCAGCTTGGCAGCCCCGCCGTCCTGCAGGCCATCGCAGTGCGCGAGGACTGGACGCGACGATACGACCCGATTCGGCTCACGATGCAGCACGACGCGTTCGTCCGCGAACACATCGACCAGGCCATGGCGCGGCACGCGGCCGTGGACGTGATGAACCCGGACGTCGCGCTGACCGACGTCGTGAACGACCCGGTTCGGAAGGCCAGATATCAGCAGACCGTCGGGTCTCTGCTCGGCCATCTCGGCATGCAGCGCCTGGTCCTGATCCGAGGACTGCCGATATGCGAATTTAGCTTCGGCTACACCCGCGTCTCCGCGACGCCGATCTACCAGCGGGAGCACAACGGCCAGCGCGTCGACATGCCCGTCCGGCTCAAGGCTTTCGACCAGCTGCCGATCGCCGACAACAAGCGCCCGGTCTATGTCACGCAACAGCTCAACGAGGCGCTATACTTCCGTTTGGACGAGGCTCGCGTCCTCCGCTGGCTGGAGGCAAACCAGATCGTCGACGCGCCGGCCGACCATGCCGGACGGGCGTATCTCGAGCGCTACGCCGACTTCGGACCCTTTCTCGAGGAGTTCAAAGACCGCGAGGGCCAGGGCGGCTACCCGCGCACGCTGCCCGCCTACGTCTACCTGCTGCTCCACACGCTCTCCCACCAGATGATGCACTCGCTCGCCGACACGTCCGGCGTCGACCGCGACGGGATCGGAGAGCACATATTCCCCGCCGACCTCTCCTTCGTGATCTACCGTAAGGGCATGACTCCAGACCTCGGCAACATATCCGCGATGTGGCGTAACTACGCTGAGGCGTTCCTCAAGCGCGCGCTTGACCCGAGGACGCTGCGCTGCGGATCGGGCAGCCTCTGCGACGCGCGCGGCGGCGCCTGCCCGGCGTGCGTCATGGTATCCGAGGTGAGCTGTATCGCCTCGAACCTGCTGCTGTCGCGCGCGGTTCTCAAGGGCGGCAAAGGACCCGAGTGGGAGCCGCGCACCGCGCCCAACCTCGTCGGCTTCTTCGATCCAAGCATCGCCTGATGCCGCGGGAGGTTCTGGTGTCGCCCAAGGCGACCGCCCGGCTGGTGGTGACGATGCCGCCCGAGCCGAGCCGGCTTGCCAGCGCACTCGCGGCGGACATCGCCAGCGAATACGTGGCGCTCACGCACACCACCGACGCGTTCCAGCACATCGCTGGACTCGCGCGCGAACGCTTCGCCATCATGATCCCCTACATCGACCGCATTGGGGCGGCCTGGGCTGCGGGCCTGTTCGAATCGACCACGGCGACGGAGCGCGTGCTTGTCCTCCGCGATGCGACGCAGCTTCTCGCCTGCGGGGCCGAAGGTAGGCGGGTCGAGGATCGCGCAACTCGGATCATCGATTACGGCGGCGCCGACGGCACTGGCGAGACGTTCCACGCGAAGATCGTCCTTGCCGACGGCGTCGCGGCCTATGTCGGGTCGGCCAACCTGCTGCGGCGATCGAAGACGACCAATCTCGAGTGCGGGATGCTGGTCGAGGGCCCGGCCGTCGCCGCCGTCAAGGTCCTGCTGGACGCCGTAACGTCCTTGGCGAAAGGTTGATGCGCCGCCTGCGGCGAAAACGTCATGGCCGGTCCGACGAAACGCTCCCTTCAGGGTGCGGCGACCACGCGGCGTCACTTGGCCTCGCAACTCGTCGATGCCGATCGTCGCGTCGACGGTCGCAAGCCTGCCCGTCAACGCGGCACACGAAGCAACAAATACATGCAACCGAGCCGCGAACACTCCCCGGCGGCCGCACCGACTAGCGTCGCAGTGCCACGGATGCGGAAGAGGCGCCCACCGTGACGGGTCATTGAAGGAAAGTATTAAGCGCGCTGTGATCGGCAGCCGGAGCGCTGCGCCCGATCATGCTCGTAGACTCTCGGCAGGCGATAGAGCCCTTTCCCCGCCAAATAAACGAACGGCCGTTTACGCCACCCGCCAGTCCAAAGCGGACAGTCCGCTCACCACCAATCTGGAGCATTCCGGTTGGGGGTCGAGCTGCGCTGAGCTAGCCATCGTTCCGCTTTAGAAGGGGCGACACTCGTACATTCTCTTCGCGGTCCGTGAGGCACAATAGCCTGCCGTTCCGGGTATCAAGGTTACTCAGCGTTTCGGCAATCCTGCGGTCGATGTCGGCTTGGAGCGCCTGGTTGGGACATTGGCAAATGTCGTCCAATTCCGGCTCCACCATAGATGACATCATTCCCGCCGGTCCGTCCTTTGATCGCTTCTGTCCAAAGCGCTTCGTTACCGCACCCGGTATCGCCGCCGTGAGGTGCCGACAGGTAGATCGAAAGCTGCGGATGTCTCCAACATTCCGTTGCTAGTGAACGTACGTAGCAGCTTTCCGTACTAGTAATCGATAATAACTGTTCCTCTACAATGACTTAGCGCTGCTCATAACAGCGTGATGTGTGCTTCCTAGAACCCTATAAACGACCGAATTTAGTGTCCGGCCCCTTGCGTGCCAATCTTGCTGGAACCTCACCTTTCGCTAGGGCATGGAACCGGACTGCGATCCGGAAGTGCGTCGCTCCTACTGGGCGCGCTCCACCGAACCTTTCAAACCTGCAGCGATAAGCAGCCGGATGGCTTCGGCTCGGGTAGGAACCCGGTTCTCAAATCGCCAATCATCTATTGCCTTGGCCTCAGACCGCGTCACCATAACTGGCAAGCGGACATCCTTAGGTTCATCGCTCATAGCCGGCGACTTACCAAATTGTGCATTTTGCACAAGTGCCTTGACGGACCACTTTAAGTGGCTAGGTATCCATTCACTTGTGCAATTTGCACAAGCGGCGCAACCGTGTGTTGTAGCAGACGGCTGCGCCTAACCAGTTCCAAGGACCTAACCCATGGCACAGGCTGCTGATTCGAATACCCGGCGTTCCGTGAACGAGGAAGGCCATTACGCGATCACCGAGAATGAGTTCATGAACCTAACGCTAGTTCGCGATGCGCTGGCTGGCGTCGCGGAACTCGCCTTCGACGGTCGTCTTGAACGCGCCACCGAGACCCCCGAGATCACCTGCCACAACCTTTCCGCGCTGATGCTGGTTATTAGCGATCGGTTGGGCACAATGCTGGACGGCATGACCTTCTCCCACGGCCGACGCATCAGTTCGTGAACGGGGGAGTTGGAGCGATGGCTACCAGTATCGAACTCGTACCGTTCGAGAGTCACCAGATCACGACCGTACGGGCTGACGCCGACGTATTCGTCGTAATGAAGCCAATCGTCTCGGCGCTCGGGCTTGATTGGAACGGGCAATATCAGCGCATTAATCGTCATCCGGCGCTCAAAGAGGGCATGTGCATTACACACGTTCCCTCAACCGGCGGCGAGCAAGAGGCGGTCACCCTTAAACTGGAGCAATTTCAGGGCTGGCTAGTCACATTGCACCCGGAACGGGTCCGGGACGCTCTCAAGCGTGAATTGATCCTTTCGTATCAGCGCCGCGCATTCCGGGTGTTGTTCGATCACTTCCACGGCGCTGCCCAACTACCGGCCGCGATGCCGATCCAGTCACGCATCGCGATCCAGAACCAGGTCCTACGGCTGACCGCGAGGCTGCAGCACACTCGCAACCGCACTGAACGCCGTGTCATCCATGCGATGATCGGCGACCTGTGTCGTGACATCGGCATGGCACCGCCGGCAATGAACGATTTGGGCTTCGACGCCCCGCATCCCTCTGACGCGGTTGCGCCTTTTTGGGCAGGAATCGCCGAGTTGAAGCGACGCGGCGTCGTCTTCAACCACAGCCGGACCAGCGGCCTGCTGGCCATCAACCGCACCGCGCTCGCTGAGGAGTTCAAGCGGGCAGGCATCACGCTGAAGGTCGACTCGCGGCTCGGTCGGGCGCTGCGGGCAAGCGACCCGCGCTACATCGCAGCGAAGACGGTCAACAGTCGCCTGACCGGCGGCGGCATCCATTGCTGGGTCTTCACCGACACCGACTGAGCTTTGCCCCTACGGGCGAACGGAGTACAGGCAAGGGCCGGGACGCGGATGCGCGCTCCGGCCCTTCTGCTGTGCGCTGTTGCCGCCAGCCAAGGACGAGCCTCGCTGCCGGAAACACGGCTTGGGAGGGGGGTCGGGAAAAGTCTTATCTCCTTTATCCCCCGGTTTGATCCCCTGAAAAACGGCGGAAATCCGCCATTTTCGATGTAACACGCTCGGCGTTATCGCTTCCTACATGCCCCCGGCAAAAACACTTATCCCACTGTAAAGGAACGATATTTTCAAACCAAAATATTCGAATCTAAGTCTATTATCAGTAACGATGGGATAAGCGTCTTTGTAACGTCTCAAGTCATTGAGATTGCACGACTGTTCGAGAGATAAGAAGTTTCCCGCCTCCCCCCTGACTACTAAACCACCCTGCCAAACGCGCACGATATGGACGCTTTCGGGCGCTCGCTCACCGATTTTCGCTGGCGATCGCGCGCCGGGTTTGGCGCTACCGGACGCGTTCGCACGGGCAGTCGCCGGCACCTCGTCCAGCTGCGTCGATCTGCGTCGCGAGTGCGACCAAGAATGGCGGCATTTCGCCCAGCTTTCCCGCCGGTTTCGCTAGGGACGCTGCATGCGTCGAAAGCGCCACGAAAAGCGCGCGGGCGAGGCGGGGGGAAAAGCGTGTAATCCGGGGTCGCAACGCGGACGCGACTTGCGGCCGTCGACCGATCTACGACCACGCGGCGGCTCTGGCTCGAGGCGGGGTGGTAGGGTGCAGCCAGCTGGCCAAACAACCCGCAGCCCCGACGCCAATAAGGACGCCTGAGTCGGGTCCTCTCCCCTGCCCTGCCTCATCCGATGAGAAGCGACGCCAAAGTGACAGGACGGAAATCTCGAGCGTCGACGCCCACGTCGAACTGCCGCAGCATTCGCGTCAAGCGACCGTGACTGTGGCCGTGAAGATTGATCGAACGTCGATGCTGGCCGTTCCAGCTTCGGAAGGGATAGTGGCAGAGAACCACCGCCGTCCCATCCAGTGACAATTCTGTGTAGTCCGCAACACTCGACCAGCCCGCCGCTTCCCCGGTAGCGACCGGGTCGTTGTTCCCGCGAATGAGGTGCTTCTTGCCATATAGCGCCGACAGGATTCCCGACACGTCCTGCGGACGCCGTGCAACGTCACCGAGGTGCCAGACCTCGTCGTCCGGCGTGACAGTTGCGTTCCACCTGGAAACCAACTCACGGTCCATATCCGCAACGGTCGCGAACGGCCGCTTGTGGATGTTAAGCGTGCGATGATCCCCAAAGTGCGTGTCCGACGTGAAGAAGACAGCCACGGCCGCTACAGCATTTCGAGTGGGCACCGGCCGAGTGGCCGAGCGAACGCTTGCTCGAGGGCGGCGAGGTTCTCCTCTGACAGATGAAGGTCCGCCGCCTGTCGGTTCTCCCGCACATGCTCGACCGTCCCAGCTTTCGGAATTGCGATCACATCGCCGCTTCGCATCGTCCACGCGAGCGCGACCTGAGCTGGCGTCGCGCCGGCGCTTTCCGCAATCTGCCGCAGCGTCGGATCATCCAGCAGCCGACCCTGCTCGACTGGACTATATGCCATCACTGGGATGCCCTGTTCCACGAGCCAAGGTATGAGGTCGTGCTCAGGAGCTCGGCGACTCAGATTGTACAGGATCTGGTTCACGGCGCACTCCCCGCCCCCTGCGTCGATCAGCTCCTGCATATCGTCGACATCGAGGTTGCTGACGCCCCATTGTCGGATCTTGCCAGCGGACTTCAGCGCGTTCATCGCCTCGACCGTCTCGTGCAACGGCACCGATCCGCGCCAATGGAGCAAGTACAAATCTAGGCGGTCCGTCCCCAGGCGTTGCAGGCTCGCTTCGCAGGCCGCCTGCAAGCGATGCCGGGAAGCATTCTGTGGGTAGGCCTTGCTCACTAGAAAAAGTTCGTCCCGCACAGCCCCGAGCGCCTCACCGACAAGCACCTCGGCCGCACCGTCGCCGTACATCTCGGCGGTATCGATCAGCGTCATACCGAGCTCAACGCCGGCGCGCAGTGCTGCGATCTCATGATCGCGGCGATCGGCCTGCTCTGCCATCATCCACGTGCCCTGCCCCAGCGAAGGTACGGCCTCGCCCGATGGTAGTCGAACATTTCGCATGGCGGATCCTTTCCCGGATAAAGGTGATAGCAAACGGGCGGGCGCGCGGGAGGATGCGTCGCCTAGTGGCAGAACGCAGAAAGTCCAAGTGCGAGAACGCCAAGGGCAATAGCCGACGCAGCGCGGCACAGCCTTTCCCAGGAACGACGCTGGAACGATCATGCATCAGCCTTCTTGAAACCTTTCTTC
The DNA here is from genome assembly GCF_001421715.1 of Sphingomonas sp. Leaf22. GTDB lineage: Bacteria > Pseudomonadota > Alphaproteobacteria > Sphingomonadales > Sphingomonadaceae > Sphingomonas. The sequence goes on from NZ_LMKP01000041.1 coordinate 116,521, forward strand.
GCACGAATTGTGAGAGCCATTGTCCGCCGCGACCCGGCCGAAAGGGGGTAGCCCAAGATTGAATATCGTCTATGCTGGATATATGGAAAACGATGTAGCAATTGCCGCGCTGGGCGCTTTGGCACAAGGAACACGCCTGGATGTGTTTCGCCTGCTGGTCCGTCACGAACCTGCCGGCCTCGCCGCAGGCGAAATCGCCCGTCAACTCGACGTGCCGCAAAACACCATGTCGGCGCACCTCGGCATCCTCGCCCGCGCCGGCCTGGTCCGCTCCGAACGCCATAGTCGTTCGATCATCTACCGTGCCGACCTGAACAGCCTGCGCGCGCTGACGCTGTTCCTCGTGAAGGACTGTTGCGCGGGCAATGCGGAAGTCTGCGCGCCGCTGATCGCCGAACTCACCCCCTGCTGCTGAAAGGAAGCCCCGTGGCCGTCGATATCGTGATCTACCACAATCCCGAGTGCGGCACGTCCCGCAACACCCTTGGGCTGATCCGCAATGCCGGCATCGAGCCGCATGTCGTCGAGTATCTCAAGACGCCGCCCGCGCGCGCACTGCTGGTTGAGCTGATCGACCGTGCTGGCATGACGCCGCGCGATCTGCTGCGCGAGAAGGGCACGCCCTATGCGGAGCTGGGCTTGGGCGACACGACGCTGTCCGACGACGCGCTGGTCGATGCGATGATAGCGCACCCGATCCTCATCAACCGGCCGCTGGTCGTTTCACCGCTCGGCGTGAAGCTGTGCCGCCCGTCCGAAGCCATCCTCGACCTGCTGCCGAGCGCCCAGCGCGGCGCGTTCGCAAAGGAAGACGGCGAACAGGTGGTGGATGCGTCGGGCCAGCGCGTCGTCTGATGCTCCTTGCCGTCCTGATCTTCGTCGCGACGATTGCGCTCGTCATTTGGCAACCCAAGGGCCTCGACATCGGGTGGAGCGCGATGGGCGGGGCGGTCGTGGCGCTGCTTGCGGGCGTGGTCACTCTGTCCGACGTGCCGGTGGTATGGGGCATCGTCTGGAATGCGACGGCCGCGTTCGTTGCGATCATCGTCATCAGCCTGTTGCTGGATGAAGCCGGGTTCTTCGAGTGGGCAGCGCTGCACGTCGCGCGCTGGGGCGGGGGGCATGGTCGCCGGCTGTTCGTCCTGATCGTCCTGCTGGGTGCGGCGGTGTCCGCGCTGTTCGCCAATGACGGCGCGGCGCTGATCCTGACGCCGATCGTCATCGCCATGCTGCGGGCGCTGGGGTTCAAGGACAAGGCGACGCTGGCGTTCGTCATGGCGGCGGGGTTCATCGCCGACACCGCCAGCCTGCCGCTGGTCGTCTCCAACCTCGTCAACATCGTGTCGGCCGACTTTTTCGATATCGGGTTCGGCAACTATGCGGCTGTGATGGTGCCGGTCGATTTGGTGTCGATCGCCGCAACGCTGGGCGCGCTGCTGATCTTCTTTCGGCGCGATATACCGCAAGATTACGATGTGGCTGCGCTCCGCGCGCCCGATGCCGCGATCCGGGATGCCGCAACCTTCCGCGCCGGATGGATCGTCCTTGCCCTGCTGCTCGCCGGCTTCTTCCTGCTCGAACCGCTCGGCGTGCCGGTCAGCGCCGTCGCCGCTGCCGGCGCGGTCCTGCTGCTGGTGATCGCGGGGCGGGGCCACGTGATTGAGACACGCAAGGTGCTGCGCGGCGCGCCGTGGCAGGTCGTGATCTTCTCGCTCGGCATGTACCTGGTCGTCTATGGCCTGCGGAATGCGGGTCTGACCGACCATCTGGCGTCGCTGCTCGATTACACCGCGCAAGGCGGCGTGTGGGGCGCGGCGCTGGGAACGGGCGTAATCGCGGCCGTCCTGTCGTCGGTGATGAACAACATGCCGACCGTGCTGGTGGGCGCGCTGTCGATCGACGCTACGCACGCAACCGGGGCCGTCCGGGAAGCGATGATCTACGCCAACGTGATCGGTTGCGATCTCGGCCCCAAGCTGACGCCGATCGGCTCGCTCGCGACGCTGCTGTGGCTGCACGTCCTGGGGCAGAAGGGCGTGCGGATCGGGTGGGGCTATTATTTCCGGGTCGGGGTCACGCTGACCGTGCCCGTTTTGCTCATCACCTTGGCGGCGCTCGCGCTGCGAATGGGAATTGCCTGATGCCTCTGCGCGACCTTCCCGACGCCGACCATATGCCCGCGCTCGATCGACGCTATGCGCTTGATCGGCCCGCCCTCGGGCTGGGCGCTGGCGATCCGCCGCCCCGTATCCTGCTGCTTTACGGGTCGCTTCGGGAGCGATCCTATTCGCGCCTGTGCATCGAAGAGGCGGCGCGGTTGCTCCGCTTCTTCGGGTGCGAGACGCGTATTTTCGATCCATCCACCCTGCCGCTGCCCGACCAGCACGCGGGCGACGATCATCCGGTCGTCCACGAGTTGCGGGAGCTGTCGATGTGGTCGGAGGGGCAGGTGTGGTGCAGCCCCGAACGCCACGGCCAGATTACCGGCATCATGAAGTTGCAAATCGACCACCTGCCGCTCAGCATGGGCGGGATGCGCCCGACGCAGGGCCGCACGCTGGCGGTCATGCAGGTGTCGGCGGGATCGCAGTCCTTCAACAGCGTCAATACGCTGCGCGTGCTGGGCCGCTGGATGCGAATGGTGACGATCCCCAACCAGTCGTCGGTGGCAAAGGCGTTCGCCGAGTTCGACGATGTCGGGCGCATGAAGCCGTCGAGCTATTACGACCGGATCGTCGACGTGATGGAGGAGCTCGTGCGCTTCACGGTGCTGCTGCGCCCGCATACCGCCCAGCTCGTCGACCGCTACTCCGAGCGCAAAGAAGCTGGCGTGCCGATCGACCCCGCCACTGACTTGTCCAGTATTGCGGAGAGACCGCAATCCTAACGGTTTTTCGGCTCGGGATCGAAGTTAGGGAAACCCGCCCCTGAAGCCGCAGCCGTCACTTCATGCTTCTTAGCCTCAACCATACCCAGCGCCAGAAGCGCGCTTCGGCAAGCATGAACTTGACCAGTAAGGGAGGAATACCTTGGCGCTCCAATGCAACGGCATCGGGTTCGCTACCGAACAAGATACGCAGGACCGCAACGAAAGCCACGCCCTCGAAAACGGCTAACACAGCAATACCGAGACCGCGAACCCAACCCAATTCGCTCAGGATTGTCTCGGCTTGATCAGGCACGATCTTAGCCGCGATCCATATCCCGCCACAAACCATCGCCAATTTCCGAACCGCGAGAGCGCGGCGAGGCATGTTCCGATAACACACCGCGTAGATCAGCGGCACGAACACGCACCAATCGAAGATTGTCGCTGCCTCGCCTAGCTTCGGATCAAGCAGCCAGGGATAGGACGTCCGAAAGGTCAGCGCGGTGATGAGGAGGAGAGGAAGCACGAGATAGAACCAGTGACGCTGAGCCACAGCCAATGCCCCTTGCTTCACCGACGCCTCTCAATCTGATCGATCACCGCTTTACTGCTAGATGGTGCCAACATCCAGCGAGAAGACTTGGCGCAAGCGACGCATCCTTCCCGCAAACGAAACCTAGCGGGACGGTCGCCCGTCAGACTGCAGCGACGGTCGGGCGCAGGCAGCCCCTGCTTTCTCAAAATCTGTTCCTGATAGCATTTTATCGAAAAAGCCTGTTGGGGACGGGGAAACAGGAAAGAAGGGCGCAACGAATGGCCCCTTTCGGGAGTCGAGTAGTCCGATTACCTCTCTATGATTGAACTTTTCAGCAACGACGCCAATTACGCTAGCGAAACATTTTCCTCGGCACCGTTCCATTTGCCAGCCAGGCCGGGAACCTCTTCGAGTTGTCGCACTTCGTCGAAGCGCCCACGCTCCTCCCTGTATCTTACGATCTCAAAACCGTGTCCGCGTAACTGCTGGACTTCGTCAAGTTCCGCAGCGGTAGCGGTATTCAGATTGATCATTAGCGTCTCCCAGCGAACTGGCGAAAGCATGTTCGCTTCGACGGACTGTAACGATACTCAGCCTGAAAGGCAGTGTGGGTTGGGCCAAACGCCCGTACAAGTCCGCCCAGAGCGGACGGTGTTTCTCAGATTGCCCTCCGAAGCACGAACACCTGAGAAAATCGCGCAGCAGTACGTGCAATCCGACATCGCCACGGTGCCCCGCCCCCGCTAAGCCATTGATACTTAATGGCGAGCCTTTCCAACAACATCGGGCAACTAGCGTTGATTTTATTCAACAAGTTCGCTCCACGGCGAAAACACGAGTTCGATTCTCGTAGGGGTCACCAGCCGGCAAAGGGCCTGGCTCGGGTAGAGCTGCTTCGGCAGCGGTCTTGTCCTTGCACTTTCAGACCCTGACCCCGTCGAGTGGCATCTTGAGCAGGTGCGGTCGCGTTGCGGCGACGTGCAGGATCAGTTCGCCGAACAGGCCATTGGCCCATGCGAACCAGTCGCGGCTGAACTTGGCCGCATCGTCCTTTTCGAACGCTTCGTGCATGAAGCCCGTGCCGGCATGGGTCCGCTTGAGCGTGGCGAGGCATTGCAGGATCGTTGCGTCATCGGTCGCGCCGAGCGCCCGGACGATCAGCGACATCGGCCAGATATAGTCCATCCCCTGATGCGGGCCACCGATCCCCTCGCCCGCCTTGCCCTTGAAGAACCACGGGTTCGCCTCGCTCCACGCAGCCTTTGCTGTCCGCTGCCACCGGGCGTCGGCGGCGGGAACGCAACCGAGCCAGGCGAGGCTCGACAGCGACGGCACGTTGGCATCGTCCATGAAGATGGCATTGCCATAGCCGTCGACCTCATAGGCCCAGACGTCGCTGCCATCGGGCAGGCGCATCGTGCCATGCTGCGCCACTGCGGCGGCGACCTCGTTCGCGAGTGCTGTCGCGTCATTCGCCAGTACCGCATCGTGGCGCGCTTCGTTCGCGACCTGCGCCATTTCGCGCAGCGTCGTCACCGCGAACAGATTGGCGGGCACGAACAGCGAATATTGGCAGGCGTCGTCCGACGGGCGGAAACCCGAATGGATCATGCCGTTCTTGCGCGTCGGCGCACCATAGCCCGCGAGCAACGTCTCGGTCGGCTGGCGGCTGGCGCGCTGGAATTTATACGAACCCGGGCCGTCCTTGCGCTGCTGTTCGCGGAAGGTCCGGACGATCGCGCGCATCGCATCGCCCCATTGCGCGTCGAACGGCGCGGCATCGCGCGTCGCACGCCAATAGCCGTGCGACAGCCGCATCGAATAGCATAGCGAATCGATCTCCCATTTCCGTTCGGCGACGCCGGGTCGCATCTCGGTATCGTCGGCCTTGGCCCACGAAAGCGAGGTCGGCGCGCCGGGGTCTTCCATGAAGGCGTTGGCATAGGGATCGATCAGGACGCTGCGCGCGTGGCGGGCGATCAGTCCGCGGAACAGTTCGCGCAGCTTCGCATCCTGCCGGGCAAGATGCAGATAGGATTTCACCTGCGCGGCCGAATCACGCAGCCACAGGCAGGGAATGTCACCGGTGATGACGAAGCTGTCGGGCCTGCCGTCGACCGTGGACATCCGCACCGTGGTGTCGAGCGTGTTCGGGTAGCAATTGGCGAACAGCCACGCGACTTCCGGGTCGGCGATCATCCGGCTGACCCGTGCGATTTCCTGTTCGACCGCGCTGCTAACGAAGCGACGATCGGCGGGCGCGGGACGCTTGCTCGGGAAGCGGGCGACCGCCCCCTGCCCCGCCGCGACCGGTGCGATCCCGGCGGTCGCAAGGCCGGCACCCAGCAGCGCACCCTGCACCATCAGATTGCGTCGGTCGGTCGGCATCGCGGTTCCTCCATAAGCGTCAGGGGACCGTTGCCCTGCAATGACCGCCGAGGAAAGCCCGATGCGACGGCTTGGCTTCGTAAGGCGGAAGGTGGCGGGCCGATGGTGCCGGTCCGGCGCGTTGCGTCGCCATCTTCGCCATGTCACAACCGGACCATCCCGTTGTTCCGGAGGTTCGATGCGTTCGTTCTTGCTTGCCCCCTGCCTGACCTTCGCCGCATCGGCGCTGGCCCAGACGGCACCCGCCCCCATCTCCATCGAGACGGTCAAGGAAGCGACCCGCGTCCTGTCGTCGGACGACTTCGAAGGACGCGCGCCGGGCACGCCGGGCGAGGAGAAGACGCTGGCCTATCTGGCGCAGCAATTCGCCAAGGCAGGCCTGAAACCGGGAAACAAGGGCAGCTGGTTTCAGGACGTGCCGTTGGTCGAGATCACCAGCCGCAACGTTTCGCCGCTGACCTTCACCGGTGCCGGCAGCCCGATCGCGCTGGCCTATGGCCCCGAGATGGTCGTCGGCACCTATCGCGTGACGCCGAAATCGACGGTCGCGAACAGCGACGTCGTCTTCGTCGGCTATGGCATCAACGCCCCGGAAAAGGGGTGGAACGACTATGCCGGCACCGATGTGCGTGGCAAGACGGTGCTGATCCTGATCAACGATCCCGATTATGCCAGCCGGACGCTGGATGGACCGTTCGGCGGCAAGGCGATGACCTATTACGGGCGCTGGACCTACAAGTTCGAGGAAGCGGCGCGGCAGGGTGCGGCGGCGGCGATCATCATTCACGACACCGTCCCCGCCGCCTATGGCTGGAACGTGGTCCAGTCGAGCTGGACCGGCCCGCAACAGGTCGCCGACGCCGCGAACAACCATATGGACCAGAGCGAGGCGATCGGGTGGATGCAGCTGGCCGCCGCCAAACGGCTGATCGGTGCGGCGGGCAAGAAGTACGATCAACTCGTCGCTGCCGCGCAGACCAGGGGCTTTCGCGCCGTGCCGCTGACCGGGGTGAAGGCGAGCGTGTCGTTCGACAATCAGGTCCGGCGTCACGCCTCCAAAAACGTGGTCGGCATCCTGCCGGGCACCAGGCGTCCTGACGAAATCGTGCTGTTCACCGGTCATTGGGACCATCTCGGCCGGTGTGAGGCGGCATCCGATGGCGACGATATCTGCAACGGCGCGATCGACAATGCGACCGGCACCGCCGCGCTGATCGGGTTGGCCGAGGCGAATGCGAAGGCGGGGGCGACCGAACGCAGTCAGGTATATCTGGCGGTGACCGGGGAGGAATCGGGTCTGCTCGGATCGGCCTATTATGGCGATCATCCGATCTATCCGCTCGCAAGAACCGTCGGCGGCATCAACATGGACGCGTTGTCGGTCGCCGGGCCGGCCCGCAACATCGTGGTCGTCGGCAAGGGCAAGTCGGAACTGGACACCTATCTCGACCGCGCGCTGACCGCGCAGGGCCGCGTGGCGGAGGCCGATCCGATGCCGCAGAACGGCTATTACTATCGCTCCGACCATTTCAGCCTCGCCAAGCATGGCGTGCCGATGCTCTATCTCGATTCGGGCGACGATCTGGTCACCGGCGGCAAGGCGGCGGGTGAGGCAGCGGCGAAGGACTATACCGAGAAGCGCTATCACGGACCGAAGGACGAATTTGATCCGAACTGGAACTGGGCGGGCGTCGCACAGGATTTGAGCCTGTTCTATACGATCGGGCGCGAGCTGGCGACGACGACCGCATGGCCCAATTGGGTAGCCGGCGACGAATTCCGCGCCATTCGCGATCGCAGTCGCGGGAGCAAGTGAGCGCACGACCGCGCTGAGATTACGTACCATGCTGCTTCGGCGGGACCGTCGCGATCCTCCGAACGGTTCGGCGGGCGTGCAGTGGGACCGGGGGAAGCGGCCCCCGTTGCCGCAGCCAATTCCGCCGATTGTCGGTCGATAGAGGGAGCATAGCCCGCGCCCCGGCGTTCCGCTTGCGCAACGATCAATCCCGGCCCGATCGCCGGCCGTAATCAGTAAGGCAGTACAGCATGGCAATCGTCCGACAGCGCGTGGAATCCGGTGGGTTCATCCTGTTCCTTGCGCTGGTGACCATCGGGTTGACGATGGTCGTATCGAGTTTTGCCGGCGCACTGCTGTGGGCCGCACTGGCGGCATTGCTGTTCCAGCCGCTGTTCCAGCGCCTGTTGCGGTGGCGGCCGGGGCAGCGCAATCTGGTCGCGGCACTGACGCTGCTGATCATCACCGTCGCGGTGGTGATCCCCGCACTCATCATCGCCGGCATGGTCATGGACCAGGCGGCGGGCGTGTATACGCAGTTGCGGAGCGGCCAGATCAATTTCGCGACCTATTTCGAACAGGTCCACAACGCCCTGCCGCTACGGGTCCAGCATACCATCGACAATGCCGGCTTCGGCAGTTTCGAACGCGCGCAGTCGCGCATTTCGCAGGCGGTCGGTGCCAGCGCCAGCGTGCTTGCCCGCAGCGCCCTGTCGATCGGCGCGAATGCCGCCGCGTTCCTGCTGGCGTTCGGTGTCGGACTATATGTGACCTTCTTCCTGTTGCGCGACGGGGACCGGATCGGACCGGCGGTGGTCCGGTCGCTGCCGCTGGAGCGTGACGTCGCGTGGCGGCTGGCGAACAAGTTCAACGCCGTCGTGCGCGCGACGATCAAGGGGTCCGGCGTCGTCGCTCTGGTGCAGGGCGCGCTGGGGGCGATCACCTTCTGGATCGTCGGTCTGCCCGCCGCCCTGCTGTGGGGTTTGGTGATGGCGATCGCCGCGCTGTTGCCGGCGGTCGGACCGGCGATCATCTGGACCCCGGTCGCGATCTATCTGCTGGCCACCGGTGCGATCTGGCAGGGGGTGGTCGTGATCGCATCGGGTGTGCTGGTGATCGGGCTCGCCGACAATATCCTGCGCCCGTTGCTGGTCGGGCGCGATACCGGCATCCCCGACTGGCTGGTGCTGGTGACGACGCTCGGCGGTATCGACCTGCTGGGGTTGAGCGGGATCGTCGTCGGGCCGCTGGCAGGCGCACTGTTCATCACCGCTTGGGGCATCCTGACCGAGCAACGTGCCGCGCGGGCCGAGGCCGACGAAGAGAAATCAACGACATAGCTTGTAACGGCGGTCGGGTCCGGTCATCCTGCGGCGATCGTTGCCGGAGAGAAAAGCCATGGAAATCGGCCGTCGCGAACTGATCCTTTCCGCCGCCGCCCTGTCGATCGCGCCCGGTTGCGCGTCGTTCGGTCAGCCCGGCCGCAAGCTCGGCTATGCCATCGTCGGTCTGGGAAGCTATGGGCTAGGGCGGATCATCCCCGAATTCCGGAATTGCGAGCATAGTCGCCTTGCCGCCGTGGTCAGCGGCGACCGGGCAAAGGCCGAACGGGTGGCGACCGAATACGGCCTTCCCGCCAGCGCCATCTATTCGTACCAGAATTACGACCGCATCCGCGACAACCCGGACATCGACATCGTCTATGTCTGTCTGCCCAATGCGATGCATGCCGAATATTCGATCCGGGCGTCGCAGGCCGGCAAGCATGTGCTGTGCGAAAAGCCGATGGCGGTGTCGGTCGCCGAATGCGAGGCGATGATCGCCGCCGCGCGCAAGGCGAACCGCAAGCTGATGATCGGCTATCGCAGCCATTTCGAACCGCATAATCGCGAGGCGATGCGGCTGGCGCGCAGCGGCGCGGTCGGCAAAACGCGCTATGTGCGGTCCGAACATGGCTTCAACTTCGGCGATCCCACCGCATGGCGGCTGAAGCGCGCATTGTCGGGCGGCGGTTCGCTGATGGATATCGGCATCTATGCGTTGCAGGCGGTACGCTACATGACCGGTGAGGAACCGATCGCGGTGACCGCGCGCGAATCGACCGACCGCCGCGACCCGCGCTTCCGGGAGGTCGAGGACATGATCGATTTCACCCTGGATTTTCCGTCCGGGGCGATCGGCAGTTGCCAGTCGATGTACAGCGCCAACCGCAACCAGATCCTGCTGATGGGCGAGAAGGGCCGGATCGAGATGGAGCCGGCGACCAGCTATAGCGGGCAGCGGCTCTGGGTGGGTGGCGATCGCGAGCGACAGGTGACCCCGCCGCCCGGGCCGGGCAAGAACCAGTTCGCCGCGCAGCTCGATCACCTGTCGGAATGCGCGACCGGCGGGCGCGAACCGATCGTGTCGGGTGAGGAAGGGTTGCGCGATATGCGGATCATCGAGGCGATCTATCGATCCGCACGCGAGGGGCGAACGATCCGGCTGGAACCAAGGACATGATGCTTGCCGCGTTCGCGCTGTTGCTCGCGGGTCAAGCGGCGGACCCGACCAGTTTCGCGAGCGATGCGGCCATCACCGCCGAGGTCGAGGCGATGGGCAAGGCGATGAAGCCCGATCAGGGCTTCGCCTGGAAGCCGCTGGTGCGCGATGGCGATCGGGTCGCGGCACTGGAATATTGGAAGGCGCCGGGACGCCCGGCCGTCCATCCCGATCAGGCCGAATATGCGATCGTGATCGCCGGTGCCGGTACGCTGCGATCGGGTGGCACGATGGTCGGCGGTCGACAGACCCAGCCGGGCCTGATCGAGGGCGACCGCATTATCGGCGCTACCGAGCGGCCGCTCAAACCCGGCGACGTGATGCTGATCCCCGCAGGCGTGCCGCACTGGTTCGGGGTCACCGGCGACCGGCTGGTCCTGCTGGGGACCAAGCTGTCGACGAAGTGAGCGGGCAGGCGCGATGCCCCTGCCCGCCCGCCACGATCAGAACTTCACGCCGGCCCGGGCGTAAAGATACCGCCCGTTGAAGCCGAACGGCGAAAAGCTGGAATAGGGGATGAAGTAGTTGTTGATCGCCGTCGCGCCGAGGATCGGGTTGCGCGTCGGATAGACGTCGAACAGGTTGTTCGCGCCGATCGCCAGTTCGAACTGACCCGGCGTCGCGCGGACTTCCAGATCGGTCAGCCACTTGGGTGCCAGTTCGACGTCGGTCGCGGCCGCGCCGCCCGGCGACAGGGTGTTGCCGAAGCGGTTGGTCCGTGCGGTCACGCCGAAGATGCCCTGCGACCAGTCGAGACCGGCATTGATCTTCGACCGCGGCTGTCCGTCGGTCAGGCGCAACGATTCCTGCCGTCCGAACAGGGTGACACCGGGGATTGCCGACAGCGTCGAGCGATCGGTGATGTCGGTCTGGTTGTAGTTGTAGCCGGCGGTCAGCGTGACGCTGCCGATGCCGAGATCGGGAACACGGTAGGTGCCGACCACTTCCACGCCCTGCGTCCGGGTGTCGATGCCGTTGATGAAGAACCGCGCCGAGGTGATGTCCTGAATCCCGGCACCGCGCAGCACCGCGACGACCGCCGCCCCCTGAAGATTTTCGGACAGGATGACCCGGTCGTCGATCTTGATGTTGTAATAGTCGGCGGTCAGCGTCAGCCCGCGGATCGGCGACAGGGTCAGGCCGCCGCCGATATTGAGCGACTTTTCGGCCTCCAGCTGCCGCGAACCGAGCGCGCGGGCGACCGGGTCGCCGACGCGGAAGGTCCCGATCTCCACCAGCGTCCCGCCGATATTCTGCGTGGCGAACGACGAGAAGAACTGCTGCGCAAGGCTCGGCGCGCGGAAGCCGGTCGAGATCGAGCCCCGCAGTGCCGCCCATTCGACGGGTGCGAAGCGCGCGGCGAGCTTGCCGTTCACCGTATCGCCGAAATCGCTGAAATGTTCGTACCGGCCCGCAGCGACGACATTGAATGCATCGCTGACCTTGCCGTCCAATTCGACATAGCCGGCAAAGCTGTCCCGCGACGTGTCCACCGCAGTGGTCGGCGAGAAGCCGGGGAAGCCTTGCGACCCGGCAGCGGCACCATTGCTGAACGCGAACGGACCGGCGGCGTAGCTTTGGACTTCGCCGGCGACGATCTTGTAGTTCTCATTCCGATATTCGCCGCCCAGCGCCAGCGACAGTTGCGACAGGAAGCCGACCGCGATGTCGCGCTGCAGGTCGAGGTTTACCGTCTGCTGCCCGAACCGGGTGCCCCCGGCATTGAACGACCGTTGCGATTGCGGCCCGAACGACGCGTTATAGCTGTTCTCGATCCGGAAATCGAAGCTGTTGGTGCCATAGACATAGGACAGATCGTATTTGAACCCGGCCACATCGCCCTTCACGCCCAGCGCGCCGGAGAAATCCTCCATCTGGCTGGTGATGAGCGGCAGGAAGCCGTCGGCGTAGAAGGGCGTGCAGACCGTGCCGGTGAAGGTGCAGTTGCGCAGATCCTGGATATTGCCATTGGCATCGCGGCCCGAAGCGCGGCGATAGAAAGCGGCGCTTTCGCCGTCGCGAACGCCATAGCTGCCGAAGATATAGAGTTCGGACGTCGCACCCAGATCGACGCCGCCGTTCAGGAAGAAGTTGAAATCGGTGGTCTTCGCATCGCCATAGCGATGGTTGACGCGGTCGTAGCTGAATTCGCGCGGATCGACGCCCCCGGTCGACAGCAGCGGATAGTTGCGGCGCGGGTCATAGCCGGCGCGGTCGGTAGGTTCGCGATCGCGATATTCGCCGGTCAGGTTCAGATAGGCGGTCTCGCCCATCGGCAGGCCCATGTTCGCGGCGAAGGTCACGGTGCGACCGTCGCGGACTTCGCGGTCACGTCCGGTCTCTTCGAGGACATAGGTGCCGTCGGCGCGGACCTGCGGCTGGCCGTTCGACTGGCGCGCGATTCCCGATACCTCGGCAACACCCTCCATCTGCGAAATATACTTGCCATAGGTCATCGTCGCGCGACCGCCTTCGCGGCGCTTTAGCTGCACGTTGATGACGCCGGCGATCGCGTCCGAACCATATTGCGACGACGCCCCGTCGCGCAGCACGTCGATCCGTTCGATCGCGAGGCTGGGGATGGTGTTCAGATCGACCGCCGACGATCCGCGCCCGACCGACCCGTTGGCGTTGAGCAGCGAGGTGGTGTGGCGACGCTTGCCATTGACCAGCACCAGCGTCTGATCGGGCGACAGGCCGCGCAGCGTCGCCGGACGGACCACGTCGGTGCCGTCGGTGATCGACGGTTGCGGGAAGTTGAAGGACGGCACCAGCTGATTCAGCAGCTTGTTGGTTTCGGTATAGCCCGCATTGACCAGCGCATCGCCGGTAATGACGTCGACCGGCACCGGGCTTTCCGCGACGGTACGGCCCTGTGCACGGGTGCCGACGACGACGATCTCTTCGCCCGCTGGCACATCGGCGGCGGCCGGCGGCGCATCGGCGACCTGCGCGAAGGCGGGTATGGCAGTTAGTGCCGTCGACAGAAATAAGGCGGTGAAAACCGGTTTACGCATGAAAATCTCCCCGGAACTGGCGTTTGCGGCCAGTCGTTGCGCGGCCTAGTTCGACCGGGACATTTTCTGACGCAAGCCTACGCCATATGGCGTAACACGATTGTCACGCGCCTGTTGCCGCGCCGCAACATTGGTTTCGGCGGCGAATCACCGGTTCGGCATTGACAGAAGCAGCCCGCTTGCCTAGTCACGATCCACTTGCCGTGTGGGGTATCTCCACGCGGACATATTGTATTTGAGAAAGAAGCAAGGGCCATGTTCGCAATCGTGCGCACGGGCGGCAAGCAGTATCGCGTTGCCGCAGGAGACAAGATCGTCGTCGAGAAGCTCGATGGCGAAGCTGGCAGCAACGTGACGCTCGGCGACGTGCTCCTTGCCGGCGAGGGTTCGGAACTGAAGTCGGTCGAAGGGCTGACGGTTTCGGCGGAAATCATCGCGCAGGCGAAGGGCGAAAAGGTCATCGTTTTCAAGAAGCGCCGCCGGCACAATTACCGTCGCAAGAACGGTCATCGCCAGCAGCACACCATCCTGAAGATCACCGCGATCGGCGACCAGCGCGCCGACGAAACCGCTGCCGCCTGAGCGCATACGAGGAGTTTGAACCATGGCACATAAAAAAGCAGGCGGTTCGTCGCGCAACGGTCGTGATTCGGCCGGCCGTCGCCTTGGCGTGAAGAAGTTCGGTGGCCAGGAAGTGGTCGCGGGCAACATCATCGTGCGTCAGCGCGGCACCAAATTCTATCCGGGCGTGAACGTCGGCATGGGCAAGGACCATACCCTGTTCGCACTGGTCGATGGCCGTGTGGCGTTCAAGGAAGGCAAGCTCGGCCGCAAGTTTGCGTATGTCGAGATGCCGGCGCTGGCCGCAGAATAACGGGCTACCAACCGGGTCGCCCACCAGGGTGACCCGGGTTCCGGCAACGGAACCAGCCAACAAGAGGGAGGCGGGTCACCCCGGCTCCCTTTTTTATTGCTCTCTCCGGCCCCTGCCCGCCTCTGCGGAGGCGCGGCGCATTGGAGAGATGCCGATGTTCGCCCGTACCGAACGCCTGACCCTGCGCCCCGGCTGGATCGAGGACGCCCCCGCACTTGCCGCCGCGATCGGCCACGATGCCGTCGTGCGCAATCTGTCGCGTGCGCCCTGGCCGTACACGCTGGCCGATGCCGAAGCGTTCGTGGCCGGATGGCAGGGCGATCCCGGTCCGAACTTCCTGATCTTCGCCCATGATAGCGGCCGCTGCGACCTGATCGGTGGAGTCGGAATCGGTCCGCTCGGCGATGTTCCGCACATGATGGGATATTGGCTGACACCGTCGGCATGGGGCCGCGGCTATGCCGTCGAGGCGGGACGTGCCGCGCTCGACGTCGCGGCGACGCTGGGCATCGGCCGGGTAGTGGCCGGGCATTATGTCGACAACCCGGCGTCCGGCGCGGTGCTGCGGCGGCTGGGCTTCGTCGCGACGGGTACGCGCAGTTCGATCCATGCGCGCGCACGCGGCGTCGATGTCGAGACGATCGACTATGCGATCGACCTGGCCGAGCGGCGACGGGATCGGCGGCTGGCGGCCTGAAGCGCACGGAACGCTCGCGCCGTCCGGCTGGTTGATGGCGGACGGCGCTGCTGCCGCATGAGAGGACGCCCGCGATGATCGATCCCGACACGCCCGAACAGGAAGAAATGGAAGACGTACAGGAAGAAGCCGCCGAGGAACGCGAGGAAGAGGGCGGCTATCAGTAATCCGGCGGAGGCGGATGCCTGGCGCTGCACGGCATCCGCATCGACCCGCTTGATCCACGGGTTCTTGGGTTCGCAATAGCCATCCCGGCCATCGGGACAGGTGAAAGCATGGCGTAGCTTCAGGTCCGCAACTTCCACGCTGGTATGATGGAATCGAAGTTCGTTTCCTTATCGTCACCCCGGGCCTGACCGAGACCTCTGCGGAAATAGAAAGGCCAATCGGACAGGACCGATCCCTGTTCCAGCGCTGGACCCCCGCCTGCGCGGGGGTACGGCAGAAGGCCGGAGATCGGTACTTTCGCAAAGATTTCGGCTTGACCCGGGGTCCCGCTTCTTTCGCGCAGTCAACCAAGGACAGCGGGATCCTGGGTCAAGCCCGGAATGACGATATCAATGGTACGGTACCAGTCACACGCGCATCCCTACCCCTCCAACAGATCGAGATAACCGACCACGTCGTTGCTCGTCTGCAGGTACAAACCAGCCTGTACTTCCGCCGGTTCGCGCGCCGCTGCGGCCATTGCTTCGGCGAGCGTACCGTACAGGATGGTCGTCGCAACGCCGCCTTCGTCGTCGAGGTGATAGAGGCGGACCGCCGCTGCTTCCGATACCGTTCGCATCGGCCTGTCCTGCCCCGGCGGTGTCGCCGGAGCAAGCGGTCAGGCGCGCGCCAGCCGGGCCGCTTCGAATTCGCTGTCGACCAATCCGATCAGTTCGCGGTCGTCATGGTTCCACGGATGAAAGCCCGGCAGGAAGAAAGCGAGGTACATGCCGAGCACCTTGCGCGCCATGCCGGGGCGGCCAAAAGCATAGGCGAACAACCGCCATTTCACACCCGCTCCTCGGAACCCGTCCTGCGCCAGCAGGTCGAGCATCCCCGCCGAGCGCCCGCGAAAGAATTTGACGGTGACGATCAGCATTACCAGCGCCTTGACCCGCCAGCGTTTGAACCGGGTCCAGTGCCGCGTGGCGTGGAGCCACGTGTCATAGGCCACACCCTTGTGCTCGATCTCCTCGATCGCATGCCAGCGCCACAGATCGGCGGCAGCCTGATCGCCGCCGGCGAGATGTGCGGGGTTGGCGACCAGTTCGTGGGCGAGGATCGCGGTGAAGTGTTCGAGGCACATCGTCGCCGCCAGATTGGCGATCGGCGGCCTGCCACGGGTGATCGCCAGTTCATGGTCGACCCGTGCCTCCAGCCGCGACACGTCATACCCCTGATCGGCGACATGGCGATTGAACGCCAGATGCTCGCGCGTATGGATCGCTTCCTGCTTCACGAAGGCGCGGATTTCGGCGGCAAGGCGCGGCGGCACGTCGTCGCGATACTGACGGACACTATCGATGAAGAACCCCTCCCCCTTCGGAAAGGTCACCGACAGCGCATTGTAGAAGGCGGTGGCGATCGGATCGTCGTTCAGCCACCACCGGCGATACCCGCCGTCGCGCCCGAAGCGCAGGTCGCGCGGGGTGATCGTCAGATCATCGGGAGTCTTTGCTTTCGCCACGGTTCTGCTCCAACTGATGCCATGCCAGATGTCGACTACTTACAAATATGTCAATAGTCCGTCGCCGCCTGTCGCCCGAAGCGTCGCGCGACGCGGCGCTCGATGCCGCCCGCGACCTGTTGATCGAGGCCGGGCCGCTGGCGGTGACGCTGAAAGCGGTCGCGACGCGGATCGGGCGGACGCATGCCAACCTGCTTCACCATTTCGGGTCGGCATCGGGGCTGCAAAGGGCGCTGGCCGAACGGATGGCGACGACGATCACCGCGACGATCGGCGCGGCGGTGCTGCGCGCACAGGATGGCGATCATGATCCGCGCGAGGTGGTCGACCTGACCTTCGACGCCTTCGACCGGGAGGGTGCCGGCGCGCTGGCCAGCTGGATGATCCTGTCGGGTAATGACGACGCGCTCGACCCGATCCTCGATGCGATCCATGCGCTGGTCGACCGGCTGGGCAGCGAACAGTCGCTGAGCGGCATGCCGCTGGCCGAGGAGACGTTGCAGCTGGTGCTGATGGCGCTGGGCGACGCCTTGCTGGGCGGGGCGATGGCCAAGGCGCTGCGGTTGCCGCGCGACAAGGCGCGCGAACTGGCAGTGCGCAGCCTGATGGCGGTGCGGGCGGGCGGTTGATACCGGTCCGTCCGGCGGTGGCGAGCGACGCGGCGGCGATCGCGGACATCCTCGTGCCGATCGTCCGGGCGGGGGAGACCTATGCCCTCGACCGTGACATCACGCCGGAACAGATACTCGCCTATTGGCACGCACCGGGCAACAGCGTGTTCGTCGCCGAGGTCGACGGCGAGGTGCTCGGCAGCTATTTCTGTCGGGCGAACCAGGCCGGCGGCGGGCGGCACGTCGCCAATTGCGGCTATGCGACACATGCGGATGCGACCGGGCGCGGGATTGCGCGCGCGATGGCGGTCCATTCGTTGGCGCATGCGCAGGCGGCGGGGTTTCGGGCGATGCAGTTCAACTTCGTGGTCGCGAGCAACGTCCGTGCGGTTCGGCTGTGGCGGTCGCTGGGCTTCGAACGGGTCGGGTGCCTGCCCGGCGCGTTCGAGCATCCGATCCTGGGCGAGGTCGACGCCATCGTGCTGTACCGGCGACTTCGACCATAGCCCCTTCCCCCTTGCGGCGAGTCCGACTAAGCGGACGACATGCATTTTCTCGATCAAGCCAAGATCTTCGTCCGGTCGGGCGGGGGCGGCCCCGGCGCCGTCAGTTTTCGCCGTGAAAAATTCATGGAATATGGCGGTCCCGACGGCGGCAATGGCGGCAAGGGCGGCGACATCATCTTCGAAGCGGTGCCCGGGCTGAACACGCTGATCGACTTTCGCTATACCCAGCATTTCCGCGCACCGCGCGGATCGGGCGGATCGGGGTCGAACCGGACCGGTCCGGGCGGGCGCGATCTGGTGATCCGTGTGCCGGTGGGGACGCAGGTGCTGGCCGAGGACAAGGAAACCGTCCTCGCCGACTTCACCCGCGCCGGCCAGCGCGAGGTATTCCTGCGCGGCGGCGATGGCGGGCGCGGCAATGCCAGCTACAAGACCTCCACCAACCGCGCGCCGCGCCAGCACGGCACCGGCTGGCCGGGTGACGAGGCGTGGGTCTGGCTACGGCTGAAGCTGCTTGCCGATGCCGGGCTGGTCGGGCTGCCCAATGCCGGCAAGTCGACCTTCATCAACGCGGTGACCAATGCGAACGCGAAGGTCGGCGACTATGCGTTCACCACCACCCGGCCGCAGCTGGGCGTGGTCAGCCACAAGCAGCGCGAGTTCGTGATCGCCGACATCCCCGGCCTGATCGAGGGTGCGGCGGAAGGGGCCGGGATCGGCGACCGGTTCCTGGGGCATATCGAGCGGTGCCGGGTGCTGCTGCACCTGATCGACAGCCATGTCGACGATCCGGTCGCGGCGTACCGGATCGTGCGCGGCGAACTGGAGAATTACGGCGCGGACCTTGCCGACAAGCCCGAGGTGATCGCGCTGAACAAGGCCGATCTGCTCGATGAGGAACTGACCGCCGCGCTGATCGCCGAGCTGGAGGCCGAAAGCGGTGCCAGGGTGCTGCCGCTGTCGGGCGCAACCGGACAGGGGCTGGAGGCGGTGCTCGACCGGCTGATCGAGGCGATCGGGCCGAGCGAGATGCACGCGCAGGACACGGGCGACGACGAGGAACCGCGCGAATGGTCGCCGATTTAGGGGCGGAAAGCTCCTCCCCGCTCCGCGGGGAGGGGGACCGTCAGGAGGACGGTGGAGGGGGATCCCCGCGCAACGCAGCCGTTGTGGAGCAGGATGCCCCCCTCCACCAGCTTGCGGCTGGTCCCCCTCACCGTGCCGGGGAGGATCTGTTTGGGGCTGCGACCTGCCCGCGTCTGGTCGTCAAGGTCGGGTCGGCGCTGCTCGTCACCCCTGACGGGCAGGCGCGACGGGAGTGGCTTGCTTCCCTCGTCGCCGACATTGCCGAACGTGTCGCCGCGGGCCAGCAGATCGTCATTGTCTCTTCGGGCGCGATCGCGCTCGGTGCGCGACGGCTCGGCCTCACCAAGGGTGGCCGTGCCAGCCTCGAAGACGCGCAGGCCGCCGCCGCGACCGGGCAGATCGCATTGTCGAGCATCTGGGCCGAACTGCTCGCCAGCCATGGGCTCACGGCGGCGCAATTGCTGGTGACGCTGGACGATCTTGAGGATCGTCGCCGCTATCTGAACGTCTCGGCAACGCTCGGGCGGTTGCTGACGCTGGGCGTGGTCCCGGTCGTCAACGAGAATGACAGCGTCGCGACCGAGGAAATCCGGTTCGGCGACAACGACCGCCTTGCCGCCCGGGTCGGGGCAGCGGCGCGGGCGAACGGCGTCGTGCTGCTGTCCGACATCGACGGCCTGTACGAATCGAACCCGCACAGCAACCCCGACGCCAGGCTGGTCCGCCATGTCGCGCAGATCGATGCGGCGATCATGGGCATGGCCGACGGCAAATCATCGTCGGGCATGGGATCGGGCGGGATGGTGTCGAAGGTGGAGGCGGCCCGGATCGCGACCGCCGCCGGGGCCAACCTCGCCATCGCCAGCGGCCGGATCGACCATCCGCTGGCCACGTTCGGAGAGACGGGCCACGGCACCGTCTTCGCCACCGCCGGCAACGCGCCGGCGCGCAAGGCATGGCTGTCGGGCGGGCTGACCGATCGCGGGGCGATCCGCATCGATGCCGGCGCGGCCAAGGCGCTTGCGACCGGGCGCAGCCTGCTGGCGGCGGGCGCGGTCGGCGTCGAGGGCGATTTCGTCCGCGGCGACCTGATCCGTATCGTCGACGCCGACGATCGCACGATCGCACGCGGGCTGGTCGAATATGATGCTGGCGAAGTCGTCCGCATTGTTGGCCGGCGCAGTGACGAACTGACCGATCTGCTCGGCTATGCGCCGCGATCGGCGCTGGTCCATCGCAATCATATGGCGCTCCTGTGAAGACGATGGCGCTGACCGGCGGGACCGGTTTCGTCGGGCGTCGCGTAATCGCGCAGGCGATCGGTCAGGGCTGGCACGTCCGCGCGCTGACCCGACGGGCCCAGCCTGCAGAGCCGAACGTCAGCTGGGTACGTGGCGCGCTCGACAAGCCCGCCAGCCTGACCGAACTGGTCGCGCAGGCCGATGTCGTCGTCCATGTCGCCGGCGTGGTGAGCGCGCCCGACATGGCCAGCTTCACCGCCGGCAATGTCGCGGGCACGCGGGCGATGCTGGATGCGGCGCAGGCGAGCGACGTCCGGCGGTTCGTCCACGTCTCCTCGCTGTCGGCACGCGAACCGCAGCTTTCCACCTATGGCGCATCAAAACGGGCGGGCGAGGACCTGATCGCGGCCAGCGATCGCGACTGGACGATCGTGCGGCCGACCGGGGTGTACGGGCCGGGCGACATGGAGATGCGGGACATGTTCCGCATGGCGCAGAAGGGGCTGGCACTGCTACCGCCGCCGGGACGGGTTGCGCTGGTCGCGGTCGACGACCTTGCCCGGTTGCTGCTGACGCTGGCCGACAGCGATGGTCCGGGCGCGATCCTCGAGGTCGACGACGGCAATCCGATGAGCCATGCCGAGCTTGCCCGGCTGATCGGCGACGCCGTCGGACAACGGGTGCTGCCGATGCATCTGCCGGCCGGGCTGTTGCGGCTGGGTGCCAGGCTCGACCAGACCTTGCGCGGATCGGCGGCCAAGCTGACCGAGGATCGGGCGCGCTATCTGGTGCATCCCGACTGGACCGCCGACCCCGCACGGCGTCCCCC
The DNA here is from genome assembly GCF_001421715.1 of Sphingomonas sp. Leaf22. Taxonomy (GTDB): domain Bacteria; phylum Pseudomonadota; class Alphaproteobacteria; order Sphingomonadales; family Sphingomonadaceae; genus Sphingomonas. The sequence continues at coordinate 137,185 of NZ_LMKP01000041.1, forward strand.
CGCCGCCCTGTGGGAGCCGCGCATCGCGACGGCGCGCGGGCTTGCCGACACCGCGGCATGGTATCGCGCGCACGGTCTGCTATAGCCCCGGCCAAACCCGTATTTTGGAAAGACCCGCATGAGCGACCGTGCCGCCACCCTTGCCACCATCACCGGCCTGATCGACCCGTTCAACAAGAAGGGCGTCGCGCTGACCGAGGCGACGACCTTTGCCGGCGATCTCGAATGGGACAGCCTGACCGTGATGGACTTCGTTGCGGCGGTGGAGGACGAATTCGACATCGTCATCACGATGAACATGCAGGCCGATATCGAAACCGTCGGCCAGCTGGCCGATGCCGTCGAAAAGCTCAAGACCGCCTGATCGCCCCGCCCGGCCCCGAAAGACCGAACCGATGACCGAAGCCGCCGCCACCGCCCACGCCCCGTCCGAGTCGCCCGAAACCGTGGCACCCGAACGCGACCTGATGAGCAAGTTCGATCCGCTGATCGCCGAACGCGAGGCGCTGCTCGCCACCGGGGTGCGCGATCCGTTCGCGATCGTGATGGACAAGGTGACGTCGCCGACCCAGGCGGTGATCCGCGGCAAGGACACGATCCTGCTCGGCACCTATAATTACATGGGCATGACCTTCGACCCCGACGTGATCGCGGCGGGCAAGAAGGCGTTCGACGAGTTCGGATCGGGCACCACCGGCAGCCGGGTGCTGAACGGCACCTACGACCCGCACAAGGATTGCGAAGCGGCGCTGCGCGAATTCTATGGCACCGACCACGCCATGGTCTTTTCGACCGGCTATCAGGCCAATCTGGGCATCATCTCGACGCTGGCCGGCAAGGGCGAATATATCATCCTCGACGCGGACAGCCATGCGTCGATCTATGACGGCTGTTCGCTCGGTAATGCCGAAATCGTGCGGTTCCGCCACAATTCGGTCGAGGATCTCGACCGGCGACTGGGTCGACTGCCCAAGGAACCGGGCAAGCTGGTCGTGCTGGAAGGCGTGTATTCCATGCTCGGCGATATCGCGCCGCTGCCCGAAATGGTCGCGGTCGCGAAGAAGCACGGATGCATGGTGCTGGTCGATGAAGCCCATGGCATGGGCTTTTTCGGTCCCAATGGCCGCGGCGTGTATGAGGAACAGGGCGTCGAGAAGGACGTCGATTTCGTCGTCGGCACTTTCTCGAAATCGGTCGGTACCGTCGGCGGTTTCTGCGTGTCGAACCATCCCAAGTTCGACGTGATGCGGCTGGTATGTCGCCCCTATGTGTTCACCGCGTCGCTGCCGCCCTCGGTCGTCGCGACCGCCGCCACGTCGATCCGCAAGCTGATGCATGCCGGCGACAAGCGCGCGCATCTGTGGCGTAATTCGAAGCGGCTGCATGGCGGGCTGAAGGACCTCGGTTTCAAGCTCGGCACCGATACACCGCAATCGGCGATCATCGCCGTGATCCTCGAAGATCAGACACAGGCGGTCGCGATGTGGCAGGCGCTGCTCGATGGCGGGCTGTACGTCAACATGGCCCGCCCGCCCGCGACCCCGGCGGGTACGTTCCTGCTGCGCTGTTCGCTCTGCGCCGAACATAGCGCCGAGCAGGTCGAGACGATTCTGGGGATGTTCGAGGCGGCCGGTAAGGCGGTCGGCGTTCTCTAAATCCTACCCGCTCGCGGGGAGGGGGACCATCGGCAGGATGGTGGAGCGGGTTTGCGGCACACGCAACCTTGGCGTTCGCGGCCCGCCCCCTCCACCACCGCTGCGCGGCGGTCCCCCTCCCCGTGCCGGGGAGGATCGCTAAGGACTAGCTTCCCTCCGCACCTTCGCTATAGCCTTCGCCCATGCCATCGATCGATCGCTACATGGCCCGGCTGATCGCGGTGCCGCTATTCTCCACGCTGCTGATTTCGGCGATGCTGCTCGTCCTCGACCGGATGCTGCGGCTGTTCGATTTCGTCGCGGCGGAGGGCGGCCCGGTCAGCGTCGTGTGGCGGATGCTGGCGAACCTGCTGCCCGAATATCTGGGGCTCGGCATCCCGATCGGGTTGATGCTCGGCATCCTACTCGCCTTTCGCAAACTGGCCACCTCGTCGGAGCTGGACGTGATGCTCGGCGTGGGCATGAGCTATTGGCGGCTGCTCCGCGTCCCGTTCATCTACGCCACGATATTGGCGGCGGCGAACCTCGCCATCGTCGGCTATGTCCAGCCGCTGGCGCGCTATAATTACGAAGCGCTGCGCTTCGAACTGCGCACCGGCGCGCTCGGTGCGTCGATCAAGGTCGGCGAATTCACCAAGCTCGGCGAGCGGATGACGCTGCGGATCGAGGAAAGCCGCGACTCCGGGGCCGATCTGCGGGGCATCTTCGTGCAGGCGAGCCGTCCCAACGGCCAGTGGCTGGGCGTCACCGCCGAACGGGGCCAGTTCCTGCGCACCGACGATCCCAATACGATCATCTTTCGCCTGACCAACGGCACGTTGATCCACAACGCCCCCGATTTCCGCGTGCCCCGCACGCTGACCTTCACCGCCCATGATCTGCCGATCGATCTGCCCAAGTTCGGCAATTTCCGTCCCCGCGGCGGGCGCGATCTCGAACAGACGCTGCCGCAACTGGCCATTGCCGGGCATAATCCGAAGGTCAGCGAAGAGGATCGCGACGCCGCGCGGGCGAATTTTCACTTCCGGCTGGCGGAGGTGGCGACGATGTTCCTGCTGCCGATGCTGGCGCTGGCGCTGGGCGTGCCGCCGAAACGGTCGTCGTCGGCGCTGGGCGTATTCCTGTCGATCGTGATGATCGTGACCTATCACAAGATCAACGAATATGGCGAAGCGGTCGGCGGGCTGGGTCGGATCGATCCGATCATCGCGCTGTGGGTGCCGTTCCTGCTGTTCGCGGCGCTGGTGTTCCGCCTGTATTGGGTGATCGCGCGCGTGCCGGGCGGCGAACCGATCGGCGGTCTGGAACGGGGTGCCGCCAAGATCGGCAAGTTCATCGGCCGCTATCTGCCCGGCCGGCGCAAGGCCGCCGCCTGATGCGCGCCATCTTTCCCTCGACCACGGTCGCGATCTACATGGCGCGGCTGTTCCTCGTCCGCACCTTCGCGATCCTGTTCGCGCTGGTGCTGGTGCTGCAGGCGCTCGACCTGTTGTCCGAAAGCGGCAAGATCCTTGCCCAGCCGGGTAACGGCCAGGCCGAAATCCTCCGCTACATCTCGCTGCGCGCGCCGCAGATCGTCGCGCGGTTCCTGCCCTTCTCGGTGCTGCTCGGTACGATCCTGACGCTGACCCAGCTGAACCAGAATAGCGAGATCATCAGCCTGAAGGCCGCTGGCCTGTCGGCGCATCAGGTCCTTGCCCCGCTGATCCTCGCCAGCTTCGGCGTGGCCGCGCTGTCGTTCGTGTTCAACGAACGGGTCGTGGCGCGGGCGACGGCGACGCTGACCGTGTGGGACGATGTCGATTACGGACCGATGCCGGTCGATCGCGGCGACCGCACCAATGTGTGGGTTCGCGACGGCAATAACCTGATCCAGGTGGCCCGCGTGGCCGGGCGCGGCGAACAGACCCGGTTGCGCGGGATCACCGTCTATAACCGCGAAGGCTCGTCGCTGCGCGAACTCGTCACCGCCAGCAGCGGCTGGCGCGAAAACGGTGCGTGGCGGATCGAGAATGCCGAACGCTTCACCGTCGTGACCGGAGTCCGCGAACGGCTGGGCACGTTGCGCATCGCCGGTGGCGTGCGCCCGGACCAGTTCACGCTCCAGAATGTCGACCCCGACGGCCTGTCCTTCGCCCAGTTATCGCGCGCGATCGACGATCTGGTCGAGGCCGGCCGCCCGACCAAGGCGCTCGAAGGCGCGCTGTGGCACAAGCTGTCAGGACCATTGTCGGCGGTGCTGATGCCGTTGCTCGCCGCGGTCGCCGCGTTCGGCGTCGCGCGGTCGGGAAAATTGTTCGTGCGCGCAGTCATTGGCATGGCGCTTGGCTTTACCTATTTCGTGGCGGATAATTTTGCGTTGGCGATGGGCAACCTTGGTGCCTATCCGCCGTTCCTTGCGGCATGGGCACCGTTTCTGCTGTTCTTCCTGATCGGCGAGGCGGTGCTGATACGAACCGAGGAATGACGCAGGATCGTCGTACTTTGGCCGCAAATCATCCCCAGATGCGGACGATGCGCGGTTGCGCCCGGTAGGTGAATGAGTTGAGGAAGTTGGCCCGATGAACGCGATCACCGAGAAGCAGGGCTTCTGGAAGAAGTCGCACCATCTCGACAAGATGACCTTCAGGGAACTTGTCGGCGCGTATTTTCAGTATCCGGCGATCATCGCGTATATCGCGTTGTCGTTCGTCGCGATCGGTCTGTTCGTTTGGTCGCCTGCGCCGTTGGTGCCGACGCTGGTATCGGTCGGGGTCGCGATCGTCGCCTATCCGCTCGTGTGGTACGTGCTGCACCGCTGGGTGTTGCATTCCAACTGGATGTTCAAGATCTCTCCGCTTGCCGCGACGTGGAAGCGGATCCATTACGACCACCATCAGGACCCAAATCACCTCGAGGTGCTGTTCGGTGCGCTGCACACGACCCTGCCCGCGATCGCCATCGCGACCGCGCCGATCGGCTATCTGATCGGCGGGTTCGGCGGTTCGATGGCGGCACTGGCGACCGGTCTGCTAACGACCTGCTTCTACGAATTCTGCCATTGCATCCAGCATCTGGCCTACAAGCCGAAGAACAAGCTGCTGATCGCATGGAAGCGCAAGCACATGGCGCATCACTTTCATGACGAGCACGGCAATTTCGGCATCACCAACTTCTTCTGGGACAAGGTTTTCGGGACGCACTACGAACGGTCGGAGCGTCCGGAAAAGAGCGCGACGGTCTTCAACCTAGGCTATACCGAGGATGTCGCAAAGAAATATCCCAAGGTTGCCGAATTGTCGGGTGGTGTCGCCAAGGGGCACCCCCGCTATCGCGGATGACCGATTTGTCATTTGAAGTTTGACACGGGGCGGCGCATTGCCGCCCCGCTGCGTTTTGGGGGAAACCATGTCGATCACCATCCGTCCGGTCGTTACCGCTGCCGATCGTAAGGCGTTCATTGCCTTGCCCTATCGACTTTATGCCAACGACCCGCATTGGGTGCCGCCGCTGAAGAGCGAGGTCGCGGCGACGATCGATCCCAAAAAGAACGGCTGGTTCAGCCATGCCGAGGGACAGTTGTTCGTCGCCGAGCGCGACGGCAGGGTCGTCGGGCGGGTGTCGGCGCATATCGACACGCTGGCGCTGACCATGCCGACGGACAAGGGCTTCGGCCCCGGTGTCGGCTTTTGGGGGATGTTCGAGGCCGAGGACGAGGCGATGGCCAAGGTTCTGATCGCGCAGGCCGAGCAGTGGCTGCGGGAAAAGGGCATGACCCGGGCGATCGGTCCGTGCGCGCTGTCGATCTGGGAAGAGCCGGGCTTGCTGATCAAGGGGCATGACCACAGCCCGACCGTGCTGATGGGCCATCACCTGCCGCAATATCAGGGCTGGATCGAGCATGCCGGGTATGCGCCGGTGAAGCAGCTGGTAACGTACGAGCTGGACATCACCGGAGATTTTCCGCCGATCGTCCAGCGCATCGTCGCTGCCGGGGAAAAGAACGACCGGATCCGCATCCGGCGCGTCAATAAGGCGAAGTTCGCCGACGAGGCGACGATCATCCTGCGGATCCTGAACGATGCGTGGTCGGACAATTGGGGCTTCGTCCCGCTGACCCAGCCGGAGGTCGACGATGTCGGCAAGAAGCTGAAGCCGTTGGTGTTCGAGGATTTGATCCGGATCGCCGAGCTGGACGGCGAACCGGTCGCGTTCATGATTACCCTGCCCGACATGAACGAACCGCTCAAACCCATGGGCGGATCGCTGCTGCCGTTCAACTGGCTGAAACTGCTGCTGTGGCTGCGCGCGCCCAAGGCGCGGACGATGCGCGTGCCGTTGATGGGGGTGGTCAAGCGGTTGCAGGCGTCGCGTATGGCGAGCCAACTGGCCTTCATGATGATCGAATATATCCGCCGCGATGCGGTGGCCAAGTTCGGCGCGACCCGTGGCGAGATCGGCTGGGTGCTCGACGACAATCAGGGCATGAACGCGATCGCCACGACCATCGATAGCAAGATCAACCGCGTCTATCAGATGTACGAACGCACCCTTTGACGATGACAGCCGCCGGGCGACCCACCCCGGCGGCAATCGTCATCGATCATCCGCGTGTCAGTACCAGGACGGGGTCGAAGCCGCGGGCGCGCCATTCGTCACGCGTCCGGCAGATCTTGCCCTTTTGCAGCGACCCCTCGCGGCGGTCGATAATGCAGTAACGCTTGGCGCGTGGCGCGGCGGCGACCGGCGTGGTGGCTTGCGTTGCCGGTTCGACGACCGGTGCGGTGGCGGCGAACAGTGCGGTGAGCAGCGTTGCGATCATCATGGTCTTCCCTCCCGTTCGGTACGATCAGCGGCCGGCCAGCGCGGCGTCGAGGTCGACACCCATCGCGGTCCAGTCCTTGCGGGTCTTGCAGATGCGCGGCGCGATACGCGAACCGACGCGTTCGGTGCGGAAGCAATAACGCGCATTCGGTGCGGCCTTGTACCCGACCGCAGCAGGACCGGCGGCCAGCGTGACCGTCAGCGGCAGGACCGATGCGGCGGCGCTGGTAATGACCGGGCTCGGCACGGCGGTGGGCGCAGCTTCCGGTTCGGCGGCATAGGCCGAGGTGCTGGCGACGAGGCCGAGGACGATCGAAGTGGCGAAGCGAATGGCGGTCATGATGCTGTCTCCCTGTGCGATCCGGTATGTTGCCGGACATGCCAGTTACTTTGCAGCGACCGTGCCAGTTTTGATAAACGTTGTTTTACAGATACTTATACAATGACTACAATTGTAGATGTGGTATTCGCCACCAAAACGCAGGAATTTTTACCATCGGTTGGGATGGTATCCCCCGGATCGATCGGCACGGTTCAGAACCGGCGCGATATTCCGCTATAGATGCGCAGTCCGGGCGTATCGTCGTCCAGTCCGGCGACCCCGCCGGCGTCGATCGCGAAGTCGGGCGACACCTGCCACGCAATCGCCAGCGCGAAGCGATGCTCCGTCGTTTCGTCATCGTGCGACCATTGACCCTCGGCGGTCAGCTGGCAGCGATCGGACAGCGTGATGCCGAGACCGATCGTCGCCGTCGCCGCGATCATATGACCCGGTGTCTCCTCCCGCGGCGTCCACGCCAGTTCGGGTGAGAATTGCAGGTTGAGCGTCTTGCTGAGGTCGTAGGAGATCGGGGCCACCATCGCCGCGCCCCAGCCACCCTGCCCGATCGGCGCGCGACCGACCGGCACGGTGATCGAAGGTTGCAAGCCATAGGACAGGCCCTTGCCATCCGGATTGCGCAACGCGATCCGCGCACCGATTTCCACATCGCCACTCCGCGTCGTTCGGCTGCCGCTGGTTCGGTCGCGCTCGATGCCGATCGACGTCCAGTTCAGCTGCGCCTCGACCCGGTCGGTCAGCCCGAGCCGGAACAGGGTATCGCCGAACAACACGGTGTCGGTGTCGTCGCTACGCTCCCAATCCGACAGCGCGGTTTCGACCGCGACCCGACCGGGATCGAGCACGCAGGCCGATTGGCCGAGGCTGGGCCGGGTCGGGCAATAATCCCGCGCCGAGGCACTGCCGATCGCAAGATACGCCGCCACGACCAGCGCGCCCGCACGGATCATCAACGCAGCCGCACCCAGGTCGGCGCATGGTCGCTGGCCTTTTCGCGGCCACGATACGCCTTGTCGACGCCGGCATCGACCATGCGGTCGGCAGCGATCGGGCTGAGCAACAGATGATCGATGCGAAAGCCCGCGTCGCGCTGCCACGATCCGGCCTGATAGTCCCAGAAGGTCCACACGCCCCCCCTGGGAAACCGCGTGCGCAGCGAGTCGGTCCACCCCTGCGCCAGCAACGCCCGGTAACCCGCCCGCGACTCCGGCTGCATCAGCGCGTCGCTCTGCATCGCCCGGACCGAGAAGGTATCGTCGTCATTGGCAATGACGTTATAGTCGCCCGCCAGCACCACGCCGCGCTCCTCGGCCAGCAACGCCGCCGCCCGATCGCGCAGACGATCGATCCAGCGCAGCTTATAGTCGAATTTCGGACCCGGTTGGGGATTGCCGTTGGGCAGATAGATCGATGCGACGATCAGACCATCGACCTCGGCTTCGAGATATCGGCTATGGTCGTCCTCCGGATCGCCGGACAGGCCGCGCTGCCGCTCGACCGGATCGGTGCCGCGCGCGAGAATGGCGACGCCATTGAACCCTTTTTGCCCATGCCACAGTGCGCCATAGCCCGCGGCGCGGATATCGGCTTCGGGAAAGGTCTCGTCGCTCGACTTCAGTTCCTGAAGACAGACGATATCGGGCTGTTCCTTGTCCAGATATTCGAGCAACCGGGGCAGGCGCGCCTTGATACCGTTGACGTTGTAGCTGACGATCCGCACGTCAGACCGCGAAGCTGGTGCCGCAACCGCAGCCCGATGCTGCTTGCGGATTGGTCACCCGGAACGCCGCGCCACCCAGCGATTCGACGAAATCGACCTCGCTGCCGCGCACCAGATCGAGGCTGACCGAATCGACCACCAGCGTTACGCCATCGGTTTGCGCGACGCTGTCATCGGCGTCGACCGTATCGGCCAGTCCGAAGCGATACTGAAAGCCGGAACAGCCGCCCCCTTCGACCGAGAGGCGGAGGATGGCGGGCTTGGCCTGCTTGGCCGCGATCGCCGCGACACGATGGGCGGCAGAGGCGGACAGGGAAATATCGGTGCTGGTCGTCATCGCGTTGAGATAAGCCCACCGCGATCGATCGGCAACGGGTCAGTCGGCGACCGGGCCACCCATCGCCACGCGCTGACGCTGCGCACGGTCCGCCGCCATCGCCAGTTCGCCCGCCTGCAGATAGGGGGCCGGATTGACCGCCGAACCGTCGATACGGACTTCGTAATGCAGGTGGCTGCCGGTCGAACGGCCGGTCGACCCCATCAGGCCGATCAACTGGCCGCGCCGGACGCGCTGGCTGTCATGGACGATGATCTTCGACAAATGGCCATAGCGGGTGGCGATGCCCTTGCCATGGTTCACTTCGATCAGATTGCCATAGCCGCCGGCGCGTTCGGCGCGGGCGATGATGCCGTCGGCGGTGGCATAGACGGGGGTGCCGATCGGGCCGGGGATATCGACCCCGGCATGCATCGCGGCGCTGCCACGGAACGGGTCGGAACGGACGCCGAAATTGCTGGTGAAGGACAGCCGCTCAACCGGCTGATAGGACGGGATCGAGATCGCCGCCTGTTCCAGCGTATCCAGCTTCTTCCAGCTGAGGAACAAGGCGCGAAACTGGGCATCGGCCTGTGCATCGGCGGTGGCGGAGGCGGCGGTCGCTGCGGCGGCGGTGGCGGCATCGACCGGCTCATACGGGCCGCCCATCGCCGGCAGTACCCGGCGCGGGTTCAAGCCCAGCTTGCGAAGGGTCCGGGTCGCATCGGAATAGCGCGCGTCGGCGATCGCCTTGGCGTGCGTCGCCATCGTCGCTTGCTGGCGGGCGACGCGTTCGAACGGGCGGGTGACGAAGTTCACGCCGGTGGCGGGTGCCTGATCGAGCGCAGCCATCGCCAGCGTGTCGGCATCCTCGTCACCGGTCAGAACCGCGGCCAGTGCCGCCTGCCGCTTGTCGAGCCGGGCGGCGTGGGCGCGGGCATCGGCATGAAGGCGGGCGACGTCGGCGCGCATCGCGTCGACCTGCTGCTGCATCGACGCGACCTTTTCGTCCGACGTCGCCACCGCGCCGGTCGCCGCCTGGCTCATGCCGAAGGCCGAGAAGGCGATCGTTACGGCAGCGAGGCCGGCGGCCGCGATCTGGTTACGACCGGTGATCGTGTGGCGACGAAGCTGGCCACCGTCATGGACCAGAAATTGCCGCGTACGGAAGATGGAACGGAACCCTGCGAACGGAGCGTCGTTATTTTTCAATACCGAAGTAATCGACATTATGTCCCGCTATCCGAACAATGTGCGCATGTCGGAAAAGCCGACACGACCGATGAACTCCCATGTCCCGACGGTTTTGCCCCACCGCACGTCGACGGAATGAGGAGATGCCGGATAGCGGTGCCCTTGCGCAAGCGTCCGGCCCGAACCGCGCGGTAAAGCGTCGTACTGGCGCGGCCAGCCGTTTAACCATGTGATCGAACCAGCCGCGTTCATGCCGAACGGTGCGTCCGGTGCCGATGCAATCGATTCGTCGGGCTTACGATTGAACGGCGGAAAGGACGTCCGCGGCGTGGCCGGCGACCTTTACCTTGCGCCATTCGCGGATCAGCCGGCCGTTCGCGTCGAACAGGAATGTCGCCCGCTCGATGCCCATGTAGGTTCGGCCGTACATCTGCTTTTCACCCCATACCCCGAACGCCTCGCACACGCTGCCGTCCCCGTCGCTCGCGAGGGTTACGGTCAGGCCATGTTTTTCGGCGAACCGTGCGAGCTTGGCCGGCGTATCGCGCGAAATGGCAAACACATCTGCCCCGGACTGTTCGAAATCGTCGGCAAGTGCCGAGAAATCCTGCGCTTCGCGCGTACAGCCGGTCGTGTCCGCTTTCGGGTAGAAATACACGACCAGCGGACGCCTTAGCCGTTCCCGCAACGACAGCGGCGTCCCATCCGCCAGCGTCAATTTGCCGTCGGGCAGCGTATCACCGATCGCCAGTGCCATTCACAATCTCCTGCCAGGTTTCATGGACCACCTGCCGTGCGGCATCGAGTCTGACAAGCAGTGCGGGCCAGTCGCTGCAGCCCAGTGCGGCCGCCAAAATCGGCTGCGTCGTTTCCGGCGGGACCTGCGCATCCGGCGCGACCAGCCGCATGGTGACGATCAGGCGGGTGAGGAAATCATGGGCGTCGCGCAGCCCGGCCGGCAACCGCCCGATCGCGACCAGTGCATCGATCGCTTCGCCGAGACGCGGCGACAGCCCCTTCCCGCTCAGCAGCTGGGTGACATGCACCGCGAACTCCAGATCGACCAGACCGCCGGGCGACAGCTTGGCATCGAGCGGGCCGGCGGGCGGTTTGTGCCGGGCCATGTCGGCGCGCATCGCTACCGCTTCCGCCGCGACGTCACGATCGGGCCGGTCGCCCGCCAGCACGCGAGCGATGATCACTGCCGCCGCCGCACGTCCCTCGGGCGATCCCATAATCGGTCGCGCACGGGCGAGCGCCATATGCTCCCACGTCCATGCATCCTCCCGCTGATAGCGTTCGAAGCCGGCGAGCGACACGACCAGGGGGCCTTGCGCGCCCGATGGCCGCAACCGCGTATCGACGTCGTACAGCGGTCCCGAGGCGGTCTGTACCGACAGGGCACCGGTCAGACGCTGCGCCAGCCGGTTGTAATAGAGCACAGCCCCCAATGGCTTCGGACCATCCGATTCCGCCGAGAAATCGCCGGTAAAGCAATAGACCAGATCGAGGTCGGAGGCGTGGGTCAGCGCCCCGCCGCCCAGCCGCCCCAGCGCCAGCACGATCAATTCGCTGTCGGGCACCCGGCCATGCCGCTGCGCGAATTCGTCGACCGTCGCCGTCGCCAGCACCTGTACCGCCGCCTCCGCCACCCGCGCATAGCCATCGGCCACCGCGAGCGGATCGCCGGTCCCGGCCACCACCTGCACCCCCAGCATGAACCGCTTTTCATTGACGACGTCGCGAACGTGATCGAGCAGCCGTTCATATCCCTCGGCCCGCCGCACCGTCATTTCGGCGGCCAGTTCGGCAACCGATCCGACCGGTTCGAGCGCGCGGGCATCGATCAGCCCGTCGAGCAATGTCGCCCGCCGCGCCAGTGCCTCCGCCAATGTCGGTGCATGGCACAGGATCGTACTGAGCAACCGCGCAAGCGCGGGCTGTGCCTCCAGCAGGCGGAACAGGTTGATCGCACTCGGCAGGCGCGCCAGCATCGCGTCGAGCCGAAGCAACGCCGCGTGGGAATCCGCTGCGGTCGCCAGCCCGGCGATCAGGCCGGGCAAGCCGTCCTCCAGCGCCGCGCGCGCCGCCGGACTGCGCAACGCCGGATAGGCCCCGCTGCGCCAGTCGGCGATCCGCCGCGCCACCTGCTCGCCCGATGCGAAGCCGAGCGTTTCGAGCCGGTCGGCAAGGGACTGGGGGTCGACCGGCAAGCCGGGAGTGGATGCGCCGTCGAGCTGGTCGTAAACGGCACCGACTGCTGCGACGTGCGGTGCCATCAGGTCGAGCAACGCCTGCCCGTCAGCAACCCCATGCAGCCGTGCGACCCGGTCGAGGGCGTCGATCTGATCGGGCAGGCTGTGGGTCTGTCGATCGTCGACCATCTGCAACCGGTGTTCGATCGTGCGGAACAGCGTGTAGCCATCGGCCATCACCCGCGCCTCGTCCGCGGAAATCCGCCCGCCCGCCGCGAGCGCGGCCAAAGCGTCGAGCGTCGCCGGTGCCCGCAGTGCCGGATCGCGCCCGCCATGCACCAGTTGATGCACCTGCGCGAAAAACTCCGCCTCCCGGATACCGCCGCGCCCGCGCTTCAGGTCATAACCGGGTCCGAACGCCTGCCCCTGCGCATAATGATCGCGGATTCGGCGCGTGATGTCGCGGATCTCGCCGATCGCGCCGTAATCGAGCGCGCGCCGCCAGACGAACGGCCGGATCGCGTCGAGGAAGCGATTGCCGAGCGCGGTATCGCCCGCCACCGCCCGCGCGCGGATGAACGCCGCCCGCTCCCATGGCAGCGCCGCCGATTCGTAATAGGAGACCGCCGCATCGACCGGCAGCGCGATCGGCGTCGCTTCGGGCGAGGGGCGCAGCCGTAGATCGACGCGCAGGACATAACCGTCGCCGTCGCGCGCTTGGAGCAGCTCGACGACGCGCTTGCCGATCCGCACCGCCGCTTCGACCGGATCGTCGCGCTCGCGCCGCGGCAATATCGCTGGGTCGTAGAGCAGGATCGGGTCGATATCGGACGAATAGTTCAGCTCATGGCTGCCCTGTTTGCCCAGCCCGATCGCGGCGAACCCGACCGGCTCGGCTCCCGGGGTCCGTTCCCCGATCGCCGCCACGATCGCCCGGTGCAACGCGCTATCGGCAAAGTCGCTTAACGTCCGCGTCACGCGTCGCAGATCATACGCACCCGACAGGTCGCCGAGCGCGACCAGCAGCGCGGTCCGCCGCCGTTCGATGCGCAAGCGTTGTGCCAGCGGGAGATCGGGATCGGCAGCGACCGCCGCCAGCGCATCGACGTCGAACCCCGGCAACCGGTCGACAAACGCTGCCTCGCGATCGATCAGGACCGACAGGAACGGGGAGCCGTGACGGACGCGATCGATCAGTTCGGGCGGCAGGTGCATCGCTGGATCGGGCTCCAAGAACGGAAAACATACCCATCCTATCGCCTCACCTATTGAAACGAAACGCGAATGCACACGTTGGAAACTTCATGGCAACACAACCGACCCTTGGCGCTGTACCGTCCGATCGCGGAACGGTCGTGCGCAGTCCGTTGCCGACCGATGGTGTCGGGCGCGCGTTGCGGCAGGTGTTCGACCGCGATAGCCGACTGCCGAGACCATTGGTCGAGTGCCTCCGGCGTCTGGATGAAACGGATCACTGAACGATGTTACTGGCCGGCACGGCGAAGCTTCGAGCTCCGTCAATGCCGACTAATCGTATCGGGTCGAGACCGCGCGACGGGTACCGGCCTTCGAAGCGGCCATAGCGCCGTCATTGGATTACCCGGCAATCAGCGGGTCAACGATCACGGCTCAAATCATCGACCTCGCCCATGATCGTATCCAGCACCGTCTGACCACCATTGTCCGGCTGTTCAGCGCGCGATGGCAGCTTGCCTTCGGTCATCAAGGCTTCGAGTGCGACGCGACCGCGCGCCACCCGGCTCTTGATCGTACCCACCGCCACATTGCAGATTTCGGCAGCCTCTTCGTAGGCAAAGCCGCCAGCGCCGACCAGAATCAGCGCTTCGCGCTGCGGCTGCGGCAGGTGCAGCAATGCCCGCTGCATATCCGCCAGTTCGACGTGGCGATCCTGACTGGCCGGTGCGGCAAGAATACGGTCGGCGACCAGATCGTCCCACTCGCCCTTGAAGCGCGCCCGGCGCATCTGCGACAAATACAGGTTGCGCAGAATGATGAAGGTCCATGCCCGCATGTTCGTGCCGGCCTGGAATCGCTGCCGTGCCGCCCACGCCTTCAACAGCGTTTCCTGGACCAGATCATCCGCCAGATCGCGACTGCCCGACAGCGAACGTCCGAACGCGCGCAGATGCGGGATTACCTGTGCCAGCTGCTTCTTGAACTCAGGATCGGAAAGCGCGACGTGCTCCTGCACCGCGCCTGCCGCGTCCTCGGTGATGTCGGATTCAGTCATTCTTATCCGTTCGATACGCAGTCGGCCCGATGTCGGGCAAAGCCGAACATAGGAAGCGCGTGAGACGATTGCCAGCGGAACCGGGACGAACCGTTTCGTCCCGAACCGAGTATGGCTTCAGGCCAGCAGGATATACGCCATGACCGCGATCACCACGACCAGCGATACGCCCAAAACGTAGCGGGTAACGCCGGGCGTCGAACCGGCTCGCGCGTCGGTTGCGCTGACATGGATGCGTTCGTGATCGTCTGCCATGGCCTATCAATCCCCGAAAAACGTTTTGGGTCCGTACCGTTATTCCGCCGCTTCCGGGACGGTCGCTTCATCGAAGAACAGCGCCTGACTGATCGCCGCCTTCACCGTCGACCGCTGGAACGGCTTGGTGATCAGGAAAGTCGGTTCGGGACGCTCGCCGGTCAGCAGACGCTCGGGGAATGCGGTGATGAAAATTACGGGGACGTTGAATTCGGACAGGATATCCTTGACCGCATCAATGCCCGAGCTGTCGTCGGCCAGCTGGATATCGGCGAGGACGAGGCCGGGCCGGTCCTGCATCGCGAGGGCTACCGCCTCGTCACGGGTAACCGCGACACCGGTGACTTCATGGCCCAGATCGCGAACGATCTGTTCGAGGTCCATCGCGATCAATGGCTCATCCTCGATGATCATCACCCGCGAACGCGTCTGCTGCTCGATCTCGCGCAGGGCTTCGGCGACCAGCTCCTCGACTTCTTCCGGCGTCGCTTCGATCAGATACGCGGCGTCTTCGGTCGTGAAACCTTCCATCGCCGTCAGCAGCAATGCCTGCCGCGACAGCGGGGCGATCCGCGAAAGCCGTGCCTGCGCGATAGCCTCGATCTCGGTCCCCGAGGCGCTGGCCGCACCGAACGCCTCGGGCTGCGACGACGCCCAGATCGCCTGGAACGTGCGATACAGGCCCAGGCGCGGATCGACGTCACGCGGAAATTCTTCCGGTGCCGCGACGATCGCCTCCAGCGTCGCGCGGACATACTGGTCGCCCTCGCTCTGGCTCCCTGTGAGTGCTCGGCCATAGCGCCGGAGGAAGGGAAGATGCGGCGCAAGCTGCTGTCCGAGCGACATGGTCAGATAGGTCTCCTTCGTCACGATCCGGCGGGGAAGCCGGTTCATGCACTGCGTTCTGAAACGATACGGCGCGGGAAAGACGCCTCCCCCGAGTTCGCGTCGTGGCATGGAACCAACGAGCACGTCTTTTGTTTCCTGTCCGCCCGACATGCTGAATCAAGTCCGTCTTGATGCCGGTCGGCAGTTGGTATTCGTGCCGGCACATGTCCGGGCGTCGGGGGAAGGCACAGCTTCGTGAAGGATGGCGAAAATTCGGCTCGGCGGTCGACCGCAAAGTCTGCGGCGACGACGCAACCGGACAAGAAAGATACGTCCAGCCTGGGGAACGCGTTGCGTGCCGTCTATCAGGATGCGGCCGGTGAATCGGTCCCCGACGAGATGCTCGATCTGTTGAACAAGCTAAAATAGCCTCGGCAGTGTGAACACCCCCGTACCAGTCAAGCGGAAGTCGCCCAGCGCGGCTGCCGCGCTTCGTCGGTTTCCGACGGGTGCCAAGCTGATGCTCATCCTCAGCGCGGCGCTCCTTCCGCTTGCGCTGATCGCCCTGTTCGCCACCTTGCAGACGTCGCGGATCGCCGATGTAGATTTGCGCGCAAGGCTTCGGGTCGCGGCAACCGAAGCGTCGCGTGGTATCGCCATCGAGCTCGGCGGCGACATGACCGCCCTGCGCGTGGCGATGACCGCATTGTCCTCCGATCCCGCGAACTCGCCCAGCTGCGCACGGGTCGAAGGGGTGTTTGCGGAGCAGGCGTCGGCCGGCGCCCGCTTCGGCATCTATTCGGCGGACGGCCGGCTG
Organism: Sphingomonas sp. Leaf22; assembly: GCF_001421715.1. Lineage (GTDB taxonomy): Bacteria > Pseudomonadota > Alphaproteobacteria > Sphingomonadales > Sphingomonadaceae > Sphingomonas. The sequence goes on from NZ_LMKP01000041.1 coordinate 153,559, forward strand.
GTTTGCGGGATGGCCATTCCGGTCCGCATGGTCGGAGCCCCGGACGCAGGCGGGGTGCGCGCGCAGGTCGTACCCGATACGGGCGTCGTCCTCGACATTCGCGGCACCAACGAATCCCGCGCGGTCGCGTTCTTTCCGGCCGCGCTGCTGCGCGACAAGTCGCAACCCAGCGGCTTCGCCTTGCCGTTCGAAAGCGGCATCGTCCATGGCGGCGAGGCAGGTCTCAGCCTGTCGACGCTACCACCCGAAACCGGGATCGAGCGGCTGGAGCAGGTCAGCATCCCGCTCAGCATCGACGACCTCGCCTTTACGATGGCGGTACGTCGCGCGCCGATCACGTCGTCGATCATCGTCGCGATGCTGCTGCCGCTGGTGATGTGGTTCGCCGCGACCGGTATCGGCTGGTTCGTGGTCGACCGGCTGCTGATCCGGCCGTTGCGGCAACTGCGCGACGATATCGAGCGGTATCGGCCGGGACATCCGATGGCCGACGTCAATCTGGGCGCGATCCCGGCGCAGGAAATCGCCGATCTGGGCGAGACGTTCCAGGAACTGACGCACACCGTCGAGCGCCACGAGCAATCGATGGCCGACGGTCTGGTACGCCAGACCAAATTGACGCGCGAGGTACATCACCGCGTCAAGAACAACCTGCAAGTCATTGCCAGCCTTATCAACTTTCATGCCCGTAGCGCGCATGGCGCCGCGGCGTCCGATGCCTATGCCACCATCCAGCGGCGGGTCGATGCGCTCGCCGTCGTGCACCGGCATCATTATGCCGAGATGGAGGAAAATCGCGGGCTGGAACTGAAATCGGTCATCGGCGAGCTGGCGTCGAACATCCGCGCAACCTCATCGACCGATACGGCCAAGATCGGCATCACGCTGAACGTCGAACAGGTGCTGGTGACGCAGGACGTCGCGGTCGCCGTCTCGTTCCTGCTGACCGAACTGATCGAACTGGCGGTGTCGGTGAACCCGCAGGCGCAGATCGGCATCTCGCTGCGTCCGGTCGCCGGCAGCGACACCGCGGTGCTGCGGGCGAGTTCGCCGTCGCTGGTCGAGAGCGAGGAGCTCGATGCGCTGGTCGCGACGCGCTATGGCCGGATCATCCTTGGCCTGTCGCGACAGTTGCGCGCGCCGCTGCACCACGATCCGCTGATTGGCGCGTACGAGATCACGATCGCGGCGAAGACGGCGTAAAACGGTCGCGCCGGATCGATGATCGGTTCAGCGCAATCCCAAGAGCTTGTGGGTTTGCAGCGACAGCCGCCAGCGCGGGCGGGCCATGGCAAAGGCGACCGCTTCGTCGCGGTTGAACGCTTCCTGTCCGATCGCGTCCATCGGCTGGACAAGATGATGGACGAAATCCCACTGTTCGATCGCATCGACATCGATGCCGATTTGCGGCCAGACGAGCTTCAGTTCGTCGCCGTTGCGCTGCACGACGTCGCTGCCCGCCTTCGGACTGATGCAGACCCAGTCGATGCCGGGATGGGCGGCGATCGTGCCGTTGCTCTCGATCGCGATCTCGAAACCCTCGGCGTGCAGCGCGTCGACCAGCGCATCGTCGATCTGCAACATCGGCTCGCCGCCGGTCAGCACCACGAAACGCCGCGCCGGCTCCGGCCCCCAATGACCGGCGACCGTTGTCGCCAACGCCACCGCATCGGGAAACTTGCCCCCGCCGACGCCGTCGGTGCCGACGAAATCGGTATCGCAAAACCGGCAGATCGCGTTCTCCCGATCGACCTCCCGACCGGTCCACAAATTACACCCGGCAAAGCGGACGAACACCGCGCGCCGCCCGGCATGCACCCCCTCCCCCTGCAGGGTAAGGAACATCTCCTTGACCGAATAGGTCATCGGCCGGTGTCGGGCGTTTCGGCGTAGCGGGTGGGATCGGGCAGACCGGCCTCGACAAAGCCACGCGCGCGCAGGCGGCAACTGTCGCAGCGTCCACAATGCAGATCGCCGACCGGGTCGTAGCAGGTCCAGCTCATCGCGGCATCGAGGCCAAGTCGATCCGCCTCGCGCGCGATATCGGCCTTGGTCATGTGTTGCAGCGGCGCATGGATGCGGAAGCGGGCACCGTCGCTGCCGGCGCGGGTCGCCAGTTCGGCCAGCGCCTCGAACCCGGCGATGAAATCCGGGCGGCAATCGGGATAGCCCGAATAGTCGAGCGCATTGACCCCGATCCACAGATCGCGCGCGCCCGCCGCCTCGGCCCATCCGAGCGCGAGGCTGAGAAAGATGGTGTTGCGCGCCGGGACGTAGGTGACCGGAATGTCGTTGCCCACGCCGTCCTTGGGCACGTCGATCGACAGGTCGGTCAGCGCCGAACCGCCGAACGCCGACAGGTCGAGCGGCAGGATGACATGGCGTTCGACCCCCAGCGACTCGGCGATGCGCCTGGCCGCGGCCAATTCGATCTGATGGCGCTGGTTGTAATCGATCGACAGGGCCAGCAGCCGGTGACCCGCCTCGCGTGCCAGCGCCGCCGACACCATCGAGTCGAGCCCGCCCGACACCAGCACCACGCTGAGGGGAGAATTCGTCATGCTGCGCTCGCTAAGACTTTCGGGAGGTCAGGGCAACCGCCGGAAAAAGAGCGGGCCGCGATGACGCGGCCCGGAGGGTTCCATGCTTTAGGGGAAACATGCGTGCCCAACCGGACACGCATTTCGTATAACGCGCCTGGCCTAAACATAGGGTTAACGCGCACGACGCGCGCAACTGCCGACCCACCGCGCTTCATAGGCATCCGCGAACGGCATGCCGTCGGCGATCCCCTCGCTCTCGATCCGCAGCGAGCGCGGCGTATCGACATGGACCGTCGTGCGGATGTGGCCGATGCCGGGACAGGTATAATGAACGGTCGATACGCGAGCCGTATTCTCGATCACGAACCGGCTGCATTGCGCGCTGCGCAGCCGCAGTCGCAGAAAGGCCGCCGGATCGGCAAAGCAACTCGTCCGTGCTGCCTCGGGCGATCCGGCCTCGCGCAGCGACCAGTCGCCCGGCGTGACCGCACGCATCGCCGTCAACGTCGGTGCGGCGGCAGGCTGCGCCATCGCTGCCCCCGATGCCAGCACCAGCGCCGCCGCGACCCGGTATATCGACCTACTCGCCATCACGTCCCCCTTACCGCTCGCGTCAGGATGCGATGTCGGCCACTGCCAGCGGAAATTTCGTCGCGCAGAAGGCGCAGTCGACGGTGATGATCCCGTTCTCGTCCGCCATCGCCGCGCGCTCTTCCTCGGGGAAGCGCGAGATCACGCCGGCGATATAGTCGCGGTCGCATCGGCACCCGCGCGACAGGTCGGTGGTGGCGAGGATGCGGACTTCGCGTTCCTCGTTGAACAGCCGCCAGACCAGCGTTTCCAGCGGCACCATCGGATCGGCGAGTTCGTCGGGTCCCATGGTCAAACCCAGCGCCTCGACATGATGCCATTCGGGATGGTCGAGGCGAACGTGCAGCCGTTCGCGACCTTCCTCCCCCTCGGGCAGATGTTGCAGGAAGATGCCGCCGGCGATGCGCTGCCCGTTATCGTCGACGCCGATTCCGAGCCGAACCAGCGACGGGATCTGTTCGGATTGCAGGAAGTAGCTTTCCGCCGCCGCCGCGATCGAATCACCGTCGAGCGGAACGATCCCCTGATAGCGCTCGCCCGACGTCACTTGGTCGAACGTGATCGCCAAATAGCCCTGGCCGAACATCGCGAACAGCGACGGGTCCTCGCCCAGTTCGGCCAGACGATCGGCGTCGAAATCGACATAGCCGCGCAGTTCGCCATGCTTGTAGTCGCACACCATCAGGCGGATGATCCCGCCCTGCGTCTGCGCCTGAAGCGTCAACTGCCCCTCTGCCTCTTTCAGCGTCGTGCCGAGCAACGCCGTCAGCGCCAGCGTTTCGGCCAGCAACTTCTCGATCGGCGCGGGATAGGCGTGCGCAGCGAGGATCGACTGCGCCACCGGACCCAGTCGCACGACGCGACCGCGCGCGTGATGATCGGGCAGCGTGAACCCGATCGCACGATCGAGGTCAGGCAGACGGACGGTATCGGACAAAATCAGGCTCCCCGTGGCCCGACATTCGGGCAAACTGTGATCGATCACTCACATGGGAGCCCGCCAGCGATTCCGCAAGCGCTTTGCGCTATGTTGCGACTGCGAAATAATCGGGTTCGGACGGTTCGATTTGGGGATCTGGAATTGAGGCTCGTACCATCGACATCGTCATCCGGGCTCGACCCGGAATCCCGCTGTTCTTCGATGACGGTGCGTAAAAAGCGGGACCCTGGGTCAAGTCGAGACCTCTGCAAACGTCGCGCGCCAACCAAACCGAGCCGTACCCCCGCGCAGGCGGGGGTCCAGAGCAAAGCAGAACAACGGCTTGCGCCTTAAACTCTGGACCCCCGCCTGCGCGGGGGTACAGCAGGGGGCCAAGATCGGTGCTTTCGCAAAGGTCTCGGTCACGCCCGGGGTGACGATGATGAACGGCAGTCGGTTCCATCATCAGCGTGGCTCGATAGCCGATCGAACCGTCCTGTCATTACTCGACGTACCGGACCGGATTTCCAATGGCAGAGGCGGATCGTATTACGCGCCCCCGCCCCACACCGAACGAAGTACCGATTGCCGATCTACAAGAACCAGCGCGGCCGGTCGGCTCAGCCTACCAGACCGAAACACCAGCGCAGGATCGCCTTCTGCGCATGCAGCCGGTTCTCGGCCTCGGGCCAGATCAGCGACTGCGGCCCGTCGATGACGTCGGGCGTGACTTCTTCGCCGCGATGCGCGGGAAGACAGTGGAGGAATACCGCATCGGCCCTGGCATGCGCCATCAGTGCCGCATCGACCTGATACGGGGCCATTGCCGCCAGCTTCTGCTCGGCATGCGCCTGTCCCATCGAAATCCAGGTATCGGTGACGACGACATCGGCGTCCCGCACGGCCGCGACGGGGTCGCGGGTGACGGTCGCGCGACCGTCTGCCGACGCCACGACGTCTGCCGAGGGATCATAGCCTTCGGGACAGGCGGCGACGACGTCGAACCCCATCAGCGCGCCCGCCTCGACGATCGAATGCAGCACGTTGTTGCCGTCGCCCAACCACGCCCATTTGGTGCCCGGCAATGCCTTGCCCGCTTCGATCACCGTCAGCAGATCGGCGACGATCTGGCACGGATGCGAATGGTCGGTCAGGCCGTTGATAACCGGGACCGAGGCATAGCGGACCATCTCGTCCAGCTTGGCGGGATCGTCGGTCCGGACCATGATCGCGTCGCAATATCCCGACAGGACGCGCGCGGTGTCGGCGACGGTCTCACCGCGGCCCAATTGGGTGGTGCCGGCGTCGAGCACCAGCGCCGACCCGCCCAGCTGGCGCATCGCCATGTCGAACGACACGCGCGTCCGGGTCGACGACTTTTCGAACACGCAGGCGAGCGTATGCCCGGCGAGCGACGCATCGGCATCGGCCCGCCCCTTCGGCCAGCCCTTGCGCGCGGCCTTCGCATCGAGCGCGTCGTTGAGAATGGCGGCGATGCCGTCGGCACCGGCCGAGGCTAGATCGAGGAAATGGCGCATTTTTTCAGTCCTCCCCATCGCAGATGGGGAGGGGGACCATGCGCAGCATGGTGGAGGGGCCTCCACCGGCGTGTCGCATGGGGCGTTCCCCCCTCCACCAGCCTGCGGCTGGTCCCCCTCCCCATCTGTGATGGGGAGGAATGGTTCAATCAATCGTCGGCGACGGGCACGTAGACCCGGGCGGCGGCGGACAGCTTTTCGACGGCTTCCGCGATGTGGCGCTCTTCGATCACCAGCGGCGGCAGGACGCGGACGACATTGTCGCCGGCCGCGACCGTCAGCAACTGGTGCTGGTCGCGCAGATGCGCGACGAAGCGGCGGCTGTCGGACTTCAGCTTGATGCCGAGCATCAGCCCCTTGCCGCGAATCTCCTGAAACAGGTGGTCGTGGTTCGGGATCATCTGTTCGAGGCTGGCGCGCAGCCGGTCGCCCATCGCCTTCACATGGTCGAAGAAGCCGGGTTCGAGCATCACGTCGAGCACCGCCTGCCCCGCCGCCATCGCCAGCGGATTGCCGCCATAGGTCGAACCATGCGTGCCGAACACCATGCCCTTGGCCGCTTCCGCGGTCGCAAGGCATGCACCGAACGGAAAGCCGCCGCCGATCCCCTTGGCCGACGAAACTATGTCGGGCGTCACGCCATAGTGTTCGTGGGCGAACAACGTGCCGGTCCGGCCATAGCCGCACTGCACCTCGTCCAGCACCAGCAACAGGCCGTGCTCGTCGCAGGCCTTGCGCAGGCCGGTCAGGAACTCGGGCGTCGCGGTACGCAGGCCGCCCTCGCCCTGGATCGGCTCGACGAGGAACCCTGCCGTATTGTCGTCGATCAGCGCGAGTGCACCTTCGAGATCATTGAACTCGGCATAGCGGAAGCCCGGCAAAAGCGGTTCGAACCCGTCGCGCATCTTGGCCTGATTGGTCGCCGAAATGGTGCCGAGCGTCCGGCCGTGAAACGCCTGATTGAAGGTAATCAGCGTGTGCCGCTGCGGATTGCCGTTGGCGAAGTGGAAACGGCGCGCGGTCTTGATCGCGCATTCGACCGCTTCGGCACCCGAATTGGTGAAGAACACCGTGTCGGCAAAGCTGTTGTCGACGATCCGCTGCGCCAGTGCCTCGCCCTGCGGGCTGCCGTACAGGTTGCTGACGTGGATCAGGGTCGCGGCCTGTTCCTGGATCGCCTTGGTCAGGTGCGGATGGCCATGGCCGAGCGCGTTGACGGCGATGCCGGCGGCAAAATCGAGATACTCGGTGCCGTCCTCGCCATACAGGTAGCAGCCCTCGCCTCGGACCGGACGCACGCCGCACCGTGGATAGACGGGCATCAGTGCGGGGGTCGTCATCGAACTGCTCCTTTGAGAAATATCGGCGCTGAAAACGCAAAAGGGCGGTCAACCGGACCGCCCGGAGCGGCGCTGTACCGCCCCCGAGGGGCTTACGTCAATTCTTGAGCTTCCACCCCGACCGCAGCAGCGCATAGCAGCCGATCGCCATCGCGATATCGACCGCGAGGATCACCGCGCCGCCCAGCAGCACCGGCGAGTCGGCACGTTCGAGGAAACCGTAGCGGAAGCCGGAGATGATGTAGAAAAACGGGTTCAGGTGGCTGATCGTCCGGAAATGCGGTGCCAGCGATTCGACCGAATAGAAGGTACCCGACAACAGGGTCAGCGGCCCGATCACGAAATTGGTGATGGCGGCGGCGTGGTCGAACTTTTCCGCCCAGATCGAGGTCATGACCCCGGCGAGCGCGAGGAAGGTCGATCCGAACAGCCCGAACCACAGCACGGCACCGGGATGGCGCGGCATGACGTGGACGCCGGGATAGAGCAGCATCGCGAACCACAGCACGATCCCGACGAGGAACGCGCGCGTCACCGCCCCGCCGACCAGCGCCGCCAGCAATTCACCGGTGGACAGGGGCGGCATCAGGTAATCGACCACCGTCCCCTGAATCTTGCCGACCAGCAGCGCGAAGCTGGAATTGGCGAAGGCGTTGTTGAGCATCGCCATGGCGATCAGCCCCGGTGCGACGAAATCGGGGAACGGCACGCCCAGTACCGACCGCCCGGCCCCACCCATCGCCACCGAAAAGATGACGAGGAACAGCAGCGTCGTGACCGCCGGTGCCCAGATGGTCTGAAGCTGCACCTTGAAGAAGCGGCGCACCTCCTTGATATAGAGCGTGCGCAGGCCGCCCCAGTTGACGTTCCGGATGACCGGCACGCCGGGGTCGGCAAGGACGATTTTTGCGCGCAACGGGGATTGTTCCTGCATGGCTGTGTCGCCTAATCGCTGGCGAGGGCGGCGGCAAGGATCAAGGTCGTCCGGGCGCCACTGGAATATGAAGGACAAGGACGGGCATGAGCTGGACCGAAGAACGCATCGCGACACTGGCCAAGATGTGGGAATCGGGGATGACCGCCAGCCAGATCGCCGAGGAGCTCGGCGGGATCAGCCGGAACGCGGTGATCGGCAAGGCGCATCGTCTGGGCCTGCAATCGCGCCCGTCGCCGGTGCGGTCGAACGACGCGTCGAAGGCCGCCGCCGCTGCCCCCAAGCCCGCTCCGGTCGAGCCGGCTCCGGTAGTCGAGGCCGCGCCGCCTGCGCCCAAGCCCGCGCCTGAACCGAAACCTGCGCCCGAACCCAAGCCCGCGCCGGTGGTCGCCGCCGAACCGGTCGCGCCCAAGCCGGCCGCTCCGAAGCCCCCGGTCGAGGACGATCCGTTCACGGCCCTTCCCGTCAGCGCCGATGACGCCGACGAGGAGGAAGAGGAAGAAGCGGAAGATGACGCACCCGCTGCTCCGAAACAGCGCGACATGCCGGTCATGCGCTCGGTCGGTCCCGGCGGTTTCCTGCGGCAGAATCCGGGTGAACAGACCGCACCGCTGACCCCTGCCCCGCCGCGCCGTCTGGTCCCGGCCCGGCCGAGCGATGCGATCGCGGGCAAGACGACGTTGCTCGATCTGAACGACCGAATCTGCAAATGGCCGATCGGCCATCCGGGCGAACCCGATTTCCATTTCTGCGGTGACAAGGTCAATCCGGGCTTCCCGTACTGCGTCGCGCATTGCGGCCATGCCTATCAGGCGCAGCTGCCCCGCCGCGACCGCCGCCCGCCGCCGCCGTTGCCGTATGGTGGGCCTAGGGTTCGCTGATCGCGCAAGGCCGAGCAAAGCTCGGCCGCGCAACCAGCGATCAGCGCGGCCGGCGCGGTCAAAGCCGCGACCGACGGCATGGGCTTCGCCCATGCCCGCCAGCACATTCCCAACGCAGATCGACATAAGCCCATGGCGCTAGCGATCTGCTCCCCTCCCTGAAAGGGAGGGGTCGGGGGTGGGTCGGCCAGCGAGGGAGGGTCACGCCCGCCAACGGGCCAACCCACCCCCAGCCCCTCCCTTCCAGGGAGGGGAGAACTGGCATCAGCCGCTGAATGGCGATCATTTCTACCCCCCCCACCCCCGCTTTGCGGATGACCCCGTTTCGTTCTATACGCCCCGCATGGCCGAAAATCTGTTCGAAGCGAACGTCCCTTCCCAGCCCGCCTATGACGCGTCGTCGATCGAGGTGCTGGAGGGGCTGGAGCCGGTCCGCCGCCGGCCGGGCATGTATATCGGCGGCACCGACGAACGCGCGCTGCACCATCTGGCTGCCGAAGTCCTCGACAATGCGATGGACGAAGCGGTCGCCGGTCATGCGAACCGGATCGAAGTGCAGCTGGACGTCGGCAACCGGCTGACGATCATCGACAACGGTCGCGGTATCCCGGTCGATCCGCACCCCAAATTTCCCGACAAATCGGCGCTCGAAGTCATTCTGTCGACGCTGCATTCGGGCGGCAAGTTCGCGGGCAAGGCCTATGCCACGTCGGGCGGCCTGCACGGCGTCGGCATCTCGGTCGTCAATGCGCTGTCGGTGGATACGGTGGTCGAGGTCGCGCGCGACCGGCAGCTATATCGCCAGCGTTTCTCGCAGGGGCAGACGCTCGGCGCGCTCGAACATGTCGGCGCGGCCCCCAATCGGCGCGGCACGCTGGTCGCGTTCACGCCCGATGCCGAAATCTTCGCCGATCTTCAGTTCAAGCCCGCGCGGCTGCACAAGCTGGTGCGGTCGAAAGCCTATCTGTTCGCCGGCGTCGAAATCCGCTGGAAATGTGCGCCCGAGCTGGTCGCCGGCACGGACGTACCCGCCGAAGCCGTCTTCCAGTTCCCCGGCGGCCTTGCCGACCATCTGCGCGAACAGATTGGCGGCCGCGAATGTGCGACCGCCGATTTCTTCACCGGTCGACAGGATTTTCCGGGCGAACAGGGCCGGGTCGAATGGGCAGTCGCATGGCCGCTATGGAGCGACGGCAGCTATAGCTATTATTGCAACACCATCCCGACCCCCGATGGCGGCACCCATGAACAGGGGTTGCGGCAGGCGCTGGTCCGGGGCCTGCGCGGGTTCGCCGATCTGGTGGGGAACAAGCGCGCCAAGGACATGACCGCCGACGACGTGACGGTCGGCTGCGAACTGATGCTGTCGGTGTTCATTCGCGAACCGCAATTCCAGAGCCAGACCAAGGATCGCCTGACCAGCGTCGAGGCGGCGAGCCTCGTCGAAAAGGCGGTACGCGACCATTTCGACCATTTCCTCAGCCACAATATGGACCGGGGCAAGGCGCTGCTCGGCCTCGTGCTCGACCGGATGGACGAACGCCTGCGCCGCAAGGCCGAACGCGAGGTCAAGCGCAAGACCGCGACGTCGTCGCGCAAGCTGCGCCTGCCCGGCAAGCTGACCGATTGCGCCTCCGACGACCCCGCCGGCACCGAATTGTTCATCGTCGAGGGTGATTCGGCGGGTGGTTCGGCCAAGCAGGCGCGCGACCGCAAGACGCAGGCGATCCTGCCGATCCGCGGCAAGATCCTGAACGTCGCCTCCGCGACCAGTGCCAAGATCCTCGCCAATCAGGAAATCGCCGATCTGGTCCTCGCCATGGGCTGCGGCACGCGCAAGGACTGTCAGCCCGATGCGCTGCGCTACGAGCGTATCGTCATCATGACCGACGCCGATGTCGACGGCGCGCATATCGCGACGTTGCTGATGACCTTCTTTTTCCAGGAAATGCCGGAGGTCGTGCGGCGCGGACACCTCTATTTGGCGCAGCCGCCGCTGTACCGGCTGACGGTGGGAGCCAGGTCGCTCTATGCCCGCGACGATGCGCACCGCGCCGAGCTGGAACGCACCGCGTTTCGCGGCAAGAAGGTCGAGGTCGGCCGGTTCAAGGGGCTGGGGGAGATGAACCCCGGCCAGCTTCGCGAAACGACGATGGACCCGAAGACGCGCAGCATGATCCGCATCACCCTGCCGCAGGAATATGAGGAGCGTGCGGCGGTCAAGGATCTGGTCGACCGGTTGATGGGCACCAACCCCGCGCACCGCTTCGCCTTCATTCAGGAGAATGCCGCGCGGCTCGACGACGAAGTCATCGACGCCTGAACCTCCGCCTCAGTTGACGGTCGGCACGGCATTCGCCACCCTCGGATCAGGGGACAAGGGGGAATTCGAATGCTGGCGGCAACGTTCCTGATGGCAGCGGCAGCACAGACGGCACCCGCACCGGCACCGGCCGCAAATGCCGAGGTCGAGCGCCGGGCGCGTGACGTCGTGGCGATCCTCTCCGGTCGGGGCGACTATGATTCGGTCTTCGCGCCGTCCTTCCGCACCGCCGTGCCGCGGGCGCAGTTCGACGCGATCGGCGCGCAACTGACGCAGGCGCTCGGCAAGCCGACCGGTGTCGAGGCGGTGCAGCCGACCGGGCCGTGGTCGGCACGAATCCGCATCGGCTATGATCGCGGCGTCCTGAATGCCGATGTCGCGATCGACCCGAACGGAGCGCACCCGATCACCGGCCTCCTGACCCGCGGAATCGAACCGCGCGGTCCGGTCGCCGCGACGATCGACGCCGTCGTCGAACAGGTCGCCGCCCTGCCCGGCCATGGTGGCTTCACCCTTGCCAGGCTCGGCAGCGGTGCCCCGCAACCGCTCCAGAGCCATGCGGCGTCCACACCGCTCGCGATCGGTTCGGCGTTCAAACTCGTGATCCTCGCCGAACTGGTGCGATCGATCGAGGCAGGCGAGCGGAAATGGAGCGACGTCGTCACGCTCGACGGATCGGCGCTGCCGGGCGGCGGCTATGCCCAGCAGCCGAAGGGAACGCGGGTTCCGTTCCGCGACCTCGCCGAACGGATGATTTCGGTCAGCGACAACAGCGCGACCGATATCCTGTTGTTCCAGCTCGGCCGGCAGAAGGTCGAGGCGATGTTGCCCGTCGTCGGCATGACCGATGGCGGGACGCGCAACGTCCCGTTCCTCGGCACCCTCGAAATGTTCAAGCTGAAGGGCGTCGAGGGCGGCGCGCTGGGAACCCGGTATCTGGCGCTGCCGACGGCGCAGCGTCGCGCGTTCCTCGACGGGCCGGTTCGCGACACGCCGATCGCGGCGATTCCCGCCAATCTGTTTCAGGACGGCAAGCCGCTGCGCATCGAACAGATCGAATGGTTCGCCAGCCCGAACGATCTGGTGCGGACGATGGACTGGCTGCGACGGCACTTCGACGGATCGGCAGGGGCGGACCTCCGCGCCGTCCTGTCGAAAAACCCCGGCCTTGCCGAACCGGCGGCGAACTGGCGCTATGTCGGTTACAAGGGCGGGTCGGAGCCGGGCGTACTCACCATGACGTTCCTGCTGCAGGGCAAGGACGGCGGTTGGTACGCGATGTCGGGCGGCGTCAACGATCCGGCGAAACCGGTCGATACGCTGCGGTTCACGGCGTTGATGGGTCGCGCGCTGGACCTTGCCGCGCAGCGATAGAGGTGGGAGCCGGACGACCCGCTGCGAAATCGTTGCGGCTGCTTCCTTCCGGACCTGACCGGGTTGGCGACGGCATCGTCCGCCCGACTCCCGCGCGCCATATGGGCGAAGCGTCGCGCCGACGCAAGTCCGTCAGTTCACCTTGCGCGGCAGTCGCGAATAGGGGACGAAATCGTCGAGCGACAGCGACCCGCTGAACATCTGCGAATTGCGGTCGACCAGCGTGACGATATCGATCCGGCACAATCGCGTTCCGATCGTGCGGGTTACGAGGATGTCGTCCCGGTCGGCGATCGTGCCACCGGCCGGCCGGTTGACCATCAACGTGCCGTTGTTCATCCGATAGACGATCCCGATATTTGGGACGATCTCGCTCGATCGAATGTCGCGCAGGTTGATGCAATCCACCGGCTTGCCCATCGTCCGCCCCTCGACGATGCGCGCCAGTTCCGCCTCGCTGGCCGCGACGCGGTCCTGTGCGATGACCGGGCTGGCGATCAGGGCGGAAGCGAGGATCAGGATCGGTAGGCGCATGGCGTAGGGTCCCGGGAAAGAGCGATCCGCACGTTCATACGCGATCGTAACTGAACGTGCGCTGACGGACGATCAACGCAGTCGACCGCCCGTCCGCTCCCTGCCAACCTGAAGGCTGTTTGAAAACTCGCGGTAGAGCGAGTTTCACAGGCGGTGCCGGCGCATTTCCAAACGGACTCTTACAGCGCGGCGGCAGCTTCGATGATCGGCACGAACTTCGAAGCGGTCAGGCTGGCCCCACCGACCAGCGCCCCGTCGACATCCTCGATCGACAGGATCGATCCGGCATTGGCACCGGTGACCGATCCGCCATAGAGGATGCGGATGCCGTCGGCGGCATCGCCCACCATCTGGCGCAGCTTGGCGCGGGCGATCGCATGGACCTGCGCGATTTCGTCGGCCGACGGCGTGCGGCCGGTGCCGATTGCCCAGCGCGGTTCGTAGGCGAGCGTGAACCAGTCGCCGCTGGCACCTTCGGGCACCGATTTTTCGATCTGCGCCTGCACCACGCGTTCGGCGCGGCCGGCGTCGCGTTCCGCCTCGGTCTCGCCGCAGCACAGGATCACGGCCAGACCCTGCCTGCGGGCGGCGGCGGCCTTGGCCCATGCGTCGTGGCTGGTTTCGTTCTGGTCGGTGCGGCGCTCGCTATGGCCGACGATCACGACCTGTGCCCCGACCTCGCGCAACATCTCGGCCGACAGGCAGCCGGTATGCGCGCCGCGGTCGTTGGCATGCACGTCCTGTCCACCGATCTGCACCGATTTGGCGATCTCGGCCGCGTGGTGGACCAGCGTGGCCGGCACGCACAGCGCGACATCGACGCCCGGCGCGGCGGCGGCGGCGGCATCGATCGCCTCGATCTCGGCCAGTTGCGCCCGCAGCCCGTGCATCTTCCAGTTCCCCGCGACCAGCTTGCGACGACTCATCGTTCCGGCTCCCAGCCCGTTTTACATGTTCTACAGCCGATAGCGTGTCTGGCGGTCCGCGCAACCTTGAAGCGGCGGCGGCCCGTCTCTAAAGCAGCCTCCTTTCATTCCTCGCGATCGGTTGGACGGATGCTCGGTTTCTTCAGGCGCATGACCAAGTCGAAGGTCGGCATCTTCATCGGCCTGCTACTGCTGGTGACGATCGCCATCGGGTTTGCGATGGCGGATCTCCAGAGCCTGCGCCCCGCATCGATGGGCGGTGGCGGCGCGGCGGTGGCGAAGGTCGGCGATCAGGAGATCGGCGACGTCGCACTGCGCGAGCGGATCCAGAACGACGTTCAGAATGCCGCGCAGCGTCAGCCGGGGCTGACCGCCGCGCAATATATCGCGGCGGGCGGGTTCGAAGGATCGCTGGAGCGGGCGATTTCGGATTCGGCGCTGATGCAGTTCGCGAAGGATCACGGGCTGGCCGTCAGCGACCGCTATATCGACGGACAGATCGCCAGCCTGCCCGCGTTCCAGGGGCTGGACGGGAAATTCAGCCAGCAGGCGTTCGATCAGGCGCTGGCCCGCGCCCGGATCACCCCGCAACAGTTGCGCGACGATTTCCGCCGGACGGTGCTGACCCGGCTGATGCTCGCCCGCACGGTCGAGAACAGCTTCATGCCGCAGCAGCTGGCGCTGCCCTATGCCTCGCTGTCGAAGGAAGCGCGCACCGGACAGGTCGCGATCGTGCCGACCGCGGCGCTGCCCGCCCCGGCCGCGCCGACCGATCAGCAGTTGCAGGCCTATTACACCGCCAATCGCGGTCGCTACACGATCCCGGAACGCCGGGTGCTCCGCTATGCGATCATCAGCCCGGCGAGCGTAGCGGCACAATCCGCGCCGACCGATGCCGAGGTGCAGACCGCGTATCGCACCAACGCCGCACGGTTCGCACCGTCGCAGACCCGCACGATATCGCAGGTGGTCGTCGCCGATCAGGCGGCGGCGAACCGCGTCGCGCAGGCGGTTCGCAACGGCCAGAGCGTTTCGGCCGCCGCCGCGCCGCTCGGGCTGGAAGCGACCACGCTGACCGGCCAGACCCAGGGTCAGTTCGCCGCGCGGACCTCGGCCGAAATCGCCGCCGCCGCCTTCGCCGCGCAACAGGGTGCGGTGGTCGGCCCGGTACGCTCGCCGCTCGGCTTCGTGGTGCTGAAGGTCGATACGATCACCCAGGTGCCCGGCAAGACGATCGAGCAGGCCCGCCCCGAACTCATCGCCGAACTCACGAAGACCAAGAGCGCGACGGCGCTGGGCGCGGTGCAGGAAAAGATCGACGGCGGCATCACCGATGGCGCGACTTTCGACGAGATCGTCGCCGATGCCAAGCTGACTGCGCAAGCGACCGCGCCGATCACCGCGCAGGGTATCGACCCGATGAAGCCCGGCCAGCCCGACCCGGCGCTGGCCCCGATCATCGAAGCCGGCTTCGCGGCCGAGGCCGGTGACGCGCCGCAGATCGTGCAGACCCAAGCCGACGGCACCTTCGCGCTGGTCGCGACCGGCGACGTGACCCGTGCCGCGCCGCGTCCGCTGGCGGACATTCGCGCGCAGGTCGTCGGCCAGTATCTGAAGGATCAGGCGATGAAGGCGGCGCGGATGATCGCGCAGCAGATCCTGACCAAGGTGAATGGCGGCATGCCGCTGAACACCGCCGTGGCGCAGTCGGGGGCTCGCCTGCCCGCACCGCGTCCCGTGACCGCGTCCCGCCTGCAATTGTCGCAGTTGGGGGCACAGGTGCCGCCAGCCCTGTCGCTGATGTTCTCGATGGCACCGAAAAAGGCCCGACTGACCGCCGCGCCCGATGGCGAGGGATGGATCATCGTCTATCTCGATTCGATCGCGCGCGGCGATGCGAGCGGCGACAAGGCGGCGATCACCGGCGTCGGTCGTGAACTGGGGCGGATCAGCGGCAATGAATATGCCGAACAATTCGTCGAGGCGGTGCGCAGGCAGGTCGGCGTGACCAAGAATGCTGCCGCGATCGGCCGCCTGCGGAACGAACTGGCCGGAACGGCCACCCCCGCTGCGCAATGAACGCGGTTTCTGGGGTAGCGGCGGCGCAGGTCGCGCTGACCGCCGGCCGGCCGGCGCTGGTGTGGACGACCCGCGTCGCCGATACCGAAACGCCGGTCGCCGCCGCGCTGAAACTGATCCAGCCGGGGCGCGGCGACTTCCTGCTCGAATCGGTCGAGGGCGGATCGGTGCGGGGCCGGTACAGCCTGCTCGGCCTTGCCCCCGATCTGGTGTTCCGCGCGCAGGGGCATGACGCAGCGATCAATCCGCACTGGCTGAGCGACCGCGATGCGTTCGCGCCCTGCGCCGAGCCGACCCTGACAGCATTGCGCACGCTGGTCGGGGAGTGCCGGATGGAGGTGCCGGCCGCGCTGCCACCGGCCCTGGCCTGTCTGGTCGGCTATTTCGGATATGAGACGGTCGGGCTGGTCGAGCAGTTGCCGCAAGCCGCCGAGGATGCGCTGGGCCTGCCCGACATGATGTTCGTGCGGCCGACGGTGCTGCTGGTGTTCGACCGCCTGTCCGATACGCTGTTCGTCGTCGCGCCCGTCTGGCCGGGGGCGTCGGTCGAGCGCGCGGTCGAGCGGATCGAGGAGACTGGCGCCGCGCTCGACGCCGCCGCCCTGCCCGCGCCCGCGCGACTGGCCGAAGCGCCGGAAATGGCGCTGACGCCGACCCTGCCCGCGGGTCGCTATGGCGAGATGGTCGCGGCGGCGAAGGAATATATCGCGGCGGGCGATATCTTTCAGGTCGTGCTGGCGCAACGCTTCACCAGCCCGTTTCCGCTCGAGCCGTTCGAATTGTATCGGGCGCTCCGGCGGATCAACCCGTCGCCGTTCCTCTACCATCTCGACCTGCCGGGCTTCGCGCTGACCGGATCGAGCCCCGAAATCCTCGTCCGGCTGCGCGATGGCGAGGTTACGATCCGGCCGATCGCCGGCACGCGACCGCGCGGTGCGACGGCGGCGGAGGACGAAGCGAACCGGACCAGCCTGCTCGCCGATCCCAAGGAGCGGGCCGAACATCTGATGCTGCTCGACCTTGGCCGCAACGATGTCGGGCGGGTCGCATCGACCGGCAGCGTGCGGGTTACCGACAGCTATACCGTCGAATTCTACAGCCATGTCATGCACATCGTGTCGAACGTCGTGGGCAAGCTGCGCCACGACGCCGATGCGCTCGACGCGCTGTTCGCGGGCTTCCCGGCCGGCACGGTATCGGGCGCGCCCAAGGTGCGGGCGTGCCAGATCATCGCCGAGCTGGAACGTGAACGTCGCGGTGCCTATGCCGGCGGGGTCGGTTATTTCAGTCCCGACGGATCGATGGATTCGTGCATCGTGCTGCGGACCGCCGTGGTCAAGGACGGGGTCATGCACGTTCAGTCGGGCGCGGGCATCGTCGCCGACAGCGTGCCCGAATATGAACAGCGCGAGTGCGAGGCAAAGGCCGGCGCGCTGCTGGCGGCGGCGCGCGAGGCGGTGGCACAGGCCGCGAAGGCACGTTTCGGACAATAGGCACGAAACGGGCGGAGTTTGCGCTACGTTAAGGTTGCGCGACGTAGTCGTGCGACCGCAGGCGTCGTACAAGCCATTGGTATCGATCGATTCCCTGCACGAAATGTGATTCGGCGTATGCGCGGAAGTCGACACCGACGCGCGGTCAGCGAGGGAAGCCATGGGTACGATCCGCCGTGCGACGTTGCAGGATATCGATCGCATCGTCCCGTTGTTCGATGCGTATCGGCAGTTTTACGAGCAGGACAGCGACCCCGACGGCGCGCGTGCTTTCCTGATCGAACGGATCGAACGGGCGCAGTCGGTCCTTCTGCTTGCCGACGACGATGCCGGCTTCGCGCAACTATATCCGAGTTTCTCGTCGGTGCGGCTGCGGCCGACCATGATCCTGAACGACCTGTTCGTGCGGCCCGAGCTGCGCAGCCACGGGGTCGGCGCGGCGCTGCTGCATGCGGCATGTGACGTCGCGCGCGACTCCGGCGCGGCGCGGATGTCGCTGGCGACTGCGGTCGATAACAGCGCAGCACACGCGCTGTATGTGCGCGCCGGATGGACGCGCGACGCGCAGTTCCATACCTACGCGATCGCGACCGGCTGAGCGTCCGGTCGACAGAGCGGAGGCCGGGTCTGTCGGACACCCGCCTCGATGTTGCTCCCGCCGCGGCCCGTTACCGCCGCAAAGCGATCCAGCCGAGCCACAGCCAGCCGACGATCATCGCCAGCCCGCCCAGCGGCGTGATCGGTCCCAGCACCCCACGCGGTCCGCCCAGCGCCATCGCGTAGAGCGAACCACCGAACAGCAGCCCGCCCGCAACGAACAGCCAGCCCGGCCCGCGCGCGCCGAGGTTCAGCGCGACCAGTGCGGCGATGGCATGGGCGAGTTGATACTGGCCACCGGTCTTGAACCAGTCGACCGCCGGTCCCGACGCACCATGGGCACCGAACGCGCCGGCGGCGACCGCCATCGCACCCGACAGGGCGGCGGCAAGGAGGAGAAGGTTCATGGGCGGCTCCGGCGATGATCGTTGGCTTGTTTCGGTCGAGTGTAGCGGAAAAGCCATCGGGGGGCGGGCGTAGTTCCCTCGATCGGACAATTGCTCGCAACGCGCCGATCCGTGCGCGGGCGGCACCCCGGAACCGGTGGCGTGCGACGAAGCAGTTCACCGAATCTTCGCCGCCGCAACGGCTCCGGCTTGCTGTTACGGTGAAAGGGTCGGCGCGCGGCCGAACGCGCCCTTACCCGCGCACGATCCGCAGATAGGCATCCAGCACCGCCTGATTGGCGCGGCCCCATTCATATTCCTTGGCGTCCTCATGGCCCGCCAGTCCCATGCGCCAGCGCATATTGGCATCCTCGCACAGCCGGGCGATGG
Source organism: Sphingomonas sp. Leaf22 (assembly GCF_001421715.1). Taxonomy (GTDB): domain Bacteria; phylum Pseudomonadota; class Alphaproteobacteria; order Sphingomonadales; family Sphingomonadaceae; genus Sphingomonas. The sequence continues at coordinate 172,407 of NZ_LMKP01000041.1, forward strand.
CATCGGCATAGGCCGGCACGTCGCGCGGCGGCACGAGAAAGCCGGTGCGCCGGTCGTCGACCAGCCCGACCGCACCCGACGCACGCGCGGCAACGACGGGGACCCCCGCCGCCATCGCCTCCAGCGTGACGTTGCCGAACGTCTCGGTGATCGACGGGTTGAAGAACACGTCCATCGACGCGACCGCCCGGCCGAGATCGTCGCCTGCCTGAAACCCCGCGAAGACCGCATGCGGCACGCGTTCGGCGAACCAGTCGCGTGCCGGCCCTTCGCCGATCACGAGGATGCGGTGCTTGACGCCGCGCCGCTGCAATTCGGTGGCGACGTCCGAGAAGACGTCGAGCCCCTTTTCCAGAACCAGCCGCCCGAGAAAGCTGACCGCGACCTCGTCGTCGCCGATGCCGATCGACCGCCGCCAGTCGAAATCGCGCATCGCCGGGTTGAAACGGTGATGATCCACCCCGCGCGACCAGATGCCGACCGGGCTGGTCACGCCCCATTCGTGCAGCAGTTCGGCCATGCCCCGACCGGGCACCATCACCTGATCGGCACGGTCGTAGAAGCGTTTCGACACGCCGCGCGCAACGGGTTCGAGGAAACCGATGCCGTAATATTGCGGGTAGGTTTCGAAGCGGGTGTGAAGCGACGCGAGCGTCGCGACCCCTTGTTTCCGGGACCAGCTGAGCGCGCGGTGACCAAGAATGTCGGGGGCGGAAACATGGACGATATTCGGCCGGAACCCTTCGAGGTCGGCGCGGGTCTTCATCGTCAGCCCACGCGCCAGCTTATATTCGCCGCGTCCGCCGGGCATGCCATAGGCCGGCACGCTGACCAGATCGCCGGTCGGCGGAAATGCCGGATTGGCGACGGTCGGCGAATAGACGCGAAGCGTGACGTCGCGGTCGAGCAGATGCCGGGCGAGCCGGTTGAGCGCCTGGTTCGCGCCGTCGCGGACATAATTATAGTTTCCGCTGAACATCGCCACGCGGAGTTGGGAAGCCTTCATCCGTGGCCCATAGCGCGCACGCGCGCATCACGCCACCGGAACGCATTGCGGCTGCGGACGGTTGACCGTGCCGACGACAGGAGTGGGCAGATGAGCGACAGCTACAAGACGGGTGCCAAGGTATCATGGTCGTGGGGCAACGGCACCGCCGAGGGCAAGGTCGAGGAACGGTTCGAACGGCGGGTGCAACGGACGATCAAGGGCACGAAGATCACGAAGAACGGGACGAAGGAAAACCCCGCCTATCTGATCGAGCAGGAAGACGGGGCCAAGGTGCTCAAACGCGGCAGCGAACTGGATTGAATGTTCCCCCCGGCGGGCGCGATGCGCGGCGTTCGCCCTGCCGGTGACGGGGATGATCGTTGCGATATTCCCCTTTCGTTCCGCTTCTGTTAGGGCGCTGTCATGGCAAAACCCCAGAAGCGCTATGTCTGTCAGCAATGCGGATCGGTCTCGTCCAAATGGGCGGGGCAATGTGCCGATTGCGGCGATTGGAACACGCTGGTCGAGGATGCCGGGGCGGTCGTCACTCCGTTTTCGGCGCGGCATAACCTGCAAAGCGGCGGCCGACCGATCCTGTTATCCGGCCTCGATACCGACATCGCGCTACCCGATCGGCTGACGACCGGGATCGCCGAACTCGATCGCGCGTTGGGCGGCGGCTTCGTCGAGGGGTCGGCGACGTTGATCGGCGGCGATCCCGGCATCGGCAAGTCGACCCTGTTGTTGCAGGCCGCGGCAAAGCTGGCGCTGGCGGGCAAGGGCGTCGCCTATGTCTCGGGCGAGGAAGCGGCCGATCAGGTGCGGTTGCGGGCGCGCCGCCTCGGCCTTGGCAACGCGCCGGTGCAACTGGCGGCGGCGACGTCGGTCCGCGATATCCTGACGACGTTCGGCGGGGCGGCGGCACCCGATCTGCTCATCATCGATTCGATCCAGACGATGCACAGCGACCTGATCGAAGGCGCGCCGGGCACCGTCAGCCAGGTGCGGGCATCGTCGGGCGAACTGATCCGGTTCGCCAAGGAACGCGGCACGGCGGTGGTGCTGGTCGGCCATGTGACCAAGGACGGATCGATCGCCGGCCCGCGCGTGCTCGAACATATGGTCGACACGGTGCTGGCGTTCGAAGGCGAACGCAGCCACCAGTATCGCATCCTGCGCGCGGTCAAGAACCGCTTCGGCGGTACCGACGAAATCGGCGTCTTCGCGATGGAAAGCGAAGGATTGTCCGAAATCTCGAACCCTTCGTCGCTGTTCCTGACCAGCCGTGACGAGAATGTCACCGGCACGGTGGTGTTCCCGGCGCTGGAGGGCACGCGGCCGGTACTGGTCGAGGTGCAGGCGCTGACCGTCCGACTGGCGTCCGGGGCCACGCCGCGCCGCGCGGTGGTCGGTTGGGATTCGGGTCGGCTGGCGATGATCCTCGCCGTGCTGGAGGCGCGGTGCGGCTTGGCGTTCGCGACCGCCGAAGTCTATCTGAACATCGCCGGCGGGTATCGGGTGACCGATCCCGCGGCTGATCTGGCGGTGGCGGCGGCGCTGGTCTCGGCCCTGTCCGAACGACCGGTGCCATCGGATGCGATCGTGTTCGGCGAAATCGCGCTGTCGGGCGAGGTACGGCCGGTGGCGCATGGCGCGCTGCGGTTGAAGGAGGCCGGAAAGCTCGGTTTCGGCCGGGCGCTGGTGCCGTCCTCGCAAAGCGCCGAAGGCGGCGCGGTGAAGCTGTCGGGCTTCAAGGATCTGCCGCGTTTCGTGGATCACATGCTGGGACGATAAACGGGCTTTCGCGCGGACGACGCACGCAGGCGTAGTTTGACCCGACCCCAATGAAAACGGCCCGGACAGTCGCCTGTCCGGGCCGAATTGTGCAACGCGTACGATGCGATCAGTTGTTGCCGACGACCGGGGTCGAGGCGACGATGCGCGGCTGATCGACGAACAGCGTCCAGAAGGTCGCGATTTCGCCGCGTGGGCCGGCGGTCACCTTGGCGAACGACGCCTTGGCTTCGGCGGCATTGCCCGAACGGGCCTGCGCGATGCCGATGCGGGTGTTCACTTCGTCGGCATCGACCCCGCCCTTTTGCAGCGCCAGCTGATACAGCTCGATCGCCTTGGCGTTGTTGCCGGTCGCCAGATAGACGTTGCCGGCCGCAGCCGCCGCGCGGCCATTGGCACCCGCCTTGGCACGGGTTTCGAGCACGGTGACCGAACCGTCGGCCTTGATCTGGGTCTGGGCGGTCGTCTTGATGCCGTTGAACACCGCTGCCGATGCCGGAATCTTGCCCAACGCGCGACCTTCGTCGATCAGCGCGACGGTTTCATAGGGCAGGCCGATGTCCTGCGTAACCTGCGTATATTCGCGATAGTCGTTCTGGTCGGCCAGCGACTTGGTATCGCGCATCAGGCGAAGCACGTCGACACGCGCCTGATTGCCGAGCGTCGCACCGTTATTGTCGGCGCGGTCGCGGAACAGGATCAGCACCTTGCGCCAATTCGCCTGCGTCGGATATTCGGTCAGCTGACGACGCGCCCACTGGCCGGCCTCGGCCGAACGCTTCGACTTGTACAGCTGCGAGATCATATAGTCGTACCACTGCGACGGCACCGGCTGACCGGCGGCCTTCTTCGCGGCGATGACCTTTTCCATGTTCTGGACGCCGGCATCGATATTGCCGCCCTGAATCTCGATCTGGGCAAGGCGCAGGTCGAGATCGGGGTCCTTGTAGCCGGCCTGCTGCGCGCGCTGGAAGAACTGCTTGGCAGCGTCACCCTGCTTGGCGTCGAGCGCGAGGACGCCGCGGTTATAATACAGGCCACCGCGCTCTTCGGGCTTCAGCTTGGGGCTGGCGAGCAGTTCGTCGATAGCCGCGGCGAGGGCCGGGCGGTCGTTCTTCGCCTGTGCGGCCTGCACCTTGATCTGCGCCAGGAAATAGGCCTCGTCCTGATTGCCGGCGGTCGCTGCGGCCTGTGCGGCGGCGATCTGGGTATCGGCGGTCGCGAAGTCCTTCGCCTTGATCGCGGCGTCGGCGGCGAGCGCGGCGGTGCGGAACGCTTCGCTGACCTGGATCTGCGGCGCGGCGGCGGCCGCCTCGTCCTTCTTGCGCTTCTGCGCGTCGGCCGGCGGGGCGACGACCAGGGTTGCACCCAGGCCGAGCATGGCGGCGAGGGCAGCCTTGGAAACGAACGTCATGCCGTGATCTCTCCCGAAAACTGGTACCGGAACAACGCCCGGCAGGCGCCGCCCCTGTATGTCCTATGACGCATCCGCACAAGCGGGCGCGCGCGTCGTCCGATGCCGGACACCGCGTGAACGCGCGTTGAACGGTTCGGCTCCCTTCCGCCCTTTGACGGCGGCTTTGCAGGCGGATAGGCGGCGGCGATGATCGCGATCCTTTCCCCCGCCAAGACGCTCGATTACGACAGTCCCCTGCCCGCCTTGCCGCAGCACAGCATGCCGCGCCTGCCTGATCAGACCGGACAGATCGCGCGCGGCGCGGCGCGGCTGGGGGCCGCGAAGCTGGCGAAGCTGATGAAGATTTCGCCGAAACTGGCCGAACTGAACGCCGGCCGCTATCGCGCCTTCGCCGATGCGCCCGAACGGCCGGCGATGCTGGCCTTTGCCGGCGACGTCTATACCGGCTTCGATGCGAAGTCGCTGGAGGAACCGGGCTTTGCGTTCGCGCAGGATCATGTGCGGATCCTGTCGGGGTTGTACGGGCTGTTGCGGCCGCTCGACGCCATTCGGCCGTATCGGCTGGAAATGGGCACCCGCTGGGCGCCGGGACGGTCGAGCGATCTCTACGGATTCTGGGGCACGCGGATCGCGGCGCTGCTGGCCGACGACGTCGCGGCAAGCGGCGATGCGGTGGTGCTGAACCTCGCCAGCCAGGAATATTGGCATGCGGTCGCAGGCAAGCTGCCCGACGGGATTCGCGTGATCGACGTCGACTTCCGCGAGGAAGGTCCGGACGGACCACGATTCGTCAGCTTCCATGCCAAAAAGGCGCGGGGAATGATGGCGCGGTGGATGTGCGAACACCGCGTGACCGACGTCGATGCGATGCAGGGATTCGACAGCGACGGCTATCGCTTTGTGGGTGCCGAGGGCAATCGCTGGACCTTCGTGCGCGGTTAGGTGAATAGCGACAGGATCGCGAGGACGACCGACGATCCGGCGAGCGGGCCGATGAACATTACCAGCAGGAAAACGGCGATCGTGCCGATCATCACCCGTTCCTGCGGCGGGCTGAGCCGTGCGGGGGGGCGGGGCGGTTCGTAACCGTCGGGCGGTGGTGGCCATGCGTTGGAGTCGTAGAACATCGCCCCTCCCCCTCAACGGCGCGCCGCGACGACGATCGCGGCACTCGACAACAGGATCGCCGAAACCAGCGCCCCGATCGACAACAGACCGATCGGCGTGACCGACACTTCCACCTTCAACCGCAGCTTGCGGCCGGCGCGCAGCGTCAGAGCGGCGTGATTCGGATCGGTCATCCGCCTCACAACGCCGAAGTCGCGATTGTTATCCCGGGGCATGGCGAGCGTTGGGGAGAAACCGGGTGTCCTTCCCGCGCATTCGGGGAAGACGTGCGGCAGCTGCGCCTGCCGGTCCCGGCCGGTGCGGGGACGACGTCACGAACGGAAAGGCGCCCCCGCTACGTGGCGGGGGCGCTCCCTCTCCTACCGCTTACGCCAGTTCGCGTGCCTTCGGTGCGGCATCGCGGACGCCGGCGTCGACCGCGTCGGCGAATTGCGCGAAATTGTGGTTGAACAGATCGACCAGCTTGGCAGCCGTGCGGTCATAGGCATCGCCATCCGCCCAGGTCGAGCGCGGGTCGAGGATCGCGGCGTCGACGCCCGGCACCGAAACCGGCACGTCGAACCCGAAATTCGGATCGGTGCGGAACTCGCCATCGGCCAGCGACCCGTCGAGCGCGGCGTTGAGCAGCGCACGCGTCGCCTTGATCGGCATGCGGCGGCCTTCGCCATATTGGCCGCCGGTCCAGCCGGTGTTGACCAGCCAGCACGCGACATTGCCCTTGGCGATGCGCTCCTTCAGCAGATTGCCATAGACCGACGGGTGGCGCGGCATGAACGGCGCCCCGAAGCAGGTAGAGAAGACCGGTTCCGGCTCGGTCACGCCGATTTCGGTGCCGGCGACCTTCGACGTATAGCCCGACAGGAAGTGATACATCGCCTGATCGGGGGTCAGTCGTGCGATCGGCGGCAGGATGCCGAAGGCGTCGGCGGTCAGCATCACCACGTTGCGCGGCGTCGGCCCCATATTGTCGGCCGACGCATTGGGAATGCAGTCGATCGGATAGGCCGCGCGCGAGTTTTCGGCGATGCTCGGATCGTCGAGGTCGAGCGTGCGGGTGTCGGCGTCCATGACCACGTTTTCGAGCACGGTGCCGAACCGCTTGGTCGTCGCGAAGATTTCCGGTTCGGCATCGGCCGACAGGCGGATCATCTTGGCATAGCAGCCGCCTTCGAAATTGAAGACCGCCGTGTCCGACCAGCCATGTTCGTCGTCGCCGATCAGCGTGCGGCTGGCATCGGCCGACAAGGTCGTCTTGCCGGTGCCCGACAGGCCGAAGAACACCGCGGTGTCGCCGTTCGGGCCGATATTGGCCGAACAGTGCATCGGCATCGTGCCGGTTTCGGGCAGCAGGAAGTTGAGCAGGCCGAACACCGACTTCTTCATCTCGCCGGCATATTGCGTGCCGCCGATCAGGATCAGCTTTTCGGTCATGCTGACCGCGATCACCGTCTCGCTGCGGCAACCGTGCCGTTCGGGATCGGCGCGGAAGGTCGGCAGGTCGATGATCGTGAAGTCGGGCACGAACCCGGCAAGGTCGGCGACGTCGGGACGCACCAGCATCGTGCGGATAAACAGGTTATGCCACGCCAGCGTGTTGATGACGCGAACCTTCACCCGGTGTTCGGGCTGCGATCCGCCGTACAGGTCCTGCACGAACAGCGTCGGTTCGGTGGTCAACTGTTCGAGGAAGTCCGCCTTCAGTGCCGCGAAATGTTCGGGCTGCATCGCACGGTTGGTCTTGCCCCACCACACCGTTTCCTCGGTGATGGCGTCGCGGACCATGAACTTGTCCTGCGGGCTGCGGCCGGTATGCCGACCGGTGGTGACGACCAGCGGGCCGTCCTTGGCCAGCCGCCCCTCGCCACGGGCCACCGCCTGTTCGACGAGCTGCGGCGTCTGCAGGTTCCAGTGCACATCGGCCCCGGTCTCGATTTCCATCGCAGCCAGTCCGTATTCCGGCGTCACGATCGCCATGCTGCCATTCTCCCTGTCGAATCACCGGCGGCGAACGCCCTGTACGTCGCCTCGCTATGTGTTCGCTATGCTTCCCCTATGCTTGCCGACGCCGCGCGTCAAACGCGTTAAACATCATTTTCGACGGTGCGTTGATTACCGGCGATCAAATCGGGACGCCCGCTGTTCTTTCCCAATTATATGACGATTTGAAAGCGCCGGGGGCATTGAGCCGAACGCCCCTTTCCCGTAACCCTGCCGATGATGCAGACGGACCCGAGGCAATGACCGCGACGATCGCCCTGGTCGATGACGACCGCAACATCCTGACCTCCGTTTCGATCGCGTTGCAGACCGAGGGATTCGTCACGCGCGTCTATTCGGATGGCGAGGTGGCGTTGAAGGCGTTCGCCGAGAACCCGCCCGACCTCGCGGTGCTCGACATCAAGATGCCGCGGATGGACGGCCTCGAACTGCTCCGCCGGTTGCGCGAGCGCAGCCGGTTGCCGGTCATCTTCCTGACCAGCAAGGACGACGAGCTGGACGAGGCGCTGGGCCTCGCCATGGGTGCCGACGATTACATCGCCAAGCCGTTTTCGCAGCGGCTGCTGATCGCGCGCATCCGTGCGATCCTGCGCCGTGCCGAACCGGCCCAGCCGGGCGAAGCCGGCAGCACCGAGGGCGCGCAACCGGTGCTTGAGCGCGGGCGGCTGGCGATGGACCCGGCGCGGCACAAGGTGACGTGGAACGGCGAGAACGTGACGTTGACCGTCACCGAATTCCTGATCCTCGAAACGCTCGCCAGCCGTCCGGGTATCGTCAAGACCCGCAACCAGTTGATGGACGCCGCCTATCAGGACGACATCTATGTCGACGACCGCACCATCGACAGCCACATCAAGCGGTTGCGCCGCAAGTTTCGGCAGGTGGACAAGGAATTCGACGCGATCGAGACGTTATATGGCGCAGGATACCGGTTCGCCGACGATTAGGACGGGGAGCACAGGCGCGCCGCGCCTGCCCAGCCACTCCGCCGCACCCCCGCGCAGGCGGGGGTCCAGAGCCAGGCGGAACAACGGTCGGCGGGTGGAACGCTGGACCCCCGCCTGCGCGGGGGTACGGCTGCGGCATGTAGGAATGCCGAATGCCCGACGCTGACCCCATCGACCGTCCGCCCAACGAAGGTGCCCTGTCGCTGCGCTGGTCGGGGCGGGTGTCGCTCACCCCGCGCATCCTGTTCGTCAACATCTTCGCGCTCGCGCTGCTGGCGGGCGGGTTCTTCTATCTCGACAGCTATCGTGCGCGCATCGTCGACGGCCGGGTGGCGCAGGCCGAACGCGAAGTGCGGCTGATCGCCGAGGCGCTGACATTGTTGTCGCCCGACGAGCGCACCGACGAAATGGTCAATTTCGCGCGCAAATCAGGGCTGCGGCTGCGCATTTACGACCGGCGGGGGCGGCTGGTCGCCGACAGCCGGCAACTGGGCGTGCGCAATTTCCAGCTGCGCGATCCCGACAAGGATGGCTGGCAGCAGGATGCGGCGCGCGCGCTCGACGCGGTGATCGATACCGTGGTCCGCAACGATCGCGACCCGCTCTACCGCGAACGCGCGCCGGGTCGCGGCCTGCGCTGGCCCGATGTGGTGACGGTCCGCACCACCGGCGGCACCGCCGCGACGGTGTGGCGCGCGCCCGACCGGACGCCGGTCGTCACCGCCGCCGCGCCCCTGCCCGAGGACCGGGTACTGATGGCGACGGTCAATGCCCGCGACATCACCCAGACGGTGCGGACCGAACGCGCGCGGCTGAGCATGGTTCTCGCGGTCGCGGTGCTGCTGTCGGTGCTGCTGTCGCTGTTCCTCGCGCGCACCATCGTCCGCCCGATGCGGATGCTGGCGCGCGCCGCGATCCGGGTGCGGCTGGGCCGCGACCGGGAGGTCGTGGTGCCGCGCCTGCCCAGCCGCCGCGACGAGATCGGCATGCTCGCCCGCTCGCTGTCCGACATGACCGCCGCGTTGCGCAGCCGGATCGATGCGACCGAAGCCTTTGCCGCCGACGTCACCCATGAGCTCAAGAATCCGCTCGCCTCGCTGCGGTCGGCGGTCGACGGGCTGGCGACGGTCAGGGATCCCGATCTGCGCGACCAGTTGCTGGCGATCGTGCAGGACGACGTCCACCGGCTCGACCGCCTCATCACCGATATCTCCGATGCCTCGCGGCTCGATGGGCAATTGGCGCGGGCGAAGTTCGAGGATGTCGATCTGGCGGCGCTGATCGCGGCGCTGGTCGCGTACCGTGTCGATCGCGGGATCGACCGCGACGTGACGCTCCACTTCGATCGTGGCGACGTCGGTCCGCTGGTCGTGCACGGCGAGGGTGCCCGGCTGGAACGGGTGTTCGCCAATCTGATCGACAACGCCATTTCCTTCTCCCCGCCCGGCGGCGCGGTGCGGATCGGCGGCGGAAACGACGGCGATCTGGTCGAGATCGAGATCGTCGACGACGGTCCCGGCGTGCCGCCCGAACAGCGCGAGGCGGTGTTCCGCCGGTTCCATTCGGTCCGCCCCGGCGGCGAGGCGTTCGGCCAGCATTCCGGCCTCGGCCTTGCCATCGCACGGACCATCGTCGAAGGGCATGGCGGTATGATCGCCGCCGAATCACGCCGGGACAGCCGCGACGGCGCGCGCTTCGTCGTACATCTGCCGATCGCCGGCGAATGACCGAACCGCCGATCCACGCCGGCTGCGTCGCGATCCGCGGCGTCGGCGTGCTGATCGCCGGCCCGTCGGGATCGGGCAAATCGGACCTCGCGCTCCGGCTGATCGAGCGCGGCGGGGTACTGGTCAGCGACGATTACACCCTGCTCCATGTCGAAGCCGGCACGCTCCACGCGACCGCGCCCGCCACCATCGCCGGCCGTATCGAGGTGCGTGGGCTGGGCATCGTCGATCGCCCGACCATCGCCAGCATCCCCGTCGCGCTGTTCGTCGAGGCCGGCACCCCCGATCGCCTGCCCGATCCCATGACGCGGACACTCGCCGGCATCGCCATCCCCGCCTACAGACTGGCGTTGCTCGAAGCCTCGGCACCCGCCAAGATCGACCTCATGCTCGACAGGATTCTCCGATGATGCGTCATGCCGATATCCTGCTCGTCACCGGCATGTCGGGTGCGGGCAAATCGACGGTGCTCAAGACGCTGGAGGACAGCGGCTGGGATATCGTCGACAATCTGCCGTTGCGCCTGCTCGGCAACCTGATCGCTGCCAGCCCCGCCGATGCCGAACGGCCGCTGGCGATCGGCATCGGCACCCGGACGCGGGGCTTCGACGCACAACAGATCGTCGACCGCATTCGCGACCGCCCCAATCTCGGCGTCAGCGTGTTGTTCCTCGACAGCAGCCAGGCCGAGCTGGAGCGCCGCTACAACGAAACGCGCCGCCGCCATCCCCTTGCCACCGATCGCACCGCCGCCGACGGGATCGAGTCCGAGCGCGCGGTGCTCGAACCGCTGCGCGCCTTTGCGAACCGGCTGCTCGACACCACCCATTTCTCGCGCAACGCGCTGGCGGAATGGGTGCGCGAGACGTTCGCCGCGCCGGGCAGCGCCGATCCGGTGTTGTCAGTATATTCGTTCGGCTTCGCGCGCGGTGCGCCACGCAACGCCGATATCGTGCTCGACATGCGCTTCCTGCGCAACCCGCACTGGGACCCGGTGCTGCGGCCCGGCACCGGCCTCGACGCCGATGTTGCCGCCTATGTGCAGGCCGATCCCGCCTATGACGCCGCCATCGCTTCGTTCGAAACGATGCTGGCGACGCTGCTGCCGCGCTACAAGGCGGAGGGCAAATCCTATGTCACCATCGCTTTCGGCTGTACCGGCGGGAGACACCGGTCGGTCCATGTCGCCGAACGCATGGGGGCATGGTTGCGCGAGCAGGGTTTTTCGCCCACGATAGAACATCGCGATCTCGGCACCGCGCCGCAGGACTCGCTGGAAGGCGCACGGCGCGCGCCATGACGGATGTAGGAACGACGACGAACATGATCGGGTTGGTTTTGGTGACGCATGGTCGTCTTGCCCAGGAGTTCGTCGTTGCGATGGAGCATGTCGTCGGCCCGCAGGAGCGGATCGAGACGGTGTGTATCGGTCCCGACGACGATATGGAGGAACGCCGCGCCGACATCGCGACCGCGATCGCCGCGGTCGATGCCGGGCAGGGCGTGATCGTGCTGACCGACCTGTTCGGTGGTACGCCCAGCAACCTTGCGATCTCGCTGATGGAAACCGGCCGGATCGAGGTGATCGCCGGCATCAACCTGCCGATGCTGATCCGGCTGGGTGGCGCGCGCAAGGCGATGAAGGTCGCCGAAGCGGTCGCCGCCGCGCGCGAAGCCGGCCGCAAATATATATCGGTCGCCAGCGAGGTTCTGGGGGAAGCAGCGGCATGACAACCTCGCGCACCGTGCAGATCACCAACCGTCGCGGCCTCCACGCCCGCGCCTCCGCCAAATTCGTGACGATGGCCGCCGCGCAACCGATCGAGGTCAGCGTCGAAAAGGACGGATCGAGCGTCACCGGCACCTCGATCATGGGCCTGATGATGCTGGGCGCCGCCAAGGGCGACCATATCACGATCAGCGCGAGCGGCGACGGTGCCGAGGCGGTGGTCGGACAACTCGCGCAACTGGTCGAGGATCGCTTCGGCGAGGATTGAGCCGCCGCTTTCCCTTCGTCGTTACCCCGGACTTGATCCGCGGCGACGACGTATTTGGGACCACCGTCCTGCTTCCCAAATTTTTAGGGGTGGTCCCACCCCAGCCCCGGCCATAGGTCCCGCCGCATGACAATGCCGGACCATCCGGGCCTCACCGCCCTGACCGACAAGGAAAAGCAGACGCTGCGCCTGATCGTGCGCGGCCATGATGCGAAATCGGTCGCGGTGACGCTCGGCCTGTCGGTCCACACCATCAACGAGCGGCTGCGCGACGCCCGGCGCAAGCTGGCGGTGTCGAGCAGTCGCGAGGCGGCGCGGATGCTGTTCGAGGCCGAGGGCGCGACCCCCGAAAATCTGGGGGACATGAGAAACGGGGACGACGCGAGCCGCCGCACCACCGATGTGGCTTCCACGCCGGACGACGGCGCGGGGCCGGCACGTCGCCTGCCCCGGTTTCTGATCGGAGCGATCGTCATGACCCTTGCCCTCGGCCTGCTGGCCTTCACCCTGTTGCCGACCACGATGCAGGCACCGCCACCTGCGACCACCGCCCCCGCGACCGCAGCACCCGATGCCGCGCGCGCCTTTCTCGAACTGGTCGATCAGGGGCGGTGGAGCGACAGCTATCGCCGGTTCGGCGTCGCGTTCCGCAAGCTCAACACCGAACAGGTCTGGACCGATGTGTCGAAAAAAGTGCGCGTGCCGCTCGGCGCGGTCGTGTCGCGGACGTTCATCGGGCAGGAGAACGTTCCCGCCCCGCCATCGGGTTATGAAATGCTCAAGTTCCGCACCCGCTTCGCCAATGGCGGCGAACTGGTCGAGACGGTGACGCTCGATCAGGAAGCGGCGGAGTGGAAGGTGGTCGGCATTACCGTCGGCTGATCCGTCTCCGGTGATCGGCCCGGAACCTGCGAAACGGCGTCGCCCCGGATTCGATCCGGGGCGGCGTCACCCTCACGCCCGCAGCCGCCGCTCGTCCTCCACCATATAATCCCGCGTCAGCGGCAATGCCCAGCGGTCGCGGGTCAGCTGCACCTGGTAGTTAACCATGCCGCCATGGCGGAACGCTGCCGCCGCGCCGGCGAGGTAGAAGGTCCACATGCGGTAGAACTTCTCGTCGTACAGCGCGACGATCTGATCCTTCGCCGCGACCGTGCGCGCATACCAGTGATCGATGGTCAGCGCATAATGGACCCGCAGCACCTCGATATCGCTCGCGATCAGCTTGGTGCCTTCATAGCCGCGCACGATCTCCGACAGCGCGGGGTTATAGCCGCCGGGGAAGACATATTTGGTCGTGAAGGTGTCGGTGACGCCCGGCACGCCCATCCGGCCGATGGTATGGACCAGCATGACGCCGTCATCGGTCAGCAATTCGCGGCATTTGCGGAAGAAGGTGCCATATTGCGGCGGGCCGACATGCTCGAACATGCCGACCGATACGATCCGGTCGAACCGGCCGGTGACGTCGCGATAATCGATCAGCTCGAACTTCACCTTGTCGGCGACGCCGGCAGCTTCGGCGCGACGGCGGGCGACCTTGATCTGCTCTTCGGACAGGGTCACGCCCAGTACTTCGGCCCCGGTCTTCTCGTGCAGATACAGCGCCATCCCGCCCCAGCCGCAGCCGATGTCGAGCACGCGCATCCCCGGCCGGATCGCCAGTTTCGCGGCGATATGCGCCTTCTTGTCGGCCTGCGCCTGTTCGAGGCCATTGTCGGCATCGGTGAAATAGGCACAGCTATATTGCAGGTCGGTGTCGAGGAAGAGCGCGTAGAGCCGGTCGGACAGGTCGTAATGGTGCGCGACGTTGCGTTTCGACCGGCGCGCCATGTTGACCCGGTCGATGCGGTGGCGGACGGCATCGAACAGACGGATCGGCAGCGATGGCCGCAACCCGCCGCCCCGGCCCCATGGCGTGTTGCCGGTCAGCAATTCGACCAGATCGCGAATATCGCCGCGATCGATGACCAGTTCGCCGTCCATGAACGCCTCCGCCGCACCCAATGCCGGATGGCGGACGATGCGGCCGGCGACGCCCGGCTTGGTGAAGCGGATCGCGACATCGGGAAAGGCCGGATCGGGTGTACCGAATTGGACGGTACGGCCATCGGCGTGGGTCAGGGAAAGCGTACCGCGACGAACCGTGCGGGCGAGAAACGTATCGATCAATGCCATGAACGGCCCGTTAGGGGCCGAATGTGGCAAGTCATGGGCGACATATCTGAATCTTGACTGCCTTGTTCGCATCCTCCCCGGCACGGGGAGGGGGACCATGCGCAGCATGGTGGAGGGGGATGTCGGCAACCGAAACCGTTGCGCCGCGCGGACACCCCCCTCCACCGTCCTACGGACGGTCCCCCTCCCCACATTGTGGGGAGGATTGGCTTGGGCTACACGCCCGCCATGCTCTCCCGCCTGCGCGATCGCCCATGGACCACCGCGCTGCTGATCGGCGTGGCGGCGCAATTGCTGTTCGCCTGGGCGCTGGGCCGGCCGGGCAAGCTGTCGTTCGACGAAGTCCATTACGTCCCCGCCGCGCGGACGCTGCTGACGCTTGCCTATCCCGCCAATCCCGAACATCCGCTGGTCGCCAAGGAACTGATCGCGGCCGGCATCCTGCTGCTCGGCGACAATCCGTGGGGCTGGCGGATCATGGGGACGCTGGCGGGCACCGCGACGGTGCTCGGCGTCTTCGCCATCCTGCAACTGCTGTTCCGGCGGACGCATGTCTCCGCGTTCGGCGCGGCGCTGGCGATGCTGAACCAGACGCTGCTGGTCGAGGCGCGGACGGCGATGCTGGAGGTGTATCTCGGCGCGTTCGTGACGCTCGCCATCGCCGCGCTGCTGTGGTCGATGCGCGGTCGGCCGGCGCTGCGGCTGACGCTGGCCGCCTTGCTGTTCGGGCTGGCGGTCGGGGTGAAATGGGCGGCGGTGCCCTATGTCGCGGGCGCGGGACTGCTGCTGATCTGGGGCAAGACCGGCAAGCGCGATTACTGGTCGGGCCTGCCGCTGATCGCGGCGCTGGCGATCCTCGGCGTGGTCAGCATCGCCACCTATTACGCGACCTTTGCCCCGGCCTTCTTCTACGCGTCCGAGCCGCTGACCCTCGCCCGGCTGCTGCCGTTCCAATGGGATATGTACGAACGCCAGACGCAGGTGCTGGCGGCGCATCCCTATCAATCGAGCTGGTGGACCTGGCCGCTGCTTGCCCGGCCGATCTGGTATTTTTACGAACCCGACGCGGGTGTGCAGCGCGGCGTGCTGCTGCTCGGCAATCCCGCGATCATGTGGGGCGGATTGCTGGCCGTCGCGGTGTGCCTGCGGACCGGGTGGAAGCGGCGGGCACCGGCGTTATTCGGCGTCGGGCTGCTGTGGGTCGGGTCGCTGGCGGTATGGGCGGTGATCCCCAAATCGCTCGGCTTCTATTATTACTATCACCTGTCGAGCATCTGGCTCTGCCTCGCGCTCGCCGCCGCCTTCCACGCCCATGCCAAAGGTCGCCTCGCCCGCGCCGACGAATGGTTCGCGCTGCCGGCGATCCTGCTGTTCGTCTATTTCTACCCGATCCTCTCCGCCGCCCCGCTGTCGGGACCGCAGGCGTTCAATCGCTGGATGTGGTTCGACAGCTGGCGTTAGGTTAGTTCACGCGAAGGCGCGGAGGCGCGAAGAAGAGTAAATTATTCGCGCAAAGGCGCAAAGGGCGCAGAGAGGTTGCGATCGGGAGACGTCACCTTCCTCCCCGAAAATGGAAAGCCGCTGCCGCGGCAACCACAACCGCTCTGCGCCCTCTGCGCCCTCTGCGCCCTCTGCGCCTTTGCGCGAAAACAACTCTTCTCCGCTCCTCCGCGTGAACCCGATCAGCTCAACCGCCGCCCATACCGCCCCCACGTAAAGCGCGACGACAGCGCGAAATTCCACACCGCCCCGACCGCGATCCCCGCCAGCGCCGGCAGCGCCCACGCGCCGCCGCGCACGTCGTACAGGAACGCCGCCAGCCCGACATTGGCCACCGCCCCCACCGAACACACCGCACAGAACGACACCCAGCCATCGACCAGCGCCCGCACCCCGCGCAGCCGCCGGTCGCGATAGGTCAGGTGGTTGTTCAGGAAGAAGTTGAACGTCATCGCGACCATCGTCGCAACGATCGTCGCCGTCACGAACCCGCCACCCAGTTCGAGCAGCAATCCCAGCGCCGCCAGATGCACGATCGCCCCCGCCGCGCCGATCGCGGAGAACATGACGAACCGCACCGGCACCACCCGCCCGAACATCCGGTCGTACAGCGCGATCAGATATTCGAGCGCGACGACATGGTCGAGCTTGCTTTCCCCCACCGCCCGCGTGCGGAACACATAGGGCAATTCGACGAAGCGCAGCGGCACCGGCGCGGCGGTCAATATGTCGAGCAGGATCTTGAACCCGATCCCCGACAGGCGCGGCGCGACGCCCCGCACCACATCGCTGCGGATCATGAAGAACCCGCTCATCGGATCGGACAGATCGGCCTTCAGCACCCGCCGCGACAGCCGGGTGGCCAGCGCCGATTTGGCGACGCGATCGGCATCCCACGCCCCCGTCCCGCCGCCGTCGACGAAACGCGATCCGATCACCAGATCGAGCGCCCGATCCCCCGCCAGCGCCGCCGCCATGCGCGGTAACAACGCCTCGTCATGCTGCAGGTCGCCATCGATCACCGCGACCAGCGGCGCGGCGGTGGCGCACATCCCCTCGATACAGGCGGTCGACAGTCCGCGCCGGCCGATCCGTTGCAACACGCGGATGCGCGGATCACGGCGGGCGATCGCCCGCACGACATCGGCGGTGCCGTCGGGGCTGTCGTCATCGACGAAGATCGCCTCCCACGCATACCCCGCCAGTGCCGTGTCGAGCGCCGCGACCAGCAACGGCACGTTGCCGCGTTCGTTGAAGACCGGCACGACGATGGCGAGGTCGAGCGGGGTCATATCCCCCTTACCGTACCCCCGCGCAGGCGGGGGTCCAGAGCCACCGGCGATGCCGCTCGTTACCCTGGATCCCCGCCTGCGCGGGGATACGATAGCCAGCATAATTCACAACGCCGCCAACACCACGTCCGTCATCTCCCTGGTCGTGGCACGCCCCCCCAGATCGGGGGTACGGTGCCCCGCGACCAGCGCCGCCGTCACCGCCGCCTCGATCCGGTCGGCGGCATCGGCCATATCTAGCGAATGGCGCAGCATCATCGCCGCCGACAGGATCGTCGCCAGCGGGTTCGCCTTGCCCTGCCCGGCGATATCGGGCGCGGAGCCGTGGATCGGTTCGTACAGCCCCTTGCTGTCCTGATTGATCGCCGCCGAGGGCAACATGCCAATCGACCCGGCGCACATGCTCGCCTGATCCGACAGGATATCGCCGAACAGGTTGCCGGTGACGATCACGTCGAACTGCCCCGGATTGCGCACCAGCTGCATCGCGGCATTGTCGACATACATATGGGTCAGCGCGACATCGGGATAGTCGGCCGACACCTCGATCACCACGTCGCGCCACAATTGCGAGGTTTCGAGGACGTTCGCCTTGTCGACCGAACACAGCCGGTGGTTGCGGGTCCGTGCGGTGTCGAAGGCGACGCGGGCGATGCGCGCGACTTCGGCTTCGTCATAGCGCATCAGGTCATGGCCTTCGCGCAGGCCCTCGGCGGTCGTGCCGCGCCCCTTCTGCCCAAAATAGACGTCGCCGGTCAGTTCGCGCACGATCACCATGTCGATCGCGGCGGCGACTTCGGGGCGGAGCGCAGAGGCATCCTCCAGCCCCGCAAACAGCTTGGCCGGACGCAGATTGGCGAACAACCCCAATGCCTTGCGCAGGCCGAGGATAGCCTGTTCGGGGCGATGCTCGCGCGCGACATTGTCGAATTCGGGATCGCCGACCGCCCCGAACAGCACCGCATCGGCACGCTTGGCCAGATCGAGCGTCGCGGGCGGCAGCGGATGGCCGAGCGCGCGATAGGCGGCACCGCCGACCGGTGCCTCCTCGAACGTCAGCCCCAGATCGAGCGCGTCGAGCACCCGCCGCGCCGCCGCCACCACTTCCGGTCCGATCCCGTCGCCGGGCAGTATCGCGATCAAGGCCATTGCGTCATTCCCGTTTCGCGCACGAACATTGCGCGGCTCCATCGGCAAAAGCCCCTGCCCCAAGCCGGGCGGGTCACGCAACCGTCCTTTTCAGTCGTTCGACCATCCGTTCCCGCGCGGCGAGGATGTCCTGCCCCCTGCCCCCCAGCAGGTCGCGGGTCAGGAAATGGCCCGACAGCGCCAGCCCCTCGAACGCCGCGTCCCAGTCCGCCGGCCCGCCCTCGGCCAGAAACGCGGGCAGTGCCAGCAACCGGTGCTCCAGCCCGACCGCCGCCCCGCGCGACACCGCCCCGCCGCTCCTCGGGCTGACATGGGTCAGGTCGTCGCGCGCGCCGGTCGCGACACATTCGTCGAGCGCCAGCCCGAACCCCAGTTCGGATAGGATCAGCAACTCGGTCCGCACCAGCGCGCCGATCCACGCCCGCGCCGCGGGTGCCGCCGCGATCGCCGCGAACAGGCCGTCGAGCGCGGCATGGATACGCGGATAGGCCTGCGCCTCGGGCAGGGCATAGGCGGTCAGCGCACACATCCAGTCGATCGCCGCCGCTGGCACCGGTTCGGCGAACAGCAGCGCGCGGCTCTCGACCAGTTCGACGGTCAGCGCCGCCAACTGCGTATCGGTCCGCGCCCGCCAGTCGCCGCGGATCAGATTGCCCGGCTGCAACACCGGCCGAATCCCCCGGCTCCGCCCGCCGCGCACATAGCCGGGCTGGACCCCCGCCTCGGCGGTCAGGGCACGAACGACCGCGCCATGCTCGCCATGCGGGCGCGACGAGAGCAGGATGGCGGTGGTGTTCAGGTGCATGGCGTTGGTTTAGCGGGAATTGGCAAATACACCGAGCCGCGCCCTCAATTTCCGTTCGTTGGTTCCAGCAGCGCATCCGCGCTATCGACCGGCGGCAGATTCTCGACGGTACGATCCCGCCGAACGCGAAATCGGCCGCTGCCATAGCCTGAACCACTGCCCGTAGTTTCTACTGTGTAAGTCATTCCGACGCGAAGCGGCTTCGCCGCCACTCCGGGCGGAAGAAACGGCTTTCCTGTCAGCGTCTGGCCATACAGGATCGGGAACTGGTTCCAGCACTCACCAACATCCGTATTTTTCGACCAAACGACACCATTTTCAACGAGTTGAAGATCATCCTCTTGGTTAGGAATGGCCGCCGGTCCGGTTTCGGCTGAAACCATGATACTCCTTATACAATCAGCGTTTCGCTGGGACGCCGGGTCGACGACGAACGCGAGCCTTCCGGCGATCACTACGGCTTGGAGATGATATGCGTAGGAACATCCCGTAAGCGATAGGAGCAGGGCAGAACAAACGCTCCACTGTCCATGACGGGTCAAAGCGGTCCGCTCCCCGCAGATTTGAACGAGGCACTCAATTCAAAACATTCCGTACAGCGTACACATCGCTCAGAGACTTTCCTACCGGGTCTGAAGCAGGATATCGTGCGCTGGTTCTTTTATATTGTCGATCCACACGCAGCGTTTGGCTCCGAAAGCCTGCACAACCAGCGAGTTGCGCGAGTGTGACTTTTGTGACCTTTGACCCGCGCTACCCCCGCCGAACCCTCGACAACATCGGCCCGACCAACGGCCAGTCCCGCGCCCGCTTCACCCGCGCAACCGCGCCATCGAACGCCTGCAACGCCCGCACCGTCGCGCGATTGGCCCGGCTGTCCCGCAACAACAACAAGTCCACGCACGCCATCCCGCCGGTCGCGAATTGCCGCTTATGCTGCCCTTCCCCCTCGGTAAAATCGAACCGCAGCGCCGCCGGCTCCGCAAACAACGTCCGGAACGCCTCCAGATGCAACACGCTGCCCGGCGACCATTCGCCCCACGACGGATCATGCCCGACATAGTCGTACCGCACGTCGCCGCCGGTCATCGGGCAATAGAGGTAGGCGATCGGCGTGCCGCCCACGAACAACAGCCAGCCGAACGCCTCGCCCCGCGCGCCCTTGCCCTGCATCACCGCACGAAACGGAATGTCACCGGGCAGCCCCGCGCCGAGCAGCTTTTCCTGATAGGTCCGCGCCGCGACCGTCCGCGCCAGCCCGTGAAACTCGGCCAGTTCCTGCGCGGTGCGATAGGTCCGCACGTCGAGCGTGCCTTCATTCGCCTCGGCCAGCTTCTTGCGCTTGCGCTTCAAACTCGACCGCGCATTGCCCGACAGCCCCGCGAACCATGCATCGAACCCGATCGTCAGGTCGGTGTGATAGCGGGTATAGTGCTGCCGGACGAACACGATCCCGGCATTCGGGACGACCGCCGGCATCAACGGTTCGGGCAGGGAGGTCACCGACCAGCCGTCCGCCCCCTTGGGCAGCGGCGGCAGCACCGGCACCGCCCCCGCCAGCACGTCGCGCAACTCCAGCGGCACCCGCACCAGCCGCCGCCGCACCCAAAACAGCGTTCGCGCCCCGATCTGGAACCTGATCGGCCAGGGCTGGACCTGCGTCACGCCGCACGTTCCTCGATCAGGTTCGACCATAGCTGTTCGACCTGCCGCCACCGCGTCCTGAACGCACTGGCCGGGAGCGGCCGGTCGTCCTGCCCCAGCCGCAGCGGTGGACGGTCGCGGAAATGGGTCGTCGGCAGGCGATCGGCATCGGCGGCCAGCGTGCGGCACAGCGCCTCGAACCGGCGGACATGGACGCGATTGGCACGCGTGCCCGCCCGATTGGCCAGTTCGAAGCCATGGCTGACGATCGTCACCGCCGCATGGCGCTCCGCGGCGGCATGGAGCAGCGCGGCGCGCATCTCCGCCGCCGACAGCGCGCAGATCTGGAAATGCCGCCGCCCGCCGCCGGGCACCCCGATCGTCGTCACCGGCACCTCGATCAGCCCGCGATGCTCGACCGGTGCGATTCGATCGGGCGACAGCGCGATCATGCTCGGCCACGGATGATGCGCGCCATTATGGCTGCTGTCATAGGTCAAGCCGAGCGCCGCCAGCGCATCCAGCGTCACGTCGTTGGCGCTATAGCTCCCGGCGCGGAACGCGACCGGATCGGGCGCACCGGCGGCCCGCAACAGGTCGCGCGCCTCGCCCAGCAAGTCCTCCTGCGCCTGTCGCGACAGATCGACCAGTTCGAACACATGCGCGCAGCGCCGGTCCGCCAGCGCCGCCCGCGCCCAATTGGGATGCAAATGCAGCTGCACTTCCTGCCCCGCCGACAGGATCGCCTCGACGGTCGGCGCGATCGCCGCCATGCCATACAGCCGCGCGGGCAGCGGATCGACGAAGAAGCACGCCTTCAACCCATGCACCCGCAGCCGTTCGAGCTGCCACGTCACCCCGACCCCGGCGGGTTCGAGCGAGCGCTGCACCACGGTGTCGGCCGGCAGATCGGCAGCATGGTGCCGCCACATCAATTCGGTATCGATCGTCAGGAAGACGGGGGTCGTCATGGTCCTGTCCTGCCCGCTGCGCGTAAACAACCGGTGAAACACCGGCCGCGTTCGACAAGGTCGGGACGTATCATACTAACCGGTCGGCGGCGAACCGGCCCAGTCGTTCCACTCGGCGATCGCCGCAGCACTTTCCGCCCGTTGCGCCGCCAGAGCCGCTTCTTCGATCGCGCGGACCAGCGCCCCGTGACAGGTGGCCGTCACATCGACCCCCGCCGCCCGCGCACAGGCCAGCAACGCCGCGTCGATCGCGATCGGTTCAGCGGGCGTGGAAATAGTCATAGACCCCCTGCGCCATTGCCTTGCTGACGCCGGGCGCCTTTTGCAGATCGGCGAGGCTGGCGTTGCGTACCGCCCGCGCCGTGCCAAAATGCATCAACAGTGCCTTTTTCCGCGCCGGTCCGATGCCCGGCACCTCGTCCAGTGGACTGGCCCCGATCGCCTTCGACCGCTTGTCGCGATGCGCGCCGATGACGAAGCGGTGGACCTCGTCGCGCAACCGCTGAAGATAGAACAGCACCGGCGAATTGACCGGCAGCGTCAGTTCGCGCCCGTCCATCAGGTGGAACACCTCACGCCCGTCGCGGCCATGATGCGGCCCCTTCGCCACGCCGACCATGCACACATCCTCGATGCCCAGATCCTCCAGCACCGCCTTCGCCGCACTCAACTGCCCCTTGCCGCCGTCGATCAGCACCAGATCGGGCCAGCCATTGCCGTCACGATCGGTCTCCCGGTCGGGATTCTCCTCCTGCGCGCGGGCGAAGCGGCGGGTCAGCACCTCCTTCATCATCGCGAAGTCGTCGTTGGTCTGCGCCTGCTTGATGTTGAACTTGCGATACTGGCCCTTGCGGAACCCCTCCGGCCCGGCGACGACCATTGCGCCCAGCGCATTCGTCCCCTGGATATGGCTGTTGTCATAGACCTCGATCCGGTCGGGCGGCCCTTCCAGTTCGAACAGTTCGGCGACCTCGCGCAGCAGCCGCGCCTGCGTCGTCGACTC
Organism: Sphingomonas sp. Leaf22; assembly: GCF_001421715.1. Classification (GTDB taxonomy): domain Bacteria; phylum Pseudomonadota; class Alphaproteobacteria; order Sphingomonadales; family Sphingomonadaceae; genus Sphingomonas. The sequence goes on from NZ_LMKP01000041.1 coordinate 194,945, forward strand.
CGCATTGCGCCGCTGCAACGCTTCGTCGGCATTGCGCTTCGCCTGATCGAGCAGCCGCCGCCGCACGCCGCGCTGCGGCACCGACAGCGCGACCTTGAACCCGGCACGCTCGGCCATCGCCTCGGCCAGCACCTCGCCCTCCGCCAGTTCGCGGTCGACGAACACGTTGCGCGGCGGGGGCACCTCTTCATAAAACTGCATCAGGAACGCCGACAGCACCTCGTCCTCGGGCACCTCGTTGGTATGCGCCGGGAAGAAGCTGCGATGGCCCCAATTCTGCCCGCCCCGGATAAAGAACGCCTGAATGCCGATCACCCCCTCCAGACACGCCATCGCGAACACATCGGCATCGCCGACGCCGTCCGCATTGATCGCCTGCGACCCCTGAATGAACGTCAGTGCCTTCAACCGGTCGCGCAGCACCGCGGCCAGCTCGAAATCCATCGCCTCCGCCGCCGCCTGCATCTGCACGCCCAGCTTCGCCTGCACCTTGGTCGACTTGCCGCCGAGAAAGTCCTTCGCATCGCCGATCAGTTCGGCATAGGCCGTCTGATCGATCCGCCCGACGCACGGGGCCGAACAACGCTTGATCTGGTACAGCAGGCACGGCCGGTCGCGCGTCTTGAAGAAACCGTCGGTACACGACCTGAGCAGGAACAGCTTCTGCAGCGCGTTCAGCGTCTGCGTCACCGAACCGGCGCTGGCAAAGGGGCCGTAATAATCGCCCTTCGCCCGCCGCGCTCCACGATGCTTGCTGATGCGCGGAAAGTCGTGATCGGCGCGCAACAGGATGAACGGGAACGACTTGTCGTCGCGCAGCAGCACATTGTACGGCGGACGATAGCGTTTGATGAGCTGCGCTTCGAGCAGCAGCGCCTCCGCCTCGTTGTTGGTCGTCACGATCGTCATCGACCGCGTCTGCGCGACCATCCGCTGCAACCGCTTTGTCAGCCGCGACACCTGCGTATAATTGGCGACGCGGTTCTTCAGCGCCCGCGCCTTGCCGACATACAGCACCTCACCGCGCGCATCCTGCATCCGGTACACGCCCGGCCGCACCGGCAGCGTCGCCAGCACGTTGCGGATCGCGGCGACGCCGGCATCGATATCCGGCGCGTCCGACCCGCGCACGGTGAAGCTGGCCTTGTCCTCGTTGAAGCGATTGGGGGCATTGGGCGTTTCCGACATCGTCCCCGATTTAGGGGGTGCGTGGCGGTTGCGCCAGACGGCGGCGAGCCGAACCGCTCCATTCGTCGTCGCCGCCGCGGGGGAAGGACGCAGGAGAACAAGGGCGCAAAAGTCCGTTGGGCCGGCGCTACGTCCTACCCCACCCACGCCGCCGCGATGATCCGCAATCCGCGCACCGCATCGGCCGGATCGACCGGCACCTCGCCCCCGCCGCGCACCGCATCGCGCATCCCCCGGTAAAAGCCGCGCCAGTCGCCCGCTTCCGACCGGACCGGCCGCGATAGGCCCTCACCATCGGTCAGCACGCCCCATTGCGCATCGGGTTCGATGCCATAGCCGCTGTCGGTCGGCATCCCGCCCGCGCGCAGCACCGCCTCCTGCGGATCGATGCCGTATTTGACGAAGCTGCCTCTGGTCCCGTGCAGCGCGAAGCGGGGGCGTGGTGCCGCGACCAGCGACGCCGACCCGATCGTCACCCGCCGCGCGCCATAGCGCAGGACGATCTCGAAATAATCGTCGACGCCGGCCTGCGCCCGCTGCGCCGTCACGTCGCCCGCCACCGCATCGGGCATGCCGAACAGGTGGATCGCGTGATCGATCATGTGCGGCCCCAGATCGTTGAGCAGCCCGCTGCCCGGCCCGCCTTCCTCGCGCCAACCCGGCTTGATCGCCGGGCGGAACCGGTCCCAGCGGAACTCGGCCAGCATCACCTCGCCCAGCGCATCCTCGCGCAGCAACCGCGCGACCGTCAGGAAATCGCTGTCCCAACGGCGATTGTGGAACACGCTCAGCAACCGCCCCGCCCCGCGCGCCAGCTGCGCCAGCGCCACCGCATCGGCATCGTCGGTGGCCAGCGGCTTGTCGACCACGACATGCCGCCCCGCCGCCAGCGCCGCCTGTGCCAGCGGCGCATGGCTGTCGTTCGGCGTGGCGATCACCACCAGGTCGAGGCTGTCATCCTCGATCAGCGCCTGCGGATCGTCATGGCGCGTCGCCGCAGGAAACCGGTCGGTCGGCCGCGAGGTGGAGATGGCGGCCAGTTCCATGCCCTCGACGGTCGAGATCAGCGGCGCATGGAACGACGCCCCGGCAAGGCCGAACCCGATCAGGCCGACGCGCACCATCTCAGCCCAGCTTCGTCAGATCGGCGGCGACCTTCGCCACCTGCGCATCGGTGATCGCGCCATTGGCATAGGGCTGGACCTGCTTCAGGCTCATGCCCTTGAACGACGCATAGGCTTCGTGCGCCAGCATCCCCGGAAAGGTCGCCTCGAGGATCGCCTTGCCCTTCGGATCGGCGGCGATCGTTTCGATGCTGCTGTCGATGGTCAGTTTGGCGGCGGCCGGCGCGGCAGGGCCGGGTGCAGCGGCCGGTACGGTCTGGGCGGTGGCGGCGATCGGCATCGCCAGCAATGCGGCGGTAAGGAGCAGTTTCATCGGCAATCTCTCCACGGGCCTGTTCGCCCGGACCGGAACGTAGCGCCCCACCCGCCCCGCGCCAAGCGGGATAGGTCGATGGATCCCGAGCCATGCCAAGGCGAGAGCCACGCCCATCGCCCACAACCCCTGACACCCCCTTACAACCCTGACACCCGGCACCCTGTCACCCCGTCACCCCGGGCTTGACCCGGGGTCCCGCTTCTTCTCCTTCGCCAGCAAAAAGACGGCATCCCCCGGATTGAGCAAAAAAACCCGCCCACCAGCCCAAACCATACCCCGGCGGAGGCCGGGACCCAGTTGGGGGGACGTAAACCGGTCCGCCGCAGCGCCTCCCCAACTGGACCCCGGCCTCCGCTGGGATACCGCCAGGCATCGGCCAGGTTCGAAACGCTCTCGACCCGCAGCCGCTGGTCAAAGTCCCGCTCGTCAAACCAACAGAACCGAGACCCCGCCCTCTACACCGCGGCAACAACCTCACCCCGCCCGCTTCATCCAGCCATGCATTTCCATCCACTTGGCGAACGCCTCGAACCAGCCGGTGCTGGTCGTCGCCTTCGGATACATGCCGAAACCGTGACCACCCTGTTCGTACAGGTGGAACTCGACCGGCCGCTTCGCCGCCTTCCACGAATCGATCAGCCCGAACCCGGCATTGGCGAAGAACGGATCGTCGGCGGCGAGCGCCACGAACAGCGGCGGGGCGTCGGCGGGCACGGTCGCGGCGGACAACGGGCCATAGATGTCGCCGATAAAGGCCGGCTTCGCCGCGTTCGACGACAGCGTCGTCGCCATCGTCAGCATCGCGCCGGCCGAAAAGCCGATCATCCCGATCCGGTTGGGATCGACCTTCCATTCGCCGGCGCGCGAACGGACCAGCGCGAACGCCGCATTGGCATCGGCGATCTGCGGTGCCAGCGCGTTCGCGGCGCTGGCCGGGTTCGGTCGGGGCGGACGCTGTGCGGTGGCGGAGAACATGGCGGTCATCGACTGTTCGAACCCGGCCATATCGGCCGGCGTCTGGTTCAGCCGGTATTTCAGCACGAACGCCGCCACGCCGCGCGCCGCCAGCGCCCTGGCGACGTCCCAGCCTTCGTTCTGCATCGACAGCGTGCGGAACCCGCCGCCCGGCGCGACGATCACTGCCGTGCCATTCGCCTTGGCCGGATCGGGCAGGAACGGCGTCAGCGTCGCGTCGGTGACGTTCCGCGCGAACACGCTGCCATATTGCTGGTGCCACGCCTCGCGCGCCTTCGCGTCGGGCAGCGTGCCGGTCTTCAGCGGGATCGCATCCGGTTGCGCCGGGATCGCGATCGGCTCCATCTTGTCGCTCTGCGCCAGCGCCGGTGCTGCCACCGTGATCAGCGCCCCGCCAATCGTCCACGCCAGCGCGCGCAGACGCGCGTGTTTCATACCTGTCATGACCATCCTCTCCCTTTATTATCAGGCGAGTATCGGCAGCCGCGCACCCATTGTCCAATGATTCTGTTAGCGTTAACGGCGATCTCGGAAGTAGGCGTGCCGGTCCGCCAAGGCAGCGGTGTTTTCGTCCCGCACCGGACCGTTGCCGGGGCGATCGAACCGTTCCGGAGCGCCCGGCGAACCGCTCGGATCACTGCGAAGAACCGCCAGTGTCCACTTCCACACCTAGGCGGCACGATCCGGCATTGCCCCACAGCCTCTCACGGCACCCCACCCCGCCGGCCACCAAAAACGGAATTGAGGCTATCGCATTGTTAAACGGCAACAGTTTTCACCGCTTTCCTACACGGAGTCGGCAAACTACACTCGATCCGTTCTTTGAAATGACCGTCCAGACCACCCCGCCAAAGGTCGCAACCGTGTAACCTTCGCAACCTTCCGCGGACGAGAATCACCCATGGGCGAACAGCTTGGTTCCCGCTACACCGACCACGATCAGGACCATGAACCCGGCCTGCAACGGGGCGATCCGTTCGCCGAACAGCAGCGCCCCACCGATGATGACGCCGATCGCGCCCAGCCCGGTCCACACCGCATAGGCGGTCCCCGCCGGAATGCCGCGCATCGCCAGCGCCAGCAGTGCCATGTTCACGAACGACAGGCCGATCGGCACCGACGACGCCAGCAGCGTCCCCTGCCCCGCCGCCCATTTCAGGCTGAGCGCCCAGATGACCTCACACACGATCGCAACCGCCAAGATGGCCCATGCCATGGCGTTTCTCCTTCAGCGGGCTCGGTAATGGGAGGGCGCGCCGGAAACCCGAAAGAGGCGCCACCCCAAAACGCGAAACGCCGCCCGGCCGGATCGGCAGGGCGGCGCACACGCGTCGGTACAGTCGATCAGTTCAGTCGATTGCCACCCAGGCCGGCGATGGTCCGGTCGATCAGCGCGCGATCGGCATCGCCCGACAGATGCGTCGAGATCAGCGCGGTCGCGGCCTTGGCGGCAGCATCGGCGGCGGTCGCGCGGACCTCGGCGATGGCGGCGCGCTCGGCGGCGGCGATCTTGTCGGTCGCCATTTTGGCCCGCCGCTGGGTCAGGTCGGCGGCATCGGTTTCGGCCTTGGCCAGCAGCCCCTGCGCTTCGGCCTCGGCATGAGCGACCATCTCAGCGGCTTGTGCCTCGATCCCGGCGATCTTCGCGGTATATTCGTCACGCAACGCCTCGGCTTCGGCACGCAGCTTGCGCGCTTCGTCGAGGCGCGTGCGGATCACCGCGATCTGCCCGTCGAGCAGCCGGCCGATCACGGCCGGTACGCCCTTCACGATCAGCACGATCAGGAACAGCAGCATCGCTGCGCTGACCCAACCGGTGCCGTCGAGGCCGAACGCGGTCGGATCGGGATGGTTGGCGGCGGTGGTGCTGCCATGCTCGCTCTCGACGGCGCTCACGCCGGTCTTGGTCAGACCTTCCTCGTGGATCGCTTCGTTCAGCGTCGGGCTGCCATGCACGGCCGGGGTCGGATTAGCCATGGAGCACCGCCTTTACCGCGCCTTGCGCGTCCTGTTCGCTGACATGAACGCCCGACACGCGGGCGACGATCGCCTGCGCCGCTTCGGCGGCGACCTGTTCGACTTCGGCCATGGCAGCGTTGCGCTGCGCGGCGATGTCGGCTTCGGCTTGGGCGACGCGGGCCTGCACATCGGCATTGGCAGCGGCCAGCCTTTCGGCGGCAGCGGCAGCGCCCGCGGCGCGTGCTTCGGCCAGCAGCTTCTGCGCAGCCTCGCGGCTCGCATTTTCACGGGTACGCCATGCGGCTTCGGTGGCATCGGCGGTGCTGCGCGCCTGATCGGCGGCGGCCAGATCGGCGGCGATGCCCTGATCGCGCTTGTCGACGGTGCCCTGAACCTTGGGCACCATGCCAAGGCCGACGACCAGAAACACGATGCCGAAGGTCAGCACCAGCCAGAAGACCTGCGACCCCCAGGTCGCGGCGAGCTGCTCGATTTGCGGCATGAAACGTCCCGTATTGTCTGGTCGACCGGACGCCATCGTCCGGCCGAAACCGGCCCATGGGGCCGGAGATCCGGCGCGGGCAACCCCGCGCCGGGCGTCACGCAGTTACGCGACGAAGATCAGCAGCACTGCAACGACGAACGCCAGCAGGCCGAGAAGTTCGGCGGCGGCGAAGCCGATGAACATGTTGCCCTGCTGGCTGGCAGCGGCCGACGGGTTGCGCAGTGCGCCCTGCAGGAACGCTGCGAAGACGTTGCCCACGCCGAGTGCCGCGAGGCCGGCACCGATGGCGGCCAGACCGGCGCCGAGGAACTTGATGGCGTCTGCTTCCATGTCGAAAACTCCCTTGGAAAAATCTATGTTTGGGTTGGGATCAGTGATGGTCGTGCAGGTGCACGGCATCGTTGATGTAGAGCGAGGTCAACAGCGCAAAGACATAGGCCTGCACGCCGGCGACCAGCATTTCGAGGGCCGACACGCCGACCATCAGCGCGAAGCTCGGCACGCTGACCAGCACGCCGATGCCTGCACCGGCGGCAGTCGAATTGATGATGAAACCCGCCAGCACCTTCAGCAGGATGTGGCCCGCGGTCATCGCGACGAACAGTCGCAGCGCGAGGCTGAACGGGCGGACCATGAACGACACGAATTCGATCGGCGCGACCAGCAGCAGCACCGGAACCGGCGTGCCCTTCGGCGCGAACAGGCTGAAGAAGCGCAGGCCGTGCTCGAACAGGCCGACGACCAGCACGATCGAGAAGCTGGCGATGGCGAGGACGCCGGTCACGGTGAAGTGGCTGGTGACGGTGAACGGGTGCAGCCCGATCAGACCGAACGGCAGCAGCCCGACGACGTTCGCGAACAGGATGAACATGAACAGCGAGAAGACATAGGGCAGATACTTGCGCCCCTCATGCCCGATATTCGCCGCCAGCAGCTTGTCGATGAAGCCGGTGAAGCCCTCGACCGCCATCTGCCAGCGACCGGGCACCTGCTGCTGCTTCATGCCGCCGATCATGAAAACGAACAACGCAACCGCCGCGACGATCATCCACAGCGCCGAATTGGTGAACGGCAGGACCGTATCGCCGAGCGGAATGTTGAAGATCGTCTGCACCTCGAACTGGTGCATCGGATCGATCTTGCCTGCCTGCGCCACGTCGCTTCGCCCCGATATGCCAAGGCGCCCAAAACGTTCAGTCCGGGCGCCGGTTCGAAATCCTGATGATGTTCCTGAACGCACTGACGATCCCGAGGGTCAGCAACACGAGCAGGAGCCAAGGCGAGGTGCCGAGCAGATAATCGAGCGTACCCCCGATCACCGCCCCCCCGACCATTCCGCCGATCAATTCGGCCAGCACGCGATTGCCGAGGCGGTAGTTCTTTTCCCCCGCTTCGTCACGCGCCTGACCGGTCCGGATCGCCTCATCCTTCTTCGCCCGATCCAGCCGCTCATCGAGCGAGGTGATCCGGGCGACTTCGGGCAAGGGGTCTAGTCCAGGCTCGTTCTCCGCCATGCTTCCTCCCTTGACCTTCAAAGGCCGGGCCGGAATCCGCCGGATGGCGAGCCCGCCAAGGCAGGCGCGCTTTAGGAAGGTGACGGTTTCGAGTCAACCACAGCGTTCGCGCCGAAACCTTTCGGGACGATGAACGGGAGGTGACGGACGCGATCCGTTTGTGAGGAGCTCGAGCGGATGCTAACCAACCGACGACCGACATGTCGGTCAGAAAGGGGGTGATTACTCTGACCCCTGAAGTCGCAACGATCATCATCGGCGCTGGCACGCTGATGGTGGCATTCACTACCCTGGTGCTTAAAATCATTGAGGTAGCCCGTTCGAAATAACGGGAGGGGGCCGGGTTCGCCCGGTCCCCGAATGCAAAGAACCCCGGTCACTGGCATGACCGGGGTTCAAGGAGGCGATACTCTGCTGAAGTCGCATGCCTGATATAACATGCGTACACTGCGGTATCAACACAGTGCTCTCACACACAGCGCGGATCACGCTCCGGCGCGCCGCTGCCGCGCGTTTCCCAGCCGCCGCCCGGCGTCTTGTACTTCTCGCCCGGCTTGGTCTGCGCGATCAGGTTGCAGCCCGAGACGAACGCGAATTGCTCGACCGTCGCGCCCGCCTGTGCGCCGCGCGTGTACGCCGCCTTGCGCTGGATATTGATGTTCGCGACCAGCGCGCGAAGCTCCGGCGTGCCGCCGCCGACCACGCCCAGATAGCCATCGGGTTGCTCGCCGACCTGACCGGCGGCACGAGCGGCCTGATAGGCGGGATCGCGCTGCGCCCATGCGGTGCCGGCAACCCCGGCGACCGCGACGATGGCGGCTGCGGCGAGACCGTATTTCACGAAAGCATGCATGGTCAGAATATCCCCGGATTGTCCTGGATCAGCGTCTTCGCTTCTCCGTCGAGACGATACACCACTTCCTGCGTGATGTTGATGTTCAAGTTGATGACGATCGGCTTGTCGGGCGCGGAGACGTTCACGCACCCGGCCGCCGCGCAGGAAGCGGCACCCATTGTCAGGAATCGCAGCATGGTCACGGTTCGCGTCATGGCACGGTCTCGCTTTCGGAAGGCTGAATGGTGGTGTCGAGCGGGGCCGGCGGCAAGCCCTGTTCGCGGCGGCGCTGTTCGGCTTGGAGCGCGGGCAGGTTGCGTTCGATCAGCCGCTTGGGATCGTAATAATTCTGCACCGAATCGATCAATTGGCGGAAGGGCGCCTTGATCCGGACGTTGAAGACGAAGGGCAGCCGCGCCAGCCGCCGAATCAGGAAATTGCTGTAGGTCCCCGTCCCCTGGCTGACCCCGGAGAAGCGGATCGCGGTCACCATCTCGCCGGCGATCGGCCCATCCATTTCGATCGTCAGGCCGCGATAGTTCATCGATTTCAGCGCCTGGAAGGCCAGATTGCCCCAGAAGCCGACATCCTCCTTCGATACTTCCCCGACATAGGACAGGTTGCCGGCACCCCGCGACTGCAGCTTACCCCCTTCGATCCGGCCGCCATTGGCATCGAAGATCATCGGCAGCACGCCGTCGAACGTGCCCGACGCGTTGAGATTGTCGAAGGCGAACTGTTGCAGGAACAGCCCGCCATCGACCCCCTTCACCCGGAACGTCATGCGCCGTTCACGATCCTCGGCGAAATCGAGGATGGTCGGTTCGAGGATCATCTCGCCACCGCCCAACGGCCAGCGTCCGCCCTCGATCTGGATCCGTTGCCCTTCGATCAGGCGATAGCGGACGACGCCGTCGGTCACGGCGATACCCGGATTGACCTCGGCGATCGTCGCCACCTGCCCAGGCGCGCTGACCAGCCCCAACAGGTCGGTGAAGCGAATCTCGCCCGACAGGCCGGTGACCGGGCCGAAGGCGGCGGCAAGGTCGGTTCCGGCGGTGCGGAACACGCCGGTGCTGGTGACACCCTCGGGACTCCACGCGATCTTGCCCCGTCCCGACACGCTGCCCTTCACGTCGGCGATGACGCCGAACGTCAGGCGCGTCAGTTCATTGGGCTGAAACGCGTCGCCAAAGGCGATGCCGGGCACATCGAGCACCGCATCGCCGCGCCCGGTGGCAAGGTCGTGGGCAATGGTCACGTCGCTGACCTTCACCCCCTTGGTCGGGTGCCTCAGCGTACCACCGGCGCGAATGGCGTTGCCGTTCAGCGTCAGTCGGAAATCGTCGCTGCGCAGCGGTTCGAACCGGGGGTCGGGTGCTGCGTCGCGGACGCCGACATCGCCGTTCAGCGACAGCACGCCACCCGCCAGTTTCCAGTCGCCCGACGCCTCCCGGATCAGCAGGGGGACGTTGCCGATCTGCCCCTCGCTCCCCTCGAAACCGCCGGCGACGACGCCATTGGCGCTGCGGCCGGTGAGCGTGCCGATATCGAAGACGCTGACCCGTTCCGGGCTGCCCAGGCGGGTCTTCACGCCGTCCAGTGCGAACGTCATGCCGGCCAATCCGAAGCGGCCACCACTCGCGGCGAGCACGAGCGGCGTGCCGCCGAGGGTGCCGCGCAATTGCGTCGCTCGGATGCCGATACCGCCGCCAACGCGACCATCGGCCAGCCTCAGCATTGCCCCGTCCTGTGGGCATAGCCGCAACCGCGTGGCATCGAGGGACAGTGCCGAAACGCGCAGCCGGTCGAAGGAGATCGGCACGCAATCGGCATTGACGGTCAGCCGTCCGCCCCCGTCCCAACGCGCATCGATCGGCACCGCCAGTCGTTCGACCCGACCATCGCCGATCGGTCCGCTCAGTTCGGCGCGTGTCTCGATCCGGGTCGCTCCGTTGCCTGCCGTGCGGAACCGGACGGGTGCAAGCGCCAGCCGGGCGTCGCCGGCCGCATAAGTCTGCACCATCGCTGTGCCGGTCACCGGCGCACCGGGTCCGGCATGCGACAGGCGGATGCTCGCGACCGGCAGCCCGCCCCCGCCCATCGCCAGCGTACCGTTCAGCGTCACGCCCTTGCCCGATACCCAGCGGACCGGCCCGTCGCGCAGCGTGACGCGGGCACCATTGGCGGCGATGAACGTCATCCGGTCGATCCGGGCGGCGAGCGGGCGGGCGGCGACGTGGGCGGACAGGTCGAAACGGCGCACCGCCTGCCCCGCCGCCCGGGACGCCGCGCGCAGCAGCGGCGCGACCGGAAGGCCGTCGGCGGCGGTACCCGATGCTTCGATTTGCGCGACCATCGGGTCGGCGAGCCTCGCGCCACGCGCGCCGATCCACCCTTCGAAGGCGGGAACGCCGCCGACCTGATAGCGGCCGGCGATCGACAGGCCGGCACCGTCCAGTTGCGGCAGGTCGAATGCGCCCGACGCCAGGTCGAGCGTCCCGTGCGTGCCCTGTGCCGTGCCGTCGAAGCCGACCTTGCCCGCAAGATCGGCGACGCGGGTCTGCGGCGCGGCGACCGCCGCCGCCGCGACGTCGGCCTGGCCCTGCCAGCGGTCGAGGGCCGGGGCGAGCTTCGCGTCGAGGCGGATGACCGGCGAATCCAGCCGGACATCGCCGCAGGCCGCCTGCCGCGCACGGACGGGGCCGGTCAGCGACGGTCCGGTCGCGGTGGTGCGGAGCGATACGTTCAGTGCCAGACGGTCGATGCCGCAGCCGTTCAGCGACAGGCGTTCGGACACCGCCGCCAACCGCCCGACAAAGCCGTTGGCGAGATTGCCGCGGCCGGCCAGCTTCGCACCGACGAGGCCATAGGGGGTGGCAAGACGGATGCGACCGTCATCGACCGCGACGTCAAAATCGGGGAGCGCGAAGGGTTTGCCCGAGGGCGGCGGGAGCAGGCGATCGATCTGTCCGAACGAGACCGTACCATCGGGCCGCAGCGTCGCGCGCAGGCGTGCCTGTCCGACCCGTGCGCCGGTGACCTGTGCGCCGTTCAGATCAACCCTGGTATCGATCTCCACCCAGTCGGCAACGAGGTCGGGTGCCTTGGGATCGCCAAGGACGACGTCGACCAGACGCTGCCGCCCGAAGCCGATTTCGGCGACGCGGTAGCGGGCGGTGACGCCGCGGCGTTCGAGTTCGCGACGGACGATATCGTCGGCGATCGAGCGCCGCTGCGTCCACAGCAGGGCCGCCAGCGCGAGGACGAGGAGGCAGACGACCAGCAGCACCCGCACGAAGCGACGCCGCCTGCGACCGGCGCGACGCGGCGACGCTTCGGCCTGCTCCGCCCGATCGTCGTCAACGCCCAGACCACCCACTCCGCTGTTTCGCCCCGTTCGTCGCGGTTCGGCCCGCCGGGGTCAAGCGCGAGAGGCGCGAAACGGTTCCGGCTGCGCAACGGAAGTTGGCGAAGGTTACACGTAGCGAATGCCCCGATTTGACCCTACAGCATATGGACCATATACGGTTCGTATCGCGCGTCAGGAGGATGGACAACCATGGGAATCGTGAAGATCGACGACGAATTGCACGCCGAAGTTCGCAGGGCGAGCGCGGTGATGTGCCGGTCGATCAATGCGCAGGCCGAATTCTGGATGAAGATCGGGATGTTGGCCGAAGCGAACCCGACGCTGCCTTTTACCGATATCGTCCGTGCCGAGCTGGCCGCCGTGCAGACCCTGCCGGTCGACGCGATCGCCGCCTGACATGGTCAAGACCCCGGACGAACTGGCGCTGATGCGGATTTCGGGCAAGCTGCTGGCCCGCGTGTTCGAAATGCTCGACGACACCGACCTTGCCGGCATGTCGACGCTGGCGATCAACGATCTGGTCGAGCGGTTCATCACCCACGACCTTGCCGCGCGCCCCGCGAGCAAGGGGCAGTACGGCTTCAAGTTCGTGCTGAACTGCTCGATCAATCAGGTCGTGTGCCACGGCGTGCCCGATGCCGACACGATCGTGCGCGACGGCGATATCATCAACCTCGACATCACGCTGGAAAAGAACGGGTACATCGCCGATTCGAGCAAGACCTATCTGGTCGGCACGGTCGCGCCCGCCGCGCGGCGGCTGGTGAAGGTCGCGCAGGAAGCGATGTGGCAGGGCATCCGGCAGGTGAAGCCCGGCGCGCATCTGGGCGATATCGGCTTTGCGATCGAACGCCATGCCAAGAAGAACGGATATTCGGTGGTCCGCGAATATTGCGGCCACGGCATCGGTCGCGAGATGCACGAAGCCCCAGAAGTGATGAATTTCGGCAAGCCGGGCAAGGGCGTGCGGCTGCGCGAGGGCATGACCTTCACCATCGAACCTATGGTCAATCAGGGCACGCGCCGGGTCGAAACCGGGGACGATGGCTGGACCGTCGTGACCGGCGACGGAAAACTGTCGGCGCAGTTCGAGCATACCGTCGCGGTGACCGCGGACGGGGTCGAGGTGCTGACGTTGCGGCAGGACGAGATGGGCGTTTGAAGCTTTCCGTTCGTGCTGAGTAGCCATTTCGACGTCGCTCAATGGCTACTCAGGACGAACGGGTCGGGGTCCAAACGAGACTTTCGTCATCCCCGCCGTGGCAAGGGGTGAGCGTTACCCCCTCGCCCGCCCCTGCCCGATCGGCTACGACGCCCGCATGAACACCCCGCCCGAAACCGATGGCACCGGACACCGCGCGCGGCTGCGCGGGCGGTTGCTGGAGCATGGCGGGGAAGCGCTGCTCGATCATGAACTGATCGAATATCTGCTGACGCTGGCCATTCCCCGGCGTGATACCAAGCCGCTGGCCAAGACGTTGTTGCACGAATTCGGCGGGATCGGCGGGTTGCTGTCGGCCGATCCGGCGGCGCTGGGCAAGGTCGCGGGCATGGGCGACACCGCCGTCGCCGCGATCCGCATCGCGCAGTGCGCGGCGACGCGGATGTTGCAGGCGCAGGTGTTGGCGCGCCCGGTGTTGTCGAACTGGCAGGCGCTGCTCGATTATCTCCATGCCGACATGGCGCATCAGGCGGTCGAGCGGATCCGGGTGCTGCACCTGAATACCCGTAACCTGTTGATCCGCGACGAACTGGTCGCCGAGGGGACGCTGGACGAAGCGCCCCTCTATACCCGCGAGGTGATCCACCGCGCGCTCGATCTGGGGTCGGCGGCGCTGATCCTCGTCCACAACCACCCGAGCGGCGATCATAGCCCCAGTCGCGCCGACATCGACCTGACGCGGCAGATCGCGGCGGCGGGCAAGCCGCTGGGCATCACCGTCCACGACCACCTCATCATCGGCGCGAAGGGGCATACCAGCCTGCGCGCACAGGGAATGTTATGACGCTATCTAACAAGCAGAAGATGATCGCCGGCGACCTGTATGACGCGGGCGATCCCGAACTGGTCGCCGATTGCGCGGCGGCGGGACGGTGGATGGAGCGGTATAACGCGACGCTGGCGATGGACCCGGCCGAGCGGCTGGCGATCCTGCGCGACGGGTTGGGAGCGGTCGGCGACGGCGTCAACATCCGCCCGCCCTTCCACATCGATTACGGGTACAACATCACCCTTGGCGACGGGGTGTTCCTGAACTTCGGCTGCGTCATCCTCGACGTATGTGCGGTGACGATCGGCGCGAAGACGCAGATCGGGCCGGGCGTGCAGATCCTGACCGCCGACCATCCGCGCGATCCGGCGGTGCGGGCGCAGATGCTGGAATATGGGCAGCCGATCGTGATCGGGGCGAATGTGTGGATCGGCGGCGGTGCGCTGTTGCTGCCGGGGATCACGGTCGGCGACGATGCGATCATCGGTGCCGGATCGGTGGTTACGCGCGATGTACCGGCCGGGGCGACGGTGGCGGGGAATCCGGCGCGGGTTCGGTAGCCGTCTGCATAGAAAGAAGAAGTTGGTTCGCACAGAGGCGCGGAGGCGCGGAGGGGTTGCGCACCGGGCGGACGGCCCGCATTCGGGAGACCTTATCGCGCGCTGCCGCGAAAGATGCAGCCGCTGACGCGGATACCGTCTTGACAGACGCAACCCCTCCGCGCCTCCGCGTGAACCATTTCTTTCTTCTTCCTGCCGGTGGCGGGGGTTGCCGCAGAAGAAGCGGGACCCCGGATCAAGTCCGGGGTGACGTTCGGGATTGGGAAGGCGGTGCGCCCGCCAACACGAAGAAAACCGCCGGGATCGCTCCCGGCGGTCGTATCGATATCGGCGTTGGCAGGACGTCAGGCGCTCTGGCTCAGGAAACTGGTCAGTTCGGCCTTGGATACCGCCTTCGACTTGTCCTTGTCGGCCTGTGCGAAAGCCTGTTTGACCCACGTCTTCACCGCCGGCTTTTCGGCAGTCACGCCGGGTTCGCTCGCCGAGCGCAGGGCGACCATCCATTCGCCGAACTGCTTTTCGGTCAACTGGCCCTTCCCGTCCTTGTCATATTTCGGGAATTCGGCCTCGACGATCTGCGCGATCTGCGCGCCGCTGGCGGGCTGTCCCGCTTCGGCGGTGGTCTGCGCGGTCTGCGTCGCCGGATCGGCCGGGGTCGCCTGCGTTGCCGATGCGGCGGGGTCGGCCGCAGTCGCGGCCGGATCAGCGGGTACCGTCTGCGCAGTCGGAGCAGTCGTTTGCGCCGGTGCTGCATCCTGTGCAAATGCCGGGGTCGACACCAGGACGGCGCTGGCGAGAAGAATACGCTTCATCATCGAATTTTTCCTTTCGGATTGCTTCGGCCTTTCATCCAGCTAGCTCGAACATCGTTCGAACGACTGTGCGATGATGAAACGTATCTAGGTCGTTTCGGGTTCGATTGAAGCCCCTTTTGTGGCTCGTCTATCGCAGGACAGGCTCGATTCATCCCCGACTTGTTGCTAGGGCGCGGCAAACCGTTCGCCCGTTTTGAAAGGCCCGCCGATGATTCCGCGCTATTCCCGCCCCGAAATGACCGCTTTGTGGGAGCCCCAGTCGCGATTCCGTATCTGGTTCGAGATCGAGGCGCATGCCACCGACGCGCTGGCCGAACTGGGCGTGGTGCCGAAACAGGCCGCCGAGAAGATCTGGGCGATGAACGACGCCGATTTCGACGTCGCGCGGATCGACGCGATCGAGGCGGAGACGAAGCACGACGTCATCGCGTTCCTGACGCATGTGTCGGAGCGGACCGGACCGGAAGCGCGCTTCCTGCATCAGGGCATGACCAGCTCGGACGTGCTCGACACCTGCCTCGCCGTCCAGTTGGCGCGGGCGTCGGACATCCTGCTCGCCGATCTCGACAAGCTGCTGGCGGTGATCGAGCGGCGCGCGCGCGAGCACAAGCTGACCCCGACGATCGGGCGCAGTCATGGCATCCATGCCGAGCCGGTGACGTTCGGGCTGAAGCTGGCACAGGCCTATGCCGAGTTCGATCGCTGCCGCACCCGGTTGCGCAATGCGCGGGCGGAAGTGGCGACCTGCGCGATTTCGGGCGCGGTCGGCACGTTCGCCAACATCGATCCGCGCGTCGAGGAACATGTCGCGCAGAAGATGGGGCTGAGCGTCGAGCCGGTATCGACGCAGGTCATCCCGCGCGACCGCCATGCGATGTATTTCGCGACGCTGGGCGTGATCGCCGGATCGATCGAGCGGCTGGCCACCGAAATCCGCCATTTGCAGCGTACCGAAGTGCTGGAGGCGGAGGAATATTTCTCGCCGGGGCAGAAGGGTTCGTCGGCGATGCCGCACAAGCGCAACCCGGTGCTGACCGAAAACCTGACCGGCCTGGCCCGCATGGTGCGCGGCTATGTGACGCCGGCGCTGGAGAATGTCGCGCTGTGGCATGAGCGCGACATCTCGCACTCGTCGGTCGAACGCTATATCGGCCCCGACGCGACGATCACGCTCGACTTCGCGCTCGCCCGCCTGACCGGCGTGATCGACAAGCTGGTCGTCTATCCAGCGCGGATGGAGAAGAACCTGAACAAGATGGGCGGCCTCGTCCATTCGCAGCGGGTGCTGCTGGCGCTGACGCAGGCGGGGGCCAGCCGCGAGGATTCGTATCGCTGGGTCCAGCGTAACGCGATGAAGGTGTGGGAATCGGACGGCGAATTGTCGCTGCTCGAACTGCTGAAGGCCGATCCCGACGTCGCTGCAGCGCTGTCGGTCGAGGAGATCGAGAGCCGGTTCGATCTCGGTTACCATTACAAGCATGTCGATACGATTTTTGCCCGGGTGTTCGGCGAGGCGTGATTGTGCGCGCCCCGCCGGGCATTGGTCCGGCGGGGTGGATGGGATCGCGCGGGTCGTTGCGAGCGAGATGATCCCGCCGCCGACGGATCGCGTGTTGCCGCTATAGCGTCGTCGGGTTCGGGTGCGCCGCGGCGATACCACCGGACATTCGCGCGCCCTCGGCGGAGCAGGCTACCGGTCGCTCCATATAGACGGCATCCGCGCCGAACCCCGCCGCGCCGCCGGGGGCGGCGATGAAGCCCTGTCGTGCCCAATAGGCGTCGGCCCCGCCGACCGCGATCAGCGCGAGCACCGGGATGGCGCGGCGCGTGGCAATGTCGTCGAGGATCGGGAGCAGGCGTTCGACCGCCCGGGTGCCGCGTGCGGCCGGGGCGACGACGACATCGTGCAGATACCAGCAATCGGCGCTGGGCGGCAGGTTGCCCAGCAGCGTGTGCATCGCCGGCGGCGCGAGGCGGTGCCACGGGTGGCTGATGCAGTGGCCGACGAGCGCGTCGTCGTCGGCAAGGACCCAGCAGCCCGCGGCGCTCAGCGCGATGCGTTCGGCGTAGAGGTCGGCCGCCTCGCCATAGTCGCCCAGTTCGGCACGGGCGAGCGCGGCGATGCGCGGCGCGTCGTCGGCGCGGGCGGGACGCCATTGGACGGTCATGGCAGCTTCATTCCTCGATAGCGATCGACATTCATCCCACGCGTCATCCCGGCGCGGGCCGGGACCGATGGACGGCGGAGCGCCCGCCTACCGGCCGCGAACACCCGGCACAATGGATTCCCGCCCGCGCCGGGGTGCCGAACCGGTCGGCGTTGCGCCCTACCCGCCGAGCGCGGTCTTCAGGCGGCTGAAGAAACCGCTCGATTCGGGGCATTCGTCGCCGGTCTCGGTCTCGCGGAAGGCCTCGAGCAGTTCCTTTTGCCGGTTCGACAGGCGGGTCGGGGTTTCCACCTCGATATGGATGACCATGTCGCCATGGCCGCGCCCCTGCAACACCGGCATGCCGGCACCCCGCTGGCGCAGTTCCTTGCCCGACTGGATGCCCGCCGGGATGCGGATGCTGTGCTTCTGCCCGTCGAGACCGGGAATCTCGATCGATCCGCCCAGTGCCGCCGTCGTGAAGCTGATCGGCGCGCGTGCGTGGAGCGCGGTCCCTTCGCGTTCGAACAGCGCGTGGCGCTTGACGTGAAGGAAGATGTAGAGATCGCCGGCCGGCGCACCGCGTGCCCCCGCCTCGCCCTCACCGGTCAGGCGGATGCGGGTGCCTTCATCGACGCCGGGGGGTACGTTGACCTCCAGCGTCTTGGTCTGGTCGACCCGCCCCTCGCCGTTACAGACCGGGCACGGATCGGCAATCACCTGTCCCGCGCCGTGGCAGGTCGGGCAGGCGCGCTCGACGACGAAAAAGCCCTGTTGCGCCCGCACCTTGCCATGGCCCGCACAGGTCTGGCACGCCCGCGCCTTGGTGCCCGGCGACGCGCCGCTGCCGCCGCACGGGGCGCAGCTGGTCGAGACGTCGACGGTGATCTGCGTGTTCTTGCCGTGGAACGCCTCTTCGAGCGTGACTTCCATGTCGTAGCGCAGGTCGGCACCGCGCCGGGGGCCGGCGCGACCGCCCTGCCGCCCGCCGCCCATGAATTCGCCGAACACGCTTTCGAAGATGTCGGAAAAGCCGTTGAAATCCTGCGCGCCGCCACCGGCACCGCCCGCCCCCTGGCGGAACGCGGCATGGCCGTAGCGGTCGTACGCCGCACGCTTCTGCGGGTCTTTCAGGCAGTCATAGGCTTCGTTGATCGCCTTGAACTTCGCCTCGGAATCCTTGCAGCCGGCATTCTTGTCCGGGTGATATTTGATCGCGAGCTTGCGGTAAGACGATTTGATCGTCTGCGCATCGGCGGTCCGCTCGCACTGGAGCAGTTCGTAGAAATCGACTTCGGTGGTCATTCGGGAACCCCAAAAGCCCTCTCCCCTTCAGGGGAGAGGGTTGGGAGAGGGGCCGTCACGACGAAGCCCCCTCTCCCCGGCCCTCTCCCCTGAAGGGGAGAGGGAGTAGTGGTTTACGCCTTGCGGCTGTCGTCGACTTCCGAGAATTCGGCGTCGACGACGTCGTCGTCGGCCTTCTTCTCCTGCGCGGTGTCGGCAGCGGGCGAGGCTTCGGCCTGCTGCTGCTTTTCGTAGATCGCCTGACCCAGCTTCATCGCAACCTGCGCCAGCGCCTGGCTCTTTTCGGTCATGCGGTCGCTGTCACCGCTTTCGACCGCTGCCTTGGTCTCGGCGACCGCGGCTTCGATCTCCGACTTCAGCGACGCGTCGACCTTGTCGCCGTTATCGGCCAGCTGACGCTCGGTGGTGTGGATCAGCGATTCCGCGTTGTTGCGGGCTTCGGCCGAGGCGCGACGCTTCTTGTCCTCTTCCGCGAACTGTTCGGCGTCCCGCACCATCTGGTCGATGTCGTTGTCCGACAGACCACCCGATGCCTGGATGCGGATCTGCTGTTCCTTGCCGGTGCCCTTGTCCTTGGCCGACACGTTGACGATGCCGTTGGCGTCGATGTCGAACGTGACCTCGATCTGCGGCACGCCGCGTGGCGCGGGCGGTATGCCGACCAGATCGAACTGGCCGAGCATCTTGTTGTCCTGCGCCATTTCGCGCTCGCCCTGGAACACGCGGATCGTCACCGCACCCTGATTGTCGTCGGCGGTCGAATAGACCTGCGACTTCTTGGTCGGGATGGTGGTGTTGCGGTCGATCATGCGGGTCATGATGCCGCCCAGCGTCTCGATGCCCAGCGACAGCGGGGTCACGTCGAGCAGCAGCACGTCCTTCACGTCGCCCTGCAGCACGCCCGCCTGAATCGCGGCACCGATCGCCACGACTTCGTCGGGGTTCACGCCGGTGTGCGGTTCCTTGCCGAAGAACTGCTTCACGACTTCGCGGACGCGCGGCATGCGCGTCATACCGCCGACCAGCACGACCTCATCGATCGCGCTCGCCTGCACGCCGGCATCGGCCAGCGCCTTCTTGCACGGCTCGAGCGTGCGCTTCACCAGATCCTCGACCAGACGTTCGAGGTCGGCACGGGTGATCGACTTGACGAGGTGCTTCGGACCAGTCGCGTCCGCCGTGATGAACGGCAGGTTGACTTCGGTCGTCTGCGCCGAGGACAGCTCGATCTTCGCCTTTTCAGCGGCTTCCTTGAGCCGCTGGAGCGCCAGCTTGTCCTTGGTCAGATCGATGCCTTCGATCTTCTTGAACTCGTCGGCGAGGAACTGCACGATCTTCGCGTCGAAATCTTCGCCGCCGAGGAAGGTGTCGCCGTTGGTCGCCTTCACCTCGAACACACCGTCGCCGATCTCGAGGACCGAGATGTCGAAGGTGCCGCCGCCAAGGTCATAGACCGCGATGGTCTTGTTATTGTCCTTGTCGAGGCCGTAGGCGAGCGCCGCCGCCGTCGGTTCGTTGATGATGCGCAGGACTTCAAGACCGGCGATCTTGCCGGCGTCCTTGGTCGCCTGACGCTGAGCATCGTTGAAGTAGGCCGGCACGGTGATGACCGCCTGCGTCACGGTTTCGCCGAGATACGACTCCGCCGTTTCCTTCATCTTCTGCAGGATGAACGCGCTGATCTGCGACGGCGAATATTCCTCGCCGCCCGCCTTCACCCACGCATCGCCGTTCGGCCCGCGCGCGATGGTGTAGGGAACCAGTTCGGTGTCCTTCTTGGTGACCGGATCGTCGAAGCGGCGGCCGATCAGGCGCTTCACCGCGAAGATCGTGTTGTCGCCGTTCGTCACTGCCTGACGCTTGGCCGGCTGGCCGATCAGACGCTCGCCATCCTTGGCGAAAGCGACGATCGACGGCGTGGTCCGTGCGCCTTCGGCGTTCTCGATGACCTTGGGGCTACCGCCCTCCATCACCGCGACGCAGCTGTTCGTCGTGCCCAGATCGATACCGATAACTTTAGCCATGGTCCCTCATTGGCCCCCGGGTTGAAATAATGTCTGGCCCGACCGGCACGGGGAGGTGCCAAGCGGGTCGTTCCGGAGGCGGATATAGGCAGGGTTCGGCTTGCCGCAAGATTATGCGCGGCATAGGGAACCGCAACGGGACAGGAGCGTGGACGTGAAGACACAGTGGGCGGGGACGTTGGTCGCGGCGTTGATGCTGTCGGGGTGTCAGAAGGGTCCGAGCGTCGACGACGCCTGGGTGCGCCTGCCCGCGGTCCCGGGACGGCCGGCGGCAGGCTATGCGACGGTGCGTGGCGGGTCCGGGAACGACGTGCTGACCAGCGTCGCCAGCCCGGCGGTCCAGCGGGCCGAACTGCACGAGAGCATGGCGAGCCATGGCGGCATGATGGCGATGCGTGCGCTCGACAAGGTCAAGGTCGAAGGGTCCATCGGCTTCAGCCCCGGCGGGAAGCATATCATGCTGTTCGGCCTGTCGCCCGATCTGCGCGCGGGGGGCACCATCCCGATGACCTTCGGGTTCGAGGATGGTTCGAAGGTGACGGTCGATGTAAAACTGGTGGCCGCGGGCGATCCAGAGCCGTGATGAAACGCCCCCTCACCGCTTTCGAAATCGAGCTTGCCCGTACGATGTTCGGCGAGGAGATCGCCTATGATCGGGCGCGGGTGGCGAATGCCAAATGGGCGTTCTTTCAGCCGAAACAGGTCGCGATGGCGCCGACCGGCTGCATCCATTTCCATCCGGGCGGCACGCTCTACCGCAACGATTTCGCAAGCGCCGGTCGCGATCTGGCGGCATTGTTCCTGCACGAGATGATGCATATTCATCAGACCCAGCATCGCGGGCGATACTGGCTGCCGCTGATGCGGCATCCGCTGTGCACCTATCGCTATGCCATCGTGCCGGGAAAGCCGTTCGCGGCATACGGGATCGAGCAGCAGGCGGAGATCGTCCGCCACGCCTTTCTGCTCCGGCAGGGGATGGCGGTGAAGGACAAGCCGCCGCTGGAGGTATATGAGGCGCTGTTGCCGTTCGGGCGGTGATGGCTATCCGTGCGGCAACAGCCACATGACGCGCCGGGTCGAATAGGACTCCACCGGATTGCCCGCGGCGTCGAGCGCGGGGCGGCTGTAGCGACCGCGCCGGAGAATGGCACCGCAGGCAGCCTTGTCAAGATCGTTCGATCCAGAAGATTGCAGGATTTTGCAGTCGGTCACGCGGCCGGCGGTCGAAATCGTCCATGCGATGACCACCATGCCCTGTTCGTGCTTCATCAGCGCCGATGCAGGATAATCGTCCTGCGTGATCCATTCGGCCGGACTATTGCTCGTGGCCCGGGTAACGACGGCTGCCAGATTCTTGGGATCATAGCCCAGCTGCACCATCAAATTGACCTCGCACTTCTCCAGCGCGGCCAGCAGCGGCTTGTTCAGGGCCAGCGCCACGGAGATGACCGGCCCGCTTTTCGGACGCACGGTAAAGGTCGGGGCATCGACCAGACCTTCGAATGCGGCGCGGCTGATATAATAGGTCAGCACGGCTCTGTCGCCGTCCGGAAAATAGACGCGGGTTCCGGGCTGCTTCTTGTCGAAGGTACGTCCGGGTGCCTCCAATGCCAGATTGAGCGATCCTTCCTTGCCCAGTTGCGCGCGGGTGCCGAGGATCACCGATTGCAGTTCATCGCTGAAAGGCGTTGGCTTGAACGCGACGATCACCGGATGCGCGGGGTCGCCATATCCGCGACTGACGACACACATCTTCTCGGCATATTCGACGGTCCAGCGGCTGGCCGGTGCCAGTGGCGGCCGCGTCGCGCTTCCCGTTCCAATCAACAGCGCAGCCGCCAACAACAGTCGCATCGCATCCTCCCACATCCCCGTCGCGAGGCTGACAGCGCCACCGCCAATTCGCAAGCATCGGTGCGTTCGGAACCGCATCCCTCCGCAAATGGTTGGCTGCGCGAAACGATTCGAAAGGCTTGCGTGCGATGACCACCCGCTACGGCGCCACGATCCTTGCCCGGCTGGGCTTTGCGGCGCGGGGCATCGTCTATTGTCTCGTCGGGTGGTTCGCGGTCGATGCGGCGCTGCGCGGCGGCAAGGTCGGCGACAATCAGGGCGCGATCGCCAGTCTGGCCGACGAGCCGTTCGGCGAATGGATCTTGGCGGTGATGGCGGCGGGGCTTGCCGGCTATGCGCTGTGGCGGCTGGCCGAGGCGATCACCGATCCCGAGGCGCAGGGCACGACCGCCAAGGGCGCGTTCAAGCGCGCCGGCCATGCCGTCAGCGGCATCGCCCATCTCATCCTCGCCTGGACCGCCGCGAAACTGGCGGTCCAGGCCAGCGATGCCGGTGGCCGGGTCGGGAGCGAGGAAAGCACCCACGACTGGACCGCATGGCTGCTCGACCAGCCGATGGGGCGGGTGCTGGTGGCGCTGGTAGCCGCCGGGCTGCTCGGCGCGGCGTTGCAGCAGGCGAAGAAGGCGTGGGACGGCAGCTTCGCGCGCGAGTTGGGGCGCGATACGCCGGTGCCCGGCCATGTCTGCACCATCGGCCGCATCGGCTATGGCGCGCGCGGATTGGTCTTCGCGCTGATCGCCCTGTTTTTCGTCACCGCGGCATGGGCCGCCGATGCCGACGAGGCCGGCGGCATGGCCCATGCGCTGGCGACGCTGCAAGGCCAGACCGGCGGGCGGTGGCTGCTGACCGCGACCGGTCTCGGCTTCGTCGCCTTCGGGATCTACAGCTTCGTGGAAGCGCGCTGGCGGCGGATTTCGGTCGATCTGCCGGCATGACCGGGGATGAGATGCAGGCGCGGTGGCTCGCCCTGACGCGGCGGGAACTGCCGGGGCTGGCGGCAACACGCGGCTGGCCGGTGCAGGCCGATCATTGTTTCCAGCGCATCCTGCTCGACAATGCGTTCGGCGGCGTGTGGTATGATCATGTCTACGCGCGTCCGGCCTATATCCATGCCGATCCGGCGGCGCTGGCGCGCGCGGTCGCGCTGGGCGAGGCGGCGATCGCCGGCACGGTCGATCTGGCCGAGCTGAACCGCCGCTCGCTCGACTGGCGTGGCAAGGCCCCCTCGAAACCGGCCAGCGGCACCCCCATGTCATCCGCTGGCAATTCCACAAGAACGAAGATAGAACGGACCGCATGAGCCTGACCCATATCTCCGTCCGCGGTGCGCGGGAGCATAACCTCAAGGGTGTCGATATCGACATTCCGCGCGATACGCTGACGGTCATCACCGGCCTGTCGGGTTCGGGCAAATCGTCGCTCGCCTTCGACACGATCTATGCCGAGGGGCAGCGGCGGTACGTTGAGTCGCTGTCGGCCTATGCGCGCCAGTTCCTCGAACTGATGCAGAAGCCCAACGTCGAACATATCGAGGGGCTATCGCCGGCGATTTCGATCGAGCAGAAGACGACCAGCCGCAATCCGCGATCGACGGTCGCGACGGTCACCGAAATCTACGATTACATGCGGTTGCTGTGGGCGCGGGTCGGCGTGCCCTATTCCCCTGCCACCGGCCTGCCGATCAGTGCGCAGACGGTCAGCCAGATGGTCGACCGGGTGCTGGCGCTGCGCGAAGGCACGCGGCTGCTGCTGCTTGCGCCGGTCGTGCGCGGGCGCAAGGGCGAGTATCGCAAGGAACTGGCCGAATGGCAGAAGGCCGGGTTCCAGCGGGTGCGGGTCAATGGCGAGGTCCATCTGATCGAGGATGCGCCTGCGCTCGACAAGAAGTTCAAGCATGACATCGAGGTCGTGGTCGACCGGCTGGTCGTGAACCCTGATGCGGCGACCCGGCTGGCCGAGAGTTTCGAGACCGCGTTGAAGCTGGCCGATGGCCTCGCCTATGTCGATCTGCTGGAAACGACGGTGGCGGAGGCGCAGCCGGGCAACCCGCCGATCGCCAGCGAACAGGGCGACCGCGCGACCGAGGCCGCACCGCAGACCGGCAAGCTGAAAGGCGCCGGCATCCCCGACAACCGCATCGTCTTTTCCGAGAAATTCGCCTGTCCGGTCAGCGGCTTCACGATCAGCGAGATCGAGCCGCGCCTGTTCAGCTTCAACGCGCCACAAGGGGCCTGCCCGGCGTGCGACGGCCTTGGCGAGCGGCTGGAGTTCGACGAGGACCTGATCGTCCCGAACCACGAACTGTCGATCAAGAAGGGCGCGGTGGTGCCGTGGGCGAAGTCCAACCCGCCCTCCCCCTATTATATGCAGGTGCTGGGGTCGCTGGCGAAGGCGTACGACTTCTCGCTCGACACCGGGTGGAAGGATCTGCCCGAGGAAGCGCAGCGCGTGATCCTGCACGGCACCGCCGGCAAGCCGGTGACGCTGACCTTCATCGACGGCAAGAAGGCGTATGACGTCAAGAAGCCGTTCGAAGGCGTGCTCGGCAACCTCAACCGGCGGATGCTGTCGACCGAAAGCGCGTGGATGCGCGAGGAACTGGCCAAATATCAGGCGTCGCAGCCGTGCGAGACCTGCCACGGCGCGCGCTTGAAGCCCGAGGCACTGGCGGTGAAGATCGCGATGCAGGACATCGCCTATGCCACGCATTTGTCGGTGGTCGATGCGCTGTGGTTCTTCCAGTCGCTGCCGGAGCATTTCAACGACCAGCAAAAGGCGATCGCTCAGTCGATCCTGAAGGAGATCGTCGAGCGGCTCGGCTTCCTCAACAATGTCGGGCTGGATTATCTGAACCTCGACCGGACCAGTGGCACGCTGTCGGGTGGCGAGAGCCAGCGGATCCGGCTGGCGTCGCAGATCGGCAGCGGGCTGTCGGGCGTGCTGTATGTGCTCGACGAACCGTCGATCGGGCTGCACCAGCGCGACAACGACATGCTGCTGGCGACGCTGCGCCGGCTGCGCGACCTCGGCAACACCGTGCTGGTGGTCGAGCATGACGAGGATGCGATCCGCACCGCCGATTACGTCATCGACATGGGGCCGGGCGCGGGCGTTCATGGTGGCGAGGTCGTCGCCAAGGGGACGCTGAAACAGCTGCTGAAGTCGAAGGGGTCGATCACCGCCGATTACCTGAACGGTACCCGCGCGGTGCCGCTGCCGGAAAAGCGGCGCAAGGGCAACGGCAAGAAGCTGACGGTGCACAACGCCACCGCCAACAACCTGACCGGCGTCACCGCGTCGCTGCCGCTCGGCACCTTCACCTGCATCACCGGCGTGTCGGGATCGGGCAAGTCGAGCTTTACCATCGACACGCTCTATGCCGCCGCCGCGCGCACGCTGAACGGGGCGCGGATCGTGCAGGGCAAGCATGACAAGATCACCGGGCTGCAACATCTCGACAAGGTGATCGACATCGACCAGTCGCCGATCGGCCGCACCCCGCGGTCGAACCCGGCGACCTACACCGGGGCGTTCACGCAGATCCGCGACTGGTTCGCGGGGCTGCCCGAGGCGCAGGCGCGGGGCTACAAGCCCGGCAGGTTCAGCTTCAACGTGAAAGGCGGCCGGTGCGAGGCGTGCCAGGGCGACGGCGTGCTGAAGATCGAGATGCACTTCCTGCCCGACGTTTATGTGACGTGCGACGTGTGCCATGGCGCACGTTATAATCGCGAGACGCTGGAGGTGAAGTTCAAGGGGATGAGCATCGCCGACGTGCTCGACATGACGGTCGAGGACGCGGTCGAGTTCTTCAAGGCAGTGCCGCCGATCCGCGACAAGATGGCGATGCTGGCCGAGGTCGGCCTTGGGTACGTCAAGGTCGGGCAGCAGGCGACGACGCTGTCGGGCGGCGAGGCGCAGCGGGTGAAGCTGGCCAAGGAACTGGCACGCCGCGCGACGGGCAATACGCTGTATATCCTCGACGAACCGACCACCGGCCTGCATTTCGAGGACGTCCGCAAGCTGCTGGAAGTGCTGCATCAGCTGGTCGAGCAGGGCAATACGGTCGTGGTGATCGAGCATAATCTCGACGTCATCAAGACCGCCGACTGGATTTTAGACATGGGCCCCGAAGGCGGCGTCAAGGGCGGCCGCGTGGTCGCCGAAGGCACGCCGGAAAAGGTCGCAGCGGTCGAGGGCAGCTTCACGGGCAAGTATCTCAAGCCGTTGCTCGATCCGGCACGGGCACAGGCGGCGGAGTGACCCTGTGGCGCGCCCCGTTTGAGGCGGCGCTACGGATGTTTGCCGCCGTCAGTGAAGCGTTGTGGGGAACGGGCCGGCCCCGCCCGATCCTGGTCGGCAGGGCGGCCGTCGAATATTGGTCGGGCAGCGCGGTTTCGACCGGCGATTTCGACGTTTGTTCGCGGGTGCAGCCCGAATTTGAAGCGGTCTTGCGTGACCATGGTTTCGTGCGTCCCAGCGGTGCGGGCATGGCGACGCGCGGATGGATGCACCCGGGGCTGAGCCTGGGGTTCGAAGTCGTCGGCAGTACGCCCCTTGACGGTCTGGTGGATCGTGATCGCATCCACCTGATCGAAAATCTCACGCCGGGAGCTAACTTTGCCATTCTCGGTATCGAGGACCTGATCGCCGATCGCATGGGCCAATATGCGTCCGGCACTGCCGCCAACCGTATCGATCAGGCGCGGTTGCTGTTCGGCCTTCATTCGGGCCTCGATCTCGATTATCTTGAGCGACGGATACGCGAAGAAAGCTCGGGCGATTATGGTGTCGACGATTTGTGATCCCGAACGGGAAGCATGGCCTAGCCCTCGTATCGATCATGCGGCTTTTGCGGCGCGCCTGATCGAGCGCCGTGCCGCGCTCGGCAATCCCGAACTGCCGCGCAATGCCGGTGACAACCGGACCGAAAGCAAGCGCGCGTTGCTGGCCGCGATCGAAGCGGCGGGCGGGCGCTGGTAAAGCCTTCGGTACAGAGAAAACGTACGGAACAACCTTTCCCGCACGGCATTCGGACTTGATCGATATCAAGCGAAGGACCTGTCGACATGCGTGCGCTTACCCTCGGCCTCGTCGCCGCTGCCACCCTTGTTTCCGGATGTTCCGATTATGGCATGGGCGGCGGTGGTCCGCGCTATGCCGATGCCGGCTATGGCCGTTATGATTATGACCGGCCCGATCCGTCGTACAACGGATATGATGCGGCGCGTTATTATCGCGACGACCGGCGGTATCGCGAGCGCCGCCTGTCGCGCAACGACCGGGTCTATGTCGGGCAGGACGGCCGTTATTATTGCCGCCGCACCGATGGTACGACCGGCCTGATCGTCGGCGGTATCGCAGGCGGCGTACTGGGTTCGGCACTGCGTCCCGGCGGTTCGGGGCTGCTGGGTGCGCTGCTCGGCGGCGCGGCCGGGGCGGCCGGCGGTCAGGCGATCGACCGCAACAACGTACGCTGCCGCTAACCTCGTTCAGCCATTTCGACGTTCGATTGGCCCGCTCCCTTGCAAGGGGGCGGGTCGATCCCCATTTCCGCTTCGCTACAGTCGCAAATCGATGGTGTCCTGCTTTGCGGCATGTTCCTTCTTTCCCTGCTGTCTACGGCGCGGGTGATGGGCGTTCCGTCGCCTGCAAATCGAAAGGAACCTGCATGGCCACGCTTGGCACCGTAAAATTTTTCAACATGGACAAGGGCTATGGCTTCATCGCGCCGGATAATGGCGGCGAAGACGCTTTCGTCCATATCTCGGCCGTGGAACGCGCCGGGATGGTGACGCTGAACCAGAACCAGCGCGTCGGATACGAGCTGGAAGAGGATCGCCGCGGTCGCGTGAGCGCGGTGAACCTGACCGCCGCCGACTGATCGGTTCGTGGGTGCGGGCGGATCGTCCGCCCGCACCTTCCTCCAGCAAGTAAAAGGTCCCGCCCCCTTGGCTGACACCTCCGAAGCCTACCGCGCCCGTGCCGCCGTCGAACGCGCCAATGCCGATGCCGCGACGCTGGACAATGTCCGCGACCGTTGCCGCCGTGCCGAGCATGCGTGGACCGAAATGGCCGAGCGCGCCGAACGCACCACCGAGCAGCGCCTGATCCGCGAAGCCGCGACCGTTCGCCGGTCGGAAACGCTCGCCCACGATTGAACCTGCGCGTGGCCCGGTCGTTGGACCGGGTGATACACGAAAGGTACAATTGATGGCCAAGCATAAGAAACCAAAGCCCAAATCCCGCAAGGCAGGCGTATCGACGCTGCGGACCGTGGCGCTGGGTGTCGCAGGGATCGCCGTCGGCCTGTTCGGTGTGCTGCTTGCGCGGCGCAAGGCACCGGGCGAGGGTCATGCCGCACCCGATCTGGCACTGGACAAGCCGCGCGCTGCCGCAGGTGATCGTGCGCCCGAAGCCTTTCGTCCAGACCCGACTGCACCGGTACCGGCGTCTGAGCGCGAGGCGCTGCGCCCTGCGACGGGTCCTGCACCTTCGATCGTCGCGCCGCGCGGCAGCATGGCGTCGCAAACGGGGACCTGATGCCGCGAGCGGCGGTTCGATCAGCCGCCGAACCGTATTCCCAGCCAAAACGTCCGCGGCGATGCGCGTTCCACTACGCCATCGCCGCCGACCGCTGCTTCGATGCGGGCGTCGGTCACGTTTTCGGCCCGCCCCTGCACCGACAGTCCACGCGACAGCGGTACCGATAGGACCGCGTCAAGCGTGGTCGCATCGGCAAGACGGCGCTGGTTCGCATCGTCCTCATACTGGTCCGACACGTAGCGGAGCGTTGCCGCCGCTTGCCAGCCGGCGCGCCGCCAGCCGATCGTTGCCGAGCCGCTATGGGTCGGCGTCTGGGCCGGGCGCAAGCCATCGAGCACGCCGCCGTCGACGACCCGCGCATCGGTATAGGCGTAGGACAGGCGCGCTTCCCATTCCAGCCAGCCGGTCGATGCATCGAGTTCGGCCCCCCGCACCCGGACATGATCGAGATTGGCGCGACGGCGGAACACACCGGCCGCCGACACGAAGCCGACGCCCGGAAACACGCCGGGTCCGTTGGCGACGGTGACGTTGGCGATGGCGTCGCGCAGGTCGTTGGCAAAAGCGGTCGCGGCAATGCGGGTCCGGGCAGCGGGCCGGAGTTCCAGCCCGACCTCACCACCCCATAATGTTTCCGGCGACAGCGCGGCGTTGGCGGCAGTGGCGTCGGCACCGACCCGGAACGGGCGATAAAGTTCGTTCAGTGTCGGCAGCCGCCAGCCGCGATAGCCCGCCGCCCTTACTGTCACCGCCGGGTCCAGTGTCCACGCCACCCCCGCCCGTCCGGTCGGTTGCCAGCCACTGTGCGTGGCGAAACGTTGATCGGTAAGCGCCGTGCCGGTCAGCAATGACTCCTGTAATCGTCCCGTCGCGATCGTCCAGCGATCGATCCTGCCACCTGCATTCAGCACGACATCACCGGTAGCAAGGCTGGCGTCGGCGAACAGACCGCCGGTCGTGTTGCGTCCACCCGCGACCCGCCGCCGGGTCGGGTTGCCCGCGACATAGGTGTATAATTCCTGCGCTTCGCCGCTGACGACGCGCACGTCGCCCCCCAATCGGAACGACAGGCTGCCGAAATCGGGCGCAATCTCAGCCCGGCCGCCGATACCGGTTGCGGGAACATTATATTGGTCGAGCGTCAGCGCGGTCGTCACGCGGCCGGTCCCGACGCTGGCGAACCGACTGTCAAAGGCGCGAGTCTGGAGATAGCCGAGCAGCGACCAGCCGGTCGGTCCACGCCCGACCAGCCGGACGCTGGCATCGGCCCCTTCGCTGCGATTGTCGGTGAAATCGAGACCGCGGTCGCGACGGTCGGTGAAGCCGGACACGTTCGCCTGCAACTCGGTCGCCGCACCGACCTGCACCACCGCGCGGGCGGCGGCGCTGGCCTGTTCGAACGGGGCCGCACGGTCGGCGGGGCCACGACTGTCGGCCACGATGGGCACGAAGCCGTCGCCACGGGCATAGGCTCCCGACAGGGTCGCGAAGCCGCCGCTCCGCGTCAGTCCGGCAGAACCGCGCGCGTCGATCGATTCCCGGCTGCCATAGCTGAGCGATCCGGCGAACGGCGACAGGTCGTCCGGCGTCGCGCTGTCGAGTTCGATCGTGCCGGCCAGCGCGCCCGGTCCGGCGACGCCACTACCACCGCCGCGCGTCACGCGGACCCGGCCGAGCCGGTCGGTGGCGTAAGCGGGAAAGGCGACCCAGCCGCCGAACGGATCGGCCTGTGGCACACCGTCGAGCAGCAGGAGCGCGCGGCTCGACGCATTGCCGCCAAGGCCGCGCAGGGTGATGCCCTGGCTGGTCGGATTGGCGGTGCGCGAGTCCGATCGGCGAAATTGCTGGAGACCGGCGACGTTGCGCAGCACATCCTCGACCCGCCCGCTGGCCGAGGACAGAATGCGGTCACGGTCGATGGTGACGATGTCATAGACGCGGTCGCCCGGCGCATCGGCAAGGCCACGCCCGGTGACGACGATCTCCGGCGCGTCCTGTGCCGCCGCCGCGCCCGGCCACGCCGCCAATATCCATAGAAACCGCTTCACACCTGTCCCCCGATGGGACGATCAGACCGTGAAGCTTTCCCCGCACCCGCACGCGCCCTTGGCATTCGGATTGGCGAAGACGAAGCCCGCAGTGAAATCGTCCTCGACCCAGTCCATCGTCGAACCGATCAGGTAGAGGATCGATCCGCCGTCGACGAAGAAGGTCCCGCCCGGCGTTTCGATCCGTTCGTCCATCGGGTTGGCGGCAGTCACGTAATCGACCGAATAGGCAAGGCCCGAACAGCCGCGCCGGGGCGTCGACAGCTTCACCCCGATCGCTTGCGCAGGGGCCTTCGCCATCAGGTCCGCAACGCGCCGTTCGGCATTGGCGGTCAGGTTGATCGCGGCGGGGCGGACGCGCGTGGCCATTACAGCATTCCCAGTTCGAGCTTGGCGTCGTCGGACATTTTCTGCGGGTCCCATGGCGGATCCCAGACGAGATTGACGTCGGCGGTGGCGACGCCCGGCACTGCCGAGACGCGCAATTCGACCTCGGCCGGCATCGATTCCGCCACCGGGCAATGCGGCGTGGTCAGCGTCATCGTCACCGCAACATGGCCGTTGTCCACGACATCGACGCCGTAGATCAGGCCCAG
Organism: Sphingomonas sp. Leaf22; assembly: GCF_001421715.1. Lineage (GTDB taxonomy): Bacteria > Pseudomonadota > Alphaproteobacteria > Sphingomonadales > Sphingomonadaceae > Sphingomonas. The sequence continues at coordinate 226,620 of NZ_LMKP01000041.1, forward strand.
ATCATAGATGTTGACCGGAATTTCCGGGTCGAAGATTTCCTTGAGCGACGCGATGACCGCTTCGTACACGTCGCCGCCCGGCTCGCCCGCCGGCTGCGGTTCGGGCTTTTGCGCCAGGAAACCGTCGAGATAGTCGCGGCGGCGCGGCGGGGCTTCCTCCGCATCGGTCACGCGGGCGCGGGGCGGCGACGGCACCGCGCTGACCTCCTCGACATCGAAATGGCGTTCGTCGTTCATCCGAAAATCCTGCTTACCCGTTCCAGTCCGCGCACCAGCGCATCGACATCGGCCGGTCCGTTATACACGCCGAAGCTCGCCCGCGCGGTGGCCGGCACGCCCAGCACGTCCATCAGCGGCTGTGCGCAATGATGGCCGGCACGGATCGCGACGCGTTCCTCATCTAAGATGGTGCCGACATCGTGCGGATGCACCCCCTCCACCACGAAACTGACGATGCCGGCAGCGTCGTCGGGTCCGAGCAGCCGTACCGAATTGATCCGGCCGAGTGCGTCGCGGGTGGCGGTGACCAGCGCGGTTTCATGCGCATGGATCGCGTCCAGCCCGATGCCGTCGACATAGTCGATCGCGGCATGCAGCCCGAGCGCACCGACGATATGCGGCGTCCCTGCCTCGAACCGAGCGGGCGGCGGGGCATAGGTGGTGCGCTCGAAGGTCACGCGGTCGATCATCGCGCCGCCGCCCTGCACCGGATGCATCGATTCCAACAGTTCCGCGCGGCCCCACAGCACGCCGATACCGGTCGGGCCGTACAGCTTGTGCCCCGAAAAAACGTAGAAGTCGCAGTCGAGCGCGGCGACATCGACCGCCACGCGCGGCACTGCCTGACACCCGTCGAGCAACAGCTTAGCCCCGACCGAATGGGCGATGTCGGCGGCGCGGCGGCCGTCGAGCATCGATCCCAGCACGTTCGACACATGCGCCAGCGAGACCAGCTTATGCTCGGGCCGGATCATCGCCGCCATCGTGTCGAGATCGATCCGCCCGTCCGGCGTCAGCGGCACGACGTCGATTGCGACGCCAATCCGCTCGGCGACCAACTGCCATGGCACGATATTCGAATGATGTTCGAGCATCGACAACAGGATGCGGTCGCCGGCCTTCAGATGGCGTTCGGCCCAGCCCTGCGCGACCAGATTGATCCCCTCGGTCGCGCCACGCACGAACACGCATTCCTCTGGCGCGGCGGCACCGATGAACGTGGCGACGCGGCGGCGCGCTGCTTCGTACGCAAGCGTCATGTCGGCCGAGCGCTGGTACACCCCGCGATGCACCGTGGCATAGGTCGTGTCATAGGCGCGGGTGATCGCGTCGATCACCGGCTGCGGCTTTTGCGAGGTCGCCGCGGTGTCGAGATACGACCAGCCGGCGGGGATGGCGGGGAAGTCGCTGACGCGGTCGAGGGGGGTGGTTTCGCTCAAAGTGCTGCCTCCAGCCAGGCATCGGCATCGGCCGCGAAGGCTTCGCGCACGACATCCTCGCCGATCCGATCGAGCGAGTCCGCAACGAACGCCTTGGTCAGCAGTGCCTTGGCCCGGGCCTCGCTGACGCCGCGGCTGCGCAGGTAGAACAGCGCCTTCGCATCGAGTTCGCCGACCGTCGCGCCGTGCGCGCACTTCACGTCGTCGGCGAAGATTTCGAGTTCGGGCTTGAGGTTGACCGTGGCGGTCCGCTGCAACAACAAGCCCCGCAGCGACTGTTCGCCATCGGTCTTCTGCGCACCGCGGGCGACCTCGACACGGGCGGCGAGGCTCGCCTGGCTGCGATCGGCGGCGACCGCGCGCCATGTCTGGCGGCTCGATCCGTTGAGCGCGGCGTGGCGGACGGCGACGGCGCATTCCTGCCGCTGCGCTTCGCGGGTCAGCAGCGCGCCGCCGTAATCGACGAACGCGGCGTCACCATCGAGCGTAAGCTGCGCGTCGATGCGACTGCCCATGCCACCGGCGCCGAGGAACTGGGTGACGAGGCTCGCCGCCTCCCCCACCACCGCTTCGTCGCGGATCGACACGAAGCCATCCGACTGGAGCAGGCGGACGCTGCGCATCAGTCGAGCGCCGCGTTCGAGGTCGATCTGGGTCAGACGATTGGTCCAGCCGGTGCCGACATAGGTTTCGACGACCGATGCGACCGCATCCTCATCCAGCGTCAGCCGCGCGGGAAGATGGTTCTCCGCGCCGGTCGCGATGTGGACGATCTGCACCGGCTCCGCGATCTCGGCCGCCGACAGGTCGATCGACCAGCCCGCCGCACCCGATGCCTGCACGCCCAACGGGTGCGCGGTATCGAGAGTCAACGGCGACACCGCGACATGCCCCGGCATACTATGTTCGGGCGCATAAGCGCCGTCGAAGAACACGATCCGCGGGCCGGCAAGATCGAGCCAATAGCCATCGGCACTCGCCGCCACGCCGCGCACCGATGCCGCAGCGGCGGTCAGCGCGGCAAGGTCGGTCCAGCGGAACGCCTCTTGCGAGTTCGTGGGGAGCGTGGCCATTACGCCGCCACCGCTCCATAGCCTTCGCGTTCCAGCTCGTGCGCCAGTTCCTTGCCGCCCGACCGCACGATGCGCCCGTCGGCAAGGACGTGGACGAAGTCGGGCTGCACATAGTCGAGCAGGCGCTGATAATGGGTAATGAGGATCACGCCCTTGTCGGGACGGCGCATGATGCGGTTGATGCCATCGCCGACGATGCGCAGCGCATCGATGTCGAGGCCGCTGTCGGTCTCGTCGAGGATCGCCAGCTTCGGGTCGAGGATGCCCATCTGCACCATCTCGTTGCGTTTCTTCTCGCCGCCCGAAAAGCCGACATTCACCGGCCGCTTCATCATGTCCATGTCCATGCCGAGGCCATCGGCCTGCGCACGGGCGAGCTTCAGGAATTCGGCACCCGACAGCGGCTTTTCGTCACGGGCGCGGCGCTGGCTGTTCAGGCTTTCGCGCAGGAACTGGACGTTTGACACGCCGGGGATCTCAACCGGATACTGGAAGCCGAGAAACAGGCCGGCGGCGGCGCGGGCATCGGGATCCATGTCGAGCAGGTCCGCGCCTGCGAAGGTCACGCTGCCTTCGGTCACGTCGTACCCCGGACGCCCGCCCAGCACATAGCCAAGCGTCGACTTGCCGGCACCGTTCGGACCCATGATCGCATGGATCTCGCCCGCGTTCACGCTCAGCGACAGGCCCTTCAGGATTTCCTTGCCGTCGATTTCGGCGTGGAGGTTTTCGATCTTTAGCATGTTCCGTCCTGTTCGTGCGGGGCTGACCCGCGTATCTCAAAAGCTTAGGGCATCGTTCCCGCGACCGGTTCGGTGCCGAACTCGGCCTCGGCGGCATCCGGGTTGGTCAGCACCGCTTTCATCGACGCATCGATCTTGTCGAGCATGGCCTCATGCGCCTTCGCCACCTTCGCCCGCACCGGGGCGCAGGCCTTTGCCGCATCGTCGAAGATCGCGACGCGCGCGCCGGCTTCGGTCGGCGGCTTGGCCATGCGGGGATCGGTATTGATCCGCTCCGACAGGCAGTCGGCATAGGGCGCGGTCGGTGCGACCGCCTGTAGCGTCAGTGCGAGCAGGATCACCCCACCGACCCTTCGAGCGAAATGCCGAGCAGCTTCTGCGCCTCGACCGCGAATTCCATCGGCAGCTGTTGCAGGACTTCGCGGGCGAAACCGTTGACGATCAGCGCGACCGCTGCCTCGCTGTCGAGGCCACGCTGCCGCGCGTAGAACATCTGATCCTCGGAGATCTTCGACGTCGTCGCCTCGTGCTCGATCTGCGCCGAGGGGTTCTTTACCTCGATATAGGGCACAGTATGCGCGCCGCACTGGTCGCCGAGCAGCAGGCTGTCGCACTGGGTGAAGTTGCGCACGCCCTCCGCCGAAGGGGCAACGCGCACCAGCCCGCGATAGGTGTTGTCGCTGCGCCCCGCCGAAATACCCTTCGACACGATGGTCGAACGCGACCCCTTGCCGAGATGGATCATCTTGGTGCCGGTATCGGCCTGCTGCATATTGTTGGTGACGGCGACCGAATAGAATTCGCCGACGCTGTTCTCTCCGGCCAGCACGCACGACGGATATTTCCAGGTGATCGCCGATCCGGTTTCGACCTGCGTCCAAGATACCTTGCTGTTCTTGCCCTGACACAAGGCCCGCTTGGTCACGAAGTTGTAGATGCCGCCCTTGCCGTTCTCGTCGCCGGGATACCAGTTCTGGACGGTGCTGTACTTGATCTCGGCATCGTCCAATGCGACCAGCTCGACCACCGCCGCGTGCAACTGGTTCTCGTCGCGCATCGGCGCGGTGCAGCCTTCGAGATAGCTGACGTAAGAGCCCTTGTCGGCGACGATCAGCGTGCGTTCGAACTGGCCGGTATTCTCGGCGTTAATGCGGAAATAGGTCGACAGCTCCATCGGGCAGCGGACGCCCTCCGGGATGTAGACGAACGTCCCGTCCGAAAAGACCGCACTGTTCAGCGTCGCGAAGAAATTATCCCGCTGCGGCACGACCTTGCCCATCCATTTGCGGACCAGATCGGGATATTCGCGGATCGCCTCGCTGATCGAACGGAAGATGACGCCAGCGGCTTCGAGTTCCTTGCGGAAGGTGGTGGCGACCGAGACGCTGTCGAACACCGCGTCGACCGCGACCTTGCGGCTGCCCTCGACGCCGGCGAGCACCTTCTGCTCCTCGATCGGGATGCCGAGCTTTTCATAGACGCGCAGGATTTCGGGATCGACCTCGTCCAGCGAACCCAGCTTCGGTTTCACCTTGGGTTCGGCGTAGTAATAGGCGTCCTGATAATCGATCGGATCGATGTTCAGCTTCGACCAGTCGGGCGCTGCCATCGTCAGCCACAACCGATAGGCCTTCAGCCGCCAGTCGAGCATCCATTCGGGCTCGTTCTTCTTGGCGCTGATATAGCGGACCGTATCTTCGCTTAAGCCCTTGGGCGCGAAGTCCTGTTCGATGTCCGAGGAGAACCCCCACTCGTACTTCTTGTTCGCGGCGGCGAGCGCCTCGGCATTCTTCGTGGCCATCACACTACCTCTTGGGGCATTGCCCCGGTGTTCGCGAGTTGGGCGAGCGTCACGCCCGCCAGAGCACCCCGGACCACGGCGTTGACCGTGCCGGCATGGGGTCGGATCATGCAGTTCGTCTCCACCGCACAGTCGTGGCGCGCTGCATCGACGCAGGTGGTCAGCGCGATCGGTCCTTCGATCGCCTCGATGATCTGCGCCAGATCGATCGTGGCCGGCGTCCGCGCGAGGCGGAAGCCGCCACCGGTGCCGCGTCCCGTCTCGATCAGCCCGGCGGCCGACAGGCGGCTGACCAGTTTCTGCACGGTCGGCAGCGGCAGGCCGGTTTCCTCCGCCAGCATCGTCGCCGTCACCCGCGCATCCCCACCCCGCCGCGCGGTGGCGGCGAGCAGGACGACGGCATAGTCGGCAAGGCTGGAAAGGCGCATGTGTTCCTTAATCGGATCATTCCGGTCGGATTGGCATGTGGTCTTGGCGGGGCGATAGGTCAACCGGCTATGTTTCGATTAGTGTGATCGATTGCGGCAGGAAAAAGGGATTCGGTTTCACGCGAAGGCACGAAGGCCCGAAGAGAAAAAGGAAGAATGGTTCGCGCAGAGGCGCAGAGGCGCGGAGCGGTTACGCTGGCGGAAGTGCCTTGCCGCATCAGCGGCTTTGACGCCCGTGGCAGCCACAGGGGGTTGAGGTCTCGCTGACGCGAGACAGAGGTACGAACGCAACCACTCCGCGCCTCTGCGCCTCTGCGCCTCTGCGCGAAACACTTTCTTCTTCGCGCCTTCACGCCTTCGCGTGAAACCGAATCTTCCTTCCGCCGCTCCCGAACGGTAGAGCGCCCGACATGGCATGGTATCACCCGCTCCTCTTCGCCCTTGACGCCGAACGCGCGCATTCGTTGACGATCGCCATGCTGGAGGCGTGGGGCAAAGCCGGGACGCCGATGGCGGCAACCACCGACGACCGCCATGCGGTGACGGTCGCCGGCATCCGCTTTCCCAATCCGGTCGGGCTGGCGGCGGGCGTCGACAAAGATGCGCGGGCGGTCGCCGGTTTTCTCGGCCTCGGCTTCGGCTTTGTCGAGGTCGGAACGCTGACTCCCAAGCCGCAGCCGGGCAATCCCAAGCCCCGCATCTTCCGCTTGCCCGAGGACCGCGGCGTGGTGAACCGCCTCGGCTTCAACAATGGCGGGATCGACGCGGCGCTGGCGCGGGTCGCGGCGCTCGCCCCCCGTCCCGGCATCATCGGTATCAATGTCGGTGCGAACAAGGATTCGACCGACCGCATCGCCGATTACGGCACGGCGGTCGCAAAGGCCGCACCGCTGGCCGATTATGTCACCATCAACATTTCCAGCCCGAACACGCCGGGTCTGCGCGACCTGCAATCACAGCCCGAACTGGGCCAGTTGATCGCCGCCAGCGACGCGGCCCGTCATGTCGGGAGCAAGCGGGTTCCGCTGTTCCTGAAGGTCGCGCCCGACCTGTCGCGCGAGGGCATGGAGGTTGCGGTCCGCGCGGCGATCGACGGCGGGGTCGACGGGCTGATCGTATCGAATACCACCATTTCGCGTCCCGATACGCTGCGATCGGCGAACGCGAAGGAGACCGGCGGATTGTCGGGCGCGCCGCTCGCGTCGCTGGCGCTTGCCAAGCTGATCGAGGCGCGCGAGATCGCGGGCGGCGCGATCCCGCTGATTTCGGCGGGCGGCGTCGGGTCGGCGGACGAAGCGCGGCGGCGTTTGGATGCCGGGGCCAGCCTCGTCCAGTTGTACAGCGCGCTCGTCTATGAAGGCCCCGGCCTCGCCCGGCGGATCGTCGACGGATTGTGAGCCGGCTGTTCCGGCCGCTGCTCGCCAATGCCGGGTTCGGGCGGCGGGTCATCGCCTGTATCGGTGCGGCGATCGGCATCGCGCTGACCATGGTCGTCTGCGCGCAGGTGCCGTGGATCGAGGGCGACCTGCCGATCATCGTCGCGCCGCTCGGGGCGTCGGCGGTGCTGGTATTCGCGGTGCCGGCCAGTCCGCTGGCGCAGCCATGGCCGGTAGTCGGCGGCAACATCCTGTCGACGCTGGTCGGCGTGGCGGCGTTTCAGGCGATACCGAACCTGACCGTCGCCGCCGGGGTCGCGGTCGGCTGCGCGATCCTCGTCATGTCGCTGTGCCGCTGCCTGCATCCGCCGGGCGGGGCGGCGGCGTTGACGGCGGTGATCGGCAGTGCGGGCATCCATGATGCCGGCTATGCCTTTGCCTTCGCGCCGGTCGGGATTAATTCGATCGCGCTGGTGTCGATCGGCATGTTCTATCACCGGATGACGGCGCTTTCCTACCCGCACGAGCCTGCTGCTCCGGTCGCTATCGCGGCGGCGGCCGAGCCGGGCGGGATTCGGCCGGAGGATATCGACGCTGCGCTGGCCGAGACACCGGATGCGTTCGATATCGCGCCGGAGGATCTGACGCTGCTGCTCGAGCGGGCGGAGCATTTCGCGCGGGTTCGCTGGAAGAAGTAGGGGTTCGCGCGGAGGCGCGGAGACGCGGAGGGGGTCGCGTCACAGGCGACCCTCATCCGCGTCAGCGGCCTTATACATCGTGGCAACGCGAGATAAGGTCTGCCGATCGCGACCGGCTTGCCCGCTGCGCAACCCCTCCGCGCCTCCGCGCCTCCGCGCCTCCGCGCGAACCCCTCCTGCTTCTTCTTTGCGCCCTTGCGTGAACCTACCTTCTTTTACTCGACGATCACCTTGCCCTCACGCCGCGGATCGAAGCCGCCATCGATCTTCCCGTCCCGCACGATGACTCCATGCAGCCCCGAATCCTCCCCTTGCCCCGGCTGCAACCGGATGCCCTTCGCCGCCAGCGCGCTGAGGATCTGCGGTGAGAATTTGGTCACCTCCCCCTGAAAACCGTCGCCGCGCGCGACGAGGTTGGGCAGCGACAGCGCGTCCTGCATCGGCAGCTTCCATTCGACCGCGCCGATCAGCGACTTGCCGACATAGGCGAGAATCGCATTGCCGCCCGCCGACCCCAGCGCGCCCGCGAATTTGCCCTGACGGTCGATCATCACCAGCGGCGTCATCGACGAACGCGGCCGCTTGCCCGGCGCGACCGCATTCGCCGCGGCGCGGCCCTGCGCGTCGACGGGGGAGAAGGCGAAGTCGGTCATCTGGTTGTTGAGGAAGAAGCCGTCGACCATCCGCCCGCTGCCGAAGATGCTTTCGACCGTCGTCGTCATCGACACGACATTGCCCGCCGCATCGCCGACGATGAAGTGCGACGTTCCCGCCGGTTCGCGCGTCGTGTCCGCCGCCGCCGTGACCACGCCCGCCGGCACGCCCGCGACCGGGGCCGGTCCGGCAGTCGCCCCGATCAGCTTCGCGCGCGCCGACAGATAGGCCGGGGCCAGCAGCCCGGCGACCGGCACGTTCACGAATTTCGGATCGCCGACATACAGGTCGCGATCGGCATACATCAGCCGGCTCGCCTCGGCGAACAGGAACCAGCTTTGCGGATCGTTCGGCCCGCGCTGATCGATATCGGTGCGGCCGAGAATGCCGAGCAGCTCGATCAGCCCGATCCCGCTGCTGGGCGGCGGCGGGGTGCAGACGATATAGACGCGCCAGTTCGCGCATAGCGGGTCGCGCTTCACCGCGCGGTAGGCGGCGAGGTCGGCGAGCGTCATCGTGCCCGGCAGCGTACCCGTGGTCGTGCGCGCGACGATGCGTTTCGCGGTCTCGCCGGTGTAGAGCGCGTCCGGCCCCTGCTTCGCCAGCCGCTTCAGGAAATCGGCATAGGCGTCGTTGGTGATCCGGTCACCGGTGGTGGCGAGCGCCCCGCCCTTCCCCTTGAAATAACGCCGGACATCCTCCGCCTGCAACTCCGGGAAACGGCCGGTCAGGAACCGGCCGAGGCGCGGCGAGATGACGAAGCCCTTGCGCGCGGTCCGTTCGGCGTCGTCGAACAGGTCGGCCCAAGCGAGCGTCCCGTGATCGGCATGCGCCTGTCCCAGCATCCGCACCGCGCCGGGCACACCGGTCGCGCGGCCGCCGAGCACCGCTTCGGCGAAGGGCAGCGGCTTGCCGTCCGCCCCCAACAGCATCGTCGGCGATGCCCCGGCGGGTGCGGTTTCGCGCCCGTCATAGATCTCGACCTTGCCGGTCGTGACGTTGAAATAGGTCATGAACGCGCCGCCGCCGATACCGGAGCTTTGCGGTTCGACCAGCGACAGCATCGCCTGCACCGCGATCGCTGCATCCACCGCGCTGCCGCCCCGGCGCAGCACCGCCATGCCCGCCTCGCTGGCCAGCGGATTGGCCGTCACGACGAATTTCTGCTGCACGCCCGCCACCGGCGCGGCGGCGGTGGCCGGGGTCGCCACCTGCGCCTTGCCGAACGGCAACAGGTTGCATCCCCCCAGCGACACGGTGGCGAGCAGGGCGGCAGCGATCGTCGATTTCCTCATGGTCGCCGTGTCTACCCAAGACGATCCGCCGCGTCACCCGCGTTCGGACATTGCCGCGGCCGCGGCACCTGCCTACCTTGCCCGCAGGAGAAGGACGACGAATGGCCCGGCAGCTCGAACGATTCCCCAATCTGGTCGCGATGTTCTTCGCGCGGGCGCGCGAGCGTGGCGACGCGCCGTTCCTGTGGACCAAGACCGGCGGCCAGTGGATGTCGACCAGCTGGACCGAGGCTGCGCGCCAGGTCGCGGCATTGGCGACTGCGCTGAAGGCGATCGGGCTGAAGCGCGGCGACCGGGTGATGCTGGTCAGCGAAAACCGCCCCGAATGGTGCATTTCCGACCTCGCCATCATGGCGGCGGGGTGCGTGACGGTGCCGACCTATGTCACCAACACCGTCCGCGACCATGGTCATATCATCGAGAATTCGGGCGCGTGCGCGATCATCGTGTCGACCGACAAGCTGGCGCGCGTCATCTTGCCCGCTGCGCTGCGCGCGACCAATTCGTCGGAAAAGATCATCACGATCGAACCGATTCGCACCGCGCAGCAGGGCAGTCTGGAATTCCACGACTGGCACGACCTGATCGCCCGCCACCCCGCCGATCCGGCAAAGGTCGCGGCAGACGCGGACTTCGGCCGCGACGATCTGGCCTGCATCATCTACACCTCGGGCACCGGAGGCAGCCCACGCGGAGTGATGCAGCATCACGGCGCGATCCTGCATAACGTCAATGGCTGCGCCACCGTCATCGCCGAGGATTTCGGATGGAGCGACGAAATATTCCTGTCGTTCCTGCCGCTCAGCCATGCCTATGAGCATTCCGCGGGACAGTTTTTCCCGATCGGGCTGGGCGGGCAGATCTATTACAGCGAGGGCCTCGACAAGCTGGCCAGCAATATCGAGGAGGTGCGCCCGACGATCATGGTCGTGGTACCGCGCCTGTTCGAAGTATTGCGCACGCGGATCAGCAAGGGCGTGCAGAAACAGGGGCGACTGTCGTCGTGGCTGCTCGACCGCGCGATCGACATCGGCAACCGGCAGAACGGCCTGCGGCTGACCGACTATCCGGCGAGGCTGCTGGTCGATCGGTTGCTCAAGCCCAAGATCGCGCAGCGGTTCGGCGGACGGCTGAAGGCGATGGTGTCGGGCGGCGCGCCGCTCAATCCCGATGTCGGCAATTTCTTCGAGGCGATGGGGCTGTGCCTGCTTCAGGGCTATGGCCAGACCGAAGCCGCACCCGTCATTTCGTGCAACCGCCCGGCGGCGGGGATCGAGATGGACACGGTCGGTCCACCGCTGGCCGAAACCGAGGTTCGCATCGCCGGGGACGGCGAAATCCTGGTGCGTGGCGAGCTGGTCATGCACGGCTATTGGCGCAACGAGGCCGAGACCGCTCGCGTGCTCAAGGATGGCTGGCTGCATACCGGGGACATCGGCGAGATCGACGCCAAAGGCCGCATCCGCATCACCGATCGCAAGAAGGATATCATCGTCAACGACAAGGGCGACAATGTCGCGCCGCAAAAGGTCGAGGGGATGCTGACCCTGCAGGACGAGATCGCGCAGGCGATGATCGCGGGCGACCGACGACCCTATATGGTCGCGGTGATCGTGCCCGATGCCGAATGGACCCAGCAATTCTGTGCGAAGGGCGGTGCGCGCTGCGACTTTGCCCGGTTGCGCGCGGACAGCGAGTATCGCGCGGCGCTGGGTGCGGCGGTGGAGCGGGTGAACAAGGACCTGTCGGTCACCGAACGCATCCGCCGCTTCATCATCGCCGACGAACCCTTTGCGATCGAGAACCAGCAGTTGACGCCGAGCCTTAAGATTCGGCGGCATGTGTTGAAGGACGTGTATGGCGAGCGACTGGATGCGCTGTACCGGGGATGAGGAACTGGCTTTTCGTGTGCAGCCGCAACCGGCTGCGCAGCCCGACCGCCGAATCGATGTTTAGCGAGTTGCCCGGCACCGAGACGGCGTCGGCCGGCACCAGTCCCGATGCCGACAATCCGCTGACCGGCGAACTGATCGAATGGGCCGACACGATCTTCGTGATGGAACGCGTGCATCGAACGCGGGTCCAGCGACGGTTTCGCCGGTATCTGGGCGGCAAACGGGTCATATGCCTTGATATTCCGGACGAATATGCCTGCATGGACCCGGCGCTGATGGCGTTGCTGACCAAACGCATGGCGCGGTTCGTGTGACGCCGGGCAGCCAAAGGTCACAAAGGTCACACTCGTACGCAATTGTTTCGGTATGCGGCTTGGTGCGCCGCCCGCTCCCGGAACGGGCCGGCGATCGCGCACCAGTGCGCGCGATGGATCGACGTTGCGAAAGAGCGTTTGTCGACGATGCCATCGACCTGACGCTGTAGGAAAGCTTTAACCATCTTCTGACATCCCCGACGCTGCCGGCGATGCGAGGGAGCCAGACCATGCTGGACGCGATCACGAACCGTTCCTTGGCGACCGATCCGTTGCGGACGACCGCCCCGCCGGCCGTTGGCGCAGGGTTTGCCGCTGCGTTCCGCTCGGTAGTGGCAGGGCATGGCGAACCGGCCGCTGGTCGGACCAGCGAGCCCGAGCGCAAGACCGCGACCGAAGACGCGGATCGCACACGGCTGGACGAGGCGGTCGCGGCGTTCAAAAAGGAATTGTCGCTGACCCCGGCGCAACGGGTTCGGCGGGACGTCCTGAAATCGATGAACGTGACCGAAGCGGCGATCGAGGCGCTGCCGCCCAAGGAACGGGTCGAGATCGAACAGAAGGTTGCGATGGAAGTCGCTCGCCGGATGAAGATCATGCAGGGTGGTTCGGCGACCCCTGCCACGATGGCGTCGCTGCTCGGCTGAGCCAACGAACGGTTGATCCCCCGACCGTTCCTCCCATATGACCGCTTCGAATGCTGCATCGCAGCAAGGAGCGTGACCGTGACCCCGACCCGTAACCCAGCCCTCGTTCATCTCGCGCTCGCGCTCGGCGGTTTCGCGATCGGGACGACCGAGTTCGCGACGATGAGCCTCGTGCCGTTCTTCGCGCCGGGACTTGGCATCGACGAACCGACGGCAGGGCACGTCATCAGCGCCTATGCGCTGGGGGTGGTGGTCGGCGCGCCGTTGCTGGCGGTGCTGACCGCGCGGATGGCACGGCGGACGGTGCTGATCGCCTTGATGGCGTGTTTCGGGGTCGCCAATGCGGCGAGCGCGCTCGCCCCTACCTATGAAGCGATGTTGGTTGCGCGGTTTTTCAGCGGGTTGCCGCATGGGGCCTATTTCGGGATCGCGGCGCTGGTCGCGGCCTCGCTGGTGCCGGCGGAGAAGCGGACGCAGGCGATCGGGCGGGTCATGCTCGGGCTGACGACCGCGACGATCGTCGGGGTGCCGCTGGCCAATGCGCTGGGACAGGCGATCGGGTGGCGCTGGGGCTTCGGGGTCGTGGCGGTGCTGGCCGCGGCGACGATGGCGATGGTCGCGTGGGTCGCGCCGCGCGATCGACCCGACCGGTCGGCCAGCCCGCTTGCCGAACTGAATGTCCTGCGATCGGGCCAGTTGTGGCTGACGCTCGGCATCGGTGCGATCGGGTTCGGCGGCATGTTCGCGGTCTATACCTATCTCGCCTCGACGCTGATCGAAGTGACCGGCGCGGGACCGGCGATGGTGCCGGTGGTGCTGGCCGTGTTCGGCATCGGCATGACCGTCGGCAATCTGGTCGTGCCGCGGTTCGCCGACCGGGCATTGATGCCGACCGCCGGCGCACTGCTGCTATGGAGTGCGGCGACGCTGGCGCTCTATCCGCTGGCGGCGGGGCAGTTGTGGTCGATGCTGGCGATCGTGTTCCTGATCGGTATCGGCGGCGCGCTCGGCACCGTGCTCCAGACGCGGTTGATGGACATTGCCGAACATGGTCAGAGCCTCGCCGCATCACTCAACCATTCGGCGTTCAATACCGCCAATGCGATCGGGCCATGGGCCGGCGGGCTGGCGATCACGGCGGGCTATGGCTGGACCTCGACCGGGTTGGTCGGCGCGGCGCTGGCGCTGGGCGGGTTTGCGATCTGGGGGTTGGCGGTGATGGCCGGTGCGCCGGTTCGGACGCGGGCGACGGCTGTTTAAGAAGAAGGATTGGTTCACGCAGAGGCGCGGAGGCGGGGAGGGGTTGCGTTCGCTGCTCCGTTACCCGCGACAGCGGCTTCGACGCGCGGCTATCCCGTTGCATGAGGTCTCCCGAACGCGGGACGATCTCAAATAGCGCTACTCCTTCGCGTCTCCGCGTCTCCGCGCGAACCAATTCTTCTTTGCGCTTTTTCGTGAACCAGTTCTTTTCGAAGGGGAGCGTCTATGGACACCCCCCTCCACCATCCTGCGGATGGTCCCCCTCCCCGTGCCGGGGAGGAGCTTTATTTTTTCTCCGGCAGGACCTGCATCGACCAGTCCGTTGACGGCACCAGATATTTCGCTGCCAGCGCCTGCAACTCCTCGGGCGTGGTGCCGCGAATGTCGTTGATGATGCCGGGGATCGCCGCCAGCCGCGCCGGATCAACCGTGCCGCCCTGCGTCTGGTTCATCCAGAACATGTTGCCGCTCGACATACGGGCGATCAGCTGGATCACCGGCAGCTTGGCGCGGTCGAGTTCGTCGGCGGGCACCGGCGTCCTGACCAGATCGGCGGCGAGTTCGCGGGCGAGGTCGAAGAAGAAGCCGGTACGGTCGGGCGGCACCAGGCCGATCGCCATGATCCGCCCGCCGCCGGGCAGGCCGACCGGCCAGTTATTGTCGACGTTCGGCGAATAGCTGACCCCCGCCTGACTGCGCAATCGGTCGAGCAGCCGGTCGCGGAACACCGCAGCCAGCACTTCCAGCTTGCGGCTTTCGGTCAGACCGGCGCTGCCGCCGCCGGTCGGCCAGGCGATCGCCGCCGCCGCCTGATTGGGCTGGCCGCCATGGGTGCGCGTCACCGGTTGCGCGACGTGCGCGGGAAAGCGGACCGGCGGCGGCGGGGTGGCATCCGCCGGGCGCTTCGCCATCGCGCCGATCGTCGCGGCGACCGCGTCGATCGCCGCCTGTTGCGGCACGTCGCCGAACACCTGCACCTCGACCGGGCCGGTGGCGAGCAGCGGCTGCCAGAACGCCTTGAAGCTGGCCGAGGTCAGCGCCTCGATATCCTTGCGGTCGGGGCTGACCCAGCGCGCGTCGCCGGCGTGCAGCAGTCCTTCGAGATCGCGGCCCATGACGCCATCGGGCGAAGCGCCGAGCGCGTCGTAGCTGGCCAGCATCACCGCCCGTGCCCGTGCCACCGGCTTGGGGTCCCATGCCGGCGATTGCAGCTTGGCCGCGATCAGCTTCAACTGATCGGTCAGGTCGGCGGCGGTGGTGGTGCCGGCCAGGATGAACGCGTCGTCGTCGATACCGAACGACAATCCCATCTGCCGCCCGCCGGTCAGCCGGTCGAGTTCTTCCTGCCCCAGCGCGCCCTTCGGCGTCTGGATACCCGAGGCGACCAGCGCGAGATCGGCGGCGAAGGCCGGGGTGCGGCGATCGGTCGGCAGCGCGTTCAGCCCCCGGCCGAACCGGACCCGGACATAGACCTTGCCCGTCTCCGATTCATTGGGGAACAGCAACAACGACGATCCATTGGCGAAATCGACGCGCTCGACCGGGGGATCGGGCAGCGCCATGCTGCGCGTGGTGATCGTGCCGGGCTTGCCGAGGGGGCCAAGCCGGTCGAACCCGATCGCCGCCTGTCCGCCACGCCGCGCGGCGGTACCGGCGACCTTTTCGGTCAGCGCGGCGGTCAGCTTCGCCTGCGTCGTCGGATCAGGGGTGCGGGTGTTGACCAGCGCGCGGGTCGCCGTGCCCTCGAACACCTTCTTCGCCGCTGCCTGCACGCGGGCGGGGGTGAAGAACTTCCTGGTCACCGCGCCTTCGAAGATACGCAGCGACGTTTCCGGCCCGGCGACCGTTTCGCGGATGTCGGTCGCGGCGATCAGATTGTCGGCGAGCAATGCCCCCGCCGTCACCGGCGCGGTGCGGACCTCGTTTTCCATCCCGGCGCGGATTTCGGCGACCTCGCGGTCGATCTCGGCCTGGGTCGGGGCGGTGCGGATCGCGTCGGCGATCGCCTGCCGAACGTCGCGCAGCGCCGCCGCCCAGTCGTCGCCCAGCGGCAGGATCGACACCTGCGTGATGTTCGCCGACCGCGATACGTCGTCGAGATTGGCACCGGCGGAGATGAAACTCCCCCCGCTGCGCGCCCGGCTCTCCAGCCGCCGGTTGAGGATGCGCAGTGCGATCTGGTCGATCATCCGCTCCTGATTGAACAGGATCGTATCGTCGCCAACGGTCCACGGCCGCAGCACCGCCATTTGCAACAGCGTCGGGATGGTCGGTTCGCTGACCGTCGCCGCGACCGGTTCGTTGGCCTTCGGTGATCCGAATTTCGGTTCGGCGGGGGCCGGACCGGTGCCGCCCCATGCGGAAAAATGCTTCTTGACCATCGCTTCGAGGATCGCGGGATCGGCGTCGCCGGCGATGACGACGATCGCCCGGTCGGGCCGGTACCAGCGGTCGTGGAACGCCTTCACGCTGGCGGCGGTGGCGGATTGCAGCGTTTCGACGTTGCCGATCGGCGAACGGTCGGCGATTGGCTGTCCCGCGAAGAACAGTGCGCGGGTCGCGTCGCCCAGCCGCACCTGCGGCCCGGGCTGCTCGCGCTGTTCGGACAGGACGACCGGGCGCTCGGCATCGAGCGCCGCCTGGCTAAGCGTCGGTTCGGTCATCATCCCCGACAGGATCTTCATGCTTTCATCGAGGCCGGTCGGCGTCGCGGACGGCAGGTCGAGCTTGTAGACGGTCTGGGTAAAGCTGGTCGACGCGTTGCTGTCCGACCCGAAGGTGACGCCCAGACGCTGCCACACCCGTTTCGATTCGCCGTCGGGGACGTGGACCGAACCGCGGAACGACAAATGCTCGATCAGATGGGCGAAGCCGCGTTCGCCGTCGGTTTCCATCAGCGATCCCGCACCGATCGCGACCCGGATCGCCACCTGCCCCGGCGGTACGCCGTTCTTGCGCACGGCATATTTCAGGCCGTTGGACAGGACGCCGTACGTCCATGTCCGGTCGGGCGGAATGTCGCTGCCCTTGAACAGCCACGGGGTGTCGGGTCCCTGCGCCACCGGTTCGAGCGGGGGAAGCTGGCGGACCGGTGTCGGCGATGCGGGAGGGGTCTGCGCCGCAAGCGGCGCGGCGATCAGGGCCAGGGTCGTGAACGCGCCCGTGGCCAGACGGAACGAAGATACCATGCGTCGAGGTGTAGCGTCGTTGCAACGCTCCGACCAGTATCGACACACGACGCGAAAGATAAAGCTGTTCGGGTCGCCCGGTTCAGCTTCGGGTCAGCTTGGCGTCAGCGATCCTCGCGCCGGAGATACAAATACGAATCGTCGAACTCGGCCGTCGCCTTCAGGCCGGGCAGATCGTTGATTGTCACGCGTTTGCCGCGCAGGTCGACCAGCCCGCGTTCGCGCAATTCACGCAGCGTGCGGTTCACGTGCACCGGGGTCAGCCCGGTACAGTCGGACAGGTCGGCCTGGGTCAGCGGCAAGGCGAAGCCGGTGTCGTCGGCCTGCGCGATCAACATCAGCCGGACATGGAGTTCGCAGATCAGATGGGCGATGCGCTGGATCGCGTTGCGCCTGCCGAGCGACAATTCCCATTCGCGGTGGATCGCGGCGTCGAGCGCGGTCAGGAACCAGTATACCCGCGCCAGATGCGGCTGGGTTTCGGTGATGTCCTTCAGCTTGGCATGGGGGACCAGCACGACGCGGCACGGCGTCAGCGTCATGACATTATGGTCGAGCTGCTTGAGCGAGAAGCTGTGCAGGTCGAGAAAGTCGCCGGCGACGTGCAGTTCGGTGATCTGCCGCTCGCCACCCGGCAAATCCTTGTACCGGCACATCAATCCTTCGAGCAGCAGCGTGCTGGAGTGCAGGCGTTCGCCGGCATGGATGCAGGTATGATGCGCCGCCAGCGACCGCACCTCGCCGAGCGAGTCATAGATAACCCGCTCTTCTTCCGCCGAGATCGTGTCGCGCGCGCGCAATTTCGCCAAATGCGTCTCGATCACCGGCACTGTCCCCTTTTGTCGTTGCCGGGGTCGTACAGGAGCGTAACAATCGAGGCAACGCGCGGTGGCAACCGTGAACGCAGCGTTTCGCGGTACGCCCTTGATCCCCCGTCCGCCGGTCGCCAAATGGGCGGCATGTTGATCGAAACGGAATCGACGCCCAATCCGGCGACGCTGAAATTCCTGCCCGGGCAGGTCGTGATGGACGCGGGCACCCGCGATTTCGCCAGTCCCGAAGAGGCCGAGGCGTCGCCGCTCGCCACGCAGCTGTTCGCGCTGGGCGATGTCGTCGGCGTGTTCTTCGGCCGCGATTTCGTGTCGGTGACCAAGGCACCGGGCAGCGAATGGGCCGACCTGAAACCCGACGTGCTGGCGTTGATGCTGGATCACTTCGGCGGGCGGATGCCGTTGTTCAACCCGACGGGCAGCGCAGGCTTTTCGGTCGCGTCCGACGAGCCTAGCTTCACCGACGATCCCGCCGATGCTGACATCGTCGAACAGATCAAGGAACTGATCGAGACCCGCGTCCGCCCGGCGGTCGCCAATGACGGCGGCGACATCGTCTATCGCGGGTTCGATCAGGGCAAGGTCTATCTGCAATTGCAGGGGGCCTGTTCGGGCTGCCCGTCCTCCAGCGCGACGCTGAAGAACGGGATCGAGCAGTTGCTCAAATATTATGTCCCCGAAGTCACGGAGGTTCGTGCAGTCTGATGCCAAAGCTAGACGATCAGGCGCTCGACACGCTGTTCCGCAGTGCGCGCACGTTCAATCATTATACCGACCAGCCGGTGGCCGAAGCCGATCTGGCCGCGATCTGGGACCTGATGAAATGGGGTCCGACCAGCGCCAACCAGCTACCGGCACGGATCCTGTGGTGCACGTCGACCGAGTCCAAGGAAAAGCTGGCGGCCTGTGCCACCGGTACCAACCCCGACAAGATTCGCGCCGCACCGGTGACCGCGATCATCGGCATGGACACCGAATTCCACGAGCACCTGCCCGAGCTGTTCCCACATGCCGACGCCAAGGCGTGGTTCGACGGCAAAGCCGACCTGCGACAGGCATCGGCGTTCCGCAATTCATCGTTGCAGGGCGCGTATCTGATCCTCGCGGCGCGCGCGCTGGGCCTCGATACCGGACCGATGTCGGGCTTCGATGCCGGCGCGGTCGACAAGGCGTTTTTCGCCGACACGCCGGCGGTCCATGCCAATTTCATCACCACGCTGGGCTATGGCGACCGCGAGACGCTGTATCCGCGTTCGCCGCGTCCCGATTTCGCCAAGTTCAACCGGGTCGTCTGACCACCACGTGCGAACGCTCGTCATCGAAACCGCCACTGCCGCCTGTTCGGTCGCGTTGATCGACGACGGCGTGGTGATCGCCCGCAATCATGTCGTCGTCGGGCGCGGTCATGCCGAGCGGTTGGTGCCGATGATCGCCGCCCTGCCCGAACAAGGTCGGGCCGATGCGATCCTCGTCGATTGCGGGCCGGGCAGCTTTACCGGCGTCCGGGTCGGGCTGGCTGCGGCACGCGGGCTCGGCATCGGCTGGGGCGTGCCGGTGCACGGATATTCGTCGCTGGCGTCGATCGCCGCCGCCGCACTGTCCGTACAGCCGGGCGAGGCGATCGTCGCGGTGCTCGACGGCGGCCATGGCGAGGTGTTCCAGCAGGGGTTCGACGGGGCGCTCGTCGCCGATGGGCCAGCCGTGTCACGCAACCCCGCCGATGCGGTCGCGGCGTTGCGGGGACGGCGCGTCGTCGGTCAGGGCCTTGCCCGGCTCCGCACGGCCGACCCCGCCCTGCCCGATTGCGACCGCCTGCCCGACGCCGCCGACGCGGTCTTGCTGAGCATCGATCAGCGCAGCCTGCCCCCCGCCCCGCTATATGGTCGCGCGCCCGATGCGGTGCCGAGTGCGCGCGCATGAGCGACGTCCGTAGCGACATCGCGCTGGCGACCGGAACCGCCGCCGATATCAACTCGGTCGACCGGGTGATGCGGGCGGCATTCGATCCGCGTTTCGGGGAGGCATGGACCCCGTCGCAATGCCTCGGCATGTTGTCGCTGCCGGGCGTCTGGCTCACCTTGGCGAGGGAGACGGGGCCGGTGATCGGCTTCGCACTGACCCGCGCGGTCGCCGACGATGCCGAACTGCTGCTGCTGGCGGTACAGCCAGAGGAGCGCGGACGCGGCATCGGGCGGGCGCTGCTGCAACGTGCGATGGCCGATGCGCAGGTGCGGGGTGCCGCGCGTCTGTGCCTCGAAATGCGGGCGGGCAATGACGCGACCCGGCTCTACACCAATGCCGGGTTCGTCAAATGCGGGGAGCGTCGCAACTATTATTCCGGGCGTAGCGGCGAGCGTTTCGATGCCCATACCTATGTCCGGTCGTTTCCCGCGCCCGTTCCGGCAGCGACGCCGATACGGGTCGAATGACGTCGGCGATATTCTAAAAAAGCCGGGAATATTGTTGCACCGCCCCCATTCTGGTCCGATAGCAACGGCGGCCGCCGGTGCGGTCGTGTAACGAGGGAAGAGCATGACCATTCTTGCGGAGCGCGACGACACGCTCATTGCCCTGACGGCGGATATCGTGGCCGCCCATGTCGGGAATAATCATGTCGAGGTCGGTGATATCGCCGTCCTGATCCGCAGCGTACATGACGCGTTGAACGATCTGGGCACGCCGGCCGAACCCGCCGCCCCGCCCGCCGAACCGGCAGTGCCGGTGCGGTCGTCGGTGAAGCCCGACTATATCGTCTGTCTCGAGGATGGGCGGAAGCTCAAGATGCTCAAGCGTCACCTGATGACGCATTACAATCTGACGCCCGAACAGTATCGCGCCAAGTGGAACCTGCCTGCCGACTATCCGATGGTCGCCCCCAATTATGCCGAACAGCGCCGGACGCTGGCCAAGAAGATCGGTCTGGGCACCCAGCGCCGCGTCCGTTGACGGTGCGGGTGCCGGCGTCGGTTCGCGCCGATGGCGGCACCCGCGCCACTTAGCGGCTTTCGCTCGACGGCAGGGCGCGTTAGTGTCGGGCCATATCCTCAAGACGTACAGGACCGCATGCCCCGCAAGATCGACCTCGAAGCACTTTGCCACCAAAAAGGGCTGCGCATCACCGAACAACGCCGCGTGATCGCGCGCGTCCTGTCCGAAGCCGATGACCATCCCGATGTCGAAAAAGTGTATGAGCGCGCATCGGCGATCGATCCGGGTATCTCGATCGCCACGGTCTATCGCACGGTCCGCCTGTTCGAAGAGGCCGGCATTCTCGATCGGCATGATTTCGGCGACGGGCGCGCGCGCTATGAACCCGCCCCAGAGGCGCATCACGATCATCTGATCGACGTCGAAAGCGGCCGGGTGATCGAGTTCGTCGATCCCGAACTGGAATTGTTGCAGAAGCAGATCGCCGAACGGCTCGGCTTCCGCCTCGTCGATCACCGTATGGAACTCTACGGCGTCAGCCTCGAACGCAAGGGCTGATCCCATGCCGCTTGGTGCGCGCCTGCGATTGACGGTGCGTGCGGCGGCGATGCTTGCGACGCTGCTGCGCTATCTGCTCCTGCACGGGTTGTGGCGACTGGTCCGGCTGCGATCCCCTTGGCCGCCGCGGTTTCTGGGCGCATTGGCACGGGCGGTCGGGGTACGGACGACGGTGGTCGGCACCCCAGTCACGCGCGACGTGCTGTACCTTGCCAACCATCAGAGCTGGATCGACATCCTGGCCATCGCCGGAGCCAGCGGCAGCGCGTTCGTCGCCAAGGGCGAATTGCGCGATGCGCCACTGGTCGGATGGCTGTGTACGCTCAACCATACGCTGTTCGTCGATCGCGGCGACCGGCTGGGCGTGGCGCGGCAGATCGATACGCTGCGGCAGGCGCTGCTCGCCGATCATCCGGTGACGGTGTTTCCGGAGGGCACGACCGCACGACCGGGCGAATTGCTGCCGTTCAAGGCGGCGCTGCTCGGCGCGGTCGATCCGCCGCCGCCGGGCTTGCGCGTACAGCCGGTCTATCTCGATTACGGCGACGCACGCGATGTGGCGTGGGTCGGGGACGAAGCGGGGACGGCGAATGCGGCGCGGGTCCTTGCGCGGTCGGGGCGGATCGGCTTGACCATCCATTTCCTGCCGGCCTTCGATCCGGCGGGTCCGGGGCGCAAGGCGGTGGCCGCGCGGGCGCGGGACGCGATCGCGGCGGCGATGGGCGCATCGGTGTCGCTGGTACCGTCACCCGGGACTTAATCGAGACCTCTACGAAAGTACTGAATTCTGGCCCTTTGCCGTACCCCCGCGCAGGCGGGGGTCCAGGGTTCCCAGCGCTAGCCGTTGTTCTGCTTGGCTCTGGACCCCGCCTACGCGGGGACTGTTTACACGAGGCGCGTTTTGGATTCTTCTGTGTTCCTTTGATTTGGGACGGGGAGGAYAGGATGCGTTGTCCAGCGTGCGAGGGGACCGACCTGATCAAGCGGGGCCGCAAGTCGGGCMATCAGCGCTATGTGTGCCGGGCCTGCGGTCGATACTGCACYGACAGCCAGCCCAGGTTCAGTGCCGAGACGAAAGCTTTGGCGATCGAGATGTACATGAATGGCATGGGCATCCGGGCGATCGGCCGGGTGCTGGGWGCATCGCCGGCGGGKGTSCTCAAATGGATCCGCAAGGAGCATGCGACGCTRCARGWSAARCTKGCRCAWGCCGCTCCGGTCGACACCGGGGWRGCCGACGTCATCGAGATGGACGAGATCTAYACCTACGTCCAAAAAAACGGCAGCGAGCGGTGATCTGGACGGCGTACAGCCGCCGGCATCGACGCGTCGTCGCATACCATGTGGGCGATCGCGGCGTCAGCAGCGAGCGGTGATCTGGACGGCGTACAGCCGCCGGCATCGACGCGTCGTCGCATACCATGTGGGCGATCGCGGCGTCAGAAGCGCGACCGCCATCTACRCCCTGGYCAAGGCCGCTGTCGGCCAGATCAGCGCCATCTTCACCGAYGCCAACTCCTGCTACCACCTCGCCTTTGCGCGGATCGGCGCGCCCGAACCCCACCAGCAGACCAAGGCGCAGACGCATCTGATCGAATCGTCCAACGCCTCGTTCGCCCGCTTCAACCGCCGAACCAAACGCGCTTCCAAGACCCAACAAATGCTCGAGATCACCCTCGACATCTTCCTCGCCAGAAAACGCCTACAGAGTCCGACGTGAACACTCCCCGCGCAGGCGGGGGTACGGTGAGTTTTTGGCGAAGCTTGCGATTTTCGCAGAAGTCCCGATCAAGTCCGGGGTGACGATAGACTGTTGGCCTGAACAGCTATTCGCTGAATTCACCGACGGTCGTGCGACGTCCCAGCAGGAACGCGTCGTTGACATGGACGAACGGCGACAGGTCGACATCGCTCACCCTGTCGCGCAGGCATTCGGCGAAGCGACGATACAGCCGCGCATATTCGGCCTCGTCGCCGACATCGACTGCAACGCCATCGACCGCCATCTGCGACGCACCCATCGACAGCTTCAGATGGCCGTTATCCGTTTCGACATCGATGTCCCAGGTTTGCGGCCCGGTCTGATCGAAGTCGAATTCGACGCGCACCGGCACCCCAACGGTGTCGGTGAAGTCGAGATCGGCGGCGATCGGCGCGTCGCGGTTCGACGGGAAGCGCAGTTCGGCGGTATCGAGCAGCAGCGGACGCGGCAGGATGCGGGTGATGACCGACAGCGCGTTGATCCCCGGATCGAACACGCCGATGCCCGGCTCCCAGATCCATGCCTGTCCGGGATGCCAGACGCGGACGTCTTCCTTCCAGTTCACCTCGACGCGGCGGATGTTGCGCTCCGCCAGCCACGCGCGCGCCGGCTCGACGGCGGCGGCTTCGCGCGAATGCCACGTCGCGAACAGCACCTTGCCGGCGGCGTCGGCGGCGCGGACAAAGGCCTGCGCCTCGGACAGCGTCGCGGCCGGCGGCTTTTCGATCATGACGTCGAGGCCGTGGTCGAGCGCCTGCTGGATCAGCGACAAACGACCGCGTGGCGGCGTGCAGATCGAAATCGCCTGCACATCGGGGACGGCGGCCATCATGTCGGCGATCGTCCCGAACCCCGGCACACCGTCGGGCGCGCTATGGCCGGTGACGGCCGCGACCAGTTCGAAATCGGGGCTGGCGGCAATATGCGGGATATGCTGGTCGCGCGCGATCTTGCCGATACCGGCCAACGCGATGCGGGTCGGGGCGTTAGCCAACGTCGCTCTCCTGATTGATTATTAGTCCGACATATCAACCGGACCGGCACGTTGCAACCGGGCTTGCGTCAGATCCCGCCGGTCACCGGTTCCCGCCCCGTCGCCCGCAGGCGGTCGGCCAAGTCGGCGATACAGGCGTCGACGACCGCCGTGTCGGTGGCGCGCACGACGAAATTGGCACCGGTGCGACCTTCGCGGAAAAACGGATAGCTGCCGATCGCTACACCATCGTGCGCGCGTTCGACCTCGCGGAGGATGTCGGCGACCTCGCTCTCACCGACCCAGCAGCCGAGCGTTGCCGAAACGACCGGCAGGCCACCTTCCAGCGTACCGGTCAGGCTGTCGAGCATCGCCGCGGCGATGTGCGGCACGCCCGCCATGATGAAGATGTTGCCGATGCGGATGCCCGGCGCGCCCGACATCCGGTTTTCGATCAGCTCGCCGCCCTCCGGCACCCGCGCCATGCGCAGCCGGGCGTCGGTGAGGCCGCCGCGCGTCTCGTAATAGGATTCGAGGATCGCCCGCGCCTTGGGATGGACGATCACCGGCACGCCCAGCGCCGCCGCGATCGAATCGACGGTGATGTCGTCATGGGTCGGGCCGATACCGCCGGTGGTGAAGACATAGTCGTTGCGCGCGCGCAGGATGTTGACCGCCTCGACGATCGCTTCCTCGCGATCGGCGACGACGCGGACCTCGTCCAGCCGGATGCCTTGTACGTTCAGCCATGCGGCGAGCTGGGCGATATTCTTGTCCTGCGTCCGGCCGGAGAGGATCTCGTCACCGATGACGATCAATGCGGCGGTCCAGATACGGTCGGTCATGGCCGCGGACATAGCGTGACGCCCCGCCCTCGCCTAGCACCACTTCCTCGCTTATATGCAGGTTATGACCGAATATCAGACCGTCACCACCGACATGCCGCTGGCCCGGACCGGCGCGATCAAGCTGCACGATGCCGCCGGGTTCGAAGGGATGCGCCGCGCCGGACGGCTGGCCGCGCATATCCTCGACGAAATCACGCCGCACGTCGTGCCGGGCGTCACCACCGCCGAGCTCGACGCGATCATCTTTCGCCTGATGCGCGAGGGCGGTGCGGTGCCGGCGACGCTCGGCTATCGCGGCTATGCCCATTCGACCTGCATCTCGATCAATCATGTCGTGTGCCACGGCATCCCGTCCGACCGGACGCTGAAGGACGGTGACATCGCCAATATCGACGTGACGCCCCTGCTGGACGGCTGGCATGGCGACAGCAGCCGGACCTATCTGGTCGGCAATGTCCCGATCAAGGCGCGCAAGCTGGTCGATGTGACCTATGAATGCCTGATGATCGGCATCGACCATGCCAAGCCCGGCAACCGGATGGGCGACGTCGCGCACGCGATCCAGCGCCATGCTGAATCGCATCGCTATGGCGTCGTCCGCGATTTCTGTGGGCATGGCCTCGGCCGGTTGTTCCATGACGCGCCGGAAGTGATCCATGCCGGTCGTCCCGGTACCGGCCCCGAATTGCGGCCGGGCATGTTTTTCACGATCGAGCCGATGATCAATATCGGTCGGCCCGACGTGAAGATGCTCGACGATGGCTGGACGGCGGTGACCCGCGACCGGTCGCTGTCGGCGCAGTTCGAGCATTCGATCGGGATCACCGAGGATGGCTGCGAGATCTTCACGCTCAGCCCCAAGGGGTTCACCAAGCCGCCCTATCTTTGAGTTCAGCCCCCTATCGGGGAATGACGCAAACTGCCCGAAAAACCGGCACCCTGCCCCTTAGCCGGGCAATATCGACAGTCCCGGCCAAATCCCCGATGATCGTATCCAAGGCGAATCGCCGTTTGGCACGGTAATTGTTTAACGAGATGATAACGACCCGTCCGGGTCGTCACGTCCGAGGGGATCGGCAGGGCGCATGAAGAAGATCGAGGCCATCATCAAGCCGTTCAAGCTGGATGAGGTGAAAGAGGCGCTGCACGAAGTAGGCGTAAGCGGCATCACCGTGACCGAAGCCAAGGGGTTCGGCCGGCAGAAGGGCCATACCGAACTGTATCGCGGCGCGGAATATGTCGTCGACTTCCTGCCGAAGGTGAAGCTGGAAGTCGTGGTCGAGGACGGCCTTGCCGAGCGGGTGGTCGAGGCGATCGCGGCCGCGGCACAGACCGGCCGGATCGGCGACGGAAAGATTTTCGTCATTCCGGTCGAGACCGCCTTGCGCATCCGCACCGGTGAGCGCAACGACGACGCGATCTGACGCAACGCAGCATTATTTCGAATCATGGGGCGTGCCGGGGCGATTGATTGCGCCGGAACGTGGAGTTTCATCCAGAAAGGGCAGTTTCCGATGGCTACTACCGCCAGCACCATCCTGAAGCGGATCAAGGAAGAAGAGATCGAGTGGGTCGACCTGCGCTTCACCGATCCCAAGGGCAAATGGCAGCACCTGACCATGGTCGCGTCGCTGCTGGGTGAAGACGAGTTCACCGACGGCCTGATGTTCGACGGCAGCTCGATCGAGGGCTGGAAGGCGATCAACGAGTCGGACATGACGCTGCGCCCCGATCTGGATGCGGTCTATACCGACCCGTTCTCGGCGACGCCGATGCTGGTCGTGTTCTGCGACGTGGTCGATCCGGTGACCGGCGAACTCTATGCCCGCGACCCGCGCTCGACCGCGAAGCGCGCCGAGGCCTATCTGAAGACCACCGGCATCGGCGACACCGTCTATGTCGGGCCGGAAGCCGAATTCTTCATGTTCGACGACGTCCGGTTCGAAAACAGCTATTCGACCAGCTATTACAAGATCGACGACATCGAGCTGCCGGGCAATTCGGGCCGCGAATATGAAGCCGGCAACATGGGCCACCGCCCGCGCGCCAAGGGCGGCTACTTCCCGGTCGCGCCGGTCGACAGCGCCGTCGACATCCGTGGCGAGATGGTTTCGACGATGATCGAAATGGGCCTGCCCTGCGACAAGCATCACCACGAAGTCGCCGCTGCGCAGCACGAGCTGGGCCTGACCTTCGGCACGCTGACCACGACCGCCGATCGCATGCAGATCTACAAGTATGTCGTGCATCAGGTCGCGCACGCCTATGGCAAGACCGCGACGTTCATGCCGAAGCCGATCAAGGAAGATAACGGTTCGGGGATGCATACGCACTTCTCGATTTGGAACGGCAAGACCCCGCTGTTCGCCGGCGACGGTTATGCCGGGCTGTCGGACATGTGCCTGTATTTCATCGGCGGCGTCATCAAGCATGCCAAGGCGCTGAACGCGTTCACCAACCCGTCGACCAACAGCTACAAGCGTCTGGTCCCGGGCTATGAGGCGCCGGTGCTGCTCGCCTATTCGGCGCGCAACCGGTCGGCGTCGTGCCGCATCCCGTACGGCACTGGTCCCAAGGCGAAGCGCGTCGAAATCCGCTTCCCCGACGCGATGGCCAACCCGTATCTCGCTTATGCGGCGCTGATGATGGCCGGCCTCGACGGTATCCAGAACAAGCTCCATCCGGGCGAGGCGATGGACAAGAACCTGTACGACCTGCCGCCGGCGGAACTCGCGCAGGTCCCGACCGTCTGCGCGTCGCTGCGCGAGGCCCTCGAGGCGCTGACCGCCGACCATGACTTCCTGCTGAAGGGCGACGTGTTCTCGAAGGATCAGATCGAGGCCTATGTCGAGATCAAGTATGGCGAAGTGGCGCGGTGGGAAATGACCCCGAGCCCGGTCGAGTATGATATGTACTACAGCGCGTAAGGCGCGGCGACGACCGCGCCGGTGCGCCCAATGGGCGCATCCGCGCTGTCGGCCGGCCTCGCTCGTCGAGGACCGACGACGTGGCTTTGCCACGTCGCGTGAGATGGAGAAGGCGTCGGGAGTGATCCCGGCGCCTTTTCCTTTGGGGGTGGATCGGGCGATTGCTGCTGTGGTTGGGCTGCATTGCGCGGGGAAAAGCCAACGTCATCGCCGTCCCCCCCGGACTTGATCGGGACCTTTGCGGTAGTACCGATCCCCCTGCCGTACCGCCGCGAGGGGGGAGAGTCCCAAGCGCACGTCGTTGTTTTGCTTGGCTCTGGACCCCTGCCTGCGCTGCGGTACGGCGTGTTTCGCCGAAGCCTACAACTTTTGCGGAAGTCTCGACTTGATCCGAGGTCCCGCCTTTTCACCCACGGCGGAGAAGAAGCGGGACCCCGGGTCGAGCCCGGGGTGACGGATGAGTGGGGCACTGGCCACTACCGGCATCGTCCCAGCGGATGCCAGCATTCCCGCTTGCGGCCCGTCGCGCCTGCCAAGGTGGACCCGAGCCGGCATCACAGGTTACATCCTGATCGTGCAGGCGGGTGCGACTACCCTCCGTCACGACCCTTTACCGCCACACGATCGTCACATCGCCATGCTCAAGCCACGACACCCGCTTGCCATCAGGAACACCGCGCCATGACCATCCTTCTCGATCGCCGAACGTTGCTGGGCGGGTTCGCCGTTGGCGCGGCGGGGCTGACCGTGCCGCCGGCGGCGGCGCGCGAGGAGCAGCGGGGCGGCTGTACCTTCGCCGTGCTCGGCGACTGGGGCCGCGACACGCCCGAACAGCATCATGTCGCGGCGGCGATGGGGCGGGCGGCGGCGGCGGCGCGGAGCGACTTCGTGCTGGCGATCGGTGACAATTTCTACAGCGACGGGGTGGCGTCGGTCGACGACCCGCTGTGGCAGTCGGTGTTCGAAGGGGTCTATACCCATCCGGCGTTGCAGGTGCCGTGGTATGCGCTGCTCGGTAATCACGACTATCGCGGCAATCCGCAGGCGCAGATCGACTATGCGGCGCGCAGCGCGCGGTGGCGGATGCCGGCGCGCTATTATCAGGTCGCCGATGCCGCGCTGACGCGGGCCGACGCCGACCTGTTCGCGATCGACACGTCGCCCTTCGTCGAACGCTATCGCGCCGATGCCGACAAGCCGATCGGCCGCAATACCCTGTCGCAGGACACGAAGCAGCAACTGGCGTGGCTGGACCATGCGCTTTCGCAGTCGCGGGCGAAGTGGAAGCTGGTCACCGGCCATCATCCGATCCGGTCGGGCGGCAGCGGCCATGGCGACCAGCCGGAGATCATCGCGCAGGTGCTGCCGATCCTGAACCGGCACGGCGTGCAGGCGTATATCGCCGGCCACGACCATGATCTGCAGCATATTCGCCGTGACGGGATCGACATGATCCAGTGCGGCGGCGGCATGGAGGCCCGCCCGGTGCAGGCGGTCGAAGGCACCCGCTTCTGCCGCGCCGCTGCCGGCTTCGGCATGGTGCAGGTGGCGGGCGACCTGCTGTCGTTCGACCTGCGCGATGAGGCGGGCAAGAGCCTCTACAATGCATCGGTACCCGTGCGCGCGGTGGCGTAAATCCGCCAAAGGTCACGAAGGTCACACTTGCGCGGTGTTGTGCGTGTTGCGCGCCTGCCGGTTGTTTCGAACGGCACCGGGAGGGTGTGGCGGTTGGTGTGAACCTGTCAAGGAGCGCGGGGCATCCTGACCCGTTCGCGGCGTGTAGGAAAGCGCCGTTGCGATCCGGGGCGGGCGTTCTCGACGAACGCTTCTCGACTTCGCTCGACGCTGCTCGAACCGAGCGGGTTTTGGGGGCCGCCTCAATAATCGCGCGAAACGCGGACGTTGGTGCTCTGGCGGCCGATCGTCGAGATCGAGGCGAGGAGCGACAGCCAGCGGGTTACCTGGAATTCGATGCGGGTCGCGGAATAGCCCTGCCCGTCGGTGACGATTTCTGCATAGAAACGCCGGGTCAGATATTTTCCGGCGGCGACCGAGGTGCCCTGCCCCGTCTGCGGATCGGCGGGCAGGATGCGCAGGCGGTCGAGGCCGGCGGCGCGGCGGACGGCGTTGATCGGGTTCAGCCCGCCCTCGCCATTCTGGAGCGCGGCGACGGCGGCCGCGAGTTGCAGCGCCTCGGGAGCCGACAGGTTGGTGATCGAGGTGCCGAACAACAGCCGTGACAATAGTTCGTCCTCGGGCAAGGCCGGTACGCTCTGGAAGCTGATCTCGGGCCGTGTCGCGGTGCCGGCGACGCGGATCGTCGCGTTCAGCCCCTGCGTGTCGGCGGCGGCGACGATATCGAGCGCGGGGTCGGCGGGGCTTTCGCCGTTGAAGCGCAACGCACCGCGATCGACGCGGAATTCGCGGCCGGCGAACTCGTAATCGCCGCGGACCAGATCGGCGCGGCCGTTGATGATCGGATTGGTCGGCTCCCCGGTGATGGCGAGGTCGGCCGACCATTCGCTGGTCAGGCCGAGGCCGGTAACGATCAGCCCGCCCGGCGCACGCGCCTTCAGGTCGAGCTTCCACGGCACGACGGTGGTGGCGGCTTCGTCGTCGCCATCGGGACGGTTGATCTCGCGGATCTTGAGGCGTGGCAGCGGCGCGGTGGCGGTGGCGCGGCCGAGGCGGTAGCGGCTGCCGTCCATCCGCACCTGCCCCGAAATCGTGCCGCCCGCGCCGTCGCTGCGCACCGCGATCGGACCGGTGACGGTCGCGCCGATCGAATCGGTGTTGATGAGCCGTGCACGCTCGGCATTGAGCGACAGGTCGATGCCGAAGCCGCGCACCGAGGCGAATTCGAACGCGCCGGTGCCGGTCACTCGCCCCTGTCGTCCGTCGCTGGCGGCGAACCGATCGATGACCAGCCGCGACCCGTCGAATCGGCCCTGCGCCTCGACGCCGGTCAGGACGGTGCCGGTGATCGCGCTTTCGATCCGTGCGCCGCTGGAACGAAGGACGCCGCGGATGCGGGGGTCGGCAAGGCGTCCGGTCACGTCGGCACCGACCGCCACCGGGCCGGACAGGTCGAACAATTCGATACCCGTCAGCCGCCACAGCGTATCGGCGGGGCCGCCATAGCGAAGCTGCGCGATCAGCGGCGCGTTGGCGATGCGCGTGGCGAGGTCCCCCTGCCCGAGCGGCGCGAGCCGTGCCTGCGCGCGACCGATCGTCTTGCCGCCGCTGGCCATCACCGCGCGCATCCCGGCACGATTGGCGTCGAGCACGGCGGCGATGCCGACATCGATCGGGGTCGACGACAGCACCAGTCCCGATCGGCTGAGGCCGCGAATGGTCATGTCGACCCGGCCGCTGGGCGTATCACCGGTCAGCGCATAGGCGATCTTGCCCGACGCGGTCCCGCCGAGCCCGAGGCCGGGATAGCCGATGTCGAGCACCGTCAGCGGCATGCGGGCGACGTCGAGGGTCAGTTCGCTGGCGCCCGCGCCGAACGCCCCGCCAACGGTGGCGGTACCGCCGGCAAAGCTGAACCGCGTCGGGGCCAGTCGCCAGCCCTCCCCTTCGCGCCGCAGCACCGCCGGGGTTTCGAGCTTCAGCGGGCGGCGGTCGAGCGTCCCTTCGGCACTGATCGTGTAGCTGTCGGCGGCGACTTGCGTCACGCTCTGGATCGAGAAGGCACGGCCGCGCGATCCGGCGATCGCGGCGCGGACCTCGCCGACACCGTCGACCAGCTTCGCACTGCCGGACAGCCGCGCGATCGACAATTGACCGCGACGCAACCCTTGCGCGGTCACGGTCGCGTCGAGCGTGGTGCCGGTGTCCGCCAGTACGATCCCCGCCTCCAGCCGACCCCGCCGGACCGTGCCCACCGCGCCCAGCCGGGCGCGGGTCGCGTCGAGGGCGATGTCGATGCGCTGGTCGCTGCCCTGCGGACGGAAGGCGATGGTGCCGGTGACGCCGCCGCCATCGACGGTCAGTGCCCCACGGAAACCGTCCGGCACGATGTCGATGCCGCCATTGGCGCGGGTGCCGCTGACCTCCAGTTCGTCGACGGCAACGCGCGCGGTGCCGCCGCTGGGCAGCAGGATGCGGCCATTGGCGATGAACGGGCCGAGCCGCGAACCACCGGTGGCACGCCAGGCGAAACCGTCGGGCGTCGGATCGAGATGGGCGATGACGTCGGCAAGGCCGAGCGTCGCGTTGGGCGAGGCGAACCGCAGGTCGAGCGTGGGTTTCGAGATGTTGCCGTCGAGGACCAACTGCACCGGGCCATAGGTCGCCTGTCGCCCGCTGCCTTCGAAATGGAAGGTGCCGTCGCGGCGACGATAGCCGTTACCGGTGAGCGTCAGGCCGGGCGATGTCAGCCGAGCCCCGCGCAGATACAGGATGCCGTCGCGTCCGCGCTCCAGCCCGGTTTCGATGCGCGGCAGCCCCTGCGTCAGCGAACGGAAGAAGCCGTTGTCGAGCCGGCGGACCTGCGCCAGCCCCCGCCCGACGATGCGGGTGCCGCCGCCGGGGATGGGAACGGCGGTCAGGCGGGTCTGGACGTCGACCAGCCCGAGGCCGGGGATGAGATAGCGTTGCAGCGCGCCGCTGATCCCGACCTCGTACCGGCCGGTCGCCAGTTCGAGCGTCAGCGTGATCCGGCCGTTGAGCTTGTCCGACCGGACGATCAGGTCGTTGCCGACCAGGGTGCGGGTGCCGACCGCCAGCCTGCCGGTGACCGACAGGTTGCGCAGGATGCCGCCGGCGACATCGCCGACCCCGGTGACCCGCGCCGCCGCCAGCCGGATCGGAACGATGACCGGTGCTGTCGAGAAACGCCCCTGCCCGGCCGCGACGACGCCTTCGAACCCGGTCTGGTCGAAGGCCAGCCGCTGCGCGCGCAGGCGGTAGTCGAAGCGCGCGGTCGAAAAGGCGCCGTCGAGGATCGCGCGCAGTTCGATGTCGCGGCCGGTCATGTTGGGGAACAGCGCGGCGGGGCGCAGCAGGCGGGCGCGCAGCCGGAGGTCGCGGAACGCGCTGGTGCCGAGATCGACGATGCCGTCGGCTTCCAGCGCCAGCGCCGGGCTGCGCAGGGCGAGCATACCGTCGATGCGGCGATCGGCGAAGGTCGCGCTGCCGCTGACCCGGACCTGCGGGCTGGTCAGCCGTTGCAGCTTGCCGTGCAACAATGCCGAGGGGGCGAGCGTACCGCCCAGCGAATAGCGGCCGGCGCGGACACCCAGCGCCAGGTCGAGGATGCGGGCACGGCCGGCATCGGCGACGGCGCGACCGTCCCATGCCGACCAGCGGCCATCGCCCGCCACCTCGATCGCGAGCGGACGGCGGATGCCGCTGGCGGTCGCGAGCAGACCATCGGCGACGCTGCGCGCGCGCAGATCGACGTCGAACCGGTCGCGATCGGGTTCGGCATCGAGGTGCAGGCGGAGCCGGTCGCTATCGGCGATATCGAGCGCGAGGTCGACCAGCGCCCGGCCCGACCGGATATCGGCCTGTCCGGCAAGGCGACCGACCCGCGCGGTGCCGGTCACCGCCTTGGCCAGTTCGAGCCGCTCGACGCTCAACCGGCCGATGCGGATGTCGAACCCCGGCAGGATCGGGCCGCGCCGTCCGGTCGCGGCGGGCTGCGGCAGCTTGGCGAGGATCGCGCGCGGGAGGTGCAGGCTGGTGATCGACAGCCGGTTCGACCAGAATTCCCATGGTCGCCAGTCGAGTTCGGCGCTGGGTGCGCGCAGCACCAGCCCTTTTGGATCGTAGATGCGGACGTCGATCAGCCGCGCACGGTTGTAGATCGACCCGTCGATCCGCCCGATGCGATACCGCATGCCGTTGGCGGGTTTGAGCGTCGCGATCCGGTTCGCGATCAGCCGGTGGCCGGGACCGGTATCGATCGCGACCAGCAACCCGGCGATGGCGATGACGATCGCCGCCACCAGCTGCGCAAGGCGGCGGCCCCAGCCGATCCGGCGTTTGGAGACGGATTCGGGTGCCGCTTCCGTCAAAAGGCCTGCCCCAGCGAGACATAGACCGCGATGCGCGGGTCGCCGCGCTGCGGGTTTACGGGCGTGCCGACGTCGATGCGGATCGGGCCGAAGTTGCTGTAATAGCGCACCCCGATGCCCGCGCCGTAGCGCATGCCGGTGAAGCGCGGCAGCGTCGAGGTATAGATGTTGCCTGCGTCGAGGAACGGCACGACCCCGAAATTGCCGAAGGCGCGGACACGAGCCTCCAGCGAGAATTCGGCGAGGCTGCGGCCGCCGATCGGATCGTTGTTCGGATCGCGCGGGCCGATATCCTGAAAGCCGTAGCCGCGCACCGATGCGCCGCCACCGGCATAGAAACGCCGCGAAGGCGCGACCGCATCGCGCGGCGCGCCGAGGATCGAGCCGATGCGGGTACGCCCGGCGAGGACGACGCGGCCGGTGACCGGGCGATAGACGCTCGCGTCGATCTGGGCTCGGGTATAGCCGAACACCTGTCCCTGTAGCGACAATTCGGGGCTGATGCGGCCGCCCAGCCGAAATCCCTTCGTCGGATTTAGCAGATCGTCCGATCCGTCATAGTTCAGGCTGCTGGGCAGCGCGCCGATGAAATAGGTGCGGCGGCGGGGTTCGCCGGTGGCGACGATCACGTCGCGTTCGTCGGTCGCGACCAGTTCGCCGCCCAGCGACCAGGTCCAGGTTTTCTGGAAGAAGATGTTGGTCTGCCGCTCCAGCCCAGCCGACAGCGAGACGGTGTTCGCTTCGAAGGCGTTGCGGACGAGGTGGGTCGCGGCGACCTGCGCGGTGAGCACCCGGTCGCGGCCATGGAAATTGTTGCGGCGGAAGGTCACCGCCGCGACCTGTTCGAGGGTGCCGAGCACGCCGCGCAGCGTCAGCGCCCCTTCGGGCGGGAACAGGTTGCGGTGGGTCCAGCTCGCCTCGACCCGCGCGCCTTCGCCGGTGCCATAGCCGAGTTCGCCGGCCATGGTGCGCGGCGGCGCGGGCTCCATGGCGAGGTCGAGGTCGACGGTGCCGGGCGTGGTCCCCTCGACCGGGGTCAAGCGGACCTGCGAGACGAGGCTGGTCTGGACGATGGCGCGGCGCAGATCGTCGACCAGCGTCGAGTCATAGGTCTCGCCGGGTTTGAACCGGGCGATATCCTGCGCATGGTCGCCGTCGAAGATGCGGTTGGGCGTCGTGACGATCCGGCCGAAGCGACGCTCGCCACCCGGCGCGACGGCGATGTCGAGCGTCGCGGTGCGGGTGGCATGGTCGACGGTGATCTCAGGCTCGCCGACCTTGGCAAAGGGAAAGCCCTCGCGGCCGATCGTTTCGGTCAGCTTGTCCTGTGCGGCGACGATCGTATCGCCCTGTACCGGGGTTTCGGGCTTGACCGCGAAGGCGTCGCGCAACTCGGGAGCCTTGTCGCCCGCCGCGGCGATACCGGGGGTGCGGACCTGTGCGAAGCGGTAGAGCTGGCCGGGTTCGACCTCGAGATAGACGATCAGCCGGTCGCCTTCGGGACGGACGCTGGTCGCGATGCGCGCATCGAAATAGCCTTCGTTGCGCAGCAGTTCGTCGAGGAGCCGCGCGTCTTCGCGAGCGCGGCGATCGATCTGCGCGGCATTGGCGGGGTCGCCTTCGTTGGCGCGCAGCGTCGACAATTCGTTGAACCGCTGTCGAAACAGATCGGCATTGATGCCGTCGATGCCGGTGATGCGGTAATTATAGCGAAATTCGCCGCCGGCCCGCTGCGGTCCGGCAGTCGCATCGGGATCGGCGGGAGCGGTCGACAGGTCGGGCCACGCGACGCCGATATCGGGCAGGTCGGCCATCGGCGAGGTCGGATCGAGCGACGTTTCCTGCGCGAACGCCGCCGGGCCCGCAAAAGCGAGCCATCCGGCGCTCAACAGCACAGCAAGCCGGCAGCTCGACATGACATGATCCTAGCGGAGCAGCACGCCCCCCGCCAAGGGCCAAGCTTAGTGAATCGTGCCCCAAACGCCGGGCCGCGCGAGCAATGTGACGAGCCGCGCGACCTGTCGCCAGCGACAGAACTGGATCACATTGTCGTTGTCGCGGGCATCGGCGGCACGCGAAACGGCTTCGTCGGCGGCGCGGGTGCCGAAATCGGAGATCAGTTCATGCGCCGTCGCCAGATCGGATGCGTCGGAAATATAGGGCGGCAAGGCGATCGAATCGAGCATGATCCCGTCTGTAACACGGTTCGTGCCGGAACCGTACCGAGCGCGGTGGCGGCGGGGGACGATGGTTACCATGCCACGGCCGGTCCCGGCGCGGGACGATCAACCGTGCCGGAACGGTACGGGCGGGACGCGGTGGCGCGGGTGCCGCGACTGTGGCAGAGATCGGCGATGAACAGACCTTCGCAGAATCCCAAGGCGGGCGGGATGCCGATCGCGCTCGGCACGCTGGGCGGTGCCATCATCGGCGCGGTGTTGGGCGAGGCGACGATCGGGTTGCTGGTCGGGCTGGCGTTAGGGGTCGGAATTGCCGTGTGGATCTGGCGGCGCGAACAGGTCTGAAAGTTGGCGAAGGTTACACTACGTCATGATCGTGTGGCGGGTGGATCGGCCTGTTTGCAATGGGTTAGGTAGGGTTGCCAGCGGATAAGGTGACACGCGGCGCCTTTTCGATTTCGGACACTTCACGGAACGCCGCGACCTTCGCAAATACTGCGCCTGTAGGAAATGTTACAGCGAGCGCGACAGCCAGACGACCCGGCCGATGATATCGGGCGGGGCGGTCAGCACGATCGGCGGGTAGGCAGGGTTGTCGCTGACCAGTTCGACGCCGTCGCGGGTGCGGGCGAGGCGTTTGACGAGCAGGACGCCGTCGTGACGCACGACATGGATCGCCCCCGACACGCCGCGCCGGTCGCCGCGATCGACGAGGATCGCATCGCCGTCCGATAGGGTCGGCAGCATCGAATCGCCCGCCACGGTGATCATCGACGCATTGTCGGGGCGGACCCGCAATTGGCGAAGCAACGCGGCATCGATGCGCAACGCGCCGTCACCGCGGTCATCCTCGACCAGCCCCCCCGGCCCGGCCGACGCGGCCGCATCGATGCGGGGAATCGCGATCAGCGGGTTTTCGGGCGGGCCGCCGAGCAGCGATTCGGCGACGCCGAGATAGCGGGCGAGCGTTGCCCGGTCCCCCTCCGCCAACCGTCGCGGCGAACCACGTTCGATAAATTGCTGTAAATACGCAGGGTTACGGCCCAACGCGCGCGAAAGCTCGGACAGGCTGACGCCCCGCCCCCCCGCCAACCGCGTGATCGCGGACCGGATGTCGTTCGATTCCATCGTCAAAACATAGCCATAGGATTTTTCCTAGACAAGTTGGATTTGAAAGAACAGATCAGGAACGTAATTTGAGTCGAAGGGGCAGACGGGAGGTATGGATGCATACGATTTTGCAGCGGATCAGCCGGCATCTGGAGGCGACCGGCACGCCGGAAACGCTGTTCGGCCGGCGCGCGGCGGGCGATCCGCGACTGGTGGGCGATTTGCGCAACGGGCGGCAGCCGCGCCCGCCGCTGCTCGCCAAGATCGAGGCCTATATCGACGCGCAGGAGCAACGGCATTGAGCCGCGGTCCCGATGCGGCGACGCTGCTCGAACGGCGGTTGCGGATCGCGGCCGAGGCGGCGGGGGCCGTGGTCGCGGTGGGTGAAGCCGACTGGACGCGCTGGGCAAGCGCGACCTTTGTCGGGGCGCGGCATCGCCTGACGGTCAGCGGATCGGGGGGCGCGTTCGATGCGTGGCTGGCGGCGTTGCCCGAGGCGGACCTGCCGCTGCGCGGGCATCTGGTCGCCGATGTCGCGGTGGTGGCGCGGATGGGGGCAGATGTGGTGTTGGAGGTGCTGACGGTCGAGGAGCGGTGACGGTTGGTTCGCTCATCCCGGGAGGGGAGAGCATGCGGCTCGCTCGCCCCTCTCCCAACCTGCGCTAGCCAGCACGCTGGCAAACTTCGGTATCCCTCTCCCCTGTCCGGGGAGAGGGTTGTGGGGTTATTCGCCGCCGGCCATGCGGCGCAGCGCACCCAGCGCCGAGGCGAGACCGGTCGATTGGGCCTTGGCTGCTTCCTGTCGCGCGGTCTCGGCGGTGCGACGGCGTTGCAGGCCTTCGTCGAGGCGATCGAGCAACGCGTCGAGGCTGGGCAGCGGGGCCGGTTCGACCGGACGCTTTTCGGCGGGGGCGATGTCGGGTTGGTGGGTGACGGCTTCGGGTTCGGGAGCGCTTTCCGGTTCGGAGGCGACCTCCGGCTCCGGTTCGCGCTCAGGTTCGATATCGGCTGCCGCCTCGGGTTCGACCGCCACGACCGGTGGCGCGGGCGGCGCGACGTCTTCGGGCAGTTCGACGGTCGGTTCGGCCGGAGTGGCCGGCTCGATCGGGGTCGGCAGCACGGGGGCCTCCTGTTCAGCGGCGGCCGCGACCGGGGGTTCGAAGAAGGCGGCGGGATCGACCGTGGCGTCGTCGGCAGGCGCAGGTGTCGGGCGGAACAGCGGGCGGACCGCCTGTGCCGGGGCGGCGGGGACTTGCGGCACGGCAGCGGGATCGAAGACCGCCATCGGGATGTTCAGGTCCCGCGGCAAATCCATCTCGGTTTCCACCGGGTCGAGCGGATCGAGGAACGGCTTGCCGAGATCGCGCGCGGCGCGCACCGGCGGGCGCGGCGGCGCGTCGGGATGGGCGTCGGCCCGGCGAACGCTGGGTTCGGCATCGGCGCGGCGACGCTTGCGCTTCGCAGGCAGCAGCAGCCACAGCCCGATCCACAGCGGCCCGGCGATCAGCGTCGCGGCGGCAAGCATGAGCGCGACCCGGGCGGTCATGCCCAGCGGCGGGGCGGCGGCGGGCAGCAGCGCGGGCAGGCCGCTCGCCTCCACCGCCGCCTCGATCCGCCAGACCGGCAGCAGCGCGATGATGAGCGCGACCGTCAGCGCGGTGAAGATCGCGACGATCGGGGCGTGGGCGCGCTTCATGCGTCGACCAACGGCCGGGCGGGCGCGGCGGGTGCCGTCGCGGCGCCGCCGATCAGGCGCTGATACAGCGGCTGATAGCGGGCGACGTTCGATGCCCAGTTGCGCTCCGCCTCGACAAAGGCGCGCGCGCGGTCGCGCATCGCATCCCAGCCCGACCGGTGGGCGAGCAGCGCGGCGACCCGCGTCGCCAGCGCGGCGGGATCGTCGGGGGGGAAGAGCATGCCGGTATCGCCGTCGCGGATCAGCTCGCGATGGCCGCCGACGTCCGATGCGACGACCAGCCGGCGCTGGGCCATCGCTTCGAGCGGTTTGAGCGGGGTGACGAGATCGGTCAGGCGCATCGCCTTACGGGGATATACGAGTAGATCGACGAGTCCATAGTAGCGTTCGACTTCGTGATGCGACACGCGACCGATGAAGCGGATCGCATGCGCCGCGCTCGACGCCGCAGCCTGTGCACGCAGGGTCGCCTCCATCGGGCCGCCGCCGACCAAGAGCAGGCGGACATTCGGGCGCGCGGCGACCAACGTGGGCATCGCCGCGATCAGCGTGTCGAGCCCTTCATAGTCGTAGAAGCTGCCGAGATAGCCGAGCACGTCCTTGTCCACGAGGTCGAGTTCGGTGGCGAGTGCGGCGTCGGGCGCGGGCGGATCGCCGAACAGCGTCAGGTCGACGCCGTTGGGCGAGACCATGATCTTGCCCGGATCGATGCCGCGCGCGATCAGGTCGCGGCGCAGGCCGTCGCAGATGACCGCGACGCCATCGGCGCGATGCACCGCCCAGGTTTCGAGCGCGCGAGTCGCGCGGTAACGAGGCGAGCCTTCGCTGCCGGTACCGTTGCCGACCGCGGCGTCTTCCCAGAAAGCGCGGATCTCATAGACCAGCGGCAAAGCGCGTTTGCGGGCGACCTTCAGCGCGGCCAGCGCGTCGAGCACCGGCGAATGGGCGTGGAGGATATCGGGCCTGAAATCAGCGACGACCTGATCGATGCGGGCGGCGAAGGCGCGGATTTCGGCCAGTTCGCCCAAGGGTGCGGGCAGGCTGCGCGGTGGCACGGTGCGGTGGAAATCGATGCCGTCGACCGTTTCGCGCGCCGCTTCGCATGCCCCCTGTCGCGCGCCGGTCACTGCCGCGACGCTCCACCCGCGCGCCATCTGCGCGGTCAGGATCGCGCGGGTGCGAAAGGTGTACCCACTGTGCAGCGGCAGACCATGATCGAGGATATGGAGGACTCGCATGGCCGATCTATGCCCGAACTTGGTTAACGGAGATGTAATCGCACGATATCCTACCGCTAATCCCCGGCAAAGGCGAAGGGGGTCAGGCCGCCGTCGCGATCGTCGAGCCGCATGGCACGGCCGGCGGGCGGGGCCGAGCGTTGCGGGCAGTCGCCGCGGGTGCAGGCGCGGCACCCCGCCCCCACCGCCACGCCGCGCGCGGTCAGGTCGAGACCGCGGGCGGCGGCAAGGCCGGCGGCTTGCTCCGCAGCGATGCCGAGCATGACGACGAAGCGCGCACGGACTTCGCCGGCCAGCGCGCCGGGGGGCGTGACGGTGCGAGCGATGGTCAGCCAGCGACCGCCGGCTTCGGGTTCGACCAGTTGCACGATCGCCTCGCCGCTGCGGGCGAAGGCGTCGAACGCGCCGAGCAGCGGGCATGGCGCGCCCTCGACCAGCGGCGACTGGCTGGCCCCGGCGAAGCGTTTCGAAATCTGGCCGGCGCGGTCGATGCGGAGCAGGCAGAAGGACAGCCCACGTGCGCCGACCCGGTGGAGCGTGGTCAGGCGGTGGGCGACATGTTCGAACCCCGCGCCGAAGCGGCGCCCGAGCAGCGCGATGTCATAGCCGGTCGCCTCGCACGAGCGCAGGAACCGGGCATAGGGCATCATCACGGCGGCGGCGAAATAGCCGTGGAGATGGCGGCGGAGCCACAATTCGGCGGTGCGATCGGTCAGGCCCGCGCCGCGCACGACCGCGTCGACCTCGCCGCGCGCCTCGGCATGGCCCAATGCGCGGGCCAGGGCGAAGCTGCGCGAGGCGGGGTCGAGGCGTTCCGACAGTTGCAGCTGGCGAGCGTGGAGATCGGTGCGGTGCAGGCGGTCGGGCATCGCCTCGACCGGCAGCAGCCGGACCGAGAGGTGGTGGCGGACGCGCAGGCGATCGGCCATCGCCGCCGCCGCATCGCCGCCGCTCTGGCGCAAATCGTCGGCAAGCGCCTCGGCCTGCGCGTCGAGATCGGGGAAGTGGTTGCGCCAGCGTTCGATCGCGGCGCGGGCTTCGACGGCAGGATCTGCGGTGATCGTCTCCCCTGCCCCGCTCCCCAATCGATCGAAAGCGCGGGCAAAGGCTTCGGCACCGCCCGGCGCGCTGGCCAGCCATTCGGCGATGTCGCCGCGGTCGAGCGCGAGGTCGGCGAACATCGGGTCGGCGAGCCGCCGCCGCAGCGCATCGGCCCCGCCCGCCGGCTCGCTCGCCGCCAGCGTGCGCGCGTCGAAGCCGAAGCGTTCGGCCAGCGCCACCAGCAGCGTCGCGGTCAACGGACGCTGGTTACGTTCGATCAGGTTCAGGTAACTGGGCGAGACGCCGAGCAGCTCGGCCATCGCCGCCTGGGTTAGCGCCTGTCCACGGCGGAGGCGGCGGACGGCGTGGCCGGCGAACAGCTTGGATTCCATCGGCGGCCCTTGTCATGAATTGACAACAGCACAACCAGAACACCGGCGGGCGCGACATTGCAACTGTAATGTTCGCACGTCGGGGTTCTCATCAGGACGTCGCTGGCGGCATATCGGTGTCAACGGAACCCATGCTGTAAAGGACATGACAATGGACATCGCCGATCTGGTCCCCGCCCCGCCCGGCCGCTTCGACGGGATCGCCCGGCCCTACACCGCCGCCGACGTGGCGAAATTGCGCGGGTCGGTCGCGGTCGAACATACGCTGGCGCGGCGTGGCGCGAACCGGTTGTGGGAATTGCTGCACAGCGAGGATTATGTCCATGCGCTGGGTGCGCTGTCGGGCAATCAGGCGATGCAGATGGTGCGCGCCGGGTTGAAGGCGATCTACCTGTCGGGCTGGCAGGTCGCGGCCGATGCCAACACCGCCGGGCAGATGTATCCCGACCAGTCGCTCTATCCGTCGAACGCCGGGCCGGAACTGGCCAAGCGGATCAACGCGACGTTGGCCCGCGCCGACCAGATCGAGCATATGGAGGGCGGCGCGACCCGCGACTGGTATGCGCCGATCGTCGCCGATGCCGAGGCCGGCTTTGGCGGGCCGCTCAACTGCTTCGAGATCATGAAGGCCTATATCGCCGCCGGCGTGGCGGGGGTGCATTATGAGGACCAGCTGGCGTCGGAGAAGAAGTGCGGGCATCTGGGCGGGAAAGTGCTGATCCCTTGCGCTGCGCATATCCGCAACCTCGACGCGGCGCGGCTGGCGGCGGATGTGGCGGGGGTGCCGACGATCATCTGTGCGCGGACCGATGCCGAGAGCGCCAAACTGATTACTTCGGACATCGACGAGCGCGATCATCCGTTCCTGACCGGGGAACGGACGCCGGAGGGGTTCTTCCGCCTGAAGGACGGCACCGGGGTCGATCATTGCATCGCGCGCGGCCTCGCCTTTGCCGAACATGCCGACCTGTTGTGGTGGGAGACGAGCAAGCCGAACCTCGACGATGCGCGGCGCTTTGCCGAGGCGATCAAGGCGGAATATCCCAACAAGCTGCTCGCGTATAATTGTTCGCCGTCGTTCAACTGGGAGAAGAACCTCGACAAGGACGATATCGCCCGCTTCCAGCGCGAGATCGGGGCGATGGGGTATAAGTTCCAGTTCGTGACGCTGGCCGGGTTCCACCAGCTGAATTACGGCATGTTCGAGCTGGCGCGCGGTTATCGCGACCGGGGGATGGCGGCCTATAGCGAGCTGCAGCAGGCCGAATTCGCCGCCGAAGCCAATGGCTATACCGCGACCCGCCACCAGCGCGAGGTGGGTACCGGCTATTTCGATCTGGTCTCGACGACCTTGGCCGGCGGCAGCAGCTCGACCACTGCGCTGGGCGAATCCACCGAAACGGCCCAGTTCGACAAGGCCGCCTGATTTACACTTAGAGGAGAGACACGATGCCCGAACCGACCCGCAGCCGCGCCGTTTTCTCGACCGAGGATTTCCGGCTTTTGAAGGAAGCGCTGGCGACGCATATCCAGACGATCGCCGACCAGCCGCAATCGAGCAAGTTCGCCCATCTGTACCACCGGCTCGGCCGGATCTGATCCACGCTCCCTAAGCGCGGACGGGCGCGTCGCTTGCGAGCGGCGCGCCCGATTGCGTGATCGGGTATCGCCTGCCATCCTGACGAACCGGACGATTCGAAGATCCGGTTTGCCGCAGGAGCGTTTATGGACACCACTAGCCTGTTCCGCCTCGACGGACGTGTTGCGCTCGTGACCGGCGGGTCGCGGGGGATCGGGCGGATGATCGCGGCGGGGTTCGTGGCGCAAGGGGCACGCGTGTTCATCTCGGCGCGCAAGGCAAAGGGCTGTATCGAAACGGCCGAGGCGATCGGCGCGACCGCGCTGCCGCAGGACGTATCGACCATTGACGGTTGCCGGGCGCTGGCCGACCGGCTGGCGGCGCAGACCGACCGGCTCGACATCCTGGTCAACAATGCCGGCGCGGCATGGGGCGAGGCGTTCGAGACGTTCCCCGAAGCCGGGTGGGACAAGGTCATGGACCTGAACGTCAAGTCGCCCTTTTTCCTGACACAGGCGCTGCACCCGATGCTGAAGGCGGCGGCATCGCGCGCGAGGCCGGCCAAGGTCATCAACATCACCTCGATCGACGGGCAGCGGGTCAATCCGTGGGAAACCTATAGCTATCAGGCGTCGAAGGCGGCGCTGATCCACCTGACGCGGCGGATGGCGGCGCGGCTGGTGGCGGATGCGATCCACGTCACCTCGATCGCGCCGGGGGCGTTTGCCAGCGAGATGAACAAGGCGGCGCGCGACCATGGCGACGGGGTGGCGAAGCGCATCCCGGCCGGGCGGATCGGGGTGGACGAGGATATGGCGGCGGCGGCGATCTACCTCGCGTCGCGCGGCGGGGATTATGTCGTGGGGGAAACGATCACCGTCGATGGCGGGCTGGTGAACGCGTCGATGGGCGGGGCGATCGACGGATAACCGCCAAA
Source organism: Sphingomonas sp. Leaf22 (assembly GCF_001421715.1). Lineage (GTDB taxonomy): Bacteria > Pseudomonadota > Alphaproteobacteria > Sphingomonadales > Sphingomonadaceae > Sphingomonas. The sequence continues at coordinate 270,456 of NZ_LMKP01000041.1, forward strand.
GGTCACGAAAGTCACACTCGCGGGCAACGTGCATTCGGCCTGTCGCAACGCCCATACCGGACGGCGATCGCGGGCGCGGCGGACGATGCGAAAGAACGGACCGACCCTGACAGGCAGCATTGGTGTAGGAAAGTCAGGGGGTGATTTCCGCCCCGTCCCACGCAAAGATGCGACCGCTCTGCGCCGGGGTCAGCGTGTCGAGAACGGTGAGCAGGCGTTCGGCGCTATAGGCGGGGGTGAACAGCTTTTCCGCCGGGACGCCGCGCTGGAACGGTTTGCTCAGGCCGGTATCAACCGTGCCGGGATGCAGCGCGACGCACACCGCCTGCGGCCGGCTGCGTGCCAGCTCGATCGCGGCGGTACGGACGATCTGGTTGAGTGCCGCCTTTGACGCACGATAGCCGTACCAGCCGCCGAGTCGGTTGTCGGAGATGCTGCCGACGCGGGCGGAAATGCAGGCGATGGTCGACGGCTGGTCCTTTGCGAGCAGCGGCGCGAAATGTCTGAGCGCCAGCGCCGGGCCGATGGTGTTGATCGCGAACAGATGCGCGAGGCGATCGGCGTCGAGATCGCGCAGCGACCGTTCGGGGCCGCCGTCTTCGTCGTGCAGGATGCCGGTGGCGACGATGACGCGGGTCAGCGGCGCGTCGATTTCAGTTGCGGCGGCTTCGATCGACGCAGGGTCGGCGATATCGATCGGGCAATATTCGACGTTGCCGGGCAGCGACGACGGCTCGCTACGGGCGGCGGCGATGACGCGGTCGTAGCGGTCGGAAACAGCGAGCGTGGCAACCAACGCCGCGCCGATGCCGCCATTTGCGCCGATGACAAGAGCCTGTGCCACGCTGCCCCGCTGTTTTACGATCGATCGGGCAACAGGAAGGTCAGGCGATGGTTCCGGGCGTCACGCAATTGCGCAGCAATCGTCGCCCGGTCGCGATGGCTATTCGATGTCGGCGTCACTGAATCGTTGGTGCGAGACCGCGGCCACGTGCTTCGACTGAAGCCTTAGCCAGGAAATCCTCGATGCCGGCAACGGTTGGCTGACGGCATAGCTGGAGTGCTTCGACTTCGGTGAGACAGTCGATTCCGTGCCCGAATTGGGCGCGCCAGAGTTGGTCCAGTTCTTCGCCATGGCGCTGCCATAGCAGATTGCGGGTTTGCGGTCGCAATGAAATGTGCCGCGCATCGCGGCTTTCGGTCAGTGTCGTGATGGCAACGATTTGACCGCCGCTCGCTTCGACATGGCCACGCAGATTGGCCAGCGTCCCGCCAAGACCGACATGATCGTCGACCAGCACATAGGCTGCGCCGCGCTGCACATCGCCATCGAACGTCGCCGGGGTCACCAGCCGCTGAAAAGCCGGGGCACGGGTATGACCGACCTTGTTGGTCTGAACAATTTCGCCGGCTACGACCGACAGGTCGAGGCGACGGGCCAGTATCTGTGCCATCGCATCGGGGATCGCGTTGAACCCAAGCGTTTCATCCGCGATGACGGGCAGGAGCAACGGCTTGCAGCCGGCGGTGACGGTTTGCAGGATTGCGACGGCCTCAGGTGCCAACAAATCGCCGGCGAGCGTAAGTGCCGCCTCGGCGTCACCGGATTTGGCAGCGGCATATCCCGGGTGACCGTCGCGTTGCGCAACGGTGGTGTGGACGACGACGTCGGGAAAGTCCGCCGGCCAGGGGAAACGGCTCGCGATGACGCTCATGTCGAACGCCTGCGCAGCCCGTCTCCCCGGCCTTCGATCACCCCACCATGCCACCGGCGGCGAGGACCGCCAGCGTCACCAGTTCGTTCGCGGTGCTGGTCATCGGGGCGATCTGGACCGGCTTTTCCATGCCGATCAGCATCGGGCCGATCACGTCGTCGCCGCCCAGTTCGCGCAGCAGCTTGGCCGAGATATTGGCCGATTGCAGCCCCGGCATCACCAGCACATTGGCCGGACCCGACAGGCGGGCGAAGGGGAAATTCGCCATCTGCTTGGGGTTGAGCGCCACGTCGGGGGCCATTTCGCCTTCATATTCGAAGCCGACCTGCCGCTTGTCGAGCGCCGCCACGCCGTCGCGGACATTGTCGATCCACTGGCCCGAGGGATTGCCGAAGGTCGAATAGCTGAGGAACGCGACGCGCGGTTCGTGGCCCATGCGGCGGGCGACGGCGGCGGTGCGTTCGGCGATGTCGGCCAGTTCCTCGGCACTCGGCCGTTCGTTGATCGTGGTGTCGGCCATGAACACGGTGTGGCTCTGCCCTACCAGCAGGTGGATGCCGAACGGCACCTTGCCATCGACCGGATCGATCACGCGGCGGACGTCGCGGAACGTCTGCGCATAGGTGCGGGTGATGCCGGTGATCATCGCATCGGCGACGCCCAGTTGCAGCAGCACCGCGCCGAAGGTGTTGCGATCCTGGTTGATCATTCGTTCGGCATCGCGCTTCAGGAAGCCGCGACGCTGGAGCCGTTCGTAGAGGAAGTCGACCATCTGCGGCACCATCTCGCTGGTGCGGCTGTTATGGACTTCATAATCCGCGGGGTTCGCGACGCCCAGCGCGCGCAGACGGTCGTGCACATCCTCGCGGCCGACCAGCACCGGGATGCCGTAGCCGCCTTCCTTGAACGCGATCGCGGCGCGCAGCACCACTTCCTCCTCGCCCTCGGCGAACAGCACGCGCTTCGGATGGGCGCGCGCGCCTTCATAGGCCATGGTCAGGACCGAAGTGGTCGGATTGAGCCGTGCGCGCAGCTGCTGGCGATAGGCATCCATGTCGAGGATCGGCCGCGTCGCCACGCCCGAATCCATCGCCGCCTTGGCCACCGCCGACGGCACCAGTTCCATCAGGCGCGGATCGAACGGCGCGGGGATGATATATTCGGGGCCGAAGCTGTGCTGCGTGCCGTATGCCAGCGCCACTTCCTCGGGCACACGCTGCCGCGCCAGTTCGGCGATGGCGTTGGCGGCGGCGATCTTCATCTCGTCGTTGATGCCGGTCGCGCGTACGTCGAGCGCACCGCGGAAGATGAAGGGGAAGCCGATGACGTTGTTGACCTGGTTCGGATAGTCCGAACGGCCGGTGGCGACGATCGCGTCGGGGCGCGCGGCCTTGGCCAGTTCGGGGCGGATCTCCGGCTCCGGATTGGCCATCGCGAAGATGATCGGCGAGGGGGCCATGTCCTTGACCATCTCAGGCTTGAGTGCCCCCGCCGCCGAGAGGCCGAGGAACACGTCGGCACCGTGCAGCGCTTCGGTGAGGGTCCGGCGATCGGTGGCGGCGGCGTGCGCCGACTGCCACTGGTTGATGTCGTCGCGGCCCTGATAGATCACGCCGGTCCGGTCGCACATGATGACGTTGGCGTGCGCGACGCCCATTGCCTTCATCAGCTCGGTACAGGCGATGGCGGCGGCGCCCGCGCCATTCACCACGACCTTCACCTCCGACAGCTTGCGATTGGTCAGCAGGCAGGCGTTGATGAGCCCCGCGGCGCAGATGATCGCGGTGCCGTGCTGGTCGTCATGGAACACCGGGATGTTCATTCGCTCGCGCAGCGTCTGTTCGATGATGAAGCATTCGGGCGACTTGATGTCTTCGAGGTTGATGCCGCCGAAGCTCGGCTCCATCAGTTCGACCGCGTCGATGAAGCGGTCGACATCCTCGGTCTTCAATTCGATATCGATCGAATCGACGTCGGCGAAACGTTTGAACAGGACCGCCTTGCCCTCCATCACCGGCTTCGACGCCAGCGCGCCGAGATTGCCCAGCCCCAAGATGGCGGTACCGTTGGAGATGACCGCGACCAGATTGCCCTTGGCGGTATAGTCGTACGCGCAGGCGGGATCGTCGTAGATCGCCTTCACCGGCACCGCGACGCCGGGCGAATAGGCGAGCGCCAGGTCGCGCTGCGTCGCCATCGGTTTCGACGCGATGATCTCGATCTTGCCCGGACGCCCTTCCGAATGGAACAGCAGCGCCTCGCGCTCGGAAAACTGGTCGGTGGTTTCGGACACTGGCGATCTCCCGTTTGGATCGGCTTTACGCAGGGGAAGCAGGGTCGGGCAAGGGTGAAGGTCGGGGCGGGACCGCTTTGACCCGCTTGCGCCGGGTACTGGCCGGGCGGTATCGCCGCGCGATGGCAACCAAGGCTCGGGCGGACGATTCCCCCGCCCCCACCCCGATGATGCAGCAATATCTGGCGTTGAAGGCGGAGGCCGACGATTGCCTGCTCTTTTACCGGATGGGCGATTTCTTCGAACTGTTTCACGACGATGCGAAGATCGCCGCCGCCTGTCTCGACATCGCGCTGACCGCGCGCGGCGAGCATGAGGGCGCGAAGATCCCGATGTGCGGCGTGCCGATCCATGCCGCCGAGGGCTATCTTGCGCGGCTGATCAAGGCGGGGCACCGCGTCGCCATCGCCGAACAGGTCGAAAGCCCCGAAGAAGCGAAACGGGCAAGGGGTTCCAAGGCGTTGGTGGCGCGCGCGATCGTCCGGGTGGTAACGGCGGGCACGCTGACCGAGGAAGCGCTGCTCGATGCGCGTGCCGCCAACTGGTGCGTCGGCATCGGCGAGGCGGCGGGCGGCGTCGCCATCGCCGCCGCCGACGTGTCGACCGGACGGCTCGAGGTGATCGAGACCGATGCCGCCGGCCTGACCGCCACGCTCGCCCGGTTGCAGCCGGTCGAGGTGGTCGCGGCCGAGACCAGCGCCTTTGCCGAGGCGGCGACGTTGCTACGCATCAGGGCCGATTTCGACAGCGCGGCCGGCGAGGCGCGACTGAAGGCGCTGCACGGTGTCGCCACGCTCGACGGGTTCGGGCAGTTTTCGCGCGCGGCGCTGGCGGCGGCGGGCGGGCTGATCGCCTATCTCGACCATAATGCGCGCGGGCAGATGCCGTTCCTGCGCCCGCCGGTCTGCGCCGCCGACGGCCAGTGCATGGCGATCGATGCGGCGACGCGCGAGAGCCTCGAACTGACCCGCACCGCCGCCGGGGCGCGGGCGGGGAGTCTGCTCGCCGAGGTCGACCGGACGGTGACCGGCGCGGGCGCGCGGATGCTGGCGGGGGATATCGCCGCGCCGCTGATGGACCGGGCGATGATCGAGGGCCGCCATGCAGCGGTCGGCTGGGCGCATGACGATCCGGGCCTTCGCGACGAACTGCGCACGACCCTGCGCGCGCTGCCCGATATCGGGCGGGCGCTGGGGCGGATCGCGGCGGGGCGTGGGTCGCCCCGCGATCTCGGCCAGTTGCGCGACGGGTTGAGCGCGGCGTGGGTCCTCGGCCAACGGCTCGACAAGCTGGCGGACGTACCGCCGCTGATCGCTGAACTGGCCCCGCGGCTGCGAGGGCATGGCGAACTGATCGACCTGTTGACGCGCGGGCTGGTGCCGATGCCGCCGATCGATGCCGGTGCGGGCGGCTATATCGCCAGCGGGTTCGACGCCGCGCTCGATGCGCTGCGTGATACCGGTGCCGGCGGGCGGCGGGCGATCGCCGCGTTGGAGGCGCAGTATCGCGAGCGCACCGGCATCGCGGCGCTCAAGATCCGGCATAACGGCGTGCTCGGCTATCATGTCGAGGTGCCGACGCGTGCCGCCGACAAGCTGATGGCGGCCGACAGCGGCTTCACCCATCGCCAGACGCTGGCCGGGGTGGTGCGCTTCAACGCACCCGACCTGCACGAGGCGGCGTTGAAGGTGACGCAGGCCGGTGCGCACGCGCTCGCCGCCGAAGCCGCGCATCTGGAGGCGTTCACCGAAACCGCGCTGGCGAACCGGGAAGCCATCGCCGCGACCGCCGATGCCCTCGCACGGATCGACGTGACGACCGCGCTGGCCGAACGCGCGGCGGAGGGCGGCTGGGCACGGCCGGTGCTGGTCGATCATGCCTGTCTGAAGATCGACGGCGGCCGGCATCCGGTGGTCGAAAGCGCGGTCGCGAAGAGTGGCGGGCGGTTCGTCGCCAATGACTGCCGGCTGTCGGAACGCTCGCGGCTATGGCTGGTCACGGGGCCGAACATGGGGGGCAAGTCGACCTTCCTGCGGCAGAATGCGCTGATCGTCGTGCTGGCGCAGGCGGGCAGTTTCGTGCCGGCGACGTCGGCGACGCTGGGGCTGGTCGACCGGTTGTTCAGCCGCGTCGGCGCGTCGGACAATCTGGCGCGCGGGCGATCGACCTTCATGGTCGAGATGGTCGAGACGGCGGCGATCCTCGCGCAGGCGACGCCGCGGTCGTTCGTCATCCTCGACGAAGTCGGGCGCGGCACGTCGACCTATGACGGCCTCGCCATCGCATGGGCGGTGGTCGAGGCGATCCATGAGGACAATCGCTGCCGCTGCCTGTTCGCGACGCATTATCATGAGCTTACCCGGCTGGCCGAACGCTGCGACACGCTGTCGCTTCACCATGTCCGCGCGCGCGAATGGAAGGGAGATCTGGTCCTGCTCCATGAACTGGCCGATGGCCCGGCCGACCGCAGCTACGGCATCGCTGTCGCGCGTCTGGCGGGCCTGCCCCCCGCAACGCTGCACCGCGCCAAGGCGGTGCTGGCGAAGCTGGAAGCCGGCAAGGCCAGGACCGGCGGGATCGCCGCCGGACTGGACGACCTGCCCCTGTTCGCCGCGGCCGCGGCGGTGGAGGAAGTGCCGGTCGATGCGTTGCGCGAGGCGCTGGGCGGGATGGACGTGGATGCGATGTCGCCACGGGAGGCGATGGAGGCGTTGTATCGGTTGAAGGGGTTGGTTTGATATTGGAGTAGAATAGCGGTCTATTACTATATCAGGACCGGTAAACCGACGCCGCCAAGAACATCTGCGCCGCGCTCGGCTTGGTTGCGTGTCGGCCGATGGAGTCGAAATAGCTGTCGGATGCGCTGCCGTTATTGCCGACATAGCCCATCTCGCGGCCGCCATGGCGGTACCAGATTTCGTGGGGGTCGCCGGTGGTGCCGTTGGTGTCCGCCTCGTCGCGCTTGATGACCTGTCCAGCGAGATCGTTGACGAAGGTCACCGTGCGCGCACGATCGCCGCCGATCGACACCATATCGAGCTGGCCGACACCGCTATAGGTATAGCTGGTGTAGGCGGTGTTGGCGTTGGTCTTGGTGTNTTCCGACTTGTCGACGACGACGCGGTCAGTCGCGCTTGATGACCTGTCCGGCGAGATCGTTGACGAAGGTCACCGTGCGCGCACGATCGCCGCCGATCGACACCATATCGAGCTGGCCGACACCGCTATAGGTATAGCTGGTGTAGGCGGTGTTGGCGTTGGTCTTGGTGTTGGTGTTGACGGTACCGGTCAGCTGCGCCGCATCGCGCCATTCGTAGCTGTTGGTGGTCGTCGTCGTGCTGCTGCCAGCGCGACAACGGAACGCGCGAGATGCTCGACATGCGCAACCTTGCCGACCGGCATCTCCGGCCGGGGTGGATGCGGACCATTCATTCGAGCCAGGCGGCCACGTGCGATCGGATGCTCGCCAACCTGGAATCGTTCAGGGCCAACACTGTCGACGCCCGCTCCGTCTATGTCGCGATCAGTCGCGTCCGCATCGGCGCGGCCGTCAACTCGGCATCACGCAGCCCGATATTCTTGCATTTCACCTAGCAGTTGATCCCAACGCCCCTTTTCAAAGGCGGTTATCGCCTGCTGAGCTGCATCACCATCGTGGAAGCCCGTCATGGTAATGCCAAGCTTGAGCAAAACGATGAAGCCAAGAGTCTCCTTGGGGTCGCCATCCAAAGCGCACAGGCTCCTGAAGGCAGCAGCCTCGCCGAACACGTCAACGCCGGACAGCGATACATCCGTTTCAGGCAGAAAGTATGCCTCAACCACTCCGCGCGATGAGATCGTAGCTCCACATCCGTCATATCGGACGACCGTTTCGCTCAAACGGTTTTTTTCCGTGGAGCGGGGTGCCCCCAGCGCCGCAACAACTTCATCGTAAGAAGCTCCAAACTTGAAGCTTCCTGCCGATACGTATGGCTCTATCACATTCATGTTACGGAACCTTTTTCAGATAGCCTTGGCCGTATGCGTAGTCGAGCATCTCGCGCGTTGCGGGATTATACTTCGTTGTTGAGCCGGAGCTTTGAACCGAGACGCGGCGAATATCCCAAATTTCTTTTGCCATCGCCCCACGCACATTGCCAGCATCAATCAATTGCTGGACTTCAGCTCGATAAAGTCGACCTGGCAGACCCTGGCTGCCATGGCTCGATGTCAGAAGGTGGTCAGCATAGTCCATCTGAATGGCCGGACCGCTATACGTTGTATAGGGGCTGACGCTGTCTGCTGGAGCGTGGTGCCGCTCGATAACACCCTTCTGAGCAGAAAGCCGACCATACGCGCCACCACTGTATGTCCTTCCGGCAGTCGCCGCTTCACCGACAGCGCTCTCTGCGGCAAGCCAGGTATTAATCGGTCCTGTGGCTGCGCTCTCTGCGGCTTCCGGCAGTCGTCCGAACACGAGGCCCGACACCGGACGACGGATTTCTCCAGGGGCTATCCTTCCAATTGGCCTCATTGAGGCACCCTGAAGCAATCCACCCAGTAGGATATCGGCGCTTGTGCTGGAGTTTATCACGTCAGCATCCGCACCGAGATCATATGCGATTATTCCAGCGTTTACAGGAACCTGATCTGCAACACCTAAAGCATTCCAGAATGCGACATCGCGTCGCTTGGCGTCCATGGAGGCTTTGCTGGGTGGGTTGGTTACGATTTGCATTCCGCTAGAGATTGCGGCCTGCCGCGAACTGAAATCCCGTCCGGCGTACTGGTATCCGGGATTATACAACCACAGGGCTGGTGAGAACGAACTGACGTAAGAACCCAGCCCGCTGTTCAACGAGAACGTGGGTTGGTAACTTTCGGGCTGTCGTAGCCAGCTAATCTGACTGTAATCAAAACCGGGCGGAACGGTACGTTTGCTCAAGTCGCCGGTTACGACGATCTCGTCACCGTTATCGACACCATAGACGACACCCGGTTCGCGAGGTCCGTAAATCGGTACGGCATCTTGGGCGATGCGTGGAATGTATCGGCCAGCCCCAGCTTCGACACCACCCGTCGGCGAACCCGATGGACCGTCGTCGCTGCCCGCACCTGCAGCGCGCATGGCATCGGAACCGTCTTGAAGGTCCGAATATCGGCCCGAAGCAGACGCCTCCATTGATTCGCTGCCGCCGGACCTGCCGATGCTGGCAATCCCTCTCGTTACCAATCGCCCGATGGTCGCGCCGATCACATCAGGCAGCACCGCCATGATATTGTCGCCGAAGCTGGTACCCGTCAGGATGCTGCGGGTTGCCGCTCCCGCGGCGCTGGACGCATAGCCGGCAAGGTTCTGACGCCAGGCCGCCGTACTGCTGCCGGCGATGCCCTGACCGACACCGGCGGTTACGCCCGCCGCTGCGAGCCCGGCCCAGTCGAACCGGCTCTGCTGTTTCGTTGCGATCGCAACGCCCTGCATCACCGCGTTGCCAAGAATGCCGCGCGCGGCTGCTCCGCCGACACCGCTGCCCAGCGGAAGCGCCCCAAGGCTACCGCCGACCGCTGCACTCAGACCCGCCAGGGCAACACCGCCCCAGCTGAACTTGTCCTGCAATCCTATGCCGATGGCGAGCCCCTGGCTCGCTGCCGAGCCTGCCATCGCTCCCGCGACGCCGGCAGCGATCGTACCGGTTACGCCCAGCGTCGTACCACTCGACGCCGCGAACGTCGCCAGGCTCCCGGTACCAAGCGCGCCCAGCGATCCGGCGAACGACGCCCCCGTCGCAAGCGCGCCGATACCGGCGGTGGCCACCGCGGCGACGGCGATCGCAACCGCGGCAAGCAGAATGCGCCCGAACCCGCCGCACTTGTTGCTCTTCGCCTTGGGGTTCGGGTTCAGATCGCCGAGGACGTCCGTTGGATCATAGGGCCGGTACGTATCCGCATTGTATGTCGAGCGGACCACGCCTGCCGGGATCGTCAGGACCTGACCGGCCACCAGCGTGCTGTCGGCACCCAGCCCGTTGGCCGTCGCGAGCTTGTACCAGAGCGATGCATCGCCCCAGATCTGGTCGGCGATGCCGCTGAGCGTATCACCGGCCTGCACGGTATAGCCGCGCCCGGCGCTGCCGGTCTCATAGCTGTTGATGCGGTCGATCGTCTCGGCAAAGTCGCGTCCGTGCGACTGGCCACCAAGAGGGGAGAAGGTCGAGGTTTCGCTCGGCTTGGTTGCGCGGCGGCCGATGGAGTCGAAATAACTGTCGGATGCGCTGCCGTTATTGCCGACATAGCCCATCTCGCGGCCGCCATGGCGGTACCAGATTTCGTGCGGGTCGCCGGTGGTGGCGTTACTGTCCGCCTCGTCGCGCTTGATGACCTGTCCGGCGAGATCGTTGACGAAGGTCACCGTGCGCGCACGATCGCCGCCGATCGACACCATATCGAGCTGGCCGACACCGCTATAGGTATAGCTGGTGTAGGCGNGCGAGATCGTTGACGAAGGTCACCGTGCGCGCACGATCGCCGCCGATCGACACCATATCGAGCTGGCCGACACCGCTATAGGTATAGCTGGTGTAGGCGGTGTTGGCGTTGGTCTTGGTGGTGACGGTACCGGTCAGCTGCGCCGCATCGCGCCATTCGTAGCTGTTGGTGGTCGTGGTCGTCGTGCTGCTGCCGCCGTTGACGGTCGTGGTTGCCGTTACCTTCTTTATCGCGCCCAGCGCATAGTCGGTCCCGGTGCCATAGTCGGTGCTCGTCCTGGTAGTGACCGTGTCCGATCCCTGCTTGGTCACCGTCGTTTCAGCGACGATCTGGCCACGGCCATTGCCGTCATAGGTCAGGACGCGGTCATAAACCGCCGCGGCGCCTGCACCTCGATCGGTCTGACGGGTTGACCGGCCAAGCACGTCATATTCGTAGTTGGCCGAACCGACCATCGTGAAGATGTTGTCGGACGACGCCGTACCATCGTCGTTGTCGTAATAGCCGGTCTGTTCCGATGAAACCGTCGCAAGCTGCCCGTCATTACGCCATGTATAGGTTTCGCGTCGTTCGGCAGCATAGGACACGCGGATAATTGGATCGCCATTTCCTGGCGCATAGGCTTTGTACTGCGGGCTTACATCGTCGTCGTAGCTTCCCTCCGAAGCAACGAACCGCGGGCTAACCCCGCCGTCATCGTAATATGGGTTTCGGACGAAGGCGTAGGCGGTGAAGCTCGTGAGCGCGGTCACCCGGCTGCCGTCGACGCGATAGGTTATCTCCGTCCCGGCCCCCCGCTCGACCCCGTTCGCGCCCAATCGCCCGCCATCGAGCGTAACCCTGTTCATCGAATCGTACCGGAACCGGCGGTCTTCGGTAATGGTCGCCGTCGTATTGCCCGATGGACCAAGCGTCGCGCGCGTCGCGATCGTCTGCAGGATGTTCCCGTTCCGGTCGTAGGTCCAGCCCATCGATGCAGCGGGCAGCGCATCGCTGGTATCCGCCCAGCTGCGCATCCGGTTCTGCATGTCGAAGATCGCTTCCGACCGGCGGTACACCACATTGTCGCGGGTGAAGGTCTCGGTCAGCCGGTTGCCGACCTGATCGTAGCCGAAGGTGGCGACGGAGCGGACGGTGCCCGACCCCATGTCGCTGGTCTGCGTGGCGAGCAGACCGGTGTTGAGCCAGACGAAGGTCTGTTTTTCGAGACCGGCGATCGTCGCCACGCGCCCGGCCTGATCGTAGGTGGTGGTCGCGACGTTGCCGCCCATGTCGGTGCGCGACGTCAGGCGGCCGAACGTGTCCTTGGCCTCGATCGTCTGCTTGCCGTTGGCGAAGGTGGTGGTTTGCCGCCAGCCGCCGGTGACGCCCAGACCGCTGTTGACGGCACTGTCCCACGCATAGGCGTTGGTCGTCACGTCGCCGCCAAAGGCGCGGCTGGTCGTGACCCGTCCGGCGACGTCGTAATCGGTGGTCTCGCGGTCGGTCGTGGCGCGGCCGGTCTGGCCATGCGTCAGGCGGCGGCCGAGCGAGTCATAGGTATAGCTGTGGGCGATGTCGCGGCTGTCGACGTTGCTGGTGCTCAGCAGACGCCCAAGCTTGTCATAGCTCATATAGGTCGCGCGGCCGAGTTCGTCGGTCCGCTTCACCAGATTGCCGGCATCGTCGTATCGCTGAAAGACGCGGCCGCCATCAGCGTGATATTCGGCGGTGACCAGTTCGGCGGCCCCGCCATAACCCGTGCCCCCCGCCAGCCGCCGGGTCGCGATGTTGCCGTTGCCGTCCTTGGTGCCGGCCAACCGCCCCGACAGGTCGTAATAGCGATATTCGAAAATGCCGGTTTCGTTAACATCGGCACCCAGCACGACCGGGCGCGCGATCGAGGTTACCCGCCCCATCCGGTTATAGCCGTAATAGGTCACGGCGCCGCGCGCGTCGGTCTCACTCGCGACTTCGCCGAACGCGGTGTAGCTGCGCGACGTGCGCAGATCGGTACCGCCGGTTACACCGCTGGCCAGTTCGCGTTGCAGGCTGTGGACGCGGGCCACCTGTCCCCGCGCATCATATTGCGCAATCGTCGCTACGATGCCGTTGGCGGGATCGCCAAGCGCACGTCCTTCGAGGGTCGAGATGCGCAGGACATTGCCGAGCGACAGGTTCTGGATATTGGTGCTGCCGTCGCTTTCGAGCGTCAGCGTCTGGCGGCCGGCACCGTCATACAGGAAATACCGCCACGTCCCGTCGCCACCGGTGCTGCGCCATGCGCGGCCGGCATCATCATATTCATGCTGCTCCTGCACCGACCCGCCGATCGAGCGGGAGACGAGTTCGCCGAACACGTTGTAGCTGAACGTGGTTTCCGGCGGCGCGCCGGCCGTGGTCAGGCTGGTGAAACCGGCGCTCGACTGCGTCCAGTTGGTGGCGGAAACCTGTCCACGCAGTCGACCGACATTGTCGTAGCGATAGATCGCGCCTTCGCGCAAAACCGACCCGGCACTGTTGCGGCGCGAATACGCCTCCGCGACCATGTTGCCGACCCGGTCGTAGAAATAGAAGCGCGTCGATCCCATCGCGTCGGTCATCGCGACCTTGCGACCCACCGCGTCATACCGGTTGGTGGTGACGCGATCGGTGCTGCCGACGACGCCCTCGACGGTGCGGACCAGATTGTCGTTGCCGTCGTAGAAATAGGCGACCTGCGGGATCGCTTCGTCGGTGGTGCTGTTGATCAGGTTGGGGCGTTGTTCCCCGATCAACCGGCCGGCACGGTCATAGGCGTACAGGGTAGTATCGCCGGTCGCCTCGCGCTTCGAGGTGACGAGGCCGAGACCGTTATAGCTGTAGGTGATCCGCGCATCGCCGCTGACATCGGTCAGCGCGCCGGTGGTCGGATCGACGCTCCACGCCGCGACGCCCTTGCGGGTTTCGGTCAGGCGGCGGCCGTTACGGTCATAGCTGAACTCGGTCACGCGGTCGTCGGCGTTGACGGTCCCCTGCGGCCGGCTGGCCTCGGTCGTGCCGGTGACCGCCACCGCGTACCGGCGTTCGGCAAGCGCGTTACCCTCGGCATCGAGGGTCCATTCGGTCAGAAACCCTTGCTGATCGACCTGCGCGGTCTTGCGGCCCAGCGCGTCGTAATAGGACAGGATCGATGCGCCGGTCGCATCGGTGCTGCGCACGACATTGCCGGCCGCATCATAGGCGACGCCCTGCGTCACCGTGCCGAAGCCATAGACATAGGTGCCGCTGGTCGCATCCCACGCGCCGGTGCGGATATTGGCCATGCTGCTCGACACCCGCCGTCCGAGCGCATCGTTGATGTAGGTCGTCTCGCGATAGTCGCCGGTCGCGGCCGGGCGGGTGTCGGTGGTCAATTGCGACGTGGTGACCGCGGTCGCATAGGCGCGGGTGCGGATCAGGCCACCATTCTTGTCGTAGGCATAGGTGACATACGCCCCCGCCGCGTCGACCTCACCATTCTTGCGGTCGAGCGCGTCGTAATAGAACCAGCTGTGACGCCCCTGCGCGTCGGTACGGCGGGTGAGATTGCCGTGGCGGTCGTAGAGATATTTCTCGGTCGGCTGTCCGGTGCCGGCGTTCGTGCTGGAGCCGGGCACGCCGTAGTCGACGGCCATGCCGCGTTTTTCGATCAGGCGGTCGAGGGCGTCATAGCTATAGTCGGTGGTCCGCTGTTCGGTCAGGCTCCACGCCTCTATCATCCGTGTACGATTGCCGCGCGCGTCATATTCGTAGTGGGTGACAACGCCGCCCGCCTCCTGGGCACCGGCAACGAGTTGGTCGTTGGGCGCACGCCCCTCGCCCGCTCCATAATTGGCGTAATGTTCCAGCGGGTCGATGCCGGCAGCGGCGACATCGGGATTGCTCGCCAGATAATAGCGCGTGTCGAAGTCGGCGTTCGGGTTGCGACCTGCCCGCCAACCGGAATTTTGCCAATTCGCGCGCAGTGCTATCGGATCATTGGCGATTCCGGCCAGATCGTCATAGGTATTTGCATAATAAACCGGATCGAATTCGGAAATCTTCGCTGTCTTGGCCCGGGCAAAGCCGGTGGCATCCGATGCCGTCTTCGCTATGTTCTCCGAAAATACCTGTCCACGGCGGTCGTAGAAGCGGAAGGTGACGCCGCCCAGCTTGTTCGTGGCCTGCACCACTTCGCCGAAGCTGTTGTAGCGGTTGTTCTCGCTGAACCCCTCCGCATCGATCGTTCGCACGACGCGGCCGAGCTTGTCGTAGACGAACTGGACGACCGCGTCCTTCGCATCGGCCGCGACGATCGGCAGCGTCCCAATCGCGGCGGTGTTGCCTGCGCGTTGTTTGCGGCGGGTGACGGTCGCGATCTGGTCGAACGCGGTGTAGCTGGTCTCGGTGACGTAATTTTCGGCATCGCGGACGGCGACGACGCGGCCGGCGGCATCGTAATAGCGGTAGGTCGCCCCGCCGCGTTCGTCGACGATCCGCACCTGCTGTCCGAACGAGTCATAGTCGTAGGACTGGACCTGCCCCAGCGCGTCGGTACGCGTCAGCATCCGCCCTTCGCGATCATAGGTGAAGCTGGTGGTGCCGGTCCCGTCGGGCGCGACCTGGGTCAGCAGGTTGCCGAACCCGTCATAGGTATAGCGCGTGGTCGACTGGAGACCGTCGGCATCGGCGATCCGGGTGACGACCCGGCCGGCCGCGTCGTAGCCGAGCTGGGTGCGGACCTGATCGACCGTGCCATAGGCCTCGGTCGTCGACTGGACGGTGCCATTGACGTTGTAGGTGTAGCGGGTGACCGTGCCGGCGGCATCGGTCGTTTCGAACACGCGCCCAGCCGTGTCGTAGCTGGTGGTGGTGACGACGCTGGTACCGGTTTGCCACGCGGCGACGTTGGCGATCGTCGTCGCATCGGTGGCGCTGGCCATCGCCGTGTCGAACCGGACGACCGCGACGACCCGCCCGCCGGCGTCGTAATCGTAGCGGCTGACATAGCCCATCGCATCGATGGTGAAGCGCAGTTCGCCGCGTGCAGCATAATAGCTGCGGGTAATGCGGGTATCGCCATGACCGCCAGTTGACGTCGCCCACGCGGCCATCGTCTCGTGCGTCGGCAGGGTAGTGGTGGCGTAGCTTGTGACGAAGCGCGTCGTCTTCACGACATTGCCGCTGCCGTCATAGCCATAGCCGGTGACCGACCCGGCGGCGTCGATCGCGAAGGTCAGGTTGCCGCGGTCGTCATGGACCGCGAAGCTGCTGCGATTGGCGGGGTCGCTCGCCGCGCCGGCAGTGGCCAAGCCCTGCGTGACCGTAGCGACGTTGTAGCTGCCCAGTACCGCGATCGGCCGCGCATAGACGATCGTCTGGCGGACCTTGCCGGTCGCATCGCCCGCGCGAGCGCCGGCATAGACATATTCGGTGACGCGTTGGACGGTGTCGACGGTGAAGCGCAGCAGCCCCTGCCCGTCATAGACGTAGCGGACGGTGCGATCGTTCGCATTGGTGCCGACATCGGACAGCAGCGCGGTCAAACTGGCGGACGCGCGCAGCGTATCGGTCACGCGCTTCGCGAAGCTGGTCGCCGACACGCGGTTCCCGGCGGCGTCATAGGTCGACCGGCTGAGATACCCCTCCCCGTTGAGCGCGCCGATGACATTGCCGTCGCGGTCGTAGAAGGTGCGGCTGACGCTGTCGCGCGCGGCATCGGCGGTGGGACGGGTGACGGTGGTCGGCAGCGTCGTCTTCAGCGCATCGACCGCGACCCGGTTGGCATAGCCGGTTTCCCGCAACAGCCGGCCGGACGCATCATAGTCATAGACGACGCTCGCCCCGGTGGCGTCGATCCGCTGCAACACGCGGCCTTCGCGGTCGTAGACGACCCAGTTCCAGCGATCGGCCGCGCCCGCCGCCGGGCGGATGGTGGCGACATCGATATCGACCGCCGGATCGGCCAGCCGCGCCATCTGTTCGGCGGACAGCGCGGTGCTCCAGCCGATCGTTGCCACCAGCCGGTCGTTCTGGTCATACCGATATTCGGTCAGCTGGCCGAGCGGGTCGACCTCGCCCGTCTTTCGCCCGGTCAGGTCGTAGACGACGTAGCGGTTCTGGCCGAAACTGTCGGTCGCGATCCGCACCCGGCCGGTACGGTCGTAGCGATAGCCGGTGGTGCCGGTACCGCTATAGCTGCCCGCCTCGCTGGCAGACACCAGATCGCCCGCGCGGTTGTATGTCGAGGTCTGCACCGCGCCGCTGGCCAGCGTCACGACCGTCTGCGCGCCGGCATCGTTGAACGCGATCGACGTCTGACCGCCGCGCACGTCGGTCGACCCGATCATGCGCCCCAGCCCGTCATAGACGAACAGCTCGCGCTGCCCGCCGGTGACGCGTTCGAGCAACCGGCCCGACGCATCGCGGACGAACACGGTTTCGGTATAGCCCTGCGTCGTCAGCGGTTCGCCACTGGCGTCCGCCGCACCGTCGCGGACGATCCGCGACACTTCGCCACGCGCGTCATAGTCGTAGCGGACGATCATCCGCGCCGATTTGGCCGACAGTCCGCTTACCCAGCCGTTCAGCCCAGCTTCGGTCATCGCCACCGATGCGGACGGGATATCGGCGGTGAAGCTGTCGGTGCGGATCAGCAACCCGCTGGCGTTGTAGGTGTAGCGCGTGACCCGCCGTTCGGCCGAGACCGTGTACCGCAGGCGATTGGCGCTGTCGTAGACGTTGTTGCTCGCGACCGTTTCGGCGGCACCCGCCGAAACGGCGCTGGCGGAGGTGCGCAGCAACTGGTTCTTCGCGTCATAGGTGCGGGTGACGACGTTGCCGAGCCGGTCGGTGGTGGTCAGCAGATTGCCCGCCGTATCGTACGTCATCCTGGTGATGCCGCCCGACGGATCGGTGACCGTCGCTACGTTGCCGGTGCTGGTGTAGCTGAACTGCGTCACCTGTTGCGCCGCGCCCGCTTCGGTCGCGGGTGCGGTGATCTTCGTCAGCAGGCGCGACGTTTCGGGCTCGTCGACCGGACCGATCAGGTTGACGCCGGCCACGATGACCCCGGCCCCGGCCGGCTCATCGGCCCCCAGCGCGACGAACAACCGGGCAAAGCCGGCATCGTCGCGGGCATAGGTGCGGGTGACCAGGATGGTGGTCGCCTCGGTCGCCGACAGGCCCCGCACCGAATAGAAGCCGCCGGACAGCGGATCGAGCGCGCCCGGCCCCGACAGCACCCGCGCACTGGACAGGTCGTCCGGCCCCCACCCCGACGCGGAACCGCCCAGCCCCAGATGATGGCCTTGATCGAAACCGGTCGCCTTCAACGTGATGACGAAGCTGTAGGTCTCGCCCGCCTTGGCGGTGAAAGTGCGTTGCAGGTTTGCGGCGGTGCTTGCGGTCTTGACGGTGAATTTATACGCCGCCGCGCCGTTGATGGCGGGTTCGGTCGCGCGGTTCAGGTTGCTCGCGGTCCATTTGGTCGCGTTCATCCGGTCGAGCGACGATGCCTCTGTACTGCGGACCAGCGTCTGGCCGCCGGCGATCAGCGAGGTTCCGGCGCGGAAATTGCTGCCTTCGTCGACGTAGAAATAAGCGCCGCCCGATCCGGTCTTGTCATAGGTCCGCGTGATCTCGACGCGCGTACCTTCCGTCGTCGACAGACCGACGACGCGCCAAAAGCCGCCATTGATATGTTCGATCGTCCCTGGACCCGATACGATACGCGCTACCGAAATGCCCGGACCACCCCAGCCAGTCTGGTCCGAATACAAACCCAAATTCTGGGTAGTGATGTCGCCAACTGCCTTCAGGCTGATGCCGAAGGTCATCGTTTCCCCGGCGGTAACGGGGAAACCTTGTGAGATACCAGCCCATTGACCGCCAGTCTGGACCGTATAGCGCGTGGCCGCCCCCCCGTTGATGGTGTCGGCTTGCCGGGTCAGGTTGCCGCTGTCCCACGTCCCGCCAGCAAGCGCGAAGTCGCCGCCTGCGAAATCCAGCCGCGTGAACTGCCCCGCGGGATCGATTATAGTGGTATTGTCCGCGTTATAGCTCAATCGCGTCACGCGCGTTGCCGAACCGTCGACAGTCTGCGTGACCGCGATAACCCGCTGGTACTTGTCATATTCGAAATCGACGCGCGTACCGTCGGTCTGCGCGACCGAAGCGATCAGGCGGGTATCGCCGATATAGGTATAGGCGCTGCCATAGCTCTTGCCGTCGGCGACGCTGTTGTCGGCCGGGGTCAGATCGACCGTTGCGCTACCCAACCGGCCGAGGCTGTCATAGGCGTAGCGGGTGCGGGTCTGCATCCGCTCGACTCCGCCCTGCGTCGTGAAGGTGCGGATATCGGTGATCGCATTGCCGCTGTATCCATATTGGATGCGTTCGCCGTTGGCGGTGCGCAGGTCGGTCAGCTTACCATCGGCATAGGTGAAGGTCAGCGCGTTGCCGCTCGGGTCGCGCTGTTCGGAAATATAGCTGTGGTTGCGGTAGTTATAGCCATAGGTTTCGACGACCTGGCTGTCGCCGTCGGTCCATTTCCACCCCTCGGCGGTGCTATAGGTGATGGTGTCGTGCGCGCCCGCGCCATCGGTGGTGCGATAGGCGGTGCCGTTCCAGACATAGGTGAACACCGAACCGTCGGCAGAGGCGCGCTTCACGGTCGAGCCGTAGGTATTGACCGTTCCGGTCAGCCCGTACAGGCTGCGATCGGTGCTCTGGCGCCAATTATCTCCATTTTCGTCGGAAAGATCGCCCTGACTGTTATAGGTCCGGCTGATCGCCGCATCGGGACCCCGGCCCAGCAGCAATTCGTCCTGCTGCATCAGCATCAGATTGCCGTTGGCGGCGTTCAGCAACAGCTGTTCTCCCGAGCGGCCGAGCGCCGCCTGCCCCAGCGTTCCCGCCCCGCCCAGCACATTGCCCGACCCGCGCTCGAACCCCGTTCCCGCGCCCGTGAAAATGGCCACCATGGTCGCAAATCCCCCAAGAATTCCCGCGGCCGGCGCCTGCGCCATGCCGCTGTCCTGATCCTTGTCGGGGAGGTTTTTCGTTCGTTTAGGACTAAGTTCGACGGGCACGATCGACGGCGTCGCGATAGATGGACGGCGGGGGCGGAGCCGGGGCTTCGCCGACAGGCGGGATGATCGATGGAAGCCGACCGGGCGCTCAATCTGCTCGACGACATGCTGTGGCAGTCGCTGATGGTGGCCGCGCCGATCCTGATCGCGACGCTGGCGATCGGCATCGTCGTCAGCGTGTTTCAGGTCGCGACGCAGATCCAGGAAGCGACGCTCAGCTATGTGCCGAAGCTGCTGGTCGCGGCCGGGCTGCTGATCCTGCTGGGCCCTTGGATGATGACGCGCATGACCGATTTCGCGCGCGGCCTGTACCTTGCCATCCCGGCGCTGGCGAACTGATGCAGCTGCTGGTCCCGCAGGCGGTGGCGACGTTGCTGCTGTCGCTGCGCATCGTGCCGACGCTCGCCTTTGCGCAACCGTTCACGCTGATCCGGATTCCGGCGATCGTGCGGGTCGGCCTTGCCATCGCTCTTTCTGCATGGCTGGTCGCGGGTAATCCGGCGGCAACGTGGCGGGCCGCGCCGCCGGCCGGCGGGCTGATCGCGCTGGCGGCGGGCGAATTGCTGTTCGGCACCGCGCTGGCGCTGGCGTTGCAACTGGCGTTCGCGGCGTTGCTGGTCGCCGGGCGGACGATCGATATCCAGGCGGGGTACGGCCTTGCCGTGTTGGTCGATCCGGCGACCCGCGCGCAATTGCCGTTGGTCGGCACGATCTTCGCCTATGCCGCGGGCGCGATCTTCTTCGCCACCGACGGCCCGGCGCGGTTGCTGGCGATCTGGGCGGCGTCGCTCGAACGGGCACCGATGGGCAGCGCGCTAACGGCAACCGATCCGCAGATCCTGATCGGCTATGTCTCGGGCGTGTTCCTGATCGCGCTGGGGCTGGCGGGGTTGTTGCTGGTCGTGCTGCTGGTGCTCGACCTCGCCATCGCCTTCATGTCGCGGACCCTGCCGCAGATGAACGTGCTGCTGCTCGGCTTTCAGGTGAAGACGCTGGCGACGATGATCGTCCTGCCGATCGCGCTGGCGCTGTCGGGGTCGCTGTTCGTCACCATCCTGTCGAGCGCGTTCGACACCATGGCCCGGATCGGCTGATGGCCGAAAAGGACCAGAATCGCGGCGAGGCACCGACCCCGTTCAAACTGCAAAAGGCGCGCGAGAAGGGCAATGTCGCGCGCAGCATCGAACTCGGCTTCCTCGCCAGCCTGTTGACGCTCGCCGCCTATGCAATGATCGCCGGGCCGGCGCTGATGGCGACGCTGGCGCAGACGATGCGGATTGCCCTTGCCGGCGGATTTGCCGGTGCGAGCGAGCCGGGTGGTGCCGCCGAAATGCTCGGCACGCTCGGTCGCCGGACGATCGCCCCGGTCGCATTGCTGGGCGGCACGATGGCGGGGATCGTCATCCTGCTCGAACTCCTCCAGTTGCGCGGGTTCCTGCTGACCTTCCACCCGCTCAAGCCCGACTGGAGCCGGCTGAACCCGGCCAAGGGGATCAAGCGGCTGTTCTCGCTCAAGCTGCTCAAGGAGACGCTGAAGAGCATGCTGAAATTCGTGTTCTATGCGACCGCGACGTGGATGGTCGCGCGCTGGGCGGTGGCGCATCTGGCGCAGAATGCGACCGATGGCGACCGGCTGGTGGCTACGATGGAAGCCGCCGGACTGCGGCTGGTGTTCGCGTTCCTGATCGTCGCGGTCGGTATCGCGATCCTCGACCAGATCCTCGCGCGGGGTGAGTTCGCCCGCCAGATGCGGATGAGCCGCCGCGAGGTGACGCGCGAGGCCCGCGAACGCGAGGGCGAACCGCGCCAGAAACAGCGCCGCAAGGAACTGCACCGCGAGATGGCGGCGCAGGGCAAGGGCAGTTTGGACGGGGCCGACCTACTGGTGGTGAACCCCGAACATTTCGCGGTGGCGCTGCGCTATGACGACAGCGCGATGATCGCGCCCGAAGTCGCCGCCAAGGGTCGCAACCTGCACGCGCTGCGGCTGCGCGAGGACGCCATCCGCCGGGGCCTGCCGATCATCGCCGACCCGCCGCTCGCCCGCGCGCTGTTCCGCGCCGGTACGGTGGGCAGCGCCATTCCGCCCGACCGCTACGCCGCGGTCGCCGACCTCTACATCGACCTTCGCCGCGCCCGCGCGGCCTCACTGGGCTGACCCGCTATGTCGACCGGCATCCTGCCGCGCCTCTCCGCATTCCCCGCCGCCAATCGTGATCTGGCGCTCGTCGCCGCGACGATCGGCATCCTCGTCATCCTGTTCGCGCCGATCCCGCCGGCGCTGCTCGACCTGGCGATCATCGCCAATTTCGGGCTGGCGCTGACGATCATGCTGCTGACCTTCTACGTCGGCAAGCCGGTCGAGTTCTCGACCTTCCCGTCGCTGCTGCTGGTGGCGACGCTCTACCGCCTGTCGCTCAACGTCGCCGCGACCCGCCTGATCCTGACCGGTGGCGATGCCGGGGCGGTGATCGGGTCGATCGGCGCGTTCGCGGTGCGCGGCAATTTCGTCGTCGGGCTGGTCGTGTTCGCGATCCTCGTCGTCGTGCAATATGTCGTCATCACCAGCGGCGCGCAGCGCGTGTCCGAAGTTGCCGCACGCTTTACACTCGACTCGATGCCCGGCCAGCAGATGAGCATCGACGCCGACCTGAACATGGGCCTGATCGACCGCGACGAAGCGGTGGCGCGGCGCAAGGGACTGGAAAAGGAAGCGTCCTTCTACGGCGCGATGGACGGTGCGTCGAAATTCGTGAAGGGCGACGCGATCGCCGGGATCATCATCCTGCTCATCAACATCATCGCCGGCTGGATCGTCGGCGTGACGCAGATGGGCATGGAATGGAGCGACGCGATCGGCCATTTCACCCTGCTGACCATCGGCGACGGCATCGCGACGCAGCTGCCCGCGCTCATCATCTCGATCGCGACCGGGATCATCGTCACCCGCTCCGCCTCCGACCGCGAATTGTCGACCGAGGTATTCCGCCAGCTGGGATCGGTACCGCGCATTCCGTTGATCGTCACGGCCGTGTTGAGTGCCTTGTTGCTGCTGCCCGGCATGCCGAAATGGCCGATCATCGTCATCGGCACCCTCGCCTTCGTCGCGTGGCGGCGCATCCGCAAGGCGGCGGCCGACGCGGCGGCAGAGCCGGTCGATGAAGAGGTCGCGGCGGAATCGACCGCCTCCCCCGCGCTCGACATCCGGCTGGGCGAGGCGCTGTCGAGCGCATGGGCCGGCGACGGCGCGCTGGTGATGGACCGAATCGCCGGACTGCGCCGGGTGCATGAGGAACAGTTCGGCCTGCCCTTCCCCGCCGTGCGGCTGGAGGATGGCGCGGGGCTTGGCAGCCATGGCTATGAAATCCGCCTGTTCGGCGCACGCTATGGCGCGGGCGATATCCATCCCGATCAGGTACTGGCGGTCGCCGGACAGGGGCAGAAGCCTGCGATCGACGGCATTGCCACCACCGACCCCGCCTTCGGCCTGCCGGCATGGTGGATCGCGCCCGAACAGGCCGATTTGGCGAAGGCCGCCGGCTGCACGATCATCGACCCGCTGACCGTGCTCGCCACCCATTTCGGCGAGATCGTGCGCGGCGAGGTCGGCACGCTGCTAACGCGCGCCACGGTCGTCGGCCTGCTCGACGGGGTCCGACGTCGCCAGCCGGGGCTGGTCGAGGAACTGGTGCCGCAGACGCTATCGCTATCCGACGTCCAGCGGGTGTTGCAGGCGTTGCTGGCCGAGGGGGTGTCGATCGCCAATCTCGACCTGATCGTCGAGCATCTGACCGACCTTGCCCGCACGCAAAAGGACCCGATCGAGCTGACCGAACTGATCCGCCAGCGGCTGAGCTATGCGATCTGCCATCAGTTGCGCGGCCGCCATGGCGATCTCGCGGTCCTGAGCCTCGACCCGCGCCTCGAAAACCAGCTGGCCGCCAGCATCGGCGCGGCGAGCGGCGGCGGGTCGATGGCGGTCGAACCGCGCCTTGCCGAACAACTGATCCGCCGGTTGATGCCATTGACCGAGGCGATGTTCCGGCAGGGCCGCGCGCCGGTGCTGCTGTGCGGGGCGGAACTGCGCCGCCATCTGAAAGCGTTGACGCGGCGGAGCCTGCCGACGCTGTCGGTCCTGTCGGTCGCCGAAATTCCGATGCGGATCACGCTCAAATCCTTCGATATCGTCCGGTTGGACCAGGGGACATGATGACCGAATACGACCAGCTTGCCGGCTTCCTCGCCGCCGATCCCGCCAATGTCGCGCTGCTGACCGACACCGCCCACGCCGCCATCGCTGCCGGCCGTCCGGCCGAGGCGCGCGCGCTGATCGAACGACTGTGCGCGATCGAGGGGCCGTCACCGGTGATCGATCACCTGACCGGGCTGGCGGCGATGGCGGCACGGGATTGGGCCGGAGCCGCCACCGCATTCCGCACGCTGACCGGGGCGGGCGTCGACGCGCCGGGCGTGCGCTATAACCTCGCCCGGTCGCTGGCGATGCAGGGCGAGACCGACGAGGCGCTGGTGCTGCTCGACGATGACCTTGCCGCTGAGCTGCCACAGGCGGCGCAGTTGCTGATCGGCCTGCTCCATGATCGCGGCGAGATGGACCGCGCCGAGACGGTCGCGCGCATCGCGTTCGACCGCTTCCCCGACCATGCCGGCGTCAACGCCGTAATCTCTACGCTGGCGATCGATCTCGAGGACCTAGACCTCGCCCGTGCCGCCGCCGGGCGCGCGGGCGATCACCCGGAGGCGCTGGTGACGCAGGCGACGCTGGCGATGGAGGATAACGATCCGGCGGCGGGAGCGCTGTTCGACCGGGTGCTGGCGATGCAGCCGGACCATCCGCGGGCGCGGGTCGGGCGCGGGCTGCTGGCGCTATCGGGGCAGGATGCCGCCGCCGCCACCGCCGATCTCGATCGCGGGGCGGAAGGGTTCGGATCGCATCTGGGGTCGTGGATCGCCGCCGGCTGGGCGCATCTGCTGGCGGGCGATGCGGCGACCGCGCGGTTGCGGTTCGACCGGGCGCTGGCGATCGACGATGGTTTTGCGGAAGGGCATGGCTCGCTGGCGGTGCTCGACCTGCTCGCCGGCGACCTCGACGCCGCCCGGCGGCGCACGGCGGTCGCCCTACGGCTCGACCGGGAGAGTTTCGCCGGCGGACTGGCGGCGGCGATGCTGGCGGCGGGCGACGGCGATGCCGCCAAGGCCGAGCGGATCGTGACGCTCGCGCTGTCGACCCCGCTCGACGATCGCGGCACCACCATCGCGCAGGCGCTGGCGCGGATGGGTGGGCGGGGGTAGCAGCCGATACCTCCGGCCTTTGCCGGGGCGACGGCGATGGGTCGTCGACCCTACCGCCCCCGCATCGCCGCCGCCGCACGGTCGATCAGCTCATGCCCGCCCGGCATCTCGCCGACGATCCGCAGGACGTCGTCGAGCACCGCGCCGAATGCCGCATCGTTGGCGACCGCTTCGCCCAGTTCCTCGGTCAGCAGGCCGTGGACCACCGCGCGGCGGCGCTCATCCTCGCCCAGCGCGTCGAACCCGGCCATCGCCCGCAACCGGTCGACCGGACGCGGATCGCCCCTGCCCGCCGCCCGGCTCGACCGATCCGACCGTTCGCGCGCCAATCGCGCCAGTTTCGCGCGCAACAGCAACAGGACATGGTCGGTGCCCGCGACCTTCAATGCAGGCTGCCCCGCCCCAATTGCCCCAGCAGGAACGAGGTCGGCGACGCTTCCTCCGCTTCCGCAGCGGGGTGCAGCAACGGCCGGCACTGGTCGATGATAAGCTGCATGTCGTGGTTCAGCGGCGGCGTCTCGGCATTGGCGGCGATCCCGCCGTCCAGCGCGGCAATCGCCTCCGCGAACCGGTCGTGGATCAGATGGGTCAGCCCGGTCACGAAATGCCGCAGATAATGGTCGTCGGGCAGCATCGACAGCTTTTCCCACGTCGCCTGCGCCCGCGCCGGCTCGCCCGAGGTCAGCTCGAAAAACCCCAACTGGAACCGCGCCAGCGCAAAGTCGGGTGCCAGCGCCACCGCGCGCGACAGCGCCGCATGCGCCTCGATCGGGCGGGCACTACCGGCCAGCAGCGACCCGCGAAAGAAGTGCAGCCGCGCGTCGTCTGGATGCGCCGCGATCAATCGGTCAGCGAGCGGCAGCGCGTCGCCGGGGGAAGCCGCCGCCACGGCCAGCAGCTGCCGGATATTATCGTCGTCGCACATCATCCTATCTCCGATAGCCGTGCAGCCGTCGCCGCAACCGGCCGAGCGCGGCGGCGTGCAGTTGCGACACCCGCCCCTTCGACAGGTTCAGCAGGTCCGCGATCTGGGCGAAACTGACGCCCGCTTCATAATGTTGGCGGATAATCACCGCCTCGCGCTCGGGCAACTCGGCGATGCCGCCGGCCAGCAGCGCATGGAGTTCGCGCCATTCGAGGCTCTGATACGCATTGGGCCGCGGATCGATGCCGTCCGCGCCCACGACCAGTGCGCTGCCCTCCAGCATCAATCCGATGGCAAGGCCCGATACCAGTGCCGCTAGCGCCGCAACCGGATCGTCCTCTTCGCCCCGCCGAAGCGAGCGGACGCGATCGGTCTCCGCCCGGCGACGCTGCGAAAAGGTCGCGTCGCTCTCGCTCATCCGCGCCGAACCGTCGGCGATGCTGCCGACGATCCGCCGCCGGGCATAGGCCCCGAACGGAATGCCGCGCAGCGGATCATAGCGATCGATCGCCTGCAACAGCCCCTCATAGGCGAACTGCTCCATGTCGCCCAGATCCGCGCCATGTTTCGGGCGTCGGCCATGCTGCCGCCGGGCGATGGCGCGGGCGAGCAGGCGATAGCGGGTGAAGATCTGCTCGCGACAACGCTTCTCGTTCTCGTAGAGCAGCCGCCGCCACAGCGACGCCTCGACGCGCGGCGGTACGAGCAACAGGTCGAACCCCACCCGGCGCATCATCGGAAACTGCCGAGCACCCCTTGCAGGACCAGCCCCCAGCCATCGATCAGCACGAACATCAATATCTTGATCGGCAGCGATATCGTCGCGGGCGGTACCATCATCATGCCCAGCGCCAGCAGGATGCTGGCGACCACCAGGTCGATCAGCAGGAACGGCAACAGGATCACGAAGCCGATCGTGAACGACACGCGCAGTTCGTTGAGGATGAAGGCGGGGGCCAGCTTCAGCGTCTCGACCTCCTCCGCCCGGCGGGGGAGCGGCGTGCGGCTGATCGCGTAGATCGATTCGAGATCGGCGTCGCGCGTCTGCGCCAGCATGAAGCGGCGCAGCGGCGCGGCACCGGCGGTCATCGCCTGCTCCACCCCGATCCGCCCGGCGAGCAGGGGTTGCAGCGCGTCGGCATTGATCCGGGTCATGGTCGGGGCCATCGTGAACGCGGTCAGGAACATCGACAGTGCCACCAGCACCGGGGTCGGCGGCGTTTCGGGCATGCCGAACGCGTGGCGCACCATCGACAGCACGATGACGGTCCGCACGAAACTGGTCATGCTGATGACCACCGCCGGGATCACCGCCAGCAGCGTCAGGATCAGCGCGGTGCGTACGACATCATTGCCGATCGCGCCGCCGGCCAGCATCGCATTCATGCCACCGGCCCCTGTCGCAGCACCTGCTGCCCGGCGGCGGACGACAGGATCACATATTCCTGCCCGTCGCAGCGCAGCAGGCACAGATCGGCATGCGGGCTGATCCGGCGGCTCTCGATCACCGCGATGCGCCGTTCGGCCCGGATGGGCAGCGTCAGCCGCCCGCCGCCGCGCCTGACCAGCACCACCGCCAGCACCGCCAGCGTGAGGCACAGCAGCAGCGCGACGACGATCCGCGTCAACGACACGTCGAGTGCCGCACCGCCACCCAGCCGGGCGGGTGCGGCGGCAAGGATCATTCCGGCCACGCCGCGATCTCCGTCAACCGCACCCCGAACCTGTCGTCGACCGCGACCAGTTCGCCGCGCGCGACGATCACCTCGCCCAGTCGCAAGTCGACCGGACGGTTCAGCGCCGCCTCCAGCGGGACGACCGCACCGGGTTTCAGCGCGGTCAGCGCGCCGACGGTCATCTTCGCCTGACCCAGCAACGCTTCGAGTTCGACCGCGACGCTATCGATCAGCGTCGTGCTGACGCGCGGGGCAGGCTTGGTTTCGGACATGGACATTCTCACGCAGGGATATCGACGATTTGCAGGGACGGGATCGGTTCGGCGGGCACGACCCGCACCCGCCCGCGCGGCAGGGGCCGCCCGTTCAGCGCGATCGGCACCGGATCGGCGAGCGCCCGGTCGAGCACCACGACATCGCCGACCTCCAGCGCGCGCAGGTCGGCCAACCGCATCGCCGCCCGCCCGACCGCCGCGCCGACCTCGACCGAAATCGCCGCCAGCGCCTGCGCTCCCGACCCCGGTCTCGGCAGCACGACCGGCGGCAGCACGCGCCGGACCAGCACCGCGAACAGCGCGTCGGACAGACCGAACGCCAGTCCGTCGCCGAGCATTGCCACCCAGTCGGACGCGGACGCAGGCACAAACCCATCATCGCCGCCCGCAACAGCGACTAAGCGCGCGCGAAGATCGAGCAGGCACGGTTCGGCAACCCCTTCCAGCACCGCCCGGTCCGCACCATCGCGCCCGTCCGCCGACACCCCGACGATCCGTGCGCCGACACGAAGCGCGGTATCCGCCGCGGTCCCGATCGCCAGCCCGGCCGCATTCCGCCGCCAGCCCGCTCCGCCACCGCGCCGCAACCGGGGCACCTGCCCCGCCGCGCCGACGAACCACTGCGCCCCCCACGCCGCGACTGCCCCCGCGAACAGCGCATCGAGCGCGGCGGGCGGCTGCGTATCTGCCGGCAACCACGCCACCGCGCTCAACCCTGCCCCCGGATGCCGAACAGCTGCTGGATCATGTCGTTCGACACGCTGACGATCTGCGACGATGCCTGAAACCCGCGCTGGATCAGGATCAGGTCGCCGAACTGCTGCGACAGGTCGACGTTCGACGCCTCCAGCCGTTTCGACCGCACTTGGCCCACGCGCGGATCGTCGCTGGCGAGCAGCATCGACTGGCCCGGCTCGCGCTCGACGAACAGCCCGTCGCGCTGTTCCAGCCGCGTCGGATCGCGGAAATCGGCCAGCGCGATCGCACCGCCATCGACCTTCTGCCCGTTCGAATAGGACAGTTGCAGCTTGCCCGCGCCATCGGCGGCAATGCCGGTGATCGTGCCCGCCGCATAACCATCGACCTTCGCCGCGCGCAGCGTCGACACCTCGCCCCCCGAAAACGACGTGACCCCGCTCGAGAAATCGAACTGCACGGTCAGTCCCGATGCGGCATCGGTGAAGTCGAGCCTCGCGGTCGCCGGATCGATGATGCCGGCGTTAAACTTCAGCGTCTGCGTGCCGACCGTCGCGCCCTTGTCGTCGGTGACAGTGACGCTCCACCCGTCGCTGCCCTTGGCGAAACCGGCCTTCCACACATGCGCGGCACCACTCGCGTCGAACACGCGGATGTCGCTGACGGTGTAGCTGCTCGCCGTCGACGACAGATTGTCGGCAAAGGTCACGGCGGTCGTCGCCTTGGGCGCGCTGGTCCGCCGGGCATCGACCGACAGGCTGACTGCGCGCCCGTTCGCGTCCAGCGTGGCCAGCCGGTAATTTGTGCCGTTCAGCACGATGTATCCGGCCGGGTCGACCTCGAAACTGCCAGTCCGCGCGTAGAGCGTCCGGTCGCCGTCGAGCAGCACCATGAAGCCGTTGCCGTCGACCGACAGGTCGAGATCGCGGTCGGTGCTGCGCAACTCGCCCTGTTTGAAATTCAGCGTGCCGTCATCGACCGCCACGCCATAGCCGTCGCTGCCGCCCTGCCCGGTCAGCGACATGCCGCCGCGATCGGGGGTCGCGTACAGGTTGTGGAAACTGACCGTCGACCCCTTGAACCCGGTCGTGTTCAGGTTCGACACGTTGTTGCTGACCTGCTGCAACCCCTTCGAATAGGCGTTGAGGCCGCTCAGGCCGATATAGATCGCGCCGAACATCAATTCTTCTCCCGGATCTGGACGATATTGCCGATGGCGACGCCGGCGATGGTGCGCTTGTCGTCGGTTTCGATGGTGATGCTGGGTGATCCGCCCGACAGCGCGACGGCGGTGACCAAGCCGGTCAGCGTCGCCGACCCGGCGGCGATATCGATCCGCTTGCCGAGCAGCCCGGTCGCCTGATTGGTCGCCTGCATCGCGGTCAGCGCCTGCAACCGCTCGTTCGCGGTCTGCCCCTGCTGGACCTGCGAGAATTGCGCGAGCTGCGAGACGAACTGGAAATTGTCCATCGGCTTCAGCGGATCCTGATAGGTCAGCTGCGTCAGGATGATCTTCAGCAGCGCATCGAAGCCGAGGCCGAAGGCGCTGGTCGCACTCTGGGTGGGACTCTGCTCGCCGCCGGGGGTGACGGACGAAACGGGGGCGGTCTGCATCAGCGGGTTTCCTGTCGGGCGCCGGATAGGGCGGTGATGGTGATGTGCGCGGGCGCATAGCCATGCGCGGCGAGCAGCGCGGCGACCTCGTCGGCGAGCGCCGCGCGGTCGCGTTCGTCGAGCCCGGCGACCTGCGCGACGACCTCGATCCCATGGGCGACCGCCTGCACCGCGACCGCGACGAACGAACCGGTCGGAACCGGACGCTGGCGGATCGGGGGCCGAGGCTGAACAGTCGTGACCACCGCCCACCTGGCCGGCTGTGGACGTGGCGGAGCGACGGATGTCGCTATCGGCATGGGTGCGATCGGTTGCGGCCCGGTCGGTTTGGCGAAGGTCGGCAGGACCGGTAGCACGACCGCCGTCGCAACGTTTTGGAGAGTTACCGGCATCACCGCGACAGGGGTCGCCGGTCCCTCAACCACCAATGGCCTCGGCACGTCGGCAACCGGTTCCACCGAAGCCACTGGCAAGACAGCCGCGACCGACGCCGCCGGCGCGGCGACCGACGTGCCGAAGAATCCGTCCTGATTGAACCGCTCGGCCTGAGCCTCGACCTTGGCCGCCGGCAACGGCTCCACCGCCAGCAGGTCGGCGAAGCGCAGCGTCGGGCCGGCCGCCATCGGCACGCCCGCCACCAACGATTCACTGCCAGCAAAACCGGTCGGCAGGTCGGTCAGCGGCGGGATCATCGCCGCACCCAAGCCAGCGCCGCGCGATCGGCGATCGCCATCAGCGCACGTTCGTCGGCATGGCGGCGCGTGAGGCGTGCGGCGGCATCCGCCTGCGTCGTGACGGCGTCGGCCCTTGCCTGTTCCCGGCGCGCCGTCTCCGCCGCCGCTTCGGTATCACGCCCCGCTGCCCGATGCGCTGCGGTCGCCGCCGCCAGCGCATCGGCTCGCCGGGTCAGCACCTCCGCATAGGCAGCACCCAACGCCGGATCGAAGCGTTCGGCCATCTGCCGCTGCCACGCGTCCGCCGCTTCGACCAAGTCCGTATCGGCCGCCGCCAACGCACGCTCGGCGTCGCGCTCTGTCAGCGAGGTCCGGCGATGTTCGGCCTGCGCCCGATCGATCCGCAGCGCGGCGATCGTCCGCAGCGCCCGCCACGCCCGGCCCATCCGATCAGCCATGCCGCTTCCCCTGCACCAATGTGCTCAGATGGCGGAGCGTCTCGGCAAAAGGCACGGTGACACCCTGCTCCTGCCGCAGAAACGCGTTGATGCCGTCGCGCGCGGCGGTGGCCGCGTCGATCGCGGGGTTCGCTCCTGCCTGATACAGCCCGCTGTCGATCATCACCCGCGCTTCGTCATAGGTGGCGAGGTGCGCGGTCACCCCGCGCGCCGCCTGTGCATGGGCCGGCGTCATTATCCGCACCGCCTGTCGGCTGATGCTGCGGATCGGATCGATCGCCGGAAAATGCCCGCGATCGGCCAGCGTCCGCGACAACAGGA
The DNA here is from genome assembly GCF_001421715.1 of Sphingomonas sp. Leaf22. Classification (GTDB taxonomy): domain Bacteria; phylum Pseudomonadota; class Alphaproteobacteria; order Sphingomonadales; family Sphingomonadaceae; genus Sphingomonas. The sequence continues at coordinate 301,949 of NZ_LMKP01000041.1, forward strand.
TATGCCCGTCGAGCAACGCCTTCATCGTCTCGACGATCGGGTCGTCGATCTCGTCGGTCTCGCTCAACACGGTCAGCACCGCGGTGATAGCGCCGCCGCCACGCACCGCGCCGCACCGCTCGACGATCCGCGGCAGGGCGGCGAAGACGTTGGGCGTATAGGCGCGCACCGTTGGCGGCTCGCCCGCCGCCAGCCCGATTTCGCGCAGCGCCATCGCCAGCCGGGTGATCGAATCCACGACCAGCAGGACATGCTCGCCCCGGTCGCGCCAATGTTCGGCCAGGCACAGCGCGGTCGACACCGCCCGCGCGCGCATCGCCGCGCTCTCGTCCGACGTCGCGGCGACCAGCGTCGCGGCCTCGCCGCGCGACGACAGCGCCTGCCAGAACCCCGACACCTCGCGCCCGCGTTCGCCGACCAGACAGACGATGCGGCGCGTTGCCGCCGTCTGCGCGACGATCTGTTCGATCAGGCTGGTCTTGCCGACCCCGCTCGCCGCGAACACGCCGATGCGCTGTCCCTGCCCCAGCGTCAGCAGCCCGTCGATCGCGCGCACGCCGGTTTCGATCAGCACGGTCGGCGCTACGCGATCGAGCGGCCCCGGCGCGATCCCGCGCAGGGCGACGCGCTGGTCGGGACGGATCGCCGCCCCGCCATCGATCGGTCGCCCCAGCGCATCGATCGCGCGTCCGCCATAGCCGTCGCCGACCCCGACGCCGTCCTGCGTCACCGGCTCGACCCGCGTGCCGATCGCGATGGGTCCGCCGTCCTCGACCGGCACCAGTACCAGCGTATCGGCATCGACCGCCGCGACCTCTGCCAGTTGCCCGCCGATCCGGCACAGTTCGCCGACCGTCGCCATCGGCCCGCTCGCCTCGATCCGGCCGGGCATGACCCGCCGCACCTCGCCATAGGGCAAGGCGAGGTCGAGGTCGGCGATCCGGGTCAGGAAGGAGTGCGCGGTCATGCCCCGGCCATCTCGTCGAGCGCGCGCGCGATCACCGCCCATTGACCGGGCACGTCCAGATCGATCCGACCCAGCCGCACGCCGATCCGGCACGCCCCCGTCGGCAGGTCGGGATCGATCGTCACCTCGCCGTATCCGGCCAGCGCCGCCGCGTCGGTGAAGTCCGCGCCGCTGACCCGCACCATCAGCCCGGTCCGATCGCGCAGCATCGCCAGCCGATGGTCGAGCGCATTGCCGACCATCGCCGCCATCCCCTCGGGCCGGGCGAACACCCGGTCGAGACAGGCACGTGCCAGCGCCGCCGCCAGCCCGTCGAGCGCCTGCAACCGCTCGGACAGGCGCTTTGCTTCCGCCGCCATTCCCTTGGCCAACAGGTCGATCCGCTCGCGCTCGCTGCGTTCGACCGACGCGGTCCCCGCCTTGCGCCCTTCGGCCAGACCGTCCTCGCGTGCCTTGGCGACAGCAGTCCTCGTCGCCTCCGCCGCGCGAACTCCATCCGCGCGCAACGCCGCGATTTCGGTGCGCAACCGTTCGGCTTCGCCCACCGCGACCGGCATCAGCGGCGCGACCAGCGCGCGGACGGCTCTCGCCTCCGTCTGTTTGAGCACCGCCATGTCAGCGCCCTCCCATCGCGCCGCGCAACCGGCCGAGCAGTGACGGCCCCGGTCCCGCCACGACCGGCGCGGCGAAGGCGTCCGCCGCCTTCGCCAGCGCGGCGCGCCCGGCCGGGGTCATCGCCTCGCCCGGATCGGCCAGCCGTGCGGCGATATCGGCCGCGAACGGCATCGTCGTCGGTGCCGCCTCGACCCGTCGCCGCTCCGCCGGGGTCAGCCGCGCGAGCACCGCGCGGCGATCGGCCGGCGACAACGCCCGCAACTGGGCGATCGGATCGTCAGCCGGCGACATGCTCGCCCCCATCCTGCCCGATCCGCCGCCGCAGCAGCGCCGCGAACGCTTCCTGTTCTTCGCCCGACAGTCGCGTCGCCCGCGCCCGGCGCACCGCCACGACCAGCAACGCAACAAGGCCGAGCGCCGCCAGCGCCCATGGCCACCACGCCGGCGCGGCCACCGCCGGCTCGCTGACCATGATCGGCGGCACATAGGTCGGCACTGCCGGCACGACTCGTGGCGCAGACGTACCCGTCTCGAACGACAGTAGATCGCCCTGCGCATCGTCCAGCCCGACCGCCGTACGGATCGCCGCCGCCAGCGCCGCCTGCTCCGCCGCATCCAGCGGCTGCGGCGTCACCAGCGTCATGCGCAGCCGGAAATTGCGCGCACCCTCCGCCTCGCCTGGCGTCCAGTTCGCCGGATCGACGATCGCATCGCCCTGCGCCACCGCTTCGACGCGCAGGTCGTAGCGCGATCCGGGCCGGACGCCCTCGATCGCGGCACGCGCGCGTGCCTTGTAATAATTCTCGACCGCCGTCGTCGCATCGCCCTCGACCGGCTGGATCGCGGCGCTGGCGCTGACGACCCGGCCATCGGCGTCGAGAACGACGACGCGGTCGGCGGGCAGGTCTGGGACCGCAGCAGCGACCAGCCGCTGGATACCCGCGACCCGTGCCGCATCTGGCACCACGCTTCCGCGCATCTGCACCGTCACCGCCGCGCTCGGCTCGATCCGGTCGTCGCGGAACAGCGTCCGTTCGGGCAGCGCGAGGTGGACGCGCGCGCTTTCCACCCCGTCCATCAACGCGATGGTCCGGACCAGCTCCCCTTGCAACGCGCGTTGGTAATTGATTTTCTGGGCGAAATTGGTAAGCCCCATGTCCGACTTGTTGAACAGTTCGAACCCGACCTCACCGACATCGGTACGGACCAGCGCCAGTCGCGTATTGTCGACCTCGCCGCTCGGCACCAGCACCGTCGTCCCGCCATCGCGCAGTTCGTAGGGCGTGCCGCGCTTGTCGAGTTCGGCGACGATCGCCGCCGCCTCGCCCGGCCGGACATGATCGGCCAGCGTCGCATAGCCGTCGCGCAGAAACGTCCAATAGGCTCCGGCCAGCAGCGTGAGCACGAAGACGAACACGCCACCGATCAACAGCCATTGCCGGCGCGGCGAGGGAACGGCGTCGCTCATAGCTGCATGTTCATCAGGTCGCGATAGCCCTCGACCAATCGGCCGCGGACCTGCATCGCCAGTTCGACCGACAGCCGCGCTTCCTCCAGCGCCATCGTCACTTGGTGGACGGGTATGCTGTCATCGACCGCGAAGCGCCGGACCAGCGCATCGGCATGATCGAGCTTCGCGTTCAGCCCGTTCAGCCCCGACAGCAGCAGCGCCCCGAACCCCTGTGCCGGCGGCGGCGCGGCGACCGGGCCCAGTTGCAACGCCAGCGGCGCGGCGGTCACACCGGCCAGCGGTGGTATCGCCCCGCTCATGCCTGCTTCCCCAAGTCGAGCGCACGGGCGTACAACTGATGCGCGATGCTCATCGCGGTCAGGTTCGCTTCATAGGCGCGCGCGGTACGGATCATCAGCGCCATCTCGCCCGCCTGATCGATATCGGGATAGCTCACGAACCCCTCGGCATCGGCCTGCGGATGCCCGGGTTCGTGCACGCGGCGCACCCCGTTCGCGACCGGTTGCAGCCCCGTCACGCTGACGCCCGATCGCACCAGCGACCCGAAGCCCGCCGCCGGCCCGGACAGTAGCCGCTGCGCGCGGTACCCGGTAGTGTTGGCGTTCGCGATGTTCGCGGCGATGACCTGCAACCGCTGCCATTCGACGTCGAGGCCGGTACGGCTGATCCGGGCGGCGTCCATCAGCGTCCTCCCGCGATCGCGGCGCGCATCAAGCCCATCTCGCGGCCCAGCACGTCGATCAGCGCGGCGAAGCGCAGCGACGTTTCCGAAGCGGTCGCGAGTTCGAGGTCGAGCCGCGCCTCGGTTCCGAACGCCGGCGTAACGCCCCACGACGTTGCCGGCCGCACCCCCGCGACCGCATCGGCACCGCGCCCGGCGGCACTGCGCAACGCTCCTTCGAAATCGACCCGCATCGGCCGATATCCCGGCGAATTGGCGTTGGCGATATTCGCCGCGGTCGCCTCGGCCCGGGCGGTCAGCCCGTCGAGCGCCCTGGCGATGATGACCGATGTCAGCGCATCCATTTCAGCTTCCTCATTTCACGATCAGGTCGGCGTGCAGCGCGCCCGCGGCCTTGATGGCCTGCAGGATGCCGATCATCCGCTGGGTATCGACGCGCGCGCGCGACAGGCCCTGCACCAGATCGGCGATGGTCGTGTTGCCGAAGCGGATCGTCGCGTCGCCGCTGCCCTGCCGCACGTCCAATTTGGTATTGGTGACGATCAGGCTGCGCACGCCCGCGCCCGACTCGACGTCGCTCGCGAAGCCGGCATAAAAATCGGGCTGCGACGCGAAATTGTCGGCGACGACCGACACCTTGATGTCGCCCTGCGCGATCACGACCGACGACAGCGTCACGTCGCCGCCCGCCACGACGGTGCCGGTACGTTCATTGATGACCACCCGCCGCGTCGCCGCCGGTTCGACCCCGACATTCTCGATCGCCGCCAGAAACCCGGTCAGCCCCGCGGCACCGCCGCCATAGCGCACCCGCACCTCATCGGCATTGCGCGCCCATGCCACGCCCGCGCCGAAGCGCCGAACGATCCCCGCCGCCACGCGCTCGGCCGTCTCGAAACTCGGGTCCGCCAACAGGAACGACACTTCCCCGCCGGGCTTCAGGATGTTGCTGTCGACCGCCGTCTCGATCGTCGCCCCGCCTTCGAGGATCGCGGAGGTCGGATAGTTGCGCTGCTCGCGGTTCAGATCGCTGTCGAAGCGATGCCCGCCGACCAAGAGCGCCCCCTGTGCCAGCGCATAGGGCTTGCCATCCGGCCCCATCAGCGGCGTCATCACCAGCGTGCCGCCGGCCAGACTGCGCGCATCGCCGATCGATGCGATCGTCGCGTCGATGCGGTCGCCGACATTGGCCGATGGCGGCAACATGCCGGTCACCATCACCACCGCGACGTTGCGGCTGCTGATCTCCGCCTCGGCGACATTGGTGCCGAGGCGATTGAGGACGTTGCGCAGCGCCTGCCGCGTCACCACGCTGCGCCGCGTATCGCCCGATCCCGACAGGCCGACGACCAGCCCGTATCCGACCAGCGCATTCTGCCGCCAGCCATCGAACCGGCCGAGTGCCTTGATCGGCACCGACTGCGCCCCCGCCGGCCCGGCCAGCAGCAACAGCGGCGCAAGAAGACAAACGAACCGCATCAGCCGAGCCCCAGCGCGCCGAACAGGCGGTTGAGCAGCCCCGGCCGGCTGCCGCGCGACACGAAGCCGCGCCCGCCATAATCGATCTCGGCGTCCGCGATGCGCGACGACAGCACGCTGTTGTCCGGCCCAATATCGGCGACGCGGATGCGCCCGCGCACCCCGACCTCGGTCCGTTCACCATTGATCGCCATGCGTTGCCGCCCGGTCACGATCAGGTCGCCATTGGGCAGCACCGCGCTGACCGTCGCGCTCAGCCGCGTGACCAGCCGCTCGCTGCGTCGCGCTTCGCCGCGCCCGGTAAAGCCGCCGCCCAATGCCGCGCGACCACCCTCGCCGACCGGTCCCGCGTCGATCGATGCCGACAGGTCGGTCGCCTTGCGCGTCGCATTCTGGGCCGAGTTGCTGGCATCGGCGCTCTGGTAGACGACGATGGTCAGCGCATCGCCGACCTGTGCCGCGCGCTGATCGGTGGCGAGCGCGCCCCAGCCGCCGGGGCGATAGAGGTCGTCGCCGATCGCGAGCGGCGCGGCAAATACCTGTCCCTGCCCGTCGCGCACGAACACCGAGCGCCTCGACCGCCCGGGTTGCAGCGTCGTCACCGGCCGCTCGATCGCGACCGGCCCCGCCACCGATCGCAGCGTCAGTTCGCTACCGCGCGGCAGGGCCGGCTCGGGCGTCCAGTCGCGCCGCACCGGCGCAGGCGCAGACAAGGTGATGGCGACGTTCCCGGTCCCGCCGACCTGTACTCCGGTCACGCGCCGCACCATCGCCGCGACCGTTGCCACCGGCAGCGTCAACTGCCGCCGCCCGACCGGCAGGCGCAGCACGACCTGCCGGCCCGCCTCTCCGGCGCCCTGCACCAGATCGGCCAGCGTCACCTCGCGCACGCGCACCTTCGCTTCGGCTACGAGCATCAGCCCGGCCGCCACCGTCATCAGCATTGTCTGTTCCCCGTGTCCGCGTCAGCGCCGCAGCGTGTTCGCGATCCCCATCATCTGGTCGGCCGCCTGCAGGATCTGCGCATTCGCCGCATAGGCGCGCTGGACCAGCATCATGCGCACCATCTCCTCGGTCAGTTGCACGTTCGACCGCTCGACCGCGCCCTGAACCACCTGTCCGACACCATCCTCGCCCGGCACCAGTTCCTCCAGCCGCGCGCCGTCGGCGACTCGGTACAGTCCGCCGTCCAACCGGGTAACGCCATCCGCGTCGTTCAGCCGGACCAGCCGTATCTGCCCCAGTTCGACCGGGGCGGCCCCGTCCGCTCCCTGCGCGCGCACGGTACCGTCAGCGGCGATCGACAGGGCGGTCACATCGTCGGGCACGGTGATGTTGGCCTTCAGCGCAAACCCGCCTGCCCCTATCAGCGCGCCATCGTCGCCGACCTTCAGCCGGCCACCGCGCCACAGCACACTCTGCCCCTCTGGCCCCATCAATTCGATGAAGCCCGCACCGTCGATCGCCACGTCCATCGCCGCGCCGGTCCGTTGCAACTCGCCCGGATCGTTCAGCATGAATTGCAAATCCAGCGCCACCCCGGCCAGGGTCGGTGCCGCCGATTGCAGATCGGCGGGCAGCAACGTCGCGTCGGGCCGGCTGGCGACGACATCGGCAAAGCGCACTTCCGACCGCTTGAACGCAGGCGTGTTGATGTTCGAGATATTGTTGGCGATCGCGTCCAGCGCCAATTGCTGGGTGCGCAACCCGATCGCGCCGATCTGATAGGCGTCGCTCATCCTTTGCCTCCGAAGGTGGCGGCGGCGCGGCCCATCAATTCGTCGTATAGCTGGATCAGCCGCGCGCCGCTTTCCGCCTGTCGCATCGCGACCATCGTCTGGGTCATTTCGTCGCCCAGCGTGACGTTCGACGCTTCGAGCATCCCCGACCGCACCTCGGCACCGTCGGTCTCGATCATCGCCTGCCCGGCAAAGAAGCTTTCGCCGACCGCCGTCAGCACCACCGGATCGTCGCAGCGTTCGACGGCGATGCGGGCAAGGTCGATCTTCGCGCCGTCGAGCACCAGATCGCCGCCGCCCGCCTGTTGCAGGACATAGCCTTGCGGCGTGACCAGCAGCCCGTCGACGTCGCGGCGGAACTGCCCCTGCCGCGTATAAAGGGTGCGCTCACCGTCGCGGACCCGGAAATATCCGTCGCCGCTGATCGCGAGATCGAACGGATTGCCGGTTTCGGTCAGCGACGCCTGCGCACCATCGATCCGCGTCGCCAGCGCGACTTCGCTGCGCGCCGCGACGGTATCGGCAAAGCCGATCCGCCGCTTATACCCCGGCGTCGCCACGTTCGCGATATTATGCGCCGCAACGTCTAGCCGGGCCTGCGCCATCCGCATTACCGCCGTCGCCGAATCCACCAACCCCGTCATGCCCGTTCCCACCAGCCCGCGATGCGACGCTGATGCCGCAGCGTTTAGCGTTGGAACAGGACAACCGCGTCCCTTTCGGAGTAGCGTTACCTCCGAACCGGATGCGATGCGGGCGGGCGGTGGTTACGAGCCGGTCCGCTGGTCCTGCGGAGCCGTTGTGCTTGTGGAACCGAAGCCCGTTTCATCACCGTCACCCCGGACTTGCCTGAGACCTCACAAAAGTCCCGACCCCCTCCCCTTGCCGTACCCCCGCGCAGGCGGGGGTCCAGGGTTCCAAGCGCAAGTCCTTGTTCTGTTTGGCTCTGGCCCCCCGCCTGCGCGGGGGTACGATCATTCTTTGGTTAAGCGCGCGACCTTTGCAGACGGCTCGACCTGTTCCGGGGTTCCCGGCAAAGACAACGCCACCACGTCAGCCCAATCTACCGCGCCGCCGTCGGCTGCGGCGTAAAGCTCGTCACGTTCGCCATCCCGTTCGCACCGAAGGTGATGATATGCCGCGATCCTTCCTGACAGGTCGCGACCCAGCTGCCCGGCTTTTCGCCGCGTTCGGACGCGGTCACGCCCTGGCACGGCAGTCCGGCGTCGCGGATCGCGCGGATGAACACGCCTTCGCGCTGGCCGGGTGCCAGCGCATCGACCTTTGCCGCCATTTCCTGCGCTTCCTGCGAATTCGCGATCGCCGCCTGATTGGCGGCCGCCTGCTGCTCGGCGCTCGGTCCGCACGCCGCCAGCATCAGCGATCCACCCAGCATCACGAGCAACGCACGCATAGTCCATCTCCCAAAAGGCACCGCCAACCCGGCCGCTGTCCGTTCCGGACAATCGACGACCGCGCCGACGGTTCCCATGCTCAGCGCTGATACGCCTTGGGCAGCCCCTGTTCCTGCGGCACCAGATAGCGGTCGCGCAGGCGCGTCTGGCGGTTGGTCAGCGGCTGTTCGACACCGTCGATGAACAGCTGCGTCGGGACCGACCCGATTTCCAGCGGATCGCCATCCCAGATCACCACGTCGCCGCGTCGTCCGGCACCCAGCGTCCCGATCTCGCCGTCCATGCCGATCGCGCGGGCCGGCAACGACGTGATCGTCGCGAACGCCGCGCCCCAGTCCAGCCCGGCCGCGCCCGGAATCTTCGACAGCGCGACCAGATTGCCGGCATATTGCCGCACCAGCCGGGCCTGCCGCGATTCATCGTCGCCGATCATGCCGATGCCGACGGTGACGCCCGCCGCCTTCATCCGGCCGATGTTGGACTGGGTCGCCGCCAGCTGCTCGAAGCTGGCCGGCAGGTCGGCCAGCGCACTCGCCAGCACCGGCACGCCCGCCGCCGCGATCTGCTGCGCCACGGTCCAGCCTTCGGCCGCGCCCACCAACACCGGCTTCAGCCCCGCGAACTCGCGCTTCAGCGCCAGCACGCCGAGGATGTCGGACGCGCGTTCGACATGGATCAGCAGCGGCACCTTCCCCGACAGCACGTCCTGCAACGCCAGCGCATCGGCACGGGTCAGCAACGCTTCCTTGCCGCGATCGGCGAAGCTCGCCGGATTGCGGCCATAGGCCTGCGCCTCGAACAAGGCATTGCGGAACATGGCCATCGCCGCCGGCCGGCTGCCGCCCGCCGCACGCGCGCCGGCCTCGCCCCATTCCATGAACTGGAAGGCGCGCGGACGCGTGACCGCGTCCATGTCGTTGCCCAGATCGATCACCGCGCCCTGCCCGGCGAAGATCGACCCGCCATTGTCGGGCGCGACGACTGCGCGAGTGACGCCGTCGGTGCGGTTGATCGCGATCGGCGTCGCGCGCGGGTTCAGGCCGGCGGTCACGTCCAGCCCGGCATTGAACACGCTGCCCGATGCCGCTGCGTCGTTGGTCGGTCCCACGCCATCGACCTCGACGATGCCCAGCCGGGTGAAGCCCGCGACGATACCCGGCGTGACATAGCGCCCGCCCGCATCGATCGTCTTGCCCCCGCCGGTCGCCGCCCCGCGTCCGGCCGACACCACCCGCCCGCCACGAATGACGACCGTGCCACCCTCCACCGGGGCCGATCCGTCGCCCAGCACCAGCCGGGCATTGGTGATCGTCACGTCCTGCGCAGCGGCGGGAACAGCGGTGCAGCCGGCCATCAACGCGGCAAGGATCAGGCGCTTCACTTCACATCCCCTTCGCCGGGCTGGCCAAGTTCGAAATCGGACACCGGCCGCAACCGCGGATCATTGGCGTCGTACAGCAGCGCCCCGTCGACCCACACCATCTGCGGGCGGGTATAGACGCTGAACGGATCACCGTTCCACAGCACGACATCGGCCATCTTGCCGGCCTTGAGCGAGCCCGTAACCTTGTCGATGCCCAGCGCCCGCGCCGGATTGATGCCCAGCCACGTCCACGCATGTTCGGGGGTCACCGCCATGCCGGCACGCCTGGCCGACGCCATGACCTTGGCCACTTCCTGGTTCAGCCGCTGGATGCCGTTCTCGCTGTCCGAATGGATCATCGCGCACGCGCCCTGCCGGTCGAGGATCGGCAGATTCTCGCCGATCGCGTCATAGCTTTCCATCTTGAAGCCGTACCAGTCGGCCCACACCGCCGAACACACGCCGCGCGCCTTCAACAGGTCGGCGATCTTGTAGCTTTCTACGGCATGGTGGAATGCCGTTACCTTGTACCCCATCTCCTGCGCCATATCCATGACGATGGCCATTTCGTCGGCGCGATAGCAATGGTTGTGGACGAGGATCTCGCCGTCGAGCACCCCGCGCAGCGTATCCATCGCAAGGTCGCGCGACGGCGCATCGCCGCCGTCCGCCTCATACTTGTCCCACTTTCGATCATATTCCTTCGCGCGCAGCCACGTCGCGCGATCGACCGCCAGATTGCCCATCCGGGTCGACGGCATCCGCCCCTTCGATCCATAGACGCGCTTGGGATTCTCGCCGCACGCCATCTTCAACCCATAGGGTGCGCCCGGGAACTTCATCGCCTGCATCGTGCGGCCATAGACGTTCTTCAGCGTCACCGACCGCCCGCCCATCAGGTTCGCCGAACCGGGCAGCACCTGCAGCGTCGTCACTCCGCCATTGGTCAGCGCGCGCGAGAAACCGGGGTCCTGCGGCCAGACGCTGTGTTCGGCCCAGACATCGGCGGTGACCGGTCCGGTCATCTCGTTGCCGTCGCTATGCGCCTCGACGCCGGGGCTGGGATAATCGCCCAGATGGCTGTGCACGTCGATGATGCCGGGCGTCACCCATTTGCCCTGCCCGTCGATCACCGTCACGCCTTCGGCCGGGGCGATCGATTGCGCGACCTCGACGATCTTGCCGTCGCGGAACAGCACCGAACCGCGATCGATCCGCCCGCCCTCCCCGTCATAGATGGTGACGTTGGTCACCAGCGTCGCCCGCCCCGGATAGGCATGATAGGTCGACGGATAGGGATCATGGTCATATCCCTTGCCCGCGCCCGGCCCCTTGCCCTTTCCCGCCGGCGCATCGGCCGAAGCAGAGCGGACCTCGCCCTTGTCACCGGTACAGGCGACCAGCCCGGCGGCGAGCGCCACCATCGTCAACGTTCGGATCACGCCTTACTCCCCTTTTGATATGTCAGGCGAACACCGCCTCGAGGTCATGGCTGCCCATGCCCTCCTTGGCGGTCCGCACTTCGTGATAGACGGCGCCGGTGCCGGTCGTCGTCAGTACGCCGATCAACGTGGCGAACACCGCCTGCACGCCGGCCACCAGCCACAGATTCTGCGCGCCCCCGGCCGCCAGCGCGATCCCCTGCATCAGGCCACTGGCCATCATCCACAGGACGACCGCGATCAGGATCAGCAGCAACAGCCGCCACCGCATCCCGCGCAGCAAGTCGGCGCTCCGTCCGAAACAGTCGAAGATGCCGCGCCCCTCGCCGGCCATGACCGGCAGGACGATGAACCACGTCAGCCCGAGGATAATCCCCGGAACCACCAGCAACACGAAGCCGACCGCCAGCGCGATGCCGAACAGGATAAGCAGCGCCAGCGCCGGCAGGGTCCGCCGCAACGCCATGCGCAGCATCGCACCGAATTCGATCGGCCGGCCGGCAAGCGTATCGAGGGCGATCCCCATCATGAACAGCTTGATGAAGGGATAGACGAACAACCAGATCAACCAGAGCGGCGCCATCGAATAGGCCAGCCCCTGAATTGCTGCCGCGTCGCCCATGCGCTGTGCCATCGTCGGCAGGAGGAATTGCATCGGCGCATTCAGCACCGCGCTGGCCGCCAGCAGCGCCAATGGGGCACCACCGATCGCACCGAACGCGTTCGAAATCACCCGACCGATGCCGAAACTATAGGGCGACCGCCGCCCCTCCATCCATGCCCCGCCCAGCGCGATCGCCAGCAAGACAAGCGGCAGCGATAAGATCAGCACCCCGAATGCCAGCATTCGTTACATCCCCCCACAACGCCGCCCCCGGCGTCGACCCAAAGTCTGGGTGGAAAAGCGTTGCATGTAAATCGGCGATTTGCTCCAAGCAGGGCACACGCCGCGGGGGCGTACCGAAAGGACGGACGTGGCGCGGGGGCAGATCGCGGAAAGCGTGAACAATGCCGCGTCGGCACCGCCCGCGATCGATTCCGAGCGTGTCAGCGCCGCGTGGAAGGCGATCCACGCCGATCCGTCGATCCAGTTCAACCTGCCCGAAAAGGCGATCGAGCCGCGCGATCCGCCGCCCGGCTGGCTGGAACCGGTCCTGCGCGCGATCGGTGATTTCATCCAGTGGGTCGGCGGCGGATGGCGGCTGATCCTGTGGATCATCGGCATCGTCATCGCCGTTACGCTGGTCTTCGCGCTGTTCCCCGGCCTTCGCGACTGGGTGCGCGAACGCTTCGGGCGCACGGCCGCAACGGTGGATGAACCGCAATGGGCCCCGACCGAAACCCGCGCCCGCGCCCTGCTGGAGGATGCCGACACACTCGCCGCCGCCGGGCAGTTCGACGAAGCGGTCCACCTGCTCCTCTTCCGCAGCATCGACGATATCACCGCATGGCGCGGCGACGTGGTCCGCCCGGCCGATACCAGCCGCGATATCGCCCGCGCCGATGCGCTGCCCCCGGCGGCGCGCGGCGTGTTCGCCGGTATCGTCGCGGCGGTCGAACGCAGCCTGTTCGGCGGCCGCGCCCTTGGCGAAGGCGACTGGCAACAGGCGCGCGCCGACTATGCCGGCTTCGCGCTGCGGGGTGGCCGTTGAACCAATCGTCGCCCTTCGCGGTCCGTACCGTCATCCTTCTCGTGATCGGCGGCGCGCTGCTGCTGCTCGCGTCGATCCTGATGTCGGGGTTCGGCGACGAACTGTCGCGCGCCGTCGGCGACGCCCCGGCCGCCGATCGCAAGGACGGTGCTGGCTATCATGCGTTCAAGCGGCTGGTCGATGCGGTACAGCCGCCCGGCCGCAACGATGCCGATACGCTGAACAATCCCGCCATCGTCATCCTGACGCCGACCAACACCACCCGTCCCGAAGACGTAAAGGCGATCGTCGACCGCCGTATCTCGCTCGCCAACGCGGCGATGGAAGACAGCGGCGACGACGAACCGTTCGACCGCTATCCCACCCTCATCATCCTGCCGAAATGGCAGACGGAGGCGATCCCGCTGGGGGGTGGAAAGGTCCGCCGCACCGGCACGGTCGACATGGCGCGCGTCCAGAAACTGGTTCCGGCCGACGTCGACTGGCATGTCGAGGACCGCGAGAATGTCGGCGTCAGCGCCGACTATCCCGAAATCCGCTCCTTCGCCGTCCCCGACCGGCCGATATATGCGGTAAAGGGTGCTACCGTCGAACCGCTGATCGTCGCGCGCGACGGCGCGGCGGTGCTGGGACAGGTCGGCAGCAGCGATACCTTCGTGCTGGTCGATCCCGATCTGGTCAACAACCGCGCCATGGCCGACGAACGCAACGCGAAGGCCGCGCTGACGATGCTGCGCGCGATCGATCCCGAACATGACGGCCGCGCCGTATTCGACCGGTCGCTGCATTACACGCGCGGCGACCGCAATCTGGTCAAGCTGCTGTTCCTGCCGCCGTTCCTCGGCGTGACCCTCGCCCTGATCGCCGCCGCGATCCTTGCCGGCATCGCCGCTGCCGGGCGCTTCGGTCCGCCGGTCGCCGATCCGCGTGGGCTGGCGCTCGGCAAGCGCGCGCTGATCGACAATATCGTCGCGCTGACCCGGCTGGCGCGGCGCACCGCGCAGGCCGGCGAACGCTATGCCGATACGATGCTGGAGGTGACGTCGCGGCGGTTGCTGGCCGGGGAAGTCCCCTCGCCCGAACGGCTCGACCGCATCCACCCCGGCTATTCCGACATCGACCGCCGCCTGCGCGATGCCCGCAGCGAACACGAGGCATTGGCCGCGGCGAGGGACCTGCACATATGGAAGAAGGAAACAGGCGCATGACGCTCGACGAGGTACGGTCGCTGGGATCGGCGATCGACCGGGAGATCAGCAAGGCGGTGGTGGGACAGGCGGACGCCGTGCGCCTGCTCACCATCGCGCTGTTCTCCGCCGGTCACGTCCTGCTCGAAGGACCGCCGGGCACCGCCAAGACGCTGCTGGCGCAGAGCTTCGCGCGGACATTGGGCCTCGATTTCGGTCGTATCCAGTTCACGCCCGACCTGATGCCCGGCGACATCATCGGCTCCAACCTGTTCAATTTCCAGACGTCGCAATTCGCGCTGACCCGTGGGCCGGTGTTCTGCGAAGTGCTGCTGGCGGACGAGATCAACCGCACCCCGCCCAAGACGCAGGCCGCGCTGCTGGAGGCGATGCAGGAACGCCGCATCACCATCGACGGTCGCACCGAGCAGTTGTCGGACCGTTTCACCGTCGTCGCGACGCAGAACCCGATCGAGCAACAGGGCGTCTATCCCCTGCCGGAAGCGCAGCTCGACCGGTTCCTGTTCAAAATCGCGATCGGCTGGCCCACGCTCGACGCCGAACGCGCCATCGTCGCGCAATATGGCACCCGCACCGGCACCCCCGCCCCGCAGGATTCGGGCGTCGAACGGGTCGCAGACGCCGGGGTCATCGCCGCCGCGATCGATGCGGTGGGAAAGGTGCGGCTGGTCGACGAGGTCATCGACTATATCGTCCGCCTGATCCGCGCGACCCGCGAACATGGCGACCTGTCGTCGGGTGCCTCGCCGCGCGCCGCATCGGCGCTGGCGGCGGCGGCGCGTGCCGGCGCGGCGCTCGACGGGCGCGATTACGTGCTGCCCGACGATGTGAAGACACTGGCCCCCGCGCTGCTGCGCCACCGCCTGATCCTGTCGCCCAGCGCGGAGATCGACGGCCGCCGCATCGATGACGTCGTCGCCAGCCTGATCGCATCGGTCGAAGCACCGCGATGATAGTCCCCAGCCCCCGTGCGATCCAGCTGACCGCGCTCGCCGCGCCGGTCGGCCTCGCGCTGGGGGTGTTGGCCCCGGCGGCGTGGATCGCCGCGCCGGTCTGGATCATCGGCGTGCTGGCGCTGATCGTCGCCGACGCATGGCTGGCGAAACGGCCGGCGACGACCCTGCCCGACCTGCCCGCGACGCTGAACATCGGCGAGACGTTCCGGCTGGGCAGCGCTGATCTTGCCGCCGCGATCGACGGTCCGGTCGAACGCTCCGCCCCCGGCGAATATCGCGCGGTCCGGCGTGGGCGGGCACGGCTGCACCGGCTGTGGACGCGCCGCATCGGCCCCATGGGGCTGGCATGGCGACAGGTCAGCCGCAAGACCGATCGCACCATCGCCATCCTGCCCGACATCCGCCCGGTCCGCGATCAGGGGATGCGCCAGTATCTCAACAGCATTTCGGTGGGCAACCGGCTGCGCCGCGATCACGGCGACGGACAGGATTTTCAGGTCCTGACCGATTTTCAGGCGGGCATGGAACGCCGCTCGATCGACTGGAAGGCTTCGGCCCGCCACGCATCATTGCTGGCGCGCGAATTTCATACCGAACGCGACAATATGATCGTGTTCGCCATCGACGCCGGCCGCGCGATGACCGATCCGGTCGGCGACATGCCGCGCATCGACCGCGCGGTATCCTCGGCGCTGCTCGCCGCCTTCGTCGCGCTCAAATCGGGCGACCGGGTGCGGCTCTATTCCTTCGCCGCCCGGCCGCAGGTCGACAGCGGCAGCATCGCCGGCGGCACCCGCGGCTTCGCTCGGCTGCACCACGCCGCCGCCGATATCGATTACGGCGTCGAGGAGAGCAATTACACGTTCGGCCTCGTCACCCTCGACCAGAAGCTCGACCGGCGGGCGCTGGTCGTGCTGTTCACCGAATTTACCGACACGACCAGCGCCGAACTGTTGCTCAGCGCCGCGCAGCGGATGTTGAAGCGCCACCGCGTGCTGTTCGTCCTCTTCCGCGACCTCGAACTGGAAGGGCTGCGCGATGCCGTGCCCGACAGCGCCGACGATCTGGTTCGCGCCAATGTCGCCCATATGTTGTTGCGCGACCGGGCGATCGTCGTCGAACGGCTGCGGCGGATGGGCATCGACGTGATCGAGGCGGCGGCGGACGCGATGCCGCTCGCGCTGGTCGAACGCTATGTCAGCCACCGGGAGCGCGGACGATGAGTGTCAACTTCGGCGCCCATCATTTCCGCACCGAACGCGAGGCCGACTGGGCCCGCCTTGAGCAACTGCTCGACAAACTTGAGGCAAAGTCCCCCCGCCGCCTCTCCGACACCGACCTGATCGACCTCCCAAGACTCTACCGCGCGACACTTTCGTCACTTTCGATCGCCCGCGCCACCTCGCTCGACGCATCGCTGGTCGGCTATCTGGAGGCGCTGTCGACCCGCGCCTATTTCGCGCTGTATTCCGCCCGCGAACCCTGGGGCCGGCAGGTAAAGGCTTTCTTCACAACGCATTGGCCACGCGCGGTCCGCGCGATCGCGTGGGAATTGATGTTGTCGACCGCGCTGCTGCTGCTCAGCGCGTTTGCCGCCTATCACCTCGTCCG
The DNA here is from genome assembly GCF_001421715.1 of Sphingomonas sp. Leaf22. Lineage (GTDB taxonomy): Bacteria > Pseudomonadota > Alphaproteobacteria > Sphingomonadales > Sphingomonadaceae > Sphingomonas. The sequence goes on from NZ_LMKP01000041.1 coordinate 318,549, forward strand.
CACCGATCCGGCCTGGTATTCGGCGATGATCTCGCCCGAACTCGCCGGTGGACGCGACATGAACGCGACGCCTGCGACGTTGCGCGAATCGCTCTACGGCAAGCCGGGCGAGGCTCCGCTGGAAATATTCGCCACCTCGTTGTTCACCCATAATTCGCAGGTGTCGATTCTCGCCTTCGCCCTCGGCTTTCTGTTTGCCATCCCGACGATCATCCTCGCCGTGCAGAATGGCGCGATGGGCGGCGCGATGTTCGCCGCGTTCGTGCCGCACGGTCTCGGCTGGGGGCTGTTCGCGTGGCTGATGATCCACGGGACGACCGAAATCGCCGCGATCGCGCTTGCCAGCGCGGCCGGTATCCATATCGGCCGCGCCGTCGCCTTTCCCGGCGATCGTTCGCGCATGGCCGCGGCGGCGGAGGCCGGGCAGCGCGGCGCGATCGTGATGCTCGGCGTCATCCTGATGCTGCTGATCGCCGGCCTGCTGGAGGGGTTCGCCCGGCAGCTGGTCAACGACGACAGCGCGCGTCTGGCGATCGGCGGCGGGATGCTCGCGCTGTGGGTCGTCTATTTCAGCTTTGGCGGCCGTCGTGGCTAAACGGTCGCGCAAGCCACGCCAGCCGCGCACGCTCGACCGGCAACTGGTCACGCCGGAGGGGGTACCGCTGAACCTGCGGCTGGGGTCGGCCGGTGCGCGCGCGGGGGCGTTCACGATCGACGCGATCCTCATGCTGCTGATCCTGATCGGTACCTCGCTGCTGATCGCCGCGCTGGCGATCGGGGGACCGAAAGGGGCGCAATCGCTCTACGCGATCGTCTGGCTGCTCGGCTTTTTCATGCTGCGCAATTTCTACTTCGTCCTCCACGAAGCCGGCCGGCGCGCGGCGACGCCCGGCAAACGGCTGATGAAGCTGCGCGTCGTGTCGCGGGACGGCGCGCGGCTGACCGGTGCGGCGGTGCTGGCGCGTAACCTGATGCGCGAGATCGAGGTGTTCCTGCCGCTGATGTTCCTCGGCTTCGCCTTTGCTGAAGGGATGGCGTCGCGCTGGACCGCCGTGCTGGCGCTCGGCTGGGCGCTGATCCTGCTGTTCCTGCCGCTGTTCAATCGCGACCGCCTGCGCGCGGGCGACCTGATCGCCGGGACCTGGGTCGTCGAGCGCGAGGTGCGGAAACTGGGCGAAGATCTGCTGATCCAGACCGCCCATGAACAGGATCGCGGCCGCATCGCACCGTTCACCGCCGCCGAACTCGACGCCTATGGCGCGTTCGAATTGCAGCGACTGGAGGATGTTCTGCGCCGCAACGACCGCGCCGACCTGTTCGCCGTAGCGAACGCCATCCGTCGCAAGCTTGGCCGCGCCGACGACGGCGCGGACCTTGCGTTCCTCGAAGCATATTATGCCGATCTGCGCCGCCATCTCGAACGTAAATTGCTGTTCGGGCATCGCAAACGCGACAAATTCGATCATATCGGATCAAACTGACGTAATTCTATACGTCGTATTAACGGTTCGCGTTCACAAGGTGCCCGATGGCAATCGGCACCTCCAGACTTCGGATCGGACTGTTCAGCGGGCTGCTCTATTTCGTCCTCGCCGCCATCGCCATCAGTCCGGTCCATAATGGTGTCGCGACGTTCTGGCCCGCCACGCCGGTTCTGCTGGCGCTTCTGCTCGCCCGATCACGTCGCAAATGGAATGCGATCCTGATCGGTGCGACGATCGGCAGTCTGTTGGCGTCGAGCCTGTTCGGCTTCGGCGTTGTCAGCGCCATCCCGATGGCGGTGGCGAAGATCGGGCAGGTCGTGGTCGCGATCGGGTTGTTCAACCGGCTGAACGTCCGGCGCGGGTCGTTCGGCTCGCTCGACCGCATCTGGCGCTATGTCCTCGCGTTCGGGATCGTCGCCCCGGCGCTGGGCGCGACGATCGCGGCGGCGGTGACCGCCACCCGCTACGATCTGTCCTTTGCCTTGCAGTGGCGGACATGGTTCGTCGGTCACGGACTGAGCATGGTCGCGCTGACCCCGCTCCTGTCGCTGCTGTTTTCGGGTGCCGCGCTGCGCTGGTGGCGCGGCGCGACCCAACGAACACGCCGCGAGGCGATGGTGCTGCTGACCGCGACGGCGGTGATCGCCGTGGGCGTCTTCGGCCAGAACACGCTGCCGCTGCTGTTCCTGCCGATCCTGCCGGTCATGCTCACGACCTTCCGCCTCGGCCTGATCGGCGCAGCCGCCGCGATCATCGTGCTGACGATCATCGGTGGCTATGCCACGCTGCACGGCATGGGCCCGGCGAATTATGTCAGCGACAACGTGCATCTGCGGCTGGAATTCTTGCAATTCTACATTGCCTGCACGGTACTGACCACCTTTCCGGTCGCCGCCGACCTCAGCCGCCGCCAGTCGCTGTACCGGCGGTTGCGCGAGAGCGAGGCGCGCTATCGCGTGCTGGCCGATCATTCGACCGACATCGTGCTCAGCATCGATCGCAGCGGACGGGTCGGTTATCTGTCGCCGTCGATCGAGCCGATCCTGGGCAAGACACCGGACGCGCTGCTGGGATCGCGCGCGCTGGAGATGGTGCATCCGCTCGACCGCGATATCGTGCTGGTCGCACATCGCGACGCGATCCGCGCGCCGCAGGGGACGCAGATCGTCGAATGCCGGATGCGGGTGACCGGCGGCGCGCTCCACTGGTTCGAAGCGCATACCCGCGCGGTCACCGACGACCATGGCGTGGTGTCGGGCACGGTATCGATGGTCCGCGACGTTACGCATCGCAAGGCGCTGGAGGCCGAATTGTCGCGCGCCGCATCGACCGATCCGCTGACGGGCCTTGCCAACCGGCGCGCGTTCGACGCGGCACTGGCCAGCCGGATCGATGCCGCCGCGGCAGGCGACCGGGGCGGCTGCGTCGCCATTTTCGACCTCGATCACTTTAAGTCGGTCAACGACCGGTTCGGGCATGATGCCGGCGACCATGTCCTGCAATCCTTTGCCCGGATCGCGCGCGGCGTGCTGCGCGAGACGGATGTCGTCGCCCGGCTGGGCGGTGAGGAATTCGGCATCCTCTTCCCCGGCGCGGACATCGCCCATGCGCAATTTCTAAGCGAACGACTACGTGCGACGGTGGCGGCGACGCAGCTGCGCCACGGGCAGGCTGCGGTGCGACTGACGGTGAGCGCAGGCATCGCTTCGATCGACGTCGGCAGCAGCGCGGCGGGAGTACTGCGCGCGGCCGACCGCGCACTATACGCCGCAAAGGCAGAGGGCCGCGACCGGTTGCAACTGGCGGCATGACCGCGCGGTGGCGGGGACGACGCCATTGGTGATAGGGTCGCCGACGTTGAGCGAGCAGAGGAGGCGCGGAGTGCGCGAGACATGGTATCGCGACCCGCGATGGGGACTGGCGGCAGCGACGATCGCAGCGATCGCGGTCGGGATCGCCGCCGGATCGACGGCGGAACCCCTGTGGCGGGTCCTGTTGCTGGCGATGGCCGGGTTCGCGTTGATCGGATGGGGGTGGTTCGCGATCCAGGGGATCGGCTGGCTATGGCGTCGTCCCGACCGGCGCGAGATATTGCAGGCACTGACGCTGCAGAACGCCCAGCAGACTTTCAATCAGGCGGCGTGGGGTAGGTTCGATCGCGACGCGACGATGCTGCGCATGTTGCTGGCCGAACGCGCGCTAATCCCGATCGAGGCCGAGCTGGTACGTCACGCGATGGCGATCGAACAGTTCACGGCGGTGGCGCAGGCGCTACCCGGCTTTTCGCGCTCGGCGGCCTATTGGTACGATATCGCGTCGCAGGGCCATGCCGGCCTGCCGCACGCGACGCCGACGCCGAGCGCGACCGCGTTGGAGGAAGCCGCTGCCGATCTGCCCTCGACGCCACTGTCCGAAGAGGACCGGCGCGCCGCGCTGCATTATCTGGCGGTACGCAAGCGGCTGACGACCGATCGGGCGCTGGTCGAGCGCGAACGGCGGGCCGCCCTGCGCAAGCTGGCCGCGCCGCCGCCCTCGCTTCCGGTCGAATAGGACCGCCGCCGTTCAGGACGAACGGTCGGCCATACTGTCCCGCAACGCCAGCACCCGCAGCGCCTGCTTCAGATGCGGCGCGTCGACCATGCGGCCATCGACCTGCAGCGCCCCGGCATCGGGCTGCGCGGCAAAGGCATCGACGATCGCTTGTGCGCGCGCGACCGTCTCGTCATCGGGGGTGAAGGCGGCGTTGATCGTGGCGACCTGTGCCGGGTGGATCGCCATCATGCCGGTGAAGCCATCGCGCGCCGCACGCGCGGCATAGGCGGCGAGGCCCGCCGCGTCGCGGATCGCCGGATAGACGGTATCGATCGCCGCCACCCCGGCGGCGTGCGCCCCGAACAGGGTCAGCGAACGGGCGAGTTCATAGGGCGCGGTATATCGCCCATCGGGCTCGCGCGAGGTCGCCGCACCGATCGCGGCGGGTAGGTCCTCGGCACCCCAGGTCAGTCCGGCGAGGCGGTGCGCGACCGTGCCATAGCTGCCGAGCTGAAAGATCGCCGCCGGGGTTTCGGTTGCGATCGGCAGCAACGGCACGTCGGACAGACCGCGATCGGCGATGACCGCATTGATGTAAAGGATCGTTGCCACTCCTTCCGCCTTGGGCACGACGATGCCGTCGGGGCGGGTGCCGACCATCGCATCGAGATCGCCGAGCGCGAGCGGACCATCGGCCGGATTGATCCGGACGAAGCGCGGAACCGGGGCCGGTTCGCGCAGCCAGTCGGCGACGGCGGCGCGGGCGCTGTCCTTGGCCGACGCGGCGACCGCATCCTCCAGATCGAGGATCAGCGCGTCGGCTCCGCTCGCCGCCGCCTTGGCGAAGCGATCGGGCCGGTCGCCGGGTACGAACAGCAGCGACCGCAGCCTCATGGCCGGCGCTTCAGCAGGGCGCTGCGCAGGCAGCGGCAGACGATCTCGCCCCGCTGGTTATGCAGTTCATGGGTGAAGGTCACGATGCCGGCATCGGGGCGTGATCGACTGTCCTTCAGTGCGGTGACTTCGGTGGTGGCGCGCAGCGTGTCGCCGAGAAATACCGGCTTGGGCATCATCAACTGGTCATAGCCGAGATTGGCGACGAGCGTCCCCAGCGTCGTCTCCCCGACCGACAGCCCGACCATCAGCGCGAAGGTGAAGGTACCGTTGACAAGGATCTGGCCGAACTCCGACGCCTTCGCCGCCTCCGCATCGATGTGCAGCGGTTGCGGGTTGTGGGTCATCGCCGAGAACAGCAGATTGTCGGTTTCGGTCACGGTCCGGCGGACCGGGTGCTCGATCCGGTCGCCGATCTGCCATTCGTCGTAGAAGCGGCCGGTCATGCGTCGGCCTTTGCGATGCGGACGAGTATCACGCCTTCGGCAACCTGTGCGCCTTCGCGCGCGGACAGGTCGGCGACGATGCCGTCGAACGGGCTGAGCAGCGCCTGTTCCATTTTCATCGCCTCCAATACCACCAGCCGCTGTCCGGCGGTGACGCGGTCCCCCGCGGTGACCGTCACCGCGACGATACGGCCGGGCATGGGGGACAGGATCGCGCCGTCGCCGGCACTTGCCGCCCCACCCTGTCCCGCGACCGGCGCGGCGAAGGGAAAGGCCTCGCCATCCGCGAACAGGACGCGTTCGGGGCCGACCTGTGCGACATGACCGGCGGGGTGCGCCTCTGCCAGATGGGTGATGCCGCCGATCGCGACAGCGACGTTCCGGTCAGGCGCGGCGTTGAGGCGGAAGCCGGCAAGCGCGTGCCAAGGATCGGCGGGGTCGGTGGCGATCAGCGCGGCCGCGGCTCCGCCAATCGCCGTTTCGGGCGGGGTACCGGTCGGGACGAGCGCGTCGAGATGCCGTTCGATGAAGCCGGTATCGATCCGGGCGGCGACGAAATCGGCATGGCCGGCACAGCGGGCGAGGAAGGCGGCGTTGGTGCGGACCGGCCACACCTGTACCGACGCGGCGGCCCTTGCCAGCGCGGCGGCGGCGGCGGTGCGGGTCGGGCGGTGGACGATCAGCTTGGCGATCATCGGGTCGTAATGCGGCGTCACCGCATCACCCTGTCGCACGCCGGCATCGACACGGACGTCGTCGGGGAGCTTGAGATGCGTGAGCAGGCCCGTCGAGGGGAGGAAGCCGGTGGCCGGGTTCTCGGCATAGAGGCGCGCCTCCATCGCCCAGCCGTCGATCGACAACTGGTCCTGCCGCAGCGGCAGGGGTTCGCCCGATGCGACGCGCAGCTGCCATTCGACCAGATCGGTGCCGGTGATCGCTTCGGTCACCGGGTGTTCGACCTGAAGCCGGGTGTTCATCTCCATGAACCAGATGCGGTCGGCGGAGAGGCCCTGCGATCCGTCGGCGATGAACTCGATCGTTCCCGCCCCGACATAGTCGACCGCGCGCGCCGCGCGGACCGCGGCGTCGCAGACGGCGGCGCGGGTCGTGGCGTCCATGCCGGGCGCGGGTGCTTCCTCGATCACCTTCTGGTGGCGGCGTTGCAACGAGCAGTCGCGTTCGAACAGGTGGACGGCGTTGCCATGGGTGTCGCCGAAGACCTGCACCTCGATATGGCGGGGCGACAGGATGTATTTCTCGATCAGCACCCGGTCGTCGCCGAACGCCGCCGCTGCCTCGCGGTGGCAGCTGTCAAGCGCCTCTGCGAAGGCGGCGGGGGCGTCGACGCGGCGCATCCCCTTGCCGCCGCCGCCGGCCACCGCCTTGATGAGCACCGGATAGCCGATCGCGTCGGCCTCGGCGGCGAGGCGGTCGGGCGACTGGTCCTCGCCCAGATAGCCGGGGGTGACGGGCACGCCGGCGGCGATCATCCGCGCCTTGGCTGCGTCCTTCAGGCCCATCGCCCGGATCGCGGACGCGGGGGCGCCGATCCAGACCAGGCCGGCAGCGGTAACGGCTTCGGCGAATTCGGCATTTTCGGACAGGAAGCCATAGCCGGGATGGATCGCCGCCGCTCCCGTAGCGCGGGCGGCGGCGAGGATTTTCGATCCGTCGAGATAGCTTTCGCGCGCCGGGGCCGGACCGATGCAGACGGCTTCGTCGGCTTCGGTGACGAAGGGCAGGCCGGCATCGACGTCGCTATGGACGGCGATGGTGCGGATGCCGAGGCGGCGGGCGGTGCGGAGGATACGGCGGGCGATTTCGCCGCGATTGGCGATCAGCAGCGATTCAATCATTCGGCACCTCCGAAGTTGGCGAAGGTGTCACGTATCGACACTTTGCGAGCGCCAGCGGCGATGCGCCCGACGGGCGGGACAGGATAGGTCGGGCCGGCGGTGTAGGAAAGCGTCATGGATGCGCCTCCGGAAAGCCATGGCGGATGTGAAGTGCGTGGAGCAGGCGCTTGAAATCGCTGACGAAGCGGATGTCACCATACCGACCGTCCGACAGGCCCGCATCGGCACCGGCCCCAAGGACGAGCAGCGGCAGGTTCTGATGCGCCTCCCCCACCACCGCGACCACCGCGTCGCGGGGACGCGGATAGGGAATGCGGACCACCTCGATCAGCGACGCCTTGTCCGGGAAGCGCGCGAGGAGGCCGTCGACGGTGATGCAGTCGCGGCAATAGAAGCTGCGGCCGGGATAGGCCGGGTCGTCGAACTGCGGGTCGAGCAAGTACAGGCGGTCGCGCATGGGATGTTCCGAAAACAGGGGGTCGGCGTCGGGATCGACATTGGTCGGCGAAGGATCGGTCGGTTGCAGCACCGGATCGGCGCGGGTGCCGAACATGGCGGCGGCGGCGAAAGCGAGGTCGCGGGCGCTGACATCGGGTGCCGAAACGGGTTGCGGCTGGAACGCGTCGGCGATCGCCGCGCGGGCGGCGACGGGATCGGGGGCGAAGGCGGCGGCCAGCCGCTGGGCGATCACCTCGGCATGGGCGGTAGTCGCCCTCGCCTCTGCCGACAGGGTGCCGCCGTCGCGCATCGGCACCGGCGCGGCGGCGAGTTGCGCCTCGACCTCCGCCGTCACGCGGGCGACGGTGTGGAGGAAATTCGACAGCGCGGTGCCGGGCGGCAGGCTGGCGATGGCGCGGGTGACCATGGCGAGGATCGCGTCATAGGCGACGCTGTCGATCCCGGTATTGGGTCCGGGGATGAAGCCGGGTGCCGGACCTGCGGGGGCTTTAGTGGGGACGAACGCCGGTTCGGTGAGCCTGGTGGGGCGGATCGGGGGGAGGTTGGAGATGGTGGTCATACGGCATCGCCCGCGGCGGATCGGTATCCGATCACGGCTTCGCCTCTCCCCTCTCTGAAAGGGAGGGGGCGGGGGKGGGTCGGCCCAAGAGGAAAGGTAAACGCGCCACAATGGGCCAACCCACCCCCAACCCAGCTTCGGGTAAACAGTGCCCCACACTGTTCAGGCCATGCCGGGGGCATGGCCGACCCGAAGCTCTGCCAGGGAGGGGAGCCATGTCGTTGGCGCTTCGACCGCACGGTGCCCTGCCCGACCTGCGCGCTGCCGTAACCCGCCGAAGGCGCGACCTTTGCGGAAATCGCAAGCTTCGCCAGAAAACCGTCGTACCCCCGCGCAGGCGGGGGTCCAGGGTTCCAAGCGCAAGCCGTTGTTCTGCTTGGCTCTGGACCCCCGCCTGCGCGCGGGTGCGGCAGGGGGCGGGGGTCGGGACTTTCGCAGAAGTCGCGCGAAGGGCGAGGTCCAGCGACGGGTCGGGTGCGGTTATTCGGCGACGTCGCCCGGCTGGGCCCCGGCCTTCGCCGGGGTACGTCCAGTGGATTGGGTGACGTGCTGCCCCCTGCAACCGCGCATTCGCGTGTCGGCCGGGGTCGAGCGTTGTCCGTCGCAGCCGTCAGCATGCTTGGCTCTGGATCCCCGCCTGCGCGGGGATACGGGTACGAGGCGGGCGACATCCGTGTCACATCCGGAAGATGCCGAACTGCGCACGGTCGGCGATCGGCGCGTTCAGCGTCGCCGACAGCGCCAGCCCCAGCACGTCGCGGGTCTGTTCGGGCAGGATCACGCCGTCGTCCCACAAGCGCGCGGTCGCGTAATAGGGGCTGCCCTCCGCTTCATAGCGGTCGCGGATCGGGGTCTTGAACGCCTCGGCTTCCTCCGGCGTCCACGTCTCCGCATCGCGGTGGACCGTCGCCAGCACGCTCGCCGCCTGTTCGCCGCCCATTACCGAGATGCGGCTGTTGGGCCAGGTGAACAGGAAACGGGGCGAATAGGCGCGGCCGCACATGCCGTAATTGCCGGCCCCGAAACTGCCGCCGATCAGCACGGTCAGCTTGGGCACCTGTGCCGTCGCGACGGCGGTGACCAGCTTTGCGCCATGTTTGGCAATGCCTTCGGCCTCATATTTACCACCGACCATGAAGCCAGAGATGTTCTGGAGGAACAGCAGCGGGGTGCGGCGCTGGCAGGCGAGTTCGATGAAATGCGCGCCCTTTTGCGCGCTTTCGGAAAACAGCACGCCATTGTTCGCGAGGATCGCGACCGGCATGCCCCAGATGCGCGCGAAACCGCACACGAGGCTCGTGCCGTAGAGCGGCTTGAATTCGTGCAGTTCGGAGCCGTCGACCAGCCGCCCGATCACCTCGCGCACGTCATAGGGCGCGCGGACGTCGGTCGGCACGATGCCGGCGAGGTCGGCGGGATCGTGGAGCGGCGGGCGCGGGTCGGTCAGCGCCACTTCGGCGCGGCGGGGCGGCGGCAGCGTGGCGACGATGTCGCGGACGATCAGCAGCGCCTGTTCGTCATCCTCCGCGACATGATCGACCACGCCCGATTTGCGGCCATGGGTGTCGGCCCCGCCCAGTTCCTCGGCGCTGATGACCTCGCCGGTCGCGGCTTTCACGAGCGGCGGGCCGGCGAGGAAGATCGTCCCCTGCCCACGCACGATCACGGTTTCGTCGGACATGGCCGGGACGTACGCGCCACCGGCGGTGCAACTGCCGAGCACGCAGGCGATCTGGGCAATGCCGTTTGCCGACATCTGCGCCTGATTGAAGAAGATGCGGCCGAAATGGTCGCGGTCGGGGAAAACCTCCGCCTGATGCGGCAGGTTCGCGCCGCCGCTGTCGACCAGATAGATGCACGGCAGATGGTTTTCGCTCGCAATCTCCTGCGCGCGGAGATGCTTTTTTACCGTCATCGGGAAATACGCGCCGCCCTTTACCGTCGGGTCGTTGGCGACGACCATCACCTGCCGGCCATGGACGCGGCCGATGCCGGCGATGACGCCCGCCGCCGGGGCCTCGTCGCCATACATCCCGCCCGCCGCCAGCGCGCCGATTTCGAGGAACGGCGATCCGGCGTCGAGCAGGCGGTGGATACGGTCGCGTGGCAGCAACTTGCCGCGCGCGACATGACGTTCGCGGCTGCGCTCCGGCCCGCCGAGCGCGGTCTTGGCGATCCGGTTGCGCAGGTCGTCGGCCAGCGCGGCGTTGTGCGCGGCGTTGGCGGCGAACCCGTCCGATCCGCGATCGATCAGCGTCGGCAGCACCGTCATTGTGCGCGCGTCCCCTCGCCCAGCAATTCGCGACCGATCAGCATCCGGCGAACTTCGTTGGTCCCGGCCCCGATGTCGAGCAGCTTCGCATCGCGGAAATACCGCTCGACCGGCCAGTCCTTCGTATAGCCCGCGCCGCCCAGCGCCTGAATCGCGTCATTGGCGACCTTCACCGCATTTTCCGACGCCAGCAGGATCGCGCCCGCCGCATCGTGGCGGGTGGTGCGGCCGGCGTCGCACGCCTTCGCGACCGCATAGACATAGGCGCGGGCGGAATTGAGCGCGACCGACATGTCGGCGATCTTGCCCTGCATTAGCTGGAACGCGCCGATCGGCTTGCCGAACTGCTTGCGCTCGGTGATGTAGGGCAGGACGGTGTCGAGGCACGCCTGCATGATGCCCAGCTGGATGCCCGACAGTACGACGCGCTCGTAATCGAGGCCCGACATCAGCACGCCGACGCCGCCGTTGAGCGGCCCCATGACGTTCCCGGCAGGAACGAAACAGTCGTCGAAGACCAACTCGGCGGTCGGCGACCCGCGCATCCCCATCTTGTCGATTTTCTGTCCGATCGAAAAACCGGCGAAATCCCGTTCGATCAGGAAGGCGGTGATGCCCTTCGATCCGGCTTGCGGATCGGTCTTGGCATAGACGACCAGCGTCGCCGCATAGGGGGCGTTGGTGATCCAGAATTTGGTGCCGTTCAGGCGATAGCCGCCATCGACCTTGTCGGCGCGCAGCTTCATCGACACGACGTCGGACCCCGCCCCGGCTTCGGACATGGCGAGCGATCCGACATGCTCGCCGCTGATGAGCTTTGGCAGATACTTGGCCTTCTGCTCGGCATTGCCCCAGCGCGCGATCTGGTTGACGCACAGATTGGAATGCGCGCCATAGGACAGGCCGACCGAGGCGGAGGCGCGGGCGACTTCCTCGCACGCGACGACATGTTCTAGATAGCCGAGGCCGAGGCCGCCATCGTCTTCGGCAACGGTGATGCCGTGCAGGCCGAGCGCGCCCATTTCGGGCCATAGCTCGATCGGGAAGCGATCGTCGGCGTCGATGGCAGCCGCGATCGGCGCGATGCGATCGGCCGCGAAGCGCTGCGTGGTCTCGCGAATGGCATCGGCCATCTCGCCGAGCGCGAAATCGAGCATGTCTCTCTCCAATGGTCCGGTCTTTGCCGGATCGTATCTGTTGTTACCGATAGGCTGGTTGGAAGGGTCAGCGCAAGCACAGCCTCGTCACCCCGGGCTTGGCCCGGGGTCCCGCTTCTTCTGCTGCTGGCGAGAGAAAGCGGGACCCCGGATCAAGTCCGGGGTGACGAAGAAGGGGAATAGCGCGTCGTCGTTCGCGCTCACCGCAGGCCGCTACCCGGCGGGCCGTCGAGACAGCGCAGGATGGCGTTGCGATCGAACGACGCCGCCGCAGGCGCGCTCATCGGTGCGATATCGACCGGACGGCCGATCAGCACTGCACCGAACCGGCGATCGGTGACGCCGGCACAGGCCTTTGCCGCGCTCAGCAATTTCGGCGGGGTCGTATAGCCTTCATAGGACAGGCGGAACGTGCCCCAATGGATCGCCATGCCATGCGACGCGCCCAGCCGCCGAAACACGTCGAGCGCGTCGACCGGGCCGATATGCGCGCCGCTGGCCATCTGCCCCGGCTGAAACCGGAACGCGCCGATGGGGATCAGCGCGAGGCGGATCGGGCCGAGGGCCCTAGCCTCCTCGACCCATTTGCCGTCGCCCATGCCGGTATCGCCCGCGAAGAACAGATTGCCGCCGGGCAGTTCGACGACGAACGCCGACCACAAGGCACGGTTGCGGTCGACGAACCAGCGGCTCGACCAGTGATGGTTGCGCACGACATGGACCGTCGCGCCGCCGACCCGCTCCGCCTGTCGCCAGTCGAGCGCGGTCGCCTGCATCCCCGCGCTGCGCAGGATCGCATCGTTGCCGTGGGCAGTGACGATCGCCGGGCGGTCGCGGTCGTACAGCCGCTTGAGCGTCGACAGATCGAGATGATCGTAATGATTGTGGCTGATGAGGATCAGATCGATCTTCGGCAGGTCGTCCAGCGCGATGCCCGGTGCCGCGACCCGTTTCGGACCGAAGCCGAACGGGCCGGCGCGTTCGCTCCATACCGGATCGGTGAGGATGTTGAGACCGGGCGTCTGGATCAGCGCCGACGCGTGGCCGACCCAGGTTACGCGCAGCGGGGTTTGTGCCGGATTGCGCGCCGGGCGGGTCGTGGCGGGCAGGAGTTCGGGGGGTCTGGCGGGGGTGACCAGGACCTGCGTCGGCCATGCCGGTCGCCCGTCGCTGCCGGTCGCCTGTCGCCACAGGAACCCGCTGCGGCTGCCGCCCGGTGGCGCGGACGTATCGTCGCCATCGGGGTTGAAGAAGCGCGCACCGTCGAAATGGTCGCCGGCCACCCCGCGATAATAGATGCGGTCGAGGAAGCGCGGCACGATCGTCACGGCGAGGCACAGGATCGCGACGATCCACACCAGCCCCCATCCCACCCTGCGAACGCCCGTTGCCATCCGGCTTCCAACGCCGCGCCAGGCCAAACGATGCACGCCCTCTTGTGTTGCCCTTTTACCACACCATATCGCCGGCAACATCACAGGGGAACACGATGAACCTCGAAAAATTTACCGACCGCGCCAAGGGTTTTCTGCAAGCCGCGCAGACGGTGGCGATCCGCAATTCGCATCAGCGGATGACGCCCGAACATATCCTGAAGGCGCTGCTCGATGACGAACAGGGCATGGCCGCCGGGCTGATTACGGCAGCAGGCGGCGACGCGCGCCGGGCGATCGCCGATATCGATGCGGCACTGGCCAAGATGCCGTCGGTGTCGGGATCGGGTGCGCAGCAGAATCCGGGTCTCGACAATGACAGCGTCCGCCTGCTCGACCAGGCCGAACAGATCGCGACCAAGGCGGGCGACAGCTTCGTCACCGTCGAACGGATGCTGCTGGCGCTGACCCTGTCGCAGGGGCCGGCGGGCAAGGCGCTGACCGCCGCCGGGCTGACGGCGCAGAATCTGAACGCGGCGATCGACCGCCTGCGTGGCGGCCGCACCGCCGACACTGCCGGGGCCGAGGATCGGTACGACGCACTCAAGAAGTTCGCCCGCGACCTGACCGCGGCGGCGCGCGACGGCAAGCTCGATCCGGTGATCGGCCGCGACGAGGAGATCCGCCGCACGATCCAGATCCTCGCGCGCCGGACCAAGAACAATCCGGTGCTGATCGGCGAACCCGGCGTCGGCAAGACCGCGATCGCCGAGGGCCTCGCGCTGCGCATCGCCAATGGCGACGTGCCGGAGGGGCTGAAGGACCGCGCACTGATGTCGCTCGACATGGGGTCGCTGATCGCCGGGGCCAAATATCGCGGCGAGTTCGAAGAGCGGCTGAAGGGCGTGCTCGACGAGGTGAAGGCCGGCGACGGGCAGATTATCCTGTTCATCGACGAGATGCACCAGCTGATCGGTGCGGGCAAATCCGAAGGGGCGATGGATGCGGGCAATCTGCTCAAGCCTGCGCTGGCGCGTGGCGAACTGCATTGCATTGGCGCGACCACGCTCGACGAATATCGCAAGCATGTCGAAAAGGACCCCGCGCTCCAGCGGCGGTTCCAGCCGGTGTTCGTGGGCGAACCGACCGTCGAGGATACGATCAGCATCCTGCGCGGGTTGAAGGAGAAGTACGAACTCCATCACGGCGTGCGGATCACCGACGGCGCACTGGTGTCGGCGGCGACGCTGTCGAACCGCTACATCACCGACCGCTTCCTGCCCGACAAGGCGATCGACCTGATGGACGAGGCCGCCAGCCGGCTGCGCATGGAGGTGGAGAGCAAGCCCGAAGCGATCGAGAGCCTCGACCGCCGCATCCTGCGCATGAAGATCGAGCGCGAGGCGCTGCGCCGCGAAAGCGACGCCGCCAGCATCGACCGGCTCGACACGCTGGAGGAGGAACTCGCCAATCTCGAACAGCAATTGTCCGAGCTGACCACGCGTTGGCAGGGCGAGCGCGACAAGATCGCGTCGGAGGCGAAGCTGAAGGAACAGCTCGATGCCGCCCGCGTCGCGCTCGAACAGGCGCAGCGGTCGGGCGACCTCGCGAAGATGTCCGAGCTGACCTATGGCACGATTCCGACGCTGGAAAAGCAGGTGGTGGCGGCGCAGCAACATGCCGGCGGCGCGATGCTCCGCGAGGAAGTGACCGCCGACGATATCGCCGGCGTCGTCAGCCGCTGGACCGGGGTGCCGGTCGACCGAATGCTGGAGGGCGAGCGCGAGAAGCTGTTGGCGATGGAGGACGCGCTGGGCAAGCGGGTCATCGGCCAGAGCGAGGCGGTGCGTGCCGTCGCCACCGCCGTGCGCCGTTCGCGCGCGGGCCTGCAGGACCCGAACCGGCCGCTCGGCAGCTTCCTGTTCCTCGGGCCGACCGGCGTCGGCAAGACCGAGCTGACCAAGGCGCTCGCCGAATTCCTGTTCGACGATCCCAATGCCATGGTCCGCATCGACATGAGCGAGTTCATGGAAAAGCACGCGGTCGCGCGGCTGATCGGTGCGCCGCCGGGCTATGTCGGCTATGAGGAAGGCGGCAAGCTGACCGAGGCGGTGCGCCGCCGCCCCTATCAGGTAGTGTTGTTCGACGAGGTGGAGAAGGCGCATGGCGACGTCTTCAACATCCTGTTGCAGGTGCTCGACGACGGTCGCCTGACCGACGGACAGGGGCGCACGGTCGATTTTTCGAACACGATCATCATCCTGACGTCGAACCTCGGCTCGCAATTCCTGACCAACCTGCCCGATGGCGAGGGTGTCGAGACGGTCGAGCCGCAGGTGATGGACGTCGTCCGCGCGCATTTCCGGCCGGAATTCCTCAACCGGCTGGACGAGATCATCCTGTTCCACCGCCTTGCGGCCGATCACATGGCCCCGATCGTCGACATCCAGGTCGGCCGCGTCGGCAAGTTGCTGGCCGAGCGCAAGGTGAAGGTCGAACTGACCGAGGCCGCGCGGGCGTGGCTGGGCCGCGTCGGTTATGACCCGGTGTACGGCGCGCGGCCGTTGAAGCGTGCGGTGCAGCGGTATCTTCAGGACCCGCTGGCCGACCTGATCCTGCGCGGTGGCGTGAAGGACGGGTCGACGGTGCATGTCGATGAGGGTGATGGTGCGCTGACGTTGTCGGTCGCGTAGGTGCAAAGACGGCGGGGGATCGCTCCCCCGCCGGTCAATTTTGCGACGACTGTGGCACCGTGCGCAATTCGTTGCCGACTGTGCGCGCGGTTTCCGCCATGCGATTCCAATCGGCACGCGTGTGGCAAACCTTACGCCGACGCGCATGGGTGCCGGTTACCGCCTCCCGCCGGCAAATCAGCTTGTCCGGATCACCGGCCGCCGGTGTCGCGGTGGCGACGGGTGCCGCCTGGAGCAGCAGAAACAGGAGCATCGCATGACCTTCCCGAAAAAATGGGACGCGACCGATCGGCCGCGCCCCCGATGCCATCAGAACCGCAGGTTTACGCCCACATTGAAGCGTCGACCGATCGGGTCGTAGGTGCTCGGATAGGTATTGCCGCTGTTGAAGGCTGTCGAACCGATCGTGTTGCCGACGATCGGCGGGTCCTTGTCGAGCAGGTTGGTCACGGTGAAGGTGAACGTCATGGTGTCACCCACCGCCTGCTGCAGCGTCAGATCGAGATAGTTGAACGCGGGGATCCGGCGATACGCGGCGAACACCGATGCCGGACCGCCGGAGCTGGCCGGTTCGACATTGCTCTCGCTCAGATGCTTCCAGCGCAGCGACGTCACGGTGCCGCCTTCGAAGGAAAGCGTTCCCCGGAGGTTCCAGCTATATTCCGGCTGGATCGACGCACACGACACGCTGTACAGCCCGACACAGTCGCGGTTGACGCTGGTCGGCGTCGCCTGGAACTGGCTGTCGAAGGTGTAGTTGCCGAGGAAGTTCAGGTCGAGCCGGGCAAAGCCCAGTTCCTGCCGCAGCGACGCACCGACATCGATGCCCGAGGTCCGGATTGTGCCGAGGTTCGAAAGACCCAGGAACGGCCCGAAGGTCGTGTCGTTCGGACCGCTCAGACCGCCAGTCAGCGGATTGCGACGGATGAGGTCGCAGGCCGCCGCGTTGGTGCCATTGAAGCAACCGTCGATGATATCGGCCTGCGACGGCGTCGAGATCGCATCGGTAACCTTGATCTTGTAATAGTCGACCGTCAGCGCGAAGCCGTCGAACAGCTTCGGCTGCAACACACCGCCTACCGTGAAGGTGTCGGCATATTCCGGCGTCAGACCCAGATTGCCGCCCTGCGTCGCGTTGATCTGCCCCGCGACCGGTGCCGGAATATTACCCAGCAGCGAGGCCGGGGCACCGACCAGCGCCAGCTGTGCGGCGCACAGTGCGCTGACGCCCTGGTTCGTGACCGCGCCCTGGCAGGGATCGATGGCGCGGTTGGTCAGGAAGGTGACCTGCGGCTGGAACAATTCGCCGAGGTTCGGCGCACGCACCGCCCGGGCGTAGGAACCGCGCAGCTTCAGTTCGCTGACCGGTGCCCAGGTGAGGCCGCCCCGATAGGCCCAGTTGCCGCCCGACAACGAATAGTCCGAATATCGGAAGCCGCCTTCGAGCGTCAGCGAATCGAAGAACGGACGGTCCGAAATCAGCGGAACGTTCAGTTCGCCGAACACTTCGCGGGTGTCGTATTCGCCGGTGATCGGCAATGCGGGCGCACCGGCACCCAGCACCGCACCCGGCTGCGACGAGATGCCGTCACCACCGCTCGAACCGGCATAGCGGCGATATTCGACACCGACGGCGACACCGATATTCTCGGCGGCGAACGGGCTAGAAAAGCCGAGGTCGCCCGCGACGGTTCCTTGAATCGAGGTGAAGGACGTCTGGATGAAGTTGAAGGTGGTGACGTTCAGGAAATTGAACATTGCCGGGGTCAGCGTTCCTTCGGTCCCGAACAGGTTGATCGGCACGCAATTACCGGTCGTCACGGTACACGCGGTCGTGTTGAAGGCGCGCAGCGCCTGTTGCAGGCGCGGCAACGTCCCCTGTCCCTGCGACGTGTTGGTGCGTTCCGATTCGCCGTAGATGCCGGTGATGTTCCAGTCGAGCGTCGAGGTCAGCGCGCCGCGGGCACCGCCCTGCACCTGGAAGGTGTTGGTTTCGAAGCTGGTCGTGCGCGGCCCCGCTTCGGTGAAACGACGGCCGATCGATGCCGTGATTTCGCGATAGCCCGGTGCCGTCGTGCTCGTCGCGGCGCTCGCTGCGGCGCAATCGACTGCATTGATGTTGCTCGAAGCGCACAGCTGGTTGCGCATCGCCTGCGTCAGATACGGATTGCTGAGCGGCAGCTGGACGTTCGAAAAGAAGGTGCCGGACGGCGCGATGATCTGATCGACGATCGTCTTGGTGAAAAAGCCCTGCCCGAAGACTTCGACCGCATCGCTGATCTCGTAATTCGCCTTGCCGAAGATGTTATAGCGTTCGAATGGCGTCTGATAGACGTTCAGCGGGTTGAAGTTATAGTCCGACAGCGGCCCCACTTCGAATGCGGTGCCCTGGGCATTAACACGCCCGGTGAATGGTGCGAGGATGCTCGCCGGCGTGGCGGTTCCCGATCCCTGCGGGCGACCGGTAACCGAGCTGAGGCTGGCGCGGCCATAGGGACGCTCACCCTGCTGGATCGCATCGGCCTTCGTATAGCCGAGGCTGAGCACCACATTGCCGCGATCGTCGGCAAGGTTGGCACCCAGCGTCAGGTCGGCGCGCATGTTGAACCCGTCGCCGCGTTCGGTGATGCCGCTGTTCAGGCCGATATCGACCCCGGAAAAATCGGTGCGGGTGATGAAATTGGTGACGCCCGCCACCGCGTCCGCGCCGTACGCCACCGACGCACCGCCGGTCAGCGTCTCGATCCGCTGCAACAGCGCGATCGGAATGATGTTCAGGTCGGTCACGCCGCCCAGGCTGGCGGGAACGGTGCGCTGTCCGTCGATCAGAATTAGGTTGCGGTTGGGGCCGAGGCCCCGGATGTCGAGCTGCGCCGACCCGTTCGATCCGTTGTTCACGCCCGGCCCGATGTTCGGCACCGCGCCCGGCAAGTCGCGCAGCAGCGCCTCGACCGACGTCGGCTGCCGGAACCCGATTTCCTCCGCACCGATCACCGATACGGGATTGGAGCTTTCGAGGTTCGGACGCGGAATCCGCGAACCGGTAACAGTGATTTCCTGTTCGGAATCATTGGCTTCTGGCTGTTGTGCGGTCGAATCCGCCGCTGGCGCGACCTGTGCCACTGCTGGGGTAGCAATTCCCATGATCAGCGTGGATGCCAACAAGGCGGTACGGACGGTTTGCTTCATGATTTCCCCTGTCTTTCGGACACGCTGCCACAGCAGCGTAACGAACCATGAGTAATCGCCGACAAACTTCGTTCGCAACCATTCAAAGATGCTGCCGTTACAAATGCAAAATTCGTGATATTTTAGTTACAGTGCTTCTAATATCGATACAACGGTAATTATTTACTGAATGTTTCTGATACATTGCTGAACATTGCAGCTGCCAATACTGCTCTGATCGTCACGATAGAGATTGTTCGACATTCGACTATACAAGCCACGTGCAAACCACGCCGGCATTGTAAAGTCATGCCCAGCGCGACGCCGACCCGGTTGCGGCGGGGTTCCTCGACCAGAACATCCCATCGGGGAACCCGAGCAGCAGCCAGGCCGGACGATTCTCACACATTACGATGTCAACGGCATAAAAAAGGCCGCCTCCCCGAAGGGAAGCGGCCCATTTCGCAGGTTGAAAGCGACTAGAAGCCGAACTTCGCACCGGCACGGAAGCTGCGGCCGAAGATGCCGTTGCCGCCCTGCACCGGGTTGTAAAGGTGCGCGCCATAGGTGACGACGTCGATCGGCGGCAGGCGATCGAACACGTTCAGGGCGTTCACGTAGAAGGTGAACTTGTCGTTGACGTTGAAGCTGACGTTCAGGTCGGCCGTGATGTAGCTCTTCACGCGGCAGTCGACATATTCAGGTGCCAGCGAACAGTCGCGATAGCTGCCGCCCTGGTCCTCTGCCGACAGGTCATACCCCGAGACGTAGTTCACGGTGCCGGTGACGTCGACCTTGTCGAACGAGAAGGTGTTCGCCCAGTTGCCGCGCCATTTGAACGTGCCGTTGCCCGCCGTCAGGTTGAAGTTGCCGAGCGTGTCGACATAGGTTTCCTTCGAACCGTCCGGGAACGTCGTGCTGAGTTCCAGCAACAGGCTGGCATTGGCGGCGGTGCGCCACTGGAAACCGCCGAAATCGACGCGGCCGGTCAGCCCGAAATCGATGCCTTCCGACGTGATCGTGTCGGAATTGATCAGCTGCGATTCGACGAAGGCGATACGCGGCCGACCGTTGGGCAGGTTGACGTCGGGAGCGTCGGCAATGACGTTGAACCCGGCCGGGATCGGCTGGCCCGCATAATAAGCGGCGACCGCTGCGGCGTTGGATGGCGAGGTGATCGCGCCCGTCTTCTTGATGTTGAAATAGTCGACGGAGAAGGTGAAGTTCGGGATCGGCGTCAACTGAATGCCGGCGGTGAAGCTGCGCGACTTTTCGGGTTCCAGATTCGGCGAAGCCAACGTCGTCGACCCGATCGAATAGGTCGTCAGATAGTTCGGGCAGGCCTGCGGTGCCGTCGCGTCGGTGGCGCATGCCGCGCCATACTGCGCGCGGAAGTTGGCCGGGACCGCGGTGATCGACTGGGTGACATAGCCCGTCGTCGGCAGCGCGTTGGCTTCGGCGAAGCTCGGGATACGGAAACCGCGCGACCACGTTCCGCGGATCGACAGCTGGCGGAACGGGGTGAACCGCGCACCTGCCTTTGGCGAGAAATTGCCCTGACCGGTCGAATAATGGTCATAGCGTCCCGACAGGTTCACATCGAGCTGATCGAACACCGGTGCCTGAACCTCGGCAAAAGCCGAGCTGACGGTGCGATTGCCTTCGGTACCGAACGCATTGATCGTGAAGTAGCGCTGCGTCGGGCCGTTGGTGTCAGGGTTGGCGCTGGGCGCGTTGACCGCTTCGTAGAAGACCGATCCGCCGACGCCGAGCTGGACGGGGCCACCCGGCAGGTTGAACAGCGACTTCGAGAAAGTGACCTGCGCCTGATACAGATCCGACGACGTGTCGGTGATGTTCACCGGCGTCACGTAATCGCGCACCGCCTGCGAATTCTGGCCGGGATTGACGAAGTTGTACGACCCGTCGGCAATGACGTTCAGCAGGTTCTGGATATAGACATAGCCATCCTGCAGACGACGCAGATCGGTGTGCATCGCCGTCGCGTTGAAGTTATAGTCGATATCGTTGAAGATCGTGCCGTTCAAGCCGAACGCCGCACGATATACGCGGCTGCGCGTCTCGTTATACTGACGCTCCTGATTGCGGCCGATGATCTCAACCGTCTGGTCGACCGATGCGAACGGGTTGTTCGGGTTGCGGACGCCGTTGGTCGCATTGCAGTTCACACGCGCGGCACAGACGAACACCGGCAGCGTCAGGATCGCCGAACCGGCCGCAAACCGGGCAGCGTTCGATGCGGTCGAGAACTGCGGGAACAGGATGCCGGTCGGCGCATTCCCGCGGATCGTGCCGGGTGCGCCATAATAGCTCGACGTGGTCTGCTGGAAGTTGACCGACAGATACGCTTCCGACGTGTCACCCAGCTTCGCGGTGAAGCGCGCCGAACCGCCGAAGCGTTCGATGTCCGGCGTCACGTTGCCGTAATTGTAGGTAAGGTCTTCCTGGCAGACGTTGCTGGTCGGCAGGGTCGGATTGACCTGGGCACCCGTCGAGTTGGTGCGGGCGAGGTCTGCGGCGGTCGGCGTGACCGACGGTCCGCCGAAACAGCCTGCAATCGGGTTCAGGATGCGATAGCGGCCGCTGTTCCCCGGGCGATAGTAGAAGGTGCTGCCATTGGTCGCGAAGCCGTTAAGCTCCCCGGCGTCGTTACGGCCGTTCAGAATCCCGTTCGGGCCGCCGATGCTGCGCTGATCGTCGGTCGCGAAAACTCCGCGAAGGTCCTTGTTCGCGACGCCTTCGCTGCGGAAATAGAAACCGCTGATATAGGCGTTGTAGCCCTGTTCATCGAGATCGCCGGTGCCGGCGGTCAGCGTCAGACGCTGGTTCGCGGCATAGCCACCCTCGGCAATACCGGCTTCGGCGCGACCCGAGATACCTTTAACCGAACGCTTGGTGATGATGTTGACCACACCGGCGATCGCGTCGGCGCCGTAGCTCGACGAAGCACCGTCGCGAAGCACGTCGACGCGCTCGACGATGTCGTCGGGGATCGTGTTCAGGTCGACAAAGTTGCGTGAACCGTCATCGGCAAGCGGATAGTATGCAGCGCGCAGGCCGTCGAACAGCACGAGCGTCGAACTGGTCGACAGGCCGCGCAGCGACACGGCCGATGCACCGCCGGCGAACGCGCCGTTGGCGGTGAACGAGTTGGTCAGTGCCGGGCCGTTGTTCGACGACAGCAACTGGATCGCGTCCTGCACGGTGTTGATGCCGCGCGCGTCGAGGTTTTCGGTGGTCAGCGTGGTGACCGGCGAAATGCCGCTATCGGTGCCGCGCAGGATCGAGCCGGTGACGATGATGTCCTGCGACGTATCCTCGGCCGGATTCGCCGGGGTCGGCACGGTGGTACCGGCCGGCGCGACTTCCTGTGCAGAAGCCGGCACGGCGAACAGACCGGCACTGGCAGCGGCGAGCGCGGACAAAGCGGTTCCGCGGCGCAACGACGTGCGCATCGACAAAGCAATCATGGAAGCAGCAATCCCCTTAAACCCTGACGGGCGTTCCAATCAGTCGCGCCGCGCAACGGGCGGCTCGAACATGGCCAAGTATCCGTCGATACAAGAGGATTTGCAAATACAGGTATACGCAATCTGGAAATTACATATCAGCTGTAACTATTCCGCAACACTTTCTGGTTTTTACAGAAAGCTGGCCCGCAAGCCGTCGATCACGAACTGCGCCGCGAGTGCCGCCAGCAGCACGCCGAGCAGCCGGGTAATCACCGCCTCGATCCGCGCGCCGAGCAGTTTCATCAGCGGTCCCGCCGCCAGCAACGCGATCAGCGTCAGCAGCAGGATCGACCCCAGCGCGCCCAGTACCACCGCCCGCGCGGTCCAGTCGCCGACCTGACTCATCAGCAGCATCACCGACGCGATCGATCCCGGCCCTGCGATCATCGGCATCGCCATGGGGAAGGTCGAGACATCCTCGACCTCATCGGTCTCGATGATCTTCTGCGCGCGGTCCTCGCGGCGCTGGGTGCGTTTTTCGAACACCATTTCCAGCGCGATCAGGAACAGCATGATGCCGCCCGCGATGCGGAAACTGTCGAGGCTGATGCCCAGTGCCTTGAGCAGCGCCTGTCCAAACAGCGCGAAGACGACGAGGATCGCGGTGGCGATGCCGACCGCGCGGATCGCCATCGCGCGACGCTGCACGTCGGACGCACCGGTGGTCAGCCCGGCATAGATCGGCGCGCAGCCCGGCGGATCGATCACCACGAAAAAGGTAATCAGCGACGAGACGAACAGCTCGATCATAGCGCGCCGTCGTCGAACGGCAGGCCCTCACGCCGGTGCGCGGCGACCAGCGTATTGCGCAGCAGGCAGGCGATGGTCATCGGTCCGACCCCGCCCGGCACCGGCGTGATCGCGCCGGCGACCGACAGCGCGCCGGCGAAGTCTACATCGCCGACCAGCCCGTCTTCGGTGCGGTTGATGCCGACGTCGATTACCGTCGCACCGGGCTTCAGCCATGCCCCCTCGACGAAATTGGCGCGTCCGACCGCGGCGACGACGATATCGGCGCGCGCGACATGCCCCGGCAGATCATGGGTCCGCGAATGGGCGATGGTGACCGTGCAGCTTTCGGCGGTCAGCAACGCTGCCATCGGCTTGCCGACGATGTTCGACCGGCCGACGACGACCGCTTCCTTGCCCGACAGGTCACCCAGCTCATCGCGCAGCAAAAGCAGGCAGCCATAGGGCGTGCACGGCACCATCCCCGGCAAGCCGGTCGCCAACCGCCCGACATTGGCCGGGTGAAAGCCATCGACGTCCTTGTCGGGATCGATCGTCAGCAGGACTGCATCGCTGTCGAGGTGCCTTGGCAGCGGCAATTGCACCAGAATGCCGTCGACCGCCGGATCGGCATTCAGTTGCTCGACCAGCGCGATCAGTTCGTCCTGCGACACGTCCGCCGACAGGCGATGTTCGAAGCTGGCCATGCCCGCTTCGCGCGTCGCCTTCCCCTTCGACCGGACATAGACGGCGGAGGCGGCATCCTCGCCGACCAGCACCACGGCGAGGCCGACGGGTCGCCCGGCGCTCTGCGCGAACGTAGCGGCATGGGTGGCGACGCGCGCGCGCAACTGGGCGGCGAAGGCTTTTCCGTCGATGATCCGGGCTGTCATGGCGGTGTGTGTAGTGGGTGGCGGTGGGGTTCGCCAGTCCTTGGTTGGCGGTAGCTTGCGCCGCGTGGCTTTTTGGTTTTTCTCATGGAGAAAGAAAAAGCAGGACCCCGGGTCAAGCCCGGGGTGACGGAAATGTGTCTTGGTCCTGCGCCATGGCCATCAGCCGCTGACGGTCGCTCGAACCTCCGGTTACCACTCCTTGTGTCGCCCCGGGCTTGACCCGGGGCCCCGCTTCTTAACCGACAAGGGTTGCGGAAAGATCGCGCCATTCGGGATTGCCGCGTTCGATCAGGTCGAACTTCCATTCGCGGCGCCAGCGCTTCATGCGTTTTTCATGGGCGATGCAGGCGAGCATGTCGTCACCCCGTTCGGCCCAGACCAGACGGTTGAGACTGTACTTCGCACAGTGCGCCGAGCCGCCGCCGGTGCCGTGCTGGTGGATGCGGGTGGCGAGGTCGGCGGTCACGCCGACATAGGTTGCCCCACGATAGCGGTCGGCCATGATGTAGACCCAGCCGCCTCGCCCCTCGCTGCCCATCGACGAATAAGAGAAGAAGCGGGACCCCGGGTCAAGCCCGGGGTGACGTGTTGGGTGGGGTGGCCCCTTCCCCGATTGGGAAGACGCTCTTCTCCGGGCCTCCCCCACCCAAAATACACTGCACCTGCGAAACGATTCACCATCACGCCGCGTTCATCGGCACGATGTCGTACCAAGACCTTCCCGCTCCGCCCGCCGGCCTGCTCGACGATGCCGGTCTGTTCCTCGATTTCGACGGCACGCTGGTCGAACTGGCTGATCGCCCCGATGGGGTGGTGGTCGGCGACGATCTGCACGCGCTGCTGCAACGACTGGCCCGGCGACTGGACGGGCGGGTCGCGATCGTCAGTGGGCGGTCGGTCGAGCAGATTGACGGCTTTCTGGGACGGACCATCGCCGACTATGCGGTCGTCGGCAGCCACGGCGCCGAAATCCGGCCCGCCGGGGGCACCACCCTGCTGCCCGACCGCCCGGCCGGCCTGACCGCGGCCGAGCGTGCGTTTTCGGATCGGTTCGGCGACGACCCGCGCGTCGTGATCGAGATCAAGACACTGGGCGTCGCGATCCATTATCGCGGCGCTCCCGACGTCGAACAGGAGGCGCATGCGCTCGTCGATGCCTTCGCACAGCGCGACGGGCTGACGACGCAGGCCGGCAAGATGATGATCGAATTGCGCATGGACGGCCATGACAAGGGCACGGCGATCGCGACGCTGTGCGAGAGCGCGCCGTTTGCCGGGCATCCGCCGATCTTCGTCGGCGACGATTTGACCGACGAGCCGGGCATGGTCGTTGCGGCGCACCATGGCGGAGCGGGCATCCTGATCGGAGCCATGCGCGATACCGCTGCGACCTATCGCCTCGACGATGTCGCTTCCTTCCTCGACTGGCTGGAGAATAACGCATGACCGCGACGATGGACCTGTGGCCGATCGGGAATTGTCAGGTATCGGCGCTGGTCGACCGCAACGGACGGTTCGTCTGGGGGTGCCTGCCGCGCGTCGATGGCGATCCGGCGTTTTCGTCGCTCCTCGACGACCGGCGGCGCGGATCGGACGGCGCCTATGGCTTTTGGGAGGTCGACCTCGACGGCTGCGTCGAGACCGAGCAGAGCTATATCCGCAATACGCCGGTACTGGTCACCCGCCATACCGATGCGGCGGGCAATGCGGTCGAGGTCGTCGACTTCTGTCCGCGCTTCAAACGGCACGACCGGATGTATCGCCCCGTCGCCTTTTGCCGGATCGTGCGGCCGCTGTCGGGCTCGCCGCGCATCCGTATGCGCCTGCGCCCGTCGATCGACTGGGGCAGCGCCCCCGCCCCGCGCACCCGCGGGTCGAACCATATCCGCTATCTGCTCGATGGCGAGGCGATCCGCCTGACGACCAGCGCACCGGTCGGCTGGATCGAGGACGAACGGCTGTTCCGCGTCGAACGCACGCTGCATTTCTTCCTCGGGCCGGACGAGAGCTTCTCGGACGAAATCCCGGCATCGATCGAACGGATGCTGAAGAACACGATCGACGAATGGCGTCACTGGGTCCGCGGTCTCGCCACGCCGGTCGAATGGCAGCAGGCGGTGATCCGCAGCGCGATCACGCTGAAACTGTGCCAGCATGAGGAAACCGGCGCGATCGTCGCCGCGCTGACCACGTCGATCCCCGAACATGCCGATAGCGGGCGCAACTGGGACTATCGCTACTGCTGGATTCGCGACGCCTATTACACGGTGCAGGCGCTCAACCGGCTGGGCGCGCTCGACGTGCTGGAGGGGTATCTCGAATATCTGCGCAACATCGTCGACAATGCCGCCGACGGGCAGATCCAGCCACTCTATGGCGTCGGTGGCGAAGCGACGCTGGTCGAGCGCGAGGCCGAGGGGCTCGACGGCTATCGCGGCATGGGGCCGGTGCGCGTCGGCAACCAGGCCTATGAACAGGTCCAGCACGACGCGTACGGCCAGATCATCCTGTCGAATGCGCAGGGATTTTTCGACCAGCGGCTGTTCCGCGTCGGCAAGCAAGCCGATTTCGAGGCGCTGGAGCCGATCGGCGAGCGGGCATGGGAAGCCTATGACAAGCCCGATGCCGGCCTGTGGGAGTTGCGCACCAAGAGCCATGTCCACACCTATAGCGCCGCGATGTGCTGGGCGGCGTGCGACCGGCTGGCCAATGTCGCCGGCACGCTGGGATTGAGCGACCGCGAGATCTTCTGGCGCGACCGGGCGACCGCGATGCGGACCAAGATCGAGCGCGAGGCTTGGCGGCCGGAGACGAACCGCATGTCGGCAACCTTCGGCGGCGACGATCTCGACGCCAGCATCATCCAGCTGCTCGACCTGCGCTTCCTCGAACCCAGCGACCCGCGCTTCATCGGCACGCTGGAGGCGGTGGAGAAGGGGCTGCGGCGCGGCAGCCACATGCTGCGCTATGCGATCGAGGATGATTTCGGCCTGCCGCACACCGCGTTCAACGTCTGCACCTTCTGGCTGATCGAGGCGCTGCACGCGACCGGCCGCGACGAGGATGCGCGCGAATTGCTGGAGGAAATGCTGTCGCGCTGCACGCCCGCCGGGTTGCTGTCCGAGGATATCGACCCCGAAACCGGGGAACTGTGGGGCAATTATCCCCAAACCTACTCGCTGGTCGGCATGATCAATTCCGCCGTCCTGCTGAGCAAGTCATGGAATGTCGTACGATGAGCCGATTGATCGTCATCTCGAACCGGGTGCAGGCTCCCCAGCCCGGCACCGGCGGCGGGGCGCAGGGCGGACTGGCCGTCGCGCTCAACGCCGCATTGGCGGAAGAGGACGGCATCTGGTTCGGCTGGTCGGGCGAGACCAGCGACAATCGCGAGCTGCGGTTCCAGACCTATGGCGGCGTCACCAGTGCGGTGATGGATCTGTCCGAGCAGGACGTCGAGGAATATTATGACGGTTACGCCAACCGGACGCTGTGGCCGCTGTTCCACTACCGCCTCGACCTGACCGAGTTCGAACGCGATTTTCAGGGCGGTTATGAACGCGTCAACCGGGTGTTCGGCGAGCGCATCGGCCCGCATATCGAGCCCGACGACCTGATCTGGGTCCATGACTATCACATGATCCCGCTCGGCTGGGTGCTGCGGCAGCAGGGGATCACCAACCGCATCGGTTTCTTCCTGCACATTCCGTGGCCGCCGCGCCGGCTGCTGACCGCGCTGCCCGATCATCGCCGCATGGTCGAGGCGCTGTTCGCCTATGACGTGGTCGGGTTCCAGAACGAGGAATGGCTCGACAGCTTCTTCAACTATGTCCGCGAGGAGATGGACGGGACGATCGACGGCAACCGGGTCACCGTCGGCGGACGCACCATCTGCGCGATCAGCTGCCCGATCGGGATCGAGGCGAAGGACTTCATCGCCGGTGCCTCCGGCCCGGTGGCGCGCGCGGCGCAGCTCAACCAGCTCGAAAGCGCGGTCGGACGCAGCCTGATCGTCGGCGTCGACCGGCTCGATTATTCGAAGGGGCTGCCCGAACGCTTCGCCGGTTACGAACGGTTCCTCCAGAACCATCCCGATCGCCGCGCGCTGGTCTATCTGCTCCAGATCGCGCCGCCGTCGCGGACCGCGGTGCAGACGTATCGCGACATCCGCAACACCCTCGAACAGCAATCGGGCCGGATCAACGGTGCCTATGCCGATACCGACTGGGTGCCGATCCGTTATGTGAACAAGGGCTATCCGCGCGAGGTGCTGGCCGGCATCTATCGGGCCGCCCGTATCGGGCTGGTGACCCCCTTGCGCGACGGCATGAACCTGGTCGCGAAGGAATATGTCGCGGCGCAGGACCCGCGCGATCCGGGTGTGCTGGTCCTGTCACGCTTTGCCGGGGCGGCACAGCAGCTGTCGGTCGGCGCACTGATGGTCAACCCGTACAGCGCCGAGGACATGGCCGACGCGATCGACAAGGCACTGCGCATGCCCCGCGCCGAACGGATCGAGCGGTGGCAGGCGATGATCGACAATGTCGTCGACGAGGATGTGATCTGGTGGCGCAAGCGGTTCATCGATGCGCTGACGGCGGAGACGAATGAGGGGTAGCGGCCCGCCGACAAGGACGTCACCCCAGCGAAGGCTGGGGTCTCGTGCGGCTCCTGCCTTGTGCTCCAACCGGGAGACCCCAGCCTTCGCTGGGGTGACGATGGTTGCGGCAAACACCAACCCCGTCATCCCGGCGAAGGCCGGGATCCAAGGTTCCGCAAGCGCCAACGTCGTCGGTCGTGCGGCGCGGTGGATCCCGGCCTTCGCCAGGATGACGGTGTTAGCGAGGGAACGCATCGCCCGGTTTCATCGTCGTTCCCGCGCTGGCGGGAACCCATAGCCGCAACACGCGCAGATCGAACCGCAACGTCAGCGCATATGGATCCCCGGCCGTCGCGGGAATGACGGAGGGGGCGTTACGCACACCCGCCAGCGATTACGCCCCCTCGAGCAACCGCTCCTTCGCGATCTTTTCGCGCCACACCAGCGGGGCGAGGTGGTGGACGTTCTGCCCTTCGCTATCCACCGCGACCGTGACCGGGAAGTCCTGCACCTCGAACTCGTAGATCGCTTCCATGCCAAGGTCCGCGAACCCGACGACCTTCGACCCCTTGATAGCGCGCGCGACCAGATAGGCCGCGCCGCCGACCGCCATCAGATACGCCGACTTGCGCTCGGCGATCGCCTTGGTCGCATCGGCACCGCGTTCGGCCTTGCCGACCATCGCCAGCAGCCCCTGATCGAGCATCATGCGGGTGAACTTGTCCATGCGGGTGGCGGTGGTGGGACCGGCCGGGCCGACCACTTCCTCGCCGACCGGATCGACCGGCCCGACATAATAGATCACGCGCCCACGGAAATCGACGGGCAACTCCTCGCCCTTCGCCAGCATGTCGGCGATCCGCTTGTGTGCGGCATCGCGACCGGTCAGCATCTTGCCGTTCAACAGCAACCGGTCGCCATGCTTCCATGTCGCAACGACGTCGGGGGTCAGCGTATCGAGGTCGACGCGGATCGCCGCCTTGTCCGGGGTCCAGTTGACGTCGGGCCAGTCGGCAAGGTTCGGCTGTTCGAGATAGGCCGGGCCGCTGCCGTCCAGCGTGAAATGCGCGTGGCGGGTCGCGGCACAGTTGGGGATCATCGCGACGGGCTTCGACGCGGCGTGCGTCGGCCAGTCGAGGATCTTCACGTCGAGCACCGTCGACAGCCCACCCAGTCCCTGTGCGCCGATGCCGAGCGCATTGACCTTGTCCATCAACTCGATCCGCAGCGCCTCGATATCGGTCTGGGCCCCACGTTCCTTCAACTGGCCCATATCGATCGGGGCCATCAGCGATTCCTTGGCCAGCAGCATCGCCTTTTCGGCGGTGCCGCCGATGCCGATGCCGATCATGCCCGGCGGACACCAGCCCGCGCCCATTTGCGGGATCATCTCCAATACCCAGTCGACGATCGAATCGCTGGGGTTCATCATCTTGAACTTGGACTTGTTTTCCGAGCCGCCACCCTTGGCCGCGACATCAACATGCACCTTGGTCCCCGGCACCATTTCGACGTGCAGCACCGACGGGGTATTGTCCTTGGTATTGCGCCGGGTGAACGCCGGATCGGCGAGGATCGACGCGCGCAGCTTGTTCTCGGGGTGGAGATAGGCGCGGCGGACGCCTTCGTCGACGACCTCCTGCAACGACCGGTCGCTGTCGAGGCGACAATCCTGCCCCCACTTCACGAACACGGTGACGATGCCGGTATCCTGACAGATCGGGCGATGCCCCTCGGCACACATCCGGCTGTTGGTCAGGATCTGCGCGATCGCGTCCTTGGCGGCCGGCGAGGTTTCGGCGGCATAGGCCTCCCCCAGCGCGCGGATGTAATCCATCGGATGGTAATAGCTGATGAACTGCAGCGCATCGGCGACGCTGTCGATCAGATCGGCTTCGGTGATGGTGACGGTCATCTGCAGGTCCATATCGTTCGTTTTCCATTCTGCCCTACAGGCAGGAAGCGACCGCGTGCAAAGAATTCGTTCACGTTGCGCCGCTATCATCGCCCCGACACAGCAAGGGACGGGCAGTTGGCGATCGGCGGAATGAAGGCGACGTTGCGATCGTGGGTACAGCGGCCCGACGATTCGACCGGCCTGTCCGCCGAGCGTGCCGTCCGGCTGTTGCGCGAGGCGGAGGATCACGGCCCGAACTGGTTCTGGCAGACCGATCGCAACGGCCGCGTCGCCTATCTGAGCGACAAGATCGCAAACGTATTCGCCGCGGCCGATATCGACCCGGTCGGTGCCGTGCTGGCCGACCTGTTGCGGATCGCCGGGGGCGAATCCGGACGCGACGATCCGGAACGCACGCTCGCCTTCCACCTGTCGGCGCGTACCGCCTTCACCGACTATGCCGTCACCCCGGCCATTCCCGGCGATCGCGACTGGAGCTGGAGCGTATCGGGCAGCCCGTTCACCGATCCGTTCGGCCGGTTCGAAGGGTTCGTCGGCACCGGCACCGACATGGCGGCGGTGCGCGAATCGGATGCGGAGATCACGCGCCTCGCACTGTTCGACAGCCTGACCGGCCTCGCCAATCGCCAGCGGATGCACATCTCGCTCGAACAGACGCTGGCGCAGCCGGGCTATGACGGCACCGCGCTGTTCCTGCTCGATCTCGACCGGTTCAAGGCGGTGAACGATACGCTCGGCCATCCGGTCGGCGATGCTCTCCTGAAGCAGGTCGCCGAACGGCTGCTCCGCGTCGTCGACGATGCCGGGCTGGTCGGGCGGCTGGGCGGCGACGAATTTCAGGTCGTCCTGCCGCGGATGGGCAACCGGACGCAGATGGCGACGCTGGCGCAGGCGATCATCGCGTCGCTGTCGCAACCCTATTTCCTGAGCGGCCATACGGTATCGATCGGCTGTTCGATCGGCATCGCCGTGTCGCCCGACGACGGGGCGACCCCCGACGCGCTGGTCAGCCACGCCGACCTCGCGCTCTATGCCGCCAAGGATGCCGGACGCGGCGTCCACCGCTTCTTCCACGATGCGCTATTGGACGGTGCCCGATCGCGCCAGCAGATGGCCGACGACCTGCGCGTCGCGCTGTCGCGCGACCAGTTGCGCATCGTCTATCAACCGGTCGTCGCGCTGGCGGACGGGCGGATCACCGGGTTCGAGGCGCTGGTACGCTGGGACCATCCGACGCGCGGCACCGTGCCGCCGCAGGATTTCCTCGGCGTGGCGGAGGAATGCAAGCTGACCGGGCAGATCGGCGAATGGGTCCTGCGCACCGCCTGTCACGATGCGGCGTCATGGCCGGAAGCCACGCGGCTGTCGGTCCCGTTGTCGGGCGCGCAACTGGCCGATCCGGCGCTGACCGCGATCCTGACCAATGCCGTCGCCCGCGCCGGCCTGCCCGCCGAGCGGCTGGAACTGAGCATCGCGGAGGCCAGCGTGCTGCGCGACCTGCCCGCCGCCATCGCGACCTTCGCGGCGTTGCAGGGGATCGGCATCTGCCTTGCCCTCGACGATTTCGGGGCGGGACAGGCGTCGATGACCTGCCTGCGCCGCGTGCCCTTCGACCGGATCAAGATCGACCGGTCGTTCGTGCGCGGCGTCAGCGATCCCGAAGGGCGCAACGCCGCCGTGGTCCGCTCGATCGTGACGCTTGCCGAACAGCTCGGCATCGCGACGACGGCGCGGGGCATCGAATATCATGACGAGCTGGCGGTACTCCGCGACCTTGGCTGCACCGACGTACAGGGGCCGGTCTATGGCGCGCCGCTCGACGGGGCCACCGCCGCCGCGCGGTTGTCGGCCGATGGCGGCGCGTTGAGCCCGCAGGGGCCGAAGGCCGAACGCGCGGCACGGACACGGATGCTGCGATCGACCACGATCGAACTGGGTGGTCGCAGCCGTCCGGCCCGCATTCGCGACCTGTCGACCACCGGCGCGCTGATCGACCTCGTCGATTTCGGCGAAGCCGCGATCGGATCGGTCGTCCGGATCGATACCGGCGGCGGCCACTGGGCGGCCGCGACGATCCGCTGGGCGGAGGACGGCCGCGCCGGCCTTCATTTCGACCGCCCGATCGTGGTCGAACGCCGCGTGACCATCCGCCGCAAGGAATGACGCGCCGACGCCGCCCTTCCCCTTGATCGCCGGCCCGCCGACCGGGTAGCGATCCGGACATGACCACGCCCCCCCTGCCCGCCACGCCAGCCGAAGCCGCCGCCGAACTGGCCGAACTGGCCGAACGGATCGCCGAGGCGGATGCCGCCTATCACGGGGCGGACGCGCCGGTGCTGACCGATGCCGAGTATGACACGCTGGTCCGGCGCAATCGCGCGATCGAGGCGGCGTTTCCGACGCTGGTCCGCACCGACTCCCCCTCGCTGCGGGTCGGCACCGCGCCGTCGGGGCATCTGGCAAAGGTCGCTCATGCCCGGCCGATGCTGAGCCTCAACAACGCCTTCGCCGATGCGGACGTCGCCGAATTCGTCGCCAGCATCCGCCGCTTCCTGCGCCTGTCCGACGATGAAGCCGTATCGCTGACCGCCGAGCCGAAGATCGACGGCCTGTCCGCATCCCTGCGCTACGAAGGTCGCCGGCTGGTCCGCGCGCTGACCCGCGGCGACGGCGCTGTCGGGGAGGACGTGACCGCCAATGTCGCGACCATCGCCGACATTCCCCAGACGCTGCCCGCCACCGCGCCCGACGTGTTCGAGGTGCGTGGCGAGGTCTATATGGCGAAGGACGACTTCGCGGCGCTCAACGCCCGCCTGCTGGCCGATGCGATCGATCCGGCCAAGGCGCGCCAGTTCGCCAACCCGCGCAACGCCGCCGCCGGATCGCTTCGGCAAAAGGACGCCGCCGTCACCGCCGCGCGCCCGCTCAAATTCCTCGCGCATGGCTGGGGCGAGGTCACCGCCCTCCCCGCCGACACCCAAGCCGGCGTCGTCGCGGCGCTCAAGGACTGGGGGTTCCCGATCGCCGACGCGTTCCAGCGCTGCGAAGGGGCGACCAAGGCGCTCGCCGTCTATCGCGCGATCGAGGCGGCACGCGCCGACCTGCCGTTCGATATCGACGGCGTCGTCTACAAGCTCGACCGCCTCGACTGGCAGGAGCGGCTGGGCTTTGTCGGCCGCGCCCCGCGCTGGGCGATCGCGCACAAATTCGCCGCCGAACGCGCGCAGACCACGCTGAAGGCGATCGATATCCAGGTCGGCCGCACCGGCGCGCTCACCCCCGTCGCGCGGCTGGAGCCGGTGACGGTCGGCGGCGTCGTCGTCACCAACGCCACGCTGCACAATGCCGATGAGATCGAGCGACTGGGCGTGCGTCCCGGCGACCGCGTCGTCGTGCAGCGCGCCGGCGACGTCATCCCGCAGATCGTCGACAACCTGACCCGCGACGACGTCCGCGATCCTTGGGCGTTCCCGACCATATGCCCCGAATGCGGCTCGCTCGCCGAGCGCGGCGAGGGCGAAGTCGTGGTGCGCTGCACCGGCGGCCTCGTCTGCCCGGCGCAGCGGGTCGAGCGGCTGATCCATTTCGTCTCGCGCCACGCGTTCGACATCGCCGGGCTGGGGCTGGTGCGGGTCGAGGAGTTTTTCTGCGACGGGCTGATCGCGTCGCCCGCCGACATCTTTCGCCTCCACACCCACCGCGAAGCATTGGTCCAGCGCGAGCGTATGTCCGACCTTGTCGTGACCAAGCTGCTCGCCGCGATCGACGCGCGTCGCACGATCGGGCTCGACCGGTTCCTGTTCGCGCTCGGCATCCGCCATGTCGGCGAGGTGACCGCGCGCGACCTCGCCCGCCGCTGGACCTCGGCGAACGGGATCGCCGCGATGATCCGCCGCGCGCTTCATGTCCGCCGCATCACCCAGCCGGCGATCGGCGAGAACGACCGGAAATTCACGCTGCGCCGCGGCCGCGCGCTGGTCGCCGCGGTCGAGACGGCGGGGATCGGCCCCGAAGTCGCCGACGCGTTGCTCGCCTTCTTCGCCGAGAAACATAACCGCGACGTCGTCGCCGACCTGCTGCGCGAAGTCCGCCCCGACAACATCGCCCATACGACGA
The DNA here is from genome assembly GCF_001421715.1 of Sphingomonas sp. Leaf22. Lineage (GTDB taxonomy): Bacteria > Pseudomonadota > Alphaproteobacteria > Sphingomonadales > Sphingomonadaceae > Sphingomonas. The sequence continues at coordinate 353,231 of NZ_LMKP01000041.1, forward strand.
CGCAGAGCGAACTGACCGGCAAGACCGTCGTCTTCACCGGCAAGCTCGAAACGCTGAGCCGCGACGAGGCCAAGGCGCAGGCCGACGCGCTGGGTGCCCGCGTCGCCGGGTCGGTGTCGAAGAGGACCGATCTGGTCGTCGTCGGCGCCGATGCCGGATCGAAACGCGCCAAGGCCGAGGAACTGGGCGTCCGGGTGATCGACGAAGCGGCATGGGCGGCGATCGTATCCGGTGTGACGACGTGACGTTTTTGCAACGCATCAAAACAGACTGACACCCCCGCTTCCGGTTGTCGCAAAATAGAAATATGGGACGTTCATTGGCACCGGGACGGTGAAAGACACCGCCTGAACCAGCGTACGAGCCGCGCCACCCATTTGCGATTCCAGGGGGACCTATGAACACCAAGCTTTATGCCGGCGTGGCCTTTGCCGCGCTCCTGCTCCCGGCCTCGGCCTTCGCGCAGTCAACCGGTTCGCAGGATTTCGAAGATGCCGAAATCGTTGTGACCGGCTCGGCCGACCGCGATGTCGGCGGCGTCCGCATTCCCGATTCGCCCAAGGCAAAGGTCGAGATCAGCCAGGAACTGATCCAGCGTCAGCAGCCCGGCCAGAGCGTGAACCAGATCCTGAACCTCGTTCCCGGCGTCAGCTTCACCAATAACGATCCGTTCGGTTCGTCGGGCGGCTCGTTCAGCATCCGCGGGTTCGATTCGAGCCGTATCGCGCAGACCTTCGACGGTCTGCCGCTGAACGATTCGGGCAACTATGCGCTGTATTCGAACCAGCAGGTCGACCCCGAACTGCTCGAAAGCGTCAACGTGAACCTCGGTTCGACCGACGTCGACAGCCCGACCGCCGCGGCCGTCGGCGGCACGGTCAACATCAACACGCTGACCCCGACCGAGGAACGTGGCGCTTCGCTCGTCGCCAGCTACGGCAACATCGTCGCCGACGGTGCGGGCGACCGTCCGTTCCACCGCGTGTTCGGACTGATCCAGACCGGCGACATCACCGGCATGGGCACCAAGGCATGGTTCGCGGCGTCGACCGCGCGCAACGCCGCCAGCTTCGCCAACTATGGTCAGGTGGACAAGCAGCAGTACAACGCGAAGATCCGTCAGGAAATTGGCGGCAACGGCGACTTCGTGGCGATCTCGGGCCACTATAACGAGAACCGCAACAATTTCGGCGGTTCCTCGCTGCGCGCGGACTCGTTCACCGGCACGGCCGGCAGCGCGCAGGCGAACAAGGCCAGCCGCTTCTACAATCTGGCCGGCGGTTATCCGTGCACCCGGGTGACGCCGGTGAACGGCACGGCCCAGCTTGAGCCGACGTCGAACTATTGCGGCACCGATTTCGAACGACGCTACAACCCGTCGAACACCGGCAACGTCCGGTTGAATTCGCTGTTTCACCTGTCCGACGCACTGACCCTGTCGGTCGATGGCGGCTATCAGTATGTGAAGGCGAACGGCGGCGGCGTCACCGCTGCGCGCGAACAGTTTTTCACCTCGGGTACCGGTACCAACCTGACCGGCGTGTTCGGCGGCACCTATTATTACGGTCGCGACCTGAACGGTGATACGGACACGCTCGACCGCGTGCTAATCCTCAACCCCAGCCAGACGCGTACCGACCGCTATAACGCGATCGTCAACCTCGCGTACGAGTTCGACGCCAACAACCGCGTCCGCGTGAACTATGCGCTGGATACCGCCAGCCATCGCCAGACCGGCGAAGGCGGCGGCCTGTTCAGCAATGGCGAACCGTTTGACGTGTTCGCATCGAACGACCCGCTGTCGGACGCGAATGGCGCCGTGCCGAACAAGCGCGACCGCCGCTCGACTGCTACCCTGCATCTGGTCGGTGCCGAATATCGCGGACGGTTCTTCGACGAGACCCTGACCGTCCTGATCGGCGGCAGCGGACGCTTCTTCACGCGCGACCTCAACCAGTATTGCTTCACTACCGCCAGCAACGGCAACGTCGATTGCCCGTCGGGCGGCAACGTCGCGGCGTATATTGCCGCCAACCCCTATCGGGTCGCGGCCAATGGCCGTCCCAGCGGCGCGGCGGCACCGGTGTCGCGTACGCTGAACTACAGCCAGTTCACGCCGAACGTCGGCATGACCTACAACTTCACGCCGGCATTCAGCTTCGCTGTGAACTATTCGAAGAACGTGTCGGTCCCCGGCACCGATGCGCTGTACAACTCGCTGTACGCCCCGACCGGCACGGCCGCCGCCAACCCGGCAGCGGAAACCTCGGACAGCTTCGACGCCGGCTTCCGCTACACGTCGAGCAAGGTTCAGGCCGCGATCACGCCGTGGTATTCGCAGTACAAGAACCGTCTGGTGTCGGCGTACAACATCGAATGCGATTGCAACATCGACACCAACCTTGGTGACGTGAAGAAGTACGGCGTGGACGCCAGCGTCTCCTACCGTCCGGTTCGCGAAATCCTGCTCTATGCGTTCGGATCGTACATCGGCTCGGAAATCGTCAACGACGTCCGTTCGGGCGCGACGACGTTCTTCCCGACCGCCGGCAAGCGTGAACGCGGTGCGCCGGAATGGCTGGCCGGTGGTCGCGTACAGGCGTCGCTCGGCGATTTCGATCTCGGCGCGCAGGCCAAGTACACCAGCGAACGTTTTCTGAACGATATCAACACGGTGGAATTCAACGGCTACACCGTCGTCGATCTCGACGTCCGCTACTCGTTGGCCAGCGTCGGCCTGCCGAAGACCGCGTTGCAGCTGAACGTCACGAACCTGTTCGACGAATTCTATGTCGGCTCGTTCCCGGGCAGCCTGACCGGTGCCGGCACGGCGTTCGTCAACTTCGGTCCGCCGCGCGCGGTCATCGGTTCGCTGATCGTCGGCTTCTAAAGCCAACCGGACCAACCGACGCGAACCGCCGTCCCGGCAACGGGGCGGCGGTTTTCGTTTGGGGCGGCTTTGCGCTACAGCCCGGTTTCCATCCCGGCCCCGCCGCGATATGACGGCGACAAGGGGCCATAGTTGCGACGGAGCGCATGACGCTTAAGCCCGCCATTTTCTCGCGCCCCTTCTTCGAACAGAAGAACCGCGCCTTCTGGCTGCTGCAGGCCGCCGGCTGGACCGGCTATCTGATCCTGCGCTCGGTCTCGACGCTGTCGAACGCCGCGTCGCTCAAAAGCGTGCTGGCGAATATCGTCGAGGTCATCGTCGGCTATTGCCTGACGCTGTTGATGAGCGTGCTGTACGGCTATTACCGCTCGCTGCCGCGCGTGCCGGCGATCTTCCTGACGCTGTGCACCCTGTCGGCGGCGACCTTCGCCTATTCGCTGATCGACGCGTTCGTCTTCACCTTCATCCGCAACGTGTCGCCCGATGTCAGCTTCTCGCTGGTGCTGGGTACGTTGTTCATCAACTTCACCGTGCTGGCCGGCTGGTCGGCCGCCTATTTCGGCATCAATTTCTATCTGGTCGTCGAACAGCAGGTCGACGAGATGCGGATGCTGGAGATGCAGGCATCGTCGGCACAGCTGGCCATGCTGCGCTATCAGCTGAACCCGCACTTCCTGTTCAACACGCTCAATTCGATCTCGACGCTGGTGCTGCTCAAACAGACCGAGAAGGCGAATGTGATGCTCAGCCGCCTCGCCTCGTTCCTGCGCTACACGCTGGCGAACGAGCCGACCGCGCACGTCACGCTGGAGCAGGAGGTTGAAACGCTGAAACTGTATCTCGATATCGAAAAGATGCGGTTCGAACATCGCCTGCGCACCGAATTCGATATCGACGCCCGCGTCATGCACGCGCGGCTGCCCTCGCTGCTGCTCCAGCCGTTGGTCGAAAACGCGATCAAATATGCGGTGACGCCGCAGGAGGATGGGGCCGATATCGCGATCACCGCTCGACTGGCCGGGGATCGGGTGCAGATCGCCGTTTCCGATACCGGCCCCGGCTTGATCGACGGACCGAAGCGGCCGACGCTTTCCACCGGTGTCGGCATACAGAATATCCGGGACCGGCTGGCACAGGCATACGGCCCCGATCATCGGTTCGATACCCGTTCGGGCAGCGGGGGCGGATTCGTGGTCGAGATCGAACTGCCGTTCCAGACGCAAGACGTTACCAAAGAGGCTGCATGACCATCCGTACCATCCTTGTCGACGACGAATCGTTGGCGATTCAGGGCCTCGAATTACGCCTGCAGGCGCATGAGGATGTCGAGATCATCGACAAATGCCAGAACGGCCGCGAGGCGATCCGTTCGATCAAGACCCACAAGCCCGACCTCGTCTTCCTCGACATCCAGATGCCGGGGTTCGACGGCTTTTCGGTGGTGCAGGGGTTGATGGAGGTCGAACCGCCGCTGGTGGTCTTCGTCACCGCCTATAGCGATCATGCGATCCGCGCGTTCGAGGCGCAGGCGGTCGATTACCTGATGAAGCCGGTCGAGGAATCGCGCCTCGCCGACACGCTCGACCGCGTGCGCCAGCGCCTGTCGGAAAAGCGCGGCCAGGCCGAGGTCGAGAAGCTCAAGGAAGTGCTCGCCGAAGTCGCCCCCGACACCGCGGCGGAAATGGAAGCGGCCGATGGCGGCGGCGACGATGCGCACGGGGCCAATCGCTTCGAAAAGCTCATCAACATCAAGGATCGCGGCCAGATCTTCCGCGTCGATGTCGACACGATCGAGATGATCGAGGCGGCGGGCGATTACATGGTCATCAACACCGGCGACAATTCGCTGGTGCTGCGCGAGACGATGAAGGACCTCGAAAAGCGGCTCGACCCGCGCCGGTTCCAGCGCGTCCACCGCTCGACCATCGTCAACCTCGACCTCGTCAAGCAGGTGAAGCCGCACACCAATGGCGAATGTTTCCTGATCCTCGAATCGGGCGCGCAGGTGAAGGTCAGCCGGTCGTACCGCGACGTGGTGGCGCGCTTCGTCCACTGATGGCCGGGATTACCGTCGCGGCGCTGTACCGCTTTGTTTCGATTGCCAATCCGAAAGGGACCCGCGATGCGATGGAGCAGGTGCTGGACCGCGCCGGCATTCGCGGCACACTGCTGATCGCGTCCGAGGGGATCAACGGTACCATCGCCGGCAGTGCGGAGGGGATCGACACCGCGCTGGCGGCGATCCGTGCGCTGCCCGGCTGCGACGACCTGAGCCCCAAGTTCAGCACGGCGGACGCCATGCCGTTCCACCGGCTGAAGGTCCGCGTGAAGCGCGAAATCGTGACGATGGGCGTGCCCGGCACCGATCCGACGCAGATCGTCGGCACCTATGTCGCGCCTGCCGATTGGAACGCGCTGATCGCCGATCCGTCGACCGTCGTGATCGACACCCGCAATGCCTATGAGGTGAAGGTCGGCACCTTCGCCGGCGCGGTCGATCCGCAGACCGACAGCTTCCGCGACTTCCCCGACTGGTTCCGCGCCAATCGGACCAAGCTGCTGGCCGGCAAGACGCAGGTCGCGATGTTCTGCACCGGCGGCATCCGCTGCGAGAAATCGACCGCCTTCCTGAAAAGCGAAGGCGTGGGCGCAGTCTACCACCTCGACGGCGGCATCCTGAAATATCTGGAAGACGTCCCCGCCGACCAAAGCGCGTGGCAGGGCGAATGCTTCGTGTTCGACGAACGCGTCGCCGTCGGCCACGGCCTGACGCAGGGCACCCACGACCTCTGCCGCGGCTGCCGTATGCCGGTCAGCCCGGAGGACCGCACCTCACCGCTGTTCGAGGAAGGCGTGCAATGCCCCGCCTGCGCCGGCACCCGCGACGCAGCGACGCTCGCGGCCAAGGCGGAACGCCACCGACAGGTGACGCTGGCGGCCAAACGCGGCGAACAGCATGTCGGCAAGCGGATGGACCGGGACGTTGATGCCTGATCTCAACTGGGACAGGCTACGTCGAGAACTGGCGTCGGAAGGATCGCTGCGAGATATCCTGTTCCCATCGTCCGTGAACGTCGTTCAGGCGCAACGGCTTTGGGAAAGGCTACAAAAACCCGACCTCCAGCCGAAATTCCGTGTCGGCGGAGAGACGACGGATTTGCCGGAATATGTCGGGAATGTCTTCGCCCTTGCCGATGCCGGCAATCTAACGATGTTGGACTTCACGTTCGAAAAACTGCGCGTGAATTGCTTCTTCTGGATCGACAACGACATCGAACTGACCGTCGATCCGATCGAAGTCATCGGCGACGAAGGCATACAAAGCACCATCGACCTTTTACGATTGATCGGCGATACGGTTGGTCTGGCAGTACAGTTAACCGAAGAGAACGGACCCGACGAAATCATCCTTCGGTATGATCCGGAGGAGGGGCGGCTGTACCAACCGCCCTCCTCGTTCTGGCCGTGACGGGCGCTTACGCCGCCCCGTCGGCCTTGTCGTCTTCCACCTTGACGTCCTCCGCCCCGGCGTCCTCTGCCGGAACCGCTTCCCCCTCGGCCGGCGTCTGGAAATACGCCTCGACCGGTCCGGTCAGCTTGATGGTCAGCGGCTGGCCCTTGCGGTCGACCTTCTTGCCCAGCCCGACGCGGATCCAGCCTTCGGAGATCGAATATTCCTCGACATCGGTGCGCTCGGCGCCCTTGAAGCGGATGCCGATGCCGCGCTCGAGCACGGGCTGGTTGAAATGCGGGCTGCGCGGATTGATCGAGAGGCGATCGGGGGGCGTATCAGTCATGGGCGCGGCCCATGCCGCAAAACGCCCCGCGCGCCAAGTGCAAAGGGCGGAAGGACCTGCCCCCCGCCCCCGCCATCAGTTACAGACCCGGACACGAACCATCTGGTCGTAATAGGGGTCGTAGCGCCGTTCGACCCAGCACCGCTGATAGTCGTTGTAGCGTTGGGCATAATAACCGTCGTTCGGATAGAATCCGCGCTGCTGATAGAACCGATCGTCGTAATTATAGGCATAGCCGCGATCGCGATAATAACGGTCGCGATAGCGCCGGTCGTTCGCGCCCGATGCCAGCGCCGCGCCGATCGCCAGGCCGGCGATTCCCGCAACGACGGCCGTACCGCCATTGCCGCGATTGCGGTTCCAGCCCCGGTTCCAACCGCGATCATGGCCGCGATCATAGCCGCGATCCCATCCCCGGTCGTATCCGCGACGCCACTGCGCCTCGGCCGGAGCAGCAGCGGCGGTCAGCGCGGTCGCCGCCAGCGACAGCCCCAGGCCCGCCTTGGTCAGCAAGGTCTTCATGCCAATCTCCTCAAGTGCGTGGGGGCCGTGCCGCCCCTGTCCACGTCGACACACCTGCGCCGAGGATCGATACATGGCAGGCAGCGACTGAACGCACGCGGAATGCTATATTCACCCGCGGTTTATCATGGGGGTTCGACATGGCGTACTGGCTGCTGAAATCCGAACCCGACAGCTATGGCTGGGACGATCTGGTCAAGGACGGCGGCACCGAATGGGACGGCGTGCGCAACCATGCCGCCGCCAGGCACCTGCGCGCAATGGCGGTCGACGACCGCGCGCTCTTCTACCATTCGGGCAAGGACAAGGCGGCGGTCGGCATCGCCCGCATCGCGCGTGCGGCGCAACCCGATGGCGACGAAGGCTGGGTGTCGGTGCGGGTCGAACCCGACCAGCCCCTGCCCCGCCCGGTGACGCTGGCAAAGATGAAAGCCACCGAGGACCTGAAAGACATGGCGATGCTGCGCCAGTCGCGCCTGTCGGTGTCGCCGGTAACGGATGCGGAATGGGACGTAGTGATGGGATTGGCAGGGGAATAGGCCCGCTCACCCCCTGCCCGTCCGTTCGGTTCGAGCAGTTTCGAGCGAAGTCGAGAAACGTCCGTCGAGAACGGGTTGCCCCAAACGCCGAGTTCTCGACGGTCGCTTCTCGACAGGCTCGAGGCTGCTCGAACCGAACGGGATGGTTGGGGAGAAACCATCCCTGACCGTTCGTGCTGAGTAGCGGCTACTCGGGACGAACGGATGGGGCTGATCCGCAGCGGATCGTTACGCCCCCTCCACCCGCGCCAACCGTGGCGACAACACATGCACCAACGCCAGCGCCACGAAATACGCCGACCCGGCGACGAAGAACAACGGCGCATAACTCCCGATCCCGTCGAGCACATAGCCGGCATATTTCGCCATCAACATGCCGCCGACCGCGCCGACCGTCCCGCCGATCCCGACCACCGATCCGACCGCCGCCCGCGGAAACAGGTCCGACGGCAGCGTGTAGAGGTTGGCCGAAAACGCCTGATGCGCCGCCGTCGCAATGCCGATGACCAGCACCGCCACCCACAGATTGTCGATCGACTGTGCGAACAGCACCGGCAGCACCGCGAACGCGCACACCAGCATCGTCACCTTGCGCGCATAGTTGACGGTCCGCCCGCGCGCGATCAGCCGCGACGACAGCCACCCGCCGGCCACGCTGCCCAGGTCGGACAACAGATAGATCGCGACCAGCGGCGGCCCGAAACTCAGCAGGTCGAGGTCGTAGCGATCGCCCAGATAGCCCGGCAGCCAGAACAGGAAGAACCACCAGATCGGATCGATACAGAATTTGCCGAGCGCATAGGCCCAGGTCTCGCGCTTCGCGATCAGCCGCCGCCACGGCAGCGGCTGCACCGGATCGGCCGGGTCCTGTTCGATCCACGCCAGCTCGCCCGACGACACCGTCCGATGCTCGCGCGGCGATCGATAGAAGGCCAGCCACGCGACCAGCCAGACGAGGCTGACGACGCCCGTCACGACGAACGCCATGCGCCAGCCATAGGCGACGGTCAGCGCCGGCACCGCCAGCGGGGTGATGATCGCGCCGACATTCGCGCCGGCGTTGAACACCCCGATCGCAAAGGCGCGCTCCTTGGCCGGAAACCATTCGGTCACCGCCTTGATCCCCGCCGGGAAATTCCCCGCCTCGCCGATGCCCAGCCCGAACCGCGCCATCGCGAACTGCGTCACGCTATACGCCCCGCCATGGGCGATATGCGCGATCTGCCAGACGACGAAGGCGACGGCATAGCCCATGCGCGCGCCGATCACGTCGACGATCCGCCCGAACCCGATATAGCCGATGGCATAGGCCATCTGGAAAAAGAAGATGACGTTGGCGAAGTCGGTCTCGGTCCAGCCGAGATCCTCGGACAGCGTCGGCTTCAGCACGCCGATCATCTGCCGGTCGACATAGTTGATGACCGTCGCCATGAACAACAGCGCGACGATCCCCCAGCGATACCGCCCCGCGCGGCTCACCGCGCGCTCGATGCCGTCACCTTCCATGCCTCGCCTCCACATTCTCGGTGGCCGATTTTCGGCCTTGCTGTTCCGCCCTCTGGAGAGGGTCTCGTTCCATTCGTTCAACCGCCGGCGACCGGCGTTTGCGTTTCCACTTCGTTGCCGTACCCCCGCGAAGGCGGGGGTCCAGGGCAACGCGCGTGCCGATCATCGCCGACCGCTACGCCCCCATTCGTTCCCCGGCAAAGGCCGGGATTGGGTTGAGAACGTCGGCAACTCTCTGACCTTCTGCGCCTTTCCCTCTCCCCACGGGAGAGGGAGGGAGCGGCGCAGCCGAGGAAGGGTGAGGGCGACCAAAGCCAGAACCGATCGACATTCAGTATCTCCCCTCCCTGATAAGGGAGGGGTCGGGGGTGGGTTGGCCCGTTGCCGGATGTGACCTTCCCTCGCTGGCCGACCCACCCCCAGCCCCTCCCTTGTCAGGGAGGGGAGAAGTTCGCCGACCCGACAGCTGAAACTCGATCCGGACCAGCCGAGTTCACCCCCAGATCCCGATCGTTCTCGACCAGAACGCCCCAAAACCACCAACCCTCACCCCACCACCCGAACCCCGGCCGCCACGATACCACACGCCACCCGCATCTCCCCGAAATCCGCCTCGAACCGCTGCCCCGGCGCAATCCCGTGCACGCCGGTCACCGCGCCCGACGACACCCACTGTCCCGGCTCCAGCGTCAACCCGCGCACCGCCAGACAATCGATCAGGAACGCCACCGCTCCGATCGGCCCGTCGAGCATCGTCCGCGCCGTCGCCCGGCCGACGACCGCGCCGTCGATCCGCGATTCCACCGGCCAGTCGAGGAACGACAGGTCGCGCCAGCCCGGGACTTCCCGACCGATCGACAGCCCGAAATTATTGCCATAATCGCTGATCGTCACCAACGGCCCATCGGCATTGATCCCCGGATAGGGCGAGCTGGCGATCTCGATCCCGACATGCACCGCGTCGACCAGTTCCAGCGCCTGTTCGGGCGTCAGCCGGCGTAGCCCCGCCGAGCTTCGCCCGATCCGCACGCAGAATTCCGCCTCCGCCGCGGCAAAGCCATCGGCGATCACCGGCAATGCCTCGGTCTCGGTGCCCACCACCTGTTCGGCGAAAATCGGTCCGGCCAGCCGGTTGCTCCCCAGCGTCGCGTCGAGCGGCGGGTTGATCCGTCCGACCTTCCACCCGACGATCTGCCGGCCATCGATCGCGATCGCGCGGTCCTGAATGGCATAGGCATCGGTCAGGGTCGTCGGCCGCTCGCCCGGATAGGTCGGCAGGCCCCGTGCCTGCTGCCGCGCGCCGACGAAAGCGTGCGCGATCCGATCGCGATTATCCATGCGACTTGCCTCTCCTGTTGTTGCCAAAACCGTAATGGAAACCGGTGTCAGTCACAAGCGCGAAGAATCGTCCGGGCGGGACATTGGCGGATGCCCCGGCCCCCGCTATCGCTGCGCCATGAAGAAAAGCGGCCAACCGACGATCAACGACGTCGCCCGACTAGCCGGTGTCTCGAAAAAGACGGTCAGCCGCGTCATCAACCAGTCGCCGCTGCTGAACAACGATACGCGCGAAAAGGTACAGGCCGTCATCGCCGAACTGGGGTACATCCCCAATCCGCAGGCGCGGGCCCTTGCGCTGCGCCGCAACTTCCTGATCGCGCTGATCCACGACAATCCCAATGCGCAAATGGTGCTGCGCGTGCAGCAGGGGTTGCTGGAGGTGCTGCGCGACACCGAATTCGAACTGCTGGTCCACCCGGTCGATCGCGGCGCGCCCGACATGCGCGACGAAATCCGCCGCTTCCTCGAACGGCAGCGCCCGTACGGAGTGATGCTGCTGCCGCCCATTTCCGAAAACGATGCGCTGGCCGAACTCTGTACGCAGATCGGCTGTCGCTATGTCCGCATGGGCTCGGCCGCGTTCGACGATCCCGCGCATATGGTGTCGTCGAACGATCGCGAGGCGGTGCGCGGTGCGATCGAACATCTGCTTGCCGCCGGCCATCGCCGCATCTGCATGATCGCCGGCCCGCACGGCTTCCGCTCGGCGTTCGAACGGCAGCAGGGCTATGAAGAGGCGATGGAGGCCGCCGGTCTCGGCGTGCAGCGGACCTGGATCGCGCAGGGCAATTACCAGTTCGAATCGGGGATGCGCGCCGCCGAACGGTTGCTCGACCTGTCGCCGCGCCCGACCGCGATCTTTTCCTCCAACGACGAAATGGCGGCGGGCGCGCTGCATATCGCCCGCCAGCGCGGACTGGACGTGCCCGAGGATCTGTCGATCGTCGGCTTCGACGACACCTCGATCGCCTCGCACCTGTGGCCGCCGCTGACCACCGTCCGCTGGCCGATCGCGACCATGGCCCGCGCCGCCGCCCTGAAACTGATCGGCGAGGACGACGAGGACGGCACCGACCCCGCCGAACCCGCCGAACCGACGATGTTCGTCTCGACGCTAATCCGCCGCGCCTCGGTCGGCAAGCCGCAGGCATGACTTGCGGCAACGGATGACACCGATTACCCTGCGCCTGAACGCGATCCCCGCTCGTGCTGCATAGGGGCTGAGCGACGTCGAAGACCCGTATCGAAGCACCGCCACAACGGACCCGGGCTTCGGACGCAAGGGAGAGGAACATGCCCCCATCGATCGCCCGGCGCGACGTGATCGCCGGTGCCGCCGCCCTCGCGCTCGTTCGCCCGGCCCGCGCTGCCGCAGCCGATCCGGTCGTCACCGCCCCCGCCGGCCGCTGGCGCGGCACGGCCGAAGCTGGCGTCCACGTCTTTCGCGGCATCCGCTACGGCACCGACGCCAGCCGCCAGCGATTCCAGCCGGTTACCGCCCCCGCTCCCCTGCGCCACATACAGGCGGCAACGGCATTCGGCCCCTCGTGTCCGCAACGTGCCAACATCGGCGACCAGCAGGAGGACTGCCTGTTCCTCAACGTCTGGACGCCCGACGCCCGCGCCGGTGCGAACCGGCCGGTCATGGTCTATCTCCACGGCGGTGCCTATTCGAACGGTACCGTCGTCGAACCGCAGGTCTACGGCCATCATCTGGCGGCATCGGGCGACGTCGTGGTGGTGACGGTCAACCACCGGCTGAATGCGCTCGGCTATCTCTATCTCGCCCGGCTCGACCCGCGCTTTCCCGACAGCGGCAATGTCGGACAACGCGATCAATTGCTCGCACTCCAATGGATACGTGGCAACATCGCCAACTTCGGCGGCGACCCGAACCGCGTCATGCTGTTCGGCCAGTCGGGCGGCGGCGCGAAGATCGCGACCCTCTTGGCGATGCCCGATGCCCGCGGCCTGTTCCACGCCGCCGCGACCATGAGCGGGCAACAGGTCACCGCCTCCGGCCCCCTCAACGCCACCCGCCGCGCCGAAGCGTTCCTGACCCGCCTGAAAGCTACACCCGCACAAGTCGCAACCCTTCCCGTGGCCCGCCTGATCGACGCGCTGGATGCCGAAGACCCGATCCTTGGCGGCGGCGTGTATATGGGGCCGGTGCTCGACATGCGGTCGCTGCACCGCCATCCCTTCTGGCCCGACGCGCACCCGCAAGGTCGCGCGATTCCGTTGATTCTGGGCAATACCCGCGAGGAAACCCGCGCCTTCATCGCGCCGCCGCCCGACCTGAACTGGGCCAATCTGGCGGCGCGCATCGCCCCGCAGCTGCGCGTCGACGCCCCACCCGAATGGGTCGTCGCGCGGTATCGCGCGCGATTCCCGGCGATGACGCCGGACGACGTCCTGTACCGCGCGACCACCGCCGGGCGCAGCTGGCCGGGACAGGTGATCGAAGCGGAGGCCCTCGCCGCCGCCGGCGCCCCCGCCTGGGTGTATCAGCTCGATTACAGCTCGCCCGTCCGGCCCGGCGGTCGCGCGGCGCACACCGACGACATTCCGCTGGCCTTCGGCACGCTCGACGCGCCCGGATCGATGAGCGGCACCGGCCCCGCCGCCCGCGCGCTGTCCCGGCGGATGCAGGCCGCCTTCGTATCGCTGGCCCGGCGCGGCAATCCGGGCGAAGACTGGCCGCACTACACCCTGCCCCGCCGCCAGACGATGCTGTTCGATACCGTCAGCCGCGTCGTCGACGATCCCCGCGGCTGGGAACGCGAACTCTTCGCCCGCTTCCCCTATATCCAGCCGGGGACCTAACGCACCGGCCGGGCCAGCGGATAGGCGACGACCAGCGCCAGCGGCTTGGCCCCACGTTGCGTGATGCCCACCAGGGCCCCGCTGTACAGATACACCGTCGTCCCCGCCGCGACCCGCCGGGTGACGCCGTCGCTGGTTACATCCCCTTCGCCGGTCACGACCTGATACACCTCGTCATGGTCGATCCGGTGCGGCCCGATCGCAGCGCCCTTGTCGAGCGTCCGGCGGCGAAACTCCATCGTCCGCCCCGGCACCCGGTCGGTGATCCGCCACGCCGTGCCGGTGCCGATCGCGCCATGCGGCGGTGCCTCACGCACGCGCGTCGATGCCTCGTCGATCACGACCATCGCCGGTGCCCTGCCCCGCCCGGTCGCCCAGTCCAGCGCGCCGCCGACATGCGCCAGCAGCCGTGGATCGGCCCAGTTTTCCTTGCGGTGGCCCAGCCCGGTATAGAAGACACGCCCCTGTCCGACACGATGTGCCCATGCCAGCGGCTTGGGGTTCACGTCGCTCGCGCCGATCGACTGCGGATCGAAGGTCAGCAGCGAATCGAGATCGGTCGACAGGTCGCGAAAGCCGTACCATTCGTCGGGAATCCGGAACCGGTCGGGCAGCGTGTCGATCGCCGGATGGCGCTGGGCCGCCCGCGTCACCTCCGCCTCCGGCACGCCCGGTGGATGCTGGGCGAAGCGGCCGCCGATCATCTTTGCATACCACGGCCAGTTATAGTGCGAATCCGCCGCGGCATGGATCGCGACCACCCCGCCGCCGCCCTCGACATAGCGTTGCAGCGCATCGCGACGCGGCCCGATGAACCATTCGCTCTCGGCGCGCTTGGGATCGGTGGTGGTCGACACCAGCACGATCGCGGCATAGTCGATTGGCTTGTCGAACACCGCCGGATCGTCACTCGCCACCGGTTCCAGTCCGCGCTCGCGCGCCAGCCGGTCGAGTGCGGCGACGGCAGTCGGGATCGAATCGTGCACGAACCCGGTCGCGCGGTGGAACAGCAACACGCGCGGCGCGGCGACGGCGGGCATGGCGCACAGCAGCGCCACCACCGCGACGACGACCCGCCGGATCATTGCCGCATCGCCCGATCGCGCGCCGATAGCGATTCCTGGATCGGCCCCTTCTGTCCCGGATAGCGTCCCGATTTCGGCTCCATCGTGATAAGATCCCATGCCGCTTCGACAAAAGGTGCCGTGGTCGGCACCGGATGCGGATATTCACTTACTTCGCGTTCGTCGTCGATCACCTTTCCGCGCCCTTCGGCCACGAAAAACAGCACGCGGATATCGTCGGCATCGCGGTCCCATGGCCGCGCGCCGGCATTGGCGAGCACATGCGTTTCGACATCCTGCGCGGGCAGTACGGGCAGCCCCGCCGGCCACACCGGCGGTGCCTTCGCCTCGATCAGCTTCGCGCGGGTCACGCCATAGCGCCCGAACATCGGCAGCGGATTGCCGTGCCGGTCGACCGCGACATTGTCGCGCCCATGATAGCGCAGGTCGCCATCGCCACCGAGCATCAGGAACGGCAACCCTTCGTCGGTCGACGGCCCCCCGCGCATGACGTTGCCGACCGCTGACAACTTGCCCTCCTGATAGGCATGACCCGCCCATTCGAGCGCCATCAGGTTGTAATGCACCGCGCGCTTGGCGGGATCGTAGATCAGGTTGTTGACCACCGCCGCCTGTACCCCGCCCTTCAGCAGCGGGCTGCGCTCGACATTATGGGCATAGACGTTGCGCCAGATCAGGATGCCCGTCGCGTTGTCGTGGATCAGCGACCCCTTGCTATGCTCGCCCTTGGGATGGCTGGCATCGGCCAGCCCCTCGGCGAGCAGATTATAGCTGAAGGTGATGTCGTGGCTGGTGCCGCGACGCCAGTCGTCGGGGGTCGCCCCATCGAAGCGCGGGCCCGAGGCGGACAGGTTTTCGTCGAGCGCCCACGTCATCGTGCAGTGATCGACGATGACATTGTGCGCCGACACGGTGTTCATCGCATCGACCTCCCACCCCGATCGCTTGGGTTGTCCGTCCAGCCCCGGCCGCACGCGCAGGTGGCGGACGATCACGTCATGCGCGCGAATGTCGATGCCCCCCCGGATCAGCGTGATCCCGGGCGACGGCGCGGTTTGCCCGGCGATGGTCAGATATGGTTCGGTGATGGTCAGCGTCGTGCGGCCGAGATCGATCACCCCGCCGACCTCGAACACGACGATCCGCGGCCCTTTCGCGTCCAGCGCCGCCTTCAGCGATCCCGGCCCATCCGCCGCCAGCGTCGTCACCCGGACGATGCGTCCGCCGCGTCCGCCGGGCGTTGCCGCCGCCCAACCCTGCGCGCCCGGAAAGGCCGTCATGGCGGCGGATGCCTGGGCGGTCTGCGCCGATGCCGGCAGCGTGGCCGTCGCGATCGACAGCAGGCCGGCAAGGGCCAAGCAGGTCAGTCGGTTCATAATTTTCCTCTCCGCGCGCTTCTTGACAGCTTCGTCGTGTCGGCACAATGTCGCGTTGACACCGGTTTCTCAAGCCGAAAACGGCAAAACCGGATTTCCGGGACCCGACAGGCGTCCCGGAAAGGGTTCGACGGTCCGGCGGAACGATTTTTCCGCTTTGCCGACCAGAGGATGGCAGCGGGCGTGAAACGATTGCGCCCGGTGTCATCGCGATAGGGAGAGGGTTCGCAATGCAATTTCGTCACCGCCGCCAGATCGTCCGCGCACTGCTGGCCGCCACCTCGCTGGTCTCGCTGACCGGCACCGGTCATGCGCAGGATGCCGCCCCGACCGGAACCGATCCGGCACCGGCCGCCGCCGAGGACGCGGAAACCGAGATCGTCGTCACCGGTTTTCGCGCATCGCTGAACGCCGCGCTGAACGTAAAGCGCCAGTCAATCGGCGCGGTCGACGCGATCGTCGCCGAAGACATCGGCAAATTCCCCGATCAGAACCTCGCCGAATCGCTGCAGCGCATTCCCGGCATTGCGATCCAGCGCGATGGTGGCGAGGGCCGCGCGATCACCGT
The DNA here is from genome assembly GCF_001421715.1 of Sphingomonas sp. Leaf22. Lineage (GTDB taxonomy): Bacteria > Pseudomonadota > Alphaproteobacteria > Sphingomonadales > Sphingomonadaceae > Sphingomonas. The sequence goes on from NZ_LMKP01000041.1 coordinate 369,681, forward strand.
CCGCGGTCTCGGTGCGCAATTCACCCGCGTCCGGGTCAACGGGCTGGAGACGGTCACGACGTCGAGCGACGGTGCCTCGGCCAACCGCGACCGGTCGTTCGATTTCAACGTGTTCGCTTCCGAACTGTTCAGCTCGATCGTCGTCCACAAGACGGCGTCGGCCGATCTGGACGAAGGGTCGCTGGGCGCGGTCGTCGACCTGAACACCGGCAACCCGCTGGCGGGCAAGACCGGGCTGACCGTCGCCGCTTCGGCGGTCGCCAATTACAACGATTTGTCGAAGACGGTCGGCCCGCGCTTTGCCGGGCTGGTCGGCTGGAAATCACCCGACGGGACGCTCGGCGCATCGATCTCCGCCGCATATCAGGACACGCGGACCAAGGAGATCGGCAATAATACCGTTCGCTGGGCACAGGCGCGGTTCGATTCGGTCGACGGCACGCCGTGCTGGACCGCCCCCAATCGCGGCGGGACGTATATCGCCGGGGCCGCCTGCGACCGTGCCGCGCTCGCCTTCCACCCGCGTATTCCGCGCTATGGCGAGGTCGAGCATAGCCGCGAACGCCTCGGCCTGACCGGCAGTGTGCAATGGTCGCCGACCGACGCGACCAAGGTGTCGATCGACGGCCTGTATTCGCGCTTCCGCGCCGACCGTCGCGAGAAATGGGGCGAGGTGCTGCTGCGGTCGAACGAGCGGCAGACCGACATCCTCAATCCGACCTATGACGATGCCGGCAACATGGTGTCGGCGACACTGAACGACGCATGGGTTCGCACCGAGCATTATTTCCGCCAGTCGCAGACCGAATTCTACCAGATCGGTGGCACCTGGGATCAGGACCTGAGCGACAAGTTCCGTTTCACCCTGCTCGGCGGCTATTCGAAGTCCGACGCCAGCGTGCCGGTCGAAACGACGTTGGTGTTCGACGATCGCGATGCGCAGGGCTATCGCTACGATTATTCGAACCGGGATTCTCCTCTGCTCGCCTTCGGCACCAGCGTGACTGATCCGGCCAATTTCCAGCTCGCCGAAATCCGCGACCGGCCATCGGATGTGGTAAACCAGTTCAAGACCGCGCAGCTGCGCACCGAATGGGACGTGGCGGAGGGGTTTCAGGTCCGTGCTGGCGGCATGTGGCGGCGCTACGACTATGACATCACCGCCTTCACCCGCGACACGGCGGTGTGCGGCAATGGCGGGCGCGATCTGGTGCTGGGCACGATCACCTGCTCTGCCAGCACCGCCTTCGGCCCGACCGCGGTCTATGGGTTCCAGGCAACCGATGCCCTGTCGGACCTGTTCACGCTGAAGGGATCGAACGCGCCGTCGGGCACGTCGCTGCAATGGCTGATCCCCAATTTCGACGCGGTGACCGACTTTACCGGCCTGTATAACCGCCCGCTCGCGCTCGACGTCGGCAATAATCGCGGCGTGGTCGAGGAGACGAAGGGCGGCTATCTGCAGTTCGATGCCAAGGGCACGGTATTCGGCCTCGAATATGCCGCCAATGCCGGCATCCGCTATGTCCGGACCGACCAGTCGTCCTATGGCATCAACAGCGGCGTCAACGTAACGGTGAAGCGCGATTACGAGGACTGGCTGCCCTCGATGAACGTCGCACTGTATCCGACCAGTGACATCATCGTCCGCGGCGCGATCGCCAAGGTCATCACCCGCCCGTCGCTCGGCAACCTGACGCCGGGCGGATCGGCCGACGGGTTCAATTTCCGGGTTACGACGGGCAACCCGTTCCTCGATCCGTTCCGCGCGACCAATTACGATCTGGCCGCCGAATGGTATTTCGCACCGCAATCGGCCTTTTCGGTCGCGGTGTTCCGCAAGGATGTGGCGAGCTTCCCGGTTGCGGTCGCGCGCAGCGGCACCTTCACCGAAACCGGACTGTCGCCATCGGTGCTGGTGTCGTCGTCGCCTGCCGCGCTGAACCCCGCGCTCCAGTCGCAGGATATCTGGACGATCTCGACCACCGGCAACGGCACGGGCGCGTCGCTCGACGGGATCGAGATCGCGTTGCAGGCCCCGTTCCGGTTCCTGCCGGGCGTGCTGCGCAATTTCGGCGGGATCGTCAACGCGACCTTCGTCCGGTCCGACGCCGATTATACGCAGCAGGGTCCGGCGACCGTGCCCGGCGGCGCGCTGCCGACGATCACCCGGACCGAGACGCTGTACAATGTGTCGAAGCGTCAGTTCAACGCGACGCTTTATTACGAAGACGCGAAGTTTAGCGCGCGCACCTCGGTCGCGTATCGCGGTCCCTATGTCGATGGCGGATCGGGAACGGGCAATATCTTCGAAGGCTATGACTCGATCGCGAACGTCGACGCGTCGATCCGGTACAAGCTGACCGACTTCCTCGAACTGTCGATCGAGGGCACGAACCTGACCGACGCCTATCGCCGCCGGATCGTCGATGTCGATGCGCGCCGCAATTACGAGAACAATCATTTTGGGCGCACGCTGCTGGTCGGCGCGCGGGTGAAGATGTGAGCGGTTTCTCGCGCCGGGGGGTGATGGCGGGGGCGGCGCTGGGCGGCGCAATCGCCGCGCTGCCCACCGCGGGTGCGGCGGCCCCCGCCCCCGCCCCGCCCTATCGGCGCGGGTATGACAACCAGCGTATCGCCGATCTGGGCGACGGGCGCTTCCTCAACCCGTTGATGGCGGGCGATCATCCCGATCCGACGATCCTGAAGGATGGTCGCGATTATTACATGACCTTCTCGACCTTCGATTCCTATCCCGGTCTGGTCATCTGGCATTCGCGCGATCTGGTGAACTGGACCCCGCGCACCGCCGCGCTGACGACGAATATCGGTGCGGTGTGGGCGCCCGAACTGACCCGGCACAAGGGTCGCTATTACCTGTACGTGCCCACCAAGAACCCGACGACCAGCTGGGTGATCTGGGCCGATCATATCGACGGGCCGTGGTCGGAACCGATCGACCTGAAGCTCCCCGATCATATCGATCCGGGCCATGCGGTCGGCGAGGACGGGTCGCGCTGGCTGTTTCTGTCGGGTGGCGACCGCATCCGCCTGTCCGACGATGGCCTGCGCACCGTCGGCAAGGTCGAGCATGTCTATGATCCATGGCGCTATCCCGACACATGGGATGTCGAGGGGTTCAGCCCCGAAGGGCCGAAGGTCATGCGCCATGGCAACTATTTCTACCTCGTCACTGCGGTGGGCGGCACGGCCGGGCCGCCGACCGGGCATATGGTCATCGCGGCGCGATCGAAATCGATCCATGGCCCGTGGGAGCATCATCCGGGCAACCCGATCGTCCGCACCACTTCGCTCGCCGAAAAATGGTGGTCGCGCGGCCATGCGACGCTGGTCGAGGGGCCGGACGGCAGCTGGTGGTCGGTCTATCACGGCTATGAGAACGGCTATTGGACGCTGGGGCGACAGGCATTGCTCGACCCGGTCGAATGGACGCCCGATGGCTGGTTCCGCATGACCGGCGGCGACCTGTCGCAGCCGATCGCCAAGCCCAAGGGTGGACAAGCCGTGCGCCATGGACAGGCGCTGTCGGACGATTTCGCGACGCTGGCGCTCGGCACCAAATGGAATTTCTTCCGCCCCACGCCCGATGATCGCGGGCGGGTGCGGGTGCAGGACGGCGCGCTGCTGCTGGATGCGAAGGGTAAGGCACCGTCGGACGGCGCGCCGCTGCTGCTGATCGCGGGCGATACCGGCTATCGCTTCGAATGCGATATCGAGATCGCGCCCGGCGGCACGGCCGGCCTGATCCTGTTCTACGACGACAAGCTGTATTGTGGGTTGGGGTTCGACGAACAGCGTTTCGTCACCCACCAATATGGCATCGAGCGCGGGCGGCCGGCCAATCCGCACGGCCGCCGGATGCGGATGCGCGTCACCAACGACCGGCACATCGTCGCCTATCACACCAGCGGCGACGATGGCCGGACGTGGCAACGCTTCGACCGCGGCATGGAGGTGTCGGGCTATCACCACAATGTCCGCGGCGGGTTCCTGATGCTGCGCCCCGGTCTTTATTCGGCGGGACAGGGCACCGCCCGCTTCCGCGACTTCCGCTTCACCGCGCTATAGCTTGACGCACCCGGCAGGCGCGGGGCACAGGCCGCGCGTCAGCTTCGGGGGTAGCGGGATCATGCGGATCGCGATCATCGACACCAGCACCACACGCGCCGCGATCATTTCGGACGGCCTGCGCGAGGCGGGGCTGGACGATATCGTCATCATCGACGGCACCCGCCGGCTGGTCGCCGATGTCGAGGCGGCGGCGGCCGAGGTCATCCTCATCAACCTCGAAAACCCAAGTCGTGACGAGTTGGAGGAATTCTTCGCGGTGTCGCGCGCGATATCGCGTCCGATCGCGATGTTCGTCGACCAGAGCGATGCTGAATCGACTGCCGCCGCCGTCGATGCCGGCGTATCGGCCTATATCGTCGACGGCCTCGCCAAACAGCGGATCAAGCCGGTCCTCGACCTCGCCATCCGCCGGTTTCAGGCGTTCGCGCGGCTACAGGCCGAACTGGTCGAGGCGAAGAGCGCGCTGGCCGACCGGACGACGATCGACAAGGCGAAGGCGATCCTGATGAAACGGCGCGGGATCGACGAACCCGCCGCCTACGCGCTGCTGCGCGCACAGGCGATGCGGTCGAACCGGCGGATCGCCGAGATTGCAGACGCGATCCTGACCAGCGACGCATTGATGGGAGGGCTGTGATGGCGCACGACAAGATCCGCATCGGTTTCCTGCCGCTGGTCGATGCCGCGCTGCCCATCCTCGCCCGCGAACAGGGATTTGCCGAAGCCGAGGGCTTGGAGATCGAACTGGTCCGCGACACGACGTGGGCGACGGTGCGCGACCGGCTGCTCTATGGCCATACCGATGCCGCGCACATGGTCGCGCCGCTCGCCATCGCCACCGCACTGGGACGCGGGCGGCCGGCGGTGCCGCTGGCGGTGCCGTTCGTGCTGGGGCTGAACGGCAATGCGATCACGCTGGCGCTGCCGCTGGCGCAACAGGTGCTGGATGGTGACGGTCTGGGCGATCCGGTGACGCTCGGCGCGCGACTGAAGGTCGTGGCGGCGGCGCGCATGGCGGCGGGGCGGCGGCTGCGCTTCGGCGTGGTGCATCGCTATTCGAGCCATAACTACATGCTGCGCTACTGGCTGGCGGCGGTCGGTATCCGGCCCGACATGGATGTCGAGATCGTTACCATCGGCCCCACCTTTGCCGCCGATGCGCTGGCGGTGGGCGAGGTCGACGGCATCTGCGTCGGCGAACCGTGGAACAGCGTCGCGGTCGATCGCGGCGTGGGGCGGATCGCGCTGGTCACCGCCCAGATCTGGCGGCGCGGCGTGGAAAAGGTGCTGGCGCTGCGCGAGGAAACGGTCGGCGAGCACGGCGAGGTGGTGCAGCGGCTGATCCGCGCGCTCCACGCTGCCGCCGCGCACTTCATCGATCCGGCGACGCGCGACGCCAGCGCGGCGATCCTCGCCCGTCCCGACTATCTCGACGCGCCGGTCGATCCGATCGCGCGCGCCATCGGCGACCGGGTGCGGGTGGTGGCGGGTGCCGAGCCGCTTCACGTCCCCGACTTCATGTTCCAGTATCGCGAGGCGGCCAATTTCCCGTGGCGAAGTCAGGCGGCGTGGCTGTATTCGCAGATGGTGCGGTGGGACGGCACGCCGGTCGCGGCGGACGAAGCCCGGATCGCGCAAAACACGTTCCGCCCCGATCTGTACCGGGCGGCACTGGCCGGGTCGGGTGCCCCCCTGCCCGGTGCCAGTTCGAAGCTGGAAGGCGCGATCGGCGGGACCGTCGCGGCCGGTTCGACCCAGGGTCGGCTGATGCTCGGCAGCGATCCGTTCTTCGATGGGCGGTCGTTCGATCCCGACGATATCGCGGGGTATTTGCGAGCGCTGCCATGACGATATCGGGCGTCGGCGCGCGGAAGTTGGCGAAGGTTACACGTATCGGGTTTTGCCGGCACGCGTAAAGTGCGACGACCCGAGTACATACTCCGTTCGTCGCAAATTATGCTGCACTGCGAAATGCCTTGCATGATCGTAGCGAATCGGTCATCTTCGCAGGGTCCGGCAATGGCGTCGGGCACGATATAAGCGCGAACCGGTTCCAACGGCGGGACCGATAGCGTCGGGCGATCGATGATCGCCACACGGCAACGAAGCCGCTCCGATGCGCCCGAACAGGGCCGCGTCGGGGCGGCTTTTTCTTTGTCCATCGCATTCGGGGAACTGCCATGGCTACCGCCTATTGGAAAGACGATACCGCCGCCAAACCGGACAGCTTCTGGTCCAGCGGACATACGCCGACGCTGATCGCGGCATTCCTGTATTTCGACCTCGCCTTCATGGTGTGGGTGCTGCTCGGCCCGCTCGCGCCCGACATCGCCAAGACGCTGTTGCTGACCCCGGCGCAAAAGGGTCTGATGGTCGCGGTGCCGACACTGGCCGGGGCGCTGCTGCGCGTCGTCAACGGCCTGCTGGTCGACCGCATCGGGCCGAAGCGCGCCGGCGCGATCAGCCAGATCATCGTCATCGCCGGACTGTTCAGCGCATGGACGCTGGGGGTGAACAGCTTTGCCGGCACGCTCGCGCTGGGCGTCATCCTGGGGTTCGCAGGAGCCAGCTTCGCGATCGCCCTGCCGCTCGCCAGCCGTTGGTATCCGCCCGAGCATCAGGGCAAGGCGATGGGTCTGGCCGGCATGGGCAATTCGGGCACGGTGCTGGCCGCCTTGTTCGCGCCGACGCTGGCCAAGCTGTTCGGGTGGAATGCGGTGCTGGGCCTCGCCTGCTTGCCCCTGACGCTGGTGTTCGTCGCCTATATGGTGATGGCGAAGGACGCGCCGAACGCGCCGCCCGCCCGCAAGCTGACCGAGTATTTCCTGCCGTTGAAGCAGGGCGATGCGTGGTGGCTGATGGGCTTCTACGCCGTCACCTTCGGCGGGTTCGTCGGCCTCGCCGCCTCGCTGCCGATCTACTTCACCGACCGGTTCGGGCTGACCACCATCACCGCCGGCTATTGCACCGCCGCCTGCGTCTTTGCCGGATCGCTGGTGCGGCCGATGGGCGGGGCGCTGGCCGACAAGGTAGGGGGCGTGAAGGCGCTGTCGGTGGTGTTCGTCGTCGCCGCAGCCGCGCTGGCCGGCGTCGGTCAGGCCGATAGCGTCGAAGCGGCGCTGACCCTGTTCGTCCTCGCCATGCTGGCACTCGGCACCGGCAACGGCGCGGTGTTCCAGCTGGTGCCGCAGCGTTTCGCCGCCGAAATCGGCGTGATGACCGGGCTGGTCGGCATGGCCGGCGGGATCGGCGGTTTCTACCTCGCCTCCTCGCTCGGCCTCGCCAAGCAACTGACCGGTAGCTTCCAGAGCGGGTTCCTGATCTTCGCCACGCTCGCCCTGATCGCCTTCGCCACGCTGACCATGGTCAAGGGCCGCTGGCGTCGCGAATGGACCGCCGCCGACGGCGTCCGGATCTGAACCCCATCCACTTGCCACGGACCCCATCGATGAAACACGAACCTCTCACCCCCGGCGTCGACACCCGCGAACACCTTGTCGTGATCGGCAACGGCATGGCCGGATGCCGCGCGGTCGAGGAACTGCTGGCCCGCGACCCTGCCCGGTACCGCGTCACCATCTTCGGTGCCGAACCGCATGTGAACTATAACCGCATCATGCTGTCGCCGGTGCTTGCCGGAGAAAAGACGTTCGAACAGATCGTCATCAACGACGCCGACTGGTACGCACAGAACGCGATCGAACTGGTCGCGGGCGATCCTGTAGTCGCCATTGATCGCGCGGCCAGGACGGTGACCGCGCGATCGGGCCGGGTCACCGGTTACGACCGGCTGCTGATCGCGACCGGGTCCGATCCGTTCATCATCCCGGTGCCCGGCAAGGACCTGCCCGGCGTCATCGGTTTCCGCGACATGAAGGATGTCGACCACATGCTCGCCGCCGCCGAAAAGGGTGGCAGCGCGGTGGTGATCGGCGGCGGCCTGCTTGGGCTGGAGGCGGCGCACGGCCTGTCGCTGCGCGGCATGAAGGTCACCGTACTGCACATCATGCCGACGCTGATGGAACGGCAGTTGGACGAAGCGGCGGGCTGGCTGCTCAAGTCCGCACTGGAAGCACGCGGCCAGACGATCCTGACCGGGGCCGACACCGCCGAGATCGTCGGCAGCGACGCGGTCGAGGGCGTCCGGCTGAAGGACGGGACGCTGATCCCCGCCTCGCTCGTCGTGATGGCGGTCGGCATCCGCCCGTCGGTGGCACTGGCGCGCGCGGCCGGCCTTGCGGTCGGGCGTGGCATCCAGGTCGACGACCATATGGTCACCAGCGATCCCGCGATCCTCGCTGTCGGCGAATGTGTCGAGCATGACGGCAACGTGTATGGCCTCGTCGCGCCGCTATGGGACATGTGCCGCGCGCTGGCCGATGGCCTGACCGACGCGCATAGCGGCTATCGCGGATCGGTGACCTCGACCAAGCTGAAGGTCGCCGGGCTCGACGTCTTTTCGGCCGGCGATTTTTCGGGCGGCGCGGGCGCGGAGGACATCGTCCTGCGCGACGCCAGCCGTGGCGTGTACAAGCGGGTGGTGGTCAAGGACGACCGCATCGTCGGTGCGGTGCTGTACGGCGACACCGCCGACGGCAACTGGTATTTCGACCTGCTCAAGCGCGGCGAGGATATCGGCGCGATCCGCGATCTGCTGATCTTCGGACAGGCCTTCGCTTCGGGAGGGGCGCAGGCGGACCCTAAGTCGGCCGTTGCGGCGCTCTCCGACAATGCGGAGATTTGCGGCTGCAACGGCGTGACCAAGGGACAGGTGGTCGGCTGCATCGCCAAGGGCGCGCACAGCCTCGACGCGGTGCGCGCGACGTGCAAGGCGTCGGCATCGTGCGGATCGTGCACCGGGCTGGTCGAAACCATCCTCGCGCTGACGCTGGGCGACGAGGTGCAGGCCGGCCCCAAGACGATGTGCAAATGCACCAGCTTCGGCCATGACGATGTCCGGCGCGAGATCGTCCGCCAGGACATGCGCTCGATCCCCGAAGTCATGCAGAAGCTGCACTGGTCGACGCCCGATGGCTGTTCGTCGTGCCGGCCGGCGCTCAATTACTATCTGCTGTGCGCCCTGCCCGGTGTCTACAAGGACGATCAGCAAAGCCGCTTCGTCAACGAACGCCTCCACGCCAACATCCAGAAGGACGGCACCTATTCGGTGGTGCCGCGCATGTGGGGCGGCCTGACTTCCCCTCGCGAACTGCGCGCGATCGCCGATGTCGTCGAGAAATATGATGCACCGATGGTCAAGGTGACGGGCGGCCAGCGGCTCGATATCTTCGGGATCAAGCGCGAGGACCTGCCCGCCGTCTGGGCCGATCTGAACGCCGCCGGGATGGTCAGCGGCCACGCCTATGGCAAGTCGTTGCGGACGGTGAAGACCTGTGTCGGGTCCGAATGGTGCCGCTTCGGCACGCAGGATTCGACCGGTCTGGGGGTCAAGGTCGAACGGATGACATGGGGGTCGTGGATGCCCCACAAGTTCAAGATCGCGGTGTCGGGCTGCCCGCGCAATTGTGCGGAGGCGACGATCAAGGACTTCGGCGTCGTCTGCGTCGACAGCGGTTACGAATTGTCGGTCGGCGGCAATGGCGGGATCAAGGTCCGCGCGACCGATTTCCTGTGCAAGGTCGCGACCGAGGAAGAGGCGATGCATTACTGCGCCGCCTTCATCCAGCTGTATCGCGAGGAAGCCCGCTATCTGGAGCGGACCGCGCCGTGGATCGAACGGGTCGGCGTCGAGTATGTCCGCGCGCGCATGGCCGACGATGCGGCGGGGCGCGACGCGCTGGCCGCGCGGTTCCTGTTCTCGCAGCAGTTCATGCAGGACGACCCCTGGGCGGCGCGCGTTGCCGGGGCCGAGCGCGAACATCATGCGCCGATGGCGACCTTCACCCCCACCCGCGCGACGGAGGAAATGGCATGATCGGCGAATGGCTCGATATCGGCTGGGTCGATGAAATCCCGGTGCGCGGCAGCCGCACCGTACAGGTCACCGGCGGCGACGATATCGCCGTGTTCCGCACCGGCGAGGGCAAGGTCTTCGCACTCGCCGACCGCTGCCCGCACAAGGGCGGGCGGTTGAGCCAGGGTATCGTCCATGGCGGTGCGGTCGCTTGCCCGTTGCACAACTGGCGCATCGCGCTGGCGACCGGCGAGGCGATGGGCGAGGACAAGGGCTGTACGCCGACGGTGCCGGTGAAGATCAGCGGCGGGCGGGTGCTGATCTGCCGCGCCAGCGCGCTGAAGGTGGCGGCGTGAACCGGAAAATCCTCCCCATATATGGGGAGGGGGACCGCGCCCGTAGGGCGTGGTGGAGGGGGAGCGCCGCGTACGCAGCGGTTGCGTCTGCGGCAACGCCCCTCCACCAGCCTGCGGCTGGTCCCCCTCCCCGCAAAGCGGGGAGGATTTGATGACAGTCAAAACCACCTGCGCTTATTGCGGGGTCGGCTGCGGTATCGTCGCCACGCCCGTTGGGCCGCGCACCGCGACGATCGCCGGTGACCCCGACCATCCCGCCAATGCCGGCCGCCTGTGTTCCAAAGGCACCCATCTCGGCGAGACGATCGGGCTGGAGGGTCGCCTGCTCGCGCCCATGATCGGCCGCAAGCAGGCAAGCTGGGACAAGGCGCTCGATCTCGTCGCCAGACGCTTCCGCGACACCATCGCGCACCACGGCCCCGACAGCGTCGCCTTCTACGTCTCCGGCCAGTTGCTGACCGAGGACTATTATGTCGCGAACAAGCTGATGAAGGGCTTCATCGGATCGGCGAACATCGACACCAATTCGCGGCTGTGCATGTCGAGCGCGGTCGCCGGACATTTGCGCGCATTCGGCGAGGATGTCGTTCCCGCCAATTACAGCGACCTCGACGCCGCCGACCTGATCGTGCTGGTCGGGTCGAACACCGCATGGTGCCACCCGATCGTCTATCAGCGCATCCGCGCCCGCTGCGACGCCGGGGCGAAGCTGGTCGTGATCGATCCGCGCCGGACCGAAACCGCCGACGAAGCCGACCTGCACCTCCCCGTAAAGCCCGGCACCGACGTCGCCCTGATGAACGGGTTGCTGGCATGGTGCCGCGATACGGGTGTGCTCGATCAGACATATCTCGACGCGCATGTCGCGGTGCCCGATGGTTTTTGGGACAAGCTGGCCGACGGCTATGACCTGTGGTCGGTCGCGAAAACCTGCGACCTGCCCGCCGCCGATCTGCGCCGCTTCTACGAATGGTTCGCCGCCACCCCGCGCACCGTCACGATGTTCAGCCAGGGCATCAACCAGTCGCTGACCGGCACCGATCAGGTCAATGCAATCGTCAACGTCCACCTCGCCACCGGCCGCATCGGCAAGCCCGGTGCCGCGCCCTTTTCGATCACCGGCCAGCCCAACGCGATGGGCGGGCGCGAGGTCGGCGGCCTCGCCACCACGCTCGCCGCGCATATGGATTTCGCGCCCGACCATGTCGCGCGGGTCGGCCGCTTCTGGGCCGCGCCCAACATGGCGACCGCGCCGGGGCTGAAGGCGGTCGACCTGTTCCGCGCCGTGGGCGAGGGCCGGGTCAAGGCAGTGTGGATCATGGCGACCAACCCCGCCGTGTCCATGCCCGATGCCGATCGCGTCCGCGCCGCATTGGCCGATTGTCCGTTCGTGGTCGTGTCCGACGTGATCGCCGATACCGATACGTCGGCCTATGCCCATGTCCGCCTGCCCGCCGCCGCATGGGGCGAAAAGGACGGAACCGTCACCAATTCGGAACGCGTCGTCAGCCGCCAGCGCGCCTTCATGGCCCTACCCGGCGAGGCCCGGCCCGACTGGTGGATCATATCGCAGGTCGCGCAGCGCATGGGCTGGCGCAGCGCCTTTGCCTATGACCGGCCCGCCGATATCTGGCGCGAGCATTGCCGGCTGTCGACCTATCAGAATGACGGCGCGCGCCGCTTCGCGCTGCCCGGCCATGCCGCGCGCGGCAATGCCGAGTATGACGCGATGCAGCCGTTCCGCTGGGACGAGACGCCGTTCGCCGATGGCCGTTTCTCGACGCCCGATGGCCGTGCGCGGATGGTGTCGGTCGTGCAGAAACCGGTCGCGGGCACGCTCGACGCATGGCCGATGACGCTGAACACCGGGCGCTACCGCGATCAGTGGCACACCATGACCCGCACGGGCCTGAGCCCCAAACTGGCGCGCCACCGCGAGGAGCCGCTGGTCGAAGTCCATCCCGATGACGCGCAGCGTCTCGGCATCGCCGATGGCGGCCTTGCCCGCGTCGCGACGCCGCAGGGCGACAGCCTGTACCGCGCACAGGTCACGCCGACCCAGCGGCCGGGCGAATTGTTCGTGCCGATCCACTGGACCGATCGCACCTCGACCGGGGGCCGCTCGGGCCGCCTGCCCCGCCCGCTGGCCGATCCGGTTTCGGGTCAGCCGGGGTTCAAGGCGACCCCGGCGCGCATCACGGCGGTGGCGTGCGACTGGCGCGGCTTTCTGATCGTGCGTGACGAAACTCCGCGACCCGACTGCCTGTGGGCGACGCGCATCGCGGTCCCCTGCGGCACCGTCTGGGATCTGGCTGGCGACGGCGATGCCGCCCGGCTCGACGTGCTGCTCCCGCGTGGCGAACGGATCGAGGCGATCGACGCCGCGCGCGGCACCCGCCGCACCGCGATCCTGCAGGACGGACGGCTGGCCGCCGCGCTATTCGTCACCCGCGACGGATCGCTGCCGCCGCGCGACTGGCTGGTCGCGCAACTGGCCGAGGCGAGTGCGGCCCCGACCCTGCTCGCCGGCCGTGCGCCGGGGGTGCAGGTCGATCGTGGCCCGATCGTCTGCGCCTGCTTCGACATCGGCCTCAACACCATTCTGACCACCATCGCCGACCAGCGGCTGACCGACGTCGCCGCGATCGGCAAGGCGATTGGTGCCGGCACCAATTGCGGCTCGTGCCGCCCTGCGCTCGCCAAGCTGCTGCAACCGAAAGGATCGACCCATGCCGCATGATTTCCCGCACGGCATGGTCTGGCTGGTCGGGGCAGGTCCCGGCGACCCCGACCTGCTGACGCGCAAGGCCGAACGGCTGATCGCCGCCGCCGATATCGTGTTCTACGACGCGCTGGTCGGGCCGGGCGTGCTCGACCTGATCCCGGCGCAGGTCGCGCGCGTGCCCGTCGGCAAGCGGTCGGGCCGCCATTCGAAGGATCAGCGATCGATCAACGACCTGCTCGCCGACGCCGCGCTGGCCGGCCGGCGCGTCGTCCGGCTGAAAGGGGGCGATGCGTCGATCTTCGGCCGGTCGACCGAAGAGATCGAGCATCTGGCGGCGCACGGCGTCGCCACCCGCATCTGCCCCGGCATCACCGCCGCCAGCGCGGCGGCGGCATCGGGCGGGGTGTCGCTGACGCTGCGCGGTCTTGCGCGCAAGCTGACCTTCGTCACCGCCCATGCCCGTGCCGGAGAGGCGCTCGACCTCGACTGGCAGACGCTGGCCGCCGCCGATGCTACGCTCGCTATCTATATGGGCCGTGCCGCCGCGCAGGAGGTCGCCCGCGAACTGATCGCCGCCGGCCGCGCCGCCGACACGCCGGTCATGGTCGCGGTCAACGTGTCGCTGCCGACCGAACGCATCATCCGCGGCCGGCTGTCGGCGCTCGCCTTTCTGGTCGACGCGATCAGCGACAGCGACCCTGCGCTGCTGCTGATCGGCGAGGCGGTCGCCGCGCCGATGCCGGTCGCCGCGCAGCCCGGTACGGCCACCAGACTGTCCTGCGTTACGTCGTCGGACTGAACCTGCCTACAGAACGCACGATTGCGGACGCCGACCCGGATCAGAAGGTGAAGCGAAGGCCCGCCCGGTAGGTACGGCCCAGCGTGTCGTAGAGCGCCGGGTTCACGTCGAGCCCGGTGTTGGTCTGCGGCGACGGGGTCGGATCATTGTCCATGACGTTGTCGACCTTGCCATACAGGACCGCATAATCGGTGATCTTGAACGACGCGCCGAGGTCGAGGTAGAATTCGCCCTTCATCCGGTTGAAATTCACGGTGTTGTAGTTGCCGGTCGAAACCGGGCAGTCGGTCTGGCAGACGACATAATTGTTGTTGAACACGCCGTCGGAAAACCAGCGTTCCTGTACGGTGAGCGTCAGCCGGCCGCTGTCATAGGTCTGCGTCGCCAGCCATTTCCAGTCAGGAATGGCACCGCTGTTGGCACCGGCATCGTCGCGCTTGGCAACGCCCGCGATCCCGGCATCGACAATGAATTCGCGGACATGGGTACCCAGCGCGCGGATCGTGAAGTTGCCCGGCAGGCCGAGCGGCTGGCGCCATTGATAGCTGGCCTCCAGATTGAAACCGCTGGTTTTCCACGACGCGAGGTTGAACGGCTGCACATTGACGAAGTTGCTGCCCTGCGGCCCGTCCAGCTGGAAACCGCCGCAGAACGTCTGATCCCCTTCGAAGCAGAAGCGGACGATCTGGTCGGGCGACAGGCTGGAGACGACGCCGTTCAGCTTGATCTGGTAATAGTCGACCGACAGGCTCAGCCCCGGCAACCACGACGGCCGCGCATAGACGATGCCGAGTTCGGTATCGCGCGCGGTTTCAGGCCGCAGGTTCGGATTGCCGACGGTGTTCTGGAACACCTGTACCGCGACGTTGCGGAACGGATCGTTGAAGCTCGGCAGCGTGGTGACCGTCGGCGCGGCGAACAGTTCGGACAGGTTCGGGGCACGCACGTCGCGCGACGTGACCGCGCGCAGCGTCAGCCCGTCGAACGGCGTGGCCCAGGTGCCGCCGACCTTCCATGCCCAGATCGTCCCCGACGTGCTGTAATCGGTGAGGCGTGCGGCGGCGTTCAGATTGGCGCGACCGGCGACGTCGCTGTCCACCAGCGGCAGATTGACCTCGACGAACCCTTCGAGGACGTCGTATTTGCCCGTCCCGTTCTTGTAGTTGCCGGCCGCCCAATTGCTGCCCTGCGCCGAATTCAGCAGCGGATCGGCGGGGTACAGCGCGCTGTTGGGACTGACGTCGGCCACGCCCGCGCCGTATGCGTCGCCGCGGACCCGGTAATATTCGCGGCGATATTCGCCACCGAACGCGACCGACAGCGGCCCCGCCCACAGATCGACCGGCTGGCCCGAAAAGTTGAGGCTGGCGACATCCTGCTTCAGCGTGGTGCGCTGAAGCGGGCCGGCCTGCGGCATGAGATAGTCGAGCGCGGCCTGGCTCGGGCGGAAATCGCCGAAGATATTGATCGGCTGACACCCGAGCGCCCGGGCGCGCGCATCGGCGCACACGATTGCCCCGTTCAGCACCACCGCATTGGTCGCGGCGACATAGCGCGGTTGCAGCACGATGCGGTCGACATCGATCGCCACCTTCGTCGTGCCGTGCTGATAATAGGCGTCATAGGTCCAGTCGGTCCCGACGACCGCAACCTTGCCCTTCGCCCCGACGACGAAGCGATACTGGTCGCGATCGGTCTGGACGAGCTGGTTGGGCAGTTGCCCGTTGCTCGACCCGAAGTTGAACGAGGTGATGCCGGCGGTGACGCAACGATCGCGGATCAGCTGTGGCAGGAACGGATTGGCGCACTGCACGGTCAGGTTGGGGCGGTTATAGCCCGGGCTCGGCTGGTTGCTGGTCTTCACCTGCGCGATGTTGACCGTGCCGTAGATCTCGTTGCTGGCATCGAGATCGAAGCCGATCCGGCCATAGCCGTTCATGCGCTCCAGCTTCGACTTCAGCGACGCGCTCGACCCCGGCGCACCGGACAGGTCCCCGCCGACGCAGAAGGAATTGCCCGGATAGCAGTTCGAGACGCGGCCATTGCCGAGCGGTGTGCCCCCCGACCCATAGTTGAAATTGACCGGCGTACCGTTCGCGTCGAAGGCGATCCCCTGCAACGGTCCGTTGTTGATGAGGCCATATTTCGCGTACTGATAGGGCTGCGCGAAGTCGGAATAGGTGAATTGCGGTCCGGGTCCGCTGGTGATCCCGGAGTTCAGCAGCGTCGACGCACGGTGCCAGTCGCGCCGGCCGGCAAGGTCGGTGCCGTAATTGCCGGGGCCGACCCCGCCCTCATGATCATATTCGCCGCTGACGATCAGGTGCAGCCGGTCGCCCATGAACGACGTGCCATAGGCGGCCTGCACCAGCGCGGTCTCGTCGTCGCCATAGGTGGTGATGCTGCCAAGGACGTTGGCCTTGAACCCCTTGAACCGGGTATCGGTGATGAAGTTGACCACGCCGCCGACGGCGTCCGATCCATAGGATGCCGACGCGCCGCCGTTGACGATGTCGACACGCTTGACCAGCAGCTGCGGAAACATGCTGATATCGGGCACGCCGGTCACATTGGCACCGACGACGCGCTGGCCGTCGAGCAGCGTCAGCGTGCGGATCGGTTGCAGTCCGCGCAGCGAGAAGGAGCTGAGCCCCTGCGTCCCGCTGGACGTGCTGAAGGTTCCGGTCGACGCGCCGGTCGACCCCTGCAACGACGGCAGCTGCTGGATCGTGTTGAAGATGTTCGGCTGGGCGTTGTTGGCGATCTGCTCCTCGCCGATGACGGTCGTGGGCGTCGGCGCGTTAAACCCGTTGGCGACGATGCGGCTGCCGGTGACGACGATGTCGGCCGCATCCTGTTCCGGTGTCTGCTCGCGTTCGAGGGCCACGTCCTGTGGCGCAGCGGCCGGCACGGCTGGCGTGGTCTGCGCGGAGGCGGGCGCGGCACCCAGCGCACAGGCCAGCGCGAACAGGCTCGTGCCCAGACGGCAGCGATCAGGCGAAAAGCGATCCATCATCCAACCCCCAAAGCTTCTTGATCGGTCCGTCACCCGTCCGGGTGCGAACCGTTGCAGCGGTCATAGCGGATGATGTTCGCGGTAACATCTACGACCATGGTCGCGGTTTATGGGTGTGACCACGACCAAGGTCGCGATGGTCAGCACGCTCCGATCCGGGCAGAAACCGCGCAGGAACCGCCCCGGCCGCACCGGCCGGATCGGGAGCAAGGACGAACCCCCTGCCCGCACCATCGCCCCCCGCCGTCGCCTTTTCCCACCGTGCGATCGTCGTGATGGGGGTGAGCGGTTGCGGCAAGACGACCCTGATGCACCACCTCGCGACGCGGCTGGGCTGCGCCGCGTTCGAGGGCGATGCGTTTCACGGGGCCGCCAATGTCGCGAAGATGCGTGCCGGTCATCCGCTCGACGATGCGGATCGCTGGCCGTGGCTGGATCGGATCGGCGCGGCGATCGGGGCGGCGGTGCGGGACGATGGCATCGCCGTCGCCGCCTGCTCGGCGCTGAAGCGAGACTATCGCCAGCACCTCGGCCGCGTGAGCGGTGTGCCGCTGCTGTTCGTGCTGCTCGACGGCGAACGGGCGACCATCGCCGAACGGCTGGCCGCGCGCGCGGGACATTACATGCCCGCCAGCCTGCTCGACAGCCAGTTCGCCACGCTCGAACGCCCCGCGCCGGACGAGCGCGCGCTGGTGCTGCCCTGTCGCTGGCCGGTCGAACGGTTGGCGGAGGCCGTGCTCCGGTACGTCGGTGGTGACGCCGCCAGCCACCCCCTTTCACCCCGGACCTGATCGAGACCTGTACGAACGTCGCGCGCCAAACCAAACCGAGCCGTACCCCGGCGGAGGAGTTTCACAGAGGTCCCGACGTGATGCGGGGTGCCGAGGAAATTCGCCTGCGGACCGCGATCGATCGCTACGGCATCAGCCGCTTGCGCCCCTGCGACAGATGCCAGCGCATCGCCAGCGCCGCGCCGTCGCCGTCCTGCGTGCGGATGGCGTCGACGATCGCGTCATGTTCCTCCATCATCGCCTCGATCACCTGCGGCGGGCGGGCGCGCGAAATGTCGACCCCGGCGCGCAGAATCCGCATCACCCCTTCCTGCAGCTTGTCGAAAATCTCGACAAAGGCGTCGTTGCCGGTCGCTTCGGAAATCGCACGATGCAGCAGCCAGTCCTCGTCATGCGCCGGGGCGCTCGACAGCAATGCGCCGCGCAGGGCCGCCAGACGCTTCTCGATCATGTCGAGGTCATGGTGCGAGCGGCGCTGCGCCGCCAGCCGCGCCGCCTCCGCCTCGACCACGAAACGCACCTCATAGGTGCCGAGCGTTGCCGCCAGCCCGTCGAGCGGCACATGCGCGCCGAGCCGTTCGGACGGGCGGCGCTTCACATAGGAACCGGCACCGCGACGCGCCTCGGTAATGCCATCGGCGGCAAGACGGACCAGCGCCTCGCGCACGATGGTGCGCGACATGCCGAACATCTCTGCCAGCCGCGCTTCGGACGGCAGCCGGTCGCCCGCAGCCAAATGCTCTTCGTTGATGATCCGCACGATCGCCGTATAGGCGCGATCCGCCAGTCTCTCGCCCGTCACGACTGCCCGTCCTCTCCGTCACGCTGATCGAATCAGATGATGTAGCTCAGTCCCGCGACCATGATGAGGCCGGCGACCGAAATCACGGTTTCCAGCAGCGACCACGTCCGGAACGTATCGGCGGTGCTGGTGCCCATATAGCCCTTTACCAGCCAGAAGCCCGGATCGTTCACATGGCTGAAGAACACCGATCCCGCGCCGATCGCCAGCACGACCAGTTCGGGCGAGGCCCCCGATGCGGCGACGACGCCGGGCATGACGCCGACGGCGGTGATGGTGGCGACGGTCGCCGAGCCGGCGGCCAGGCGGATACCGACTGCGACCAGCCAGCCGAGCAGCAGGGGCGAGATCGCATACATCATGACTACCCGCGCGAGCAGGTCGGACAGTCCGGCGCTGACCAGCACCTGCTTCAACGCGCCGCCCGCACCGATCGCCAGCAGGATCGCGCCCGCCGCGCCCATCGTTTCGTGCCAGATCGATTCCTGGATCGCCGCCTCGCTCAACCGCCGCCCGAACAGGAGCGGCAACGCCATCAGGTTGGCGATCAGCAGCGCAAGCACCGGATTGGCGGCGGCGGCAAGGATCGCCGAGTCGGCAAGGGCCGGCACCAGCTTGGCCAGTTCGCCCGACGCGATCAGCACGATCGGCAGCAGAACGATGAACAACGCCCGCCCCCGCGACGGCGTGGCCAGATCAATCACCGGATCGCTCAGCACCGGCTCGGTCAGGCGAATGCCGGGGGTTACGAACCGCGCCAGCACCGGTCCGGCGAGGATCGCGATCGGGATGGCGATCACCACGCCATACAGCATGGTGAGACCGAGATCGGCCCCCAGCGCCTCGACCGCGAGCAACGGTCCGGGGTGCGGCGGGACGAGCGCATGGACCACGCCCAGCCCGGCGAGCGCGGGCATGATGAGCCGCAGCTTCGCCGCGTCGCGCTCTTCCGGGCTTGCCCCGCTCGCCATCGCCTTGGCCGCCGCGACCACGATCGGCAGCAGCAGGACCAGCCCGGTTTCGAAGAACAGGGGCAGGCCGATCACGATGGCGATGCCCAGCGTCGCCCATGGCGCGGCGCGCGGCCCGGTCAGCCGCAGCGCGCTGTTGGCCAGCGCCGACGCCGCGCCCGACAGATGCAGCATCGCGCCGAGCGACAGGCCGAGGGCCACGACCAGCCCGGTGCCGCCGATGATGTCGCCGACGCCCTTCTGCACCGCCTTTGCAATGTCGATCAGCGGCAGTCCGGCGAGCAGCCCGACGGCAAAGGCACCGCACAGCAACCCCATGAACGGGTGCAGCCGTCCGCGCACGATCATCAGGATCGCAAGCGCGATACCGGCGATCGCGGCCACGACCAGCCGCAGGTCGCTGCCACCGGTCATCGGGCAACCCCATGCATGTTTCGCTGCGGCATCGACACCCTCCCCAAAGCGCACCCGCTGCGGTCATGCCGTGCGAGTTGTCCAACAGATCATACCGATTTTTCGGAAAAAATCGCTTGAATATGATCGTCATAGTCGAACATACTGAAACCTGTCCAACCGATTCCGGGGAAACCGGAACGAAACACACCCGCCCTGCGACCGCCCGACGCGGCATAACGGGGCGATGTCACTTGGGAGAGTGCGATGACAGGGGCAACCATGGAAGCCCGCACGGCGAGGCCGCGAAGCTGCGACGTCGGCACGGCGGTGCGACTGACGCCGACACAGGTGAAGGTGCTGTGCGGCGTCCGTTCGGGACAGTTCAACAAGCAGATCGCCCACGACCTCGGCATCGCCGAAGCGACAGTGAAGGCGCACATGACGGCGTTGATGCGCAAGCTGAACGTGCAGAATCGCACGCAGGTCGCGATCGCGGCGCAGTCGCTGGTGCCGCACCCCGCCTGACCTTCGTCCGGGGCACCCGCCCCGGCACCCCATATCGACGGAGCCTCCCCCATGAAGGTGTACGGCCTGCTGTTCGCCGCGACCCTGCTCGCGCCCGTTCCTGCCCTCGCGCAGTCGACCTCGGTATTCCTGACCGCCCCCGACGATCCGCGCGCGGTGACGGTCCGGGGCGTCGGCGACGGACGCGCGGACGACACCGCCGCGATCCAGCAGGCGATCGATGCGGTCGCCGCCGACCGGCAGCGCGGCGGGGGCGGCGTGGTCTTCCTGCCCTCCGGCCGGTATCGCATCTCGCGCACCGTGTTCCTGCGGTCGGGCGTGCGGATGTTCGGCATCGGGCCGACGCGTCCCGTCTTCGTCCTTGCCGACAATACGCCGGGCTATGCGACCGGCATCGGGGCCATGCTGAGCTTCACCGGCGAGGATCAGTATCGCGCCGGCAAGCCGCCGGTGCCGCCGCCCACCAGCGTTCCGGCCAATGACGCAGTGTTCGATGCGACCTCGACCACCTTCTACTCTGCGTTGGCGAATGTCGATTTCGAGATCGGCAACGGCAATGCCGGTGCCGTCGCGGCACGCTCCCGCGTCGCGCAGCATGGGTTTTTGCGCCATATCGATTTCCGCCTCGGCTCGGGCTTTGCCGGCGTCTATCAGGCGGGCAACGAAGCCGACAATCTGCGCTTTTTCGGCGGCCGCTACGGCATCGTCACCGAAAAGACGTCGCCGGCATGGCAGTTCACCCTGATCGATTCGGAGTTTTCGGGCCAGCGCGACGCGGCGATCCGCGAGCATGAGGTCGACCTGACGCTGGTGAACGTCGCGATCCGCGATACGCCGGTCGGGATCGAGATCGATCGCGGCTATTCGGACTCGCTATGGGGCAAGAACGTCCGGTTCGAGAATGTCAGCCGCGCCGGTGTCGTCATCTCCAGCGAACAAAGCGTCTTCACCCAAATCGGGTTCGACAATGCGGTCGGCGTGAACACCCCGGTCTTCGCGCAGTTCCGCGAGAGCGGCCGGACGATCCGCGGGCAGGGCGCGCAGTGGCGCGTCGCCGATTTTTCGCACGGGCTGAAACTCGCGAAGGTCGGCGAGATGGGCAAGACCGCGACCGACATCACCATGACGCCGCTCGCCACCGCCCCGGCACGCCCCGCGCCGGCATTGCCGCTGCTGCCGCCCGTCCGCGAATGGGCGAACGCCCGAACGCTCGGTGCCAAGGGCGACGACCAGACCGACGACACCGCCGCGCTGCAACGCGCGGTCGATGCCCACCGCGTCGTCTATCTGCCGACCGGCCGCTACCGCATCACCGATACGCTGAAGCTGCGCCTCGACAGCGTCCTGATCGGGCTCCATCCGAACCAGACGCAGCTCTATCTGCCCGACAACGCGCCCCGTTTCGCGGGTGTCGGCGGCGCGAAAGCGATGGTCGAGAGTGCGCGCGGCGGCAGCGCGATCGTCTATGGGCTCGGTCTCTATGCCGGGGGCGTGAACCCGCGTGCGTCCAACCTGATCTGGCGCGCAGGCGAACGGTCGATGGTCAACGACGTCCGCATCCACGGCCCGGTGCTCTACAATCAGGGCAAGGCCAGCGGCGGCGGCATCGACCCGCAAGCGCGCTGGGACGGGCAGCAGGCCAGCATCTGGGTCACCGATGGCGGCGGCGGCACGTTCAACGCGATCTGGACCCCGAACGGCCTCGCCTCCACCGGCTTCTATGTCAGCGACACAAAAACCCCCGGCCACGTCTACGAATTGTCGGCCGAACATCATTTCAAGAACGAGATCGTGCTGCGCAACGTCGAGAACTGGGAGTTTCTGGCCCCCCAGACCGAACAGGAGGTCCGCGACGGCGTCTATGCGGTATCGACCGAATTCCACGACAGCCGCAACATCCTGTTCGCCAACTATCACGGCTATCGCGTCACCCGCACCGCCAAGCCGATGGACACCGCCGTCCGGCTGTTCAATTCGGGCGACATCCGCTTCCGCAACGTCCATGTGAATGCCGAAAGCGCCTATGCCCATTGCGACACCGAAGGCTGCGGCACGTTCGTCCGGGCGAGCAAATATCCGTTCGAGAACGCGATCAAGGACCTGACGACCGGGCAGGAAGTGCGCGAGCGCGAATTCGCGAAACTGGACGTGCCCGCCGTCGCCACGCGCCCGGCTGCGGCCGTCGGGGTTCCGGCAACGACCGGTGTGCGCAAGCTGGCGGACGGGTTCTACTCGATCGCAGGAGGCGCGATCGATGCGCAGGGCAAACTCTATTTCATCGACCGCTTTCACCAACGCATTCATGGCTGGTCACCGTCCGAGGGATTGACCACGGTCAGCCAGGCGAGCCTCGACCCGGTGAACCTGACCATCGACCGGTCGGGGCAGCTGCTGGTGCTGTCGGGGGCCGGGCGCGACGGCACCGTCTACAGCATCGATCCCAGGGCACCCGACGCCATCCGCACGATCGCGGCCACCGCGCCGCGCGCGGGCAGCGCGATGGCGTTGCCGGTCAATGTCTGGGCGAACGGCGAATTCGCCGACCGCATCGATCGCAAGACCTACGCCTTCCCGCCGCTGTCGTTCTTCTTCACCGACAAGATGGGCGAGGCGAAGCGTCAGGCCTATGTATCGCCCGACGGGTCGGTCGCGATTCCCGCATTCCGCGTGTGGAATCAGGGGCCGGACGATCATCAGGGCTGGCGCTGGTCCGATACGCTCGACAGCTACGGGCTGGTAACCGCGCGCGTGGGCGAGCGTGTGTACCTGACCAACGCGTCCGAGAATCTGACCTATAGCGGCGCGGTGACGCGTGGCGGGGCGCTGACCGATCTTCGCGTGGTCGCACCACGCGGCGGCGAAAGCGTGGCACGCGGTGCCGGTGGCGAACTCTACGTCGCGAACGGACAGATCTGGGTCTATGACAAGGACGGTCGCGAGCTACGCCGCATCGACGTGCCGGAGCGTCCGCTCCAGTTGCTGATCGGCGGACCGGACCGGCGCACGCTCTACATCCTCGCGCACCACGCCCTGTATTCGGTCGGCATCTGAAACGCGGATCGACCGGTTGGCATCATCGGGTCGGCCGACCGGCCCCAACCGCATTTCGTCGAGGCACGCCCGGCGCACGGCACAACATCACGTCCCTGCCCTTCCCGCTTGGGAACGTAGCGGATCGATCTACAGGCCGGCCTGATCGATCCGCTGGGCGATCTCGCTCGGCAGCGCGACCTCCGACTTCGGCAGCAGTCGGTGGAGCGCCGTTTCCACGCGTTTGCGCGCGACCTGATACGCCTTGTGGCGGACCACCCGCATCGCGTTCGTCCGCCCCGACGGGCTTTCGCCCAGCCGCGCTTCCCATTTGGCTTCCTCCGCCTCGAGGATCGACAGCGCCATGCGCAATCCATCGCGTCGGCCGCGGGCATATTCGTCGGAAACGGGTGCTATGGTCATGCGGTACCAAGGGTGGCTCGCGCCATCGCCGCTGACAAGGCAAATTCCGGCTGCTTGACTGTCGATCCTCGCCGACAGCCACCGCGCGCCTCAATTGCCCTCGGCATCGACCATGACCACCACCGGCTTCCCGCGCGACATCGGGTCCCAACCGGCCGACAAGGCCGAGCGCACGCACCGCCCGATCATGGCGTCGTCCAGCTGGAGCCGACCGCGCGGCAACCCCTTCAGCAGCCGCTTGGGCGCGGGGAATTCGACCAGCACCTCGCGCTTGGCATCCTGCTGGAGGAGCGAGATCGTCATGCCCTTCCACCCCTCGTCATCCGACTGATGGGGTTCGCTGTGCAGGTGCCAGTCATATGCGACGCCATCGACGATCACGGTTCCGGCGTTCATTCGGGATTTGGACATGACCGCGCCTCTAGCACAGCAACGTCGCGGAGGCACCGACGCGGATACTGTCATAGAGCGTCGATCGACACTGTCCCGACGCCGCCTTCGCGACCATGCGCGTACAGCCCGGCGGGTTCGACGGCTGTCCTGGGGTAGGCCCGCAAACCGTCAGACGATGGTTACCGCATGGGCACCGCCCGCCTGCTGTTCGAACCGGATGCGCCGCCCGAGGAAACGCTCGATCACCGTTGCCGCCGTGCGGGCATGCTCGCTCGGCTTGACGGTGGTGAACGCACCGCCGCCCGCCAGCGCCAGCGGCAACAGCAGTTGATCGGCAAGATACGGCCCGGCAAACGCGTCGCATGCCAGATAGCCGCGCATCCGCCCGATGGCGGTCTTGGCGACCCGCTCTGCCGTCACGCCCAATCGCGCAAAGCCGCTGACGATCTCGGTGACATACTCGAACCGCGCCTCCAGCAGCAGGATGTTGCCCGGCCCCTGATCGACCGGCAGTTCCCGCATGAAGCATTCGCGTTCCGACCAGTCGAACGCCTTGCGGACCATGGCGATCTCGCGTTCGGCGATCGAAATCGGCAACCCGGCGAACAAGGCGCAGGCCGACACGCCCAGCCCTTCGCCCCGCGCCATGCACTCGATCGGCTGGAGCGGGCCGGGGGTGATATCCACCTCGATCCGCCCGCCACCGCGCGGGTAGAAGCCGTGCCGGATCAGCCGCGCCTCGACCTGTCCACCCATCCGCCGGACGATGGGCAGGAAGCAGCGGTCGATGAACTCGAACGGCGGAGCCAGCATATTGTGCGTGCCACCCTCCAGCACCAGCCGCGACGGACCGTCGGCGATCAGCAACGGCATCAGTACCGTCTGCAACACCAGCCCCGTCGATCCCGCCGTTCCGACCGAAAAGCGATGGTCGCCGGCCGTTACCCGGCCGGGACGGAAGGTCAGCTCGGACGACCCCACGACCAACCCCTCGCAGGTCGCGCTGCCGATCGCGCATGCCGCCTCGATCGCGGTGACATGCTGACGCATCAGCCCCGGCTTCGACCGTTTGGCACGGACGTTGTTGATACGGACCGGCGCGCCGGTGACGAGCGACAGTGCGCACGCATTGCGTACGACCTGTCCCCCGCCCTCGCCCTCTGCTCCATCGATCGTGATCATAGCCCAGTTACCATCGATTCAATTATTTACCGGAGTGGCGGCCCACCAAAACCAAATCGCAGTGGTGTCACGAGCTTTCAGCGCGAAATCGCCGCAGCCAATTCCGACTTCGACGAACGCGGCCCGCAAATCCCGCAGCCGGGCGTCGCCCAGCCGCAGGATCAGCAAGTCGCTTTCAGGCACCACCTCCATTTTTTGTTCATCGGAAACGTAGGCGATGCGCAGCCGGTGCGGTGCGCTGTGCGCTGCCCTGCCAAAACCGGGAACGGCCACCAACGCATCGGTCGGGTGCGAAAGGCGCAAAGTGCGGTGCGCTTCCCGCCCTTCTCGGGCCAAGCGATCGATCAGGTCTACGATCGACGCGCTACCGAGCGGATCGGCGGAGACGTGCCAGCCCGCATGTCTGGCGCGGCCCGGTAGCTATGCCCACAGGTATATGGTGCCACGCTGCTTCCAGTCCTTCACCATAATACCTACACCCATCACAACGCATCAGGCGAAATCGACCTTCAAGGACCGGCTCGACCATTCCCCTCCCTTCCAGGGATGGTAGCAACTTCACGGACCTTGCCGCCGAAGGTCGATTGGGCCTCGACTGGTCTTCACCCCTTGACGCACACCACCTGCTTCAACGTGTGGACGATCTCTACCAGATCGGCCTGCGCCGCCATCACCGCCTCGATCGGCTTGTAGGCGCGGGGTGTCTCGTCGATCACGCCTTCGTCCTTGCGGCATTCGACGCCCGCCGTGTCGGCGATATGTTCGTCGAGCGTCACCAGCTTCTTGGCCGCCGTCCGGCTCATCACCCGACCCGCGCCGTGCGAGCAACTGTCGAACGAGTCCGGGTTGCCCAGCCCGCGGACGATGAACGACTTCGCGCCCATCGATCCGGGGATGATCCCCATCACGCCCTTCGCCGCGCGCACCGCGCCCTTGCGGGTCACCAGCACATTCTCGCCAAAGTGGTTTTCGCGCGTGACATAATTGTGGTGGCAGTTGACCGCCTCCAGCTCCGCCTCGAACGGCTTGGGCGTAACCTTGCGCAGGGCGGCGATGACGTTGGTCATCATCATCCGCCGGTTGAGCGCCGCATAATCCTGCGCCCAGCCGACCGCCTCGACATAATCGTCGAAATGGTCGGTCCCTTCCGGGAAATACGCCAGATCCTCGTCGGGCAGGTTCAGATGCCATTTGCGCATGTCCTGCTTCGCCAGTTCGATGAAGAAGGTGCCGATCGCATTGCCGACGCCGCGCGATCCCGAGTGCAGCATCACCCACACCCGCGCCGCTTCGTCGAGGCATAGCTCGATGAAGTGATTGCCGGTGCCCAGCGTCCCCAGATGCACGAGGTTGTTCGTGTTCGTGAGCCGCGGATGCTTTTCGCACAGCCGGTCGAAACGCTGGACGAGCGTGGACCACGCCGCGACGATCGCCGGTGGGGGCGAGCCCCAGCTGCCATAGTCGCGCTTGCTTCGGCCGACGCTGCGCCCGTGCGGCACCGCCTGCTCGATCGCCGAGCGCACCCCCTCCAGATGGTCGGGCAGGTCGCTTGCCATCAGCGAGGTGCGCGCCGCCATCATGCCGCAGCCGATATCGACGCCGACCGCCGCCGGAATGACCGCGCCCTTGGTCGGGATCACTGACCCCACCGTCGCGCCGATGCCGATATGGACGTCGGGCATGGCGGCGACATGCTTGAAGATGAACGGCATCTGCGCCGCGCGGGCCAGCTGCGCCTGCGCACCGTCCTCGACGGGCACGCCGCGCGTCCAGCTCTTGATCGGCACGCCGCCGGGAACGTCGGTATATTCGTACGTCGTTACGGTCATCGCGACCTCCTTTGAATTTCAGCGCCGGCGACGAGGATCGGCGAGACTTCCGGGTTGCCCCGGGGCGGAGTCGAACCACCTGTGCCGATGTAGTCCCGCCAGCATTCGCCAGCTTGATATGTCACGGCGACGAGGATTGACCGGACGTCTCCTGCTCTACCGCTGAGCTACCCGACCGAAGCCGGAGCGGGATTCGAACCCGCGACACGGGGATTAGCAGTCCATGTAGTCCGGTCGGCATTCGCCGTGTTGCAATGGGCCGTGGCGACGAGAAATGGCGAGACGTTGAGCGACCTTGAGCTACACTCCCATGGCGGGATTTGAACCCGCATCTCCCGGTTGCCCGGGCGCTCTACTCTCCGGTCTGTCGTGGGATGTAGTCCCGCCGGCATTCGCCACGGCCTTCCTTCAAACCTCCGTTTCGTTGACCAGTTCGACCCAGTCGCGCACTTCCCCACCGGCAAAGCGCGCGATCGTGTCAAACACCGCGTCGGAGAATCCCCCGACATTCAGGATCTCCGGCCGCCCCGCCGCCTGGGTGGTCCCATGCGGCTGGATATCGACGCAGACGAGCCGCGCATTCGGGTTGCGGCGCTTCAGCCGATCCCATTCGCGCATCGTCGCCGTCGCGCCGTATCGCGTCGCATCGACCCACGATTCATTGTCGGAAACGATGACGACCAGATCGACCTTCGCGCCTTCCCGGTTGAGCCGGGCGAGTGGTGCCGACACCATGGTGCCGCCCCCACCCACCGCCGCCAGTCTGGCCGCATTGACGGCGAGACGGGCATGCGGATCGAGCGCGAGATCGACGACGTCGACCTCGAAGGGCAGCACGCGCGCCTGACGGTTGGTCCGCAGCATCGCCGAGGCGACCAGGGCCGCCACGTCGACGCACCGCACCGCCGTCGTCGCGCCCTTGCGGTAGCCGGTGACCGGCGACTGCATCGAACCCGAGACGTCGGGGCAAATCACGACATGGCCCGCGACGACCGGCACCTTGACCAGCGATGCTTCGAGCGCCGTCTCCAACGCTGCCTGTGCCGCGAGCGGCACCCCGTCCCCCACCGATCGCAGCGCAACCAGCAATTGATAGGGCAACACCCCCGGCGCCGGCTGCGCCAGTCGGGTCGCCACCGCCTCGGTCACCCCCGCCACCCCGAACGCGCCGTTGCGCGCCAGCGTGTTGAGGTTGATCCGCAGCGCCTGCCACCCCATCCGCGTCGCCAGCTCGCCCCATTGCTCCGCAGTCAGCGGAAAGGCGGTGAGCCATTCGAACGGCACCGGCGGCAGCGGCAGCGACGTATCGCGCTTCCACGCCTCGAAGGCGGAGATCTCGACTGGCAAAGCCGTGAGGTCGTATGGCTTGCCGATCAGCCAGCCATAAAAGGCACGCCGCGACGCGTCGGCAGGCTTCGGGTGGACCATGCGGACGATGTCGGCGAGGCTGGGGTCGTTGCCCGTTGCCGCCGCCATCAGGTCGCGCATCGATGCCCCTTCCAGCCACTGCGTCACCAGCCGCTTCGGACGCGAGCCGAGCGACGTCCGCCCGACCTGTCCGGAACGCAGGATCTGCACATAGCTGCGCAGCATGCGCCCGGTGTCGATGACCCGGCCGAACACCGGCACCGCGAGGTCCCGGTCCGCGACCGTCAGATAGGCGGCGAGCAGCGCCGGCATATCCTTCATCGCCCCCGACCGCCGCGCATAGACCGCGGCCCTGGCGACGAACGCCGGATCGCAGGCCCGCGTTGCCGTCAGCGCCTCGACGAGATGCGTGTCGGCACCTGCGTAGACGCTGTCGGCCAGCGTACCGGTCGCGGCAAGCTGCGCGAGCTTCGCCTCGGGGCCATAGGCATAGGCCGCCGCGCCTTCGCGGTTCACCGTATCGGTGCGCGGCAACAGCCTTGCCACCGCGCTCGCGAACAATCCCTTGTTGGCCATCGTCCAACTCCTTCCAAAACCGGTCAGGACAGCAGAACCTGCGACCTCCCGCTCAAGGCGAGCGCTCCGTGCAGACCGAGCCAATCCCTGTTCGCTTCGGGGCGGTCGGCCCATTCCGACCGCCCCTGCCGCGTATCGGACCGACCATCACAGGCGATCCGATGCAAGATACATTGCGAAAGGCGTGCCAGTTTTGGATCACCACGTTGCGAAGCTATAATTCTACAGCTTTACATATACTTATAGGATTAACTCGAATCTGGTGGCGCGATCGATCTTTGAGGCTTCAAGTCATTTTACGATCGACAGAGATCGCATCTTATCCTACAGGATAGGGATGCGCCCTACCGTCGTCATCGGCTTTCTCGGTTCTACGCTGGACGCCAGCAAATTCGGCCCGTCTCGCTGGTCGAAATGGCGACCGACCGTAGGACTGACGATGCACGCGGATCTCCGCGTCGATCGGCTGGTCCTGATCCACGGGACGCAGCATCAGCGGCTGGCAGACTATATCGTCGAGGACGTCGCCTCGGTGTCGCCCGAGACGCGGGTCGAACCGCAGCTCCTCGACTTTGCCGATCCTTGGGACTTCGAGGAAGTCTACGGCAAGCTGCTCGACTTCGCCCGCGCCTACTCCTTCGACCCGGAGGCGGAGGAGTATCTGATCCACATCACCACCGGCACGCACGTTGCACAAATCTGCCTGTTCCTGCTGACCGAGGCGCATTTCCTGCCCGGCCGTCTGCTTCAGACTCAGCCGGAGCGCGGGGTCGGTGGGGCCGCAGGACGGTGGAACGTCATCGACCTCGACCTGTCGCGGTACGACAGTATCGCGACCCGCTTCGCCGCCGACAGTGCCGAGAGCACCAGCTTCCTGAAATCAGGCATCGACACCCGCAACGCCGCTTTCAACGCGATGATAGACGAGATCGAGCAGGTGGCGGTCCGGAGCCGTGCGCCGCTGTTGCTGATGGGGCCGACCGGTGCGGGCAAGAGCCAGCTTGCCCGGCGCATCTACGAACTGAAACGCGTCAAACGACAGGTGAAGGGGCCGCTGGTCGAGGTGAATTGCGCAACGCTGAAGGGCGATAGCGCGATGTCCGCCCTGTTCGGCCACCGCAAGGGCGCCTTCACCGGCGCGGCCGCCGACCGTGCGGGCCTGCTGCGCACCGCCGATACCGGCGTCCTGTTCCTCGACGAGATCGGCGAACTCGGCCTCGACGAGCAGGCGATGATCCTGCGCGCGATCGAGGACAAGCGCTTCCTTCCCGTCGGCGCGGACAAGGAGGTGGAGAGCGATTTCCAGCTGATCGCCGGCACCAACCGCGACCTCGCCACCTGCGTTGCCGAAGGAAGCTTCCGCGACGATTTGTACGCGCGCCTCAATCTGTGGACCTTCACGCTGCCCGGCCTTGCCCAACGGCGCGAGGACATCGCCCCCAATCTCGACTATGAACTCGACCGTCACGCCGAGCGGGAGGGCGACCGCATCGCGTTCAACAAGGAGGCGCGCGAGCGGTATCTCACCTTCGCCACCGGCCCCGATGCGCCGTGGTCGGGTAATTTCCGCGATCTCGCCGCCAGCGTCACCCGCATGGCCACGTTCAGCCCGGAAGGCCGCATCAACCTCGATTGCGTCGCCGCCGAGATCGCCCGGCTGAAACGGCTGTGGCGCGGCGGGACGGAAGCGGGCGACGACCTTGCCACGCTGCTCGCCCCCGCGCAGATCGAGACGCTCGACCCGTTCGATCGGGTCCAGCTGGCGCATGTCGTCGCCACCTGTCGCGCCAGCCGCTCGCTGTCCGATGCCGGCCGCACGCTCTTCGCCGCCTCGCGCCGCCAGCGCAGCTCGATCAACGACGCCGACCGGCTGCGCAAATATCTCGCGCGCTTCGACCTCAGCTGGACGCAGATCGCCGGGTAAGCTTCCTCGTCGTCCGTCGCTGCGTACTGGACGTCGCGTCCGTCTGCGGCGTGAACAGAACCGCGCTGCTCGCCTTTGCCGCGGCGCGACGGCATGCTTGGTCGGGCTCGCAGCTTGGCCGTATGGCCACTGCGGTCTCGTCTTTGGGAAGCGGCGTGGATCATGCGGTCAAGGCAGAACCCGGCTGGCATGTTCCGGCGCTGGCAGCCAGCATGTCGACCGCCGGCCGAACAGCCGATACCGGTTGCGGGCGATCCATCGATAGATCCGGTCGCGAACCGCGCGCGGTATCAGGCTTGCCGCTCCCGCAATCCGCCACGGCCAGCCAAGCCCGGTATAGATCGCGATGACCGCATCGCTGTCGCGCAGAACGTGATCGCCATCGACGACGAGGATGGTGTCGGGGTCGGTCGGATCGATGCCGTGCGCTTGGAACAGCGCCGTTCCGGCCTCACCCTGCATCGCGGCCAGCCGGAATCGGTGCAGGCGATCGTGGCGGAGAATGAAGCGGGCGTTGGCGGAGCACAGGACGCACTGCGCGTCGAACAGGATGATCGGGCCGTCAGTCATCGCTCCGCTCCATGCGGCCGGTGTAGCGGATGATCCGGCCGAAGGGCCAGAGGTCGACGGGCACGTCGAAAACATATCGGCCGTCGTCTTCGGTTTCGCGAGCGTGGCAGTGCGGGCGAAGACCGGACGGCAGCGGGAGACCCAGAAACCGAAAGCCGATCAGGTCCAGCCGGAGCGCGCCGTCCTGCACCGACACCCGGAAGATGTTGGTCGCCATGCCCATCCGTTCGACCATCAACCCGTCGCGATCGACAAGCGTGCTGCGATAGCGGCGTCCGGCGAAATCGCGGTGCCAGTGTTCGGCGGTGCCCCGCCGCTCGAACCGGACCGTCACCGGGATGCCGGTCCCGGCAGCGGGCAAGCGCATCATGCGACAGAGCAGGCGCGCCAGCGGGTTCATATTTGCCTCGACCTGCGCCATGCCGCGCCAGCACTGGTCGATCGGGCTGTCGTGCGCCTCCCGCAGAACCGGTGGCAGATCATCGATCGCGGACCCGAGCAGACGGCGGAACAGAGGCTGGGTCACCATGCGATCTCCGGTTTGGTCACCATCAGCCAAAAGATGACGAGCACCCCGATAAACGCGGGCCAGCCAAGGAGGAACCACGTCCGCGACAGCTGGAAATAGCGCGCCGGCAACGGCAGGTCCGCCGGGGTGGCGTCGGCGATGCGGCGCATCCGGATCTGGATGCCGACCACCGGCAGCCAGCACGCGCCGACCATCAGGTACAGTGCGATCGACGCTGCCAGCCAGCCGGTCGTCAGCGGAAAGCCCGCGATCTGCGCCAGCCATACGCCGGTTACCGGCTGGACGATGACGGCGGGGGTCGTGAACAGCCAGTCGGCGAGAACGACATTGCGGTTGACCACCCGCCGCGCCCCCGCGTCCCCCGAGCGGTTCGCCATCCAGCCGTGGAACGCGGTGCCCAGCCCGGTGCCGAACAACAGCGTCGAGCTGAGGATATGGACGGTCTTCAGCAGCAGATAGTCAGCCATGACGGATCTCCAGCGCATGGACGGCAAGCGACAGGGCAAGGACAGCGATGTTCTTGGCGAGCGCGCCGAAGGGATCGGCCCAGAGTTCGGGCGCGATATGGGTCAGGATCAGCGTATAGGTTGCCATCAACCCGATCCCCGCGAGCGCGGCACCACGGATGCGCAACAGGATCGCCGCTCCGATCGCGATGTCGGCCAGCGCGCCGGCCCATAAGGCCGTCGTCGCCGCACCGCCCGACAGGCCGACCCGCGCCAGCCACGCCAGGTTCGTCGCGGACGGGGTGACCAACAACGGCACCGCCCCACCAGCGAACCAGACCAATGCAAGCGCGACGGCAAGGATTGGTACCACGGGTGCAAGCCGCGCCGTCCGCAAATCGCTGCCGGTCGCCGGACGACGGGCCAGGGCCTGCGCGATCGGCGCTGGCCGGTGTCCGGTGAGGGCAACAAGCGGTTCGACGCAGGCCGTGTTGCCCGCCGCCAACATCGCCATTCCCTCCCTCGTCACCGGTCCGATGCCAAGTCGAGCGACCGCGGCGATCCACCACCGCGGCAGCGCCACCCGGATCGTGTCCGGAAGGCCGAGCCAGCCGCGCAGGATCGTCACCACGCCTTCCGTAGTCATCGCCTCGGGGCCGACCGCATCGATCCGCACCGCCAGTGGCAGCGGCGCGCGCAGCAGGCGAACCAGTATCTCGACCAGATCGTCGACATGGATCGGCTGGACCAGACCATCGGCGGAACCCAAATCCGGTGTGACCGGCAAGGCGGCGAGCGTGGTGAACAATGCGCTGCTCTGCCCGCCATGGCCGATCACCAGCGACGGGCGGACGATCGCCCAACCGATCGCGGTTCCCATCGCCGCCAGATGATCGTCGGCAGCGGCCTTGCTTCGGTGATAGGCGCTCGCGGCATCGGCCACCGCACCCAGCGAGGAAATCTGGAGCACGCGACCAACGCCGGCGGCGCGGCAGGCGTCGAACAACGCGATCGGTCCACCGGCATGGACATCCGCATAGCCCCGGTCGTCGCCGAACAGCCCGGCGCAGTTGACCACCGCGTCGACGCCCGCCAACCGCTCGCGCCAGTCGTCCGCGCAGTCGGTGGCGAGGTCACAGCGGATCGCCGCCGCCCCCGGCAAGCGTTGCCGCAGGCGATCGGGCGACCGGCCGGCGGCGGTGACGCGGACGCCCTCCGCCACCAGCCGGGCGGCGAGGTGCCGCCCGATAAAGCCGCCCGCACCGACGATCAGGACATGCATCACCTCTGCTCCCGTCAAGCGGCAGCGCGGGGGGTGCGGCTCCACACCGCAAAGCCCATCCCGATTAACGCCATCAGCACGCCGACCAGCGCGCTGGTCATCGTCCCCTGGACCAGTTCGGTCGGATCGGTGGCGATGCCGCGCCACGACACGAACAGCATCGGCGTCGCGACCATCATCACCGTAGACCACACCGTCCAGAAGCGCGAGCGCTCCTCGGTGCCGCATAGTTCGGCGAGCAGGATCGACAGCGGTCGCCAGAGCGTCACGACGGCCAGCAGCGCGATCAGGCCGGTCAGCGCATAGGTTACGAGCAGGGCTGCGATGGGCAACAACATGGTTGGTCTCCTTCGATGCCGGACGATGATCGCCCGGCCTGCAAGGCGCTTTGCGAATGGCATGCCAATTGCCACGGATGGCGGAAATGCGTGGCTTTCCGTCCATAAGGGAGCGCGCAATTGTCAACGCCGTGAACGGAACAAGCTGCTATGCTGTCAACGATGGATATAGCTGTCGGTCTCTTCGCCTATGTCGGTGCGCTGTCACTGACCGCGATCGCCAGCGCGGTGCTGGCGCTGTTCGTCGCGCTCCGCGCGCGGGCGGTGCCGGGGTCGAGCCTGCTCGCCGCGTTTCTGCTCGGCGTCGGCTTTTGGAGCGTGGCGCAGATGCTGCCCGCGCTGCTGGGGCCGGCGGCGACACCGGTGACGGCGACGCTGATCGCGCTGTCGCCGCTGCCCGCGGCGGGGTTTCTGCATCTGGCCTTCGCTTTCGCACTGTGCGGCATGGTGCGGCAGGTGGCGATTGCGGGCTATGCGACCGCGGCGTTCGCGGCGCTGGTCGGGCTGGTCTTCGGCGTCGGGGTGGTGGTGCCGTGGCACGGCTTTCCGGGGATGTTCGTGCCGTCGGTCGTCGGCTGGTGCGTGCTGGGACTGGCGGGACTGTTGTCGGTCGCCGGGCATGTGCGGCTGGCGCAGACGTGGCGCGAACAGGACGGCGCGCATCGGCGGCAGGCGGGGGCGGTGTTCGTGTCCAGCCTGATCGGGCTGGTCGCGCTGACCGGCTTCGCCTTTCCGGCGATCGGGATCGATGCCTATCCTTGGCCGGTCCTGCTGCTGCCCTTCTATTCGGTCGCGCTGGTCTATGGGATCGTCCGGCACCGGTTCATGGCCGCGGATATATGGGCACGGCGGGGGCTGGTGTGGCTGATGCTGGTCGCCGGCGCAGGCGCGGCGAGCGCGTTGATCGCGTCGCTGCCGCTAACGCTGGCGGGGCGTCCGGCGGGGTTATTCGCGACGTGGGCGGCGTTGGCCGCGACGCTGGCGCTAGGGTTAGCCATCCTCACCCCGCTCAAGCGGCTGGCCGACCGCGTCGTCTTCCCCGGCGGCCGGATCAGTGAGGCGGACGTGGCCGACTGGCGCGACCGGCTGGCGGAAGCGCCGGACGAAGCTGCACTGGGCGACGTTGCGCGCGGGTTGCTGCGCCAGCGGCTTAACTTGCCCGTCGACGGTCCGACCTTGGCCGTCGCAGGCGAGACGGTTGCATTGCAAGGTTGGGATGACGCCCCGACCGCCACCCGTCACGTCGCCGAACGCTTCGCAGGTCTGGTGGCGGAAAGCGCCCGTCGCCTGACCACCGCCCGTCGCATGGTCGACGCCGAACGCGAGGCGCGATTGGCCGAGTTGGGCGCGCTGGCGGCGACGGTCGCGCACGATTTGCGCAACCCGCTCGGCATCGTTCAGATGGCCGCGACCGGTGCCCCGCCTGAGGTCCGCAGCGAGATCGGCGAGCAGGTGGCGCGGATGAACCATCTCGTCACCGACATCCTCGACTATGCCCGCGCATGGACGATCGTTCCGCAACCGCTGCGCGTGGTCGACCTTATCGCGTCGTTGGGCGTAGAGGCGGAGGTGCCCGATGGGCTGATGGTGACGGCGGATCGTCACGCGCTGCTGCGCGCGCTGACCAACCTCGTCGACAATGCCCGCGCGCTCGGCACCCGCGTCGCGATCGTCGTGGAGGCCGGGCCGCCGGTCACGATCGACATCTGCGACGACGGCCCCGGCATCGCGCCCGAGATCCGCGACAGCCTGTTCCGCCCCTTCGTCTCGCGCCGTCCGGGCGGCACCGGCCTTGGCCTCGCCATCGTCCGCCGGATCATGGAGGCGCATGGCGGCACCGTTACGCTGACCGAGCGGCCCAGCTGGTCGACCTGTTTCCGCCTTACCTTCGGAGCGTCCCGATGATCCTGCTCGCCGATGACGAACCCGCGTTCCAGCGGCTGACCGGCGCGTGGCTGCGCGGGCTTGGCCATGACGTCGAGGTCGTCGGCGATGGCGACGCTGCGGTCGCAGCGTTCAGGGCCAGACCTGCCGATCTGGTCCTGCTCGACCTCGCCATGCCGCCGCACCATGATCCGGCGGCCGGACTGGCGCTGATCCCGTCGTTCGCGCCTGCGGCCGTGGTGGTGATGACCGGCCATGCCGACCATGCGCTGGCGCTGAAGGCGGTCGAGGCAGGCGCGTGGGATTTCCTCGCCAAGCCGGTCGACCCCGATCTGCTCCGCATCGTCGTCGCCCGCGCGCTGGAACGGGCGCGGCTCGCACGCGAGGTCGCCACGCTGCGCGTACAGGCCGGGGCAGAGGAGGATATGGGGCTGGTCGGCACCTCGCCCGCGATGGCGGGCTTGCGCGACCTGATCCGTCGCGTCGCGCCGACCCGGCTCCCCGCGCTGATCCTGGGGCCGAGTGGCACCGGCAAGGAACTGGTCGCGCGCGCGATCCACGCCGCCTCGCCCCGCGCCGCCCGGCCGCTGGTGCCGATCCATTGCGGCGCGGTCCCGGCCGAGTTGCTGGAGAGCGAGTTTTTCGGGCACCTGAAGGGCAGCTTCACCGGTGCCGCCGCCGACCGCCCCGGCCTGATCGAAACCGCGCATGGCGGCACGCTGTTCCTCGACGAGATCGGCGAGATGCCGGCCGCCATGCAGGTCAAGCTGCTGCGTTTCCTCAACGACGGCAGCTACCAGCCGGTCGGTGCCCGCGCCCCGCGCGAGGCGGACGTGCGGGTCGTCGCCGCGACGCATCGAGACCTGACCGCTGCGGTGGTCGACGGCAGTTTCCGCGAAGACCTGTTCTACCGTTTGAAAGGCGTCGTGTTACGCACGCCGTCGCTGGCCGAGCGAGCGACGGATGTCCCGCTGCTGGCACGACTGTTCCTGCGTCGGACGAGCGAAGGTCGGGCCGGCTTCTCGCCCGATGCGGTCGATTGGCTGGCGGCGCGGGCATGGCCCGGCAACGTCCGCGAATTGCGCGCGGCCGTCGAATGCGCCGCCGCCCTGGCGATCCCGAGCGCGGCGGGCATCGTCGTCACCGCCGCCGACCTCGCCTTCGCGGCCGGCGACGCGCCGTCGATCGTGGAGAGCGTCGCGGCCATCGCCCCGCAAAGCCTCGAAGAAGAAGTCGCTGCGCTGGAGCGACGCCGTATCGTCGAGGCGCTCCAGCGTACCGGACACAACCACACCCATACCGCCCGCGAACTGGGCCTGTCGCGCGTCGGGCTGCTCAAGAAAATGGATCGGATGGGGTTACGCTGATCGCTGCCGAATGACCCCAACCGTACCGTCTCGCTCCGCCCAGCCATTGCCACGGGGTATCGACGCGCGACCGGCTGGTCCTTCGTTAGAAGGTCGACCATCTGGTCAGGATTTGTTCTCGCTGACGCCAAACGCAGTTTTCGACGCCACCAATAGACCACGCTGCGGGGGGTGGCATTCTAGATGGCTAGTATCGGGGACTATCTGCACCGACTGGGGTCGACTTACGCAGCTCCGATGGCCGACCTCCCGTCAAGCCACGGAAAACCGTCGTTCTACGTGCCCTTAGCTGGGGCAATCAGCGATTGGCTGGGGCGGCAGGATTCGAACCTACGAATGCCGGTACCAAAAACCGGTGCCTTACCGCTTGGCGACGCCCCAGCGACCGCGGCTGGCGCGGTGGAGGGAGGCACTAGGGGGATTGTCGATGTTGTGCAACCGGGATTGTGCGGGAAACCTGTGCGCTCTGGGTCGTTGAGGCGGGGCATAGTCAAGAAGGAAAGCCGATGTCCGACAAGAGCCCCACCGAAATCCGCGAAGCCATGTGGAAGGCGATGGCGGCCAGCCCTTATGTCATGCTCGGGCTGACCGGAAAGCACCAGCATTCCGAACCGATGTACGCCGTGCTCGACGAGGACGCCGACAGCGAATTCTGGTTCTATACCAAGCGCGACAACCGGGCGGCGGAAGGTGGTCCGGCGATGGTGCAGTTCATCGCCAAAGGACATGACCTGTTCGCCTGCATCAGCGGCACGCTGACCGAAGAGACCGACACCGCGTTGATCGACAAATATTGGTCGAAGCAGGTCGAAGCCTGGTACGAGCAGGGCCGGCAGGACCCGTCGCTGCTGATGCTGCGCTTCGATCTCGACAGCGCCGAAATCTGGGAAACCGATCAGTCGCTGCTCGGCAAGCTGAAGATGTTCACCGGCCAGACGATCAAGGGCCGCGACGAGGCGGGCAGCCACGCCAAGGTCGACGTTTGAACGAAAAAGGGCGGGGGTTTCGCACCCCCGCCCTTTCTTTCAAATCGCTGCGTTCGGGATCACCCGCCGTGGCGGGCGATCCATTCCTCCAGCACCGGCGCGATGCGGTTGCGCCATTTGGAGCCATTGAAGATGCCGTAATGGCCGACTTCGGGGGCCATATGATATTGCTTCATACCCTCCGGCAGCGCGGTCGCCAGGGTCAGCGCGGCGCGGGTCTGGCCCAAGCCCGAAATATCATCGCGCTCCCCTTCGATCGCGAGGATCGCGGTGTCGGCGATGGCGCCCGGATCGACCGGCCGCCCGCGATGCAGCATCGTGCCTTCGGGCAGGGCATGGGTCTGGAATACCACGTCGATTGTCTGCAGATAGAATTCGGCGGTCATGTCGCAGACCGCGCGATATTCCTCGTAGAAGCGCTGCGTAGTCCCCGCCCCTTCGCCATCGCCCTGCACCAGATGCTTGAACATCTCGTAATGCGAAATCATGTGGCTGCCGAGGTTCATGCTCATGAACCCGGCAAGTTGCAGGAAGCCCGGATAGACGCGGCGGCCCGCACCGGCATAGGTCATCGGCACGGTCGCGATAACATTCTGTTCGAACCACGCGTGCGGACGTTCGGTCGCCAGCGTGTTGACCGCGGTCGGGGCCTCGCGCGTGTCGATCGGCCCGCCCATCATGGTCAGCGTGCGCGGACGGTTGGGATGCTGGTCCGCCCCCATCAGCGCGGTCGCGGCATAGACCGGAACCGAGGGCTGACAAACCGCCAGCACATGCGCGCGCGCATCGCCGGTCTCACCCATTTTTTCGAGGAAGGCGCTGACGTAATCGATATAATCGTCGAGATCGAACCGCCCCGCCGACAGCGGCACCAGCTTCGCATCGCGCCAGTCGGTGATATAGACATCGGCGCTCGGCAGCATCCGTTCGACGGTACCGCGCAGCAGCGTGGCGTAGTGGCCGCTCATCGGCGCGACGATCAGCAGCTTGGGACCGCCCTCGACACCTTCGCGTACGAACCGCTTCAACTGGCCGAACGGGCGACGCAGCACGATTTCCTCGCGCACCGCCACCGTCTGCCCGTCGACGACGGTGCTGGTCAGGTTGAAGGCCGGTTTGCCGCGCGGGGCAGAGGCGTGGGCGAAGACGGCGAGTGCCGAGCCCAATACCGGTCCGCCACCGAAATAGGCGAAGGGATTGCTGGGATTCTGTAGCAGGCCGGCCCCGAAATTCGCCATCGCGCTGGCACCGGCCAGCAACGATCGTTGCCATTCATAAGCGTTATACAACATGGGCATCCCCGAAACTGGTCTGACGGGGACTACCCGTACCAGTAAAAATATAGCGATTCGTTGCCACCGGCAACGCTCCGAACGTCGTACACTGAATTCCGCACCGAAACGGTAAGGGTGATCCGGCACCGTATCGGTCGATACGTGTAAGCAACGAAGTGGCGCAGAGGTTCCCTTTGCGGTCGGTTCGCACAACCGCTAAGCCGCGCGCCATGGCAGATCCGGCCCCCGCCCCCGACCGTTCGAAGATGCTGCCGGCGCTCCGGCTCGTCTGGCGATTCACCTTCCGCTACAAGCCGCAACTGGCCGGTGCCCTGGTGTCGCTGGTCACCGCCGCGCTGGCCACGTTGTGGATCCCGCGCACGTTCAAGCAGGTGGTCGACAATGGATTCGCGGCGGGCGCGGACCTCAGCCGGATCGGCACCTATTTCGAAGGGCTGCTGGGCGTGGTCGTCGTGCTGGCGATCGCTACCGCCGGGCGCTTCTATTTCGTATCGTGGCTGGGCGAGCGGACCGTCGCCGACCTGCGCATGGCGGTGCATCGCAACCTGCTGACGCTGTCGCCCGGCTGGTTCGAGGAGAACCGGCCGTCCGAGATCGCGTCGCGGCTGACCGCCGATACCGCGATCGTCGAGGGGATCGTCAGCACGACGGTATCGATCGCGCTGCGCAACCTGTTGGTCGGGATCGGCGGGGTGCTGTACCTGTTCGCGCTCGCGCCCAAGCTGGCGATCTACCTGATCGTCGGCATTCCCGTCATCGTGCTGCCGATCATGTGGCTGGGCGGGCGCGTGCGCAAATTGTCGCGGTCGAGCCAGGACCGGATCGCCGATATCGGATCGATCGCGTCGGAAACGCTGGGCGCGATGAAGATCGTGCAGGCGTTCGGGCAGCAACATCGCGAGGGCGACCGGTTCGACGCCGCCGTCGATCGCGGGTTCGAAACCGCCAAGAAGCGGTTCGCGACGCGCGCGGTCATGACCGCCTTCGTCATCGGCATGTTGTTCGCCGCGATCACGCTCATCATGTGGGACGCGGTCAGCGACGTGGCGGCGGGGCGGACGACCGGCGGCGCGATCACCGCGTTCGTCATCACCGCCGCGCTGGTTACCGGATCGTTCGGCGCGCTGACCGAAGTCTATGGCGACCTGTTGCGCGCGTCGGGTGCGGCCGGGCGGCTGGCCGAATTGCTGGCCGAACGGCCGGTGATCGCCGCGCCCCCGCAGCCGGTCGCGCTGCCTGAACCGGCGCGGGGCGCATTGTCGTTCCGCGACGTCACCTTCCACTATCCGACGCGGCCCGATGTCGCGGCACTGGCCGACTTCACGCTCGACGTGACGCCGGGCGAAACCGTGGCGGTGGTCGGCCCGTCGGGGGCGGGCAAGTCGACACTGTTCCAGCTGATCCAGCGCTTCTACGACCCGGCATCGGGCGTGGTAGCAGTAGACGGGGTCGATGTGCGCGACGCCGATCCCGAAGCCGTCCGGGAACGGATCGCGATGGTACCGCAGGAAACGGTAATCTTCGCCGCCTCCGCCCGCGACAATCTGCGCTATGGTCGCTGGGACGCGAGCGACGACCAGCTCTGGGCCGCTGCCGATGCCGCCAACGCGACGAGTTTTCTGCGCGCGCTGCCCGACGGGCTCGACACGTTTCTGGGCGAAGGCGGTGCGCGGCTGTCGGGCGGGCAGCGGCAACGGGTGGCGATCGCCCGCGCGTTGCTGCGCGATGCGCCGCTGCTGCTGCTCGACGAGGCGACCTCGGCGCTGGATGCCGAGAGCGAGCGGCTGGTGCAGGATGCGCTCGACCGGCTAATGGCGGATCGCACGACGCTGGTGATCGCGCACCGGCTGGCGACCGTCCGGGCGGCATCGCGGATCATCGTCATGGACCATGGCCGGATCGTCGAAACCGGCCGGCATGGCGAATTGATCGCGCAGGGCGGGCTCTATGCGCGACTGGCGAATTTGCAGTTTCACGAGGCGGGTTGAGGGTTTGGCGCTCAACCGGCACCCCTGTGCCTAGACGGGATCGACATTCAGTTCGCTGAGCGCAGGAATAGCGTTCGATCCCCGTTCGTCCCTCCCGCGCAGGCGGGAGTCCCCATACGCCAGCGTCGCGAATCCAGCCAAACCGTCGGCGTCTATGGATTCCCGCCTGCGCGGGAATGACGAAATTCCGTGGTTATCGCTGAAGGTCGATCGGTCATAGGATGATGGAACCGCAGTCCGTTTCGGTATCGTCACGCCGGGCTTGACCGAGTGCTGTGCGAAAGTCGCAGTCACTGCCGCAAACTCGACGTACCCCCGCGCAGGCGGGGGTCCAGAGCCAGGCAGAACAACGACTTGCGCTTGGGACCCTGGACCCCCGCCTGCGCGGGGGTACGGCAGGGGGAGGGGTTAGAGACCTTCGCAGAGGTCTCGGCTTGACCCGGGGTCCTGCTTCTTGCGCGCCGTGATCGAAGAATAGCCGGATGCCGGATCAAGCCCGGTATGACGATGCCGATGGTACGAGCTTCGATTTTAGGTAAATAGTTCGAGCAGCTTCGAGCGTAGTCGAGAAGCGCCTCGAACCGAGCGGAAAGGGCTTGCCCCAC
Organism: Sphingomonas sp. Leaf22; assembly: GCF_001421715.1. Taxonomy (GTDB): domain Bacteria; phylum Pseudomonadota; class Alphaproteobacteria; order Sphingomonadales; family Sphingomonadaceae; genus Sphingomonas. The sequence goes on from NZ_LMKP01000041.1 coordinate 412,083, forward strand.
CCCGTCACGCGACCGCCGCGACCAGTTCCCCTGCCCGTCCTTGCAATTGTTCGCTCAGCGCCGCCAACCCGCCGACCAGCCGGGTGAGCGTGCCCGCCTGATCGCCGATCCCGTCGGCCGCCGCCGCGATGCCGCTCGCCCGTGCGTCGATATCGGCACCGGCCCCGCGCGCTTCCTCGACCCGGATCGCGATCGCCTGCGTCGTGTCGCGCTCGGCGGCGATGGCGGTGGCGATGGTCGTCGTGATCGCGCCGATCGCGGCGATGGCGGACTGGACCGCGCGCTGTCCGCCGGTGACGTCGTCGAGCAGCGCGCGGGCGGCATCGACCCGGCCGGCAATCTCGCTTGCCGCCGTCTCGGTCTGGCGCGCGAGCGACTTCACCTCGCCCGCAACGACCGCGAAACCCTGCCCCGCCGCCCCGGCGCGGGCCGCCTCGATACCGGCGTTCAGGGCCAGCATGTTCGTTTGCCTCGTCAGGCCGCGGATCAGGTCCAACATCGCTTCGATCGTTGTCGCGACGTCGGACAGCGACTGGACATGCCCCCGGTTGCGCTCGACCAGATCGCCCGCATCACGACGCAGCCGGTCGGCATGATCGGTATCGCGGGTGATCCGTTCGAACGAGGCGGCGAGCGCCCGTCCACGTTGTTCGATGTCGACCATGCCCTGCGCGGTCTGATGCGCCGCCGCCGCAACCGACATCGCCCCGCCGCGTGTCGTCGCCGCCCGATGATCGAGGTCGGCCGCCACCTGCCCGATGGCGGTGCAGGCCACCCCGATATCGGACGACAACTGCCGAATCCCGGTTTCGAAGGCATGCGCCGCCCGCCGCACCCGTTCCGCACGGGTCCGCGCCTCGACCGACATGTCGCCATGCCAGCGCGCCGCCATCCGCAGCAGCCGCGTCGCGTCGAGCAGCCCGGCGAACACGCCGTCGCGCACCAGCACGACGCCGTCGTCGCTGTGCAGGCCGACCAGTTCGGGCACCGGCGTATCGGCATCGGCGATCGTCGCGCGGCGCACCAGCCGCGCCGTACTCGCGCGGAAGCTCGGATTGTCGAGCAGGGCATGGCCGAACGGATTGAACAGCAGCGCGCGGACATCGACCTCGCGCAGCACCCCCACCGGCCGGCGCTGCGGATCGAGCACCGCCAGCAGCCGCAGGTCGTGATGCGCACGAAACCGCTCGACGATCGCGCTCAGCGTCGCATCCTGCCCGATGGTCAGATGCTCGGCGGCAAGGCCGGGGTCGAGGCGGGAGAGCGCGGTCATCACCCGGCCGACCTAGGGGGCGGATGGTAAACCAGCGACTAACCGGGCGTGACACCGCGATGACACACCCGGTTTTTTTGCTAGCGGTCGGTCGTCAGTGCTTGCGCCCCTGATGCCGGATATTGGCGGGCCGACCGCGACGCTTCAGTACGCGCTGTGGCGGCCCCTTGCGCCGGTCACCGCCGCCACCGCCCGCCGATCCCTTGCCATCGGGCAGTTCGAACCGCAGCGCACCCGACACCGGATTGGCTTCGGCCAGCCGAAGCGTCAGGCGCTGGCCGGCGCTGAACGTCTCGCCGCTATGGTCGCCGATCAGCGACTGCGACGTTTCGTCGAACCGGAAATATTCGGTGCCGAGGTCGCGTGCCGGGACCAGCCCGTCGCCCCCCACCCCCTCGATCGTCGCGAAGAAGCCGAACGAGGCGACGCCGGTGATCCGCGCCTCCATCACCGTGCCGACATGTTCGGCCAGATAGGCGGCGACATAGCGGTCGACGGTCTCGCGCTCCGCCTCCATCGCGCGGCGTTCGAGGCCGCTGATCGCCTCGCCCACCCGTTCCATATTGGCCGCATCCTCGGCGGGCAGCGCGCCTTCGCCAAGCTTGTAGCTGCCGACCAGCGAGCGATGGACGATCAGATCGGCATAGCGGCGGATCGGCGACGTGAAATGGGCATAGCTGCCGAGGCTGAGGCCGAAATGACCATGGTTTTGCGGGCCGTAGAACGCCTGCGTCTGGGTGCGAAGAACCTGCTCCATGACCTGCGGCTTGAAATCGGCGTCGCCGATCCGCGCCAGCACATGGTTGAACGTCGCCGGGCGGATCACCTGTCCCAGCGCGAACGGCACGTCGAAGGTTTCGAGATAGTCCTTCAGCGCCACCAGCTTTTCGCGCGTCGGCGGTTCGTGGACGCGGTACATGACCGGTGCCTTCTTCGCCTCCAGCGCCTTGGCGGCAGCGACGTTGGCGGCGATCATGAAATCCTCGATCAGCCGCATCGAATCGAGCCGTTCGCGCGGCGCGACCGACAGGATGCGCCCCTTTTCATCCAGCACGATCCGCCGTTCGGGCAGGTCGAGGTCGAGCGGCTCGCGCTGCGCCCGTGCCTTGGCAAGCGCCGCCCAGCAGCCCCAGAGCGGTTTCAGCGCGCCGTCGATCAGGTCGCGCGCGACCGGCGCATCGGCGACGCCGTCGATCGCAGCCTGCGCGTGTTCATAGGCGATGTTGGCGGCGACCCGGATGACCGCGCGGGTGAAGCGCCAGTCCCTGAGCTTGCCGTCCTTCGCGATCGTCAGGTGGCAGACCAGCGCCGCACGGTCCTGCCCGGCTTTCAGCGAACAAACATCCGCCGACAGGATTTCGGGCAGCATCGGCACGACCCGGTCGGGGAAATAGACGCTGTTCCCCCGCGACCGCGCCGATTTGTCGAGGTCGGAGCCGGGGCGAACATAGAAGGACACGTCGGCGATGGCGATGATCGCGCGCCAGCCGCCGTCATTGTCGCCGCTGTCGTCGGGGCTGGCCCAGACGGCATCGTCATGGTCGCGCGCATCGATCGGGTCGATCGCGACGATCGGCAGGTGGCGCAGGTCTTCGCGGTCTTCGCCGAGCGGATACCCGGCGACCTTGCGCGCCTCGGCCAGCACGTCGTCCGAAAACACATCGGGGATGCCGTGCTTGTGAATCGCGATCAGCGAGAAGCTGCGCGCCTCGAACGGATCGCCAAGCCGTTCCACCACGCGCGCGGTGATGCGCGGCGGGCGGCCGCCGAGTGCCGCCAGCACCAGATCGCCCGGCGCGGCCCCGCCGGCATCGGTCACCGGCACCTCGCGGCGCTCCTTCTTGTCGACACCCTGCAACCACAGCTTGTCGCCCTCGGCACGCAGCACGCCCAGCACGGCATCGGCGGCGCGATCGAGCTTCTTCATCGGGTAGGCCGCCCAGCCGTTGCCGGCCTCTTCGGTGCGCGCGAGGATGCGGTCGCCGATGCCGAGCGCGCTGCGCCGGCCGCGTTCGCGCACCCGCACACGCGGCGGCGGCGTCTCCGCCTCCCATCGTTCGGGCACCGCCCAGACATTGCCGCCATCGTCGACATCGGCGACGCGCAGCACGGTAACCTTCGGCAATCCACCCATCTTGTGGAACGCGCGGCCCGGCGCGCTGTCGATCAGGCCCTCATCGGCCATGTCCTTCAACATCGCCTTCAGCGATATCTTCTGCTGCGCCGACAGGCCGAAGGCGCGCGCGATCTCGCGTTTGCCCGCGGGGGTATCGGACGTCTGGATAAAATCGAGGATCTGCTCGCGGGTGGGCAGGCCGGGCGGCGTTTTGGTGCGTACCATCGCCCACGACATAGGACGTGCCGCGCGTCAGACCAATGGCTAACACCCAAGGGAGCCGATGCGCGCGCCGTCCGTTAGCCGCCCGACAGTTCCGAACGGGAGAGTGACATGGGTATCTTCGAACGCATCAAGACGCAGATCTTCGGCAAGGACGGCGGTCCGTTCGGCGACAATTATCTGGGAAAGAAGAAAGAAGCGCCCGCGCCGCAGCCGGCCCCCGCACCAGCCCCGACCCAGCAGCATGCGCCGGCCCCCGCCGCGCCCGCCCCTGCTCCGGCCGCTCCGGCGGCCCCGCAGCCGGTCGACCCGATGACCGCGATCGAACGGATCGCCCAGCAGAAGGGCAACCCGGCGCTGAACTGGCGAACGTCGATCGTCGATCTGATGAAGCTGCTCGATCTCGACTCCAGCCTCGACAACCGCAAGGAACTGGCGACCGAACTCGGCTATACCGGTGCCAAGGACGGCAGCGCCGAGATGAACATCTGGCTGCACAAGGCGGTGTTGCAGGAACTGGGCAAGGCCGGTGGACAGGTACCGGGAAATTTGAAGGACTGAGGCCGGACGCCCCGACTGTACCCAAGTAAAGATCGGGGCATAGTGCCGATAGGTGCCAAGTATAGCCTGACCTGAAAGTATCCCCGCGAAGGCGGGGATCCAGAGCCACGGGCGTCAGCATTTGTGACCCTGGATCCCCGCCTTGGCGGGGATACGCTTCTTCCGTTATTCAGCCCGTAACGCTTAGTACGCCCGCCCGATCAGCACCCGCTCCACCGCCGGCGCACCGGTAAACACGCACGGCCCGTCGTCGCACCCGGTCTGCCCGAGCGGCGCGTTGCGGATGGTCAGTTTCAGCCCCTTCAGCCGCTGCACCACCGTTTCCAGCGCATCGCCGGTCGGCTTCGACCAGCGAACGTCGACCCAGCCGGGGTTCCGGATGCTTTCGGCGAAATGCGCCTCGACACCGGCCCAATCGTCGATGGGGACGATCTGCGCGCGGAGCCGTTCGGTCGACTGCCCCAGCAACGTCGCCTGAATATCGCCCAGCGTCTCGCCGATCGACGCCAAAAAATCGGCCTGCACCACGACCTGCGAGTCGAGCTTGCCATCGGCGCGGTACAACCGGTCACGACGCACGACCGAGACATTGCCGCCGGCCATGTCGCGCCCACCGACTTCGACGATCACCGGCGCGCCCTTCTTGACCCAGCCCCAGCGCTTGGTCGCTGCCTTGGCCGGCTTCAGGTCGAGCAGCGCACGGACCGGTTCGCCGAGCGCAGTCTGCTTCGCCAGCGCCGCCTGCAACTCGCGGCAATAGGCGATCAGCGGTTCGTCCTCGGGCGCGTCGCGCAGCATCGGCACGATCACCACCTGCCACGGCGCGATCGCCGGCGGCACGCGCAGCCCGTCATCGTCGCCGTGCACCATGATGACCCCACCGATCATCCGCGTCGACACGCCCCAACTGGTCGTGTTGGCATGTTCGAACTGTCCTTCGGCATTCTGGAAGCGGATATTCTGCGCATGGGCGAAATTGGTGCCGAGGAAATGCGAGGTACCCGCCTGCAACGCCTTGCCGTCCTGCATCATCGCTTCGATGCTGTAGGTCGCGACCGCGCCGGGGAATCGTTCATTCTCCGGCTTCTCGCCCGCAATCACATGCAGGCCGAGACAGGTTTCGGCGAACTCGCGATAGACTTCGAGCATCTTGAGCGTCTCTTCTCGCGCCTCCTGCGCGGTGGCATGGGCGGTATGCCCTTCCTGCCACAGGAATTCGGCGGTGCGCAGGAACATGCGGGTCCGCATTTCCCAGCGGACGACATTCGCCCATTGGTTGATCAGCACCGGCAGGTCGCGCCACGACTGCACCCAGCGGGAAAAGGCGGTGCCGATCACCGTTTCGCTGGTCGGGCGCACGACCAACGGCTCCTCCAGCTTCGCCTCGGGATCGGGGGTCAGCCCGCCCTTGCCGTCGGCGATCAACCGGTGGTGGGTGACGACCGCCATTTCCTTGGCGAAGCCGTCGACATGCTCGGCCTCCTTCTCGAAATAGGACAGCGGGATGAACAGCGGGAAATAGCAATTTTCATGCCCCGTCGCCTTGATCCGGTCGTCGAGCAGCCGCTGGATACGCTCCCAGATGCCATAGCCCCATGGCCGGATGACCATGCATCCGCGCACCCCGGATTCCTCGGCCAGATCGGCCTCGGTGATGACGGCTTGATACCAGGCGGCGAAATCCTGTTCGCGGGTGACGTTGAGAGCGTGCTTCATGGGACCGGGCGATAGCGGCAAAGAGGCCCGTTCGCCAAGCGGCGATACGCGCCTCCACCGCGACGCGACGCTCATGGGGTGGCGTCGCTGCGCGACAGCCTGTAGGTGCCCCCCCATGCCCGGCGACCGCATCCTGAAGGGGCTGGCGCTTCGCCTGCTCGCGATCTTCTTTCTGTCCACCATGTCCGCACTGGTGAAGCTGGCGGAGACGCGCGGCGCGTCGCTGCCCGAAACGATGTTCTATCGCCAGCTGTGCGCGCTGCCGATCGTGCTCGGGTTCGTCGCTGCCGGACCGGGCCTGAAATCGCTGCGCACCACCCGGATCAGGGGCCATTTGACGCGGTCGATGATCGGGCTGGTGGGCATGGTCTTCACCTTCGGCGCGGTCCTGCTGCTACCGTTGGCGGAGGCGACGACGTTCCAGTTCACCGTGCCGATCTTTGCGACGCTGCTCGGCGCGCTGGTGCTGCGCGAACCGACCGGCTGGCAGCGGTGGAGCGCGGTGCTGGTCGGGTTCGTCGGCGTGCTGGTCGTGGCGCAACCGGGCAGTGCCCATGTGCCGCTGTTCGGGGCGTTCGTCGGGTTGATGGCGGCGCTGTTCGTCGCGCTGGTCGCGATTGCGCTGCGCCAGTTGCGCGACGAGCCGGCGGGAACGACGGTGTTCTGGTTCTCGACGCTGACCCTGCCGTTCATCGCCATCGCCTACGCGTTCAACATCCGCTCGCATGACTGGCTGACATGGGCGAACCTGATCGCGATCGGCATGGTCGGCGGCATGGGGCAGATCGCGCTGACCGCCGCGTCGCGCGCGGCTCCGGTCGCGACGGTGGTGCCGATGGATTATTCGGGCCTGATCTGGGCGACCGTCTACGGATTTCTGTTATTCGGCGTGCTACCGACGTCGATGACATGGGTCGGCGCGCCGATCATCATCGCCAGCGGGCTGTTCATCGTATGGCGCGAACACCGACTCGGCCGGCAAAAGGTCCGTTCGATGGTCGAGGAGGACTGATTCAGTCCTCGATCTCATCGCGAACCTGCGCATGGGCGAGCAGCGCGAACAGGATGCTGCCGCCGACGATATTGCCGAACAGGACGGGGACGAAGAATGTCAGCGCCTGCATCGCGCCCATGTCGCCATGCAGGACCAGCACCCACATTTCCGCCGAACCCGCGACGATATGGGCGAACCCGCCAAGGTCGATCAGTCCGGTCAGCAGCACGATCAGCGTTATCTTCTGCCCTTCCGCGCTCGGCAGCGTCCACACCACGCTCGCCAGCAGGATGCCAGACGGAATGCCGGCCAGAAACCCGGCAAGGCCGCGATGGTGGAAGATCGCGCCGCTGACCCGGACCAGTTCGCCCGCCTGCTCGACGCCCAGCCCGCCCAGCATCGCAAAGCCGGCAAAGGCGAAGGTCCCGACCAGGTTCGCCGCCAGCACGATCGCCCATAACCGCAGGGTTCGCAGCAGGTTGCGCCCCGTCGGCTCGGTCGCCAGCGGCAACACCGCCGACAGCGTACTCTCGGTAAACAACTGCATCCGCCCGAGAATGACGACGACGAACCCCAGCGAATAGCCGAGCGCCTGCAACAACGGCGTCCATGGTCCGTCCGGCACCGCGGTATCCATCACCGCCTTCCCCAGCAGTGACAGGCCGATGGCGATGCCCGCGGTGATCCCCGACCACATCAGCGACGCGGCCGGACGTTCCAGTTCCTCGATCCCCTGCCGCCGCACGACTTCGTGGACGATCAACGCAGATGCGGCACGCCGGTCGTCGACGACCTCTTCCTGTTTGGGGTTCAGGGCGACTTTCTGTTCTTCATCGGCAATTTCGGGCGGGGATGATTGCGGGTCGGCCATAGGCAAAAGGCAACCGTCGGTGGACCGGCCGGTTCCGCCGGCGTCAGACGCGGGGTCGTGCCGCCGCCAGCAGCGCGCGGGCGCGAACGAACATCTCCGCGCGGTGCGCGACGATCAGGCCCCAGCCCAGCGCCATGAACGCGTCGGTCAGCGTGGTCGCGCTCATGTGCAGCGCGCTCGCCCCGCCCTCGGCCATGACCTCCTTGAGCACCGTGCGCGCCGCCAGCAGGCCGAACAGGAACAGGAATGCGGCGGGCGATTGCCGGTGGCTGAGCCGGTGGGTTTCCGGGTCGATTTCGATATGCATCAACCGGCCGCGCTGCCAGCCGAGCGTTAGTCCGGCGACCGCGGAGATCGCGCAGACCGCCCAGCCCCAGCCGGTCGGCGGCATCGATCCGAACAGCGCGACCGCGACGACGGTGACGATGACCGGGACCACCCACAATGTCTCGAACCGCAGCCGGCGCAGACCCCGCCCCCGCCACCAGCGCAGCGACAGGATCAACGCCGCGACCGCGATCGGGATCAGTTTCGGCCACCAGTCCATTTCGGTATCTCCCCCGTCCCGCACGGCCACCGGGCGGGACGGCACAGACTATTCCGCCGCCTCCGCGACCGGCGCAATGCTTTCCTTCCACGCCAGCACCGGCTTGCGCGCCGCCAGCGTTTCGTCGAGGCGACGGCGCGGCGCGAAGTGCGGCGCGGACTTGAGCGCGGTATCGCCCGCCTTGGCGCGTTCACCGACCGACTTCAGCGCGCCGATGAACTGGTCGAGTGCCGCCTTGCTCTCGGTCTCGGTCGGTTCGACCAGCATCGCGCCGTGGACGACCAGCGGGAAATACACCGTCATCGGGTGATAGCCCTCGTCGATCAGGCCCTTCGCCACGTCGAGCGTCGAGAAGCCCTCGGCAAGGTTCGCGTCGCTGAACAGCGCCTCGTGCATGCACGGCCCGCTCTTGCCGAACGGCGCGTCGAGCGTGTCGTCGAGGCTGCGCAGGACGTAGTTGGCGTTGAGCACCGCGTCTTCCGACACCTGCTTCAACCCATCCGCGCCGTGGCTCAGGATGTACGACAGCGCACGGGTGAACATGCCCATCTGGCCATGGAAGGCGACCATCCGGCCGAAGCTGTCGGCGTGATGCTCGCCGGCGGTCTCTTCCTCGACCAGGACGAAGCGGTCGTCCTGCTTCTCGACGAAGGGCAGCGGCGCGAACGGGGTCAGCGCCTTCGAGAATACCACCGGACCCGACCCCGGACCGCCGCCGCCATGCGGCGTCGAAAAGGTCTTGTGCAGGTTGATGTGCATCGCGTCGACACCGAGATCGCCCGGACGCACCCGGCCGACGATCGCGTTGAAGTTCGCACCGTCGCAATATACGTACCCGCCCGCCGCATGGACCGCGTCGGAAATTTCCTTCAGGTCACGCTCGAACAGCCCGCAGGTGTTCGGGTTGGTAATCATCACCCCGGCGACGTCCGGCCCCAGCCGGTCCTTCAGCGCCTGCGTATCGACGCGGCCATCGGCGGTCGCCGGAATGTCCTTGACCGTGAAACCGGCAAAGGCGGCGGTGGCGGGGTTGGTGCCATGCGCGCTTTCGGGGACGAGGATGATTTTGCGATGCCCCTCGCCGCGCTTCTCCAGCGCCGCCTTGATCGCGAGGATGCCGCACAGCTCGCCATGCGCGCCGGCCTTCGGGCTCATCGCGACCGAATCCATGTTGGTCAGCGTCACCAGCCAGTGCGCCAGCTGATGGATCACCTCCAGCGCGCCCTGCACCGTGTCGATCGGCCCCAGCGGGTGGAGATCGGCGAAGCCGGGCAGCCGCGCCATGCGTTCGTTCAGGCGCGGATTATGCTTCATCGTGCACGACCCGAGCGGAAACAGGCCGAGGTCGATCGCATAATTCTGCCGCGACAGCCGGGTATAATGGCGCACCGTTTCCGGCTCCGATAGGCCGGGCAGGCCGATCGCGCTCTTGCGGGCATGGCCGCCCAGCCGCGACGCGACCTTCGGCGCTTCGTCGAAATCGACGCCGGTCGTCTCGTCCGACCCGATCTCGAAGATCAGCGCCTCTTCGAGCATCAGTGCACGGTTGCCGGTGAAGGTCGCCTGGCCCTCGCCCGTGGCCTCGCCCATGGCCGGACGCCAGCCGCTCTGGTTCACGCTCATGCCACTACCTCGCTCAATGCGCTCGCGAGCGCTTCGATATCTTCCACCGTCACCGTTTCGGTCACCGCCACGACCAGCCCGTTCGCCAGTGCATCCTCACCCGGATAGAGCCGGCCGAGCGACACGCCTGCCAGCACGCCGCGATCGGCGAGTTCGCGCACCACCGGCCGCGCTTCGGTCGGCAGCTTCAGCGTGAATTCGTTGAAGAACGTGTCGTTGACCAGCTCGACGCCCGGTATCTGCATCAACCGCTCCGCCGCCGCACACGCCCTGGCATGGTTGACCTCGGCCAGTTGCCGCAGCCCTTTTTCGCCGAGCAGCGTCAGGTGGATCGAGAAGGCGAGCGCGCATAGCCCCGAGTTGGTGCAGATGTTCGACGTCGCCTTTTCGCGGCGGATATGCTGTTCGCGGGTCGACAGCGTCAGCACGAAGCCGCGCTTGCCCTCGGCATCGACCGTCTCGCCGCACAGCCGGCCCGGCATCTGCCGCACCAGCTTTTCCGAACACGCGAACAAGCCGACATAGGGGCCACCGAATTGCAGGCCGACGCCCAGCGACTGGCCCTCGCCGACGACGATGTCGGCACCCAGATTGCCCGGTGCCTCGATCGCGCCCAGCGCGACCGGCTCGGTCACGACCGCGATCAACAGCGCCTTCACCGCATGGGCGGCATCGGCGATGCGTTGCAGGTCGGGGATGCGGCCGAGGATGTCAGGATACTGTACCACGACGCACGACGTATCGGCGTCGATCTTCTCGATCAGCCGATCGTCATCGGTCTGCGCGACCAACCATGGCGAAGTCGTGTCGAGCACGTCGCCGGTGAATTTCGCCATGGTCTTCGCGACCGAAACGTAATGCGGATGCACCCCGCCCGAAAACACTGCCTTCGCCCTGCGCGTCACACGCCTGGCCATCGTCACCGCTTCCCAGCAGGCGGTCGACCCGTCGTACATCGACGCATTGGCGACATCGCAGCCGAGCAGCCGCGCGACCTGGCTCTGGAATTCGAAGAGCATCTGCAACGTGCCCTGCGCGATTTCCGGCTGATAGGGCGTATAGGCGGTCAGATACTCGCCACGCTGGATCAGATGATCCACGCTGGCCGGCACATGGTGGCGATAGGCACCGCAGCCGAGGAAGAACGGCACCGATCCCGCCGCGACATTCTTCGCCGCCAATGCCGACAGATGCCGTTCGACCGCGAGTTCGCTGGCATGGTTGGGCAGGCCGGGCACTGGCGCGCCCAACCGTGCGGATTCGGGGACGTCGACGAACAGGTCGTCGATGCTGTCGGCACCGATGACGGCCAGCATCTCGGCGCGATCGGTCGGGGTCAGGGGAAGATAGCGCATGATGGTCCTTGTTGGTCCGCCGGGGCGGCCTCATTCGTCATTCCGGCGAAAGCCGGAATCCACGGATACGGGCGTCATCGACTCGGAACGCGCCGGCCCGTGACCATGGATCCCGGCCTGCGCCGGGATGACGCAGACCGGGGACAGATCGGTTGGCCTACAGCCGCGCGACGTAGGCCGCGTATTTGTCCTCGTCCATCAACTCACCCAGCTCGCTGTCGTCGCGCAGGGTCAGCTTGAAGAACCAGCCCTCGCCTTCGGGGTCTTCGTTGACCAGCGCGGGATTGTCGGCGAGCGCCGTGTTGCCTTCCAGCACGGTGCCCGATGCCGGGGTGTAGACGTCCGACGCGGCCTTGACCGATTCGACGACGGCGGCGTCGTCACCCTTGGTCAGTTGCTTTCCCTCTTCGGGAACATCGACGAACACAATGTCGCCCAGCTGGCCGGCGGCATATTCGGTGATACCGACGGTCGCGACTTCACCGTCGACCTCGATCCATTCATGTTCCTGCGTGAAATAACGGCTCATCCGGCAAGCTCCCTTTAGCGGACGTAACGATGGGGGACGAACGGCATCGGCACGACCCGTGCCGCATGCACCTTGCCGCGCTGGCGCAGCATCACGGTTCCGGCCTCGGCCAGCGCCGGCGGGCAATAGGCCATGGCGATCGGCGCGGAAATGCTCGGCGCGAACCCGCCGGAGGTGACGTGGCCGACGGCATTGCCATCGCCGTCGATCACCTCGGCACCTTCGCGCACCGGCTGGCGACCCTCGATGATCAGGCCGATCCGCTTGATCTCCGGACCCGCCGCGCGTTCCGCGAGGATGCGTTCGGCACCGGGAAAGCCGCCTTCCTCGCGCCGACGCTTCGACAGCGCGAAGCCGAGATCGGCGGCGACCGGCGTGGTGTCGGGGCTGAGGTCATGGCCATAGAGCGGCAGACCGGCTTCGAGGCGCAGCGAGTCGCGCGCGCCCAGACCAATCGGCTTGACCTCGGGTTCCGCGCAGATCGCGTCGGCAAAGGCGGTGGCGGCATCCTCGGGCAGCGAAATCTCGAACCCGTCCTCGCCGGTATAGCCCGACCGGCTGACCCAAAGGGCATGGCCGTTCCAGTCGAACCCGCCCGCGGTCATGAACGTCAGCGCGGCGACGCCCGGCAGAATGCGTTCGAGCGCATCGACCGCCTTCGGCCCCTGCAACGCCAGCAGCGCGCGGTCGTCGAGATGGTTGAGCGTGATCGCATCGGCGAGATGCTCGCGCAGATGGCCGATATCGTCATATTTGGTCGCGCCGTTGACGACCATATAGAAGGCGTCCTCGTCGGCGTCCGCGACGTCATCGTCGTCCGCCTTGAACGGGAACGGCACTTCCAGCCCGGCGGCATCGATCCGCGTGACCATGAGGTCGTCGAGGATGCCGCCCTGCTCGTCGAGCAGCAGCGAATAGCGCATCCTGGCGGGCTTCAGGATCTTCAGGTCGCCCGGCAGCAACGCTTCCAGCGCCGCGGTCGCGTCCGGTCCGTGGATCAGCAACTGGCCCATATGGCTGACGTCGAACAGGCCGGCGCTCTCGCGGGTCCACAGATGCTCGGCCATGATGCCTTCATACTGGACGGGCATCGTATAGCCCGCGAACGGGACCATCCGCCCAGCCCTGGCGCGGTGCCACGCGTCGAGCGGCAGGGTCTGCGGCGGCAGTTCCTCGACGGGATCGCTGCCATCGGCGCGCAGTTCGTGGGCGGGTTCGCTGTTCGGGGCGGTATCGCTCATATGCGCCAGGTCCTTCGTGAATCGGTTCAACGACGCCGGACGGCACAGGGGTGCCGCATCGGTCGTCGCCCCCTCTGTCACGGAACCTGAGAGCTTTCGCGTGGGGCTTGGCCCATGCTTACCCCTTCGGTGGTCCGACCGGTTCGGCCGCGACGCTTTCCAGAGTATCTTGCCACAAGCGCGGTCCCTGTTGCCTGAGAGATTCCGGGGCGGTTGCTCCTTCGGCGGCGGATCACTCCGCACTCTCCCGCGCATGGCGTCGGCTGTAAGCCTGTCGATGGCGCAAGCTCTGGCTTGAGGGCCGGGATTAGTCAATCGGGAAAGCGGGGACGGTGCGCTACCGGCACTCGTCATCCCGGCGCAGGCCGACCTCACCCTCTCGTCATTCCCGCGAAGGCGGGAATCCATTGCCGCAACGGTAGCGTCCCTTGCCGCAACGTCAGCGTGTATGGGTTCCCGCCTGCGCGGGAACGACGAAGACGAAGCGGCTGCCCGTGCGAGCCGGCTTCACCGTGTGACGTTATACTTCAGCTGTTCGTCGGTCAGCTGGAAGCCGACCAGCGCCTCGAAGGTCGCGGCCAGCACCGCCTGCCGGACCGCCGGATCGGACAGCGGGTCGGTCGCCGCGTCCTGATCCCCGGGCTTGCGACGGCGGTTGATCTGGTTGCGCGTTTCCTGCGGCAGCGTCGCGGCGGCGCGGTCGACGATCGCGGTCCCCTGCCCCTGTGCCTGCGCGCGCGCCGCGCCATCGGCGAAGTTCAGCGTCACCTGCCCCAGCCGCTTCGACACGACCTGCGTGCCGCCGCGTACCACCGACACGAAATAGGGGAGCGTCACCGTCCGGGCACCCTGCGTCGTGTTGCGGCGGGCCTGTACGTCGAACGTCAGCGTGCTGTTGATCGTGTCGCCGCCCTCGGCGCAATTGGCGCGCAGGTTCGTCAGCGTCGCGACGACGTCGATCGCCTTCGCCTCGCGGCTGGCGGGCGGGTCGAACAGCGTGATGTCGCCGGTCCCCGCCGGCACGCCCGCCACCGGACAGGCCGACCGCACCGCCGAAATGCCGACGCCCTGCGTCACGTCGAGTTCGCCGGTACGCTTGCATCCGCTCAGACCCGCAAGGGCGATGGCGGCAACGACGGCGGTTTTGCGGAGGGTCACGGGAACACGATACCTTATGCACGGGTGCGGCGATGCCGCGCCTCCTGATAGCCACGCTTCATAGGAACCGCCTTTCGCGCGTGCAAGCAATCGAGTCGCTTTCGATTTGGGCGGCACCTGCCCGCTACCCCCACCCCCACACGACTTGGCGTGCCCCCAAACAAGCTGTAAGCGCTGGCACCATGACCGACACCCAACGCCCCGTCATCGAATTGCTGATCGCGGCCCCCCGCGGCTTCTGCGCCGGCGTCGACCGCGCCATCCAGATCGTCGAGCTCGCGATCCAGAAACACGGCGCGCCGGTCTATGTCCGGCACGAAATCGTCCATAACAAGTTCGTGGTCGACTCGCTCCGGGCCAAGGGCGCGGTGTTCGTCGAGGAACTGGATCAGGTGCCCGACGGCGTGCCGGTTGTGTTCTCGGCGCATGGCGTGCCCAAATCGGTCCCGGCGGCGGCCAGCCAGCGCGGCCTCGAATATCTCGACGCGACCTGCCCGCTGGTGTCGAAGGTCCACCGCCAGGCCGAACGGCTGGTCGCCAGCGGCCGCCACATCCTGTTCGTCGGCCATGCCGGCCATCCCGAAGTCATCGGCACCTTCGGCCAGGTGCCCGCGGGGCAGATGACGCTGATCGAGACGGTCGAGGACGTCGCCGCGCTCCAGCCCGCCGACCCCGACAACCTCGCCTTCCTGACGCAGACGACGCTGTCGGTCGACGACACCCGCGCCATCGTCGAGGCGACGATCGGCCGCTTCCCGAGCATCGTCGCGCCCAAGGCCGACGACATCTGCTACGCCACGTCGAACCGGCAGAATGCGGTGAAGGCGATCGCGCAAAGCTGCGACATGATGCTCGTCATCGGCGCGCCCAATTCGTCGAACTCGGTGCGGCTGGTCGAGGTCGCCGAGCGCGAGGGCACCCGTGCCCGCCTGATCCAGCGCGCCGCCGAACTCGACTTCGCATGGCTGGAGGGGGTCGGCACGCTCGGCATCACCGCCGGTGCGTCGGCGCCCGAAGTGCTGGTCCGCGAACTGGTCGACCGCATCGCTACCCGCTACGACGTCACCGAGTCCGAGGTCGAGATGACCCGTGAAACGATCGCGTTCAAACTGCCGCGCGGCCTCGAAGCCGCCTGATGGCCGTCTATACGCAGGTGTCGGCAGAGGCGCTCGCGCGCTTCCTGTCGGGCTATGACCATGGCGACCTGATTTCGGCCAAGGGCATCGCCGAAGGGGTCGAGAACAGCAACTATCTGGTCGATACCACCACCGGCCGTTTCATCCTGACGCTGTATGAAAAGCGGGTCGATCTGGCCGACCTGCCCTTCTTCTTCGCGATGACCGATGCGTTGGCGGATGCCGGCAATCCGGTGCCGCGCGCGCTGCCCGATCGCGCGGGACAGGTGATCCAGACGCTGGAGGGTCGCCCCGCCTGTCTGATCGAATTCCTGTCGGGCGTGTCGGTCAGCCATCCGACTCCCGAACAGGCACATGCCGCCGGTGCGGCGCTCGGCGCGCTCCATCGCGGCCTGACCGGCTTCGCGCCGACGCGCGCCAATTCGATGGGTGTCGGCGCATGGCCGACGCTGTTCGCCGACTGTGCGCCCCAGCTCGATTCGATCCGGCCCGGCCTGCGCGCGCGGGTCGGCAGCGCGCTCGATACGGTCGTTGCGGCATGGCCCGCCGACCTGCCGACCGGCGCGATCCATGCCGATCTGTTCCCCGACAACGTGCTGATGCTCGGCGACCGCGTCACCGGGCTGATCGACTTCTATTTCGCCTGCACCGACATCGTCGCCTATGACGTCGCGATCACCCATTCGGCATGGAGCTTCGATGCGAAGGGTGCGCCGCTCGACCCCGCGATCGGACGGGCGCTGCTGGCCGGCTATCGGACACAGGCTTCACTCACCGAGGCCGAGGTCGCCGCGCTGCCGCTGCTGGCGAAGGGGGCCTGCATCCGCTTCCTGCTGACCCGCGCGTGGGACTGGATCAATACGCCGGCCGACGCGCTGGTGACGCGCAAGGACCCGCTCGCCTATCTGCGCCGGCTCGACTGGTACGACGCGAACCCGGCCGCCTTCGCATGACCGATGCGCCCGAACTTCCCCGCGTCGAAATCGCGACCGATGGCGCGTGCAAGGGCAATCCCGGCCGTGGCGGCTGGGGCGCGGTGCTGCGCGCCGCTGATGGCCGCGAGCGTGAATTGTCGGGCGGCGAGCGCGAGACGACCAACAACCGCATGGAATTGATGGCCGCGATCGAGGGGCTGAACGCACTCAAACGTCCCTGCCGCGTGATCCTGTCGACCGACAGCCGCTATGTAATGGACGGCCTGACCAAATGGATCAAAGGCTGGCAGAAAAACGGGTGGAAGACCGCCGCCCGGCAACCGGTCAAGAACGCCGAACTGTGGCAGCAACTGCTCGCCGCCGCCAAACCGCACCGCATCGAATGGGTGTGGGTGAAGGGCCATGCCGGCCACCCCGATAACGAGCGCGCCGACCGGCTCGCCAGCGATGCAGCCCTGAACCAATGATCCCACGCGTCCTGATCGACACCGCGCACGTGCCCGGCGACAATGTCGAATTGCGCCTCGTCCAGCGCGGCGACGACTTCATGATCGTCCTCGACCGCAACGAATTGATGAGCAGCCGCATGTCGGCGTCGGAAGAGGCGTTGGCCGATCTCGGCTGCGCCCACCTTACGGCACGCAAGGGCGCGCGGGTGCTGATCGGCGGCCTCGGCATGGGCTTCACCCTGCGCCGCGCGCTGAAGATTCTGCCCGCCGATGCCGAGGTGGTCGTCGCCGAGCTGGTACCCAAGATCGTCGACTGGGCGCGCGGACCGCTGGCGCACATCTTCGACGGCTGCCTCGACGATCCGCGCGTGCGGATCGCGGTGGGCGACGTAGCGTGGGCGATCGAGGACGGCGGCTGGGACGCAATCCTGCTTGACGTCGACAACGGTCCCGATGGCTTGACCCATGCCGGCAACGACAAGCTGTATTCGGCCCGCGGGCTACAGGTCACCAAGCGCACGCTGCACGCCGGCGGCGTACTGGCGATCTGGTCGGCCTATGCCGATCCGGCGTTTACGAAACGACTGCGCGATAGCGGCTATGCGGTGGAGGAGCAGGTGGTGCGGGCGCGGGGGACGAAGGGTGCGCGGCATGTGATCTGGCTGGCCGGGCGGCGATAGGGGGTTTTCTTTCGCCGTTTGCTAAGCGGGATCGACATTCAGTTCGCTGGACGCAGGGATAGCGTTCGATCGCCTATCGTCACTCCCGCGTAGGCGGGAGTCCATATACGCCAGCGTCGCGAATCCAGCCAAACCGTTGGCGGATATAGATTCCCGCCTGCGCGGGAATGACGAAATTCCGCGCTTATCGTTGAATTTCGATAGGTCCCAGGAACCTCCATTCCTACTTGATCGGAGTCCCCTTTCCGCTTTGTTGAAGTCATCCCCCCGTTTGGTTGAAGCCCCTCTCCCATTTCAACGCCCCTTCCCGTTTGGTTCGAGCTTGTCGAGAACGGGGCTCCGCGAGGGCATCAGTGAAGGGAGATCAACCGCCCTTTCCTCTGGTCAGTTCGCGCCTGTCGAGAACCCGCCTGCCCCAAGCAACCCGTTCTCGACGGGCGCTTCTCGACAAGCTCGAAGCTGCTCGAACCGAACGGAATGTGCGCGGGCGAGGCGTGAACTGAAAACCGTTCGTGCTGAGTAGGGACTGAGCGAAGTCGAAGGTTCGTATTGAAGCACCTTTGGCGCGGGTCCTTCGATACGCCATCTCGACAAGCTCAATAGCTACGCAGCAAAAACGGACAGCCCTATTCATCCGTCCGCATCTTCACCTTGTTCGGCAGGTCCTTCCCCTTGGTCCGCCGCGACGGCAACTGCACCGGGTTCTTCTTCTTCCAGTCCCCCCAACGCTTCGGGCCTTCGGGGGTATCGATGATCGTATCGTCGTCCATCACGCTATCCAAAACGAAAAGGGGCGGCGGATCAACGACCCGCCGCCCCGTTCTTTCCAGTCAGGAAACGATCAGCCGACCGTCCACGCTCCGTCGATCCGCGTCAGCGCACCCTGCTGGTTGCCTTCGCGGAGGGCGTCGGGCAGCAGTGCTTCCGGGAAGTCCTGATACGACACCGGCCGCAGGAAGCGGTGGATCGCCAGCGTGCCGACCGAGGTCGTGCGCCCGTCCGAAGTCGCCGGGAACGGCCCGCCATGGACCATCGCATGGCCCACTTCGACGCCGGTCGGCCAGCCATTGCACAGGATGCGGCCGACGGTGCGTTCCAGCACCGGGATCAGCTTGCGCGCGTCCTCGTAATCGCCCTCGTCGATCTGCAAGGTCGCGGTCAGCTGCCCTTCCAGCTTCGACAACACCTCGACCAGTTCGTCGGCATCGGTGCACTTCACGACCATCGACGACATGCCGAACACTTCGTGCGCATGCGCCGGATCGGCGATGAAGTCCTTGCCCGACACGGCAAAGATCGCGGCGCGGCCACGGGTCGGGCCTTCCGGTGCCTGCCCTTCGCCGACCAGCGTCACCGCCGGGCTCGACGCCAGCTTGGCGCGGCCTTCCTCGAACGCCTTGTGGATGCCGTCGCTCAGCATCACCTGCGCCGGGGTGCCGAGCAGCGCGTCGCCCGCCGTGTCGAGGAACGCGTCGAGCTCCGGCCCGTCGATGCCGAGCACCAGACCCGGATTGGTGCAGAACTGGCCCGCGCCCATGCTCAGCGACCCGACATAGCCCTTGGCCAGTGCCCCGCCGCGATTCTTGAGCGCTTCGGGCATCAGCACGACCGGGTTGATCGACGACATCTCGGCATAGACCGGGATCGGCTGCGGCCGTTCCTGCGCGACCTTCATCAGCGCGGTACCGCCGCTGCGCGAACCGGTGAAGCCGACCGCCTGCACGCGCGGATCGGCGACCAGCGCGGTGCCGATGACCTGACCCGACCCCGATACCATCGAGAACACGCCATCAGGCATGCCGGTCTTTTCCGCCGCACGGACGATCGCCAGTGCGACCAGTTCAGCGGTGCCGGGATGCGCCTGATGCGCCTTCACGATCACCGGGCAACCGGCGGCCAGCGCCGACGCGGTGTCGCCACCGGCGGTCGAGAAGGCAAGCGGGAAGTTCGACGCGCCGAACACGACGACCGGACCCACCGGAATGGTACGCAGCCGCAGGTCGGGCTTGGGCACCGGCGCGCGTGCGGCATCGGCGTGATCGATGCGCAGCTGCTGCCATGCGCCGTCGCGCACTTCCTTGGCGAACAAGCGCAGCTGACCGCAGGTACGGCCGCGCTCGCCGGTCAGGCGCGCGGTCGGCAGGCCGGTTTCGCGGCTGCCGCGTTCGATCAGCTCGTCGCCCAGCGCCTCGATCTCGTCGGCGATCGCGTCGAGGAAGCTCGCGCGCTGTTCGATCGGCAGCGCGGCATAGATCGGGAACGCCTGCGCCGCACGGGCGCATGCTTCTTCCGCGTCTTCCTTGGTGCCCTTCGAAAAACCTTCGCCGAACAGCGCGCCGGTCGCGGGGTCATAGGCCTGGAACAGATCGTCGCGGGCAACCCGCTTGGATCCCAGGAACAGTTCGCCGGTGATCGTCATGTGCATCCTCGTGTGATGGTGGCGTTGCCGTCCAGATAGGAACCGATAGCGCTAACGTAAATGGTCGACTCGGGTAATTACTCCGACAATCTATGCGGCGAATAGCGCGCCGGGTCGACCCCCTCCGGCACATCGCCCTGCCCGAGCAGCGCCGCGCACATCCGCGCGGCGGCGGGCGCGGTCTGGATACCGAAGCCGCCCTGCCCCGCGCACCAGAACAATCCCGGCACCCGCGTGTCGAACCCATAGACCGGCAACCGGTCGGGCGCAAAGCTGCGCAGGCCCGCCCAACGCCGCTCGACCGCTTCGACCCGCCAGTCGACCGCCGCCTCGAACCGGTCGATCGCCAGCGCGACGTCGATCTCCTCGGGCGCGACGTCGTGCGGCCGGTCGGGCGTCTCGTCATGCGGCGACAGCCATAGCCGCCCGCCCGGTTCGGGCTTGAAATAGAATCCGCCCGCCGTGTCGATCACCAGCGGCAGGTCGGGCGACGCGGGCGGATCGATCCGCACCTGCACCACCGTCCGGCGATAGGGCCGGATGCCGAGCGGTGCCGCCCCCAGCAAGGCGGCGACCCCGTCCGCCCATGCGCCGGCGGCGTTGACGACGATGTCGGCGACGATCGTCCCCGCCGCCGTCTGCAATTCCCAGCCGTCACCGACCCGCCGCGCCCCGGTCAGCCGCGCATCGCACCGGACGTCCACGCCGCCGCGCCGCGCCCTGGCCAGATAGGCGGCATGCAGCGCGCCGACATCGATATCGGCGCAACCCGGCGACCACAACGCATGCCACTCGCCGCGCAACCCCGCGACGACGCGGTGCGGATCGCGTCGCTCGATCGGCACGCCGCTGCTTGCAAAGTCCTGCGCCAGCGCGTCGAGCACCGCCGGATCGCGCGCCAGCAGCAATTCGCCGCGCGTCCGCAGGAAGCCGTGATCGGCGAACCCGGCGGGCGGCGCGTGCAGCAGCGGCCCCGATGCGGTCGTCAGCGGCTGGACCAGCGGCCCGCCATAGGTTTCCGACCAGAACGCCGCCGACCGTCCCGTCGCGTGATAGCCCGGCTGCGATTCGGCCTCGCACAGCACCACATCGTCCTGCGGGGCCAACTCGGCGGCAAGGCTGGCCCCCGCCATCCCCGCGCCGATGATTGCGACCCGCCGCCGCGTCATGCGTGCGCCCGGTGTGGCGCGGGGGCGCGGGCGTCGAGGAAGGTGTCGATCGCCGTAATCGCTTTGCCACGCACCGGGTCGGCCTCGCGCAGGATTTCATGCGCCGACTCCGCTCCGAACCGCAGCAGCTCGACATCGGGCAACCGCCCCGCGACCTCGATCGCGGCGCGCGGATCGACCAGCGCGTCGGTATCGGCGACCAGCATCTGCACCGGCACCCGCGTCTCCGCCAGTCGCGGATCGGCACGCAGCTCGCGCGTCGAGCGAAAGGCATCGATCACCCAGCGCCAGCTCGGCGGCCCGGTATGATGCAAGGGGTTGGCGCTGTGCCACCACAATTCGTCGGCATAGCGCGCCGGGTCATGGGTCAGCATCGACTCGCGCGGGCGCACCGTATGCGGGCGCTCGTTGCCCTTCCATGCGGGCCGGAGCGGGCTGCCCATCGCGCCCAGCACCCGCGCCATCCGCTCGCCGAATCGCGGCCCGATCGGCGCGCGCAGGCCCAGCATCGGCGCGACCAGCACGCACGCGGCCGGATCGATCCGCCGTTCGGCCACCGCGCGCAGCGCCAGATGCCCGCCCATCGAATGGCCGATGATCGCGCGTGGCCCCGCCGCCTGCCACTGGCTCCAGAAAGCGGTCAGGTCGTCGAGATAGGTTTCGAACCGGTCGATATCGCCGCAATCGCCCGCCGGGGTGCAGCGCCCCGATCCGCCCTGCCCGCGCCAATCGAACGCGGTGATGCTCCACCCGCGGACATGCCAATGGGCAAAGGCTTCGAGATATTTCTCGAACACGTCGCCGCGCCCGGTCTGGAACAACAGGCTCCCGCGCGGACGGACATTGGCGGCGGCGGCCCAATCGAACCGGCGATGCGCCCAGCCATCGGGGGCATGCCATGGCGTGATGGCGGCTGCGGCGGGAATCGCGCGACGGTACAGGGCGTGGGCGGCCATGGGTTCGGTTACGGTTTAGAAACCCCTCACGTCTAGTGTTAACGACATGTGGGGAAATCTCGTTCCGTGGCTGGCGCTCGCGCTCGTCCTGCTGCTCATGGCCGCGGGGATCGAGGATGCCCGCACCCGTGAAATCGCCAACTGGAAGAATGCGGCGATCGCGCTGCTGGCACCGCTGTGGTGGCTGGCCAACGACCTGTCGGGCATCGACATGGCGTGGCAGGCGGGCGTGGCGACCGGCGTCTTCGCGCTGTTCGTCGCCGCCTATGCCGCCGGACAGATGGGCGGCGGCGACGTGAAGCTGATCGGGGCGCTGGCGCTGTGGTTGCCGCCGGGGGCGGTGCTGTCGATGCTGCTGGTCATGTCGCTGCTCGGCGGGGCGTTGACCATCCTGTTCCTTGCCGATCGGTGGCGTCGCCGGGGGAAGGACGTGCCCGAAATCCCCTATGGCATCGCCATCGCGGTGGCCGGGATGCTGGCAATCGCGAACCCGATCTTAACCCATTCCGGTCATATTTGACCACGAATCGAACCGGCCAGACGAACTGAAAGGCCAATGAGGTCATGGACTCACGCAAATTGTTCCTGCTGGCCGGTGCGCTGGTCATCGCCGCGATGACGGCGTTGATGGCGCGCAGCCTGATGGTCGGGGCATCGGCCCCGGTCGCCGCGGCCAGTACGCCTGCCGAAGCGCCGATCGACGGTCCCCGCGTGCTGGTCGCGACCAGGGCGCTGGCGATCGGTACGATCATCGACGCCGCCGCCCTCCGGTTTCAGCCATGGCCCAAGGAACTGGTCGAAAACGCCTATTTCCTCGAATCCTCGCCCGATGCGCGCAATCTGGTCGGCACCGTCGTCCGCTTCGCGATCCCCGCCGGACAGCCGATCACGCAAGGGTCGCTGGTCAAGCCGGGCGACCGTGGCTTCCTCGCGGCCGCGCTGGGTCCGGGGATGCGCGCGGTGACGGTGCCGGTCTCGGCCCAGAGCGCGGTCGCGGGCTTCGTGTTTCCCGGCGACCGGGTCGATCTGGTGCTGACCCAGACCGTGGCCGGCGGTGGCGACGGGCCACCGCTCAAGGCGTCCGAGACGTTCCTGCGCAACCTTCGCGTGCTGGCGACCGACCAGCGCACCGACAAGAACAGCGACGATCAGGGCCGCACCGTCGTGTCGACCTATTCGACCGTCACCGTCGAGGCGACGCCGCGCATCGCCGAAAAGATCGCCGTCGCGCAGACCGTCGGCACGCTGTCGCTGTCGCTGCGCTCGATCGCCGACAACAAATCCGAACTCGAGGAAGCCATCGCCAGCGGCGACGTGCAGCTGCCGGCAAATGGCGATGCGAAGGCGGAAAAGGCGGCGCTCGACCGCATCGCCAGCCGCCCGCTCGATGGCCCGTCGACCTTTTCGACCGGTGCCGACGTGTCGCGGTTCCAGCGCAGCTCGGTCCCCGGCAAGGGCACCGACACGGCCGATGGCGCGGGCGGCACGATGACCGTCGCGGCAGGTCCCGCGCCCGGGGCCCCTGCCGCGCCGCACGGTCCGGTGGTTCGGATCACCCGCGGCAACGATGTGACCGACGTATCGGTCGGGGGAAACAAGTGATGCGCGCACTCCATCTGCTCCATCGGTCGCTGGCGGCGACGCTGTCGATCGTGCTGGTCGCCGGGCCGGTGCTGCCCGTGGCCGCCGCCGCGCCGGCACCCACGGCACCCGCCGTCCGCGCCGCCCGCATCGGCACGCCCGCCGCCGGCGTCCAGCGGCCGACCAACGACGTCCAGTTGTCGATCGGTCAGGGCGAACTCATCACCCTGCCCTCCAATGTCGTCGACGTGTGGGTGTCCAATCCCGGCGCGGCCGACGTCTATGTCGGCAATCCGCGCCAGATCCATCTGTTCGGCAAGGCCGATGGCGAAGCGACGGTGTTCGCCACCAACGCGAGCGGCGCAGTGATCTATTCGGCCAATGTCCGGGTGGGGCAGAACCTGACTTCGCTCGACCGGATGCTGAAGGCGGCGATGCCGGAAGCCGATATCCGCGTGACGACCGTCGGCCAGCTCGCGGTACTGAACGGCACCATCGCCTCGCCCGCCGACAGTGCGCAGGCCGAACGGCTGGTCGTGTCGCTGCTCAACCCCGGCGTTGCGACGTCCGATCCGAATGCGGTGCTGAAGATCGCGGTCATCAACCGGCTGAAGCTGGCGACGCCGCTACAGGTCAATCTGCAGGTCCGCATTGCCGAGGTCAGCCGCAACTTCGTCAAGAATATCGGCGTCAACCTGACGTCGCGCGACCGTTCGGGTGGCTTCCTGTTCGGGATCGCACAGGGGCGGCAGGGTACGATCACCACCGTGCCCGGCATCCCCGGATCCTCGCAGGTCATCGACGCCAACCGCGCCCGGATCGGCGACACCGTGTTCACCGCTCCGGCCAAAAGCTTGACCGGAACGACGCTCAACCTTGCCGGCCGGCTGCTCGGTCTCGAACTGCTCGGCGCGCTCGATCTGGGCGAACGCATCGGTCAGGTGACGACGCTCGCCAATCCCAACCTGACCGCCCTGTCGGGAGAGACGGGATCGTTCCTTGCCGGCGGTGAGATCCCGATCCCGGTCAGCCAGGGCCTCGGCGCGGTGTCGGTGCAGTACAAGCAATATGGCGTCAGCCTCGCCTACACCCCGACCGTGCTGGCCGACGGGCGCATCTCGCTGCGCGTCCGGCCCGAAGTGTCGCAACTGTCGGCGGCGGGCGCGGTCCAGATCGACGGGACCACCATCCCCGCGCTCACCACCCGCCGGGCCGAAACCACGGTCGAACTGGGATCGGGGCAGAGCATGATGATCGGCGGCCTGCTGTCGAACAGCCACGACAATTCGATCGACAAGGCCCCCGGCCTCGGCGACCTGCCGATCCTCGGCTCGCTGTTCCGCTCGAACGGTTTCACCCGCAACGAAACCGAACTGGTCATCGTTATCACCCCCTATCTGGTGAAGCCGGTCGACAGCCAGTCGCGCATCGCGCTGCCGACCGACGCCTATTCCAGTCCCGGCGATGTCGAACGCGTGCTGATGGGCCAGTTGCAGGGGCAGCGCCGTCCCGATCCGCGCCCGGTGCCGACCATGGCACCGCAGGGTCCGGCCCGGCCGTCGATCGGCCTGACCGCGCA
Organism: Sphingomonas sp. Leaf22; assembly: GCF_001421715.1. Classification (GTDB taxonomy): domain Bacteria; phylum Pseudomonadota; class Alphaproteobacteria; order Sphingomonadales; family Sphingomonadaceae; genus Sphingomonas. The sequence continues at coordinate 437,193 of NZ_LMKP01000041.1, forward strand.
GGTGCCGGTCGACCCCGCCACCGACACCGCCGACCCCGTCCCGCCCGCCCCGCGCAAGGGCGACCGCAAGGCCGGGCCGATCACCCCCGGTTTCAGCATTCAGTGAGGCACGCTTCGATGACCCTCCTCCGCATCCTCGCGCTCGGTTCCGCGCTGGCCGTCGGCGGCTGTTCCGGCACCGTCAATCGCGGCGTCGAATCGGTCCACCAGCCGGTCGTCTCGCGCGCCGCGTATGCGTTCGACGTCGCTGCCGGTCCCGGCGGCCTGGCTCCGGGCGAACGCGCCCGCCTCGCCGGCTGGCTGGAAACGATGCGCCTGCGCTATGGCGACGAGATCGGCATCGACGGTGCCGGTGACGAACCCGGCGTGCAGGCCGATGTCGCGGCAGAGGCGGCGCGCGTCGGGCTGTTGCTCGCCGACGCCGTCCCGCCGACGCCGGGCGCGATCGCACCGGGCACCGTCCGCGTCGTCGTGTCGCGCATGACCGCGTCGGTGCCGGGCTGTCCCGACACGTCGCGCACCTATCAGCCCAATTTCGAGGCGCAAACCTCGTCCGATTTCGGTTGCGCGACCAATTCCAACCTTGCCGCGATGGTCGCACGTCCCGGCGATCTGGTCCTCGGTCGATCGGCTCCGGGCACCACCGACACCATGGTGAACAGCAAGGCGGTCGGCGCGCTGCGGCGCGCGGCACCCAGCGGCAATGGCGGACAGGTCACCAACAGCGCCGGCAGCGCCAGTGGATCGAGCGGGAGCAGCAAGCAGTGAACGCGCCCTTCTCACTCGGCAAATCCGCTACCCGCGAACCCTTCATCGCCTTTGTCTGCGACGAATTTTCCGGCGACACGCTGCGCAGCGTCGCCACCGAACATGGCTGGCCGACCGAAAAGGTGCTGAAGGGCGGCCTGCGCAATGCGGTGCAGACGCTGGCGGTCTCAGCCAGCCCGCACGTGCTGCTGGTCGATCTGTCCGAATCGGGCGATCCGCTCAACGACATCAACGGTCTCGCCGAAGTCTGCGAACCCGGCACGATCGTGATCGCCACCGGGCAGGTCAACGACGTCCGCCTGTACCGCGATCTCGTGGCCAGCGGCATTCACGACTATCTGCTGAAGCCGCTCAACCCCGACATGGTCCGCGATTCGATCGTACAGGCCCATGCCCTGCTGAACGCGCCGAAGACCGCCGAGGCGTCGACCGAGCGTCCGCACAGCGCCACCGCGATCATCGGTACGCGCGGCGGCGCGGGCGCATCGACCGTCGCGACCTCGCTCGCATGGCTGATGGGCGAGCAGGAAAAGCGTACGACCGCGCTGCTCGACCTCGACGTGCATTTCGGCACCGGTGCGCTGGCACTCGATCTCGAACCCGGTCGCGGCCTGACCGACGCGATCGAAAATCCCAGCCGTATCGACGGACTGTTCATCGAACGCGCGATGGTGCGGGCGGGCGAACGGCTGTCGGTGCTGTCGGCCGAAGCGCCGATCAACGCCCCGATCGACACCGACGGCAGCGCCTTCTACCAGTTGCAGGAGGAGATGCGGAACGCGTTCGAATGCACGATCGTCGACCTGCCGCGCGGCATGCTGGTCAACCACCCGCATCTGATCGAAGAGGTGCAGACCGCGGTCATCGTCACCGAAATGACGCTGGCGGCGGCGCGCGATACCATTCGACTGCTGTCGTGGTTCCGCTCCAACGCACCGCACGTCAAGGTGCTGCTGCTCGCCAACCGCGTCCAGCCGCTGGCCGCACAGGAAATCAGCCGCAAGGATTTCGAAGGGTCGATCGAACGCAAGCTCGACTTCACGATGGCGTTCGACGGCAAGCTGGCGGCACAGGCGGCCAAGCTCGGCAAGCCGCTGGCCGAAGCGGCCAGGGGCAACCGCGCCATCGCGCCGCTGGTCGATCTCGCGCGGCATCTGTGTCGCCTGACCGAGGTCGAGGACGACGCGGCGGCCGAACCGGCCAAGGGGGGCACGTCGCTGGTCGGCAAACTCGCGAAGCTGCGCGCGCGCCTACCGGTCAAGGCGAAGAAGTAGGAGCGCGGGCACGGTCATGGCGATCCTCCCGATCCTGCTGCTGGGTGCCGGCGCGCTGCTGACGCTGACGCTGCTCGCCGTCGCCTTTTCGGGGCCATCGGGCGAACGTGCCCGCAGTCGCCGGCTGCTGGCGGTCCGCGAACGCCATGCGTCGTCCGCCAGCGCGACCGCGATGGAGGCGCAGATGCGCCGCATCGGCAACCGGGGCGCGACGCGCGGCGACCGCGCCGCCGCCCGCCTCCTCCCCAATGTCGAACAACTGCAACTCAGACTGCAACGCACCGGCCACAACTGGACCCTCGCCCAATATGGGCAGGCGACGCTGGGCGTGATCGCCGTCCTGTTCGCGTATCTGTTGTTCAAGGGGATGCCGGCGCTGTTGGCGCTGTTCATGGCGATCTCGGTCGGGCTCGGCCTGCCGCACATGGTCGTCAGCTATTTCATCAAACGGCGCATCGTCCGCTTCACCGCAAAGTTTCCCGACGCGATCGAATTGCTGGTCCGCGGCCTGCGCTCGGGCCTGCCGATCACCGAGACCATGACCGTCGTCGGCCAGGAAGTCGACGGTCCGGTGGGCGAGGAATTCCGGTTGGTGAGCGACCGGATGAAGATCGGCCGTTCGCTCGACGCTGCGTTGCAGGAAAGTGGCGACCGGCTCGGCACGCCCGAATTCCAGTTCTTCATCATCACCATCGCCATCCAGCGCGAAACCGGCGGCAACCTTGCCGAAACGCTCGCCAATCTGGCTGACGTGCTGCGCAAGCGGTCGCAGATGAAGCTGAAGATCAAGGCGATGTCGTCCGAATCCAAGGCGTCGGCCTATATCATCGGATCGTTGCCCTTCATCGTCTTCGCGCTGATCTGGACCATCAACGGCAAATATATGCAGAGCTTTTTCGTCGATCAGCGGCTGATGATCATCGGTGCCGGCGGCGTGCTGTGGATGGCGATCGGGGCGTTCATCATGTCCAAGATGATCAATTTCGAGATTTGATGCGATGCTGACCGCCTCCGCCCCGACCATCTTGGGTTTCGACATGGGCAATGTCGCGACGATGCTGTCGGGCATCGCCGCCTTGTCGATGCTGGTCGCCATCTATGTCGCGACGTCGGTCCGCGATCCGATGGCGCGCCGGGTGAAGGCGCTGAACGACCGTCGCGAACAGCTGAAGGCCGGCATCACCGCCTCCACCAGCAAGCGCCGCGCCAAGCTGGTGCAGAAGAACGAGGCGGCCGACCGCATCCGCGAACTGCTCGGTTCGATGAAGATGCTGCAGGATTCGCAGCTGAAGGCCGCGCAGCTGAAACTGATGCAGGCCGGCATCCGGTCGAAGGATTGGGCGGTCGCGGTCATTTTCGGCCGGCTGATGCTGCCGATCCTGTTCGGTCTGCCGACGATCTATATCGTCTATGGCACCGACAGTTTTGCCGACTGGTCGCCGTTCAAGGCCTATGGCCTCGTCGCGGGTACGCTGATCCTCGCGTACAAGGGCCCCGACATCTATCTCAAGAACCGGATCAGCAAACGGACCGACGCGATCCGCAAGGGGCTGCCCGATGCGCTCGACCTGCTGGTGATCTGTGCCGAGGCAGGGCTGACCGTCGATGCCGCCTTTACCCGCGTCGCGCGCGAACTCGGCCGGGCCTATCCCGAACTGGGCGAGGAATTCTCGCTCACCGCGATCGAACTGGGTTTTCTGACCGAGCGGCGGCAGGCGTTCGAAAACCTTGCGCTGCGCATCAACCTCGACGCGGTGAAGGGCGTGGTGACGACCATGATCCAGACCGAGAGATACGGCACCCCGCTGGCCAGCGCGCTGCGCGTCCTGTCGGCGGAATTCCGCAACGAACGCATGATGCGCGCCGAAGAAAAGGCAGCCCGTCTTCCCGCAATTATGACCGTGCCGCTGATCCTGTTCATCCTTCCCACCCTCTTCGTCGTCATCCTCGGCCCGGCGGCCTGCAGCATCAGCGACGCGTTCAGCAAGTAGCGCGCGGCCGGTCGGGCGCGGAACGCCGCCCCCGCCCGACCGTTGTCGCCCCGTACTCACCGAAGGGGCCCGCACATGCTGTTCCAGACGCCGACCCAATTCGCGGTTCTCGCGCTCGTTCTTCTCGCCGGCTGGTTTTTCGGCCTCGCCTCGTCCTCGGGCGGCAAGAAGTGGAAACAGCGGTTCCGCGACGAGGAAGCCGCCCACAAGGCGTATCGTACCGAAGTCGCCACCGACCTGAAGACCCGCGAAGCCCGGCTGCACGAGGTCGAGGTCGAGCGCGACCGGCTCCAGAAGGAACGCACCACCGCGACGACCGCCACCACCACCGCCGCCGCGACCGCCGGTGCCGCAAGCACTAGCCATGGCGGCGGCTTCTTCGGCTGGGGCCGCGACAATCTCTCGCGCATCCGCGGCATCGATCCCGATCTGGAGTCGGTGCTGAACGCACGCGGCATCAAGACCTACCGCTCGATCGAGGGGTTGAGCGAAGCCGACGAACGCGCGCTGGAGGATGATCTGCGCCTGCGCTCCGGCACGATCGATCATGAACGCTGGCGCGAACAGGCGGCGATGCTCCGCGAAGGCCGCGACGACGACCATGGCAGCCGCTGGGGTTGATCGGTTAGGCGGTGCAAGGGTCCCGCGCGTCGAAGGCGCGCTGGGCGGCCAGCACCGCACCGATCCGCTGTTCCGACCACATCATCAGCGTGCGTAACGCATCGATCAGTTCGCCGCCCATCGGCGTGATCGTATAAGTCACGCTGACGGGCTTGGTCGCGACGACACTTCGCGTCACCAGTCCGTCCCGTTCGAGCATCCGCAGCGTCTGGCTCAGCATCTTTTGCGACACCCCGGCGATCCGTCGCTTCAGTTCGTTGAACCGGCCGGGTCGTTCGCTCAGCAGCAACAGCACCAATACGCTCCATTTGTCCCCGATCCGGTCGAGCAACAGCCGGGTCGGGCAATCGGCGTCGAACACGTCGCCCTTGCGCCACGCGGTTTCCGGCAGGGTACCGGGTATCGAAAAAGTACCTTCTTGCATCATGGGTATCCGTATAGCACGTGGTACCCATTGGATACCAATGGAGATGCACGATGGATGTTGTGGTACTGGGCGCAAGCGGCAATGCCGGTTCGGAGATTACGCGCGAGCTCGCCAACCGCGGGCACCACGTCCGCGCCATCGCGCGCAAGCCCGATGCCATCCCCGACCTGCCCGGCGTTACCCGGATCGCCGGCGATGCTCATGACGCCAGTGAATTGGCCGAACGGATCGCCGGGGCCGACGCGGTCATCAGCGCGCTGCATTTCGACGTCACCGCCGACACGCTGCTCGCGGCGTTGCGCAAGGCGGGGGTCGGACGGCTGCTGGTCACCGGGGGTGCCGCCAGCCTGGAGATCGCGCCGGGCGTACGGCTGATCGATTCGCCCGACTTTCCCGCCGAATGGCGCGACTTCGCGATGGGCGGCATCGCCTTTCTCGACGCGCTGCGCCCGGTACAGGACGTGGACTGGACGTTCTTCTCGCCCGCCGCGCTGATCGAACCGGGCGAGCGCACCGGGAAGTACCGGCTCGGCACCGATACGCTGGTCACCGACGATGCCGGGGTCAGCCGGATCAGCTTCGCCGACTTCGCGATCGCGATGGTCGACGAGCTGGAGGCCCATCGCCACCCCCGCGCCCGCTTCACCGCCGCCTATTGAAACCGCCGCGCGCCCCGGTTGCGACCGGGGCGGGGCATCATCAGAACGTCACCCATTCGGGCCCGCCGGGGAACACCACGTCCTCGACCTTGTCGCCGATCTTGGTGACCGCCAGCAGGATGGCCAGCACGACGATCAGGTCGAACACGATCACCGCGCCCCAGACGAACGCCGGGTGGAACGGGCCGATGCGATCGAACCCGTCCTTGGTTACCCGCGCCGCATCGTTCGTCCGTGCGCCGCTCACTTCTTCAACGCCGCCTGCGCCGCCGCCAGCCGGGCGATCGGCACGCGATACGGGCTGGCCGATACGTAATCGAGCCCGACCGTCTCGCAGAACGCGATCGACGCCGGATCGCCGCCATGTTCGCCACAGATGCCGAGCTTGATGTCGGGCCGGGTCTTGCGCCCGCGCTCGGCGGCCAATTCGATCAGTTCACCGACACCCTCGACGTCGATCGAGACGAACGGATCGCGCGCGTAAATGCCCTTTTCGACATAGGCCCCCAGGAACCGGCTGGCATCGTCGCGGCTGACGCCCAGCGTCGTCTGGGTCAAATCGTTGGTCCCGAACGAGAAGAACTCGCCAGCCTCGGCGATCTCGCCGGCCTTCAGCGCGGCGCGCGGCAGTTCGATCATCGTGCCGACCAGATATTCGATCGTCCGCCCCTTGTCGGCGAACACCGCCTGCGCCGCCTTGTCGACGACGATCTTCATCAGCTCCAGCTCGCGCTTGGTGCCGACGAGCGGGATCATGACCTCGGGGATCGGAGCCTCGCCCGACTTCTCGGCGACGATCACCGCCGCTTCGAAGATCGCACGCGCCTGCATCTCGTAGATTTCAGGGTATGTAACGCCCAGCCGGCAGCCGCGATGACCCAGCATCGGGTTGAATTCGTGCAGCTCGGCGGCACGGCGCTTCAGCTGCTCGACCTCGATCCCCGCCGCCTGCGCGACTTCGGCGAACTCGGCCTCGGCATGCGGCAGGAATTCATGGAGCGGCGGGTCGAGCAAGCGGATGGTACAGGGCAGCCCGACCATGACCTCGAAAATCTCGACGAAATCGCTGCGCTGTTCGGGCAGCAACCGCTCCAGCGCCACGCGCCGCCCGGCTTCGTCCTCGGCAAGGATCATCTGCCGCACGGCGGTGATCCGCGACTGTTCGAAGAACATATGCTCGGTGCGGCACAGCCCGATGCCCTCGGCGCCGAAATCACGCGCGGTGCGGCAATCGAGCGGGGTTTCGGCGTTGGTCCGGACCTTCAGGCGGCGGACGCCATCGGCCCATTCCATCAACGTGCCGAAATCACCGGCCAGTTCGGGCTGCACCGTCGCGACGGCTCCGGCCATCACTTCGCCAGTCGCGCCGTCGATGGTGACGATATCGCCCTCGCGAATCTCCCGGCCGGCGACCTTCATCACCCCCGCCTTGGCATCGATCGAGATGCTGCCCGCGCCCGACACGCACGGCCGGCCCATGCCGCGCGCCACGACCGCCGCGTGGCTGGTCATGCCGCCGCGCGCGGTCAGGATGCCCCGCGCCGCGTGCATCCCGTGAATGTCTTCCGGCGAGGTTTCGGTGCGGATCAGGATCACCGCGTCGCCGGCGTTCGAGCGCCGCTCCGCCGTATCGCTGTCGAACACTGCAAAGCCGCTCGCCGCCCCCGGCGATGCCGGCAGCCCCTTGGTCAGCACGTCGCGCGTGGCATCGGGGTCGAGCGTCGGGTGGAGCAGTTGGTCGAGCGCCTGTGGATCGACGCGCGCGATCGCTTCCTCGCGCGAAATCAGCCCTTCCTCGGCCATGTCGACCGCGATCTTCAGCGCCGCCTTGGCGGTGCGCTTGCCCGACCGGGTCTGGAGCATCCACAGCTTGCCCTGCTGCACCGTGAATTCGATGTCCTGCATGTCGCGGTAATGCCGCTCCAGCTGGTCGAACACCGCCGCCAGTTCGGCGTAAGCCTCGGGCATCGCCTCTTCCATCGACAGCGGCTTGGCGTTCGCCGTCTCGCGCGCGGCCCTGGTCAGATATTGCGGCGTGCGGATGCCAGCGACGACGTCCTCGCCCTGCGCGTTGATCAGGAATTCGCCATAATAGGCATTCTGCCCGGTCGAGGGGTCGCGGGTGAAGGCGACGCCGGTCGCCGACGTGTCGCCCATATTGCCGAACACCATCGCCTGCACGTTGACCGCCGTGCCCCAGTCACCCGGAATGTCGTTCAACCGGCGATACACCTTGGCCCGGTCCGCCTGCCACGATCCGAACACCGCGCCGATCGCGCCCCATAGCTGGTCGTGCACGTCCTGCGGGAACGGCTTGCCCCACAGCTCGACGACGATGTCCTTGTACTGCGCGACCAGCGCGCGCCAGTCATCGGCGGTCAGATCGGTGTCGAGATAATAGCCGCGATCTTCCTTCGCGATTTCCAGCGCCTCCTCGAACCGGCCATGGTCGAGTTCGAGCACGACGTCCGAATACATCTGGATGAAACGGCGATAGCTGTCCCATGCAAAGCGCGCGTCGTCCGACACACTCGCCAGCCCCTCGACCGTCTGGTCGTTCAGGCCGAGGTTCAGCACCGTGTCCATCATCCCTGGCATCGAAATGCGCGCGCCCGAGCGGACCGACACCAGCAACGGATCGGCGGCATCGCCGAACGTCTTGCCGGTAATCCCCTCGATATGGGCGATGCCGGTCTTCACCTCGTCCTGCACGCTTTCGGGAAAGGTCTGACCTTCCTCATAATAGCGCGTGCACATCGTCGTCGCGATGGTGAAGCCCGGCGGCACCGGCAGCCCGATCGACGCCATTTCGGCAAGGTTCGCGCCCTTGCCGCCCAGCAACACCTTGTCGCCCGATCCCCCGTCCGAAACCCCGCCGCCGAAGCGATAGACATAATGCGTCATTGCTCGTTCCCCATGCTTTCCGCGCGGGTAGTCCCGCGGCGGGGTATCTGATTCGATCGGGCCATGCCCGGTGCCCCCGTTAAACGGGTTAAACCGGCAGGTCAGCCCTCAATTTTCGAGAAATCGGCAACCCGGTGTACCGCATCGCGCACCCGGGCCAGCAACGACAGGCGCGCGGTGCGCTTGTGCGGGTCGGCATCGTTGACCGTCACGTCGGTAAAGAACGCATCGATCGGCGCGCGCAGCGAGGCGAGTGCCGCCATCGCGCCGGCGAAATCCTCGGCCTCGACCGCCTTCTCCGCCTGCGGTTCGGCCGCATCGAGCGCGGCGATCAACGCCGCCTCGGCCGGCTCGCGGTCATAGTCGCGCGCTTCCCGTTCCGTCCGCGCCAGTTCGGTGACGACCGGCGCGAAGTCCGGATCCTCGACCATCGCCAGCGGGTCTTCCTCGCCGGTTTCGGGGATATGCTTGCTCGCGCCCGGCGCTTCCTTCTTCAGGATATTCGCCGCACGCTTGTATCCGGCGAGCAGGTTCGTCCCGTCCCCGGTGGTGACGAAGGATTGCAGTGCATGAACGCGCGCGAGCAGGCGGACGAGATCGTCCTCGCCGCCGAGCGCGAAGACCGCGTCGATCAGGTCATGACGGACGCCCGCTTCGCGCTGCTGGACCTTCAGGCGGTCGGCAAAGAAGTCGAGGACATCCTCATACGCCGTCGCGCCCGCTGCCGAGGTCGCCTTCGACAACGACACGCGCAAGCCATTGTCGAGCAGCAACGCCAGCACGCCCAATGCCGAGCGCCGCAGCGCGAACGGGTCCTTCGATCCGCTCGGCTTCAACCCGACGGCAAAGAATTGGACGATGCTGTCCAGCTTGTCCGCCAGCGCCACCGCAACCGTTACCGGCGCGGTCGGAACATCATCCCCCTGCCCGACCGGCTTGTAATGATCGCGCACCGCCTCGGCGACTTCGGCCGGTTCGCCCTGGGCAGCGGCGTAATAGCCGCCCATCAGCCCCTGCAATTCGGGGAACTCGCCGACCATCCCGGTGACCAGATCGGCCTTGGCGAGCCTTGCGGCGCGCTCGGCCATGTCGGCCAACCGCTCCCTCTCCCCTTCAGGGGAGAGGGCTGGGGAGAGGGGACTGTCCGCGAACGCAGCATCAGAGGAAGAAGAAGCCCCCTCTCCCAACCCTCTCCCCTGAAGGGGAGAGGGCTTTACGACGCCACTCTCGACCAACCACCGCGCGAGCTTCGCGACCCGCTCGACCTTGTCCGCAACCGTGCCGAGCTTCTCATGAAACACGATCTTCTCGAGCTTTGGCAACTGGTCCTCCAGCCGCGTCTTCAGATCGGTCTCGTAAAAGAATTTCGCATCCGACAGCCGCGCCGCCAGCACCTTGGCATTGCCCGCGACGATCCGCTCGCCGCCGTCCGCCGCATCGATATTGGCGGTACAGACGAACGCATTCGCCAGCTTGCCCTCGCCATCGCGGCACACGAAATATTTCTGGTTCACCCGCGCGGTCAGCTGGATCACCTCCGGCGGCACGGCCAGGAACGCTTCGTCGAAACGCCCGATCAACGGCACCGGCCATTCGGTAAGGCCGGCATTCTCCGCCAGCAGCCCTTCGTCCTCGACCAGCTTCAGTCCGGCACCCTGCGCCGCCATCTTGGCCCCGACCGCGATGATCGCGGCGCGTTCGTCCTGATCGACGATCACATGGCACGCGCGCAGCTTCTCGACATAGTCCGCCGCCGAGCCGATCGTGATCGCGCCGGGGTGATGGAAACGATGCCCCAGCGTCACCGCGCCGCTGGTCACGCCCGCGACCTCGCACGGCACGACCTCGCTGCCGAACAGCGCGACGATGCCCTGCAACGGCCGTACCCAGCGTGGGGACTCCGGGCTAAGCGACACCGCGCCCCAGCGCATCGATTTGGGCCACGGGAAGGCGCGCACGATCGCCGGGATCGCGGCGGCCAGCACCTGCGCCGTCTCCCGCCCCGGTACTTCGGTCACGGCGAAGAACACGCCGTCGCGCTCGGTCAGCGCCTCGCGCGTCAGCCCGGTCTTGCGCAGAAACCCTTCCAGCGCCTGTGGCGGGGCCGACGCGCGCGGCCCCTTCACCTCTTCGCGCACCGGCTCGGTCCGCTCGGGCAGGTCGTGCGCGATCAGCACCAGCCGGCGCGGCGTCGCATAGGTCGTGATCCGCCCCGCCGCGATGCCGGCCTTCGCCAGTTCACCGACGAACAGCCTGGACAAATCCTCGCGGGCCTTGGCCTGCATCCGTGCCGGAATCTCTTCCGACCGCAGTTCGAGCAGGAAATCGGTCATGCCACCCACCCCGGAAACTTCGCCTGCCATGTCGGCGTCTGCGTCTCGATAAATTTCGCGCACGATGCCTTCGCCAGATCGCGCACCCGCCCGATATAGGCCTGCCGCTCCGCGACCGAGATCACCCCGCGCGCATTCAGCAGGTTGAACAAATGGCTCGCCTCGATCGCCTGTTCATAGGCCGCGATCGGCACGTCGTTGGCCAGCGCATTCTCGCACTCGGCCGCCGCCTTTTTGAACAGGTCGAACAGCCCGTCGGTATCGGCGACCTCGAAATTCCATTTCGACATCTGCTTCTCGTTTTCGAGAAACACGTCGCCATAGGTCACGCCCGCGTCGTTGAACGCGAGGTCGTACACGCTGTCCTTGTCCTGGATATACATGGCCAGCCGCTCCAGCCCATAGGTCAGCTCGCCCGCGACCGGCTTGCAATCGAACCCGCCCATCTGCTGGAAATAGGTGAACTGGGTGACTTCCATCCCGTCGCACCACACTTCCCAGCCAAGGCCCCACGCGCCCAGCGTCGGCGATTCCCAGTCATCCTCGACGAAGCGGATGTCATGCTGGGTAAAGTCGATCCCGATCGCGGCCAGCGACCCCAGATACAGTTCCTGCAAATCAGGCGGCGAGGGCTTCAGGATCACCTGATACTGGTAATAATGCTGCAACCGGTTCGGGTTCTCGCCATAGCGCCCGTCGGTCGGCCGGCGCGAAGGCTGGACGAACGCCGCATTCCACGGCTCCGGCCCCAGCGCGCGCAGCGTGGTCGCCGGGTGGAACGTCCCCGCCCCCATCCGCATGTCATAGGGTTGCAGGATGACGCAGCCCCGATCGCTCCAATAGTCATGGAGCGTCAGGATCATTTTCTGGAAGCTGAGCGGGGCGGACATGGTTTCGCCTATTGATGCAAGAGCCTGTGCGCCTAGCCGGATCGTCGCGCGCCGGTCAAGCAGACGCCATGTAAGGTAGAGACGATATTATGTAAGGTTGTATTGACACAAAGTCCGAATCGCTCGATATATAGTCAGGTAAACACGACATATTGTCGTTCGATGCTGACAAGGGGATACGCAACATGGCCGCTCCGAAACCCGAACCGCGCCGCCACAGCCTGTTCGCCATCGGCCTGTTCGTACTGGTCGTGTTTCAGGGGGTGAAGGTCGATCTGCCCGATGTGGTCACCCTGCCGATTGCCGTCGACACGACACAGGGCATCGCCTTCGCCGCCCACCTGGGCGATGCCGCCATCTCGTTGACATGGCGCTGAAGCGACCTGCTTCCCGTTCCTCTTCCACAAGGCAATTCTCCATGTCCGATCCACAATCGGGCGAACGTCGCGCCGCCGTCCGTCAGCGCGTGCGCGGTCTATGGATCGCGGGTATCGCGACCTTCCTCATGGCTTCTCCGTTCCTGCTCAGTGTCGCTGCGCGCTATTACTACAAGAACGGTGGAGCGATGCCCGCCGGCCGTTTCCCACTGTGGATACCCGTTACCTACTGGACTATCGTGGTGGTCGCGGGCCTGATCGGCGTCGCACATCTCTATCGCACCAGCGACGAATTCGAGCGCCGTCGCCTGATCGACGGGTTTGCGGTCAGCGGTCTGTTGCTCGGTCTATGCGTTCCACCGATCTTCTTTCTCGGCTACCAGTTCGGCGTGATGTACGTGTGGATCATCGCCTTTCTGGCCGGGCTGGTCGCCTTTGCCCGGCCGCGTGTCGCGCGGTGAAGAATCGGCTCAAGATCCTGCGGGCCGAACGGGACTGGAGTCAGGCCGAACTGGCCGGGCGGCTCGACGTGTCGCGGCAAGCGGTGAACGCGATCGAGACCGGCAAGCACGATCCGTCGCTCCCGCTCGCCTTTCGCATGAGCCGGTTATTCGCGCTGCCGATCGAACAGATTTTCGAGGATGACGTCGATGATTGAGAATTGGGGGGCCGCACGCGAACGGCAACGTCGGCGGCGGCGTTGGAAATGGGTTGCGCTGGTGATCGTCGCAGCGATCGCAGCACCGATCGTCGCCGCCTTCGTACTTGGTATCGTCGACGGCTATACCGGCCGCGGGGTTGTCGGGCCGGGGCCAGACCGACGCCCGCATATCGGCTATATCGGTATGGCGCTGGCCGTCATGGTCGCTATCGCCGTCCAGTATCGCCTGTGGCGCGCCGCCGACGAAGTGGAACGCGGGCAGATCAACATCGCTCTGGCGCTGGCCGGCGTGGTCGCCTTGTCCACCCTGCCGATCCTGTCCCTCGCGGCCGCACCGCTGGCGCTCGACAATCCGGCCATGCTCGGCTGGAGCCTTGCCACCGCAACGCTGATCGGAACGCGCATCGTCCAGCGACTGCGCGGATGATCGCGCGGGTCGTCGCAGCGCTGCTCGGCTGGCTGACGCTCGCCAGCCCGATCGCGGCGCCGACGGCGCTCGCCCCGGCGCTGTGGGTCGCGCACGATGGCGATACGACGATCTGGCTGTTCGGCACGGTGCATCTGGTGCGCGCCGGCACGCCGTGGCTGACCGGTCCGGTAGCGCGGGCCGTTGCCGACAGCGACGTGCTGACCCTCGAAATCGCGCCGACCACCCCCGACTCGATGGCGCGGGCGCTGGTGAAGGTCGCGCCGGTCCGCCCCGCGCCGCTGCCGCCCGAACTCGACCGGCGGCTACGCAAGCGCGCGCACGACCTCGGCTTTCCGGCGCAGGCGTTCGACGCGACCGACCCGTGGTTCGCCGCCACCACGCTTGCCGCCCAGCCGCTCGCCCGCGCCGGCTACAGCCCTGCCCCTGCCCCCGAAACGCTGCTGGCACGGCTCGCCGATCGCAGCGGCACGACGATCGAACCGCTCGAAACGCTGGACGGCCAGCTCGGCATCTTCGCCGCCCTGCCCCGGCCGGCACAGCGCACGATGCTCGCGCGCGTGCTCGACGATCCCGATCCGGTGCCGGCGATGGACCGCATCGTCGCGACCTGGGGCAAGGGTGATGTCGCCACGCTCGGCCGCCTGCTGGCGAGCGACATGGACGAAGCGGGTCCAGCGGTCCGCGCTGCACTGCTCGACCGGCGCAATGCGGCATGGGCGCGGACGATCGCCGGGTGGATGCGGCAGGGCGGTAAGCGATTCGTCGCCGTCGGCGCGGGGCATCTGATCGGGCCGGGCAGCGTGCAGGCACGGTTGCGGGCGATGGGCGTGGAGGTAAGGCGGATGCAGTAGCCCTGCCCCCTGCCCCCGCTTATCCCGTTCGGTTCGAGCAGCTTCGAGCGAAGTCGAGAAGCGTCCGTCGAGAACGATCCGCTTTGGGCAACCCCTTCTCGACTACGGTTCTCGACAAGCCCGAACCTCCGCTCGAAACAAACGGGGGTGGGAGAAGAGGTGAAGGCGGGAAGCAGATGGACGGCGTGAAGCAAGCGAACGGGGGATAGCCCCCCCCAACCTTGCCTTTCCCCGCGAACTCCCCTATGCGCCCGCGCTTGTTCGTGCCGGGGTCATCCCTGGAGGCCCGGCCGCGCAAGACCTATAAACCAAGCATTCAAGGAAGACATGATGAGCGACACGCTGCACCTGTCGGCCGAGACGCGCGATCGGGCAGGCAAGGGAGCCTCCCGTGCCCTGCGTCGCGATGGCCGCGTCCCCGCCGTGATCTATGGCAACAAGCAGGACCCGCAGGGGATTCACCTGAACGCCCGTGAACTGATGAAGCAGCTCATGACCGGCCACTTCATGAACTCGGTCATCATGGTCGATGTCGGTGGTACGAAGGTGCGCACGCTGGCCAAGGACGTCGCGTTCGACGTCGTCAGCGACCAGCCGATCCATGTCGATTTCCTGCGCATTTCGAAGAATGCGAGCGTGACCGTCTCCGTGCCGGTGACCTTCGTCAACGAAGACGACGCACCCGGCATCAAGCGGGACGGCGGCGTTCTGAACGTCGTGGCGCACGAGATCGAACTGACCGTCGAAGCGTCGAACATCCCGACCGAGATCGTCGTCGACCTGACCGGCCGCGAAGTCGGCGATTCGATCCATCTGTCGGACGTGACGCTGCCGAACGGCGCCGAAGCGACTGCCGGTGACGACACCGTCACCGTCGCGACCATCACCCAGCCGACCACGCTGACCGCCGAGGACGAGGCGCTCGACGCCGAAGTCGCCGAAGCGCAGTCGGCCGAAGCCGCTGCCGAAGAAGCCGAAGGCGAGGACAAGGCCGAGGGCTGATCCGCCCCGCCTTTCCGGCGCTACGAAGGAGCGGGATGGCCGAGGTCGTCCCGCTCCTTTGCGTTTCGAAGCACCACGTCATCCCGGCGCAGGCCGGGATCCATTGTGTCGGATGCTGGCGATGGAGCGGTAACGGGGCCATGTCCATGGATCCCGGCCTCCGCCGGGATGACGGACGTCGTGGAGGACGATCCTCGCCCCCCCCCAACCGTCACCCCGGACCCGATCCGGGGTCCCGCTTCTTCTTCCGCCGGAACCAAGCGCTCCCACCCGTGACCAACGCCCCCACACCCGCTACAGCCACCCGCCAGCCACCCCGAAGGACCCCTCGATGCAGCTCTGGACCGGCCTCGGCAATCCCGGCCCGCAATATGCGATGCACCGCCACAATATCGGCTTCATGGCGGTGGACGCCATCGCCGAGGTCCATGGCTTCGCCGCCCCGAAACGGGCGTTCCAGGGCTGGGTACAGGAAGGGCGGATCGGCACGCAGAAAATCCTGCTGCTCAAGCCCGGCACCTATATGAACGAAAGCGGCCGTTCGGTCGGCGAAGCGATGCGCTTCTACAAGCTGACGCCCGCCGACGTCACCGTCTTCCACGACGAACTCGACCTCGCCCCGTTCAAGCTGAAGGTGAAGACCGGCGGCGGCCATGCCGGCCATAACGGGTTGCGCTCGACCGACGCGCATATCGGCCCCGACTTCCGCCGCATCCGCCTCGGCATCGGACATCCGGGGCACAAGGACCGGGTAAGCCCCTATGTGCTCGGCAATTTTGCCAAGGCCGAACTCGACGACCTGACCGACCTGCTCGGCGCGATCGCCGCCGAGACCCCGTGGCTCGCGGCAGGCGACGACGTCCGCTTTATGAACGAAATCGCGCGGCGCATGGGGTGAAGCGGGCGCTATTCCCACCCGCCTGACCGACAACCAACCTTTCCCAGCGGCCATTAGCGTCACCCCAGCGCAGGCTGGGGTCTCTCGATTGAAGAGCAAATCGATTACCGCAGGGAGACCCCAGCCTGCGCTGGGGTGACGTTCTTGATAGCCTGCTTACGAAGTAACGCCACGCGCCCACCAAACCGCAACATCGGTCGCGCACGCCCCCCAAGTCCCGGCTATCCCGTCCCTACCAACGACAAGGAACGGACATGACGCCGGCGCAACGTACCTATCACGACCGCATGCGCCGCGCGCTCGATCATATCGACCGGCATCTGGACGACGATCTCGACCTCGCGGGCGTCAGCGCGGTCGCCGCCTTCTCCAAATATCATTTCCACCGGCAATTCACCGCATGCTTCGGCCTGTCGGTGCATCGCTATGTCCAGCTCGCCCGGCTGAAACGCGCGTCGTACCAGCTCGCCTATCGCGATACCGGCCGGATCACCGAGATCGCGCTGGATGCCGGCTATGACGCACCCGACGCCTTTGCCCGCGCCTTTCGCACGCGCTTCGGCCAGTCGCCGTCCGATTTCCGTTCTGCGCCCGATTGGGCGCCGTGGCGCGCGGCACTCCTGCCGCTCGACGATGTGAGGAACCGAACGATGCAGCATTTCGACCCCGTCACCATCCGCGACTTCCCCGACACGCCGGTCGCGGTCATGCCGCACGAAGGCGACATGGCGGCGATCGGCGATACCATCCGCCGCTTCATCGCATGGCGTCGCGCCAACCGCCTGTCGCCCGCCGACAGCCCGACCTTCAACATCTTCCACAGCGACCCCACAGACCCGGCGGCGGGGCCGATCCGCATCGACCTGTGCGTCGGCACCGATCGCCGGTTCCCGGCGAGCGACGGCGTGACCCCCGGACGGATCCCCGCCGGCCGCTGCGCCGTGCTGCGCGTGACCGGCCGCAGCGACGATCTGGAGGCCGCCGCGCTGCACCTCTACCGCGAATGGCTGCCCGACAGCGGCGAGGAACTGCGCGACGTTCCATTGTTCTGTCAGCGGGTCAGCTTCTTCCCCGACGTCCCCGAGGGCGAGGCGATCACCGACCTGTTCCTGCCGCTGCGCTGAGGGGGGTTGGGCGCGCGCTCCCAACCCTGTCACCCCGGGCTTGACCCGGGTGTGGATTCACATTCGAAGTGCAACGGGATGAAGGCTTCGGCGGGGGTTTGGAAGCCGAGGCATTTTCGGGGCGTATGGTTGTGTTTGGCGAGGATGGCGTTGAGCGCGCGCGGCGACAAGGCGTGAGGTTCGGTTTTTCTGGGCAGGTCGCGTCTGAGCCGTCCGATGGCGTTTTCGACGCCGCCCTTCTGCCAGGGCGASCGTGGATCGCAGAACCAGGCGTYGATTTTGAGTTGCTGCTCGATGCGGCGGTAGCGGGYGAACTCGGTGCCGTTGTCGAAGGTGACGGATCGTCGCAGTCGTTCGGGTAGCGACCGCAGCATCCGCACCAGYGCCGTCGCGACGGGATCGGCCTTGAGGCTGTCCTGCCGCACGGCGATGGTGAGCAGCGAGGTACGTTCGTGCGCGACGATCAGTGCGTGGCCGGGCTTGNGCCGTCGCGACGGGATCGGCCTTGAGGCTGTCCTGCCGCACGGCGATGGTGAGCAGCGAGGTACGTTCGTGCGCGACGATCAGTGCGTGGCCGGGCTTGGAGAAGAGCATGGCGTCGGCCTCCCAGTGACCGGGTTCGCAGCGGGTTGCGACGTCGGGCGGCCGGTCGTGGATCGTAMGGCCGGTCGGGCGCGGCCAGCCACCTTTGGTGCGCCGCCCACGTTTATATTTGGCGCGCGGTAGATAGTGGCGCCAACGCCGGTCGTTGGTGCGCGTGAGCTGGGCGTAGACGAAGCGGTAGATCGTCTCATGGCTGATGACCGGGCGGCCTGCCTCGCGCGCGAGACGGCCTGAAACCTGCTCGGGCGACCAGCCNGAGCTGGGCGTAGACGAAGCGGTAGATCGTCTCATGGCTGATGACCGGGCGGCCTGCCTCGCGCGCGAGACGGCCTGAAACCTGCTCGGGCGACCAGCCTGCGCCGAGGCGGTCGAGGATGGTCTCGCGCAGATCGTCCTCGCGCTCCAGCCGGCAGCCGCTCCAGCGCCGCGCCTCGGCCTGCGCCTGGGCATAGGCGGGGCGGGGCGGGGCGGGGCGGGGCGGGGCGGGGCGGGGCGGGGCGGTAGCCGACCTTGCTGCCRGCATTCCGTTTCAACTCGCGCGARACCGTCGACGGCTGGCGATCCAGAGCTGCAGCGATTTGCCGGATCGATTGCCCGGCTTCRTGAAGCCGGGCAATCGAACACCGTTCCTCAAGCGATAACTGACGGTAGATGGACATGGCAGCACCTGTCTCAGGTGTTGCACTTCGTTTGTGAACTCAGGCCGGGCAATCGAACACCGTTCCTCAAGCGATAACTGACGGTAGATGGACATGGCAGCACCTGTCTCAGGTGTTGCACTTCGTTTGTGAACTCAGAGGGGTCCCGCTTCTTCGCCGTCCCGGCCTCCGCCGGAGTACGGCGACGAGTGAGCAGCGTCATCGCAAAACCACTTTCCTACATCGTCAGGAGAAGCCATCATGGCCGAACTGATCCCATGCCCGCCAACCACGACCACCTCCAACGCAACCCGACCGCGAAACGCGCACGAGTGTGACTTTCGTGACCTTTGGCCCGGTCTTGCGCCAAACCGGCCCGCGTCGATAGGAAAGCGTCCATGGCCAAGTTCTTCCGAATGCTCGCTTTCCTCCTCGCCCTGTCGGCCGGCACCGTCCATGCCGCCCCGCGCTGCGCCCTCGTCGGCGAGTCGCGGGTCACCTTCGGCGACCGATCGGTACCGGTCCATCTGCCGCCGAGCCCCACCACCCCCGCCCCGCTGGTCATCCTGCTCCACGGCAGCGGCAGCACCGGCGCGGCGATGCTGCGCGATTCGAACCTTGCCGCCACCGCGGACACCCACGGCTTCGTCGTCGCTGCCCCCGACGCCGGCATTGCCCATGACAAGGGGTTCGTCTGGAACATCCCCGGCGTGCCCACCGTCGCCGGGACGATCCCCGGTCCCGACGCGCCCGACGACGTCGCCTTTCTCGGCGCGCTGATCGACCGGTTGGCGAAGGCCGGCTGCGTCGACCCCGCCCGCGTCTATGCCACCGGCCTGTCGGGCGGCGGGCGGATGACGTCGTGGCTCGGCTGCGTGGCGGCCGACCGCCTCGCCGCCATCGCCCCGGTCGTCGGCCTGCGCGCCGGCAATCCGCTCGCCGGCGATCCGACCCGCCCCGATCCCGCCACCTGCGGGCCAAGCCGGCCGGTTCCGGTCATCGCCTTCGCCGGCGACGCCGACACCACCAACCCGATCGAGGGCGGCGGTGCGAAATACTGGTCCTACACCATGCACGCCGCCGAACAGCGCTGGGCCGCGCTCAACCGCTGCACCGCCGCCCCCGTCACCCGCTGGGTCGCGCCGAAGGTCTACGAGGAACGCTACACCGCCTGCCGCGGCGGCGCGGACGTGGTCGGGCGGATCACCGTCGGCGGCGGGCATAGCTGGGTCGTCGACAACGACGCGCTCTGGGCGTTCCTGTCGCAGCACCGCCGCTGACCCTTCCCAAGGCAATGCGAATCCGCCAAGCCGCACCGATGACCGTCCGAACCCTGTTCCCGACCCATCTCTACGAAGCGACCTTCAACGACGCGCTGGTCGCCGATCTCGACGCGTCGGTGCGCACGCTGGCCGAGGAGGATATGGCCGGGCGACGCTGGTCGAAGGAGCATGGCTATCACGGCTATACCTCCTACGCCTCGCTCAACGACCTGCCGCTGCGCGATCCGGTGTTCGCCGATCTCAAGCGCATCCTCGACCGCCATGTCGCGAAGTTCGCCGCCGCGTGCGGCATGGAACTGGGGGGGCGCAAGCTGAAACTCGACAGCCTGTGGGTGAACCTGCTGAAACCCGGCGGCGGCCATTCGGGCCATCTCCACCCGCACAGCGTCGTGTCGGGCACCGTCTATGTCGCGGTTCCCGAAGGGGCCGGCGGCATCCGCTTCGAGGACCCGAGACTGGCGCAGTTGATGGCCGCCCCCACCCGCCCCGGCACGTTCGAAACCGTCGCCCCCCGGCCCGGCACGCTGCTGTTGTGGGAAAGCTGGCTGCGGCACGAGGTCATGCCGCACGCCGGCAAGGGCGAGCGGATCAGCGTCAGCTTCAACTATCGCTGGTAGCTTTTGCAAAGACCGCCGCCAGCCGCTAAGGGGCGGGCTTTCCATCATCACCGGGATTGCGCCAAGTGGGTTTTCGCTGCGGTATCGTCGGGCTGCCGAATGTCGGCAAGTCCACCCTCTTCAACGCCCTGACGCAGACTCAGGCGGCGCAGGCGGCCAACTACCCCTTCTGCACGATCGAACCGAACGTCGGTAACGTCGCCGTCCCCGATCCGCGGCTGGACGCGCTGTCGGACATCGCCGGTTCGGCCAAGAAGGTCGAAACGCAGCTGGCGTTCGTCGACATCGCCGGCCTCGTCCGCGGCGCGTCGAAGGGCGAGGGGCTCGGCAACCAGTTCCTCGGCAACATCCGCGAAGTCGACGCGATCGTGCATGTGCTGCGCTGCTTCGAGAATGACGATATCCAACATGTCGACGATCGGGTCGACCCGATCGCCGATGCCGATACCGTCGAAACCGAACTGATGCTCTCCGACCTCGAATCGCTCGAAAAGCGTGTGCCGAACCTCGCCAAGAAGGCGCAGCAGGGCGACAAGGAAGCGAAGATCGGCGTCGTCGTGCTCGGCCGCGCGCTCGACCTGTTGCGCGAAGGCAAGCCCGCGCGCCTGACCGAGATCAAGGACGAGGAAGAGGAACGGCTGTTCGCGCAGGCGCAGCTGCTGACCGCCAAGCCGGTCCTCTATGTCTGCAACGTCAACGAAGAGGACGCGGCTGAGGGCAACGAACTGTCGGCCAAGGTCTTTGCCAAGGCCAAGGCGGAGGGTGCCGAAGCCGTCGTCGTCTCCGCCGCGATCGAGGCCGACATCGCGACCATGGAACCGGCCGACCGCGCCGAATTCCTGTCCGATCTGGGTTTGGCCGAAACCGGCCTCGCCCGCGTGATCCGCGCCGGCTATTCGCTGCTCCACCTGCTGACCTTCTTCACGGTCGGCCCCAAGGAAGCCCGGGCATGGACCGTATCGGTCGGGGCGAAGGCACCGCAGGCTGCAGGCGAGATCCACAGCGATTTCGAACGCGGCTTCATCCGCGCCGAAACCATCGCCTTCGACGACTATGTCGCGTGCAAGGGCGAAAGTGGCGCACGCGATGCGGGCAAGCTGCGCTCCGAAGGCAAGGAATATGTCGTGCAGGACGGCGACGTGATGCTGTTCCGCTTCAACGTCTGATCGCCCGACACATTCCCGTCACCGGCGGGCGATAGACGAACGGCCTGTCCTCTTGTCGAGACCTGTCATGCGTATCCCCGCCCTCTTCGTCGCGCTTGCCGCCCTGTCGGGCTGCGTCATCCAGACCGGATCGGTAGCGCCGCCGCCCTCTGCGGTTGCCGAGGCGAAGGCGCCGGTCACGATCCTGATCGGGGTCGATGGCGCCCGGCCCGACTATCTGTCGCCCGCGATCGCGCCGAACCTGTCGCGGCTGGCGGCGGACGGCGTGTCGGCGTCGATGCAGCCGAGCTTCCCGACCAAGACCTTCCCCAATTTCTGGACGCTCGCGACCGGCGTGCGCCCCGACAAATCGGGCATCGTCGGCAACAAGATGGAGGACGCCACCCGCCCCGGTGAGGTCTTCACCATGGCGACCGACGATCCGTTCTGGTGGAACACAGCCAAGCCGATCTGGATCGCTGCCGAGGAAGGTGGCGTGCGCAGCGCGACGATGTTCTGGCCGGGCAGCGAAGTCGCATGGGGCGGTACCGGCAAGCCCGACCACGGCGTCTATGCCGGCGGCCACCACGCGTCCGACTGGCAGGCGTTCAATCAGGCGATCACCGCCGAACAGCGCGTCGACGCGGTCATCGACTGGCTGCGGCGACCGGCGGCGACCCGCCCGCGGTTCGTCACCCTCTATTTCGACGATGTCGACGTCGCCGGCCACGACGCAGGCCCGCATTCGCCCGAGACGCTAAGCGCGATGACCCGCGTCGATGCCGCGATCGGCCGTTTGCAGCGTGAACTGGCGGCCCTGAACCAGCCGGCGAACCTGATCGTCGTCGCCGATCACGGCATGGCGGCGGTCGCTACCGACCGGGTCATCGCGTTCGACCGCTTCGCGCCGGCCGACAGCTATCGCCTGATCGAAACCGGTCCCTATGCCGCGATCGAACCGATGCCAGGCAGGGAAGCCGCCCTCGCCGCTGCGGTCGGCCGGCCGCAGCCGCATATGCAATGCTGGCCCAAGGAACAGATCCCGGCGCGGCTGCGCTATGGCACCCATCCGCGCGTGCCGTCGTTCCTGTGCCTTGCGGACATCGGCTGGACGATCCTGCTGACTGCGCCGACCCGCCCGGTCACCGGAGGGGCGCATGGCTATGATGACGCCGCGCCGGATATGCAGGCGCTGTTCGTCGCCGGCGGTCCGGCCTTCCGACCGGGCGTCAGGCTGCCGGCGTTCCGCAACACGGCGGTCGCCCCGCTGCTCCGGCGGATGCTCGGCCTGCCCGCCGACCCGACGCTCGACGGGGATGGCGGCATCGCGGCGACGGCGCTGCGATAATGCTTGCCAGCCGGTGGATTTCGTCCTGAAACTGCCCCCATGCGCTATTTCGAGGACATCGCCGTCGGCGAAACCGCCCGTTTCGGCTCCTACCGCGTCGAACGCGATGCGGTGATCGACTTCGCCCGGCAGTACGACCCGCAGCCGTTCCACCTGTCCGACGAAGCCGCCGCGCAGACCCATTTCGGGCGGCTGGCGGCGAGCGGCTGGCATAGCTGCGCGATGACCATGGCGATGCTGGTCGACCATTGGACCGCGAACCCGATCGCCAGCCTCGGCGCGGCGGGCATCGACGAACTGCGCTGGAAGCGGCCGGTCTATCCCGGCGACACCCTGTCGTGCGAAACCGTGGTCCGATCGGTTCGCGCATCGCGCAGTCGCGCCGAAATGGGCAATGTGGCGAGCGAAGTGACCGTCCGTAATCAGACGGATGAGGTGGTGCTGACCTTCATTTCGCAAGCCTTGATCGCGACGCGGGCCGGCAAGGGCTGATACTCCTCTTCGCCGTACGCTGTCGCCAGACGGTTTCGGTATTTGTGTGTGACAGCTTCGGTGCCCCGGCGTTCGCGAGACCTATGCGCAAGCCTCAAACTTGGTCAAAACCTCGCCGTACCCCCGCTTAGGCGGGAGTGTTCACGTCGGACTCTGTAGACGTTTTCTGGCGAGGAAGATGTCGAGGGTGATCTCGAGCATCTGTTGGGTCTTGGAGGCGCGTTTGGTTCGGCGGTTGAAGCG
>NZ_LMKP01000042.1:0-26799 GCF_001421715.1 Sphingomonas sp. Leaf22
GCAGGCCTTGATCCATTCCTGCGGATCGATGCGACCGTTGCGGTTCCGATCGGGCGAGAAGTCGCGATGGCCGCAGATYCGCGCCTGCGGATATTTCGCCTTCAGCTCGGTCAGCAGGTCGAGCAGCGCGGCCTTCTGCGCCGGCGTGCGCGTGTCCTTCGGCGTCTTCCCGTCACTGGCGACGCCGCCGACGTAGCAGATACCGATCGTCGTGCGGTTGTGCCCTTCGACATGCGCGCCAGACAGGTACAGCGGGCGGCCGATCTCGATCGTGCCGTCGAGACGGATGACGAAGTGATAGCCGATGTCGGCCCAGTTCTTGGCAAGATGCCAGCGGCGGATCTCGGCCGCATCGACATACTGCCCCTCGCGCGTGGCCGAGCARTGCACGACGATCGCCGTGACCGCGCGGTTGATCGGTGCGCGCGCCGCGGCGAGCCACTTCGGCACCGCCCCGCCCAGCAGGCCGAGCTTCTCTGCAACCGCGGGCTGCGGCACGCCGCGGGCGAGGATCACGAGGAAGAACAGCGCGCTGCCGATCCACTGCTGGAACCGGTCAGGGATCAGGGCGACGACATTGGGCGGCAGTGACTCCCATCCGGCCTGCAGCGAGACCGGATCGATCGCCGCGAACAGCGAGACCAGGACGCCAAGCACGGCGATGCGGACCGAATGCGCGCGCGCGAGCACGCTCCTTTGGATGGGCGGCTTCAGCCGCGAATGGTGTCCACGATCGCCTGCGCGAACGGCAGCGCCGCGCCGATCGCGAGCAGGACGATGCCGAGGTCGATGGTCATCGTCTGGTCTCCCGGTCCTGCTGCGGGACCAGGACGTCGAGCTTCGCCTCGATGCGCGTGGTCCGCTTGTCGATTTCCTGCAGCTGCTTGATCGACTCTTCGAGCACTGTGATTCGGCGCACCTGTTCGTCGAGCCGCTGGATGTAGCCGCCGCCGGTCAGCAGGCTGCCGGCGATAAGCGCGCCGACCGAAGCGGCCGGCATCCACGCCAGCCACCGCGGCGCTGGCGAGGGCGTCGTGTCGGTCATCGCAATTCCTTCAGATGTCAGGGCTTGGGCGGCAGGCCGAGGAAAGCGGTCTCGACATTGCGCAGGCAGTGGCCGGGCGCTTCCCCCAGCAGGACGAACAGCCCGTCGATCGCCGGCGCAATAATCGCCGCCCAGCGTGCGCCGCGCAGCTGACCGCGGCCGACATAGCTGCTGATCGTCTCGTCGGCCGAGGGGCAGGTATTGGTCAGACGCAGGAGGTATGCGACGCCGACGATCGCGACCTGTGCGAGCTGGTCGACCGACACCAGCAGCTGCATCACCACGTCAGCCAATCGGCGCATCGGGCCATCCTCCCTCGATGTCGAAGTCGACCAGCGTCGCGGCATCAGCCGCCGCCTCGATCGCAGCCCGCTTCGCCAGCGCGACGGCATGGCAGGCGGCGACGTGCTGCCCGACTGCAACGCCGAGCGTGATCATTGCGACAGCGTCGTGGGTCACGCTGCGGTTGTCCTGCATCGTCCAGTCGATCGAGAACGGCGCGCCGGCGGCCTGCGCGATCATCGCCATCTGCACAGCGCCGGCGACCTTGCGTTGGCTGTCCGGATCGCTGTCAGCGCGGCCGAGCGGCGTGCTGCATCCCCACCATTCCGCCTGATCCCGCGCCGCCCGCACGCCCCCCCAAACCTCGGCACGTCGTTCCGCGAGCGTCGGACCGGGCACTTCGCGTTCCACGAAGCCGCTTCCGTCCCAAAGCCATTCACCCGGTACGATCGCAGCATCGCCGCAGGGCACCGGATGCGAGCCTTCCGGCGTGTTCAGCAGCAGCGTTTCAAGATCGAGGATTGACACCACGGCATCGACCATGCCGCCAGTGTCGCGGACGATCGCATAGCGCTTCACTTTTTGAACTCCGAAATCGCCAGGGTGATGTTCGACAGGCGAAAGATGCGGTTGCCGGTATCGGTCGAGATGACGAGGTCATAAACCAGCGGACCGCTCGGCGGGTTGTCCAGGAACCAGAACGAAGCCGGTTCGCCAGTCGAGGACTGCGGCTGCACGTTCAGGAAGCGGCCAACCGTCACCTCGCCGCCGTTCTGCGTCCGGCGTACGAAGACGCGCGCGGTCCCGCTGGTCCCCTGCGGATTGACGCCCTGGTCGTACTGCAGGTCGACGCGCACATAGCCCAAGCCGGTTGGATTGAACGCCACGCTACACGCGACCTTAGTTTCCCCGTTCGTTGCCGTCGTCAGGCCGGCCGTAACGGCGACGTTCGCCGTCACCGCCTGGTTCTGGATTTTCAGCGTGCCGACCGAAAGCTCGGCGATCTTGGCTTCCCCGACGGCGAGGTTAGCGATGTAGGCGCTGTCGATGATCTCCAGCGCGGAGACGGCACCGAGGATTTGCTCCCAACCACCGCCGTTCCAACGCCGCCAGATCCGCGGCGTCGACCGCGTCACCCATGTGTCGTTGAAGACCGGGTTCGAAGGCTGCGCATCCTGATAATAGACAATCGTGTCACGGCCTGGTGCGCCTCCGGGTCCTTGCGGCCCTTGCGGCCCTTGCGGCCCCCCGGGTCCCTGCGGACCCTGCGCTCCATCGACGCCATTTGAGCCGTCCGCGCCCCGGCTGATCGACCAGACATAGGCGTCCGGATTCGGGCTGTCGGCAACATCGTAATCGGTCCGCAGTCCAATATATCGCCGGTTCAACGCCTGCGCGTCGTCCGTGGTGAAATCCTGATGGCCGTTCGGGCTGTTGGCATAGGCGGTGTGGACGTAGGGCGTGCGGCCGTCAGCACCTGCCGTCCCGGGAAGCCCGTTATTCCCGTCGAGGCCGCGCAAGCGGGTCCATCGATAGGCGTTCGGATCGCCGCTGTCGGGCTCGCTATAGTCGACATAAATGCCAACGAAGGACCGTCCGTCGGCGGCGCCAGTCGTGAAGTTGGCGTGACCGTCCGCGCTGTCGGCATAGGCGTAATGAACATACGAGGTGCGACCATCGGCACCATTCCGACCATCCGCGCCGTTGCTACCGTTCGATCCGTCACGACCGTCGCGCCCGGCTTGGCCATTCGTGCCGTTGGTGCCGGGGATGCCATCGACGCCGGAGCGGCCGACGCTGGCGAAAGCGACGTTCGCCAGACGCGAGACGCCGGCGTTGCCTGCCAGCGCCGCGTCGAAATACAGCACCTGATCCGCCGCGACGGCGTGTTCGTAATAGACGACGCCGTTGTAAACGTAGCGGATGGTCCGGTTGTCGTACTCGACGCTGAAGGTGCCATACCCGAAGCCGGCGATATCGACCGCGACATGCGAACCGCTTTCGTAGACATACGCATGGCCGTTGCTGTGGAGATACCAGCAATAGTCGATCGACACATAGCTGTCGTCGGTCGCCGGATCGCTGTTGAGACCGGCCATGATGTCGCCGGCGTGTCCGTCGCCGGCGCGGAAAGTCGCGACAGCGCCGCTACGGAAACCCGTCGTCGAATAGGCCCCGCCAGAGCCCCAACCGCCGGACGTCGTCTTGACGACTTGATCGCCGGCGATCGCCACGTTCGTGCCGGTAAGGCCGAAGGCAGGACCACGATAGGCCGACCAGGTATAGAAGCCCGGTGATTGCGGCTCCGTCGCCGACGTGCCGGTGGCAAACCCGACATACGCACGCCCATCCGGTGATCCGGTGGTGAAGTCGATCGAGCCGTCCGCCGAATTGGCATAGGCGAAATAGGGATACCAGGTCGTGCCATCGGCACCGTTCACGCCGGGCACCCCGTCGACGCCATCGCGACCCTTCGCACCGTCGCGCAAGCGGACGATCGAGACCGTATCCTTGATTTCGGTCCCGTCGATCCGGACCTGGTAGGTCAGGCTCTCGCCGCCGTGGTTGGCCAGGATGGCGTGAAAGGTGTCGGCGTCGATCTCGATGTTGTAATAGTCGAGGTGGCGACTGGCGGCACCGGTGGCGGCGAGCGAAGGCGCGTCCTGCCAGTTGGCCAGCGAGCGGCCATCACCGGCGCTCAGCCCCCACAGCAAGCCGGCCGTGGAGTTCTGGACCCGCGCGGTCAGCCGGATCGTCTTCGCGCGCGGCGTGCCGTTGGTGTCGAGGCTGAAGGACTGATCGCTTGCAGTCAGCGTCACCAGTGCTGCGCTGCTGCCGTCCGTCCCGCCCTTCGACCGCGTGGCGTTCAGCTGCTTGGCGATCGCCCGGCCCTGAAATACGGCGATGACGAAGGCGTAACCCTGATCGTTGTCGAGCGAAACGGCCGAATAGTTACCGGCTGCGTCGACGACCACGCCGAGGTGATACGGCTGCTGGACCGTGAAGGTGCATAGCGCCGTGACGTCACGGCTGCCGAGGAAGACCTTCATCTGGCCGTTGCCGATGCCGCTCGTGATGACGATCGGCGCGCCGGTAGAATCGGTCGGGTGTGAGAAGCTCTCGTTCGTCAGGAAGGCGGACAGCACCTCCGTTCCGTCCTCGCCGCTGATCCGCACCGGTGCTGACCAAGCGCTGGCGAGACTGGCGTCCGCGTTGCGCCTGGCGCGCGACATGAATAGCGCCGGGAGGTTCGCCAGCTCGAAATTGTACGCCAGCGTGCCAGGGTTTTCGGTGGCATCGATCTGCGCCCACGGCCGCACGTAATAGTATCCGGGCGGGATCACGATGTAGCCGTCAATCGGCCCTTCGGTGCCCGGGTCGCGGCCGCCGGCGGCTATCCAGTTGAAGGTCGCGCTATCGAGCCGGTTGCCGGCAAGGTTCAGGCCGATGTTCCCCCGCCGGTTCGCTGCGGCGGCCTGAATGTAGCCGGTGACACGATAGACCTCGCCGGGCTGCACCTCGAGCCACTGGTCGCCCGAAAGGTAATCGTCGCGCGCCGAGAATGCCTTGTCGCGGATCGAAGTCGGCGTGGGCGCATCGTACCAGTCGGCAGGGAACGCGCCGCCCGGCGTCCGCGGCACGATCGTCCGGTACCGGAAGATGGTGTCATCATAGCCACCATCGGCACCACGCGCACCGTCAGTGCCGTTCTCACCGACGCCCAAGATTGCCGGACCGAAGGTATTTCCCCCGTCGTTCGATTGCCGGTAATATCGATCGGCACCGAAGAAATGGTTGTGCCACCCGCTGACGCCGTCGATCGACCATTGGGTCAGGACGAGCGGTGCCGAGAAGCCGTCCTTGCCGTCGACGCCATCCTTCCCATTCGCGCCGGCCTTGCCCGCGGCCGCGAAGGTGATCGCATCGAGCCGGTCGCCGGGGTTCCCTGCCAATGCCGCATCGAAATAGAACAGCAGATCCGCATCGGTCGGGACGGTTCGGACCTCGACGCCGTCCTTGCTGTAGCGGACGGTCGCTCCGTCATAGACGATCTGGAAGACGGTGGCCTTGGTGTAACCGCCGAGCAGATCGATAAAGTCGCCGCTCTCGTAGATCCGGCAAATGCCATCCCCGGCCAGATACCAGGCATAGTCGATCGTCTCGTAGCTATCGTTCGCGGCGGGGTCGCGGTTCAGACCCGCCATAATGTCCGATGCGGCGGTCTGTCCCGCGCTGAAGCTGCACTGCGCACCGCCGCGCCAGCCTTCGGTCGAATAGCCGCCGCCGGTGCCCCACCCTCCGCTACCCTGCTTGATCAGCGCGTTGCCGCTGACGTTCGTGTCGCCGCTTCCAGCCAGACCGAACGCCGCCGGCCCCTTATAGGCGGACCAGACATAGTCGACCGGGTTGCCGCTGTCGGCTTTGACGAAGTCGGTATAGGTGCCTTGCCACCCCCGGCCCGCCGGCTCACCGACCGCGAAGTTGACGCTTCCGTCCGGGCTGTCGGCATAGGCGAAGTGGAGATACGTCGTGCGCCCGTCGACACCGTCCTTGCCGTCGAGCCCGTCCTTGCCGTTCAGTCCCGAGACGGGCTGTTCCGGGATCGTAACCGGGCCGAGGATCAAACGATCGCCCAACTGCCCGCGCACCCGGTAACGAACCGACACGTCATAGCTCGCTTCGGCGACGACCGACGTGATCTCGACCCGGGTGACGTCGACGCCGAACGTGCCTGCCGACAACCACTCGGTCGTGCCGACCGGACGATAGTCGACCTGGACAGCTTCAGCGCCCCCATTGTCGACCAGCCCGGACACGACGATCGCCGGCAAGGGGATGCCGGGGCTTTCGATCATCACCGGGACAGCCGTCCACCCGACCGGCGGATCGAGATCAAGGCCGGGCACCGACAGGTCCGGTGTGCGCGGTGGCGTCGCGGACGTGCCGAGCGCAAAGGGATGCTTCGCCGGGTCCTCGCTGCGCGCGATGAACGTCACGCCTGCGTTCGCCATGTCCAGCTCGCGCTCGCGCAGCACGACATCGCGACCGACCAGGTTCGCCTCGGGGATGTTGAGCGTGACGCAGTCGCCGGGGCGGTACCCGATCAGCGGCAGCTTGCACGGCATGGTGATCGGCTCGAGCTCGCGCGCGTCGAGCATCTCGTACATCGCGATCTCGGACGCCTGCTTTGCCGATTGGATCAGCGGATATTCGCTCTCCTTCGGCCGCGTGGCGCGATCGAGCGTCGCATAGGCGGGCACCGTGACCGCCTCGATCGGGACGACTTCCCAGCCTTGCTCTTCCAACCGGACGCGCGGGATGATCGTATTGCGCCGGACCCGGATCGATGCGGTCGACGGCGCGACGATATCGCCGATCAGGTCGTTGGACGTGATCGTGCCGATCGAGACGCGCGGGGCTGAATGGGTGCAGGTCAGCAGCCCGCCGACCTGGAACACCTCACCACCGCCGGCCTGCGCCAGCATCTTGACGATGTCCCAGTCATTGTCGGCCGAGGTGTAGACGGTGCCGCCGCACTTCCACCCGTTCAGATCGGCCGTGTTCGCCGCCTGGACGAACGAGTTCAGGTCGATGCCCGTCACGGGCAGCTCGCCGCCGGCGATCAGGTGCCCGTTCTGATACAGCCCATAGGCATAGGTGACGGCCTGACACCAAGGGTTCTCGGTATAGACATGCGTGTTCGGATCATCGATCCGACACGGACCCGAGCCGCCGGGGAAGGTGCTGTCGAGACGAGCATCATAGGCGAAACGTCCCTCCAGCACGCGGCCACGCTGCGGCACGCCGGTCGGGAATTTCTTGCCCTTGCTGTCGAAATCGAGCGTCCAGAGATCCGCTGCCTTGCCGGACAGCTTCGACGATGCGTTCCAGCCCGGGAAGTCGCCGGTTGGACCGCGCAGCGCGCGCGCTTCAGGACACGCGCCGAGCTGGGTGTCCAACCACATATTGCCGGCGAAATCACCTACCGCCGCGCCGGCCCCGTTGAAGAAGACCGGCTTCTTGTCGACAAGCAGCGGACCGACGCTTTTGACCGGGCCCAGCGACAGCACCGTCACCCAGCTTTCGCGCTGGTTGCGCATGCGCGAACCGGGATCGTCGTAATACTGCCGGTGGACGACGTTGCCGCCGACATAGGTCCGCCCGAAAACGATCGGGATGCCGGCATCCTTGTCGATCTTGAATTTCGTCGGGTTGCCTCCGACCGTGCCCTTCGGCGTCGCGACGGTGGCGGCGATCGACAGTGCCGATGCCGTCGCGCCGGCGATCGACGCGACCGTCGCCGCGGTCGCCGCGATCGAGGCCGACGTCGCGGCGCCGGCGGCCGCGGCCGCGCTGCCCGCCGATGCGCCGATCACGCCGGCGCCGGCGGCCGCGCCGACGCCGGACGCGATGAGGGCCGCGGCGCCGATGATGATCGCCGCGGTGCGCAGGGTCTTCGCCATCAGACCCTCCAGGCCGCAACGAATTCGAGCGGTTGCAGGATGTCGGCGCCGACGACGTCCTGGTGATAGCCAAAGACGCGGCCGTTCCCGACCGCCATGGTCAGCGATCCGCCGAACGGACCTTCCCCAGGCAACAGCACGAGGTCGGCCGGAAGTGCGGCCGCCGGCGGGATGCGCTGCAACCCCATGGCGTCGATCGCATCGGCGATCGTCGCGAACCCGGCGCGATCGAGCGCGCGCCGCGCACTGCGCACCGACTGATAGGTCCCGGCCTTCGCCAGCTGCGGCTTGCGGCCCATCTTACGCAGGACGAACGCGCCGAGGCGAACGCAGTCGTTCTTGCCATAGGCGAGCGGCTGCGCACGGAAGCGCGCGATCGTCGCTGTGGCCGCGCGCTGGCGGCGGACTGCCTCGATCATTGCTCGTACCCTGTGTAATAGACCGAGCCACCGCCGCCGCCCGTGCCATAGGTGACACCACCCGGGACCTTCTCGACGCCCCAGTAGCTGGTCTTCTCGATGCCGCTCATGTTCGCGCAGCCGGTCTCGCCCGGCCACACGAGCCGGTGATGGGCATCGGACAAACGTGCGCCGCGTTCCTTGTCGTGGAACCGCTCCAGCGCCGACACGCACCGCCATTCGACGGTCCGCGTGCCCTTGCCGACGGTCAGCTGCGCGACGTCGAGCAGGCCTTCGAACACCTGGATCGGCTCCGGCAGGATCTGGCCGCTGGCCCGGTCGACTGCCGCCAGCCATGCCCGCACCGGGCTTTCCTGCACATCGGCGCGGGTCAGGTCCTGGACCCCGACCGCGCCCGGCGGACAGAATGTCAGCATCCATTCGGGTGCCTCGTCGGCAACACCGTCGTGCAGGGTGCTCGCCGAAACCAGTGTGCCGAAACGCGGATCACGGCCGCGGAACCGCTTGGTGCCCCAAAGCAGCTCACCGCCGCCGACGATATGGCGCAGCGTATAGTTCGGCATCTCGATCTCGATCAGCGGCGCGATCGGGAACAGGCCGGACGACAGCGCCTCGGTCATCTGCGGGGAGAGGCGCAGGGTCATTTGCGCTCCATGATGCTGAATTCGAACGGGTCGATGCGGTTGCGCACGAAGCGGCCGCCCTTGTCGAAGCCGGTGAGCTTCCCCTCGATCAACGGCGTGTCGAAATAGACCCGCTCACCGTCGATCGTCAGGAATCGCAGCATCGGCCAGATCGGCACCATCACCGCGCCGTTGCTCGGGACGATCGTTGCCTGCGCAACCATGTGGACGTGGTGGATGCCGAGGTGGAGGATCGAAAAGTAGCGGCCCTGCTCCAGCAGCGTGCCGCCGGGCACGCCGCGAACGGTGATGCTGCTTCCTGCCTGGTCGGTACCGTTGACCACCGGCGCGCTGCCGCCGGGCAGCTGCGGGACATGCGGCTGCGCAATCGGCATCCGCGCATCGAGCGTCGTCGCCATCGTCAGCGCCGCCAGCAGTGCCCGGCCATCGTCGTTCTGGCGCAGCTGTGCAGTCGAGACGTTCGCGATCCAGCGGTCGCCCAGGCGGGGAATCGGCAGATCGTCGCCGCCGAGCGCGCCTTCCTGGTTGCCGCTGAACAGACGGGGGACCAGCGCGAACGACGCGATCCGGGCGGTGGGGAGGAGCATGCTCACCACTTCCTCCCCAACCGGCGACCGGCGCGCGCCTTCGTTTCGGTGAAGCCCATCTGCGCGCCGCCGGCGGCACCGCGCACCGCGGCCGCGTCGCCGATCGCCAGCATGTCGCTGTAGAGCTTCTCGGTAACGACCGCGCCGCGCAGGTCGAAGTGCTGGACATTGCCGCGCGGGCCGCCATCGTTGGCGGCCAGCAGCCGCCGCGTTTCGCCCGCAGGCGTCACGCGCGACCCGCGCGGCGGGCTGACCACCTCGGCACCATTCTCGCCGACCAGCGTGTCGCCGCCCGACCAGTAATGGGTTCCCGCCGCGTTGCCCGGCGGGCCGATGAAGCCTTGGGAGGCACTGGCCCCGGGGGCCGCACCCTTGCCGCCGAACAGACTGCCAAGGTTGCCCAGCACGCTGCCAAGCGTCGCAGCGTCCCCGCCGGTCAGCATGTTCTTGATCGGGTTCAGCAGCGCGAGTTTCAGAAACTCGTTCTGGATCATCTTGAGGATGGTCTTCCCGCCTTCGCCCCAATCTTCCCAGGTCTCGGGCGACAGTACCGTGTCGACGAATTCCTCGCCGAAGCCGCGAATCTCTTCCCATGCCAGCTGCTGGTCGTGCAGCCGGTCGACGATCGCGTCGTACGCATCGGCATTGCGCAGGATCTCTCGGCCCTCGTCGCTGTCCAGCGCGACGCCCTGTTCCTTCAGATCGAGGATCAGGCGCAGCTTGGCGAGCGACGACTGGCGCAGGTTGTCGTTGGCCCCGACCAGGCGCAATTCCTCGGCGACGGTTGCCAGCGAGTCCCGCTGGCTGCGCAGCGTGTCAGACAGATAACGGGCGCGATCGCCATCGATGCCCGCCTCGGTCTCGTCGGACTTGGCCTTCAGGAAGTTCTTGCGGCCTTCCCCGGTGAACTTCGACCGGTCCGCCTCGATCACCGCGGCGCGGCGATCGGCGTTGCGGCGGCGATCGGCGGCCGATAGCTCCAGATCGGCGGTAACGCTCCGCATCTCGTCGGCGCGGCCCTGCGCATCGGCGGCGGCCTTCAACGACCCGTCCTCGGCTTCCTCGGCACGCGCGCGGCGCATGGCAGCGCGATATTCGTCGATGACCTTGGTCAGCGTCGCCAGCGCCTCGCCCTGTGCCAGCGTCTGCAGCTTCAGCAGCGGCCGCAGCGCTGCCTCTTCGGCCAGCGCGTCGTTGGCCTGGTCCCATGTCCAGGTGCCGGCGAGGATCTCTTTGCGGACATTGGCGCGGGCGTCCGCCTCGTCGCGCAGCTTGGCGACCGCCTTGGCGCCCGACACGACCTCATCGCCGACCATGATGGCCAGCTGACGCCGCGTCTGCGCCTCGCCATCGATGCCCTTGCGGGTCGCGTCGGTCAATCCTTTGCGCGCGGCTTCAGCCCGGAGCGCAGCGTCGCTACCGACCAGATAAGCGCGGGCGAGATCGAGCGCGGCGTCGGCGTTGACCTCCATCGCGGCCGACTGGCGGGCGAGGCCGCGCGCGCGGGCTTCCCCGCTGCCGGTCGACGAGTCCTGCGCGGCGATCAGGCGACGCTCGGCCGCGAGGCGACGATCGCGATACTGGTCCTCGGTGATCGTGCCGGCAGCAAGCTCGCGCCGCCCGTCCTGCTCGACCTTGCGAAGGGCGCGCTCGGCCTCCGCCACCCGGCCGGTCGAAACGATCAGGCGGGCATCGCCATCGATGGCGGATGCCGTCTCGTCGGCACGGACGCGCCGGGCTTCAGCGCCGGCGGCGCGGACCGCGTTACGGCCGCGGATCAGGTTCGCATCGAGCTGCGACAGTGATGCCTCAACGGTGGCGATCGCCTTGTCGCCGTCCGCCAGCCCCATCGCCGCGATCTCGCCCGACTGGCCGGGCCCAGATGCCCGCTGGCGGTTCGCGGCCTGAAGCGCCTTCATGTCAGCGAGACGGGCGGCAGTGGTCGCCCGGATGCCCTCGGCGAGCTTGATCTGCGTGTTGGCGTTGTTCAGCGCCAGCTCGATCGTCGTCGCCTGCGACCGGTTGTAATTCCCGGTGACGTCGTTCAGCTGCTTGATCGCGCCTTCGAGCGTATTGGTCGCGGCCGCGTCGGCGCGCTTGGCGGCTTCCGCCTTCTTCGCCGCGTCCGCGCTCTCCAGATACTTGCCGACCAGCGTGGTCAGGATGATGATCCCGCCGGTCAGTACCGCGCCCCACGGGCCGGCGATAAAGCCGAGGAAACCCTTCGACGCGCCAGTCATCAGCTGCACGGCCTGGACCGTCTGCCCGATCTGCTGCGCGAAGATCTGGACGACCGGCGTCCCCGATCCGAACGACGCCGCGACGTCGCCGATCTGGTAGGACAGCTGCTGCGACCCGGCCTTCAGCTGGCCGACCGAGACGTTCGCGCGGTTATGCGCGCCGGCGACAGCGTCCAGCGCCGCCTTCTCGATGCGGAGCTTCGCGCAATAGTCGTCGAGCGAGATCGAGCTGGCGGCGACCAGCGTCCGCGCTTCGGCCATTTCCGCATTGAAGCGGTCCTGCGCGGCGATCGCCGGGTTGATCGAGGCCAGCAGTGCCCGCGTGCGGACCTCCAGCTGTTCTTGCGCGCCGAGCAGCTCCTTGAACGCCAGCGCCGATCGCCGCGCCGATCCTTCCCACTGCCCGAAGCCCGTCCCGTTGACGTCGCCGATCTTCATCTGGACCGCGGTCTGCGGCATGATCGCAGCGATCTTGTCGGCCGCGCGCGCCTGGCGCTGAAGCGCCGCCTCGACGTCGTCGCTCGCGCGTTCGAACGCCTTGGCATAGCGTTTCGCCGACGCGTCCCCCGACTGTGCGATCTCGTCGAAATCGCGGGTGACGGTCGCCTTGCCGGTGGTGCCGAGGCGGATCGAGACGGACTTTTGGGTCATTCGTCCTCCTCCGCATCATCGCCAGCGTCTTCGTCGCCGTTCAGGTTGGAAACGATCGCGGCCTCGGCCGCAGGCAGCACGTCGGCCAGCAGGCCGAGATCGACGTCGAGCGCCGATGCGACGGTCATCACCGCACCGAAATCGAGTGCGAACGGACGCCCGGTACCGCCGACGCGGATTTGCCGTTCACAGGTGGTCAGGGCTTCCCAGACGCCGTCCGCGGCTTCCGTTTCGGCTTCGTGGAGCCGGTACGGGCACGCCTCGCACCGCTTCGGGCGATCGCCGCCGGCGGTGCAGGAGAGCTGACAATATCGGCCGCCGGCATCGCCGCCACCCCAGTGCCATTCGGCGAGGCGGCGAAGCCGTTTTTTGCCCGCTCCCGCTGCGCGAACGGCATGACATAGACCGCATCGATCGCGTCGAAGATGACCGGATCGGTCAGCAGCATGTCGAGCGCCGCCCGGCTGAAGGCGAGCGTTTCGAACACCGGTTCGCCGTCGACCAGAATGGCGTTGCCGTCCTCGTCGACCTGTTTGACAGCGACATCACACCAGTCGCGTGCGCCCTCAACGATCAGCGCGAGGCTCAGCGCGTCGCCGAGGTCCTCCAGCTGGACGACCGGATCTACGTCGACCGTCTCGTCCTCGTCGGGCCGGGCCAGCGCCTTCAGCGCTGCCCGGCGCGCGCGGCGCATCATCGGTCGGTCGATCGGATCGAACAGGATCGACGCGCCCATCACCAGCAGCCATTCCGGGCCGCGCGGTTTGGTGGCGACGAGCATCAGTAGCTGTCCTTGTCGTTCTTCAGCGTGACGATCACGGCATTGCCGTTCGCGCCCGACGTCTGGAAATTGAACTGCGCCTGGATGCCGCCGGGGCCGCTGATCGGCCGCTTCGGCTTGGGCAGGAACACGCGAGGCAGGGTGAACAGCAGCGTGAAGGCACCGACCGTCCACCCGAAGGTGATCTCCATCGGCGTGGGCGGGCTGGTCGACGCCGCCAGCAGCAGCTCTTGCGTGGCGAATTTGATGGTAAGGTCGCCGGTCATCATCGCCATGCCCGGATCGCTGTCCTCGATCCGCCCGTCGGGCTGAATCGTCTCGACCTTCTCCAATTGGTTGCTGAAGGTGAAGCTCGCACCGACGACGCTACCGAGCAGCTGGCCGTTCCGCTTCACGGAACCGGTGGCGTTGGGGAAGCGGGTGGTCGGCAGAATAGTCGGGTTCGGCCCGCCGGCGCTGGTGTTCGCCGGGTCGGTCTCGCCGATACAGATCAGGCCGAGCGTGGCGTTCAGCTTGCCCGACCGGGCCATCTGAATCCGCATCGTGTTGCCGCGGCAACCGCGGTTGACGGAATAGGCCGGGACCTCGGGCGAGCCGACCTCGATCGAGATCGAGGGCAGGGTCTGCGCACCCGACTTGAAGGTGTGGGTGTAGCCATCCTCGGGGGTGCCCGCCGACAGCGGGTTTCCGAAGAACAGCTTCAGCCAGCGACCGAAATTGCGCGCATCGACCGGCACCACGATATCGCCGTCGTTGGTGGCGACGCCCTCGGTCGGGTCCTGCATTTCGCGGCCCTGGCCGAGCAGGTCGTCTTCCTCGAGCGGCCGTTCCTCGCCCAGCGTATGGCTGACGAACGGCGCGGCGTGCCAGGCAGCGCCGGCCGCCGGCGACGTGCCGGGGGTGGCTTCGAACGCGGTTACGACGCGCGCATTGGAACCACGCGCGCGGGTGGGTGCTACCGCCATGGCGGGTCTCCTTTCAGGTGAGGGGGTTCGGCGTCCCGTAGGACGCGACGATCGCGGTATCGCCACCGCGCGGCGACGAGCCGCCGGCGACATGCAGGTCCTCGGTCATCGGGCCGGTCGGCTCGATCCATTCGCACAGGCCGCCAAGCGTCCGGTCCGCGTCGACCGCGGTGCCGATCGCGACGAACATCGCGTCGAGCGCCTCTTCCGACGGTGCGGTAAACTCAAGCGGGATACGATGGTCGTACCAGTAGAAGACCGGGGACAGGTCGACGTCGGTCTCGACCATATCGCCGGTGCGGATCACGACGCGGCCGCCGGGCGAAATCCGCGCCGGCGCTTCGTCGCCCGGTTCCAGCCCGAACACGTCCGCCGCCGGCAGCGCGGCCTTCACCAGCGCGCGGACTGCGGTCAGCACGTCAAGACGCTTCGACATAGGTCAGCCCTCCAGACGGCGGGAAAATTCGGCGGCGTAGCGGTCGGCCCAGCGTTGTGCCGGGCGCTCAAGGTCGACGGCTTTCGGCATGCGGACGAATTTGCGCAGGACGAACATGAGCACCGGCTTGGCGACGCGACCCTGTCGCTGCCGGCCGACGGTCCCCGGGCGATAACCGCGCATGTTCTTGGCGCGGACGACGTCGATAAAGGCGAGCACGGTACCGCCGCGGCCGGGACGAAACTCGAAATCGGTGTTGAAGCGGTTCTCGACCTCTTCGGGGGTCATCGCTCCGCCGCGCATGTTGCGGCCACCGCGCGACACCCGACCGCGCGCGCGCGGCACGTTCTTGGTCGGTATCCACTGAAAATTCGCGCCGTTGACCGGCCGGATCGTGGCCCCGCGCGCGAAAGCGTCGATGATCAGCGGCGCATTCGACCAGATATAGCCGCCGGGGTTGACGCTGACCCGCGCCCCGACCGGATAGCTGCCGCCGCGCCAGGTGTTGGCAAGGCGCGTACCCATGCCGGCGTCGGTGATCTGGCGGCGCAGCTCGGACAGTGTCTCCGGTGTCGTCTCGCGCATCGCGAAGGTCGCCGATCGCGCGACGAAGCCGTTGATGTCGGCCATGGTGTCGCGGAAACCGATGATCTCCGCGTCGATGCGCATCAGACCGGCTCGGCCGGGCAGATCCAGCGCAGTGCCTGCGTGTCGCGCTGCGGCTCTTCCGAAATCCGGAAGGTGCCCGCCTCGACGGTGATCAGGTCGTCGATCGCCGGTTCGGCAACGTCGACCGCCTGGATACGAAACACGTTCGTCGCCTGGACGACCACGCTGTCGCGGAACGACGTTTCCTGGTCCGGCCGCTCATGGATGACACGGATCGGCCGGGCGGACGATCCGTCGTCGTAGACCGCCGCCACCGCGCGGGGCCCGGCGAAGAGCGTCCCCAGCCCGGTGGCGAACGGATCGGCCATTACAGCGTGACGCCGTTCAGGCGGACGCGGTAGACCGTGTCGGTGGTCGACGCGGCGCGCGTGGTGGCACCGATCAGCACACCGTTGCCGCCCGACGTCTTCGAGTACGTCTTGGTGACGGTGTCGAAATAGATCTTGGTGCCGGGGGCGGCGTCGGTGTTGGCGCCGGTCGCTTTCGGGAAGGCATAAACGCCTTCGACTTCACCCTCGACTTCCGCGCCCTGCGCAGTATCGACACTGGCAACGGCGAACAGCGAGCCGACGACGAAGCCGGCACCCGAGGCGACGGCATAGGGCGCGATGAACGTGCAGGTCCGACCTGCATGCAGATAATTCTTCATCCGGGATCTCCGAAACGACGACGGGCGGCACGATGGCCGCCCGCGTCAGGGTTGGTTGGTCGCGTCGCCGGCGGATCAGCCGGTGCGATCGAGGCCGCGGTGGTCGATGACGGCGGCCGCGAAATCGAGCGACGCCTTCATCTCGACGCCGTCCATCGTGAAGCCGACGCGGCTCGACAGCTGCACGCCCTCGGCGCCTTCGAGATACGCATATTCAACGGTGTCGATCTGGCCGTTCGAAGCCGCGAGGTAGAACGCCGTGGTCGACGATTCATCGAGCAGCGGTTCAACGATCGGCGTCAACGCGGTACGGCCGCCCTGGCGGAACTCGTTCACGTCGGCCGAGCGCGCCGGCACGAACTGCGAGCTGGTGAACTGGTAGGCGACCTGCTCGATGTCCGTCGGCACGATCAGGTGCTGCGGCGCGATGTTCAGCAACTCGGCCTGCAAACCCTTCTGCTTGCGCATGCGGGTACGGGCGGCGCCCAGCGAGTTGGCCGAGATCGCGGCGCCGGCACCGAGGTTGCCGTGATCGGCGTGGAAGAGCGCGATGCCGTCCGGCAGGGTCGGGTTGGCAGTCAGCTGCGCATAGACGGTGCGGTTTTCGAGGCGCGCGGCCGAGGCGGCAAAGCCCGACAGGATGCGATCGAGCGCGTTCAGGTCATCGTTGATGATGAGCTGACGCGACAGGCCAATGATGCGACCATAGTTGGTCAGCGCATAGGACACCTTGCCGTCGGTGAAGGTACCGTAGCGGAACTCGCCCTTTTCGTTGACCTTCATCAGGTCGGGCATTGCCGAGAGCTGGACGGTGTCAACCGACTTGAAGTTCGGGGCGTTCGGCGCGCGGCGCGCCCACTGGCGATAGGTCGGCTCGTGCTCCTCATACGAGGCGCGCAGGCGGCGGCCCATGGCGTTGCTCATCAGCGCCGGAAAATCCGACGTGGTGTGCAACGCGCGTTCGGCGATCTCGTGCGGCGTCATGCCGCGCGTCGACACGCCGCTCGATCCGATCAGCTCTTCCGCCATGCGCAGCAGACCCATGCCGCGGTACTGGCGCGAAGTGTCGGGCAGCTGCGAGCCGGGAGCCATGCGGTGGAACACGGCGTCCGACATAGCGCGGACCATCGTGGCACCGTTGCCGACGGTCGGCGAGACGCGATTGATGGTCTGCGCCGAGCTGTCGCGCTCTGCGAAGCGGCGACCGATATCGGCCATCAGCGTGTCGTGATTGAACGGGGTGCTCGAATGGCGGACCAGCAGCTCTTCGCGAGCACCGACATCGAGGCCGGCGTTGCGGGCTGCGGTGAGGACGGCGGCACCGTCGACGGTCGTCGGTGCCTGGCGCTGCTGCTGCTGCTGACCGTCGGTCGACTGATCGGTCGTGGTGGTCGTGGTGGTGGTGGTGTCGGTCGACTGCGAGCCGGCCTGATCCTCGGGGTCCATAGTACGCTCCTGGCTGGATGCCGGCGAATTGCGGCGAAAGATGCAGGGAAAGCCGCCCTGCGCGGGTTCGGAGCTGCGCGTCTGCGCGCCAGCATCGAAAGGCATGGTCACAAAACTGATCTCGTACGGTTCCCAGTCGACCGCGCGGTACAGCGGGCGTTCGCCCTCTCGCTCCGTGATCTCGTATTCATGCACCCGGTACCCGACCGACACGTTGCGGATTACGCGGTCGCGGATGTCCTGAATGATCGGCGCGATCTCTTCCCGGCGCGAGAAGCGCAGCGTTGCCACGCCCTCACCGTCGCTCATGCGCGCCGTGCCGTCGACAACGACGCCCAGTTGGCTCGACAGGTCGTAGCTACGATGCGAGTTCAGCACCGGCCCGCCGCTGTTGATCCGATCGAGCCGGACGTGCGCGGCGTCGGTCGACAGCTCTTCCTCGATCAGCTCGTAGCGACGCCAGTCCATGCGCGTGCCGCGCGAGCCGGTCGTCCACACGACCTCGACCGTGTTTTCGGCCTCGTTGAAGGTTTCGGCGCGGATGGTGACTTCGCGGGTGACGAGCTGCAGCTCGCGCGATTCATCGGCCGCGGGGGCGGCGATCTCAGGGTCCATGAACTTCTCCGGGAGGGTCAGGCGGCGTCGTCGTCGGCCGCGTCGGTTTTCTTCTTGTCGGCCCCGCCCGACGTCGCAGACTGGTCGCCGCCCTTCGCCTTGCGGGGGTCGCCGTCGAACATGAACCCCTTCGCGATCGCGCTTTCCGCTTCCTTCAAATCGGAGGCGTACTGATTCAGGAATTCGAGGTAATCGTACCCGCGTTCCTCGACGAGCTGCGACAGCGTGACCTTGCCCATGCGCAGGTTCAGCAGGTCGGCCTGTGCATCCTTGTACGGGTCGACAGAGATGAAGCCCGGCGGGGTCCAGCGCCACCCGAAGGTCGTCACCGGCAGCAGGCCCGCTGCCTGCGCCGCCTCGCGGTACCGCTGCGCGATCGGCCGGCAGAGCTTATGGATGACGACGTGCCACTGGATGCGCTCCATGCGGCGGCGGAAGCCGTGACCGCCGGCGCGGAACGAGCTGTAGTTGATCCGTGAGAAGTCACCCGAGACATGCTCGTACATCAGCCCGGCCGCAGCGGCAGTCTCGCGCAGATACTGCGCTGCCATCGCATCGATGCCGGCGTCGGCGAGCGGCGGGTTGAAGCTGATCTCCTCGCCCGGCAACAGCCGGGTGAGCATGCCCGGCTCCATCCGCTGCTTTTGCGGTCCGTACCCTTTTCCCTTCCCGGCCTCCGTATCGACGCCGATCTTCAGCTCCTCGTCGGCCGAGGTGATGAACCCGACCATGCACGCGGCGGTGCGCTTGCGGACCAGCTCGGCTTCGAAATAGCCGCGCAGGTTCTGCAGCGTCATAATCGCCGGCGCGAGGATCGGCATGCCGCGATCCTGCCCGGGGCGGAGCTTGTTATAGAGGTAGATGACCTCGTCGGCCGGAACGCGCTCGCTGACCATTCCGCGCAGGCGGAAGCTCGCCATGTCGCCCGGATGCGACGGGAACAGCCAATAGGCGGCTTTGCGCCCCTGCGCGTCGTATTCGATACCGCGATCGATGTAGCCGCCGGTGACGGCCCCGTCCTTCATTGTGTCGATGAAGTCCGGCTCGAGAACCTGCAGCTTCAGCGGCGCGATCGTCGCCTTGCCGTCAAACGCCACCCGGCGAAAACGGATCAGCGCCGCACCACTTTCGGCCATGCCCTTCACCGCCGCCCAGATCAGCCCGTTCAGATCCTGGTCGTCGTCGAAGTCGCAATTCTCGGTCCAGGCGCGCCACCCGGCGGCGATCGTTTTGGCGTTGCGGCCCTTCACCCCGGTCGGTGCGCCGACGATGCCGGTGCCGACGACGCTATCGGCATAGGTCTCGACAATCTGCTGCGCATATCCGCTGTTGCGGACCAGGTCGCGCGCGCGATTGCGCACCAGCTCCTCACCACCACCGATTTCCAGGTTGGCGCTGCTGCCCGGCGTCACCCAGCTCGCGGTCCGATGATCGCGCCTGGCACCGTCATAGGCACGCGCCTGCAGGTCCATGGCGCGGCGCGCCGAGATCCGCCGGAAGCCCGCTTCCGGATTGAACCATCCGACGGTGCGGTCGAGCAGGTTCATCAGAACGACGCCACCGAGCTGCGCGACGGCGACGATCCGAACGCCGGCGCGACGTCAGCCGCCATCATGCCTAGCGTCTCGCGCATCTCGGCAAGCGACCGATAGGTCACTTCGCTGCCATCGGGATAGCGGACGCGCAGCGCGCCCGTCGCGATCGCGCGCTTCAGCGCGTCGACATCGTCCGAAGTGAACATTGATTATCCTCCGAACCAGCTTTCGCCGCTGCCGCCGCCGTCGATCCAGCCACCTGATTCCCCAGACCACGGCTCCGGCTCGGCCGCCGGCGTCGCGATCGGCGCGACGAACCGGTCGAGCACCGCAGCGGCGGCGTCGTCGAGGTCGAGCCCGAAATGGATCAGCCCTTGCAGTGCCGCGTACCCGTAAACCCGGCAGTCCGAAGCCTCGTCGGCCTTGCCCTTCGGCGTGTCCCAGGTTGTGAACCGTCGCCCGGCCTTGATCTTCAGCAGCAGCTTGGGCGCGAGCATCTGCTCGTACCAACCGATGTCACGCGACTGGTGGACGTGCATGTAGCCAGCGCCGGGACTGTCGAGGCCGAGGCGAGCGCGGATCGTGTCTTTCGCGGCGTTGGTGCCGACGATCGTCGGCCGGTACTGCGCCTTCTTGCGGTTGGTCGGCTTAACGGTCGGCCACACCGGTGCCCGCTTGCCCGCCTGCTCCGACGCGCCCTTTACCGCCCAGACATGCCGACCGAGCCGCGCCTTGGCGAAGCGGTAAACTTCCTGCGTCCGGTGACCGCCGGAATCGATACACGCCGCGGCCGCGGTGAACGGTCGCCCGTCCGCCCGGTGCCATACGCGCAGCAGCTGCTCGTCGACGCGGTCCCAGGTCTCGTCCTTCGACGTGTCGCCTTCGACGACGACATAGGCGATCGACCAGCTTTCCTCGCCGCGGCCCCAG
The DNA here is from genome assembly GCF_001421715.1 of Sphingomonas sp. Leaf22. Classification (GTDB taxonomy): domain Bacteria; phylum Pseudomonadota; class Alphaproteobacteria; order Sphingomonadales; family Sphingomonadaceae; genus Sphingomonas. The sequence continues at coordinate 20,359 of NZ_LMKP01000042.1, forward strand.
CCAATGAATTCCAGCTCGACGCGATCGTCCTGCGTGTCGCCGCCGACCGTGATGACCGCGACACCGTCCGGAACCGCGGCCGCCCAATTCTCCGCCCGGGCCGCGAGGACCTCGGCGCGCAGATCCTTCGACGCCTGCCGTTTGTGCGGTCGACCGCGCTGCGTGTTGTCGAATACGACCCGGAGATCCGGATCATTCTCGGCCGCCAGAAACTTCGCCGCCTGTTTCGGCGGGGCATCCTTCGGCCACGGACTGAACAGCTTGCCGGCGGTGAAGCTGGCATGCTCGTTATCGACCGGCCACTTGCCGCAGTCCGGACACCGCGCCCGGTAGACCGCGTGCCGGTCCGATGCCCACCAGTCCCACACCGCGGCCACTGGATCGGCGGTACCGCCTTTCCAGTGCGCCTCGAAATCGACCATCGGGTCGCGGTGCTGGCCGCAGCAATGGTACGGCTTGGTCTGGTGCCAGCGGGTGGTCTGAAGCGCAGCCAGATGCTCGCCCTGGCTCCAGGGCACGCCGCATGCCTCGCAGTGTATCGCGGCAGTCTTGGGGTGGTGCGCGACGACCACCCCGGCCTCGCTGTAATCCTTGTCCCATTCGACGTTGCGGAAGAACTCGAGGAAATTGCGGTGACCGCAATGCGGGCAGTCAACCGATGCCTGCCGCTGATCGCCGTCGAGATAGCTATCTTCGATCCGGCTTTCGCCCGAGATCGTCGGCGAGCAGGTCCGGATCGACAGGTAGCGGGGAAACGTCGCCTGCCGCTCGTCGCCCAGCGCGATCGCGTCACCCTCGCGGGTGACCGGATACTTGTCGGTCTCGTCGTACAGCGTCACCATCACCGGTCGGCGCGCCAAGTTGTCGGGACTGCCCGCACCGACCAGGGCGAGGAAGCCGCCCGGGAAGCTCTTGAAGGTCAGCGTGTCTTCGGCCGACCGGGTCTTCCGGTTGCCGACCAAGGCGCGCAGGACCGGTGTCGCCTTGATCAGCGGCCCGATCCGCTCCTTCGAAAACCCTTCGACCGCGTCGTCTTTCGGCTGCACGAGAAGTATCGGCGCCGGGTCGAGATGGATGTGATACCCGACCACGCTCTCGATCAGCGCCGTCTTCATGAGCTGCGTGCAGACCATAAGCGTGATGATGTGAACGCCGGGTTCGGTGACCGAGAGCATCGGCCCGCGCGCCGCCTCGACCATCGACGTTCGCCATTTACCCGACGTCGACCCCGCGCCCTTCGCCAGCTTACGGAAGTTGTCAGCCCAATCCGGCACGCTGATGCGCGGCGGCGGCGTCATGCCTCGCCGCCAGGCACGGCGCAGCCGGTCCTCCTTCGGAACCTCCTCGCTAAGCCTCCTCAAACGCGGAGGCTGGATCTCCAAGGTCGTCGAGCTGCTGCTGGACATACTTGTTCAGCGCCTCCACGACCGGGTCGGGCGATACGCCCAGCTCGGCCGCGATCATCGGCCCGACGCGCGCCGGCCAATTCATCCAGGCATCACGAAACTCGCGCGCCTGGTCGAACAGGATTGCCTCCGCGATGGCGATATCGATGACATCGCCAGCCTCTTGCATCGCGGCCAACAGGTTCTTGGCCGCCGCGCCGTTTTCCTTCACCCGCTCCGCGTCGGCGCGCGACAGCATGCGCCCGGCGATGAAGTTGGCGAGAAAATCGTCGATCTGGATCGAACCTGCGGACACCTCCGCGTCGGCCGGCGAGAGTGCGGACACCGGCGTCGGGTCCGCACCGGTGTCCGCACTCTCCGCAGCCCTGCGATTTTGTTGCCGCCAACCGGTGCCGGCGAGCGCCGCATCGATGCGGTTGTCTGCCGTAACCGACAGTTTTCCGGCCTTTACCGCATTTCGGACCAGCTTGTCGCTGCATCCGTCGAGCCGGGCGAATTCGCGGAAACTGACGAGGTTTACGGGTGCGGACATGACAGGTGCGGACACCTTTCAAAACTCATAGCTGGCCGAACCACACGCCTTTGCCGCCCTTATCTACGGGGCCTAGGGGAGGACCCGCGACCGGGGGGGGGTGTCCCACTATGTGGGATGCCCTCGGTCGGCCTCCGCGCCCCCTTGGCTGCCCCCTGATGGGTCAGGCCGAGGCGACGTCGAGCTTGATGCCCTGCCATTTGCCGTTGTGCGCCGGGCGACGATAGCAGCGCATGTACTCGCGCGACCCCATCACCCGGAACGAGTCACGGATGGCATCCATGGCGCGTTTCCAGCGCGGATCGTCGCTATGCACCTTCAACAGCATCAGCAGGCCTGCCCTGTTGATCTGGCCTTCCTTCTCGACCGAGAAGGCGTTGTTGACGATCGCCCGTAGCTCGGGCGGGCTGCCGCCTGCCCATTCCGTGAGGCACTGGTCGACCAGCGACTTGGCGGTCAGCAGCTCGGGACCGAAGTCGAACAGGTCCGCGACCTGCACCTTGACCTGCTGGCACCCGTCGAACGTGGTCAGTTGAATGTTGCCCTTCGCGCCTCCGACGGTCGCGCCATACTGCTGGTCGAGCAGCTCCTGAAGCGAACGGATCTGTTCGAAGGTGTCAATGCGGAACTGGGTAAGCGCATCGGACATCACCTGCGCCCGCTGGATGATGCCGCGTACCATCTCGTCGACCAGCAGGTCGACCGGCTTCACCGCGGTGAGCGGCACGAGGTTGCCCTTCGCGTCCCGCAGATAAAGCTCACCTTTGACGTCTATCGCGCCGGGGTGGCGTTGGTCCGTCACGCTGCCGCACCTGGTTGCGCCGCCACCGTTTGGCGTAGCGTAGCAAGCTCGCGGGCGATGATGTCCAACAGTCCGCGCGTGACCGGCACGACCTCGTCGGCCTTGCCCGCGGCCACTGCCTGAAGCTTCACGATATCGACCCGTTGCATAGTGCTCACCAGCCTGCCTTGGTCCCGCACGGGCTGATGTAGCGCGGCGGATTGGAAAGGGGACGACACCCGCCCCGCGCGGCTTCATCGAGCCGGCGGGCGATCCGGCGGGCTTCATCTGCCAGCTCCTCCACCAACCGGTGGCTTGGGATGCTGGCTCGGCCGCGCGCGAGGAGAAGGTCCAAATCGTCGGTGAGACGCTCAAGCTCATCGAGAAGCGGGCTGCTGTGCGGCATCGCTATCTCCCGAAGACGACAACGCCCGTCAGCCAAGGGGGGAAGGCTGACGGGCGAAGGACGCAGGTGTCGCTGCGTCGGATTTGACCGAATTGTGGCCGTTCGGGGAGTGGCGAAAATGTGCGAAGCTACGCGATGGTTGCATGCGCCCGGTCGAGAGCCGCCCGATCGATCTCCTTGCAGACCTGCCCAAGGATGCGCGGCCAAAGGTCCAGCGCGTCGACCAGCAGCTTCTTAGCGCGGCGGTTGTGCATGCTGTACCGCTTGGCCACGACGGTAAAGCCGACCGTTTCTCCGACCACCATGTCGAGGACCGCGCCGATCGGACCGTCGATCGCCGCGCGCCACTGAGTATAGGCCATCTCATGCCGGACCCGGCTCAAATTCTCGTAGAACGCGCCGTCACCGCGATGCCCGGAATCGATCCGGGTTTCGAGGCTGGCGGTTCGCACCGCGACGTCTGCCCCGATCCGCTCGGCAACCATCGCAATCTCGACGGCCGCCGCCAGCTGGTCGGCCGTGATGCCTCCGCTATGCCAGAGGCGGGCCAGCGCGCCCTGATGCGTGCGGCTCGCGCGTTCGTGAGTTTCAGCGGTACCGTCCCCACGCTTGGACCAACGATTGGTCATCTCTGCCCGGCCCTTGCGGAATGCGCGTTCAGCCTTGGCGGCGTCGGGATGACGGCGCGCCCAGTTGAGACGATGGTCCTCGGCTCGCGCGGCGATCGCGCGGTCGATATCGCTAGGCTTGCGGCGCGGCGGTGCTTTGGTCGACCAGCCTACACGCGGTTGCGACGACGCAGCGGTTGCGCCGGCGTGCGCTTCGCGCGCAGCGCGGCGTTCTGCCATGGCCGTGCGATGCTCGCGATCAACGATCGCCCGCATCACCTTGGCTTCCGCCGCTGTTTCGATCCGCACCATTATTCCCCCAACCCTCAACGGCTGAGATGTGATCGAGCGCGGCCGGGACGGACAGTGGCGTATATGTGGGCGGGAAGATCTCTAGGGTTTCGTCGTTGATGTGCCAGCCCTCACGGCGCAGCTCGTTCAGGACGGCTTCGCGCCGCGACGGCAACACGATACCGCGCGCCTTCCCACGCTTTCGCATGACGCGACCGGTTCGTTCGAGCGCCCGAACGGCATCGCGCGCGCGATGTCGATCGACACCGATGCCGGCGGCAATCTCGCCATAGCTCGGCGAAGCGCTGTGCCTTTCCCAGTACCGCTCGATAAAGTGCAGCGCGAGTTGCGCACGGCTCGCCATCTCGGCCGTCAGTCGATCGCCAACATCCATCACCACCCCGAAATCCCCGGCGCGAACATAGGCAGAAAATCTTGGATTTGCACGGCTTGCCTCGCATGCGTCACGGTTCGTCTTGCGCCTGCGTTGCGATGACATCCGCGAGGGAAGGCCCGATGCGTACTGTCGGATCGTTTGCCGAAGGCGAGACTTTCGTCGGCCGCCGTCCACATTTGGCACACCGCAGCTTACCGCAAAGATAACCGATCGGTGCCGGCCAGTTTCGCGTGCGCTTCATGTGGTCGAGCTGGTGGCGATCGATCACCGCGATATGCCCGCACGCGCACCAAACTTGCAGGTTCGCACCGTGCCGGACGAGGTCCCAGATCGAGTTGAATTTCTTCGTCCCCATATCGGAACAGAAATCGAACGAAATCCAACAAATCAATAGACGACGCGGGTACCGTGTGGCGTGCTGTAGACGCTCAACCGTTTCCATCGCTGGAGGATGTTATGGCCGATCCGTTCCCGCCGCTCGAAGAGAACTGCCGCGAATGTGGCGGCACCGGCAAAGCCAAGGAGGAGCCCAGCGGGCGTGCCATCATTATCGGCCCCAACCCTTGCAGGGCTTGCCGAGGAGCGAAGCAGCTGCCGACCGTTGCGGGTAAAGCCGTTCTCGAGTTCGTGCGCAAACACATGAAGGCCGGCACCCTCCGCTGAACGGCGATAGCGGCGGACATGCGCTCCGTCGCCATGTCACAGAACCCTCGGAAAAGCGCGGTTCTTACGATGGCGTAGGAGCAAAATACCCACTCGATACCCACGGCCGGTAACGCCCACTTGCGGACATTCCTCGGGTCATCCCATATTGCGCGGATGGCCCCACCTCCGTCTAAAGAACAGCGAATGGAGCTTCGTCGCGCGACGGGGAACAGAGCGCTGCCTGTGATGACAAGCGTCCCCTACCATCGAGGGCCACTCTGCCTTTGGCCCCACGCCTGCTTCGACTGCCACAAGTCATGGAAGTTGCCGGACGAGGCCATTGGCAAGTGCCCGGAATGTGGCGGGACGCTTCATTCAATGGGGCGCGCGTTCAGGGTGCCAAAGAAGTCTGACAACGAGCAATGGGCCAAAGTTCGTGCCCTCTGGTTTGCCGGTTTTCGCTTTGTGAATCACACGCGCTGGCAAGAGGCAGAGCCGTTCCCAGAGCGCTTGCGGGAGGTTGACGAGTTCGTCCGCCGGAACCCGCAACACCCATTCCGGGTCGCCGGATCACACGGCAGCTAACCACCGGTTTTAGACATTCGGGCGGCGGACCCGTCCACCGCTGGCCGGACCAGATTAGCGAGATGTTGCGTAACCGGCGGTGAATGAAGGGTCGCTGGTTGCACGTTCTCCTATGCTATTGCCTTGTAGCACCAAGAATTTTTCCGGAAGGTCCGAACGATGATGCTTCTCATCTCCCTCGCGCTAACTACCGTTCAAATACAAAAGGAAGGGTCTGCTCGGGCGCTTACCCCATCAGAGATAAGAGCGGATAGGTACCACTATCACAACAAGAGGGTCACGATATGCGGTGATGCAATCGGTCAAGCTGGACCCTACTCTTTGCTCGTATCGCAAACTGAATATGATACAGCAGCTATATCTATTGATCCCAAAATTAAAGTAGGGCGAGTAGCAGATAAATTATGCGCAACAGGTGTGATAAAGCGATTTGATGGCCTGACCTTGAAAGAAGCGCAAAAACAGGGAAAATCATACGTAAGCGTAGATACGTCTTTTGACGCTCAATATATTCTGAGGCCGTAGGTCGCAGGCTCCGTCGTAAAAAATGCAGGCAGAGCGGACGTACCGTCCGCCACGCGCTCAGAAATTTGCCGTTTCATAGGCGGTCGATACCCCCAGTTCGTCTGGCAATACCCGCGTCCTGTTCCGCCCCATCAGCGAGCATTATCGATGCTTGAACGTCCAGCTTCGATCATCTCCCGGTTCGTTATTGAAAAGATAGCGGATGCCGTCGATGCTGCCGTTCGGCCAAACGACCAACTCGCGCTCGTTGATGAACTCAACCTCT
>NZ_LMKP01000042.1:26844-172362 GCF_001421715.1 Sphingomonas sp. Leaf22
CGTCTGCTGCGTTTGCGACATCGTTCAGGTTTAGATCGCCATTGTGTTTCCGCCAACCGTCCAATGGCCGGACATCCGCGCGCCGGACGTACGCTCCGCCGCTCGTCCACGAGATCAACGAAAACCGTTAGTTCCTAGCGGGGCACGAAGACAGCTTACCCAAGCGGTACCCGTGCCAATCGATCGATTATACGCATTCGCGTCATCGACTGCCTTACAAAGAAGCGTCTGGAGATTAAGGCCCTTACGCGGATCTCGCGGAGCCCATGGCAGAGCTGCGCTGATTCGGGTTCGGACAAGGGGGTTGAATGCAGTACCGGAATGATATCGATGGTCTGCGTGCGGCCGCGATCGTGCCGATCTTGCTATTCCATGCGGGCGTATCAACGCTGCACGGTGGGTTCGTTGGCGTAGACATATTTTTCGTCATATCCGGCTTTTTGATTACTTCCATCATCACCCAAGATCTGGACGCTGGAACGTTCTCCATAGCGACCTTTTACAAACGCCGCGCGGTTCGCATTCTACCGGCGTTGGCGCTGATGCTGCTCGGGACGCTGATTGCAGGCAAATTCCTCCTACTGGCGGTCGAACTACGCGACCTTGGAAGGAGTGCCGCTGCCGCGATAGCGTTCGTTGCGAACATCCATTTCTGGCTAACCGTCAATTACTTCGATTCCGGATCGGAAACGAAGCTACTGCTCCACACGTGGTCCCTAGGCGTAGAAGAACAGTTCTACATCTTCTTCCCATTCTTCGTGTTGCTCATGCATCGCTGGCTCCCGCGTTACATGAAGGTTGCCGTAGTGCTCGCGACGGTTCTCTCGTTCGCACTGTCGATGTATTTCAGCCGGACAGAACCTACCGCCGCGTTCTACCTGATCCCGATGCGCGCATGGGAGCTGGGAATAGGCGCGCTAATTGCACTGAACGTGCTGCCCAAAATCGCCTCGAAGCATGCGCGGAACGTCGCCGCCGTGGTTGGCGCGGCACTGGTGTTGTTCGCCGTATTCAAAATCCGGCCGGATTATGCGTTTCCTGCACCGTGGGCGTTGTTGCCCTGCTCCGGCGCGGCACTGCTGATAGCGTATGGACGCGATGCGGTGACGGCTCGCATGCTGGCGTGGCAGCCGGTCCGCGCTGTCGGTCTCATTTCCTATTCACTGTACCTTTGGCACTGGCCGATCATCACACTTTATCGGCTGAACTACGGCATGGAGATAAGCACCGGCGGGAAGGTTCTCGTCGTTGCGTTATCGTTCGCTGCCGCGACGGTTTCGTATTTTCTGGTCGAGCAACCTTTCTTGCGACGGCACCGTCAGACGCGTTCTCGGACGGTATTGATCGCGGGCGGGGTTGCCGTGGCGTCGGTCGCCGGCGCGTCGCTTCTCGTAAGCTCGCAGGCAGCTGCGATCGTGCAGCACCCCGCGTCAGTCGATCTTGTCGGAAGCTATGCCGACTATCGGACGAAACCCCAGCACCCTTACCAGTTTCGAGGGGGCACGTGCTTCGCGAGTGAAGGGCAGCAATACGATCGCGCGCGTTGCCTGACGCTTCGGACTGGACAGCCGAATGTGATCGTCATGGGCGATAGCCACGCTGCACAATATTGGCGGGCAATCGCGTTACGCTTCCCCCAGGTGAACGTCGTCCAAGCAACTGCGTCGGGATGCAGGCCGACCCTTGCGTTCAAGGGTCGCGACCGATGTGTTTCCGTGATGAAACTGGTTTTGAACGATATTGTCCGTCGCCCTGACGTTGTGGGTGTCGTTCTCGCTGGTCGTTGGCGGGGAAGCGAAGTTGCCTCGCTCATCGACACCGTTTCCTACCTTCGGAAGCTTGGCTTGGCCGTGACCGTCATCGGCCCGACCACCGAGTACAGCGTCGACATGCCGCGGGTACTGGCTCGTTCAATGTTGGCCGGGGATCCTTCCCGTATCAGTGCCCTTATCAAACGCAGTCGGTTTGATCTGGATCGACGGATGAAGCCACTCGTTGAAAACGCCGGCGGCCAGTATCTTTCCGAAACTGAACTCGAATGCCCCAAGCGCAAGTGCCAGCTGTTCGACGGCGATGGTGGACCTTACCACTTCGATTACGGCCACCTCACATTCACCGCCTCCAAGGAGGTCATTCGAAGCTTGGGGAGCATAACGGCAAAGTGATCAGCGGCGGACACGCCGTCCGCCGTCATGATCTGACGGGCGCGGTACTTCGTGCTTTCGGGGACAGTGGGGCAGGGGCGTACCCGGACGATACCCGCAATTAACTGGTCGCTGCCTTTCATGAAATCGATGACCCTTTGCCTGCCGGTAAGTTAGCCGACGAAGACCACGGTCGCGATCATGAAAGGTCCTGCTCGCTCATGGGTTCGCGCTCCTCGGTAGGTTCATGCCAGTGATCATGGTCCGGCCGATCTGCATCAACGCGGCACGATTCGGCACGTCGAGGGCGTCGAAGATGGCCAGCCATTCGGTCTGCTCTTGCGTCAGCATGGGTGGTTCAGGAGCATCACGATCGGGATCGTCCACTTCACCGGTCAAATAGGCGGGCGTCGTACCCAGCTCGCGTGCAATGACGTGCAGATGTGAAGAAGAGCGCGACTTTCCACTGAGAAGTCCGCCGATTGTTCCCTGTGTGATGTGCGCACGGCGCGCCAGCTCGGACTGGCTAAGGCCAACTTCCGACAGCCTCGCTCTCAGCCTATCGCTGATCAATACCGCCATGACGAATGGTCTATTGCAATCGCAATAATGTGCGATCTGATTTTTCCATTTGACGTAACTAAAGCAATTGCAATAGCTAGGGGTATGGGAATCGAAGCCGACCTCACAACCCCGCTCGCAGAAGCGGTTCGTCGTGCGGGATCGCAATCGGCGTTCGCGCGCATTATCGGTCGCAGTCAGACGTACGTCTTTCAGCTGCTACAGAGCGGAAAGCCCCTAGCGGCCGAGTGCGTCTTGCTGGCGGAAGCTGGTACCGGTGTACCAAAAGAGCGATTGCGCCCTGATTTGTTTGCACAAGCGACGACGGTGTCTGAGATCGCTGCCAATGGCGGCGCGCCGGCGTGATGTGCTTCCGCGACCGCACCTTCTGCGATGCCGTTTGCGGTTGCCGCGACTGCGGCACGCGCCTGACCGACGCAGTCCAGCGCGCAGCAGACGCATCGTGGGTAGGCCAGCGCGGCCCGGTGCCTATCTCAGTGGCCGACCGTTCGGCCGGCTGTCCTGATTTCCTGCCGGCAGGCCGGCAATGACCATCCCCCACGCCTTTCCCCCTTTCGGCCGCCCGAACAACGGCCGGAAACTGCGCCCGGTCGCCCTGTATCGTACCGGCCGGGCGCAGGCACCGCGCTGTCATACCTCCCTAGGCGCGGGCGGGGCCGGTCGTATGCGACGATCGGCCCCGTATTTCGGGACACGCGCATGACCACGGCGTGCGAACCCCTTTCGATTGAGCAGACGCTGCGCGACGTCGTCGAGGCGCTGTCGATCGAGCGTGCTGTCGAGATTACCGGTCGCAGCCCCCAGTATCTGCGCGCCCTGTCGCACCCGGAGAAGCGCGAGCAGCTGACTTGCCGCGATGCCGTGCTGCTGGATGCCGCGCACGACAGCATCGTTGGTGGCCGCCCGATCCATGACATGATGGCGCTGATGATCGACGACAGCGGCTCCGGCACCCTGTCGTGCGAACGCCAGCTCATGGACGCCACCATCGACGCTTTCCGCGAATCGAGCGAGGCCCATGCCGCGCTCCTCGAAGCGAGCCTTCCGAACGCCTCTCCCGCAAAACGCCGCAAGGCGATGCGCGAGCTGCTGCAAGCCTTCTCGGCCAAGCGCAGGATCATGCCGATCCTTCAGAAAATGATGCAACCACCGGGGCAGTCCCCGTGATCTGACGCCGACGTCGGCCTGACCACCTAACCGATCCCGCCCCGGTTCGCGACCACCCCGGTTCGCGAAGCGGATTTCTGCTGCCCGGAGACTTTCGTGACCCTGACCCCCGGAGCGTACCTGAAGTGTCGACGCACTGCGTCCGGAAAGTCGCACGAAGACGTCGTCGACGTCATCGAGACTGATCCGGCCTTGTCGCAGGCAGAGCGGGTCGAATGGCTGAAGATGATCGAGGCCGATCTCGTCGCGGTGCGCTGGTCGACGATCGTCGCCCTGCGGCAACAATTCCCGTTCGATCTCGCGGTCCTCGAACGGCTGTCGCTGATCCAAGACGGGTACGACCTGCCCTTGCCCCGCCTGTGCCGGATCTGCGCATCGAGCGACACAGGGCCGCTCGGGATCGCCGTGCCGGCATGGGGCTGGGACGCGCCGGACCTCTGCATTTCTTGCGCGAGCGCGACCTGATGCGCCCGCTCACCCCGTTGAACCGCAATTTCCTGCGCGCTTCCGCGCTGCTGACCGGCCTTGCCACCGGCTTCGGCATCGTCGGCCGCGCGCCGCTCGCCGTCATCGCCGCCGGCCTCGCCTGCCTGCTGGCGCTCACCACGCTTCGCAACCTCAACCGGAATGGAGACCGCTGATGCCCCGCGTTCGCCCGTTTTCCCCGCGTCACGACCAGGCTCCGCGCCGGGTGACGACGATCCACCTGACCGACTGCAACTGTCCCGATTGCGACGCCGATTATCACCGGAAGGCCGCGATCGAGACAGTCGCAATGTTCACCGTCGGATTGATCGCCGCGCTGGTGACCGATTGGCTGGTCGGCGGCCCCGGTATCCAGATCATGGTCGGACTGTGATGGGTGCGTTTACGGCCAGGCCGCTCCGGACCCTGATCCTTTTCGATCGCTTCAAAGAAGCAAGTCTGTTGCGCGTCCTTCCTACGTCCACTTTCACGGGCATGGCCGAAGCCATCTGCGACGCTCCGTCGGTACTGCGGACCTTCGCGGCACCCGAATGGAGCGAGCTGAACGAGGATGGGAAGCAGTGGGTGGCAGCTATCGTCCGCGAGGCGCTGGCCGTAGCGGCAGAGCGCGCCCTGTGACCGCCGCCTCCTCCCGCACTAATCCTGTTCGCGCCAAGAAACTCGCGGAGCAATGCTTCGCGGTCGCCCGGTCGACGCAGTTCGACGGTGAACGGGAGGCGGCGATTGCGCGCGGCACAGCGATCGCGGAACGGGCAGGACTGTCGCTCGACCTGTTCGATATACCGGGCCGATCGAAGCCAAGCGCTGCCGCTTCCAAACCGTCCGGGCAGAAGGGCGACGCTGGTCAGCCCGGCGGGGACGGCTCTGCGCGTCCATTCGACCACGATGTGGACGAGATGCTTCGGCGCGCAAGGGCGACGAGGGACGGTTGGTTCAGCGACGGTTGGTACCGACAGACTAGCGAGCAGGCCTTCAAGAATTTCCGCGAATCCATGGACCGAGCGCGCGAAAGAACGGGCGCGCGTGGTGACGAGACGCCATACGACGCCGCCCGGCGCAACTTCGATGAACAGACCGCCGCGGCGGCCGAGCGCGATCGGGCTGCTGGTCGACGTGGCTCGGCCGCACCGGACCGCGAGAGGCTTCGGCGCATCGATCTGCACGGCCGGTGGCCATCAATCGACGCCGTGCTCAACGCGCTCCGCGCCCGGCGCGTGCATATCGTTCCTGTAGAAAGCAGGGTCTCGTCGCACGGCGAGACGATGCCGCTGTGGCTCATGACCGCACCTGGCATCGCAGTGCTTGACCAATGGTCGCTGCGCGAGCTGGCCGATGAGGCAATCCGGTGAAGCTCGGCATCAACCAACGTCGCGTCTTCAACGTGCTGGAAGCGCTCGCGGCCGAAAACGCTGCATGCCCAACCAACGCCGCGCTCGCCGAGCGGATCGGCAGCGATACGTCCGACGCGGCAAAGGCGTTCGGTGACCTCCGGCGGTTGGGTGTCATCGATGTCGTGACCGTGCATGCGAAGCGGCAGGTGACGATCGTCGCCACCGGCGCACAGACCGCTCCGATCGAGAGCAAGCGCGGGACCGTCAACGCATGACCCGCGCTACCACCCGAAGGCGCGATACCACGGCAGGCTGCTTCGTCTGCCATGGCGACGCCGCGTTCTGGACCAGCGCCAACGCGCAGGCGCTGGCCGCGCAGCATCACGACCGCACCGGGCATCAGACTTGGTGCCGCATCGCCATGTCGGTGACCTATGGCAGCGACGCCGGCGACGATCGCCAAATCGACATCGAGGACGCGATCGCGTCCGCCAGTTCGGGGGGCAGGCCGGAAGCCGCCCCCCTCACCGATCCCGACGCACCGGCGGATGCCCTCGCCGGTGTGAGCGCACACGAAGGCCGCCCGGTCGAGACGCGCAGGCTCATGCCGCGCGGCGCTCGCGGCCGCAAGCCGGAGACTATCGCAGCATGACCGCCGTGACGAAAACCGCTCGACCCAAGCTGACCATCGCCGGCCCCAAGGCCGCGCCAGTCGTGATCCCGTCCGCTCCTACGCCGTTCCCGCTGCGGACCTTGGTCCGCGCGGCCGAGAACGTCCGCCGCACGCGCATCGATGAAGACGTCCAGTCGCTCGCCGACGATATCCGCGCGCACGGCCTGCTTCAGTCGCTGATCGGCTACACGAACGACAACAGCCCGACCGTCCATATCGTCGGCGGCGGTCGTCGCCTCCAGGCGCTCGACCGGCTGATGTTTGACGGGGCCATCTCTGGTGATTTTCCGGTGCCGGTCCTGATCCGCGACCGGGAACTGGCGGTCGAGCTTTCGCTCGCCGAAAATATCCAGCAGCGGACGATGTCGCCCGTCGACGAGGTCTTCGGCTTCAAGGCACTGGTCGATACCGGGCACCATACGGTGTCGAGCCTCGCGAAGCGGTTCGGCTTCAGCGAGCGCCTCGTGCAGCAGCGCCTGCGCTTGGCGGCGCTGGCACCCGAGATCCTCGACGCGCTTGCCGATCGTACGATCACGCTCGATGCTGCCACTGCATACGCTGCGACGCAGGACCGAGCGTTCCAGCAGGAAATCTTTCTCGCGGAATCGAAGCGGTCACACGACGGCCATTCGGTCCGGAACATTCGCCATGCCATCGACGCGAAGGGGATGCGGACGACGCACCCGCTCTATCGCTTCGTCGGGGCCGGGACGTACGAGGCGCGCGGCGGCGGATATGAGGACGACCTGTTCCGCGACACGCCGATCGGTGCGAAGGTGCTCGCCCACCCGGTCCTGCTGCTGACGATCGCCGCCGAGCTGCTCGACGAACGCGCCGCCCCGCTGGTTGAGCATTTGCGCGCCCACAAGAACCTGTCGCCGACAATCGCCGGCCATGTCGCCGTGCCCGGGCTGGTCCTTGCGAGCTGGGGATACACCGGCCCGATACCGGCACCCAATGGCTGCGTGATCATCAATACCGCCAATCAGGAATCGATGTGGCAGCGCATCCGCGCCGAGGAAATCCCCGTGCACGTCCTCGTCGGGATCAGCGAGACCGGCGAGCTGATGCACTGGCCGAAGACCGTCGCCGTCCCGAAGGAACAGCGCGAGACGGTCGCACTGTCGACGCGGCAGTCGAGCGAGCCGCACAACCTCGTCACGGCCGAGCAGCTTGCCGAGATCAAGCGCACCCGTGGCATTATCCGCTGGTCGCGCCGCCTCGCCCTGAATGCGCTCGGCGGATCGCCGCTGTTCGCCAGCACGCCGCTGGAAGGTCGTGCCTACTGGACCGGCCAAGATGGCGAGTCGACGTCGATCGGCGGCGTGCAGGGCGTACTGGTACCGGTCAACATTTTCGTCGCCGAACCGGAGATCGCCGCGCAACGGAAGGCCGGCGAGCGACGGCATGACGAGGAAGAGGCCGAGGCCAATCGCCGGCAGGCCGAACGACAGGCCGCTGAGGAAGCCGAGCAGCAGCGTTGGGAGGCGCTGTACGCCATGGACCCGCCGGCGATCGTCGCCCTCGATGGCGCTGCATGGGCGCGCGACGAAGACGGCCGGTACGGTTCGACGGTCGACGAGGCCGAGCCCTTCGACAGCTGGCATCAGCTGCTCGACGTCGCCGACAGCGAAGGCATCGAGATCGGCGCGACCTTCACCACCCGCGAAGCATGGGAAGCCGCGTTGGCAGCGGCCAAAACCGCAGGAGCAACGCCATGAGCGCACCTATCGTCCGCCTGGATCGCCGGCTCAGTCGAGCCTGCGAGCTGGGCAAAGGGATCAGCCTGTCCGCCGCCGATCTCGACCTGCTTACCAATCTCGGCATCTTTGACCTAACCGGCCCCGCCAAAACAAAATTTCACGAGGAACAGTCACTGTGCCGGATCGCGCGCCGCCAATCTATCGACGGGGGAAATACTGGCTCGACTGGGACAGGCGGGCGGACGACACTCTCCGTAGTCCCTACCTCACCATCTTCTGGTACGACCTCGACGCTCGACGTGTCCGCAGCGCATCGACGCGCACGGCGGACGAGGGCGACGCGATCCTAGCGCTCGATCGCCGGTATCTCTCTGACGCGTCGGAAAGCCCGGCATTCTGTCACGCTTGCGGTCAACCGATTGCCAGGGCCGAGCAATATCTGCTGACCGACGCGATCGCTGATTACCGGCTCGAATGGGGCGACAACCGCGCCTCGGCCGAGGCGATCGAAATGCGCCTGAATCATACGCTGGATTTCCTCGAATCGCAGGACGCGATCGGCGGCAAATTTGGCGTCGCGACGACCTGCGCGGTCGCCTGCACGACGTCGTTCGCGAATGCGTTGCGCGAATGGTCCGGGGCACAGCCGGTTGTCTGGCGCAACGGGGAAGGGGAGATCACGAAGTCGCGCCCGCGCTCACCGGCAGCGACTGAGACGGTAATCGCGCAGACCGCCGCCGTGCTGAATCACGCTGCAAACGCTGATCCGCCCCGATCCGACAAGCGGCCGACCTATCGGGCGTTGCCGGCGAAAAAGGTTCAGCGGAAACGCCGCAGCCGTGTTGGTGTGCCGGAGCTGGCGCGAATGGTCGCCTATGCCGCCGCCGATCCGCAACGGGCTTCGCTGCATGCGTTCCTGATCGCCTCGATCTGCACGATCGCGCGCCCGGGCGCGGTCGTCGACATTTGCGTCGCTCCCGACCGTCAACAGTGGGCACTGGGCAGCGAGACGATCGACCTCAACCCGGCCGGCCGGGTCCAGAACAAGAAGGCGCGGCCGCTGCTGCCCGTCCTGCCGCTGCTCGCGCAATGGCTCCAGGCGGAATGGGTCACGTACCACAAGCTACCGGCCAACGACCGCGTCGGCCGCGGCTACCTCGTCAACTATTACGGCCGCCCCATCCGCAACGTCGCCCGCGCGTGGGATACCATGCTTGCGGAGCTGGAATTGCCGACCGGGCGGGAATGGCAGTCGTACATTCTGCGGCACAGTCTGGCGACGATCGTGCGGAAGCGCGGCGCGACCGCTTGGGATCTGCAAGGCTTCATGGGTCACCGGTTGCCGAGCCAGACAGAAATCTACGCCGAAGGTGATTTCGCCTCGGCGCAGACCGCTCTTCAGAGCGTGATCGACGAGATCGAGCAGCTTGCTCCGGGTGCCCTGCACCGGACGACCACCGGAGAAGCTGCCGCTCCTACTCTGGAAGGGAGATCGAAAATGTCCGGATAAAAGAAAAGGATAGGGGTGGTGGAGCTGAGGGGAATCGAACCCCTGACCTCTGCAGTGCGATTGCAGCGCTCTCCCATCTGAGCTACAGCCCCGCCCCTCATCCGGCCATGCCGGGGCCTTTTCTGTAGCGGGCGGTTTTGGCGGATGCAACGGGTCTCGCGCGGTCGCAGCGACAAAATCCGACCGCCCGATCGCAGGGCGATCGATCGCTCCCGCGGTGCTCTTCGTCGCGGCCCATGATCCCGATTGGAACCAACCGCAGGGTCGGCGCTTGTTCGCATACGACATGGCAGCCCGCGCTGCTGCGCCGCGATAACATGAACATCTGCAGGAGATTTCCATGGGTTATGATCGCTATCCGCGCAACGAAGACTCATCGTGGAACGACCGCTCGGGCGACGACGGACGCTCGCGCGACCGCGACGATCGTTCGCGCAGCAGCTATGGTGGTTCGCAGGGTTATGGCAGCGCACAGGGCTCGCGCGGCTATGGCGAGCAGAATTACGGCGGGTCGTCGTCGCAGCGTGACGACCGTGACGGCGGGCGCAGCCGGGACTATTACGGCAGTTCGTCGGGCAGCCGTTCCTCGGGCTCGACCTATGGTGCCGACCGGAACCGTGGCTATGCCAGCCGCGACTTCGACTATAGCGACCGCGGGTCCAGCAGCTATGGATCGCAGGGTGACCGCTATCAGGGCGGCTATGGCAATGACGAGAACCGCTATGGTACCGACAACCGCTATGGCGAACGGAACCGCGGCGACAACCGCTATGGCACGGACCGCAACCAGGACCGCAACCGCAGCGATCGGGACTATGATGCCGAGGATCGCGGTTTTCTCGCACGGGCCGGGGACGAAGTCCGGTCGTGGTTCGGCGACGAAGACGCGGAACGTCGGCGCGAGCGCGACCAGCGCTATGACGAGCAGATGTCGCGCTATGACGACCGGCACAGCGACCATGCCTATCGCTCGTGGCGCGACACGCAGGTCAGCGCGTTCGACCGCGACTATGACGAATATCGCCAGGAAAACGCGACCCGTTTCCAGAACGAATTCACCGCGTTCCGGACCGAGCGTCAGACGCAGCGCGATAGCCTGACCCGGGTTACCGAGCATATGGAAGTGCTCGGCTCCGATGGCGAGCATGTCGGCGTCGTCGACAAGGTGCGCGGCGATCGTATCATCCTGACCAAGAGCGATGCCGCCGCTGGTGGCCATCATCACTCGATCCCGTCGCGCTGGGTCGAATCGATCGATGACAAGGTGAAGCTGCGCAAGACCGCCAGCGAAGCCAAGAAGGCATGGCGCGACGAGGAAGAGCAGCAGGCAATGTTCGGCGGCCAGTCGTCGCAGCAGCGCGGTTATGGCAACGACCGCTTCGGCAACGATCGCAACACCGACACCAACCGCACGACCGGTCAATATGGCAGCGGATCGACCGCGACCACCGGTCAGGCGCTCGGTTCGGGCACGTCGACCACGGCCGGCCCCGGCATCGGTGGCACGTCCAATACCGGCACGACCGGCATCGGCACGTCCGCTACGTCGTCGAGCGACAGTGAAACGAACCTCAATCGCAGCTTCCCCGGAACCTACTGATCGGTTCGCAGCGGCGACAGGCGGAGGGGGTCGGGAAACCGGCCCCCTTTGCTTTGGGCGTGCTGCACCTTACGTAGCGGATCGAAACTGATATGGAGACGTGAGCATGGCAAAGGCTTGGCATCTGGTGCGACGGCCGAACGGAATGCCGGTGGCGGAGGATTTCGCACTGCGCGACCTGCCGACGCGCGAACTGGCGGACGGCGAGGTGCGCGTCGCCAATCGCTGGCTGTCGGTCGATCCCTATATGCGCGGGCGGATGAACGACGGCAAAAGCTATGTCCCGCCCTTCGCGCTGGATGCGCCGATGGACGGGGGCGCGGTCGGTGAGGTGATCGAGAGCCGGGCGGCGGAGTTGCCGGTCGGTACGCGGGTCCAGCACATGGCGGGATGGCGGGACGAGGCGATCGTCACCGCCAAGGGCGTGCAGAAGCTGCCCGACCTCGGCATCCCCGATCAGGCGTTTCTGGGCGCGCTCGGCATGCCCGGCATGACGGCATGGTTCGGGCTGCTGGCAGTTGCGGAGGCCAGGGCCGGCGACACGGTGTTCGTCTCGGCGGCGGCCGGTGCGGTCGGATCGACCGTGGTGCAGATCGCCAAGGCGAAGGGCATGACCGTCATCGGTTCGGCCGGCGGTACCGACAAGACCGATTGGGTCCGCTCGCTCGGGGCCGACCACGTCCTCGATTACAAGGGCGACGTCCCGTTGGTGAAGGCGCTGGGCGCGGCCGCACCGGACGGTATCGACGTCTATTTCGACAATGTCGGCGGCGACCATCTCGACGCGGCGCTGGCCCATGCGAAGCAGGGCGCGCGCTTCGCGATCTGCGGCATGATCGACGGCTATAACGCGTCGCAGCCGACCAGCCTGCGCTATCTGATGCGAGTGATCGCCGCGCGTATCCGCGTGCAGGGCTTCATCGTCAGCGATTTCATGAACCGCATCGGCGAATTTCATCAGGGAATGGGCGAGATCGTCGCGAGCGGCAAGTTCCAGCGCGAAGAGACGGTGGTCGACGGGCTGGAAGCGACGCCCGACGCGTTCCTTGGCCTGTTCAGTGGCAAGAACAAGGGCAAGATGCTGGTTAAGCTCTAAATTCCTCCCCGCCTTGCGGGGAGGGGGACCGCCGCGAAGCGGTGGTGGAGGGGGTTCGCCGTGGTACGCATGGCTTCCGTAAGCGGACACCCTCTTCCACCAGCCTGCGGCCAGTCCTCCTTCGTATCGGGAGGATTCAGGCGGGATCGACATTCGGTTCGCTGGACGCAGGAATAGCGTTCGATCCCCGTTCGTCACTCCGGCGCAGGTGGCAGTCCCTATACGCCAGCGTCGCGGATCGAGCCGAACCGTCGGTGTGTATGGATTCCCGCCTGCGCGGGAATGACGAAATTCCGCGATTATCGGCGAATTTCGATCGATCCTAATGCAGCTTGGTGATCTTCAACCCGTCTTCCTTTGCGCGCTGCTTGATCGATTCCTCGCTGCGCGTCAGCGCCTTGGCGAGCGCCTTCAGCGCCATGCCCTTGCCGGCAAGCTGGTGCAGCTTCTGGATTTCATCGGGTCGCCAGGGCTGGCGGTGACGTTCGAATTTTTCGGCCATGGCGTTGCTCCTAACGACCCCGTGCCAGCCGGACCAGCGCGGCGTCGAGCGATTGCAGGAAGCGCGATCGATCGGTCTTGCCGAACGGCGGCGGGCCGCCCAGTTGCTCGCCGCCCGCGCGCAGGTCGGCCATGATCGCCCGCGTCGCGATCGCGCCGCCGATCGACGCGCCGGTGAACGGCTTGCCGTTGGGCGCGATGACCGTGGCTCCGGCCTTCAGACAGCGATCGGCGAGTAGGATGTCGGCCGTCACCACCACGCAGTCCCTGTCGGCTGCCTCGGCGATCCAGTCGTCGGCGGCATCGAACCCGTCCGATACCACCACCCGTTCGACCCATGGCACCAACGGCACGCGCATTTGGCTGTTGCTGACGATCGCCACGCGTGCGCCGAGACGCTCGGCGACGCGGTACACCTCGTCCTTGACCGGACAGGCATCGGCATCGACGAGAATACGGATCACGGTTCGATCGGACCCGTTTCGATCACCTCGATCGCATCGCTCCGCCCGCCGAAATCGGCCGTTTCGCCGGCCATCAGCCCGGTGAGCGCGACGGCGAGCGGTGCGGTGAACGGGATGCGCCCCGCCGCCGGATCGGCTTCGTCGCTGCCGACCAGTTCGATCGTCTTGCGCTGCCCGTTCAATCGATAGGTCACCCGCGATCCGAACGCGACCTCGTCCTCGGGGATCGGCGCGATCTCGGCGGTCGAATGCCGCGTCCGCCAATAACGCAGGTCGCGCTTGATCGCCGTCTTCCGTTCGGCGTCGCCCTCCGCTTCGGCCAGTTCGGCCTCCAGCCGCTCGACCTGACTGGCCATTGCCTGAAGCCCCCGCTGGGTCACCAGATTGGGGCCGGGCGGCAACGGCAGTTCGAAGCGCGGCTCCTTATGTTCGTCATCATCTTCCCGCCGGAACGCAACGCTCATCAGATCGCACCCGAGAAGGTGTCGCACTGCGCCGGATCGCCGCTCTGCAACCCACGCTGCAGCCACTTCATCCGCTGCGCCGACGTGCCATGGGTGAAGGTCTCGGGGGATGCACTGTTCCCCTGCAGCGTGTCGTCGCCGATCGCCTGGGCAGCGCGCAGCCCTTCTTCGATATCGCCGGGTTCGAGGCGGTTGCGGTTGCGTGCCGCCCAGACACCGGCATAGCAATCGGCTTGCAACTCCAGCCGTACCGACTGGGCGTTGCCCTGCGCCTTAGGCAGCGTCTGCTGGGCGCGGCTGACCGTTTCGGCCTGTCCGGTCAGGTTCTGGATATGATGGCCGACCTCATGCGCGATGACATAGGCCTGCGCGAAGTCACCCGCCGCGCCGAACCGTTGCGACAACTCCCGGAAAAAACTGGTGTCGAGATACACGCCACGATCCGGCGGGCAATAGAAGGGACCCATCGCCGATTGCGCCGCACCGCATCCCGACCGCGCGCCTTGTTGATAGAAGCGCATCGTCGGCAGGGGATATTGCTGCCCTTGTTCGCGGAAGATCGCCGTCCACGTCTGGTTGGTCGATTGCAGGACGCGGCAGGCGAACAACTCTTCGGCAGTGTCGCACGGAACATTGCCCTGCTGCGAACCCTGTTGCGTCGTCGGGGCCTGCCCACCGGTCAGCAGGCCACCGCCGCCCGAGAACATCAGGAAGGCGATGGCAACGACGGCAAGAATGCCGATCGTCCCGCAGCCGAGCCCACGTCCCAGCAACAATGGCAGCAAGCCCAGCAGGTTGAATCCGCCTCCGCCGCCGCCACCACCCCGGCCGAGATCCTCTACATTGCTGGCGGGATCGAGATCGTCGAGGCGCATGGGCGGCGGTCCGTTCGTTGAAGGTCCGTACTGGAATGCGCGAAACGGCACCTGCGTTGCAACCGCTGTCCACGAAATCGGTTGTAGGGGCGTTGCAACCGATTCGTATAACTCACAAAGTGTCCCCGATGGCCGAAGCCGATCCCCGCCTGCGCCGACAATCCCCGCCCGGCCTGCCGCTCCCCGACTGCGTCGCGCTGGTGTTGCAGGGCGGTGGCGCGCTCGGAAGCTATCAGGCGGGGGTGATCGAGCGGCTGGACGAGACCGGGATCGAGGTCGACTGGGTCGCCGGGATTTCGATCGGTGCGATCAACGCCGCGATCTTTGCCGGTAACCCGCCCGGACATCGCGTCGCACGACTGCGCGATTTCTGGACGCAGGCGGCGGGCGTGCTGCCATGGTTCCCGATCCTGCCCGACGACCGGGTGCGCGAATGGGTGCATGAATGGTCGGCGGGGGTGGTGCTGGCGACCGGCGTGCCCGGCTTCTTCCGCCAACGCGGGCTGCCCCCGCAATTCGCCGCCCCCGGCACGGCTGCTGCGCTCAGCTATTATGATACGACGCCGTTACGTGAAACGCTCGACCGGCTGGTCGACTGGGATCGGGTCAATGACGGACCGGTGCGGCTGTCCGTCGGGGCGGTCGATATCGAAAGCGGCAACTTCGTCTATTTCGACAGCGCGCGCGAACGCCTGGATGCGCGACACGTCATGGCGTCGGGCGCGTTGCCGCCGGGCCTGCCGCCGGTCGAGATCGACGGGCGCTGGTATTGGGACGGCGGGCTGGTATCCAACACCCCGCTGACCCACATCCTCGACCATCAGCGCGACCCGATGCTGGTGTTTCAGGTCGATCTGTTTCCCGCCGAAGCACTGTTGCCGCGCACGATCGGCGATGTCGTCGCCCGGGAAAAGGAAATCCGCTTTTCCAGCCGGACGCGACAGGTGACCGCCGACCGGCTGCGCCTGCGGCAGGAGCGCGAGCTGATCCGGCGCATGGTCGCCAAGCTGCCGGTCGAACTGCGCGACGATGCCGATGTCCGCGCGCTCGAGGCGATGGCCGACGAACACCCCTTGAGCCTCGTCCACCTGATCTATCGCGCCAATCGTTGGGAAGGCGGGGCGCGCGACTTCGAATTTTCGGCACGCGCGATGGAGGAGCATTGGGCGGCGGGTCGGGCGGCGATCGCCGACACGCTCGCCAATGCCCGCGTCGTCGCCGAAAACATCCTCGACGGTCGGACCGCGGCGTTCGACCTCACCCCGCATCTTCATCAACGCCAAGGATAATCCATGTTCCTCAAGGGCAAGACCGCGATCGTCACCGGCTCCACCTCCGGCATCGGCCTCGCCTATGCGAAGGCATTTGCCGCGGAGGGCGCGACCGTCGTCATCAACGGCTTCGGCGACGAGGAGAAAATCGAGGCCGAACGCGCCGCGCTGGCGCAGGCAAGCGGTGCCGAGGCGCGCTACGACAAGGCCGACATGACCAAGCCGGACCAGATCGCGGCGATGGTCGACAAGGCGGCGGCGGAGTTCGGATCGGTCGACATCGTCGTCAACAATGCCGGTATCCAGCATGTCGCGAAGATCGAGGAATTCCCGATCGACAAATGGGATGCAATCCTCGCGATCAACCTGTCATCGGCCTTCCACATGATCCGGGCCGCCGTGCCCCATATGAAGAAGGGCGGATGGGGCCGGATCATCAACACCGCGTCGGCGCACAGTCTGGTCGCCAGCCCCAACAAGTCGGCCTATGTCACCGCCAAGCACGGTCTGGCCGGGCTGACCAAGACCGTCGCGCTGGAAGTCGCGACCTTCGGCATCACCGCCAACTGCATCTCGCCCGGCTATGTCTGGACCCCGCTGGTCGAGCAACAAATTCCCGATACCATGGCCTCACGTGGCCTGACCCGCGAACAGGTGATGAACGACGTGCTGCTGGCGGCACAGCCGACCAAGGAGTTCGTCACGTCCGAACAGGTGGCAAGCCTCGCGCTCTATCTGTGCCGGGACGAGGCGAAGGCGATCACCGGCACCAACCTGTCGATCGACGGCGGCTGGACCGCGGCATGATCGCAGCATGAAGCAGAGCGCGTGCATCGCCGGGCTGATGCTCGGCCTGTCGACCGGCGGTTGTGGCGGCGGGGCAGGGGCGGCATCGGCCGGCACCGCTCCGTCGGAGCGTCCCGCCGCCGGCGACGACTGGCGGCGCGTGGCGACGCCGGCCGATCGCGATCGACTGCGGCGCTGGCGCGAGGCGTGGATGGCGGCCTTGCCCCGCGCCCGCGCGGCCGATCCGGCGGCGATCGCCGAGCAGGGTGCGTTGTTTCAGCCCGACCTCGCGCTGACCGGCACGGCTCCGTCCGGCCGCTATCGTTGCCGGGTGTTCAAACTGGGCGCGGCGGGTAGCGCGATGCGCGATTTCACCGCCTATCCGCCGTTCGACTGCAGCATCGCCGACGAAGGGCGTGTGCGCAGCTTCTACAAGGAAACCGGATCGCAGCGCCCGGTCGGGCTGTTGTTCGCCGATGGCGACCGGACGATCTTCCTCGGCACGCTGTTGCTCGGCGACGAACGGGCGGCGCTGCAATATGGGCAGGACCGCGACCGCGACATGGCGGGCGTGCTGGAACGCATCGGCGAACGGCGCTGGCGGCTGGTGCTGCCCTATCCGCGGTTCGAATCGCTGCTGGACGTGATCGAACTGGTGCCGGCGGACTGATTCTCCCGACGCACGCTGTTCGTCATTCCCGTCCGCACGGGAATGACGAACACGACTGCACTACGCCGGCAGCGTCCGCCGAACCGTCTCGTAGCAATCGTCGATATGCGAATTGCCGACCAGCTTCATCGCCCCGAAACTGATGCCCGCCGCCGCGATCTGTCCGGCGAACGGCACGAACCGCAACAACGACTTGCTGGCATAGCGCGCGCCGACCCGGCGGATCAGCATCGTCACCACCCGCCGGGTGATCGACCGGCCGATGACGCCGTTGCCCAGATTGGCGGCGATCAACAGCACCTGCTTGGCCCGATCGGGTTCGAGCGCCTGAACCTGTTTCTCGCTCAGCCCGAACCGGTCGCTTATGTCGGGCAGCAATTTCGTCAGGATATTGGCGTCGACGATCAGGTCCGCGCCGGGCACCGGCACCGCCGAAGCGCCCGCCGATACCAGCGCGCGCTTGGTCACCAGCTTGCGCGCGTCGTCGCGGACGCGGTCGAGTTCGGCGATGGTCGTGATGTGCATGATGGCCCCGTGTCGTTTCGTTGCCGCATCAACGCCGTTCTTGCCAAGCGGCTCCCGATCTTTAAGTTTGCCGATATTCGATATTTAGGACGGACCTGTTGATGATCGTACGTCTCGGCGCGTTGCTCGCCACGACCGCTTTCGCGCTTCCGGCGAATGGAGCCGCCATGCCGCAAACCCCGACTGCCGCCGCCGCCATCGACGCCACCCCGCTGACCGCGAAATGGGGCGGCCCATATCAGGGGGTGCCGCCATGGGACAAGGTGACGCCGGCGATGTTTCCGGCCGCCTTCCCGGTGGCGATGGCCGAGATGCGCCGCGAGATCCACGCGATCCGTGACGACAAGCGACCGGCGACGTTCAGGACGGTCATCGAACCGCTGCAACTGGCCGGCGAGATGATGGACCGCGTCGGGTCGATGTGGGGCGTCTATACCAGCAACCTCACGACGAAGGAGGTGCAGGCGATCGATCGTGAATGGTCGCCCAAACTGTCGGCGTTCAACGACGAACTGTTCCTCGACCCGAAACTGTTCGCCCGGATCAAGGCGGCGTACGACAGCCGCGCCAAACAGAATCTGAACCCCCAGCAATTGCGCTTGCTGGAGCGGACCTATCGCAGCTTCGTCCGGCGCGGCAGCCTGCTGACCGATGCGCAGCGTCAGCAGGTCAGCGGCCTGAACCAGCACCTGTCGGTCGCCTATAACGACTTCAGTCAAAAGGTCCTTGCCGACGAGGAGACGTGGATCGTCGTCGACGATGCCAGGCAGTTGGCGGGCCTGCCCGACAGCTTCGTCGCATCGCTGAAGGCGGCGGCCGACGAACGCGGCCTTGCCGGCAAATGGGCGATCGTGAACACGCGGTCGTCGGTCGCGCCGGTGCTGACCTATGCCACCGACCGGGCTTTGCGCGAAAAGGTCTGGCGTGCCTTCACCATGCGCGGCGACAATGGCGGCGCGAACGATACCAAGGCGACAATCGCCACGATCCTGAAGCTGCGGCAGGAGCGGGCGAAGCTGCTCGGCTTCCGCAACCACGCCTATCTCCGCATGGACGACACGATGGCGGGCACGCCTGCCAATGCGAAGGCGCTTATGATGCGCGTCTGGCCCGCCGCCGTCGCGCGCGTGCGGGAGGAAGTGGCGGACATGCAGGCGCTTGCCGTCAAGGACGACGCGACCATCACCATCGCGCCATGGGATTATCGCTTCTATGCCGAAAAGGTGCGCAAGGCGAAGTACGACCTCGATGAAAGCGAGGTGAAGCCGTATCTGCAACTCGACAATATCCTTGCCGGTGCCTTTTATGCGGCGGGACGGCTCTACGACCTGAAGTTCACCGAGAATACCGGGCAGATTCCGGTGTTCGAAAAGAATGTCCGGACCTTCGTCGTGACCGACGCGCGGACGGGCAAGAATGTCGGTGTGTTCTATTTCGATGCGTTCGCCCGTTCGGGCAAACGATCGGGGGCATGGGCGACCCGGTATCGCGGCCAGCAGAAGCTGGGCGGTGAGACCAACGTGCTGGCGTCGAACAACAATAATTTCGTGAAGGGTGCGGCCGGGCAGCCGACGCTGATCAGCCTCGACGATGCGACGACGCTGTTCCACGAATTCGGCCATGCGATCCATTCGCTGTTGCAGGACGTTACCTATCCGGGTCTTGCCGGCACGCCGCGCGACTTTGTCGAATATCCCAGCCAGGTGAACGAAAACTGGTTGCTGACCCGCGACGTGCTCGACCACTATGCCAAACATTACCAGACCGGCCAGCCGATGCCGCAGGCGCTGGTCGACAAGATCGAGAAGTCGTCGACCTTCAATCAGGGTTTCTCGACGGTCGAGTATCTGTCGTCGGCGATCGTCGACATGGCGTTGCATGATCGCGAGACGCCGGTGACCGACCCGGCGGCGTTCGAGCGCGACACGCTGGCGCAGATCGGGATGCCCAAGGAAATCGTGATGCGGCACCGCCTACCGCAGTTCAATCACCTGTTCTCATCCGACGCCTATTCGGCGGGCTATTATTCCTATCTGTGGTCGGAAACGATGGACGCCGACACCTGGGCCGCGTTCGAGGCGACCGGCAATGTCTGGGACAAAGCAACGGCGGATCGTTTCCGCAAGACGCTGCTGTCGACCGGCAACGAAACCGACCGCAAGGAAGCCTATCGCGCCTTCCGTGGACGCGACCCGGACGTGACCGCGCTGTTCAAACGCCGCGGCTTCCCGGTCCAGTAATTTCCTCCCCGGCACGGGGAGGGGGACCAGTGAAGCTGGTGGAAGGGGGGCGTCCGCATACGGACGCGTTGCGAGCGCGGACATCCCCTCCACCGTCCTGCGGAAGGTCCCCCCTAAATGGGAAGGATTGTCGGTCGCCGCTTCTCCCCATTTCGACGAAAGCGCCCGCCGGACCCATCCACCCTCTCGCCAAGCGCGTTGAAATTATATAACAAGCGCGTGTAACGAGTCTGCGCGACCGAAACCGGCGACGTGGAAGCGACATGGAGAGTGCATGACCGGCGATAGCCGCACGAATCTGCCGCGCCTCGCGCTGCATGTGCCCGAACCCAAATTCCGTCCCGGCGACGCGGTCGACTTCGCCGACGTGGCCGTGCCCGCCGCCGGCGCGCAGTCGCGTCCCGATACGACCGCTGCGCCCGACAGCTTCCACGAACTGGCCTACACGCTGGTCCGGGTGCTCGATGAACAGGGGCAGGCGGTCGGCCCGTGGAACCCGCGCCTCGACCCGGACGTGTTGCGGCGGATGCTGCGCCACATGGCGACGGTCCGCGCCTTCGACGAGCGCATGTTCCGCGCGCAGCGGCAGGGCAAGACCAGCTTCTACATGAAATGCACCGGCGAGGAGGCGATCGCCGTCGCTGGCACGATGGCGCTCGACCGCGACGACATGACCTTTCCCAGCTATCGTCAGCAGGGCATCCTGATCGCGCGGGATTACCCGATGGTCGAGATGATGAACCAGATCTACTCGAACCGCGGCGACAAGTTGCAGGGCAAGCAGTTGCCGATCATGTATTCGTCGAAGGACTATGGCTTCTTCTCGATCTCGGGCAACCTGACGACGCAATATCCGCAGGCGGTCGGCTGGGCGATGGCGTCGGCATCGAAGGGCGATACCCGCATCGCGGCGACGTGGTGCGGGGAGGGGAGTACGGCGGAAGGCGACTTCCACTCGGCGCTGACCTTCGCCACCGTCTATCGCGCACCGGTGATCTTCAATGTCGTCAACAACCAGTGGGCGATCAGCAGCTTTTCGGGGTTCGCGGGGGCAGAGGCAACGACCTTTGCCGCGCGCGCGATCGGCTATGGCATCGCCGGCCTGCGGGTCGACGGCAATGACGCGCTGGCGGTTTATGCCGCGACGGCATGGGCGGCCGAGCGTGCGCGGACCAATGCCGGCCCGACGCTGATCGAGCATTTCACCTATCGGGCGGAGGGGCACTCGACCTCGGACGATCCGTCGCAATATCGATCGGCGGGCGAACCGACGGCATGGCCGCTCGGCGATCCCGTCGCGCGACTGAAAGGGCATCTGATCGCGATCGGCGAGTGGGATGATGAGCGTCACGCGGCAATGGATCGCGACGTCGCCGAACGCGTACGCGCGGCGCAGAAGGAAGCGGAAACCAACGGCATCCTTGGCCACGGTCTGCATCAACCGCTCGACACGCTGTTCGACGGCGTGTTCGAGGAAATGCCGTGGCACCTGCGCGAGCAGCAGGCGCAGATGATGGCCGAGGAGGAAGCCTCCGGCCGCCCCTGGGCGCGAAAGGAGGGGCACTGACATGGCGCGGATGAACATGATCCAGGCGATCAACTCCGCCATGGATGTCATGATGGATCGCGATCCGAACGTGATCGTGATGGGCGAGGATGTCGGTTATTTCGGCGGGGTGTTCCGCGCGACGGCGGGCCTGCAGAACAAATATGGCAAGACGCGCGTGTTCGACACGCCGATCACCGAATGCGGCATCATCGGCGTCGCGGTCGGCATGGGGGCCTATGGCCTGCGTCCGGTGCCCGAAATCCAGTTCGCCGATTACATCTATCCGGCGCTCGACCAGCTGGTCAGCGAGGCGGCGCGGCTGCGCTATCGCTCGGCGGGTGACTTCATCGCGCCGATCACGGTCCGCTCGCCGTTCGGCGGCGGCATCTTCGGCGGGCAGACGCACAGCCAGTCGCCCGAAGGCATCTTCACCCACGTATCGGGCATCAAGACGGTGATCCCGTCGACGCCCTATGATGCCAAGGGGCTGCTGATCGCCGCGATCGAGGACAATGACCCGGTCCTCTTCTTCGAACCCAAGCGCATCTATAACGGCCCGTTCGACGGCAATTGGGACAAGCCGGCGCAGAACTGGTCGAAACATCCGCAAGGCGAGGTGCCCGAGGACTATTACCGGATCGAACTGGGCAAGGCGAAGGTCGTGCGCGAAGGCGCGGACCTGACGATCCTCGCCTATGGCACGATGGTCCATGTCGCGCAGGCGACCGTGGAAGCGGCCGAAATCGACGCCGAAATCCTCGACCTGCGCACGCTCGTGCCCCTCGATATCGAGGCGATCGAGGCGTCGGTGAAGAAGACCGGCCGCTGCATGATCGTGCACGAGGCGACCCGAACGGGCGGCTTCGGTGCCGAATTGTCGGCGCTGGTGCAGGAACGCTGTTTCCACCATCTCGAAGCGCCGATCGAGCGTGTGACCGGCTTCGACACGCCGTATCCGCACAGCCTCGAATGGGCGTATTTCCCGGGGCCGGTCCGCATCGGACAGGCGCTCAAGAAAATCATGCAGGACTGACCGCCATGGCACGTTTCTCCTTCCGCCTGCCCGACATCGGTGAAGGCATTTCCGAGGCCGAGATCGTCGCGTGGCACGTGGGCGTCGGCGACCGTGTCGAGGAAGACGGACGCCTTGCCGACATGATGACCGACAAGGCGACGGTCGAAATGGAAAGCCCGGTCGCGGGCACGGTGGTCGAACTGGCGGGCGAGCCGGGCGATCAGGTGGCGATCGGCGCGACGCTGGTCGTGATCGAGACGGCCGAAGAGGTCGTGCAGCCGGCCGAGCCCGAGCGGGTCGAGGCGGAAAATCCGGGCTTGGAGGAGGTCGCAATTCCTCCCCGTGAACGGGGAGGAGTTTTGGCCTCACCCGCCGTTCGCGCCCGCGCGGCCGACCTTGGCATCGACCTGTCCGCCGTCCACCATGACGGCCCCCATATCCGCCACGCCGACCTCGACGCGTACCTCCGCTACGGCAGCGCGCAGGGTTATCGTGCCCCCAACGCCTCCCGCACCCGCCCGGACGAAACCGTCAAGGTCATCGGCATGCGCCGCCGCATCGCCGAGAACATGGCGGCGGCCAAGCGCCACATCCCGCACTTCACCTATGTCGAGGAAATCGACGTCACCGCGATGGAGGCGATGCGCGCCGACTTGAACGCAGGCCGTGGGTCCCGGCCGAAGCTGACCATGTTGCCGCTGCTGATCGTCGCGATCTGCCGCACGCTGCCCGATTTCCCGATGCTCAACGCGCGTTACGATGACGAAGCAGGGGTGGTGACGCGGTTCGGGCGGGTGCATCTGGGCATGGCGGCACAGACCGATGCCGGGCTGATGGTGCCGGTGATCCGAGACGCGCAGGACCTGAACCCGTGGCAGCTCGCGACCGAGATCGTTCGGCTGGCCGAAGCCGCGCGGACCGGCAAGGCGACGTCGGAGGAACTGTCGGGCGGCACGATCACGGTCACCTCGCTGGGGCCGCTGGGCGGGATTGCGACCACGCCGGTCATCAACCGTCCCGAAGTCGCGATCATCGGTCCGAACCGCATCGTCGAGCGTCCGGTGTTCCGCGCGCGTGCTGGCGGCGGCGAGGAGATCGTGAAGGCCAAATGCATGAACCTGTCGATCAGCTGCGATCACCGCGTCGTCGACGGCCATGATGCCGCCAGCTATGTCCAGGCGTTGAAGCGGCTGATCGAAACGCCGGTGCTGTTGTTCGCCGACTGATCGCGGAGGATGCGGGCCAGGTTGACGATCGCCGTACCGATGCTGGCGGCGATGGTGCTGCCCGCGGTCGCGCAGACAACCGCCGATTTTTCATTCGACTACAGCTACCCGGTAGAGGCCGCCCGCATCGCGCCGCTCAAGGCGTGGCTCGACGCGGAGAAGGCGCGGCAGCATAGATGGCTCGCCCGTGCCGCAGCCGACGTACGCCGGGAGGCGAAGGCGGCCGGCGTGCCGTTCCGGGCGTTCGACATGCAGACCGGGTGGCAGGTCGTGGCAAATACACTGCGCTTCCTCAGCCTGTCGTCGTCCAGCTACAGCGATACCGGCGGTGCGCATGGCAATGGTGCGTCGGGCGGCCTCGTCTGGGACAAGCGGGCGGGGCGGCGCATGGATGCCACCGCGCTGTTCGTCTCGACCGCCGCGTTCCGGTCGGCGGTGATGACGCCGTGGTGCCGTTGGATGCGGGCCGAGCGCACGCGCCGCGTCGGGCAGGATGCCGGCGATACCATCTTCGGCCAATGCCCACCGGTCAAGGATGTCACGGTGTTGCTCGGGTCGTCGACCGGACGGGCGTTCGACCGGATCGGCGTGATCGCCGACCAGTATGTCGTCGGGTCCTATGCCGAGGGTCCGTATGAGCACACGCTGCCGGTGACGGCGGCGGTGCTGCGCGCGGTGAAGCCCGAATATCGCGGGGCCTTTGCAGCGCACTGATCCTCCCCGGTACGGGGAGGATTTTGCGTCGTCGCGAACCTGAATCCGTAACCCTTCCTCCCCGTGCCGGGAGCAGTTCAGATGATCGGTTCGTCGAACATCAGCGCGCGGACGAACCGCACCGGCGGCGATCCGTGTGAGATCGCGCTATTGTTGTAGCGCATCAGGTCGAACCTGCCGCCCGCGCGACGTTCGGCTTCGCGACGCATGTCCATATGCTCGCTATACCCCACGAAATAGCTGAGTAACTGCGTCGACCCCAGCCGGGCGCGGGTCCATTTGCCGGCGGCCTCGCGCTCCTGCTGGAATGCGCCTTCCATCATCAGCTTCATCGCCTGTGCTTCGGTCAGCCCCTCGGTATGGATGCCGATGTCGAGAAGGGTGTTGGTGATCGACCGCATCCGCATCTTGAGCACGGTCAGCTTGAACAGCGGATCACCGTCGAGATAGTCGGCATCCGCCATCAGCCGTTCGGCATAGACCGCCCAGCCTTCGACGAACGGACCCGACGACAATACCGCGCGCAGCACCGACTTATTCTCGTTGCTGTGCGCAATCTGGAGGTAATGGCCCGGCATCGCTTCATGGATCGACAGGTCGTGGAGCATGTAATCATTATATTCGCGCAGGAACGAGGTCGTCTGCGCGTCGGTCCAGTCGGCCGGGATCGGCGACACGGCATAGAAGGTGCCGAGATTCTTTTCGAGCGGGCCGGGGCTGTCGCAATAGGCGACGGCGACACCCTGCTGGAATTTCGGCATCTCGATGATCTGGACCGGGGTGGTCGGCACCCGCACCAGCTTCTTCTCGCGCACGAACGCCGTCGCCTGTTCGAGCGTCGCGCGCGCCTTCGGCATCACCTGCGACCGGGTCGGGCGGCGGGCATAGCTCATTTCGAGGGCGGCCTCGATCGCCTTTTGTTGCTGCACCGGGGTCGGTCTGGCGGGCGTGGCCGGGGCCTTGGGGCGACCGCGCAGCACCATGCGCGCCTGTTCGTACATCTCGGCGCGGGTGTCGGCGGCGGCGCGGACGGCGCGGGCCTTGATCTCGGTCCGCGACAGCGGCGACAGGAGCGCGAACTTCACCTTCTGATCGTATAATTCGGGCGACAGGCGGAATTCGCCCTTGGCGGCGGGTACCAGCACCGTGTCGAGCCAGCGTTGCTGTTCGGCGGTCGCGGTCTTCAGCGTCGCGACGGCGCGGTCGAACTTCGCACGGTCGCCGCGGTTCAGCGTGGCGCGGTGGGGTGCCAGCATCGTCTCGACGATCTGCAGGATGCCGTCATTCTGTTTGGCGACGGTGGTGGCGTAGATGGCGGGGACGCGTTCGGGGACGATGCTGGCGCGCATCTGCGCATACATGGTCGGTACCTGTTCCATCCGCCGCGTCGCCGATCGCAGCCGCTGCGGCCATGGCGCGAAGTCGCGCGCGGCCAGCGCGTACAGGCCGCCGGAAATGGTACCGGCCGCCCCCTGCGGGTCCCATGCAAAGGGTTGCAGGACTTCGAGCGTCCACAATTGATAGCGCAGGTCGTTGTCGAGCAACGCCGCATCGACCTGATCGTCGCGCGACAGTGTCTCGCGGGGAATGGCGTTCAGTTCGAGCAGCGTTGCGCGCAGAAACTCGGCATCGCGGGCGCGACCGGCGGCGGACAGGTCCTCGACCTCGCTGTCATGGGCGTGATTGCCGAGTGCGGTGGCATAGCCCGGATGCAGCTTCGCCATGCCGTCGAGATAGCGTTTCGACAGCCGCGCGAAATCGCCGGCCGGACCGGTTTGCGCCAACGCCGGAAAGCTGCCGGCCAGCGGCGCGAGCGCCATCAGCGCGACGAAATGGCGGCGATCCATGTGGCAATTCCCCCTATATTCTCTGCCGGCCACGCTACCGGGCCGGTGCCGCCGCACAAGCGGATTCAGCGTGCCTCGCGCAGTTCGATCGCGCGGGCGAAGACCGCCGCGAACATCTCGGGCGTCAGTCGCCCGGTATTCTGGTTGTAGCGCGAGCAGTGATAGCTATCGATCAGCGTGATCCCGCCGGGCATGGTGTGTTCGGCCAGATGCGCGAACGGTGCCTTGGGCAGGCGACCGCCCAGCACTTTGACCGCCGACTGGTGCGCGATGGCCCCCAGCGCGACGACGACGCGCAGCGACGGCATCGCCGCCAGATCGGCGTCGAGGAACGGGCGGCACGTGCGGATTTCCTCAGGCGACGGCTTGTTTTCGGGCGGCAAGCAGCGGACGGCGTTAATGATCGCGATCCCCTTGGGCACGGGCGCGTCCTCGACCCGGCCGGTATAGGTGCCCTCGGCCAGCCCGGCGGCGATCAGCGTGTCCCAGAACAGCGGCCCCGACCGGTCGCCGGTAAACGGGCGGGCGGTGCGGTTGGCACCCTGCAATCCCGGCGCGAGGCCAATGATCGCCAGCCACGGATCGGGATCGGCCAGCACCGGCACCGGCGCGTTCCACCATGTCGGATGTTCGATGCGCAGCTTTTCGCGCAGGTCGACAAGGCGTGGGCAGCGCGGGCAGTCGCGCGACGGTTCGGCAGCGGACGGCTCGGCGGCGGGAGCGGCTTCGAGCGGGGCGGGGATTGTGGCGTCGGGGTCGAGCGGGGCGGGGGTGGTGATTTCCATGTCCGCGCGATAGGCGCGGGCGATGACGACCTCAACCTATGCGATTGCGATCGGATCGAACCGGCGGGGGCGACATGGCGGTCCGGCCGCCGCGATCCGCGCGGCGATCGCGGCGCTGCAGGGGGTAAGCGCGGTCGCGCCGGTCATCGGCAGCGCGCCGCTGGGGCCGTCGCTGCGGCGCTATGCCAACACGGCGGTGCTGATCGACAGCGATTTGTCGCCGCCGGCGCTGCTGATCCGGTTGAAGGCGATCGAACAGGCGTTCGGGCGGCGGCGCGGGCGGCGCTGGGGATCGCGCGTCCTCGACCTCGACATCGTCCTGTGGTCGGGGGGATGCTGGTCGGGGCCGGGGCTGACCGTGCCGCATATCAGCTTTCGCGAGCGCGACTTCGTGCTCGGTCCGCTCGTCCGGATCGCGGGCGACTGGCGCGATCCGGTGAGCGGACGGACGGTGCGGCACCTCCATCATCTGGTTGACCGCGCCCGTCCGCGAGATTAGGGGACGTCGCTTCGTGGGCCCGTAGCTCAGTTGGTAGAGCAACGGACTTTTAATCTGTAGGTCTCGGGTTCGAATCCCGACGGGCTCACCACCGCACCTTCAGAAATCGAACCGTGCCGTGGCTGAAATGGCGCGGCCGTTGAGCAGGCGTCCGCGCACGATGCCGCTGGTCGGGATGCGGTCCTCGTCGATGCCGGTCAGCGCCACCACGTCGAACAGGTTGGTGGCGTTCAGCGACAGCAGCAGCCGGCCGGTCGCATGGACCTGTGCAAAGGCGTTGGTGGTGACATAGCCCGGCATCTTCAGCAGGTTGACGTCCTGCGCGAAGCTGTCGGTGGTGCCGATCAACACCGCGCCTACCGCGAACCGGTCGGTGCTGATCTGCGGCGTCGCCTGAAAGATCAGGCTGGCCTGATGGCGCGGCTTGTTGCCGTTGACGGTCAGATCGACCCGGTCGCGGACGATGGTGGCGTCGGTATAGGTCGCGCCGCCGTTCAGGCTGAACAGCCCCATGCGGAACCCGCCTTCGAATTCCAGACCCTTCGCATTGTAATCGCGGGCGATCACCGCCCCGGTCGAGGTGTTGATGTTCGAATCCTGCGCATCGACATGGAAGCCGGTCAGGTTCAGCGTCAGGTTCGGCTGGCGGTATTTCACGCCGATCTCGGCCTGCTTGACCGGGTCGTAGGCGGCGGACGGAATGGCGAGCCGGCCGGTCGCATTATCGATGACCGAACCGAAGGTGATGCGGTCGGCATTGGCCCGCGCACCCCGGCTGTAGCGGGCGAACACCGCCAGCGGCTCGGCGATGCGGAAGTTCACGCCGGTCGAATAGGACAGATAACGATAGGTATAGTCGACCAGCCCCGGTGCGGTCGGGGTCACGCCGACGCGCTGTTCGGGCGCGGAGATCACGCCGTCGCCATCGATGTCGCGGGCGACCTGTCCGACCCGGCCACCGCCCAGTTCGACGCCGAACACCTGCCCCTTGGCACTGCCGACGTCGTAGCGCAGGCTGCCGCCGATCGACACGCGGCCAATCTTGTAATTGGCCGACGCGAACGGCGCGTTGACGCTGTAGTTCAGGCGGAGCGTGCGGCGCTGCGTGCCCGACAACGGGTTATGGGCATAGATGCCGCCCGCGGTGCGCGCCACGCCGGCGCTGGTGAAGACGTCGAGCAGCTCGGCATCGCCGCCGCCCTTCACCTCGGTGATCGCCGTGCCGTACAGGATCGAGGTGTCGATCGCCTGCCGCGCGGCATAGAAGCCGGCGGTGGTGGTCAGATCGCCGTCGCCGACCTTCCACACGCGGCTGGCGCGCAGGTCGTTGGTGACGTTGCCGACATCGGCCTGCCGCCGGTCGCGGATATTGTAGATGCCGATCAGCCCGTTGCCGTTGAGCGCGGTCGGATCGGCGATCGACGTGCCGGCGTTCGCGCCGCTGGCGTAGCGGAAGCTGCCGCCGGTCGCGCCGAGCCGGGCGAGGGCCGCCGCCGGCGTCAGGTACAGTGCGGTGAACGGACCGACCAGCCCGCCGCTGCGGCTCGACACGCGGAAGCGGTCGATGACCGTCCAGTCGCCGAGCGTCACCGCGGTTTCGACGCCGAAGGCGAGTTGCCTGACGTGCTGGCCCTTGCGGATATCCTCGACGATCGGCTGGTTGCGTTCGTCGAGCACGACGAAGGATTGCAGCGCGCGGGTCGACAGCGTGTCGCGGGTCGGATCGAAATTGGCGACGGCGCGCAGTTCGGGGTCGTCGTTGCTGCCCGAAATACGGAGCGGGACCGAGTCATAGGATGGCGAGCGGTCGTCGAGATATTTGCCGTACAGCCGGATATAGCCGCCGGTGAATTCGCGGGTGACGTTCGCCTTGATCTGGCCGCCGCGCTGCCCGTCGAAACCGATGCGGCGCACACCCTCGCCCTGACGATAGAAGCCACCGATATGAAAGCGGGTATTGGCGTCGATCCGGCGGCCATAGTCGAAATCGGCACGATACTGGTCGAAATCGAGTCCGGCGCTGAGTGCCACTGCGCCGCCATCGCGTTCGCCGGTTTTCGAGATGAAGTTGATGATGCCGCCCGGCGCGTTCGAGGCGAAGGTCGATGCGGAGCCGCCGCGGATCGCCTCTACCTGCGCGAGGTTCAGGTCGACGCGCAGTGCGGTGTCGGCGCTGGCCCCGACGATGTCGCCGAACTCCATGACCGGCAGGCCGTCTTCCTGCAACTGGATGAACTTCGCGCCCGAAGACGATAGCGGCAGGCCGCGAATGGTGATGTTCGAGATGCCGTCGCCGGTCGGTGCTTCGGCCAGCACACCCGGAATGTCGCGCAGCAGTTCGCCGATCGAACGCGGTGCCAGGTTGGCGATCTCGGCTTCGCGCAGGACGCTGGTCGACGTCGCGCTGTCGAGTCGGTCGCGGCCCTTGGCAACGCCGGTCGTCACGGTATCCGCACCCGCCGGTTGCTGCGGCGGCTCCGTCGAAAGCGCCGGTGCCGCGGCCAATACCCATGCCATTGCCGTCGTCGACAGACTCAGACCCATCTTCATCCTCCCCGCAATTATCGTCGATGCGATCTGGCAGGATTTATTTGTCGTTTGGTTAAGAGCGTAATCAATCGAAAGACCGGTCGTCGAAAACCGATGACGACGACCCTGCCTGGTCTTTGCGGAACAGGTAATCGTCGCGTTAGGCGCTTGTTAGCCATCTTCGCGTATCTTGGCCGAGAAAATGGTATCGCGAGATGGGCGTCCGAAGCGGTCCGGTCGGTGGCGACGGCCAAGGGATCGGCAAAGGGGATGGGACCGTTGATGCGGGTGCAAAGAGCGATGATCCGGTTTCGGGACGGCTCCACGCGCACGAAGCTGACGATCGCGTTCGGCATCTTGCTGGCGACCGCGATCGTGATGATTGCGCTGGTCGCGCACCAGATCGATTCGATCCACCGATCGGCGGACCTCAATCAGCAAAGTGCCAAGATCATCCGCCTGTCGCACATCGCCGAAAAGGGCGTGATCCGCGTCAACTCCCAACTGCGCGGCGTGCTGCTGACCGGCAATTTCGACTATCTCGACACCTATTACGAAGGGCGCGCGCAGTTCGTCGGGTCGATGCGGACCTTGTCGACGCTGGTCGATCGGCCGGAACAGCGCGCCTTGCTGCGCGACGCGGTCATCGCCTTTGCCGACTGGAGCCGGCATTACAGCGACCCGCTGGTAACGATGGCGCGGGAGCCGGGCGGGCGAGAACGAGCGGCACAGGTGTTGATCGCGGCCGGTGCAAAGGCGCGGGTGACCTACATCAACAAGATGATCGAAGCGGTACGCGACAGCGAGGAACGGCGCATCGCCATCCGCGAGGCGGAATTGCACGAGACGATGAAACACGCCTTCATCGCGCTGGGCGGGGGCGGTATCGGCCTGATGGCGATCGCCGCGGCCATGGGATGGCTGCTGACGCAGTCGATCGCGGTCCCGCTGGCGCGGCTGACCGGCATCGTCGATGCGTTGGCACGGCGCGATTTCGCGGTCAGCATAGCGCCGGAGCATCGCAAGCGGCGCGACGAGATCGGCCGGATCGCCCGGTCGCTGGAAGTCTTCCGCGTTGCCGGCATCGAGAATGAGCGGCTGGAAGCCGAAGCGCGGCGGTTGACCGACGCCCATGCCCGCGACGCCGAGGATGCGGCCCGGCGCGTCCGGATCGATGCCGAGCGCGACCGCGATACCATCCGCATCATCGGCGCGGGACTGGCCGCGATCGCACGGGGCGATCTGACTTTCCGCCTGCACGCCGGGCTGTCGGGCGATGCGGCGGTGCTGAAACAGGATTATGATTCGGCGCTGGCGCAACTGGGTGGCTTGCTGGCCCGGGTCGACCAGATGGTGCGGGCGGTCGACTGCGAGACGCGCAGCGTCGTCGTCGTCGCGGAACAACTGACCCAGCGGACCATCGAACAGTCGGACGCGATCGGCGTGGTCGGCGATCGGTTGACGCAGGTCACGGCCCTGATCGACCGCAACACCGTCGGGGTTCGGCGGGTCGCCGAGGTTGCGCATTCGACCGGGCAGGCCGCCGAACAGTCGCGCCGGACCGTGGCGGAGGCGGTGCGGGCGATGGCACGGATCGACGAGAGTTCGGAACAGATCGGCGCGATCGGCGGGCTGGTCCGCTCGATCGCCGAACAGACGCATCTGCTGGCCCTCAACGCGCAGATGGAGGCGGCCCGTGCCGGCGCGGCGGGCAATGGTTTCGCGGTCGTCGCACGCGAAGTCAGTCAGCTCGCCACGCGGTTGCGGGTGGCGAGCCACGACATCGCCCAGTCGCTGTCGTCCGCCCGGTCGTGCGCGGTCGAGGGCGTCGATCTGGTCGGGGCGGCCAGCGGCAAGCTGGCCTCGATCCTGCGCGATGTGAAGGAGATGTCGACGCTGGTCACCGATCTGGCGGGCGCGGCCGAGCGGCAGGCGCGCGACGTGCAGGACGTGGACGGGCGGATGCGCGACATCGCCGGCGTCACCGAACGCAATGCGGTGGCCGCGGGCGAGGCGGGCGAGACGCTGGCCCGGTTGTTGACCGGGGCCGATGCGCTTGCGCGGTCGCTGGCGCAGTTCCGTATTCCGGGCGCGATCGAACCGGCGGCGCTGCCGGCCGCTGCCTGAAGCGATTGTACGTGGCGACGGGCGTCCGTTTCGTCGCGTGCCGCGTTCGGTCGGCATGGTCGATCCGCTGCGCCCCGAACCCCGTCCGTCCCGCCGGTTGCCATGGAGCATCATCGGCATCGCGATCGCCGGATGCCTGTTGCTGGTCCTGTTCTTTCTGGGGACGCGGGTCGTGGAGGGCGATACCTTCGCGCTCGACCGGCGGTTGCTGCTGGCATTGCGCGGAAGCGATGGCGCACCGCTCGGTTCGGCACGTTTCGCGTCGATGGTGCGCGACGTCACCGCGCTGGGCAGTACGACCGTGCTGACGATCGTCATCGTCTTCGTCACGCTGCTGCTGGCCAGCATGGGGCGGTGGCGCACCGGGGCGCTGGTCGCGCTGGCCTGTACCGGCGGCATGCTTGCCAATGTGGCGCTCAAGCATGGGGTGGCGCGGGCACGGCCCGATCTGGTCCCGCATCTGATGACGGAGACGTCGAACAGTTTCCCCAGCGGCCATGCCGCCAATTCGGCGATCGTCTATCTGACGCTGGCGACGCTGGCATGGCCGTTGCTGCGGCGTCCGGCGGCGCGTGCCTTTGCGATGACGGCGGCGGTGCTGCTGGTCGTCGCGATCGGCGTCAGCCGGGTCTATCTGGGCGTGCATTGGCCCAGCGACGTGCTGGCCGGGTGGCTGTTCGGCGCGCTGTGGGCGATCGGGTGGTGGCGGATCGAGTTGCGGGTACTGGGTGGCCGGTAACGACGGAAACCTTTGCCACGTCGGGCGCGTGGGCGTAGCGTTAGCGCAAACAATATCGTCCGATGCGATAGACATAGGAGAGAAGCATGACGGCAAGGTTCGCTTTGGTCGCGGCGGCGCTGATATTCGGTGCGGGCGCGGCGCAGGCCCAGACCCCCGGTGGTGCTGCCCCGTCGACCGACGGCCGGCTGGGCAACGATACGTCGCGCAGCGCCACCAGCGATCGCGATCAGCAATTCGCGCTCGACAATCTGCGCGACGAAGCGGGCACGACGACCAATGCCCGACCGACGCGGCGTAACACCAATCGCATGGTTCCGGCCGTCGCCGCCGATCTGCTGGTCGGTGCGAACGTGTATGATTCGTCGGGCGCGGCGCTCGGCACGATCGAGGCGGTGAAGCCCGAGGGTGTTCAGCTGCTGTCGGGCAGTTCGCGGGCGATGATCCCGGCGGACGTGTTCGCGGTGAAGGGCAACCGGCTGATGCTGAACGTAACCAAGGCCGAATTCGACAAGCAGACCGGCGCCGCGAAATAAGGCGGCAGGGCCGGTCGCTGTCCGCCGCCGGGCAGCGGGACCCGCCTATCCGCCGAGTTGCGCCAGCATCGCCTTGGCCGCTGCGGTCTCGGCCTCCTGCTTCGACGTGCCGGTGGCCTCGACCGCGGCGAGTTTGCCGACCGTCACGCGGACGGTGAAGCGCGGGGCATGGCCGGGGCCGCTCTTGTCGACGATCGCATATTCGGGTGGGCGGCGGTTATGCGCGGCGGCCCATTCCTGCAACGCCGATTTCGGGTGGCGCGGCACGCGTAGCTGCGCATCGATCCGCGACGACCAGAGGTTGCGGACCAGCGCGCGCGCGGCATCGTGGCCGTGGTCGAGATAGAAGGCACCGATCAGCGCCTCCATCACGTCGCCCAGCACATTGTCGCTGTCGCCCGCGCCATCGTCGCGCGCCTGCTTGCCGAGTTTCAAATGGGGAACGACGCCGATCGCCCGTGCGATGTCGGCACAGACCGCGCCGGTGACCAGCGCGTTGAACCGTTTCGACAGCGCGCCTTCGCTTTCGGCGGGAAAGCGTTCGTACAGCCATTCGGCGACCGACAGGCCGAGCACGCGGTCGCCGAGAAACTCGAGCCGCTCATAGGTCGCCTGCGCGGTGCTGCCATGGGTCAGCGCCCGCTGATATTCGTCGATGCGGGTCGGGGCGCGGCCCAGCGCCTGTTCGACCCAGCGGGTCAGGGCGTTGCTCAGAAGCCTTCCCCGATCCGGCTCCACCGTGCCGCCGAAACCCATGTCCATGGCAGCAGCCACTGCGCCGAGCCGTCGGTCGAGAAGAAGTTCACGACCGCCTTGCCCTCGATATTCTGAAGCGGCACGATGCCGATCCCGCCGCCCTCGCGTGCGGGGAAGCGGCTGTCGGCGCTGTCGTCGCGATTGTCGCCCATCAGGAACGCGTGGCCGGTCGGCACGGTGAACACGCCGGTATCGTCGGCTTCGGTCGTGCCGAGGTCGAGGACGTTGTAGCTCTTTCCGCCCGGCAGCGTCTCGCGGAATTGCGGATAGGCGCAGACCGGCTTGTCGGCGACGACGCGCTGAAATTCATAGGCGCAGTCGGTGTTGGGCGACACCGGCACGACGAAATCGGGCATACGCTGCTTCGGGATGGCCTTGCCGTTCAGGAACAGCTGGCCGCCGCGCATCTGCACCGTGTCGCCGGGAATGCCGATCACGCGCTTGATATAATCCTGTCTGGCGGTCGGCGGGGCCTTGAACACCACCACGTCGCCCCGCGCCGGGGTACGCGGCAGGATGCGGCCCGGGATCAGCGGCAGGTTCCACGGCAGCGAATAGCGCGAATAGCCGTAATTCCATTTGGTGATGAAAAGATAGTCGCCGATCAGCAGCCGCGGCTGCATCGACCCCGACGGAATCGAAAAGGGCGAGAACAGGAACGATCGGATGATGAACACCACGATCGCCAGCTTCAGCAGGAAGACCATCAGGTCCGCCCCTTCCGAACGCTTCGGCTTGGAGCTGGCGGGAGTCGCGGGGACGGTGTCGAGAGCCATGCTTCGCCCATGCGGGGGGCGGGGCGGGGCGTCAAGCGGTTGGGTGACGATAGAAGGGTGTGGACCTGCCCCCGCCATCCGCCCTAGGGCACGTCGTTAGTCAACCGACGACAGATGAGGCACGATATGGCGATGCAGGACTGGTCCGCGATCGAAGCGCTGAAGCAACCCAAGCTGACCGAACTGTTCGCGAACGACCCCGACCGGCTGGGCAAGCTGACGCTCGACGTCGGCGGCATCCATTTCGACTTTGCCAAGACGCATCTCGACGATGCCGCGCTGGCGGCCTTTACCGGGCTGGCGACGACGATGGAACTGGCCGCCAAGCGCGACGCTCTGTTCAGCGGGCAGGTCATCAACGTCACCGAGGGCCGCGCCGCGACCCACACCGCCGAACGTGGCGAGGGCAATCCCGAGGACGTCGCGCAGGCGCGCGCGTTCCAGGCGCGGATGCGGCAGGTGATCGACGCGATCGAGGCCGATGCGTTCGGCCCGGTCCGCCACATCCTGCATGTCGGCATCGGCGGATCGGCGCTCGGTCCCGACCTGATCTTCGACGCGCTGGGTCGCGATGAGGACAAGTACGACGTCGCGATCGTGTCGAACGTCGACGGCGTGGCGATGGAGGAGGCGCTCAAGGGCTTCGATCCGGCCGCCACGCTGCTGGTCATCGCGTCCAAGACCTTCACCACCACCGAGACGATGCTGAACGCCGGGTCGGCGCTGGCGTGGATGAGCGAGGGCGGGGTCGAGGACCCCTATGGCCGCGTCATCGCGCTGACCGCCGCGCCGGACAAGGCGGTGGAATGGGGCGTCGACGAAACCCGCGTGCTGCCGTTCATGGAGAGCGTCGGCGGGCGCTATTCGCTATGGTCGTCGATCGGCTTTCCGTTCGCGCTGGCGCTGGGCTTCCAGGCCTATGAAGAACTACTCGAAGGCGCAGCCGAGATGGATCGCCATTTTCGGCTGACCGAGTTGCAGCACAACGCGCCGGTCCTCGCCGCCTTTGCCGACCTCTATTATTCGCAGGTGGCAGGGTGCGAGACGCGCGCGACCTTTGCCTATGACGAGCGGCTGCGGTTGCTGCCATCGTATCTGCAGCAGCTCGAAATGGAATCGAACGGCAAGTCGGTGACGGCGGCCGGCGAGCCGCTCGGCCGCAATTCGGCGGCGATCACCTGGGGCGGGGTCGGCACCGATGCGCAGCATGCGGTGTTCCAGCTGCTGCATCAGGGGACGCGGATCGTCCCGCTCGAATTCGTCGCGGTGGTCGAGGCGGGCGACACGCTGGACCCCGGCCATCACCGGCAGTTGCTGCTCAATGCGTTCGCACAGGGGGCGGCGTTGATGGCGGGCAAGCATAACGACGATCCGGCGCGCGCCTATGCGGGCGACCGGCCGTCGACGACGATCCTGTTGCAGGATCTCGACGCCCGCGCGCTGGGGGCGCTGATCGCATTCTACGAAGCGCGGACCTTCGTGAACGCGGCACTGCTCGGCATCAATCCGTTCGACCAGTTCGGCGTCGAGCTGGGCAAGGAAATGGCGAAGGCAGCCGATCGCGGTGGTCAGACGTTCGATGCGTCGACCAACGACCTTCTGGCACGGGCAGGACTTGCATGAGCGATTACGAGTACGACCTTTTCGTCATCGGCGCGGGATCGGGCGGCACCCGCGCCGCCCGCGTGTCGGCG
The DNA here is from genome assembly GCF_001421715.1 of Sphingomonas sp. Leaf22. Taxonomy (GTDB): domain Bacteria; phylum Pseudomonadota; class Alphaproteobacteria; order Sphingomonadales; family Sphingomonadaceae; genus Sphingomonas. The sequence goes on from NZ_LMKP01000042.1 coordinate 63,725, forward strand.
GCGCATGGCGCGAAGGTGGCGGTGGCCGAGGAATATCGCGTCGGCGGTACCTGCGTCATCCGCGGCTGCGTGCCCAAGAAGCTGCTGGTGTACGGCGCGCATTTCGCCGAGGATCTGCGCGATGCGAACGCGTTCGGATGGGACGTGCCGACGCAGTGCAACTTCAGCTGGCAACGGCTGCGCGACAATGTGCTGAGCGAGGTCGACCGGATCAACGGTGCCTATACCAGCACGCTCGAAAATCACGGCGTCGAGATCATTCATGAGCGCGCGACCGTCACCGGCCCGCATTCGGTGAAGCTGGCCAGCGGGCGCGAAGTGACCGCCGAGCGCATCCTGATCGCGGTCGGGGCGCGGCCGGCGGTGCCCGACTGCCCCGGTTCCGAACACGGCATCACATCGAACGAAGCCTTTCATCTCGACGCGATTCCCAAGCGCATCCTGATCGCGGGCGCGGGCTATATCGCCAATGAATTCGCCGGCGTGTTCCACCAGTTCGGCGCGCACGTCACGCTCATCAACCGCACCGACGTGATCCTGCGCGGCTATGACGAATCGATCCGCGACCGGTTGCTGCAAATCTCGATGACCAAGGGGATCGAGTTCCGATTCCACGCCGCGTTCGAGGGGATCGAGAAGGGCGAGGATGGCTGCCTGACGGTCAAGATGTCGAACCATGAGCCGGTGACGGTCGACATGGTGATGTTCGCGACCGGGCGCGTGCCGAACACCGACGGGCTGGGGCTGGAGTCGGCGGGCGTCACGCTGGACGACAAGGGTGCGGTACAGGTCGACGACAAGGCACAGTCGTCCTGTCCGTCGATCTATGCGGTCGGCGACGTCACCAATCGCGTACAGCTGACCCCGGTCGCCATTCGCGAGGGACAGGCGTTCGCCGATCGGACCTATGGCGGCAAAGAAGTGACGATCGATTACGACTGCATCCCGGCAGCGGTATTCAGCCATCCGCCGATGGCCGGCGTCGGCATGACCGAGGGCGAGGCGAAGTCGAAGCTGGGATCGGTCAAGGTCTATCTGTCCGACTTCCGCCCGATGAAGAACGTGCTGGCCGGGCGCAACGAACGCGCGTTGTACAAGATGATCTGCGACGACGTGACCGGGCGGATCGTCGGGCTGCACATGATCGGGCCGGACGCGCCGGAGATATTGCAGGCGGCGGCGATCGCGGTGAAGGCCGGGCTGACCAAGGATCAGTTCGACCAGACCGTCGCGCTGCACCCGACGATGGCCGAAGAACTGGTGTTGATGAAGTAGGGGGGCGGAAGGGACGTTCCGGATCGCTGCCGCGAGCGGAACGCGAAAATCCTCCCCGTGCCAGGGAGGAACTCAACCCTCCGCCAGAATCGCGTCGGCCTCGCTCATCCGTTCCCCGCCGACCCGCTCGCCGATCACGGTCGTCACCGCGACGTTCATCGTCACATTGCCCAGCGTCCGGACGATATCGGGCAGCGTCTCCACCGCGACCAGCAGCGCCAATGGTTCGACCGGCACACCCATCGCCACCGCGATCGGCGCGATCGAGGAGACGAAGCTGATCTGCCCCGGCAAACTCGCCGCGCCCATCGTCGTGATCGCCCCCGCCGCGATTCCTGCCGCGATCTGCCCCGCGCCGAGCGGCACGCCGAACACATGTGCGACATAGAGCGCGACGCCGAGGTTCATCGCCGGCCCGGTCGCACGGAACAACGCCACCGCCATCGGCAGCACCACGCCCGACGTCGCCACCGGTACGCCAAGGTCGCCCGATCCCTTCAGCATCGCCGGCAGCGACGCGAGCGAGCTTTGCGTCGAGATCGCCACGGCCTGTGCCGGGGCGGTTCCTTTCAGGAAACGGCCGATCGACACCCGTCCGCCGAACCGTGCGAGCGGATAGGCGAGCAGCCAGATCGACAGGCCGACGGTCATCAGCACCAGCACATAATGGACCAGCGCCCCGAACGCCGCGGTACCGGCGCGCGCGCCGACGACATACCCCAGCGCGAACACGCCGATCGGTCCCAGCCACAATACCCAGTTGATGACGATCAGCATGGTATCGGCGATCGCCTGGAACAACCGCACCAGCACATGGCGATTGTCCTGCGGCAACCGCGTCATCGCAAAGCCGAACACCAGCGTGAACAGGATCAGCGGCAGGAACTGGTCGTTCGCCGCCGCCGATACCGGATTCGTCGGCACGATCGCGACGAGGAAATCGGTGAAGGGCGGGACCTTCGCGGCCGGGGCGGCGGTCCCGAACGTCGCGCGCAGCGCCTGTGCGGCGGTCTCGCCCAGCGGAAAGATGTCGAGCAGCGACAGCGTGACCAGCGCGCCCAGCGCCGACGACGTCCACAGGATGACGATGAACAGCAGCAACGATCGCGTCGCGATCCGGCCCGCCCGCGCCGCCTCCGCCGTCTGCGCGATGCCGGTGATGAGCAGCGCCACCACCAGCGGCACGATCGTCATGCGCAGCGCGTTCAGCCATGCGGTGCCGATCGGTTCGGCGATGGCGATGCCCGACAGCGCGGTGTCGGGCGATTGCCCGGCCAGCACGATGCCCAGCGCCAGCCCGGCACCCAATCCCGCCAAAATTCGTGTCGCCTGCGACATGCTCGCCCTTTTAACAAAGTGGCGGTAATAGCCGCGCCACGCAAAGGCTCAACCTGAAGGCGTATGGGACGATGGCAAGGAAATATTTCGGAACCGACGGTATCCGCGGGCTGACCAACGCGCGGCCGATGACCGCCGAAATGGCGATGCGGATCGGCATGGCGGCGGGCGCGCATTTCCGGCGCGGCGATCACCGCCACCGCGTGGTGATCGGGAAGGACACGCGGCTGTCGGGCTATATGCTCGAAAACGCGATGGTCGCGGGCTTCACGTCGGTCGGCATGGACGTGGTGCTGGTGGGGCCGATGCCGACCCCGGCGGTGGCGATGCTGACCCATTCGATGCGCGCCGATATGGGCGTGATGATCTCCGCCAGCCATAACCCGTTCCACGACAACGGGATCAAGCTGTTCGGGCCGGACGGGTACAAGCTGTCCGACGCCGACGAACTGGCGATCGAGGTGCTGATCGATAGCGAGATCGACCTGTCGGCACCGGGCGATATCGGCCGTGCCAAGCGGATCGAGGATGCGCGCGGCCGCTACATCCACTTCGCCAAGTCGACCTTTCCCGAAAATCTTCGGCTCGACGGCATGAAGCTGGTGATCGATTGCGCCAATGGGGCTGCCTATAACGTCGCCCCCTCCGCGCTATGGGAATTGGGGGCGGAGGTCATCGCGATCGGCGTGACGCCCAATGGCAAGAACATCAACGACCGCGTCGGATCGACCGCGCCGCAACTGCTGTCGGAAACGGTGGTCGCGTCGGGCGCGCAGATCGGGATCGCGCTGGACGGGGATGCCGATCGGCTGATCGTGGTCGACGAAGCGGGTCGGGTGATCGATGGCGATCAGTTGATGGCGACGATCGCCGCCAGCTGGGCACGCGCCGGACGGTTGAAGGGCGGCGGGCTGGTCGCGACGGTCATGTCGAACCTCGGCCTCGAACGGCATCTGTCGGCACAGGGGCTGGGGCTGGTCCGCACCGCGGTCGGCGACCGCCATGTCCTCGAGAAAATGCGGACATCGGGATATAATGTCGGTGGCGAACAGTCGGGGCATATCATCCTGTCCGACTATGCGACGACCGGCGACGGCCTCGTCGCTGCATTGCAGGTGCTGGCCGAGGTGCGGCGCGCCGGTGCGCCGGCGAGCGAGGTGCTGCACCGGTTCGATCCGTTGCCGCAGTTGCTCAAGAATGTCCGCTTCGCCGGCGGCAAGCCGCTCGACGATCCGCGGGTCAAGGATGTCGTGTCGGGGGTCGAGGCCGAACTGGCCGGGCGTGGACGGCTGGTGCTGCGCGCGTCGGGGACCGAGCCGGTGATCCGGGTCATGGCCGAGGGTGACGATGCCGGCCACGTCGAACAGGTCGTCGATCGCATCTGCGACGCGGTGCGGCAGGCGGCGGCCTGATGCTGGACATGAAGCCGGCATGCGAACGCTGCGCCGCGCCGTTGCCGGCGGCGGCGCATGGCGCGTTCATCTGTTCGCGGGAGGACACGTTTTGCGCCGATTGCGCGGACGAACTGGATGAGGTGTGCCCGAACTGCCGGGGTGAGTTGGTCGACCGCCCGACCAGGCGCAAGTAAATCCTCCCCGCTCCGCGGGGAGGGGGACCAGCGAAGCTGGTGGAGGGGGGTATCCGCATACGGAACCGTTGCGTTGCGCGGCAAACCCCCTCCACCGTCCTACGGACGGTCCCCCTCCCCGCGGGCGGGGAGGACTTTTAACGGCTCCTTACCGCTGCTAACGCCACCCCCATGACCACACCCCGCATCCTGATCGTCGCCGGTTCCGACTCCGGCGGGGGCGCCGGTATCCAGGCGGATATCAAGACCGCGACGATGCTCGGCTGCCACGCCATGACCGCGATCACCGCGATCACCGCGCAGAACACGCTGGGCGTCGATGCCGTGCATCCGGTCCCGACCGACATGGTCATGGCGCAGATCGATGCGGTGGTCCGCGATATCGGTGTCGATGCGGTCAAGATCGGCATGATCGGATCGGCGCGCACCGCCCATGCGCTGGCCGACCGGTTGCGCGACCTGCCCGGCATTCCCGTCGTCTTCGATCCGGTGATGATCGCGACCAGCGGCGCGCGGCTGGCCGACGAAGCCACGGTCGCGGCGTTCGAACGGCTGATGGCGGTGGCGACGGTGGCGACGCCCAACCTGCCCGAACTCAAGACGCTGGGCGGGGCCGATGCGGTGCTGGGTCACGGCTGCGCGCTGCTGGAAAAGGGCGGGCATGGCGAGGGTGAGGTCGTGATCGACCGGCTCCACCAGCGCAAGGCGGGCACCGCGCCGCTGGTCGAATGGTCGGCACCGCGCGTCGACGGCATGGCGACGCACGGCACCGGCTGTACGCTGTCGACCGCCATCGCGTGCGAACTGGCCAAGGAATGGACGCTGGCCGAAGCGATCGGCCGCGCGCGCAGCTTCGTGCGGATCGCGATGCTGGGGGCCGACGAACTGGGGCGCGGGGCAGGGCCGATGGCACAGCAGGGGGTGCGGCTCGACCTCAACCAGTCGCGCTGGTCGCCGATGCTGAACCAGGTGACGGTGCCCGCCAACGACGTGCCGGCCAGCGAGCATTTCTACCGCCTGCTGGGCCTCAAACCCATCGTCCGGTCCAGCCGCCGCTATGCCCGGTTCGAGACCGAAGGGGGCGCGACCTTCTCGATCGAGATGACCGAGGAACGCAAGGTGCCGGCGGTCTATTTCGAGGTCGGCGATCTCGACGTGATCGTCCATTATCTGCGCGGGCAGGGCGTATCGTTCGCGCAGGAGCCGATCGACCGGCCATGGGGCTGGCGCGAGGCGCGGCTGTTCGATCCGGCGGGCAACGAGGTCTGCCTGTATCAGGCGGGCGAGATGCGGCGTTTTCCGCCCTGGCGCATCGCCGATGCCTGACTGGAGCCACGAGGCGCGCCATGTCGGGCCGGTGGCTGGGGTGGACGAAGCGGGTCGCGGCCCGCTGGCCGGGCCGGTGGTCGCTGCGGCGGTGGTGCTCGACCGCGATTGCATCCCCGATGGCCTCAACGATTCGAAACAGTTGAGCGCGAAGCGCCGTGCCGACCTTCACGCCCGGCTGCTCGACTGCGCGACGATCGGCGTCGGCATCGCGACCGTCGAGGAAATCGACCGGTTGAACATCCTGTGGGCAACGATGCTCGCCATGGAACGCGCCGTCGACGCGCTGGGCATGGCGTGCGGCATGGTGCTGGTCGACGGCAATCGCTGTCCCAACTGGTCGCACCCGAGCGTCGCGGTGATCGGCGGCGATGCGATCAGCCTGTCGATCGCGGCGGCGTCGATCGTCGCCAAACAGACCCGCGATGCGATGATGATCGCGGCGGACGTGGAGCATCCGGGGTACGGATGGGCGTCGAACAAGGGGTACGGGGCGAAGGTGCATCTGGAGGCGCTCCGCACGCTCGGCCCGACGCCGCTCCACCGCCGCAGCTTCGCGCCGGTCGCGCAGGCAATGCTTGTTTGAAATCCTCCCCGTGCCGGGGAGGATTTGCGACGAACGGTGGGCTACCAGATATGGAGTCTCACAACTGCTCCGAGACTCCATATCTAGCCTGCCGCGACTCGATTCGTCGCCGGAACGAATCCGGCACGACGCGGGAGTCAAGCATTCCCTCTTGACCGCGACTCGCCAATTCCCCGAAATGGAGCCGATTCAAGGGGGACTGGCGACGATGGTAGCGACGAAAATCCGGGCAAAGGCCCCCGCGACGGTCACGCTGCCGCTCGACCGCATCTTGATGGACGACTGCATCGACGCGATGCGCTCGCTGCCGGCGAATTCGATCGACTGCATCTTCGCCGATCCGCCCTACAATCTGCAACTCGGCGGCGACCTGCTGCGCCCCGATGGCAGTCAGGTCGATGCGGTGGACGACGACTGGGACAAGTTCGACAGCTTCGCCACCTATGACAAGTTCACCCGCGACTGGCTGGCCGAGGCGCGCCGCATCCTGAAGCCCGCCGGCACGATCTGGGTCATCGGCAGCTACCACAATATCTACCGCGTCGGGTCGATCGTGCAGGACCAGGGCTTCTGGATTCTCAACGACATTGTGTGGCGCAAGTCGAACCCGATGCCCAATTTCAAGGGCACGCGTTTTACCAACGCGCATGAAACGATGATCTGGGCCTCAATGGGCGAAAAAGCGCGCTACACCTTCAACTATCGCCAGATGAAGACGTTGAACGACGAACTGCAGATGCGGTCCGACTGGGAATTCCCGATCTGCGGCGGGCCGGAGCGGCTGCGCAAGGACGGGACCAAGGTGCATCCGACCCAGAAGCCCGAGGCGCTGCTGTACCGTGTGCTGCTGGCATCGACCAATCCCGGCGACGTCGTGCTCGACCCGTTCTTCGGCACCGGCACGACCGGCGCGGTCGCCAAGCGGCTGGGGCGGCACTTCATCGGCATCGAACGCGACGCGACCTATGTCGAGGCGGCGACGGCGCGGATCGAGGCGGCGCTGCCGCTCGACGAATCGGCGATCCGGGCGATGCGCGCGCCGACCAAACCGCCGCGCGTCGCGTTCGGGGTGCTGGTCGAAAACGGCCTGCTGCCCGCCGGGTCGATCGTGACCGATGCGAAGCGCCGGTTCCGCGCGACGGTGCTGGCCGATGGCTCGCTGTTGTCCGATTGCGGTGCGGCCGGGTCGATCCACAAGCTCGGCTCGACATTGCAGCATGCGCCGACGTGCAATGGCTGGACCTTCTGGCATAGCGAGGGGCCGAACGGGCTGACCCCGGTCGATGCGCTGCGCCAGCAATGGCTGCTCGCGACGCAGCCCTGATGTATCTCCGCCCGGTCCGCTTCGTCGACACGCCGATCGGGCTGCCCGATGGCGGCGCGTTGCGGTTGGCGGGAGGGATGCTGTGGTTCGCCGCCTATGAGGTGCGCGAGCGGGGTGGCGAGCGGACGATCGTCCCGGTCGAGGCGTTCGAGCCATGGGTGGCCAGCCTGTCGCCAGCCAAGGCCGAACGGGCGCGGCTGCTGCACCGGCGGATTACAGCGCCCCGTGCGCCCCTGATGCTCGGCGAGCGCGTGCTGCGCTTCGATCAGCCGCAGGTCATGGCGATTCTGAACGTGACCCCGGACAGTTTTTCCGACGGCGGACGCCATGTCGACGATCCGGCCGGCGCGGCGGCGGTCGGCCTCGCGATGGCGGCGGCAGGGGCGGCGCTGATCGACCTTGGCGGCGAATCGACCAAGCCAGGCGCGGCGACGGTTTGGGAGGGCGATGAGATCGCGCGAGTCGTGCCGGTCGTGGAGCGGCTGGCGGCGGCGGGGGTGGCGATCTCGGTCGATACGCGCAAGGCGGCGGTGATGACGGCGACGCTGGCGGCGGGCGCGCATCTGGTCAATGATGTCGCCGCGCTCGCCTATGATCCGCGCGCGCTGGCGGTGGTCGCGTCCAGCGGATGCCCGGTGGTGCTGATGCATTCGCCTGCCCCGGCGCAAGGGCCGCATGGCGGCGATGGCTATCACGACCCGCTGCTCGACGTGTTCGACTGGCTGGAGGCGCGGGTCGAGGCGGTGGTCGCCGCCGGGGTCGACCGGGCGAAAATCGTGGTCGATCCCGGCATCGGTTTCGGCAAGGCACTGTCGGACAATCTGGCGCTGGTGAATGGGCTGGCGCTGTTCCACGGCCTTGGTTGCCCGGTGTTGCTGGGTGCCAGTCGCAAGCGGATCATCGGTGCGCTGTCGAACGAGGCACCGGCGGATGAACGGCTGGGCGGATCGGTCGCGCTGGCGTTGGCCGGGGTCGAGCGGGGGGCGCAGATCGTTCGGGTGCATGACGTGGCGGAGACGGTGCAGGCGATCCGCGTCTGGCGCGGCTTGCGCGATGCGGCCTTGGTCGCGCCATAAGCCGTCCGCTATAGGGGCGGGTATGGTCCGCGTTCTCCTGATGCTCGCCGCGCTGTCGGCGCTGTTCGCCAATGCCGCGCAGGCCCAGCAGAACGGGTTCGATCTGGCCGGCCCCGACGTGTCGGTCATGGTGAAGCGTGGCGAGGTCGAACTGCCGGTCGCGGCGGTGCCGGCGCTGCGTGGTGGCGACACGCTGACGGCCAAGGCATTGCTGCCCGACGATCAGGCAGCACGCTATCTGCTGGTCGTCGCCTTCCTGCGCGGGGCGACCAATCCGCCGCCCAAGGACTGGTTCTTTTCGGTCGAGACGTGGAACAAGAAAAAGAACGTCCTGATCGTCAAGGTGCCCGAGGGCGCGGAGCAGGTGTTGCTGTTCCTCGTCCCCGAAGCGGGCGGCGGCTTTTCGGCGGTGCGCGGCGCGGTGCGCGGGCGGCCCGGCGTGTTCGTCCGCGCGGCGCAGGATCTGTATCAGGCGTCGTTGGACCGACAGCGGCTGGACGCGTTCGTCGGCGCGATCGGCCGGATCGGCGAGCGCGCGCCCGAACGGCTCGCCACCGCCGCGCCGGTGCTGGCCGATGCGCTGCGGATCAAGCTGAATGCCGACTGCTTGCTGCGCCAGCGCGCGTTGCAGGCGGCGTGCCTGACCCAGCAGCGTGATTCGCTGGTGTTGCAGGCGCAGCGCGGTGCGACACTCACTGAAACGCTGACCGGCACCCCGGTCGACCTTGCGTACCGCGTGGCGGCGACACGGGAGGGCGGGGCTGGCTATTACAGCCCCTATATCGGGCTGGCGCGCGATCTGGCGCGGCTGTTTGGGGCGTTTCGTACCGCCCAATATCAATATCTTCCGGCATTGGCGCTGGGGCAGGGGCAGGCGATCCACCTGCAATTGAACAGCGCCCCGTCGTTTCAGGACCCGCGATCGGTGCTGGTCGCGCCGTTACCGCCGATCGGGGCCGCGCCGCCGCCCTTGTGGCGATCGAGTGCGCCGGGGGCGCTGTGTCTGGCCCGGCCCGATCTGGTGCTGCCGATCGACGATGCGTCGCTGCTGTTCGCGACGGATTATGCACGCGATCTGGTGCTGCGCGTCACCGCCGCCGATGGCCGGGTGTCGACGCTGCCGCTGACCGCCGATGCCGAGCGTGGCGGGCTGGTGCTGGCCAATGGCGCGCCACAGGCAGCGGGGCCGGTGACCGAGGCGGTGGTGCAGGGGCGCTGGGGCTTCGACGCGTTCAGCGGTCCGCGCGTGCCGGCAGAACTCGACGGGCCCGGTGCATGGACCGCGCACCCCGACGCGACGGTGATCGTCGGGCGCGACCATCCGCTGTCGTTGCGCGGCGGGGCGGCGGCATGCGTCGCCGGGCTGACGCTGCGCGATGCCGGCGGGCTCAGCCGCTCGCTCCCATGGAAATCGGCCGCGCCCGACGCGCTCGACGTGACGCTGCCACTCGGCAAGACACGACCGGGACCGATGACGCTGACCTTCGTCCGGTTCGGGGCGGTCGCCCCCGATCAGATCGCGCTGACCGGCCGCGCCGAGCCGAGCCGGCTCGATCGGTTCACGATCCATGCCGGCGACCGCGACGGCGTGCTGGAGGGGGCACGGCTCGATCAGGTAACTGGGCTGATGCTCGGCGGCACCCGTTTCGCCGCGGGTGCGCTGACGCGGGTCGGGGAGGGCGATCGGCTGACGCTGACCGCCGAGCAGCCGGTGACCGAACCGACCGACAGCGCGGCGGTGCAACTGCGCGATGGCCGTACCGCAACGGTCGCCGTAACGGTCGCCCCGGCGCGGCCGGTCGCGACGTTGCTCGACCTGCGCGTCGCGTACGCGCCGCCCGCTGGTGCGTTACCGATCGACCTGCCCGACGGGCTGGTGCCGACCGGCGCGACGCTGACCTTCTCGACCCAGATCGCCGATGGTCTGAGCGGCGGTGAGGACGGAATCGAGATTGCGAACGGCGACGTCGCCAGGCGGCTGACCATCGCGTCGGGCGCGGTACAGCGGATCAGCGACGATATCGCGGTGGCTACGATCGCGCCGCAAACGGCGTTCGGCGCGGGCGCAGCGGGGGCGCTCCGCTTCCGGCCGTGGCGCGGTGGTGCGGCAGGGGCGTGGCAGCCGCTGGGAACGCTGGTCCGCCTGCCGGTGCTGACCGGCATCGCCTGTCGCGAACGCTGCACGGTCAGCGGGCGCGACCTGTTCGTCGTCGCCGCGATCGGGACGACCCCGGACATGAAGGACGCGGTGGCGTTGCCCGCCGGATTCGTCGGCGGATCGGTCGATGTGCCGGCCACGCAGGACATTCTGTATCTGCGGCTGCACGATGCGCCCGACGCGGTGCAGCGGGTGAAGCTGCCGGCGAAATAAGGGGGAGGGCGACCGATTCGCCCGAAATCTCTGGTCGGGGCGACAGGATTCGAACCTGCGACCCCCACACCCCCAGTGTGATGCGCTACCAGGCTGCGCTACGCCCCGATCAGAGAGGGCGTGCCTTTAGGCCTGCTTTTCGGCCCATGCAAGCCCGAAGCGTGCGAGCGGGCAAATGTTGCGTGCGACCCAAGCAGATGATAGCTGCCCGCAATTGACAGGATGCCGTGTTCGCGGCGTCCGCTATCTCGGACATTCAGGCCAGCAATGCTCGTACCTTCCGCTTTCGCCCAGTCCGCCGCCGCGCCCGCGGCGTCGGGTGGTATTCTCGGCACGCTGATCGGCGTCGCGCCGCTGCTGCTGATCTTCGTCGCCTTCTACTTCCTGTTGATCCGTCCGCAGTCGAAGCGGATGAAGACGCTGCAGGCAACGATCGCCGCCGTGAAGCGCGGCGACAGCATCGTCACCGCCGGCGGCATCATCGGCAAGGTGACCAAGGTCGAGGACACCTTCGTCGAGGTCGAGATCGCCTCCAACACCCGCGTCCGCGTGGTCAAGGCGACCATTGCCGAAGTCACGCCGCCCGCCGGCGCCAAGCCCGCGAACGACTGATGCTCGACTTTCCGCGCTGGAAACGGATCGCCATCTGGGCATCCGTCATCCTGTTGTCGCTGTTCGCCGTACCGAGCCTGCTGCCCGAAGCGATGCGGGCGAAGCTGCCATCCTGGTATGCGTCGCAGACGATCAATCTCGGCCTCGATCTCGCGGGCGGCAGTTACATTCTGCTCGAAGCCAAGACCGAAGACGTCGCCGCGACCCAGATCGAAGCGATGCGCGAACGCATCTCGACCGAGATGCGTCGCCAGCCGCGCGTTGCGATCGGGGACATCTCGACGCGGGGCGGGCAGATCAGCTTCATGGTCCGCGATGCGACCCAGGTCGATGCCGCACGCGAAAAGCTGCTCAGCCTGACCGGCGGCGGCGCGGGCATGACCGGCCAGCGCGAATGGGACATCGAAGTGCGCGACACCACGCGCTTCGTGCTCACCCCGACGCAGGCCGGCCTGCGCCTGACCGTCGAGAATGCGATGAAGGACGCGACCGAGGTCGTGCGCCGTCGTATCGACGAACTGGGTACCCGCGAACCGACGATCATCCAGCAGGGTACCAACCGCATCGTCGTACAGGTCCCCGGCCTGTCCGACCCGAAGGCGCTGAAGGCCCTGCTCGGCAAGACCGCGCGGCTCGAATTCAAGCTCGTCGACGTTACCGCCGACCCCGCCGCCGTCGCGCGCGGTCAGGCACCGGCCGGCAGCCAGATCCTGCCCTATCCGGCGCAGGGCACCCCGATCGCCGTCAAGCGGTCGGCGATCATCAGCGGCGACCAGCTGACGGATGCGCGTCAGACCTATGACGAAAATCAGCAGCCGGCGGTGTCGTTCAACTTCAATTCGGAGGGCGGCCGCCGCTTCGCGCGGGTTACGCAAGAGAATATCGGCAAGCCGTTCGCCATCATCGTCGACAATCAGGTGATCTCCGCACCGAATATCCAGACGGCGATCATGGGCGGTTCGGGGCAGATCACGGGTGGCGGCTTCACCGTCGACACGGCCAACCAGCTCGCCATCGCGCTGCGCTCGGGCAAACTCCCGGTCGACCTGACCATCGTGCAGGAAAGCACGGTCAGCCCCGAACTCGGTGCCGATTCGATCAAGGCCGGCGTCACCGCCGCGATCATCGCCACCGTGGCGGTCATCGCGTTCATGGTCATGACCTATGGCCGGTTCGGCATCTATTCGACGATCGCGGTCGTGCTGAACATCCTGATGATCCTCGCGGTCATGGCGTTCCTGCGGGCGACGCTGACGCTGCCGGGTATCGCCGGCTTCGTGCTGACCATCGGTACGGCGGTCGACGCCAACGTGCTGATCAACGAGCGCATCCGCGAAGAGCGGCGGCGCGGACGTTCGGTGCTCCAGTCGCTCGAACTGGGCTATAAGGAAGCGAGCCGCACGATCTTCGAGGCGAACGTGACCCACGCGATTGCGGGTTTCATCATGCTGATCCTCGGTTCCGGCCCGATTCGCGGCTTCGCGGTCGTGCTGCTGCTCGGGATCGCCAGTTCGGTGTTCACCGCCGTCACCTTCACGCGGATGCTGGTCGCCGGATGGATGCGCCGCAACCGTCCGACCGACATCCATATCTAAGGCCCGGCCGTCATGCGTCTCATCAAGCTGGTCCCCGACAACACCAACATCCGCTTCGTCGCGGTGCGGAAGATCGCGTTTACCGTCACGCTGATCCTCAGCATCCTCGCGGTCGGGCTGGTGTTCGTCCGTGGCCTCAATTTCGGCGTCGACTTCATGGGCGGCGTTTCGATCGAAGAGAAATTCGCCGCCCCGCCGGCGATCGACCGGGTGCGTGCGACCATCGAACGGCTGGGGGTGGGCGAACCCGCTATCCAGCAATTCGCCGATCCCACGCTCGTATCGATCCGCCTGCCGGTTCCCGAAGGCGATGCTGGCGCGACCGACCGGCTGGTCGAACGCGTGAAGACCGCGCTGTCGACCGAATTCCCCGGCGCGACGTTCAGCAACTATTCGACCGTGTCGGGCAAGGTGTCCGACGAGCTGGTGACCAACGGCGTGCTTGCCGTGTTGCTGGCCATCGTCGGCATCGCCATCTTTTCATGGTTCCGCTACGAATGGCAGTTCGGCGTGTCGACCGCGGTCGCGATCATCCACGACGTGCTGATGACGCTCGGTTTCTTTGCGCTGACGCAGATGCCGTTCGACCTGACCATCGTCGCGGCGGTGCTGACCATCATCGGCTATTCGATCAACGACAAGATGGTGATCGACGACCGTATCCGTGAAAACATGCGCAAATACCGCAAGATGGGGATGCGCGAGCTGATCGATCTGTCGGTCAACGAAACGTTGCCGCGGACGGTCATGACCTCGCTGACCATCCTGCTGGCGCTGACCGCGCTGATCGTGTTCGGCGGCCATGTGCTGCGTGGCTTCACCGCCGCCATGATCCTCGGCGTGATCGTCGGTACCTATTCGTCGATCTACGTGTCGTCGTCGCTGCTGATCTCGCTGGGGCTGCAGCCCGGCGCGCCGGTGGGGGAAGGGACCGTCAAGGAACCGGTCCCCCAAAAGGGCACCCGGTGAAGCTCGACCGGACCCGAAAGGGCGACGGTCCGGTCGTTTCGGGCCTGACCCCCGGCGGGTTCCGGGTCGATGACGGCATTTACCCGGCGCTGCTGATGACGCCACAGCGCGCCGATCTGTGGGAGCCGCCGGCGTTCGAGGCGCTGAACACCGATGCACTGGCGGCGGTATTGGCGATCGATCCGGTCCCGGAGTTCCTGCTGCTCGGCACCGGCGCTACCCTGCGCCAGCCGCCGCGCGCGCTGGTCCGCGCGCTCGACGCGCGAGGCTTGGGGATCGAGGCGATGGACAGCCGGGCCGCGGCGCGCGCATGGGGCGTGTTGCGCGACGAAGGACGCTGGATCGCGGCGGCCTTCTACCCCTTCTGATTGACCAGTCCGGCCAGATGGTCGCGTAGCTCCGACGCGTTGCGCTCCCAGCTATAGGCATCGACCGTCGCCCGCGTCGCCGCCGGATCGGCGGCCTGCGACAAGATCGCCGCAATCCCTTGCGCGAAGGACGCCGCATCGCGCGCGACGATTCGCCCCGCCGCGGGACGGGTGACGACTTCGCGCGCCGCGCCGGCATCGGGAATGACGATCGGCGTCCCGCTGGCAAGCGCCTCGACCCACGCATTTGCCAGCCCTTCCGACGACGACGCCAGCGCCATGACGTCCGCCGCCGCCAGCAGGTCGGGCAGGGCGTCATGCGGCATAGCTCCGCACAGCCGGACCCGGTCGCTAACGCCCAGTTCGGCGATGCGCGCCGCCAGCGATGCCTGATCGGGCCCGCCGCCGACGATCCACAACCCCACACCGGGTAACGCCGCCACCGCCTCCAGCACGATGCGATGACCTTTGCGTGGGATCAACGCGCCGAGCGATACGACCAGCGGGCCGGTTACGCCAAGCCGCGCCTTCGCCGCCATCCGATCGATCGTGCCGAACCGGCTGCGGTCGATCCCGGTACGATGGACCCGAACCGGACGGTCGATCCCGGTGGCGGCGATATCCTCGGCCATCGACTGCGAAACCGCCAGCAAGCCATCGGCACGCTCGCCGGCCGCGCGGACCTGTGTCGCGGTCGCCGGGGCATGGCCCCAATGATGAATATCGGCCCCGCGCGCCTTGATCGACACCGGCACGTCATAGCGCCGCCCCAGCGCCACCGCCGCCGGTCCGTCAGGAAAGAAGAACTCGGCATCGATCACATCGAAGCGAAATGTCGCCCGCAGCGCGTCGAGATGCGGCGTCAGGCACCGGATCAGCGCACCGACATGGAACCGCCCCCGTGTCGCCGGCAGGTTCACAAAACGCGGCCGATCGACTGCCAACCCCTTCCAGTCCTCGCGCAACGGCAGGCGCGCGAGCGAACGATAGGTGGGGTGGAGCGAAAGGGGGAAAGGCGGGATACCGATCGGGACGACGACGCGCACCTCGACGCCATCCAGTGCGGCCAGTCCCAAGGTTTGCCGTTCGACGAACCCCCCAAAATTGGGCCGGGTGACATCGGGGAACAGCGTGGCCAGGGTCAGAACGCGCAGCATGCGGCAATGTCATAGCCAAAAAGGATGAAGGCTTTGCCGCAAATCGGGGTCGCAAAAAACGGGCCGGAGCAGCCTGCCCCGGCCCGGTTCGCATCACGTGTTGAGCGTGTGGTCCAGCGTGATCTCGGCATTCAGCAGCTTTGAGATCGGGCAGCCCGCCTTGGCACCGGCCGCGATTTCCTCGAACTTCGCCTTATCGATGCCGGGGACGCTGGCGGTCAGCGTCAGCGCCGACTTTGTCACCGTGAACCCGTCGCCATCCTTGTCCAGCGTGACCTTTGCCGTGGTCTCCAGCGTGCCGTCGCCATAGCCGGCACCGGCCAATGCGAAGCTCAGCGCCATGGTGAAGCAACTGGCATGGGCGGCGGCGATCAATTCTTCGGGATTGGTACCCTTGCCGTCCTCGAACCGAGTGCTGAAACCATATTGCTGGTTGTCGAGCACGCCGGACTGGGTCGAGACATGGCCTTTGCCGTCCTTGCCAAGACCTTCGTAACGGGCGGATGCACTGCGGATCATGCGGGAACCTTTGCGATGGAAAAAGGGCGGGCCCGTCGCCGGACCCGCCCTCCAAATAGGTCGCGTCAAAGAAGGTTCAACGGCAGCGACCGCGGCTGCCGCTCCGCTCGATCTCGCGACCCGCCAGCGCACCGGCGGCACCGCCGAGCAGGGTACCCAGCGTACGGTCGCCACGGCTGTCGACCGTGCGGCCGACCAGCGCGCCGGCAACGCCGCCGACGACCAGACCGGTCGTGCCGTTCGGCTTGCGGCAATAGCGGCGACCGTCACGACCGCGCCATTCGCGATACTGGTTGCGGCGCTGTGCCTCGGCTTCGGACTTGCCGACCGAAATGCCGTGCTTCGAATAGGTCGCACCGACCGGCGCCAGCAGCGATGCAGCGGCGAGTGCCAACATCATATTGCGCATGGGGGATATCCTTTCGTCCATGTCGTTGTTGACCGGTTTAACGCACCCTTCGCCTGACGGTTTCATGAACGAAACGACAGCTTGCGCCCGTCCCGCGACGGGACGATGCGTCAGTCGCCTGTCATGAGCGGATCGAGGGGGTAACGCGCCGCCGCCTCGTACCACGCACCGGCATGGCCGAGGTGGCTTTCGTACAGGAGGAAGTGATCGAACCGCATCGGCGGCGACGCCAGCCCGGCATTCGCGCCGAGGAACGCTTCCGTCGGCCCGCTCGATTTGTTGAGCCGCGCCAGCGTGACGTGCGGCAGGAACGCCCGCCCCTCGGGCGAAAGGCCGAGACGGACGAGCGCGTGATCGACCTTCCGATGCAGTGCCGTCACCGCGTCGTGCGGCGTCACCCCGGCCCATAGCGCCCGGCCGCGCCGGCCGGCATCGAACTGTCCGACTCCCGACAGCGCCAGATCGAACGCCGGTGCGCGAACTGCCTGCAATGCCAGTGCGATATCCTCGGCCACCGCCCGTTCGACGTCGCCGATATAACGCAGCGTCAGGTGCAGTTGCTCGTCATCCTGCCACCGCGCCGCTTCGACGCCGTCCTGGATGTCGAACAGCGCGTCGCGCATCGCGGCGGGCGGGCGGAGGGCGATAAACAGACGGTGCATGGCGGATTCTCCCGGCAGCGTAACAAAATGTTGCTCTCCGCGTTTGGCTTGAAATCGCCACGACGGCGGACGATATTTCGAACAGCCGGCATGAGTGCCGGAAAGAGGAGTTTACAATGGCGAACTGGTCCGATCCCCGGACGTCGGCCGCACCGATCACCCGTACGCGCGACCGTGACATGGCGCGCGACGAAGGGCTGCGGTCCTACATGCTTTCGGTGTATAACTACATGGCTTCGGGCGTGCTGTTGACCGGCATCGTCGCGCTGTTGTTTTCGTGGGGTGGCGACACCTCGCCGGCGGCGGCGGTGTTCTACCAGCCCGGTATCCTGAAATATGCGATCATCTTCTCGCCGCTGATCTTCGTGATGGTGTTGAGCTTCGGCATCAACCGTCTTTCGACCGGCGCGGCGCAGGGGCTGTTCTGGGCATTCGCAGCGATCATGGGTCTGTCGATGTCGACGATCTTCCTGCGCTACACCGGATCGTCGATCGCGCTGACCTTCTTTGCGACCACGGTCTCGTTCCTGTCGCTCAGCCTCTACGGCTACACGACGAAGCGTGACCTGACCGGGTTCGGTACGTTCCTGATCATGGGTCTGGTCGGTCTGATCGTGGCGTCGCTGCTGAACCTGTTCTTTCAGTCGAGCATGATGAGCATGGTCATCAGCGCGATTGGCGTGCTCCTGTTCGCGGGTCTGACCGCCTATGATACGCAGCGGATCAAGGGCCTGTATTATCAGGTCGCCGGCACCGACTTCGCTGGCAAGGCCGTGATCATGGGGGCGCTGTCGCTGTACCTCGACTTCGTGAACATGTTCCAGTTCCTGCTGTCGTTCATGGGCAACCGCGACTGATCCGGTCACCGAGGACGATATGAAGGGCCCGGCGGGAAACCGTCGGGTCTTTTCTTATACGGGGAACGCGTCGGGCGATCGTTTCGTTTTTGTCCTGAAGGAGTGAGGGACATGACCAACGACACCATGGGAATCGACGACAAGGCGCTTTCGTCGCTGTCGGTCGCCCCCGACGGCAACGAAAGCGACGCGCACACCCCGCCGGGTCGCGGCGACGCAGGCGGCGATCACAGCATCGCCGGCAGGATGGAAAGCGATCCGGCCGACAGCGACGCGCGGCTCGACCGCGGTCTCGACGAATCGATGGACGCGTCGGACCCGCCCGCCTCGACCCAGCCGATCCACAGCAACGGTCCCGCACCTTCGTCGGGCTACGACCCCGAACAGGAAGAAAAGTTGGCCCGCGACGGCAAGGCCGACTGACCGTACGGTAACGACTGCAAACGATGCGGCGTGTCGGCTGGTGCCGGCGCGCCGCGTTCGGTATGGAAGGCGGCATGACGACCGATCGGTGGTTCCGACCCGTGTTCCGGGCCCTCGCCGCGCTGCTGCTGGCGGTGCAGGCCATCGTCCCGGCGCAGGCGGCGGTGACGATCACCTTCTGGTCGCAGGAATTCGGGCAGAGCTTCCCGCATGCATTCTTCAGCTTTTCGGGCACGCCCGATGCCGGCGGGCCGGCAGCCGATGGCACCTATGGCTTTACTGCCAAGGCGATCACCCCCGCTTTGCTGACCGGATCGGTCGCCGGACGGATCGACCGCCCCAAACCATCCTATATCGACCGCAGCAACGCCCATTTCTCGGTCGTGCTGAGCGATGCGCAATATGCCGCCGTCCGCTCGCTGATCGACGAATGGGGTGAGAAGGGCGATTCGCACTATAATCTGAACCGTCGCAACTGCGTCCATTTCGTTGCCGAAGCCGCGCGTCGATCGGGCCTGACCGTGGTCGAGGACCGGAAACTGATGAAGAAGCCGCGCTCGTTCACCCAGTCGCTCGAACGCGCCAATGCCGGACGGGTGACGGTGATCGAATTGCCGGCAAAGGCCTATTTCGCGTCGCGCACGCCGCCGGTCGTCGCGGTCGGATCGACGCCGCCGCCACGCTGACCTCTTTCGTCGCGACGGCAAATCCGGCAGTCCTGCCGAAACAAGAGGTACGGGAGTCGGGTGATGCGGCGGTGGGCGATCGGGATGCTGGCGTTGCTGGCAGGATGCGGACAGGCCGATGAACCCGATGCGTCGGTCAATCTGACGCAGGACGACCCGATCCTGCCGATGCCGTCGCCGACGCCCGAAACGCTGGTGACGATCCCGACCCGGTTCGTCGGGACATGGGGCAGCGACGGTGCCGCCTGCGCCGCCGATCCCGCCGGGGCGAACCGGCTGATCGTCGCGGCGAACGCGATCACGATGGGCGACCGCGAGCTGCCGGTGCGCGGCATCACCCTTGCCGATGCCGGGGCGGTCGATATCGATATCGTCGGCGATCGCGGTGGCATCACCGAACAGCGCCGCTACCGGCTGGCGCTGGGCGAGGGGGGGACGCTCGACATGATGGCGGACGGCGGACCGGTCCGCCGCGTCCGCTGCGATGCGCCGGCCGGTGCGGAAGCAGCGGCGCGCAACGCGATCGCGCTCAACCTCGCCCCCGACGGCCTGCAAACCGTGGCCGGTGCCAGCAGCCGCGCGCTCCCCTTCGGCAGCCCGAGCGAGATCGTGCTACGCGTGGTCGAGGCGGCGACCCAGAGCCTGCCCGAACGATCGCGCAACGAGACGTGCGGCGAAGGCCCGCTCGACATCGCCACCTATCCGAAGATCGCGGTCTATTTTCAGGAAGGCCGCTTCGTCGGCTGGTCGGCGCGCGGGCGCGGGCTGACGACGATGAGCGGCGTCGGCATCGGCGCGAAGCGGGCGACGGTGGATTCGACGATCGACGCGCCGGTCGAGGAAACCAGCCTCGGCCGCGAATTCACCAGCGGCGATCTGTCGGGTACCTATGACGCCCGTGACAATGTCGCGGCGTTATGGGCGGGCAGCACCTGTATCGCCCGGTGATCGCACCCGCCACCGCCGACGATGCCGACCGCGTGGTTGCATTGTGGCGATCGTGCGGGCTGACCCGGCCATGGAACGACCCCCATGCCGATCTCGCGCGGGCGCTGTCGGGCGCGACGTCGACCATCCTGCTGGCCCGCGAGGAAGGCGGACCGATCGGCAGCGTCATGGTCGGGCATGACGGGCATCGCGGCTGGCTCTACTATCTCGCGGTCGCGCCCGATCGTCAGGGGCAGGGTATCGGCCGCGCCTTGTTCGCCGCTGCCGAAGACTGGCTGCGCGACGCGGGCGCGCCGAAGCTCCAGTTGATGGTCCGCAGCGACAACGATGCCGCGCTCGGTTTCTACGAAGCGATCGGGTTGACGCGGCAGGATGTCGTCGTTCTCGGCCGTTTCCTGACAAAGGACCGACCAGCCTGAGCGTAAGCTACTGATAGTCACTTGCAAAAGCAGCAACGGCGGCGTACCGGCGCGAAACAGTCAGGGAATCGTTCCGCATGTCCGCTTTCGCCATCCTCCTCGCCGCCGTTACCGCCGTGCCGGACGTGCCGCCGACCGAGGACCCGCAGCGGGGCGACGATATCATCGTCACCGGCACCCGGACCGAGGGCAGCGCCGACTATGCGGTCAAGGCGCAGACCACCGCCACCCGCCTGCCGCTCAGCCAGCGCGAGACGCCGCAATCGGTCAGCGTGGTGACGCGTGCGCAGATCGACGACTTTCAGCTGAACGACGCCAACGCGCTGCTCACGACCGTCCCGGGTGTGACGGTGCAGGCGCAGGAAACCGACCGCTTCTATTATTCGGCGCGCGGCTTCGATATCCAGACGTTCCAGATCGACGGCATCGGCCTGCCCTTCGCCTTCGAAGTGCAGACCGGATCGGTCGATACCGCGATCTACGACCGGATCGAGGTCGTGCGCGGCGCGCCCGGCCTGTTGTCGTCGACCGGCAACCCGTCGGCGGTCATCAACTTCGTCCGCAAGCGCCCGACCCGCGACCTGAAGGCATCGGCCAGCGTCCAGTACGGATCGTTCGACGCTCTGCGCCTCGACGCCGATGTCAGCGTGCCGCTGACACGGGAAGGCAATGTGCGGGCGCGCGCGGTCGGCGCGTTCGTCGACAGCGACAGCTATCTCGATCGCTACCATCTGCGCCGCTGGACCGGCTATGGCATCGTCGAGGCCGATCTCGGCCCCGATACGGTGGTCAGCGCCGGATACGGCCATCAGGATCATGGTACGCGCGGCGCGATGTGGGGGTCGCTGCCGCTCTATTACACCGACGGTACCCGCATCGACCATGCCCGCTCGACCAACACCGGTCCCGACTGGGCGCGGTGGAACGTCACCGACCGCCAGATCTTCGGCGACGTGACGCATCGCTTCGGCGACTGGACGGCCAAGCTCAGCGTCCTGCGCCGGGCGATCAGCGAGGACGACCGGCTGTTCTACGTCTTCGGCAATCCCGATCGCGCGACCGGCCTCGGCATTTTCAGCTATCCCGGCGCGTTCCGTGCCGAAACCCGCAACCTGACCATCGACGCGCATCTTGCCGGCACGGCGACCCTGTTCGGCCGGACACACGACGTGATGTTCGGCGTGAACCGCAGCGCGCAAGCCTATGAGCAGGGGTCGAGCTACGATACCGCCGCCATCAATCTTTCGCTGCCGCTGGCGACGGCGTTCGACGGCAGCTTCCCCGAGCCGAATTTCCCAACCGCGTACGACCCCAGCCTCGCGACCCGGCAGCGGCGCGAAACGGTGTACGGCCTGATCCGGCTGAACCCGGCCGAGCGGGTCAAGGTGATGGTCGGTGCCAACGCGACCCGCGCGTTCAGCGAAGGCATCTCCTATGGCGCGCCGACCGATTACGACCGCGCGCGCTTCCTGCCGTTCGTCGGGGCGACGGTCGATCTGGCGAGCAATATCAGCGCCTATGCCAGCTTCGCGACGATCTTCAATCCGCAGACCCAGGTCGACGCGAACCGCCGGCTGCTCGACCCGATCGAGGGCGACAATCTGGAAGCCGGGCTGAAGGGCGAATGGCTCGGCGGCCGGCTGAACGCCAGCATCGCGGTGTTTCAGGCGCGGCAAAAGAACACGGCCGAGGCGGCGGGCTTCGACGCGACGATCGGTCAGACGCTCTATCGCGGCGTCAATGCCAAATCGCAGGGGATCGAGTTCGAATTCAGCGGACAGGTCGCGCCCGGTGTGCAGGCCACCGGCGGATACACGGTGATGCGGGTACGCGGCGACGATGACCAGGCGGTGCGCACGTTCGTGCCGCGCAATACCGGGCGGCTCAATATCGTGTGGTCGCCGACGATGCTGCCGGCGCTGAAGCTGGGCGCATCGGGCCAGTATCAGAGCCGCATCTACCTCGAACCGGGTGCACTGGTGCCGAACACCACCACCCCGATCCGGATCACGCAGGATGGCTATGCCACGTTCGACCTGCTCGCGCGCTACGACCTGACTGATCGCGTCTCGCTCAGCGCCAATGTCCGCAACGTCAACGATGCGAAGGTGTTGAACGCTATCAACTACGATCAGGGGTTCTTCAACGCGCCACGGACGGTGCTGGGAACGATCCGGGTCAGCTACTGACGCGAACAGGGGGCGGTGGTGCCGCCCCCTTCCTTCGTACCACCATTTGGTTCGAGCAGCTTCAAGCGAAGTCGAGAAGCGTCTGTCGAGAACGCCTTGCCCCAATCGGCGCGTTCTCGACAGGCTCGAAGCTGCTCGAACCAAACGGAATCAGGATTTGATGGCAGGGTAAGGCGTGCTGCCTCACCCCACGAACGCGCGTTCGATCACGTAGTCGCCAGGCTTCGCGTTCGACCCTTCCTCGAACCCCAGACCTTCCAGATATTCCGAAAAGTCGCGGATCATCTCGGTCGACCCGCACAGCATGATGCGGTCGGTCGCCGGGTCGAACGCCTGCGCGCCGCCGATGCGGGCGCTGAACAGCGTGCCGTTGTCGACCAGCGCATCGATGCGGCCGGTCGTGTGAAACGGCTCGCGCGTCACCGTCGGGACATAGGTGAACTGCTGTGCCGCCTGATCCTCGACCAGCGGATCGCCGGCCAGGTTCGCCTCCATCGTGGTGCGGAAGGCGAGGTCGGACACGCGGCGCACCGAATGGACGACGACGATCGACGAATACATCTCATACACGTCGGGGTCGCGGATCAGCGACAGGAACGGGGCAAGACCGGTGCCGGTCGACAGCATGAACAGCCGGCTGCCGGGCTTCAGCGCGTCGGTGACCAGCGTGCCGGTCGGCTTCTTGCCCAGATACACTTCGTCGCCGGGCACGATCTGTTGCAGCCTGCTGGTCAGCGGGCCGTCCTGCACCTTGATCGACAGGAACTCCAGCTCCTCGGCATAGGCCGGGCTGGCGATCGAATAGGCGCGCAGCAACGGCTTGCCGTTGTCGCCGGGCAGGCCGATCATCACAAACTCGCCCGACCGGAAGCGGAAGCTGGGCGGGCGGGTGATCGTGAAGCTGAACAGATGCTCGTTCCAGTGACGCACCGAACGCACGCGCTCGACGCTGAGCGCGTTGGTGGGTTCGAGGCCGTGGACGACGGCGGTGCGGTCGGTCATCGAAAATCCTTACGTCTTGACGCTGGTCCCCGGCGGCAGCCCGATCTGGCCGAGCATCGCCGCTGTCCGGGCCAGCGCGCAAAAGGTTGGTGCGATCGCCCCGTCGGCGACCAGCAGCGAAAGCGTGGTCCGTGCCTTCGCATCGAGACCCGTTACGAGATCGCGCGCCAAGGTCAAGAGAACCGATTCATCGTCGGTCACAAGCCCGCATTTACAATTGATCTGGATCGGTACGCGGGCATGGCTCGACAACTGCGCCATCCACGCATCGAAATCGCACAGCGCATCGAGTGCGCCAGCCTGTGCAAAGCGTGCCGCCAGCAATGCCGACGGGTTCTGGCACGCACTGCGCGCCGCCACCCAGAGCCGGATCGCTTCGAGCAGGAAGCGGTCGCCGTTCGACAATATCGATACCGGCCGGTCGATCAGATCGTACATAGAGCCTCGCTATTGATACTCATTCGCAGACGCTATCGGCAGGGTCGGCGATCGTCAATGGTCGTCGTGCAGCGGACCGGCACTTTGTCGCGACCGGTCGATGGGGCGAAGCGCGGACGGGATCGGCGACCTGTAAATAAGATATTCAGTAATTCGGCGCATCGTGGCCCGACGAGGGAAAAGGGCGGTGCAATGAAGTTGAAGGTCCGGGGTCGCGTCAACTTGATCGGGGCAATGGCGGCGATCGGACTGGTCGCGCTGCTGTGTATCAGTCTGTTTCGCATGTCGGCGATCATGCACGCCGATATCGAGCGCAATACGCGACAGGTCGTCGAAACCGCGCGGTCGGTCGTCACCTATTATCACAACGCCGAACTGGCGGGGCGGATGAGCCGTGCCGAGGCGCAGCGCGCCGCGCTGTCGACGCTGAAGGACATGCGCTACGAAGGGAAAGAGTATTTCTGGGTGAACGACCTGCATCCGACGATGCTAATGCACCCGACCAAGCCCGAACTCGACAATACCGACCTGACCAACAACCGCGACGCCACCGGCAAGGCGCATTTCGTCGAAATGGCGAATGTCGTGAAGGCCCAGGGGGCGGGCTTTGTCCGCTATATGTGGAAGACCCCCGACAAGTCGCATGACGAACCGAAACTGTCCTATGTCGCCGGGTTCAAGCCATGGGGCTGGGTGATCGGGTCGGGCGTGTATCTCGACAGCGTCAACGCGGCGGTGTGGAGCGCGGCGCTGTACCAGAGCGCCCTGGCGCTGGCCGTGCTGCTGGTCGTTGCCTTCGTCGCCTTCCGCATCGGCCGCTCGATCTCGCAACCGGTCGAGGCGCTGTCGGCCCGGATGCGCGCGCTGGCCGCCGGCGACACCGCGACTCCGATTCCCGGCCGCGACCGGATCGACGAAGTGGGCGAGATGGCCGCCGCGCTCGAAACCTTCCGCGACGCGGCGATCGTTGCCGCCGAGCGTGAAGCCGAGCAGCAGCGCGTGGTCGCGACGGTCGGATCGGGGCTCGACGCGCTGGCCCATGGCCGGCTCGACACCCGGATCGGCAGCAGGCTGTCGGGTGCCTTCGCCAAGATCGGCAGCGATTTCGACTCGGCGATGGCGGCGGTCGCCGACGCGATGCGCTCGGTCACGCGCTCGGCGGGCGGTATCCGCACCGGCGCGACCGAGATCAGCAGCGCGTCCGACGACCTGTCGCGCCGCACCGAACAACAGGCCGCCAGCCTCGAGGAAACCGCCGCCGCGCTCGACCAGATCACGGCCACCGTCCGGCGCACCGCGGCGGGCGCGGCACAGGCCAATACGACCATGAGCGCGACTCGCGGCGATGCCGAGGACGGCGTGCGCATCGTGCGCGATGCGGTAACGGCGATGAGCGGTATCAAGCGCGCGTCGGACGAGATTTCGGAAATCATCTCGGTGATCGACGGCATCGCCTTCCAGACCAATTTGCTGGCGCTCAACGCCGGCGTCGAGGCCGCGCGCGCGGGCGATGCGGGCAAGGGCTTTGCGGTCGTCGCCTCCGAAGTCCGCGCGCTGGCCCAGCGTTCGGCCGACGCCGCCAACGACGTCAAGTCGCGCATCCATGCCAGCGGCAGTCAGGTCGAGGTCGGTGTCACGCTGGTCGGCCAGACCGGCAGCGCGCTCGAACGCATCGTTGCGCGCATCGCCGAGATCGCCGATCTGGTCGCGACCATCGCCCGCGGTGCCGACGAACAATCGTCGGGCCTGCAACAGGTCAACATCGCCGTCAGCGAGATGGACGCGGTAACGCAGCAGAACGCCGCGATGGTCGAGGAAGCTACCGCCGCCGCGCGCAGCCTCGCCAGCGAAGCCGAAGCGCTGACCCGCCACGTCGCCCTGTTCAGCGTCGCGGAAACCGCCGGCCGCGACCAGCCCCGCACGTTGCGCGCGGTGGCGTGATCGACGGCGGCGCGTCGCCAGGCTAGACGCGAACGCCTACCCTGCGACGAGGCGACCCGTGACCCTGACGCTGTACGGCACCCCCAATTGCGAGCAACCCGGCACGGTTGCAAGCAAACGCTCGAATGGGTCGAACTACTGGAAAGCGGCGATTTTTGGTAGTCAGCTACCTTTCCGCTTCCGGTAGGATTGCCGATAGACGCTCGGCGCTGTTGCTTGCGTGAAGGCACGCACCTCGTCGTTTAATTCGGCGAGCGCCGCTTGGAATGCTTCAGGGCTGTCGTCTGCGGCCGTCACGGAGAACCGGTGTCGCTTGCCGTGGTGATAGACGCCTTGAGACACTGTTGTTGCCATACGGCGACGATAGCACCTTCGCGCGAACTTCAGCTATTGGGCAGAAGCGAACGCGCTGCCTTTTCGTGTGCGGTGTCGCGGAGGGATTGCCAATGACGTTGACGATATATGGAATTCCGGCCTGCGACACGATGAAGAAAGCCCGCGTCTGGCTCGACGGGCAAGGCATCGCGCATCGGTTCCACGACTATAAGAAGGCCGGGATCGACCGCGCGACCCTCGAACGCTGGGTCGCGGCGCTGGGGTGGGACGCACTGCTCAACCGGTCGGGCACGACGTTCCGCAAGCTGCCCGATGCCGACAAGACCGATCTGACCGCCGACCGCGCCATTGACCTGATGCTGGCGCAACCGTCGATGATCCGCCGGCCGGTACTGGTCGCGGACGACTGGATCGAGGTCGGTTTCAAACCCGATCGCTACGCCGGACGATTGCTCTAGGCGGACTGATTGCGCTACGATTGCAGCTGCTCGGGGGCCGATGGCGATACCGCAGCGATTTGCCTGTGGGAGAGACATGCCTGAAACCCTTTTTCGTTTGCCGCCGATCTGGTTCCGCGTCGTCGCCTTGCTGATGACATTGTGGGGCGCGGCGGGTGTCTTCGCCTTTTACGGCCATGCGACGACCGGGCCGGCGCAGCTGGCGGCGTTGCCCGACTATGAGCGCGGCTTTTTCCTCGCGCTGCCCGGCTGGTTCGTCTGTATCTATGCCATCGCCACGTGGGGCGGGTTGCTCGGCGGGATTGCGCTCATGCTCCGGCGGCGGATCGCGATCGTCTTCCTCGCGCTTTCGCTGCTGGCGGTCGCGGTGCAGTTCGGCTGGGTCTTTGCCGCGACCGATCTGATCGCGGTCAAGGGCGCGGCGGCGGTCGTGCCGTTTCCGCTGGTGATCTTCGCCATCGCTCTGGCCCAGCTGGCCGTCGCGCGCCATGCCGATGCTCGTGGGTGGCTTCGCTAGAGGCGTTCCGCTAGACGCTGACCATGTCCACGACCTTCACCATCGACACCGCGACCAGCCGCGCGACGCCGACCCCCGCGCCGATGAAGCGGCTGACCATTCCCGCGATCCGCGCCGCCAAGGGCAGGACCCCGCTCGTGATGCTGACCGCCTATACCGTGCGCATGGCGCAGCTGATGGACGCGCAGTGCGACATGCTGCTGGTCGGCGACAGTCTGGGGCAGGTGATCTACGGCCTGCCGTCGACCGTGCCGGTCACGCTCGACATGATGGCGGCGCATGGCGCGGCGGTCGTGCGCGGCAGTTATCATGCGCTGGTCGTGATCGATCTCCCCTTCGGCAGTTACGAAGCCAGTCCTGGGCAGGCGTTCGAAAGCGCGGCGATGCTGCTCAAGGCGACCGGCGCGGCGGCGGTGAAGCTGGAGGGCGGCACGGCGATGGCCGACACCGTCGCCTTCCTGTCGCAGCGCGGGATTCCGGTGATGGGCCATGTCGGCCTGACGCCGCAGGCGGTGAACCAGCTCGGCGGCTATGGCGCGCGCGGCCGCAGTCCGGAGGAAGCGGCGAACATCGTCGCCGATGCCGTCGCCGTCGCCGAGGCGGGGGCCTTTGCAGTAGTGATCGAGGGGGTGGTCGAACCGATCGCAATCGACATCACCCGCCGCATCGCGGTGCCGACGATCGGCATCGGCGCGTCGGCGCAGTGCGACGGACAGGTGCTGGTCGCCGAGGACATGCTCGGCTTCTTCGAACGCACCCCGCGCTTCGTGAAGACGTTCGACGACATCGCCGGCCGCATTTCGGCAGCGGTGCGGACCTATGCCGACGACGTCCGCTCGCGCGCCTTTCCGGGGCCGGACCAGCTCTACGCGCCGAAAGGTTGAGCGGCAGGCCAACCCTACCGTCACCCCGGGCTTGACCCGGGGTCCCGCTTCTTCTTTCTCTCGGCCGTGATGAAAAGCGGGACCCCGGGTCAAGCCCGGGGTGACGAAGGAGGCCCCCGTTCATCCCCCGAACACCCGCCCTTCGCCATGGTCTCCCCCCGGCACGACGCCTGCGACCATTCGCTTTCGTTTCCGCCGACGCTCGGCTAAAGGAGCGCGCTTGACCCATCCCCTGGAGCTGTTCCCTTGGCGTTGACCCCGCAGAACAACGATGCCTTCATCCGCGAAGTCGATGACGAGATGCGTCGCGAGCAGATGACCGCGATCGGTCGCCGCTACGGCCTGTGGATCATCGTCGCGGTGCTGGCGGCGCTGGCGGCGTTCGGCGGCTGGACCTGGTGGCAGCATCATCAGAACAGCCTCGCCGCCGAACAGGGGGAGAAGCTCGCCACCGCGCTCGACGAGATCGCACAGGGCCGCGTCGCGCAGGGCACGGCCGAGGTCGCGAAGCTGACGACGTCCGATCGCGACGCCGTCCGCGCCACCGCGCTGCTGACGCAGGCCGACTTGCTACTCTCCAAGAACGACCTGAAGGGGGCCGCTGCCGCCTTTGGCAAGGTCGCCGCCGACGACTCGCTGGCACAGCCGTTCCGCGACATGGCGCTCGTCCGCCAGACCGCCGTCGAATATGACAGCCTGCAACCGCAACAGGTCATCGACCGGCTGCGCGGCCTCGCCGACAAGGGCAGCCCGTGGCTCGGCAGCGCGGGCGAGATGGTGGCGGTCGCCTATCTCCGCCAGAACAAGCTGCAACAGGCGGGCCAGACCTTTGCCCTGATCGCGCAGACCGACGGCGTGCCGCAATCGGTGCGCGGGCGGGCGGTGCAGATGGCCGGGTCGCTGGGTGTCGACGCGGTCGATGCGTCGGCCAACCAGACCGCCGCGCAATAACGCTTCTCCAGTTTCCGGAACCCCTTCGATGAAGACCCATCTCAAACTCTCGGCGGCGGTCGCGGCGTTGGCGCTGCTGGGCGGTTGCGGCGCCTTGAAGGGCAAGGGCCCGGCGCGCACCCCGATCGTCGGCCAGCGCGTGCCGATCCTCGCATCGGAAAATCTGGCGGAGGTCGATCCGGCGCTCGCCAATCTTCAGGTCGTGTTGCCGCTCGCCGAAACCAACGCCAACTGGGCGCAGCCCGGCGGCAATCCGTCGAAGTCGATGGGCCATGTCGCGCTGGCCGATACGCTCAGCCAGCGCTGGTCGGTGCGGATCGAGGGCGGCGATACCCGTACGCGCCTTGCCGCCGCGCCGGTCGTCGCCGATGGCCGGCTGTACGTGATCGACGTCAACGGCCTCGTGACGGCGATGACCGCTGATACCGGCGCGACCGTGTGGACCGCCCCCACCGTCAAGGGCGACGAAAACCGCCGCGCGCGCTTCGGCGGCGGCGTGTCGGTCGACGGCAACCGCGCCTTCGCCACCGATGGTCTGGGCGATGTCGTCGCCTTCGACACCGCCGATGGCAAGGAAGTGTGGCGCGCCAAGCCCGGCGGCCCGCTGCGCGGCGCACCGACCGTGACCAACGGACAGGTCTATGTCGTCAGTCAGGACAACCAGCTCTTCGCCCTCGACCAGACCGATGGCAAGGTCGTCTGGACCCAGTCGGGCAGTCTCGAGTCGCAGGGCGTGTTCGGCGTCGCCGCCCCGGCCTCGGCGCAGGGCACGGTCGTCGCCGGCTTCTCGTCGGGCGAACTGAACGCCTATCGCTATGAAAACGGCCGATCGGTCTGGGGCGACAGCCTGTCGCGCACCTCGGCCTCGACCTCGGTGTCGGCACTGGCCGATATCGATGCCGAACCGGTGATCGACAATGGCCGCGTCTATGCGGTCGGGCAGGGCGGGCGCATGGTCGCGCTCGAACTGACGTCGGGTCAGCGGTTGTGGGAACAGAATCTCGCCGGCATCTCGACGCCATGGGTCGCGGGCGAATGGATTTTCGTGGTCACCGACGATGCCCGCCTGCTGTGCATTTCGCGCGGTAGCGGCAAGCTGCGCTGGGTCCAGCAGCTGCCCGGCTTCCGCAACCTCAAGAAGCGCAAGAACCCGATCGGCTGGGTCGGCCCGATCCTGGCGGGCAACCGCCTGATCCTCGCCAATACGCAGGGGCAGCTGGTGTCGGTCTCGACCGCCGATGGCAGCATCACCACGACGCAGGATACCCGGTCGAAGGCCGGTTATTCGCTGTCGCCGATCGTCGCCAACGGCACGCTCTACCTGCTCGACGATGCGGGGCAGCTGACCGCCTGGAAGTAGCCTACCTGCCTCACCCCCTTCGTCATTCCGGCGCAGGCCGGAATCCATGGATGGGGTGAGGTCGCGGCCCCATCGCGAGCACCCGACACAATGGATTCCGGCCTGCGCCGGAATGACGGCTGTGCGGGTGCAAGCGCGCACCCTCGACCCGGCCCCCCTTACGCCCTACTATCGCGGCAACCCCGCACCCCAGGAATTCCCATGCCTTTACCCGTCGTCGCCATCATCGGCCGTCCCAATGTCGGCAAGTCGACGCTGTTCAACCGGCTGGTCGGCAAGCGGCTGGCGCTGGTCGACGATCAGCCGGGCGTGACCCGCGATCGGCGCGAGGGGGAGGCGTCGTTGCTCGGCCTCGACTTCACCATCGTCGACACGGCGGGGTTCGAGGATGAGGACGCCGCGACCCTGCCGGGGCGGATGCGGATGCAGACGCAGGCGGCGGTCGAAATGGCCGATGTCGCGCTGTTCATGATCGACGCCCGCGCCGGCATCACCCCGCTGGACGAGGAAATCGCCCGCTGGCTGCGCTCGGCCGACGGCACGGTCGTGCTGGTCGCGAACAAGGCGGAGGGCCGCGCGGGCGAGAACGGCGTGCTCGAATCGCTGGCGCTGGGCTTTGGCGATCCGGTGCAGATGTCGGCCGAACATGGCGAGGGCGTCGCCGACCTGTTCGACGCGCTGCGCCCCTATGTCGAGCGCGAGGATGAACCAGAGCCCGAGGATGAAGGCGAGTTCGACCCCGAAACCGCGGTTCTCAAGCTCGCGATCGTCGGTCGCCCGAATGCGGGCAAGTCGACGCTCATCAACCGTTTCGTCGGCGAAGACCGCCTGATTACCGGTCCCGAAGCCGGCATCACCCGCGATTCGATCGCGGTCGACTGGGAATGGACCGCCCCCGATGGCCGCGTCCGTCCGGTCCGGCTGATCGACACGGCGGGGATGCGCAAGAAAGCGCGGGTCCAGGAAAAGCTCGAAAAGCTCTCCGTCGCCGACGCGCTGCATGCGATCGACTTTGCCGAGGTCGTCGTGCTGCTTTTGGACGGTACCCGCGGCCTCGAACTGCAGGACATCAAGATCGCCGACCGCGTGCTGCAAGAGGGCCGCGCGCTGGTGATCGCGCTCAACAAATGGGACATCGCCGAACATGCCTCGTCGCTGTTCAACGGCGTGAAGGGCGCGCTTGACGAGGGATTGGCGCAGGCACGCGGCGTGCCACTGCTGACCGTCTCGGCCGCGACCGGCAAGGGGCTGGACGTACTCATGCAGGCCGCGTTCGAAACGCGCGAGGCATGGGGGCGCCGCGTTTCGACCGGCCAGCTCAACCGCTGGTTCGACCGCGCGCTGGAGGCGAACCCGCCGCCCGCCCCCGGCGGCAAGCGCATCAAGATGCGCTACATCACGCAGAACAACATCCGTCCGCCCAGCTTCGTCCTGTTCGGCACCCGCGTCGATCAGCTGCCCGAAAGCTACAAACGCTATCTTATCAATGGCATCCGCAAAGAATTCGGCTTCGGCGCGGTGCCGGTGCGTCTGAACATGCGGGCGCCAAAGAACCCCTTCGACCATAGCAAGTGACCCATATCAACGCCCGCGGCATGCGCTGCCCGTGGCCCGCCATCCGGCTGGCCAAAGCGCTGCGTGACGGGGCGACGATGGTGGAGATCGAGGCCGACGACCCAAAGGCAGCGGGCGAACTGGCCAGCGCGGCGAGCGCGGTCGGGGCGCGGCTAGAGGTCGTGCGCGAAGGCTTGTTCCGAATAGAGCGATAGGGCCTGCGGCTCATCACGCCCACCGACCCGTCACCCTGACCCTTGCGCGGCTTCCTCCCTCTCCCACCGGGAGAGAGAAGGGGCCCGTCCGGCGCAGCCGGGTGGGAAGAGTGAGGGCGATCCCGGGTGACGAGAAACGACTCTGTCCTACAACCGCCCGACCATGCCATACCCTTCGGCGTTCTTTCTCACCGCCGAACCCGCCTCCCGCAACGCCACGATCCGCGACGCACCGAAACGCCCGCAAGTGTGACCTTTGTGACCTTTGAAAACGCTACGGCTGCGCTTCCCAAGGTTTATCCCGCAAATTCAGATGCGTAATCCCCCGCGCCTGCAACCGCGGCCCGAGGAACCGGTAGAAATACCAGTCCTTCGCGGCAAACGGCGTCGCATGGTACAGGACCCGCTCGGCCAGCGTCCATCGCACCCGCCGCCGGTCCGACCGGCGCGGCGACGGCTTGGCCCAGAAGCGGAAAGGATAGACCACCCGCCCGAGCTTGGCGACGCGCTGCATGACCTCATGGTCGAGCAGGACATAGGGCCAGAGCGCTTCCGAAAAGCCGCCCGCTTTCACCAGCGCCTGCGTGCGAAACGCCTGCCCGTACCCACCGGTATGCGTCTGCTTCGGCAGCAGCCGCGTCACGATCCCCGAATAGAGCGCCCGCCGCAACGGCTGCCCCGACGCATCGACCCCCATCGCCATCACTGCCACGACGCGCCGGTCGGCATCGAACGCCCGTTCGGCCTCGGCCAGATAGTGCGGCGGGTACCAGGTATCGGCATCGCCGAACGCACAGAATTCGGTGGTCAATTCGGCCATCGCCGTTTCCAGCGCGTGGATCTTGCCCGGCCGCGCTTCGGACCGATGGATGACCTCGATCCCCGGCATGGCGAACCCGCGCGCGACCGCATCCGATCCGTCGGTCGACCCGTTATCGACCAGTACCAGCCGAAACGGCACCGTCTGTCCTGCCAGCGCCGCCAGCGTCGCCGGCAGGAAATCGACTTCGTTGTAATAGGCGATGACGAACGTCCAGCGCGTCACGCCGCGACCTCGATCAGCGTCCGACACGCCGCCTCCGACGATCGCGGCCCGTGCGTCGCGACCGCATGTGCCCGCGCCGCCGCACCCATCGCCTCGACCGCCGCCGGGTCGGCCAGCAGGGCAGCGACCTTGTCGCGATAGTCATTGTCCCGAACCAGCAGCCCGCACGTCTCGGGAATGACATCCGCTCCGATCCGGTCGTCGAACGCCACTACCGGCAGACCGCACGCCATCGCCTCCGGAATGGCGCGCGGGAAATAGTCGCGGCGTCCGGCATGGAAGAACAGCCGCGCCTGCGCCAGCATCACCGGCACCTGCCCGTTGGGAACGTGCCCCAGCCATGCGACCTTCGGAAAGCGTGCCCGCAGTTCCGCCGCCTGCGGTCCGTCGCCGATCACCGCCACCCGCATGGTCTCGGCCAGCGCCGCGATCTCGTCGAACTTCTTGTACGGGCTCAACCGGCTGGTGGCGATCACGTCGAACCGCTTCCCGGCCGCCATGGGCGCGAAGCGATCGGTGTCGATCGTCTTGGGCAGCCGCTGCATCCGTGCCGCCGGCACCGACCGCCGCCAGAAACGCCAGCCGGGATGGGTCAGCTTCGCCTCCTGTACCGATGTTTCGGGAAAGACGAACGCGGCATCCGGCACGATCCGGCTCCAGTAATCGCCGCCGATGATGACCGCGAACCGCCGCCGATCGGGCCGCAGCACCCGGTCGAACAGGTCGAACCCCGCCCCGCCATTGCTGCCGACCAGCACGAACAGATCGGCCGGATCGGTGCGCGCTGCCGCGACCATCGTATCGCTCACCTGATCGCGCGTTTTGGCGGTCGGATTCGACGGCGCGAACAGCCGGATCGGGTAGGGTGCGACCCCGTCCAGGGCCGCAACGGTAGTGAGGGATGCGGGGGCCAGTGCCCATAGCTCGCTCTCGACGCCCAATTTGGTCAGGATGCCCGGCATCCGCTTGTCGCGATTGTCCCAGCGGAGCCATTCGGCGGTATCCGCGACGCCGTGATGGCTGGGATAGGTCAGGACGAAGATGATCCGCATCGCCGTTCGGCTACCAGTGCGGGGTCGACAGCGCCACCCGATTGTCGAGTGCGCATGCTGCGGCTAAGGCGCTGGCGATGAACTGGTCGGATGACGGCGCGCGGGTAAGCTGCGTGATGGTGACCGCGAACCGTGCCGCGCTGGCACGGCGGGCGGTCGACTGTTTCCTGCGGCAACGCTGGGCGAACCGCGAACTGGTCGTCGTCGATGACGGCGATCAGGATTATACGCCGCTGTTCGCCGACATCCCCGCCGACCGGCTGATCTACCACCGTGTCGCCAAGACGCCGGAGACGACGCTCGGGCGTTTACGCAACCGCACACTCGACCTCGCCCGCGGATCGATCGTCGCACAGTGGGACGATGACGACTGGTATCACCCCGACCGGCTCGCGCGTCAGGTCGCGGTGCTCGAACAGGGCAAGGATGCCTGCGTCCTGCGCGGCACGTTGATGCATCTCGACGCGCCCGGCTGGTTCGATCACCCCTATGTCGGCACGCTGGAGCCGGGCGTCCCGGGCAGCATCGTCCACCGTGCCGATCCGCGGGCACGCTATCCCGAAAAGCGGCGCGGCGAGGATACCGATTTTCTTGGGGCTTGGCCGATCGACCGCATCGGCGTGCTCGACGCACCCGGCCTGTTCGTCCGCGCCTTCCACGGATCGAACACCTGGGACCGGACCCATTTCGAACGCCGGGTCCGCAACACGCCCGCCGCCGCGATCGAATATGCGCTGCGCTCGCTGCTGCCCGGGGGCACGTGGCGGCATTCGCGCTTTCGTCTCGATCCCGAGACGCGCTCGGCGTTCGAGACGTTCGTCGCCGATTCGCGCAGCGCCGGAGTGTTCGCTTGACCCTCGCCGAACATGGGCAGCGGCTGCACTTGTGGTCGCAAACCCCGGCGGCCGCGTGGGCAGGCAAGGTGTTCCGCGCGCTGTTCTTCGTCGGCGTGCTGTTGTGGCTGGTGCTGAAAGTCCGCGCGATCGGGTGGAGCAACGTCGCCGCCGCGCTGCCGCGCACGCCGTGGTTCTACATCCTGTTCGTCGTGATGTTCATGGCGCTGCCGGTGTCGGAGGTCTGGATCTTCCGCCGCCTGCTCGGACGACCCCTGCCGGGTGCGCTGCCGGTGTTCGTGCGCAAACGGGTCTTCAACTCGGCCTTCGTCGGCTATTCGGGCGAGCTCTACCTGTTCGTCTGGGCACGCCAGCGGCTCGGCATCGCGTCCAAGACGCTGCTGCTGGCGATCAAGGACAATGCGATCCTGTCCGCGCTGGCATCGGCGGCGATCACCTCGGGCTTGCTCATCATCTTCATGGCGACGGGGCGCGCGAAATGGATCGCCGACTGGCTGCATTCGGCGGGGGGCGTGATCCTCGCCGGGCTGCTCGTCGCGGCGTTCCTGACGCCGTTGCTCTTGCGGTTGCGGAACCAGATCCTGTCCGTCCCGTGGCGCGTCGCGGGCACCGTGCTGGCGATCCACGTCGCCCGGATCCTGATCGTCGTGCTGTTGCAGGCGACGCAATGGGCAGTGGTGCTGCCCGATCAGTCATGGGGCGTGTGGATCACCTTCCTTACGGTGCAGATGGTCATCAGCCGCCTGCCGATCGTGCCCAATCGCGACCTGCTGTTCCTGTCGGCGGCGTTGGAGATGAGCCACATCATCGACGGTCCGCGCGCGGCGATGGCGGGATTGCTGCTGGCAGGCGGCGCGCTGACGCAGGGGAGCAACCTGCTGTTCTTCCTGCTGACCAGCTTCGAACGCCGGCGCGGGACGTTGCCCATGGCCGAACCCGATCCGGCGTTCGAAGCGGCGGTCGCCACGCCGGCGGTGCCGCCGGCGGGCGAATAGCCGTTACGCCTGCGCCCGCTGGCAGATGAAGCGCGACAGTTCCTGCCGCAGCGGCAGTCCGGCGGTCGGGCGAAGCGGCCCGTCATGGGCGACGTTGGTTTCGACATGGGCGCGCGTGTCGGCGACCCCGACGACGTGGAACAGGTCGCGTTCGCAATCCACTTCGGTGCGGGCATAGACGAAGCGGTCACCGCGCTGCTGGCGCAGGATCGCGATCGTCGTGCCGACGGCGGTTTTGCGCTGGCGCAGCAGTTCATAGCGCGACTGTTTGTCCGACGGCGTCGGGATCACCGTGCCTTCCAGCGGATAGCGTTCGATCCCGTTGCCGGCGATCTCGGTCTCGACCAGATGCCGCAGGTCGACCTGCTCCGTCGCGTTGGTCGACGGCGCGCTGTCCCCCGACGTTCCGCACGCGGTCAGCAGCGCCGCGCCTAGCAGGGCGGTCATCGATCGGATCATGGAACACATACCTTTCTACCGGGACCAATAGCTGTCCGCCAATATGTCGCGACGCGCCGTCAACTGCCGCGCGAAGGGTCACCGCGATCGCAATGCGCCGACCGCGGTCAGAAAGGCGATGCCCCCCATGGCCAGCACGAGCCCGCCGATGTCTTCCCAACCGATCGCCATCAGGCGGTCGACCTTGTCGGACAATGGCAACATCGTGCGAAGCGTTTCGAATGGAATGGTCATTGCGCGTTGCAACATAATCACGGATCGCGGGATGAGAACCGCCAAAGCGGCCGATCGCTCCCAAGACATCATAAGTTACATCCGCGTAAGAATAGGGGGAGGCATCGGCAACGTGATGACGCTTGCGCGACACAAAACCACCCCATACACCGTCATTCCGTTTATCGATAATGTTGGGGGGTTCCATGTTTCGTACCGTCGCGTCCGTCCTGCTCGCGTCCACGGCGCTTGTCGGGCCCAGTGCCTTTGCCCAGTCCACCGCGCCCGCGCCGATCAAGGCCGCGCCGCTGTCCGCACTGGTCGCGCCGGTGAACATTCCGTACGAGAAATTCACGTTGCCGAACGGCCTGACGGTCATCACCCATACCGATCGCAAGGCACCGATCGTCGCAGTGTCGGTATGGTACGACGTCGGGTCGAAGCATGAGCCGGCGGGGAAGACCGGGTTCGCGCATCTGTTCGAACATCTGATGTTCAACGGTTCGGAAAATGCGCCGGGAGATTTCTTCGATCCGCTGCGCTCGATCGGTGCGACCGACCTGAACGGCACGACCAGCTATGACCGCACCAATTATTTCGAAACGGTGCCGAAGCCCGCACTCGACCGCGCACTGTTCCTTGAATCCGACCGCATGGGCTATCTGCTCGGCGCGGTGACGCAGGGCGTGCTCGATGAACAGCGCGGCGTCGTGCAGAATGAAAAGCGGCAGGGCGACAACCAGCCCTATGGCCTGGTCCGCTACAAGATGACCGAGGGTATCTTCCCGGTCGGCCACCCCTATCGCCATTCGGTGATCGGTTCGATGGCCGATCTGGATGCCGCCAGCCTCGACGACGTGAAGAACTGGTTCCGCGGCCATTACGGCCCGAACAATGCGGTGCTGGTGCTTGCCGGCGACATCGACGCCAAGACGGCTCGTCCGCTGGTCGAGAAATATTTCGGTGCGATCCCGAAGGGGCCGGAATCGGTCCTGCCCAAGATCGACGTGCCGACGCTGGCCGCGCCGGTGCGTGAGGAGATGAAGGACCGCGTCGCCGCGACGATGATCATGAAGGTCTGGCCGGTGCCGGGCCTGAACGATCCCGAAGCGCCCGCGCTCGACGTGGCGATGACCGCGCTCGGCGGGCTTGCCTCCTCGCGGCTCGACAATGAACTGGTCAAGCGCGACAAGCTGGCGGTGCAGGTATCGGCCGGCGTCCAGTCGCTGTCGCAGGCGGGGATGATCGTCGTCCGCGCGGTCGTCCGCCCCGGCGTCGATGCGAAGCTGGTCGAGGCGAAGCTCGATCAGATCATCGCCGACTATCTGCGCACCGGCCCGTCCGCCGACGAAGTGGCGCGCGTCGCCACCACCAACGTGTCGGGCACCATTTCCGGCCTCGAATCGGTCGGCGGCTTCGGGGGCAAGGCGGTCGCGCTGGCGCAGGGGCAGCTCTACTCGAACGATCCGGGCTTCTATAAGAAGGAGCTGACCGCGCTGGCGACGATGACGCCGGACCGTGCCCGTGCCGCCGCGCAAAAGTGGATGTCGCGCCCGGCCTATACGCTGGTCGTCGTTCCCGGTGCCCGCGAAGGCTATGAAGAGGCGAAGGCGGTGCCCAAGGTCGCCGACAACAGCGTACCCGCCCCGGCCGAAGGCCCGGCCAAGGGCACGCGCGGCGCGATGCCCGCCGTGCCCGATGCCGGCGGCCAGTTGCAGTTCCCCATAGTGACGCGCAGCCGCCTCGCCAACGGCATGGAGTTGGTCTACGCCCAGCGCACAGCCGTTCCGGTCACGCAGGTGTCGATGGCGTTCGACGCCGGGATCGCCGCCGACGTGTCGGGCAAGCTCGGCACCGCCGGCATGACGATGGCAGTGCTCGACGAAGGGACCACCACCCGCAATTCGATCGCGCTGGCCGAGGCGAAGGAAAAGCTCGGCATGTCGATCTATGGCGGCAATTCGGCCGACCAGACGACGATCGGCTTCTCGACGCCCAGCGCCAATCTGAACAGCTCGGCGCTGTTGTTCGCCGACGTGCTGCGCAATCCGGCGTTCGATCCGGCCGAAATCGAGCGGGTGCGCGGTCAGGTGCTGGCGCAGATCGGCCAGCAGCGGACCAATCCGCAGGGGCTGGCCGACATGACCCTGCCGCCGCTGCTCTACGGCGCGGACTCGCCCTATGCGAAGCTGGCGGCGGGCGTCGGTGATCCGGCGGCGGTCGCGTCGCTGACCCGCGGCGATCTGATGGCTTGGCGCGGTGCGTGGCTGCGGCCGGACAAGGCGAAGGTCTTCGTCGTGTCCG
Organism: Sphingomonas sp. Leaf22; assembly: GCF_001421715.1. Taxonomy (GTDB): domain Bacteria; phylum Pseudomonadota; class Alphaproteobacteria; order Sphingomonadales; family Sphingomonadaceae; genus Sphingomonas. Next base: position 103,000 of record NZ_LMKP01000042.1, read on the forward strand.
ACCGTCCGCTGGCCGAGGTGCAGGCCGCGCTCAACGCCGGTCTCGGCGACTGGCGCGCGACCGGTACCGGCGGCACCAAGACCTTCCCGGCACAGCGCGCGACTACCACGCCAAAGATCGTTCTGATCGACCGGCCGGATTCGCCGCAGTCGCTGATCGTCGCGGGACAGATGACGCCGGTACAGGCCAAGTCGGACACGCTGGCGGCGACCACCGCCAACACCGTGCTCGGTTCGGGCTTCCTCAGCCGGATCAACATGGACCTGCGCGAAGCGAAGCACTGGTCCTACGGCGCGGGCGGTGGCTATCGCCTGATGCAGAACGCCGTCCCCTATGTCATCACCGCCCCGGTGCAGGCCGACAAGACCGGGCCGGCGATCGCGTCGCTGCGCGAACAGATCAGCGGCTTCCTCGGCAAGCAGGGCGTGACCCAGGTCGAGTTCCAGCGGTCGATCGACGGCGAAACCCGTCAGCTCGCCGGCACGTACGAAACGTCGGGTGCGGTGCTCGGCGCGATGCAGTCCAACGACTTCCTCGGCCGGCCCGACAATTATCAGGCGACCTTGCCGCAAAAATATCGCGCGCTCACCATCCCGCAGCTTGACGCTGCGGCACGGCGGGCACTCGATCCCGATCGCTTCGTTTACGTGGTCGTCGGCAATGCGGCGACCGTCCGTCCGCAGCTTGACGCGCTCGGTCTGCCGGTGGAGGTGGTAGCGGCAACGCCGCCGTCCGCTCCGGCCGCCGCGGCAAAGTAAGGAGAGCGAAGATGGCGAATGTCGATGGCAGCTGGAACACGATCACCAAGTCGCCGATGGGCGACCAGCAGGCGACGCTGACCGTCAAGAGCGACGGCGGCACCTTCACCGGCAGCTATTCCGGGGCGATGGGATCGACCGAGATCACCGATGGCAAGGTCGATGGCGACAAGCTGTCGTGGAAGGTTGCGATTGTCGTGCCGATGCCGATGACGCTCGACTGCGAAGCGACGGTCGAGGGCGACACCATCTCTGGCACGGTCGGCGCGGGCGCGTTCGGCAGCTTCCCGATGGCGGGCAATCGCGCCGGCTGATCGCGCGACGATAACGGGAACGGCCCGTCCGCAGTCGATGCGGGCGGGCCGTTTGCGTTTGGCGGTGCCTGCGTCCGAAACCGTGTCCCCGCGCAGGTACGGCGAGCAGGCAATTTGCGATTGGTTGCGCCGTCACCCCAGACCGTATCCCCGCGCAGGCGGGGACCCAAAGTGAAGGAGCGGAACGCCCTTGGCTCTGGACCCCCGCCTCCGCGGGGGTACGGCTGATCGGCCATTCATTCGACCGGCCGCAGTGTCTGGACCCTTGCCCCCGCGGGGTACGACCAGTGCCTCGGTTACTCCGCCGCCCGCGCTTCCGCCTCGATCTCCGGCAACCCCGCGGTGCGCGGGCGCTCCCCCGGATCGGGCGCATAGCCGGTCAGCAGCCGCGCGCCCCGGCCATAGGTGAACCACGACCACGCCCAATGGACATAGACCGACACGCGGCTACGAAAATCGACCAGGAGCATCAGGTGGACCAGCGACCATGCCAGCCACGCGATGAAGCCGTTCAGCTTCAGCCCGGCAATCTCCGCCACCGCGCGCGACCGGCCGATCACCGCCATCGTCCCGTAATCGCGATATTTGAACGTGTCGTCGGCGTTCTGCCCGGCAATTTTCGCCGCGATCAGCTTGCCGACGAACTGCCCCTGCTGCTTTGCGACGGGCGCGAGGCCGGGCAGGGGGCCATCACCGGTATCGAAGCTGGCGACATCGCCGATCGCAAAGACGTTGGGATGGCCCGGTACCGAACAGTCCGGCCGCACCTTCACCGCGCCGTTGCGCGCGGCATCGGCCGACAGCCATTCGGCCGCCGGGCGTGCTTCGGTTCCCGCCGCCCATAGCACCGCCGCCGCATCGATCCGCTGGTCGCCGACCGTCAGTCCGCGTTCGTCGATCGCCTGCACCTTCTCGCCGGTCCGCACCTCGACGCCGAGCGATTCGAGCATCGCGCGGGCCGCCTCCGACAGTGTCGGGTCGAACGCACCGAGGATATGATCGCCCATCTCGCACAACACCACCCGCGTCGCGCGCGGATCGACCCGGCTGAAATCGCGTGCCAGCGTCGTGCGCGCCAGTTCGGCGATGGTGCCGGCCAGTTCGACGCCGGTCGGCCCGCCACCGACGACGGCAAAGGTCAGCAGGCGTCGCAGTTCGGCCGGGTCGTCGCACTGCTCGGCCCGCTCGAACGCACCCAGCAATGCCGCCCGGATCGCCAGCGCATCATCGATCGATTTTAGGACGAAGGCATGGTCGCGCCAGCCATCGTTGCCGAAGAAGCTATAGCCCGCACCGGTTGCCACGATCAGGTAATCGAAGCGGATCCGCCGACCATTGGCAAGGCGGAGTTCGCTCGCCGCGGCATCGATCCCGCACGCCTCCGCCATCAATATGCGTGTGTTTTTATTGCGACGCAGCAGGGCGCGATTGGCCGTTGCGATGTCCGCCGGCGACAGCGCCGCGCCGGCCACCTGATACAGCAATGGCTGGAACAGATGGTGGTTGGTCCGGTCGATCAGCGTCACATCGGCATCGGTTCCCCGTAGCGCCTGTGCCGCGGCGATCCCGCCAAAGCCGGCACCCAGGATGATGATCTGGGGTCGCATACCGCCTCCATCCGCCATTTTCGCGAGTATGGCCGCACCGCGCGACCGGATCACCAACCCGTCAGGTCCACGATCGTTGCGGGCGTTGCCCCGACGTCGCGCCATCCTTGCCATATTGCCACCATGGTCCGGGCAGCGTCGCCATGGTTCGTTCATCGGGCTGAAAGATACCGTTGCCGTTATACCACACGAGGAAGTTTCATGACGACGGTGTTGCGATGCAATGCAACCTCGCCGGTGCTGCCGGGTTCAGATGGGCCACGGACAAACCGGCACAGCTTCGATGCCGGGACCGTAAACGCTGATGAGGTTTTGTATGCGTAAGCTTTTCACCGTCGCCGCAGCCGCTGCCGCGTTCGTGGCTGTCCCCGCTTTTGCGCAGGACATGTCGACCACGACGCAGGACACGACGGCCACCACCGAATCCGCCCCCGCCGTGACCGCACCCGACGGTACCAGCGGCATCGGTTTCGAACCATATATCGCCGTCATGGGCGGCTGGGAGCAGTTTGACTCCGAAGCCACCAAGGCCGGCATTCCGCAGGTCGCGCGTAACGACAAACTCAACGGTGCCCTGGTCGAAGGGATCGTCGGCTTCAACGTGCCGCTGGGCCCGGTGTTCGTCGGTGCCGAAGGCAGCGTCTCGAAGGGCGTGTCGGGCGACATCGATTGGGATTACGGCGCAGCCGGCCGTTTCGGCTTCCGCGCGGGTGACTCGGGCCTGATCTATGGCAAGGTCGGCTATCGCTGGGTCAATTTCGACCGGTTCGGCACCGCCAGCCGCGACTATCACGAAATGACCTACGGTGCCGGTTTCGAAGTCGGTCCGAAGGATATCGGTCTCGGCGGCATCACCGGCAACTCGGGCGTCCGCCTGCGCGGTGAAGTGTCGACCTTCGGTTCGGCGCACAGCTTCCGTCCGATGCTGGGTCTGACGACCCACTTCTAAGCATCGACGTTGTTCGGGCGGGTCCGGCGTATCGGGACCCGCCCCGGTATCTGCGTACAGAATGAGGCTCCGGGCGATGGCTCGGGGCCGTTTTCCGTATGTTGCTTCCATCGGCCGAACGATGCACCGTCATAGCCCGGTCCGGGGGGCGTGACATGGCATGGCTGACCTATCTCGCGTTGGCGCAACAGGCGATAACGCCAGGCTATTTCCCGAAATCCTATGAAATGGCGACGGTCCGGTGCGAATTTTTCGGTCGATCGCTTCCGCGCCTCAGCGCCTTTGAAAGCGATTGGTACAGTGGTCAGTTGCGGGCGGCAGGCGAGCCATCGCTGCTTCGGCGCGCTTATGCCGGTCGTGCCGACAGCCTGCGCTTCCTCTGGTTGCGCAGCTTCGATCCCGCCGTCATCGTGCGCATCGACGGACTGGGCGGTGACAGTCCCCGACTGATCGCGGTCCAACTGGACGGCCTGGGTGGTGGCGAACCCGGTACCGTTCGCCGGCGGGTGATGCGCCCGCTCACGCAAGTCGAAGCAGTCGATCTGCGACGGCGACTGACCGTTCAGAATCCCTTCGCCTTGCCGATCGGCGCGAACCCCTGCGATGGCGGGATTGATGGCTCGCAATGGATCATCGAACGTGCCGCCGGGCACCGGTACAAAATGGTGAACGCATGGAGTCCCGAACGCGGGCCGATCCATGCCGCCGGCATCGCGATGTTGCGGCTGACCGGCTGGAAATTTACCGCCATCTACTGAAACAGGCCGCCGGGCGCGAACCCGACGGCCTGTTTCCCGTAGGACAACGGGAACGCTTATTCCTCGACGGTCACCCGACCGCGCCGGACCACCATGCCACGCTCCGCCATTTCCTTGCGGAAATCATGCTCGGCGTCGGCGACCTCGCGGCGATATTCGTGCCACGCATCCTCCCGCGACGATGCGTCCTTGGCGCGGCGCAGATCGCTGCGCAGTTCGCGCTTCGCTTCGGAGATGTCGGTCTTATAGTCGAGATAATAGGGGTTATAGTCCGAATAGACCGGTACCGAACGATCCTTGGCCAACGACGGCGTTGCGATACAGGCAGTCGCGGCTGCGGCGATCAACAATGGAAAGCGGTTCATGGGTTGTCTCCCTTTTCCTGAACTTGCCGCGATACAACCCGTACGGTTCGATGACGGTTCCTTCATCTGCCGTTCATCTGACGCGCAGGGATTGGTAACTTGGCAGTACATACAGGCGCTTGCCGAACGCCGTGGCGATACCGATCTGCATGGCGGACGCAGCAGGGGAAATGGAGATGGCCGGACGCGTGAAGCGCAAGGCAGGACTGGCCGCAGCCGAGGCGCTGGTCGTGCGCACGCTCGATCCGACGACCTGCGCGCTCTGCCGCCGCCCGATCGGCACGCAGGTCGAATGGCATCACCGCGTGCCCAAGAGCGAAGGCGGCCGCGAGACGGTCCCGGTCCACCCGATCTGCCACCGCACCATCCACGCCAGCGCGACCAACACCGAACTCGCCGGCCCGCTCGCCGATCTCGACACGCTACGCGACGTTCCCGCGGTCGCCAAATTCGTGAAATGGGTCGCCGACAAGCCCGCCGATTTTCGCGTACCGGTGCGGCGCGGGCGGTAGGAGCGCAGTCCACGCGCGCCTCGTCATCCCCGCGCAGGCGGGGATCCGTACACGCAACGCTTTAGGTTCCTGCCCAAACGCCAGTGTTGGAAGGGCTGCTCCGCCCGTCATCGAAGACGTGCTGCGGCAAGGGACCGAAATTCACTCTGTCCTACACGCTGGGCCGTCGTCATCATACTGCCGGGTCGTCGCGGCTCGCGCTCTTTGACACGGCAAATCGGATCGTCACGCCAATAGCGTGCGAGTGTGACCTTTGTGACCTTTGGATGGCGGGCACGGGCAAAGCCCGTGCCGTCGGTCGGCGCTTCCGGCACCGCCGGCCGCTCACGCCTACCGACTCGGGGCAGCGTGCGCAGCCCCTCGCCGGCGCTTACTCCGCCGCCACGCCCCCGAACATGTCGCCCATGCCGCTGGCTTCCTCGTTCGCCGGCGCGACCACCTTCGCCTTCTGCCGCTTGTCGAAGCCGTCCCAGACCTCGTTCCAGTTACCGCGCGTCGCCGCCTTCGAATATTCGGTCGCGCGCTGTTCGAAGAAGTTCGCATGCTCGACGCCATTCAGCAGCGGTGCCAGCCACGGCAGGGGGTGTTCGTCGATCAGGTAGATCGGCTTCATGCCCAGCTGCCCCAGCCGCCAGTCGGCGATATAGCGGATATATTTCTTGATTTCCTTCGCGGTCATGCCGTGGACCGGCCCCATTTCGAAGGCGAGATCGATGAAATTATCCTCCAGCCGCACCGTCGTCTGGCACATGTCGGCGATATCGTCGCGCACGGCGCGCGTCATGCAGTCGCGTTCCTTGCAGAAGGCGTGGAACAGCTTGATGATGCCTTCGCAATGCAGGCTCTCGTCGCGGACCGACCACGACACGATCTGCCCCATGCCCTTCATCTTGTTGAAGCGCGGGAAGTTCATCAGCATCGCGAACGACGCGAACAGCTGCAATCCTTCGGTAAAGCCGCCGAACATCGCCAGCGTCTTGGCAATATCCTCGTCGGTATCGACCCCGAAATTCTGGAGATAGTCGTGCTTGTCCTTCATCTCGCTATATTCGAGGAAAGCACCATATTCGCTCTCGGGCATGCCGATCGTGTCGAGCAGATGGCTGTACGCCGCGATATGCACCGTCTCCATGTTGGAGAAGGCGGCCAGCATCATCTTGACCTCGGTCGGCTTGAAGATGCGGCCATATTTTTCGTGGTAGCAGTCCTGCACCTCGACATCGGCCTGGGTGAAGAAGCGGAAGATTTGCGTGAGCAGGTTGCGCTCGTGCGGCGTCAGCTTCTGCGCCCAGTCGCGGCAATCCTCACCCAACGGCACCTCTTCGGGCATCCAGTGGATCTGCTGCTGACGCTTCCAGAAATCGAACGCCCATGGGTATTCGAACGGCTTGTACTGCTTGCGGGCTTCGGTGAGCGACATGGGGTTACTCCGAGTACGTCTTGAAGAGGAGGATAGCGGTCTGCGCAAGCGCCAAACCGCCGAGAAGCTGGTAGGTAATACGCGTCTTGATCCCGGGCTGGGCCGGTTCTGCCCCGATCCGCTGCAATTGTTTCAGCGTACGATCGACCGCCTGCTCTGGTCTGACAACGAGCCAAACGCCGGTTGCCAACGTACTGGCTATCGTCAGCCAGTTCACGAAATCTGGCCAGTTCACGACGCCGACCCCCACGACCATTGCGCGATCCCGAAGATCGTGAGGATGACCCCGAGCGCCAGTGCCATCATCCCGACCATGCCATGGGCATAGCGGCTTTGCTGCGTTGCCCGCGACCGGAGGCGCAGCAGCAGCAGCCATAGCCCGATGACGCCCGCTAAGAGTGCCACGCCGAGCATGATGAGTACGTTCAGCGTCATGCGACCAACTGCGGGGACGTGCGTTTGACCGCCGCCCCCAACGGAGAAATAGCATGGCCGATCTCAGCAACATCAACGAACATGCCGACGTCATCGGCGCCGACGGCGTCCATGTCGGCACCGTCGACCGCGTCGAAGGCGACCGCATCAAGCTGACCAAGAAGGACAGCGGCGCGCAGGTCGAAGGGGCGGACAGCTCGCATGAAGGGCATCACCATTATATCGACGGTGGCCTCGTCGCCGAGGTCGAGGACAACACCGTCCGCCTGTCCGCCAATGCCGATGTCGCGGTGACGTTCGAAACCGAAGAGGATGGCAACGCCATCTGACACCTTTCCCTCTCCCGGCGGGAGAGGGAGGGAGCCGCGCAGCGGCGGAAGGGTGAGGGCGGATCGGTTCACGCCGGTTCACCCTCACGCACGTTTGCCACTAGCGTGGCCAGACGCGCCAACACTCCGTCGAGATTAGTCAGCACGTCGTCATTCCAGAAGCGCTCGACCCGGAAGCCGTGTTGGTTGAGAACGGCTGTGCGGCGCGCGTCGTACACCGCATCGGCGTCATGCTGCCCACCGTCCACTTCGATGACCAAACCAGCCCGCACGCTCAGAAAATCCACGAAATAAGGGCCAACCGGGACCTGCCGCCGGAAGCGTAACTCCGGGAAGGTCTGACGCAGACCTGCCCACAGCTTCTTCTCCGCATCGGTCGCATTGCGGCGGAGATCGCGGGCGCGGCCGACCGTTCCGGACGGTTGATGTTGATACGTGCGCATCGCCCTCACCCTTCCGCCGCTAAAGCGGCTCCCTCCCTCTCCCAGTGGGAGAGGGATCATCGCCTAACCGCCACGCCGTCAGACAGGATCGCTGCGCGACCGCCGCCCGCTTACTGACAGGCCAGGCACTCGTCATAATCGGTCGTCTCGCCCAGATCGAACTTGGCCAGCTCGGACGTGTTGTCCGCCTCGACACCACCGGCGAACCCGGCGCGCTGCACCGACTTCGACCGCAGATAATAGAGCGATTTGATGCCCAGCTCCCATGCGCGATAGTGGAGCATCAGCAGGTCCCACTTCTCAACATCGGCCGGGATGAACAGGTTCAGCGACTGCGCCTGATCGATGAACGGCGCACGGTCCCCGGCGAGTTCGAGCAGCCAGCGCTGGTCGATCTCGAAGCTGGTCTTGTACGTGTCCTTCTCTTCCTGGCTCAGGAACTCGAGATGCTGCACCGAACCGCCGCGCTCGAGGATCGTGTTCCACACCGCATCACTGTTCTTCGACTTCGCGATCAGCAGCTTTTCGAGATACGGGTTCTTGACCGACCACGACCCTGACAGCGTCTTGTGGGTATAGATGTTCGCCGGGATCGGTTCGATGCAGGCGCTGGTGCCGCCGCAGATGATGCTGATCGACGCGGTCGGCGCGATCGCCATCTTGCAGCTGAACCGCTCCATCACGCCCATGTCGGCCGCGTCGGGGCAGGGGCCACGCTCGGTGGCGAGGTGCATCGACGCCTCATTCACCTGCGCGTTGACGTGGCGGAAGATCTTGAGGTTCCATGCTTTCGCCATCGCCCCTTCGAACGGCAGGCTGCGCGCCTGCAGGAACGAGTGGAAGCCCATGACGCCGAGGCCCACCGACCGCTCGCGCTCCGCCGAATAACGGGCACGCGCCATCTCGTCGGGCGCGCGCTCGATATAGTCGGTCAGGACGTTGTCGAGGAAGCGCATCACATCCTCGATGAAGCGCTTGTCGCCGTTCCATTCGTCCCAGGTTTCGAGGTTCAGCGACGACAGGCAGCACACGGCGGTGCGGTCGTTGCCGAGGTGATCCTTGCCGGTCGGCAGCGTGATCTCGCTGCACAGGTTCGACGTCGACACCTTCAGGCCCAGATCGCGATGATGCTTGGGCATCGTATTGTTCACATGGTCACTGAACACGATGTACGGCTCGCCGGTCGCCAGGCGGGTCTCGACCAGCTTCTGGAACAGCGAACGCGCATCGACGACCGCGCGCTGTGACCCGTCCTTGGGGCTTTTCAGCGCCCATTCGGTACCGTCGCGGACCGCTTCCATGAACGCATCAGGGATCAGCACGCCGTGATGCAGGTTCAATGCCTTGCGGTTGAAATCGCCGCTGGGCTTGCGGATTTCGAGGAACTCCTCGATCTCCGGGTGGCTGACGTCGAGATAGCAGGCCGCCGAACCGCGACGCAGCGACCCTTGCGAAATGGCGAGGGTCAGCGAATCCATGACGCGGACGAACGGGATGATGCCGCTGGTCTTGCCGTTCAGCCCGACCGGCTCGCCGATCCCGCGCACGCTGCCCCAATAGGTGCCGATGCCCCCGCCGCGCGACGCCAGCCACACATTCTCGTTCCACGTCTCGACGATGCCTTCGAGGCTGTCAGGAACCGAGTTGAGATAGCAGGAGATCGGCAGGCCGCGCCCGGTGCCGCCGTTCGACAGGACCGGGGTGGCCGGCATGAACCAAAGCTTCGAGATATAGTCGTACAGCCGCTGGGCGTGCGCGGCATCATCGGCATAGGCCGACGCGACTCGCACGAACAGGTCCTGATATGATTCGCCGGGCAGCAGATACCGGTCCTTCAGCGTGTCCTTGCCGAAATCGGTCAGCAGCGCATCGCGCGAATGATCGACCTCGACCGCGTGCAGCTGCGCATCGACCGTACGGCTGGTGCGCGCGGGCGGCGTGGCGGCGGGGGCCGGATCGGCGAATTGCAGTTCGTTCATCTGGGCATCCTGACTATCCTGGAAGGTCATCGTCCCGTTCCTCTTGTGTTCTAGCACGGAGCGATGCCCCTGTCGATTTCTACGGAACGTCCGCGCGCACCATCGCCCTTGACAAGCGTTGGCGGCATTGGAGGTTCCAGCAGGCGTAACACAATCCATAGCGCCCGTCCCGCGTCGGGCACCACTAATTGTAGGAAAGCGGTCGACGCGCAAGTCGGCAATTATAACCTTTGGCGCCCGGCTCGACCGGCTCGACGGTCACTCCCGACGCGACGCGCGGCGATCCGCCGGGTTCGCGAAATGCAAGCGAACTTTTCGGGAACGCAGAAAAATTGCTGTCGCCGGACGGGGCGTCCGGGCGGAACTTTATGCGGTTGTCGCCTGCCGATATCGATGCGCGATACGGGTCTGCCACAGCAGCAGCAGCGGCACGACGGCGAGCTCGATACCAAGCCCGACGACATGTCCCGTCGATGGTGCGCCGATCGTCAGGAGCGACAGGAGTCGCGCGAGGCCGCCGCCGACCACCATCGCGCCCAGCAACCGGAACCGGCCGGTCTTGCCCTCGATCGCCGGAATGCAGCTGGCAAAGGCGAGGCCGAGGACCAGGAAGATGCCCGACAGATAGCGGAAATGACTGTCCAGATCGACCGCGGGAGCCGGTTGCAGCCACGCCGCACCGCGCAGGATGCTGAAAGTCGCCACCGACAGCGGCACGAAGCAGGCGATCGCGACCGCGACCTGCAGCAGCGTCCGCTCGCCGCGCGGCGTCACGTTCGTTCGCGCTCGAGCAATTCGGCGCGGACGCGAATCGCATGGACCGACATCCGCACCTCGAACAGGAACCAGACCAGTCCGCCGATCAGCAGCACCATCGACAGGACGAACGCGATCGCCACCGCCTTGCCAAGGCCCAGGTCGAGCAGTTCGGCGATGAACAGCATCGCGACGACGGTGCAGTTGGCGACCGCCGAGAGCACGACCAGGAACACCGCATTGTTGATGACGCGGATGCGCCGGTCGAGCAGCCGCAGTTCGAACACGTGCCGCGCATGTTCCGGTCCGATCGAGGACGGGTGCAGCTTTTCGAGGTCGCGGGCACGATCGACGATCCGCGCCAGTCGACCGACCATGACGTTCAGGATCGCGCCGATTCCCGCCAACAGGAAGACCGGCGCGATGGCGGTCTGGATCGTCTTGGCGACGGTCGACAGGACAGGTTCGAATTCCACGCGCTTGCTATGCAGCGGCGGACCGAACCGGGCAAGGTCGCGTGGCGTGCACACCCCGGGATCGCTACCCAATCGTAACCGGTTATGGGGCATGATGCCGCCCATGTTGTCGCCCGCTTCCCCCGCCATCGCCCGGATGATCGCCGGTCTGCCCGATGCGATCGATGCCGTCGCCGCATCGGCCGCACCGAGCCACCGGTTCCTGCGCCGCCGATGGTATGCCGCCGCGATCGACGCCTATGGCGGCACGGCGCGAACGCTGCTGGTCGAGCGTGGCGGACAGGCGATGGCGGCACTGCCGCTGATCGGACTGGGGCCGGCGGCGTTGCGCATGGCGCAGGTGCCCGGCAGCTACTGGCCGTTCCGCAGCGGCCCCGTCGCGCAGGATGCCTCGCCGGGCGACGTCGCGGCGCTGCTGGACGAAGCGGGGCGGCAGGTGCGCGGGTTCCGGCTGGGGCCGGTCTATGACGGCGATCCGATGCTCGACGGGCTGCTGGACGCGGCGCGCGCCGGCGGCTGGCGCGCCATGCCGCGCTTCATCGCCGACAGCTATCTCCTCGATATCGCCGCACGGCAGGCCGAGGGCGTTTGGCCGCGGCTGTCGACGCTGCGCAAGAACCGCTTCAACGAAAAGCATCTGGCGGCGCTCGGCACCCCCGACTGGTCGTTCGCCAGCGGCGCGGACTGGCAGTCCGGCCTGTTCGACGATCTCGCCGCGATCGAGGCGGCAAGCTGGCTTGCCGAGCGCACCGATGGTCACGACGCGAAGTTTACCGAGACCGGCCATGGCCGCTTCTGGCGGGCGGCGGCTGCCGATCCGGTGCTGGCGGACATGATGTGGGTCGCGCTGCTCCGGATGGATGGCAAGCCCGCCGCCTTCTCGTTCGATATCAACGCCGGCCAGCTGAAATATGCCGTCGCCAACAGCTATGACGCGACCTATGGCCAGCGTTCGCCGGGGCGGCTGCTCTATTACCGCAACCTCGTCCGCGCGGTCGCCGACGGCGTCACCCATGTCGACTGGGGCGCGGGCGACAGCGGGTATAAGGGGCTGATCGGTGCCGAACGGGGGCCGGCGATCCGCGACTGGCTGTTCCTGCGGCCCGGTCTGCCGGCGCTTGCCGGGCGCTGGCTGGCGCGGCGCTGGGCGCGGTCGGGATCGGTGCCGGCCGGGAACGGTCGGGACTAACCGATACGTCCGTTGCCGTAACGCGACGGATCGACCACCATCATGACCTTGCGCAAACGGGCGGATGATCGAACATGACCGGCCAATCGCTACCCCCATCGGCCCATGCGCCGGTTCGGCCCGATGCCCCACAGCGGCCGGTCGACGAGCATTGGCCGCGGCGCGACAGTCGTCGCCCGGCGGTGCAGCCGCCGATCGACATGCCGCGGTATGTGGCGATCCTGTTCCTTGCGTCGGCACTGGCCATGGCGCTGGTGCCGCTGTTGCAGGGGGCGTTGCTGATCTGGCCGGCCACGCCGATCGCGGTCGCCACGCTGACGCGACGTCCGGTCCGGCGTTGGCCGGGCATCACCGCGATCACCTTTGCCACGCTGGTCGCCGCCGGGGTGTTCGTCGGCCTGCCGCTGCTGCCGTTGATCGTGTATGCCTCGATCGACGCGGTCGTCATCCTGCTGGTTGCCGGGCTGCTGCGGCGGTTCGAACCCGATCCCCGATCGTTGCGCGGCTATGGACTGGTGATCCTCGCGGCGTTCGTCGGTGCCACGGTCAGCACCCTGCTGGCCGAGGTGTCCGGCTGGTTCCTGCACGGCGTGATCGTCTTCTACCACGCGGTGCAGTGGTTTGCCGCCATCGCCATGGGACTGATCGTCCTCCTGCCGGCGTTGAAGGCGACGCGACGCGCACTGGCGGAGGAGCTCAGGATCCTGTCGCCGACGCTCGCGCTGCCGATCGCAATGTCGACGATCATCGCGCTGGTGGTATTCGGGACCAGCCGCAACCCCTCCCTGTTCCTGCTGCTACCGTGCGGCGTGTTCGCCGCGCTGTTTTCGCGCTTCATCGGTGTGTCGGCCTCGCTGCTCATCATCGGCACCATCGCGACGGTCGGCACGCTCAACGGCGTCGGGCCGATCGTCGCCGCGTTCGACGCGGTCGCCGACCGGGTCCTGTTCCTGCAACTGCTCATCGGCATCATCGCGCTGACCAGCTTTCCGGTCGCCTCGCTCCTCTACGAACAGTCGCTGGCGCTGAACGAGATCCGCGACAATGAACGACAATTGCGGATGATGACCGATTATTCGACCGACCTGATCGTCCGCGTCGGTCGCGACGGCATCCGCCGCTATGCCTCCCCGGCGTCGCTGCGCCTGCTGGGGTATACGCCCGACGAGATGATCGCGCGCACCCCCTATGCATCGATCCATCCCGACGATCGCAACCGCGTCCGCCGTCAGACCTATGCGCTGGTTCCCGGCGGCGACAGCACCGTCTTTCGCTACCGCATGCAGCATCGCGACGGCCATTATGTCTGGCTGGAGGGCGCGTTCCGTCTGATCGGCGACAGCCGCTATAATTGCGAGCTGATCGGCTCGATCCGCGACATCGGCGAACGCCGGGCGGCCGAGACCAGGGCGATCGAATCGATCACGCAGTTGCAGGAACAGCAGCGGCTGCTCGCCATGGCCGAAAGCGCGGCGCGGCTCGGCCATTGGCGACTGAACCTCACCGACAAGCGTAACCTGTGGTCGCCGGAAATCTTCCGGATCCACGGCCTGCCGCCGGGCGAGGAACCGTCGCTGGAGGCATCGCTCGACTATTATCATCCCGACGACCGCGCGATGGTTCGCGCCCAGATCGACCGAGCGATTGCAACCGGCGGGTCGTTCGCCTTCACCGCCCGGCTGATCCGGCACGATGGTGCGATCCGCTGGGTGGAGTCCCGCGGACAGGCCGAACGGGGGCAGGGGGCCGAAGTGGTCGGCCTGTTCGGCGTGTTGCAGGATACGACCGAACAGGTCGCGGTGATGACCGATCTTCGTGCCGCGCGCGAGGATGCCGAACGCGCGCTGGCGGCCAAGGCGACCTTCACCGCGACGATCAGCCACGAGATCCGCACCCCGCTGACCTCGATCCTCGCCGCCGCACAGTTGCTGCGCGACACGCCCGACCGGGTTCAGCGGATGCGGCATCTCGATTCGCTCGAACAGGCAGGCCGGACGCTGTCCGATATCGTCGACGACGTCCTGACCTTCTCGAAACTCGAAGGGGGGCACAGCCAGCCCGAAGCGATCATCTTCGAACCGCGCGAACTGCTCGCGACGGCCACCGGCATGTTCGCGGCAGAGGCAAAGCATCATGCCGTGTCGCTCGACTTCGACGTACCCGATTCGCGCGTCGTCGGCGATCCGGCGCGGCTGCAACGCGTGCTGACCAATCTGGTCGGCAACGCGATAAAATTCACCCGGCACGGATCGGTGCGCATCACCGCGACGCGCGAGGCCGGTGATTGCTGGCGGTTCGAGGTCGCCGATACCGGGGTCGGTATCCGCGACGACCGGCTGGACGCCATCTTCGAACCCTTCGTTCAGGCCGACGCCTCGACCACCCGCAGCTATGGCGGCACCGGCCTCGGCCTCAGCATCAGCCGGATGCTGGTCGAATCGATGGGCGGCACCATCGGCGTCGTCAGCCGCCCCGGTGCCGGATCGCGCTTCTGGTTCCGCCTGCCACTGCCGGCCGCCGGACAGGTCGGACTGCCGGTGGATGCGCCCGTACCCGGATCGGACGCGACGCCGCCGGGGGGGCGGATTACGGCGTCGACCGTCCTCGTCGCCGAGGATAACGACACCAATCGCTATCTGATCACTGAAATCGTGCGGCGGCTGGGGCATCACGTCATTGCGGTCGAAAATGGCGCGCGCGCCGTCGAATATGTCACGGCGGCGACGGGCAATCCGGTCGATGTGGTGTTGATGGACGTACAGATGCCGGTGATGGACGGGATCGCTGCCGCGCGTGCGATCCGGGCGTGGAGCGGGGCGGGGGCGGGCGTGCCGATCTATGCATTGACCGCCGACCTTTCGACCGAACGCCGCGCCGAGATCCTGCGCGTCGGGATGAACGGCATTCTGACCAAGCCGGTCGACGTGCCGCAACTGCGCGCCGTGCTCAGCAAGGTGCCGATGCCCGCCGGACGCCCGGCGATGCCGAATCCCGATGCCATCGACCGCGACCGCATGCAGTCGATCACCAGCGCCCTCGGCGCGGCGCAGCGCGACACGTTGCTGGCACTGCTGATCGAGGATGCGGCGCGGACCCCGGCGCGGCTGCGCACGCTGGTCGAACATGACCGCATCCACCTCGCCCGGCGCGAAGCCCATGCGTTGCGCGGAGCCGCAGCCAGCATGGGCGCGTTCGAACTGGTCGCGGCGTTGCAGGTGATCGAGGATGCCCGGGACGACGCACCAATCGATCCGGCGGCGCTGGACGATATCGATCGCTGCGCGACCGCCGTAATCGACGCTGCCCAGCGTGCGATGGCTGAACCGGTCTGACCGCCGATACTGTGCGCGGAATGGGCGGAGGACCTGGCGCGACTGGACGGAAAAGGAGGTCGTCATCCCTGACGTGATTCTGGTCCCGCTTTCCGTTGACAGGGTCGATCGACATGCGAGATCCGCCTGGACCTCTCCCCTTCCTTAAAGGGAGGGGGGTGGGTAGGTCGGTTGGTGGGCGTGACCTTTCTTCGGAGCCCCTTTTTCACAGAGGGGAGCAACGTTGCAAACCTTGCGGCTGAATGTTGATGGCCCAAGCCGCGCGTCATCCGGCTCCGAGGGCCGCTCGGCATTCCGGGAGGTTTCGGCTTCTCTCCTCCCTTGTCAGGAAGGGGAGAAGTTCGCTGGCCTGACAGCTGAATGTCGATCGGTCCTCGGAAAAGCCCGGATTACCCGGAATCGCAGACTTCGCCGCCGTTTCAGATCGACGCCGAACTCCACGTCATTGACCGGTCTCCGGCCTCAGGCGTCGAACGCCTGTAGCGCCAGAACCGCCTGCGTCCGGTTGCTCACGCCCAATTTGCGAAAGATCGCCGACAGATGCGATTTGACGGTCGGTTCGGCGAGTTGCAGGTCATAGGCGATCTGCTTATTCTGATGCCCGTTGGCGATCGCGCGCAGCACGCGCAACTGCGCGATCGACAGCGTCCCCATCCGTTCGGCCAGATCGATGCGCGGATCGGCGAGCGGCATGTCCTCGAGACCGGCCGGGACCCAGTGCTTGCCGGACAGCAGGCTGCGGATCGCGTCCATCATCTGGTCGATCGAGGAGGATTTGGGAATGAACCCCTGCGCGCCGAGCGCGCGTGCCTGTGCGATCACCGCCGGTTCTTCCCGGCCGGATACGATCGCGATCGTCGCTGATGGCCGCACCGCGCGCAGCAGGGCAAGTCCGGCGAACCCCTGTACGTCGGGCAGCATCAGGTCGAGCAGGACGAGATCGTATTCCTGTTGCCGAACAAGGCTTTCGGCTTCGGCAAGGGTGGTCACGCAATCCCTGGTAACCGATGGATCGACCGCGCTCGCTGCCATGCCGAGCGCGGTGGCGCACATCGGATGGTCGTCAGCGACAAGTATATGCGTCATCCGTCAACCCTTGTTCCCACCGTCGTTCGACAGTGGTGCATCCGGCATAACATGCATCAAATACCATTACCAAGTGATTGAGGAAGCTGGACTTGAAATGCTGCATCGAGCGATACCGGCCGTCCCGCGAAATCCTGGCCGACGACCTGCTCGATCGTACGCGCGATCCCGCGCGTCAACGCCGATAGCACGGAAACCGTAAACCCGCGCGCGACAAGACCGTCGATCGCCCAGCGGACGCAGTAATCGGCCGCCACGCCGACGACGATTGCATGGTTGATGCCGCGGTCCTGCAGGGCCGCGAAGAAGGCGTCCCGGTC
Source organism: Sphingomonas sp. Leaf22 (assembly GCF_001421715.1). Taxonomy (GTDB): domain Bacteria; phylum Pseudomonadota; class Alphaproteobacteria; order Sphingomonadales; family Sphingomonadaceae; genus Sphingomonas. The sequence goes on from NZ_LMKP01000042.1 coordinate 120,028, forward strand.
GATCGGTGGCGCGCCGTCGCGGGGGTCGAACAGCGGCAGGCCGGCTTCCGCCCACATGTCGAACACGCCCTTTTCCAGCGTCCGGCACGGGATCGCCGGATCGATTGCCAACGGGTCCAGCAGGTTGCGCCAGCCCGCGCTGTCCCGGACGCAATGGATCGGGAATTGTTCGGCTTCCGCGCTCGTCGGGTAGGTTTCGACGAAATGGGTGTCGTAGGTGAAGACGACCGCCGCCGTGTCGCGCGCGGTTCGCGTTTGCAGCCATGCGGCGAGCGGCGCGACGATCGTTTCTGCATCGGGCACCGGCAACGCTCCGTCCGGCAGGATGAAATCCGCCTGCGTATCCACGACGATGATGACAGCGGCCATTGTTCGTCTCCCTTCGGCTTCGCCTTGAATATATTCTATTTGCATATATGTAAGGCGGATGGAAGAGCCATTGTTCCTGACCGGTTATGATCCGACGGCCTATGCCCGGCCATCGATCACGGTCGATTGCGTCCTGTTGGGCGTTGCGGGGGGGCGGCTCTGCGTGTTGTTGACGCGGCGAACCCGGCCGCCTTTCGCCGGACGCTGGGCATTGCCGGGCGGTTTCGTGGGAATCGACGAATCGCTCGAGGCGGCGGCGACACGGGTGCTGGGGATCAAGGCGGGGCTGGCCGACATCGCGGTTGAACAAGTGCATGCCTTCGGCAACACCGACCGCGACCCCCGCATGCGGATCATCGCGATTGCGCATCGCGCGCTGCTGGCACCGGCGCGCCTGGCCACGGTACCGCGCCATGCCGACCAGTGTCTGGCGACGATCGACGCCGATGGCTCGATCATGGTCGATGGCGGTGTGGTTACGCTGGCGTTCGACCATGCCGATATCATCGCGATGACGATCGCGAAGTTGCGCCGGACGATCGATGACGACGCCTTCGCGCTGGTTCCCGAGCACTTCACCCTGCGTGAGTTGCAGGGGGTCCATGAGGCGGTGCTGGGACGGCCGCTCAACAAGCCGGCCTTTCGCCGCCGGATGCTCGAACGCGGCGCGCTGCGGGCGACCGGCGCGTTCGAGGCGGGGCGCGCATTCCGTCCGGCCGAACTCTATGTCCATGTTCCGAAAGGCTGATCGATGGTGATGACCGATATCGCGACCCGGGTATGGGATCATGGCTGGCGGCTGGACCCGGTGGTGCGCAGCCTGCTCGACACCGATTTCTACAAGCTGTTGATGGTGCAGATGATCCGGGAGGTCCATCCGGACGTCCACGCGACCTTTGCCGTCATCAATCGCAGCCGGTCGGTGCGGCTGGCCGAGGTGATCGACGAAGCCGAACTGCGCGCGCAACTCGACCACGCCCGGACGATCGGCTTCACCAAACAGGAACTGATCTGGCTGGCCGGCAACAGCTTTTACGGCGTGCGGCGGATGTTTTCGCCCGATTTCGTCGACTGGTTGAGCCGGTTCCGCCTGCCCGCATACGACCTGTCGGTGCGCGACGGACAGTATGAACTACATTTCGAAGGCCCCTGGGCCGAAACCTCGCTCTGGGAAATCCCGGCGCTGACGATCATCAACGAATTGCGGGCGCGGGCGGCGCTGCGCGATCATGGCCGGTTCGCGCTGGACGTCACCTATGCGCGGGCGAAGGCGCGGTTGTGGGACAAGGTCGAGCGGCTGCGCGTCCTGCCCGATCTGGTCCTGTCCGACTTCGGTACCCGGCGGCGGCACGGTTTCCTGTGGCAGCGCTGGTGCGTCGAGGCGTTGCAGGAGGGGCTGGGCGATCGGTTCGTCGGCACCTCGAACGTGCTGCTCGCGATGCAGGCTGGGGTCGAGGCGATCGGCACCAACGCCCACGAACTGCCGATGGTCGAAGCGGCGCTGGCCGACGACGATGCCGGCATCGCCGCCGCGCCGTATCGCGTGCTGGCGGAATGGCAGCGCCATTATGGCGGCAACTTGCTAATCGCCTTGCCCGACGCCTATGGCACCGCCGCGTTCCTGCGCGATGCGCCGGATTGGCTGGCCGACTGGACCGGCTTTCGCCCCGACAGCATGCCGCCGATCGAGGGCGGCGAGCAGATCCTGCGCTGGTGGCAGGAACGCGGCGTCGATCCCGCCTCGAAACTGCTGATCTTTTCCGACGGCATGGACGTCGACAGCATCATCGCGACCTATGAACATTTCCACGGACGCGTGCGCATGAGCTTCGGCTGGGGCACCAACCTCACCAACGATTTTCGTGGTTGCGATCCGCTGGGCGGCGAGGGGCTGGAGCCGATCTCGCTGGTGTGCAAGGTCGTCAGCGCCAATGGCCGCCCGGCGGTCAAGCTGTCCGACAATCCCGCCAAGGCGACCGGCGATCCCGCCGATATCGCCCGCTACCTGCGCATCTTCGGCGAGAATGGCCGGGTGGCGAGCCCGGTCGCGGTCTAAAGCCGGAGGTAGCGGAAATACCAGACTTCGTGACCCTGTCGTCGCGCCTTGCGCTCGTAGCGGGTTTCCGGCCAGTCTGCGGGGCGGGTCAGGAAGTCGGCGGCGGTCTGCGCCTGCCAGGCGAAGTCGCGGCGCTGGTCCATGATCATCATCGCCCAGCGGCAATAGGTCGGATCGTCGGTGCCCAGGCGGAACTCGCCGCCCGGCCGCAGCTTGGCGGCGATCAGGTCCATCGGGCCGTGGTTCATCATGCGCCGCTTGGCATGGCGCGCCTTGCGCCAGGGATCGGGGTGCAGCAGGTAGACGCGCTCGAGCGAAGCGTCGGGAAAGCGTTCGATCACTTCCAGCGCGTCGCCCATGTGCAGGCGGACATTGGCCAATTCGCCGTCGCGAATGTGGTTGAGCGCGCCGACGACGCCGTTGAGGAACGGTTCGCAACCGACAAAGCGGTGGTCCGGCCGCGCCGATGCCTGACCCGCCAGATGCTCGCCGGCACCAAAACCGATCTCGACTTCGACCGGGCGATCGTCACCGAACAGGGTGTGCGAGTCGAGCGGGCCGGTTTCGGGTACCGATACGCGGGGGAGCAATTGCTCGACCAGCGAAGCCTGCCCCTCGCGCAGCTTGTGCCCCTGTCGACGGCCATAGAGGCGGCGGATGGTAGTCGGATCGTTCATCGCCGCGCTCCTACCCGGCGGGGCCGTGGTCCGACAAGGGAGCTTCCGCGTCCGCCGGTGGTTCGGTTACCATGGGCAAGAAGCGCAAGGCGAAACAACAGGCTAAGCGGCTGGTCGATGCCGATATCGATGCGGGCCGCGGCGTCGCCCGCGAACTCCACGACCATCCGGTGGTGAAGGCCGCCGGGTGGCTCAGCGAGGTCGCCGATCAGCCGCCGATGGTCGCGATCAACCTGACCACGATCGCCGTCGGATTGTGGCGGAGCGATGCCCGGCTGACGCGGACGGGGATGCGGATGCTGGTCGCCCACGGCCTTGCGACGCTGGCCAAGGCGGTCATCAAGGCCAATGTCGACCGGGCGCGGCCGAAACTGTTCAGCGACCGGGAGGACCATCGACCCAAGCCCGGCGATACCGATGAGGGGCCGCAAAACTCGTTTCCGTCGGGGCATACCGCGGGCGCGCTGGCGGTGGCGCGGGCGGTGGCGCGGGAATATCCGGACGCGGCCGGGCCAGCCTATGCCGGGGCGGCGGCGGTGGCGGCGATCCAGATACCGCGAGGGACGCACTTTCCAATCGATGTCGCGGTCGGAGCAGTGATCGGGCTGGTGGCGGAGGCGGTGGTGGCGCGGGTGTTGCCGGAGGCGGCGTAGCGTGGCCAGCGCGAAGGTCAAAGGTCACAAAAGTCACACTCGTGCGCAGTTGGCGCATTCGCGACGTCGGGCCGATCGACTAATCGGTTCAACTACCTGTCAAAGATCTTTCGAACTCGATCTACATTGCCTGCGATCGGGTTTGCACTTCTGCTCCGGATATACCGGAGGGGTAGCTTGTAGGAAATCCTGCGCTGCGGCCGGAAGGGAGCCGCGCTCCGGATCGGGACGGAACCTCTGCGACGGCAGTCCGACCCGCCCGACTTGCGACGTGGTCCCGGCGAAGAATTGGGATTTCCCGATCAAAACGGGTGGCAGGCGCCGCGCGAGACCTAGGACCAATCGACATTCAGCGATAACCATGGGATTTCGTCATTCCCGCGCAGGCGGGAATCCATAAACGCCGACGGTTTGGCTGGATCCGCGACGCTGGCGTCTATGGACTCCCGCCTGCGCGGGAGTGACGAAAGGGGACGGACCGCTATTTCTGCGCCCAGCGAACTGAATGTCGATCCCGCCCAGGCCGTCGCTGGGGCAACGGATGATGTCGTGAGGCATGCTCCGAACGCCAATCGGTTCAGCGCCCGTCCGTTCAACGCCTTCCCGGCATCGCGCCGCCGTTGAGGGTGATCGTCTTGTCGCCCCATGTCCGCGTGGTGGAGATGGCGGGCTGCTGGACCAGCGCCAGCACCTCCGCCGGACGGGGCAGGGCGGTCAGCGGCGGGTAGTTCGAGGTCTCCGCCATGTCGACCAAGGCGACCGACCAGCGCTTGCCCCCCTTCTTGCCAAGCAGCAGGCCCGACATATCGGGCGCGACCCAAGCCCCGCGACCCGCATCGCTGAACGCCAGCAGATAGGAATCAAGGGCAGCGTCCCTGCGATAGACGGCACCGACCGGGCTGGGGCCAGGATCGCGGCACCATGTCGCCGGCTTCTGCGCGTCGGCGTCGGGTGTGTCCTTTTCCGCCAGCTTGTCCGAAGCCATCGACTGCAACATCCCGCCCAGCAGCCCCGACATCATGTTCGATTTCTCATCGCGAACCAGCTTCGCCTTTTTCGGGAAGTCGAGCGGAGTCGTACAATCCGCAATCGGCTGGGCGGGAGCCGCCGCGGCAAGGCCGGTCGGCCAGGTCAGCGCTGACAGGATGGCCGGCAACCGTGCGGCAATCCCCGCGCCGTCGTGCGTCGCCGAACTGTAGCGGACCTTCACCAGCCAGTCGCCCATCGGCAGGAGCGCCAGCCCGGTGCCACGATAGGGCGGCTTCGAGACCGACCACGCGCCCATCAGGCCGCTGGCGACGCTTTGCCCCGGCGGGGCGAATGCGGTCGCGGGACCGGCGGCGGTGGCGATGCCGTACATGTCCCGCCGCGTTTCGATCGAGGCGCCGGCGCGGTCGAACCAGACGGGTACCGCGCCGCTGACGTTGCGATAGACATAGAGGGTGATCGCGTCCGACCCGCGCTCGTAATTGGCGAATACGTCGAGTTCGTCGGTGCCGAATTGTTCGATTCGCCCGCGCGGCATTCCCTCCAGCATCGCCGGGATGGTCAGCCCGCTATGCCTGAAGCGATAGGGCTGGTCGGCAGGCGCGGCTATCGCATTCCTCTGCAGTTGCGCCACCGCCGGCGGAGCCGATGCCGCCGTCATCAACAGACCGATCGCCCACAGTCCCATGCCAAACCGCCGCATCACGTCCCCCTTGGCGGGCGGACATGAAAACGGGAGGTCCGCCCTGTCGGCGAACCTCCCGCAATTTCTTGTCCGTGTCGAGCCGTCTGGCCCGGACCGGATCAGGCGGCCAGTGCGGCCTTCAGATCGTCGACCAGATCAGTCTTTTCCCATGGGAACAGATCGCCCTCGGGCTTGCGGCCGAAATGGCCATAGGCGGCGGTCGGCTGGTAGATCGGCTTGTTGAGCGACAGGTGCGTGCGGATGCCGCGCGGCGTCAGGCCGCCGAGCTTGGCGATGCCGGCGATCGCGGTTTCGATCGCGTCGTCGGCGACGGTGCCGGTACCGTGCGTGTTCACGTACAGCGACAGCGGCTTCGACACGCCGATCGCATAGGCGAGCTGGATCGTGCAGCGCTTGGCGAGGCCGGCGGCGACGATGTTCTTCGCAAGATAGCGGGTGATGTACGCCGCTGACCGGTCGACCTTGGTCGGGTCCTTGCCGCTGAACGCGCCGCCGCCGTGCGGAGCCGCGCCGCCATAGGTGTCGACGATGATCTTGCGGCCGGTCAGGCCGGCGTCACCGTCCGGGCCGCCGATTTCGAAGCTGCCGGTCGGGTTGATGTGATATTCGGTCGCATCCGACAGCAGGTCGGCGGGCAGGATATCGGCGATCACCGACTTCACATACTTGTGCAGTTCGGCTTCCTTGTCGCCCTCGTCATAGCCCGGCGCATGCTGGGTCGAGACGACGATCGCGGTCGCGGCGACCGGCTTGCCGTTTTCGAAGCGCAGCGTGACCTGGCTCTTGGCATCGGGTTCGAGGAACGGCGCGGCGCGCGAATGGCGGTCGGCGGCCATCCGGGCGAGGATCTTGTGGCTGTAATCGAGCGTCGCCGGCATCAGGTCGGGCGTTTCGTCGCAGGCGAAGCCGAACATGATGCCCTGATCGCCGGCACCTTCGTCCTTGTTGCCCGACGCGTCGACGCCCTGCGCGATATGCGCCGACTGCGCATGCAGGTTGTTTTCGAAGCGGAAGGTTTCCCAGTGGAAGCCCGACTGTTCATAGCCGATCTTCTTCACGGTTTCGCGGACGGTGCGCTCGATCTCTTCCTGTGCGCCATCGGCCCACTGGTCGTTTTCAAACACGCCCTTGCAGCGGATTTCACCGGCGAGGACGACGAGCTGGGTCGTGGTCAGCGTTTCGCAGGCGATGCGCGCTTCGGGGTCCTTCGACAGGAACAGGTCGACGATCGAATCGGAAATCTGGTCCGCGACCTTGTCAGGATGACCTTCGGAAACCGATTCCGAGGTGAAGAGATAATTGGAACGCATGGACTTCCTCTAGGCTAGAGGGAAAGCGCGCGGCCGTTGCCATGCCGCATATAAAGCTTTCCTTATATGGTCGCCCTAGCGCGCGCGACGACGGATGGCAATCGTGAGGCCGCACAGCAAAACTATCGCCAGCAATGCCATCCAGTTGCCGACCCGCGCGAACAGGGTCGGGGGGTGCGGGGCGGGGATCGGGACTTCGATGGCACCCGCCTGACCCAGGGGGATCGACGCGACGAGGCCACCGGTGGCGTCGATCACCGCGGAAATACCAGTGGGGGTCGACCGGAGGATAGGCAGCCCCTCCTCTGCCGCGCGCAGGCGGGCCTGCGCCAGATGCTGCGGCGGACCCCAGCGGCCGAACCACGCGTCGTTCGATGGGTTGAACAGGAGGGCGGGACGGTGGGCGCGGTCGACGACCTGGCCGGAGAAAATGATCTCGTAGCAGATCTGCATACCGACCGGGCCGAAGCCGGGCAGCGCCAACGTCGCCGGGCCGGGGCCGGGGCGGAAGTCGACATCGCCCATGACGAGGCGCGAGAGGCCGAGCGGCTGGAGGATCGAGCGCATCGGAAGATACTCGCCGCCGGGCACCAGATGCGCCTTGTCATAGCGGCCGACGATGCGGGTATCGGGGGTGATGGCGAACACCGAATTGCCGGCGTCGGTGACCTGTCCGTCGCGCGAGAAGAACAGCGCGGTGCCGCCAACCAGCGCCGCATCGCGCGGCCCCAGCGTGCTGGCAATGCGCGCGCGCAGCAGCGCGGGGGGGTGCTGATACCATTCGGGCGGATAGCCGTCCTCGAGGTAGAAATTGACGGTGCCTTCGGGCCAGACGATCAGGCGCGGGGCGGGGCCGGGGGTGCCGGACAGCTCGATCTGCCGGTCGAGCAGGCGCTGGTCATAGCCTTCGCTGCGGACGACCTCCTGCGGGAAATTGGGCTGGACGACGCGGACGCGCGGGGCGGTGGCGGCGATGGTTGGTCGCGTCAGGTTGAAGTCGAGCGCGTCCTCGGGGACCAGCATCAGCAGGGCGAGGGCGACGATGACACCGGCGCGCACTTTCGGGCGAGGCAGGAGCAGCAGCGCGCTGGCGACGACGGTCAGGCCGGACAGGGCGTAGGTGCCGGTATAGGCGGCGAGGGCGCGCAGCGGGGTCGGGACCCAGATCACCGCGATCGGGTTCCACGCATAGCCGGTGAAAACGATCGCGCGCAGATATTCGGTGGCGATCCAGCCTGCGCCGGCGATCAGGACGAAGCCGAGGTCGGGCCGTTCGCTGCGCCTGCCGAGACGCCAAGCGATGCCGCCGGCCATCATTGGATAGACGGCGAGGTAGAGCGCGAGGCCGACGACCGCGACATAGCCGAGCGCGGGGGGCATCCGGTCCTGAAAGTCGAAGGCGTGCTGGATCCAGTTGTTGCCGATGGTGAAATGGGCAACGCCGAACAGCCACGAGCGCCACAGGGCGGCCTTCAGCGTCGGCGCGCGGTGGACCAGCCACAGCCACAGCGCGAACGCGGCCAGCGTGACCGGCCACCATTGAAGCGGCGCGAAGCCGAGGGCCGAGGTCAGGCCGGCGAGCAGGGCGAGGAGAGCGGGCACGCGGCGCATATCCGATGTGTGGCGGGCGGGTGCAAGGGGGGCTGGGCTACACCTAGTGAAACGCCGTTTGGTTCGAGCTTGTCGAGAACGGGGTGCCCCGAACGCAATGTTCTCGACGGACGCTTCTCGGCAGGCTCGAAGCTGCTCGAACCGAACGGGGTGGTGAAACGGGTAGCGCAGGATCGGACCCCCAGCCCGTTCCGTTCGAGCTTGTCGAGAACCACGCGCCGCCGCCAAGCTTCCATCGCCACCGTCGCCGCCCTATCTCCACTTCATGAACCCCTATCTCTGGCTTGCCAGTGCGATCATCGCCGAGGTTGTCGCCACGTCCACCATGCGCGCGACCGCCGGGTTCACGCGGATCGGGCCGTCGCTGGTGACGGTGATCGGCTATGCGATCGCGTTCTACTGTCTGTCGCGGACGCTGGAGAGTGTGCCGACCGGCATCGCCTATGCGATCTGGTCGGGGGTCGGCATCGTGCTGGTCGCCGGCATCGCGTGGGTCTGGCAGGGGCAGCGGCTCGACCTGCCGGCGATGCTCGGCATGGCGCTCATCATCGCGGGCGTGATCGTGATGAACCTGTTTTCGAACAGCACCGCGCACTAGATCGGCGCGCGAAGGAGTTTGCAATGAACCAACCGGTGACCGTCGATATTCCCCATCAACTCGGACGCGCGGGCGTGCGGCAGCGGATCGACAGCGGTATCGACAAGCTGGCGGGCATGATCCCCGGCGGCACGCTGCACGGAAAAAGCTGGGACGGCGACACGCTGCACTTCACGGTCAGCGGCATGGGGCAGACGGTGCAGGCGCGCTGTGAAATGCACGACGCGCATGTCCACGCGGTACTCGACCTGCCGCCGATGCTGGCCATGTTCGCGAACAAGATCAAGGAGAAGCTGGGCAGGGACGGGCCGGCGCTGTTGAAGTAGCCGGCCCGACCGGGTCAGCGGGCCGCGAGCGGCTGGCTGACCCGCCAGATGGTGTTGCCGACATCGTCGGCGACGAGCATCGCGCCGGTGCGATCGGCGATCACCGCGACCGGGCGGCCGTGGACGTCCTTGCCATCGGCGGTCAGGAAACCGGTCAGCAGGTCGACCGGCTTGGCGTTGGCGACGGGGAAGCCGTTGGCGGCGAAGGGCACGTAAATGACCTTGTAGCCCGAGGGCGGCACGCGGTTCCACGACCCGTGCAGTCCGATCACCGCGCCGTTGCCGAACCGCTCGCCCAGCCGCATGTCGGCGGTGAAGGCGAGGCCGAGCGGGGCGACGTGCGCGCCGAGCGCATAGTCGGGGCGGGCGACATACTGGCGCAGGTCGGGACGCTGCGGCTGGACCCGCTCGTCGATATAGCCGCCCCAATAATGCCACGGCCAACCATAGTTGCCGCCGAATTCGACCTTGGTCAGATAATCGGGCGGCATGTCGGAGCCGAGCATGTCGCGTTCGTTGACGACGGTCCACAGATCCTTGCTGCGCGGTTCGAACGCCATGCCGTTGGCGTTGCGCAGGCCCGAGGCGTAGATGCGGAACGTCTTCTTCACCGGATCGACCTGCCAGATCGCGGCGCGGTTCTTTTCGATGTCGAGGCCGTTTTCGGCGATGTTCGATGCCGAACCGACGCTGACGTAGAGCGACTTGCCGTCGGGATCGGCGACGACGTTGCGCGCCCAGTGATTGCCGCCGCCGGGCAGGTCGACGATCTTTTCGGGTGCCGCGGTGATGCGGGTCTGGCCGCTGCGGAAGGGATAGCGGACCAGCGCGTCGGTATTGGCGACGTAGAGCCAGTCGCCGACCACCGCCATGCCCGATGGCGAGTTCAGCCCGGTGAGGAACACCGAGCGCGCCTCCGCCGTGCCGTCGCCATTGGCATCGCGCAACAGGGTGATGCGGTTGGCCGAGGGGGTGCCGGCCCCGGCCTGCTTCATGAACAGCCGCATGAACCAGCCGGTGATGCCGCCGCCTTCGCGCGGGGGGCTGTTGCTTTCGGCCACCAGCACGTCGCCATTGGCAAGGCGGTACAGCCAGCGCGGATGGTCGAGGCCCTTGGCGAAGGGCTGCACCTGCAATCCGGCGGGGGCGGTCGGAGTCTGGCCGTCCTTCCAACCGATCGGATCGGCGACGCGGACGGTCGGGAACCACTGATCGCGGACCTGCGTCAGCTGCGGCGTACGCCCCGCCACCGCATTCTCACTCAACTGCGCCCGGTCGGGCCGGGTGATGTAGAAGACCAGCCCGGCGATCAGGACCAGCAGCACGAGGCCGAAGCGGATGACGTGTTTGCGCATGGCCGATGAATAGGGCGGTGCAGGCGACGGGGGAAGGGGGCGCGGACGTTCCGATGTAAAGGGGCCGCCGGTGACAAGGGAGGAGCGCCGGCGGCCCGTCGGACCGGTTCGAAGGGGGGCTCGCGAACCTGTCCGCTTCGTGGGACTATCGGAGTCGGGTTGCTTTGTGAAACCGATTATATCGTTGTCGGTGATCGGTTTTGTCTATCGTGGTGCTACGTTCGTGCCCCCCCCGTCCACCATGCGTCGCACGGTCCCCCTCCCTGCGGCGGGAAGGCTGTTACTCTTCGATCTGCGGGTGGGGCGGGTGAAGCCGCAGGCGGAGGACGCGACGGGTGTCGGCGGCGATGATCTCGATCCGCCAGCCTGACGGGTGATCGAGGCAGGTGCCTTCCTTGGGCACCTCGCCCGCCAGTACGAAGGCGAGGCCGCCCAGCGTCTCCACGTCCTCGTCGACTTCGCCCAAACGCGGGTCGATCAGTTCGGCGGCGTCCTCCAGTTCGGCACGGGCATCGGCTTCCCATGCGCCGCCGTCCAGCGGCACGAACAGGTCGGTCGGCGCATCGTCATGCTCGTCCTCGATCTCGCCAACGATCTCCTCGACCAGATCCTCGATGGTGATCAGGCCGTCGGTGCCCGAATATTCGTCGAGCACGATGGCGAGGTGGGTGCGGCTGGCCTGCATCTGCGCGAGCAGGTCGAGCGTCCCCATCGATTGCGGGACGTAGAGCGGTTGTCGCAACAGGCCGATCGCGGTCGGCGGATGCTCCTCGCCCTTGGCGAGGATCGCGAACACGTCCTTGACGTGCACCATGCCGACGATCGTATCGAGCTTCTCGCGATACACCGGCAGGCGGCTGTGGCCGGCCTCGGCGAACAGCTTCACGACATCGGCGAAGGGGGTGTTCTCCTCCAGCGCGACGATATCGGCGCGGGGGACCCCCATGTCGCCGGCATCGCGTTCGCCGAAATGGAGGATGTTGCGCAACATCTTGCGCTCGATCGGCGACAGGTCGCCCGCGACCGGCGCGTCGTTTTCGTCCTCATGCGCTGCGATCACTTCCTCGATCCGTTCGCGCAGCGTCTCGCTGGCGTCGGTGCCGAAGATCAGCGAGCGCAGCCCCCGCCATATGCCCCCTTCGGAGCTGCTACTGTCGCCGGGCGGGGTGCTGGTCGAAACGTCGGCCATGATGGTCGTGTCAGTCCTCTGTAACGGGATAGGGATCGTGCAGGCCGAGTTGGGCGAGCGTCGAACGCTCGATCGCCTCCATGGCTTCCGCCTCGGCATCATTTTGGTGATCATGGCCTAGCAAATGCAGGCAGCCATGGACAATCAGGTGCGTGGCATGATCGGCAACCGAAATGCCGCGTTCGGCCGCTTCCGCCGCGCAGACGCCGTGGGCGAGGACGATGTCGCCCAGCAATACCTCGCCGTCGTCGCTGTTCCGGGTGACGGTGTCGAGCAGATCGGGCTGGATCATCGGGAAGGACAGTACGTTGGTCGGCTTATCCTTCTGACGATATTGGCGGTTGAGCGTCTGCACCTCGTCATCGGAGGTCAGGCGCACCGCGATCTCGATCAGGGCCGGATCGGTCAGCCACACCCCCTGCGGCGTACGGCCGATCGCGGCGGTCGCAGCGCGGGTGGCGAGGGCCTCCCAATCCTGATCCTGCGGCCAGTCGGCCTCTGCCTGTACGGCGATCTCGATCATCTCAGGTCGGTCCTTGCGAAGTCGTCGCCCTTGTAGAGCAGCGCGGCATTGTTGGTACGGGCGCAGGCATAGGCGAAGCAATCGCCCATGTTGAGCTTCGCTTCGTGGCGACCCTTGCCGTAGCGCGTAAAGGCTTCGACGGCGATCGAGGATTCGGACGGCCCGATCGGAGCCAGGGCGATATCCATGTCATGGCAGAAGAGCTCGACAAGCGCGAACGCCTCCGCTGGCTGGCATTTTCGTTTGCGTGCGACAGCCATCGTCGTTTCCCAGACTGCGATTGCCGAGGACAACAGATGCCCGTCATCTGCCATCCGGTCGATCAACGATGCGGCTTCGGGCTCGCCGGTCATGATCGAGACCAGCGCAGATGCATCGACGAAGAGGGTCAATCGTCCTCCTCGCCGCTGAGCCAGTCGTAAAACGCCTTGTTGGCTTCCAGACCGGTAGGCGGCGGCAAGGGGTTTGCCGTACGCCATTTCGCGATTCGATCGTGCAACGAACGGCGTCGTTCGTCCGGAGATAATTGGGTTTCCAGCGCAATCAGGCCGCGACGCACGACATCCGTCTTGCTGACGCCAAGCTTGGCGGCCAAGCGCGCGGCATGGTCGGCGGTAGCCGCATCCTTGATATAGAGCGATGCCATCGAGACCTCCTGCGGATATCCCGCAAGCTAATGCAGGATATCCCTCGACTCAAGCGTCCTTCCCTTCATAGGCCTCGACGATGCGGCCGACGATCGGGTGGCGCACCACGTCGCCGGCGCCGAAACGAGCGAAGGCGATGCCCTCGATCCCCTCCAGCCGGCGGGTGGCATCGGCAAGGCCCGATGCCTGCACGCCGCCGGGAAGGTCGGTCTGGTTGGGATCGCCGCACACCACCATCCGACTGTTCTGACCGAAGCGGGTCAGGAACATCTTCATCTGCGCGGGTGTGGTGTTCTGCGCTTCGTCGAGGATGACGAAGGCATCGGCCAGCGTCCGACCGCGCATGAAGGCGATCGGCGCAATCTCGATCTCGCCAGAGAGGATGCGCCGTTCGACCTGCTCGGCGGGCAGGCAGTCGTTCAGCGCGTCGTAGAGCGGACGGAGATAGGGATCGACCTTCTCCTTCATGTCGCCGGGCAGGAAGCCGAGCTTCTCCCCCGCCTCGACCGCCGGACGCGAGAGGATGAGGCGCTGCACGCTGCCGGTGATCAGCTGCGCCACCGCCTGTGCGACGGCGATATAGGTCTTGCCGGTGCCTGCCGGCCCAAGAGCGAAGATGATGTCGTTGCCGAGCAGCTGATTCATGTAGCTGGCCTGCGCAACGGTGCGCGGGACGATCGTCTTCTTGCGCGTGCGGATCATGATCGACGGTGCGCCCTGACCGCTTTCGGCGCGGAAGATGCCGTCGAGCGCGGGTTGCGACGACATCGCGATCACCGCGTCGATCAGGCCGGGGTCGACCTCCTCACCGCGCAGGATGCGGCGATGGAGTTCATTCAGCACTTCGCGGGCATGGGCCACCGCCTCGGCCGATCCTTCGATCCCGACCCGGTCGCCGCGGGCGGTGATGTAGACGCCCAGCCGTTCCTCGAGCGCCAGCAGGTTCGCGTCGAATTCGCCGAACAGGCGGGCGAGAAGTTGCGGCTTGTCGAAGCTGAGTTCGGCGCGGGCGCGCTGACCGGCTTGGGCGGGGACGGGCTTGCGGCTCATGCGATCCTTTCGGTCGGGGTGTGATGGCGCGCGGGTCCGGGCTGGGCCTGGAATCGGACGGGGCGGCGCGACTGCATCACGGGCGAGACTGACAGATGCTTTTGCGGGGGGGAAGCGAAACTTGGTTCACGCGAAGGCGCTGAGGCACGGGGAGGAAGAAGGTTCGATTTCGCGCAGAGGCGCGGAGGCGCAGAGGGGTTGCAATTGCTGCGCCAGCAACGCTCCTACCTCGTCGCAGCGGCAAAAGGCTTCGCCGGGGAGACGCGCTTGCCCCGCCCGAAACCTCTCTGCGCCTCTGCGCGAAATTGAACCTTCTTCGCGTTTCCGCGCCTTCGCGTGAGCCCAAATCCTTACTTCAGCGTCGCCATGTCGATGACGAAGCGATATTTCACATCGCTCTTCTGCATCCGGTCGTACCCGGTTTCGATCTCGTCCATCGCGATCGTCTCGATATCGGCGGTCAGGCCATGCTGATGGCAAAAATCGAGCATTTCCTGCGTTTCAGCGATGCCGCCGATCAGCGAGCCGGCGAGCGAACGGCGGCCGAAGATCAGCGTGCCGACCGAGGGCGAGGGGTGCGGCGTTTCCGGCACGCCGACCAGCGTCATCGTCCCGTCGCGTTTCAGCAGGGCGAGGAACTGATCGAGATCGTGCGATGCCGCAACGGTGTTCAGAATGAAGTCGAAGCTTCCGGCATGTTCGCCCATCGCGTCGGCATCCTTCGACACGATCAGGTCCTTGGCACCCAGTCGGATCGCGTCGTCGCGTTTGTTGGGCGAGGTCGAGAAGACATAGACCTCGGCACCCATCGCGGCAGCGATCTTCACGCCCATATGGCCGAGGCCGCCCAGACCGACGATGCCGACCTTGTGCCCCGGACCGACCTTCCAGTGCTTGAGCGGTGAATAGGTGGTGATGCCGGCGCACAGCAGCGGCGCGACGGCGGCGAGATCGGCATCGTCATGCTTGATGTGCAGCACGAAGTCCTGATCGACGACGATATGGTCCGAATAGCCGCCGAAGGTGTGGCCGCCGAGCACGGGGTCGGGGCCGTTATAGGTGCCGACCATGCCGGTGCCGGTGCAATATTGCTCCTCGCCCTCATGACAGGACGGGCATTCGCCGCAGCTATCGACCATGCAGCCCACGCCGACGGTGTCGCCGACGGTGAATTTGGTGACGTCGGAGCCGACGGCCGTGACCTTGCCGACGATCTCGTGTCCGGGAACGCAGGGATACAGGGTGCCGGGCCATTCGCCGCGCGCGGTGTGCAGGTCGCTATGGCAGACGCCGCAATAGTGGATGTCGATCGCAACGTCGTTCGGCTGCGGATCGCGGCGTTCGAACGAGAAGGGGGCGAGCTTGCTGTCGGCCGACTGCGCGGCATAGCCCTGGGCGGGGGTCGTCATGCTGGGTTTCCAATGATGAAAGAGGTCGCCAGCACAATGCAACGCCGCGGCATTCGTTGCTGATACAAGGTATCAACAGGCTGATTTTTCAGGTGACGCGCCGCTCGCCATGTTCGAGCATCGCCGGGATCACCAGATCTTCCTCATCGGCGAGATGCCGATCGAGCATCGTCAGCAGCGTCCGCGACCGCCCTGCATAGTCGGCGGCGGCGCGGTCGACCGGACCCGATCCGCCGAGCGCCGCCAGCAAGGTCCGTGCGCCCGCGACATTCCGATCCAGCGCATCGTGGATCGCATGGTGATCGGCATCGAGCAGGTCGAAGCCGCGGGCCATGCGCGGATCGAGCGCGCGGAATTTGGGGAAATAGGCGCTGTCCTCAATCTGGTGATGCGCGTTCAGATGCTGGAGGAAACGGTTGAGGTCGGGAACGAACCGGCGCTGGAACGCCGGTGCGTCGAGCCTGCCGTCGCGAAAGGCGGCGAGCGTGTTTTCGACCGCCGCCGCCTCGGCGCGCAGCGACGCGTGGATGTGCAGCCAGAAATCGGCGAGCTGGCCGAAATTGGCATGGGTGCGCCAGTCGGGCTGCGGATAGGTGGCGCGGAGATAGGCGAGGTCGTCGCCGATGGCCCCGCGCGTCGCGAGGTCGCTCACGCCGCCGCCCGCACGCGCTCCACGCCCGACAGCGAGACCGCGCCCGATGCGACGATCTCGACCTCGACCATGTCGCCGATCTTTGCGTCGGTCATGAAATGGACCGATTGCAGCCATGGCGACTTGCCGAGCATCTGTCCGGACTGACGGCCCTGCCGTTCGACCAGCACCTGACAGGTCCGGCCGATCGTCGCGTCGTTGAACGTCTTCTGATCGCGCAACAGCGCCGCCTGCAGCCGTTGCAGCCGTTCGTCCATCACCGCCAGCGGGACTTCGTCGGCCATGTCGGCGGCGGGAGTGCCGGGGCGTGGGGAATATTTGAAGCTGAACGCCTGCGCATAGCCGACCGCGTCGACGAGGCGCAGCGTATCCTCGAACTCGGCATCGGTTTCGCCGGGAAAGCCGACGATGAAGTCGCCCGACAGCGCGATATCGGGACGGGCGGCGCGGACCCGGTCGAGCAGGCGCAGATAGCTGTCGGCGGTGTGGCTGCGGTTCATGGCCTTCAGCACGCGGTCGTTGCCGGCCTGTACCGGCAGGTGCAGGAACGGCATCAGCTTTTCGACGTCGCGGTGCGCGTCGATCAGCCGCTGCGTCATGTCGTTGGGGTGGCTGGTGGTGTAGCGGATGCGCTCCAGCGTGGGGATGCGGTCGAGTTCGCGGATCAGCGCGTCGAGGCCGCGACCGTCGCCGTCCGCCCACGCGTTGACGTTCTGCCCCAGCAGCGTGATCTCGCGTGCGCCGCCATCGACCAGCGCCTTCGCTTCATCGACGATGCGGGCGAAGGGGCGGCTGATTTCCGCACCGCGCGTATAGGGCACGACGCAATAGGTGCAGAATTTGTCGCACCCTTCCTGCACGGTCAGGAACGCGCTCGGGCCGCTGCGGCGACGCGCCGGCAGGTGGCCGAATTTCGATTCGGGGGGCATGTCGGTGTCGAGCGCGGGTTTGCCGGCGGCGGCGTCGGCGATCAGCTTCGGCAGGTTGTGATATGCCTGCGGGCCGACGACGACATCGACCTTCGCCCGGCGGACGATCTCGGCCCCCTCCGCCTGCGCGACGCAGCCGGCGATGGCGATCATCGGGTCGGCACCGTGTTTGCGCAGGCGGCCGATGTCCGAATAGACTTTTTCGGTCGCCTTTTCGCGGATGTGGCAGGTGTTGAGCACGACCAGATCGGCGGTGTTCGCATCGTCGGTCGCGGTCATGCCCTGCGCCGCCATCAATTCGGCCATGCGCTCGCCGTCATAGACGTTCATCTGGCAGCCGAACGACTTGACGTGGAAGGTTTTCGGGGTGGTGGTCATCGGCGGGCCTGTACCGGATTTCGGGTGCAGCCGGAAGAGTTGGGTAAGAAGGGTGATTCACGCGGAGGCGCGGAGAGACGATGGATTTTGTTTCGCGCGAAGGCGCAAAGGACGCAAAGGGGTTGCGGGACGGGCGGGCGAAGCCTTCGCGTTGCATATTATTGAAATAAGAGCCGCTGGCGCGGCGCGTGATTGATCTTTGCGTCCTTTGCGCCTTAGCGCGAAAATCACGCCTTTTCCGTGTCTTCGCGAGAAAACGACAAGAAGCGGGACCCCGGATCAAGTCCGGGGTGACGGTGGATAGGGGTTACCCGCGTTCTGCCATCACTTCGGCGATCAGATCCTTGCGGCTCAACTTGCCGATCATCGTCTTTGGCAGGGTCAGGCGGACGACGACCTCGTCGACGCGTTCGTGCTTGCCGAGTTGCGGGTTGAGCCATGCCTTCAGCGCGTCGCCATCGACATCGGCGTCGTCGGCCAGCGTCACATAGGCATGCGGGCTTTCGCCGCGATAGTCGCTGGGCAGGCCGACGACCAGCGCCTCGCGGACGGCGGGGTGGTGGTACAGGACGCGTTCGATCTCGCTCGGGAACACCTTGAACCCACCGACCGCGATCATGTCCTTCAGCCGGTCGACTATGCGGACGAAGCCGTCGTCGTCGATCGTGCCGACATCGCCGGTCCGCAGCCAGTGGACGCCATTGGCATCGGTGACGAAGGTCGCGTCGGCGGTGTCTTCGCGCCGCCAGTAGCCGGTCATGATCTGCGGACCGGCGACGACGATCTCGCCCGGTTCGCCGGCCGGCGGGTCGATGGTCGGGTTTTCCTTGTTCACCAGCCGGACGCGGGTGCCGGCGATCGGCTGGCCGATGCTGCCGGCCTGTTGCGGCCCGGCATAGGGGTTGCAGGATACCACGCCCGAGCTTTCCGACAGGCCGTAGCCCTCGACAAGGGTTGCGCCGGTCGCCGCTTCGAACCGTTGCTTCAATTCGGGCGGCATCGGCGCACCGCCCGAAATGCAGTAGCGCAACGACGAGAAATCGGTCTGCTTGAGGCGCGGATGGTCGAGCAGCGCGCGGTACATGGTCGGCACGCCGGGCAGGGCGGTCGCCTTGGTCCGGTCGAGCGCGGCCAGCACCTGTCCGGCGTCGAAGCGCGGCAGCATCACGATCTCTCCGCCGGTCACGACGGTGCGGTTGAGGACGCAGGTGTTGGCGAAGACATGGAACATCGGCAGCACGCCGAGGATGCGGTCGAGCCGGCTGTTGCCGTCGGGGTCGAGCCACGCGACCTGTCGGGCATTGGCCGACAGATTGGCATGGGTCAGCATCGCGCCCTTGGGACTGCCGGTCGTGCCGCCGGTATATTGGATCAGGGCAAGGTCGCGTTCGGGATCGATCGCCGGCATGCCGCAGTCGCCGTCATTGGCGATCAGCGCCGAAAAGGCACCGACCCGGCGGTCGTCGGGACGCGGCGTCACCTCCTGCGAGCGGAACCAGCGATAGAATAGCGATTTGGCGGCGGGCAACGCGCCTGCGACCGATCCGACGACCAGTCGTTCGAGCGAACTGCGCTCCAGCACCTCCAGCGCGGTCGGCAGCAGCGCCGAGGCCGACAGGGTGAACAGCAGCTTCGTCCCCGAATCCTCGACCTGCGCCGCCAGTTCCTGCGCGGTGTAGAGCGGCGAGAAATTGACGACCGTCGCGCCGAGTTTGAGGATGCCGTAATAGGCGGCGACGTAATGCGGCACGTTGGGCAGGAACAGCCCGATCCGGTCGCCCGGACCATAGCCGAGTTTGGCAAGGCCGCTGGCGACGCGATCCGCACCGTTCTTCGTCTCGGCATAGCTGTAATGGCGGCCGAGAAAGTCGATCAGCGGCGCAGCGCCGCGGCGGGCGGCCGTTTCCTCGAACAGCGTCACCATCGACATGGGTGGTATCGGTTCGTCCCAGCGAACCGGATGGGCGTAGCGGTCGAGGATCGGTGCGGCGCTGCTCATTTACAACGGTGTAAGCAGCGATTTCGCGACATGCAAGCCGGGTTGCGTTGCCCGTAATCGGGGTTAGGCCGCCATCGACAACGGGGCACGTCCGGCACGATCGCGACCGGCGGCCTTGGCCTGGAAAAGTGCCTTGTCGGCAAGGCGATAAAGCCGTTTCCAGTCGTTCTCGTCCAATAGCGGGCCGTGGCAGATGCCGACGCTGCTGGTCACCCGCAGGTCGAACGGCAGGCGCTGCGCGCGGACATTGGCGAGCAGCATGTCGGGATCGGGCATCGCCGAGTCTTCGCCCAGCAACGCGAATTCCTCGCCACCCATGCGGGCGACCAGGACCCCCGGCGGCGCGTGCAGCCGTAGCGTCCGGGCGAACTGGCGCAGGACTTCGTCGCCGCCGTCGTGGCCGATCGTATCGTTGACCTGCTTGAAATGGTCGATGTCGAACAGCATCAGCGTCCGCGGACCCGGTGCCGCGATCGCGCGCGACAGGAAGGCGCGGCGGTTGAGCAGGCCGGTCAGCGGATCGGTATCGGCCAGTTCGCGCGAGATCGCCTCCTGCCGCACCGCTTCGTCGCGTTCGTGGCTGAGCACGCGGATGCGATAGGCGATGGCTGCACTGGCGGTCAGCGTCTCGACGCACATCGCCACCGTCGTCGAATTGTCGATCCAGAAGCTCCACGGCAACAGATTGACGTTGTAGAGCGAGCGGACGACCAGCATGCCCATCGGCGCGGCCCAGCTGAGCGCGAACAGCCAGAGATAGTTGCTGCGCCGCCGCCATGCGCGCCACACCACGAGGCCGACCGCGACCGGCGCAACGAACATCGTCAGCGAGAAGACGCGATCGAGCGGGATGATGGCGAGCGGCCCGATCGCCATCAGCAGCACGCCGAGCAGTCCGAAGATGGCGATCACCATCTGAATCAGCCGGAGCGGCCAGCCATCGAGAATCCGGCGTTCGAAGAAACAGGCACAGAAGACCAGCGCCGCAGCCATGCCCCACGACAGCGCCACATAGCTGGTCAGGATGCGACGATTATTGGCGAGGTCGGGCAGCAGCCAAGCCAGCGTGCCCGACGACGAGAGCGCATAAATCATCAGGCAGGCGAGCAGGCCGCAATAGGCGATCTGGAAGTCGTGCCGCAGCACCCGCCACAGCGCGAAATTGTAGAAGAGCAGCCCGGCGCACAGCCCGATGAAGCCGGCGTAGAATGCGGCGAGCAGCATGTTGGAATGCTGGCTCTCGACGTCGTCGGTCACGCGGGCACCCACCACGATGCCCCGCAGATTGGCCGACCCGCCGACCCGCCACAGGACCCGTTCGATCGGTGTGCCGTTGGGTATGAACCGATGTTCGAGAATCGCGCCCAGCTGAATATGGTGGCCGATGCCGACATTGTCGTCGACCCAGCCGGCGATGCGGCCATCGGCGGCGATCGCATAGACCGCCATCGTGTCGTACCACAGGCTGACCTGTCGCACGCGGATCGCCGCCGCCGGGTCGGCGGGCGCGGGAAGGCGACCGGACAGGACCCAGTAATCGCCGCGTCCGAACGCGATCTGCCGCGTGCTGCAATCGAACCGGCCGGTATCGGCCAGCACGCCGCGAACGGTGTCGCCGGACTGAACCCGGCTGACACAGGTCGTCAGCGGCGCGCCGCCGATTCCTGCCTGCGCGCGCGCAGGCGTCGTGCAGAATGCACCGAACGCCACGAGCAGCGCGATCCACAGGGTTCGACAGGTCGATACCATGGATCGGATATGCCGGCCGACGCGCCAAGATTCAGTTAACGCGTCGTTGTTTTTCCGGTCGACGGGTCAGTGCGCGGCGACGACCGCCGCGCTTAGCCCCGCCATGGTCGCCTGCTGCGCGATCTGGCGGACGGTGTCGGCACCGGTACCGGCCGGGGTCAACACGCGCGCGCTGGAGCGGCCGGGGGCAACGGGCTGCGGAAAGGTCGTCGCGCGGCTGGGTCGCTGGGCACCCTGTTGCCGGATGAAGGCGGCGACGGCGTCGCTCGGCCCGCTGACCACCAGTTCGGGTCCGCCGGTCGCCGGGCTCAGGCCACATCCGGCCAGCAGCGTCGCCGCCGCCATCGTCACGAAAATCCGCATCCTCACCCCTATCGCTCGCCGCGTGGTCGCGGTCGTTGGCAGGCGGCCAAGCTGACATGCGCGGACGCGCGGCGCAATGGGGGTGGGTTGGTACGACTGGAAGGGGTTGATGCTTTGGCTTTGCGTCCTGCCGCGAACCGAAATCGCCACGGTAACAATGGCCCGACCCGATCGAACGATGCTTTGGGCCGGACGTTCATTCGGATCACCCGCGCGACTGCTCCCCTCCCTGACAAGGGAGGGGGCGGGGGTGGGTTGGTCGGTTGTGGAACGCTGTCTTTCCTCGGGGGCCGACCCAGCCCCAGCCCCTCCCTTGTCAGGGAGGGGAGTGACAGGTGACCGCGTTCGTTGAAGGTCGATCCGGCCTAGCCGAGCGCCTCGTCGAGCAGACGGGCGAGGCGCAAGCCGCCCTTTTTGACCTGTCCCTGTGCGATAGGGACCAGTCGGGCGACGGTCGCGTCGTCGAGTTTGACCCGGCCAGCGGGTTTCGGGCCGCAGCCGTCGCCGCCCAGCGCCGGGGCATAGACATAGTCGCGGCTGATCTCCCAGCTGTCGCGGCTCCAGTCGACGACGTCGCCGGCCTGTACCGGTGCGCGTTCGGCGGGGGTGTAGACGCGCAGGATCGAAGGCGGCGTGCTGATCGCGCGTTCGGCAAGCGGACCGTCCCAGATCGAATGGAGATTGAACCGGTCGGGATGATAGATGCCGTAATCCGCCCGTACCCAATTGCCGCCCAGATCGCCGCGATCGCCGGCATGGAGCGGCATGTGCAGGTCGCCGACGAAGTGGACGAGAAAGGCGAGCGCCATCACCCGTTCGCGCATCGGGACGTCGCGGTCCTTCAGCAGCTTCAGGTTGCGAATGATCTGGGCCGAAACGCAGTTGCCGTCCTTGCACGGTCCCTTCAGATCGAACGGCTTGCACACGTCGACATTCTGGTAATGCCATGAATAGGCATAGCTGAACCGTTCGCCGAGCGGCTTGACGCAATCGGCCCACACGCTCGCTTCCTCGATGGTCCGGGCCGGGCAGGTCGGGGTTTCGAGCAGCCCCTGATGCCGCAGGATGCGGTCGATCGCGGCGCGGGTTTCGGGCCGGACATTCAGCCGCGCGATCGTCGCAACGCTTTGGTGGCCATATTCCCAATAGGCATAGGCGGGCGAGGTCGCGAACAGGCAGGCGAGCGCGAGGAACAGGCGGCGAATCATCGGGTTGCCCCTTAAAGCCTGTCGTCCGGCATGAAAACCGGGACTATCCCTCGTCACCATAGATCGCGACGCGGCGGGTGCCGTCGCTGCCGGCGCGGCCGCGATACATGCCGGGGGTGGTGAAGCTCCACGCGACATCGCCATCGGTGCCGGCGACGATGACGCCGCCGGTGCCGCCCAGCGCCTGCGTCTCGGCCAGCACCGTGTCGGCGGCGGTTTGCAGGTCTTCGCCGGTAAAGCGGATGCGCGCCGAAATTTCGTGCGCGACGCCGATGCGGATGAAGAATTCGCCGGCCCCGGTCGCCGAAACGGCGCAGGCGCGGTCGTCGGCATGGGTGCCGGCCCCGATCAGCGGCGAATCGCCGATCCGGCCCCAACGCTTGCCGGTGACGCCGCCGGTCGAGGTCGCGGCGGCGA
Source organism: Sphingomonas sp. Leaf22 (assembly GCF_001421715.1). Taxonomy (GTDB): domain Bacteria; phylum Pseudomonadota; class Alphaproteobacteria; order Sphingomonadales; family Sphingomonadaceae; genus Sphingomonas. The sequence continues at coordinate 143,189 of NZ_LMKP01000042.1, forward strand.
CATGGCCGGCGGCATCGACCGCGACCGCGCCGACCGTGCCGTATTTCATGTCGACGTCGAACCAGCCATCGGGATTGGCCTTCATCGCCTCGAGCTGGGCGCGGCGTTCGGGGGTGACGAACCAGTCGGGATCGACCTGTTCGACGCCCTGTTCGGCAGCGAAGGTATCGGCACCCTTGCCGGCGAGCAGTACATGGGGGCTGTGTTCCATGACGGCGCGCGCGAGGCTGACGGGGTGACGGGTGCGGGTGACGCCGGCGACCGCACCGGCGGCGCGGGTCGCGCCGTCCATGATCGCCGCATCCAGTTCGATCGCCCCGTCGAAAGTGAAGACCGCGCCACGCCCCGAATTGAAGGTCGAATCGTCCTCCAGCACCGCGACCGCCGCCTCGACCGCATCGAGCGCGCTGCCGCCCGCGGCCAGCACCGCTTCGCCGGCAGCCAGCGCGGCGTCGAGGCCGGCACGGGCAGCGGCGTCGGTCGCGGCGCTGACGGTGTCGCGGGTCAGGATGCCGGCACCGCCATGCACCAACAGGGTCCAGCGGGGGGCGGGGGCACTCGACATGGCTTCATCCTGCTACGGTTACGTGCCCGCCTGCTAGCAGATCGCGGGTCGGCTGCCACCCTGTCGTACCGGGCGCGGGGTGACGCCGACGAGGACTCCGAACGTCGGCACTAGCCGGGCCAGTGCGACGGTCGCGGCGCAGGCGGCGATCGTCGCGGTCAGAATCGCCGCCGCCTGAACCGGTGGGGCCAGTGCCAGCGGCAGGGTGGACCACGTCGCCAGCACGATCGCGGGATGATGGACGAGATAGGCGGGCAATACCGCCTGTCCCAGCGTCCGCCGCCAGCGATGGTCGCGATTGGCATGGGCGTCGGCGAGGTGGAACAGCGTGACGACCATCCCCCATGCCATGACCGATCGAGCCGCGCGGCTGGCGGCCATCATCGCGTGCGGCGGGATGGCGGTGCCGGGATAGCGAACCTCCACCGTCATCGCGACGCCGCCCGCCAGCAGCGCGAGCAGGGCGGCCAGGGGCCAGCATCGGTGGAGCGAGCGCCACAGCGGCGGATGGCGTGCAATCAGGAAGCCGAGGACGAACAGCGTCAGGAACTGCGAATGGCCCGCCCAGTCGCGAAACAGCCCCTGCCGTTCGGGGATCAGGAACAGCAGCGCCAGTCGCGCCGCCGCCGTCGCCGCCATCGGCACCCACAACAGGCGCATGCCGGGCGACAGCCACGCCGCCACCCGGTCGAGCCATGCCAGCGCCGCGCGCGATGCCGTGACGCCGGCCACGATCATGGTGTAGGCCCATAGATAGACGAGGAACCAGAGATGCTCCCAGCTGGGAAACTCGACGCCCCACCGCGTGCCGACCGCCCACGCATCGAACAGCCAGAAATGCAGATAGCCATCGGGATAGCCGCTCTCGCGCACGCGCACCCACATTTCGATCGGCACGATCGCGACCATGCCGAACGCGAGCGGGACCAGCAGCCGCCGCGATCGATCGCGGGCAAAGGCCACCCAGCCGCCGGCCCGCGCGAACAGCATCGCGCTGGCATAGCCCGACACGGCGAACAACAGGCCCAGCCGCCACGGCGTCAGCGCCGCCATCGGCACGACCAGCGCAGGATAGGCATGGCCGGTCGACACGATCCAGTGCCACGGGCTGAACGCCAGTCCGATATGATAGGGGATCAGCATGGCGAATGCGGCGATGCGCAGCCAGTCCAGCCCGTAATGGCGGCCCGCCGGTGTCATGCGTTGCTGGCGTTCCCTGCGACCCGTGTTCAGGCGACTTTCGCCTGACGCAATGCCGCCCTATACTGGGAACAAATAACCGAAGCGTTAGCGAGAATTTACCATGTCGATCCGCCCATGGCGCGATATCCACCGCCGGCAAAGCCGCCAGATCATGGTCGGCAACGTCCCCGTCGGCGGCGACGCGCCGGTCACGGTGCAGACGATGACCAATACCGACACCTCCGATGCGGTGGCGACGATCGACCAGATCCGCCGCTGCGAAGAGGCGGGCGCGGACATCATCCGCGTGTCGTGCCCCGACGTGCCGAGCACGCAGGCGCTGCGCCAGATCACCCGCGCCGCGCGCGTGCCGATCGTCGCCGACATCCATTTCCACTACAAGCGCGCGCTGGAAGCCGCCGATGCCGGTGCGGCCTGCCTGCGCATCAATCCGGGCAATATCGGGTCGAACGAGCGCGTCGCCGAAGTGGTGCGCGCGGCCAAGGCCAATGGCTGCGCGATCCGCATCGGCGTGAATGGCGGCAGCCTCGAAAAGCATCTGCTCGAAAAATATGGCGAGCCGTGTCCCGACGCGTTGGTCGAATCGGCGATGGACCATATCAAGCTGTTGCAGGACCACGACTTCCACGAATTCAAGGTCGCGGTGAAGGCGTCCGACCTGTTCATGGCGGTCGCCGCCTATCAGCAGCTGGCCGAGATGGTCGATTGCCCGCTGCACCTGGGCATTACCGAGGCCGGTGGCTTCGTCGGCGGCACGGTCAAGTCGTCGATCGGCATCGGGTCGCTGCTGTGGTTCGGGATCGGCGACACGATCCGCGTGTCGCTGTCGGCCGAGCCGGAAGAGGAAATCCGCGTCGGCTTCGAAATCCTGAAGGCGCTCGGCATCCGCAATCGCGGGGTGCGCGTCGTGTCGTGTCCGTCGTGCGCGCGGCAGGGGTTCGACGTGATCCGTACCGTGCAGGCGCTGGAGGAGCGGTTGCAGCATATCCGCACGCCGATGTCGCTGTCGGTGCTGGGCTGCGTCGTCAACGGCCCCGGCGAAGCGCGCGAGACCGATATCGGCATCACCGGCGGCGGCAATGGCCGGCACATGGTCTATCTGTCGGGGGTCACCGACCACCATGTGCAGGATGCCGACATGATCGAGCATATCGTCAAGCTGGTCGAGGCCAAGGCAGCGGAGATCGAGGCGGCGAGCGCGGGGATGCCGCAGGCGGCGGAGTAGGACAGACGACTCCGTAAATCCGTATCCCCGCCTGCGCCGGGATACGATGTAAGTCGGCCTTACGATCCGCCCAGCACGTTCACGCTGAACGCCACGACGCCCAGATTGAACACGAACGCCATCAGGCAATGGCCGGTCACCGTGCGACGCATCGTGCGCGAGGTGATCGACACGTCCGACGTCTGGAACGTCATGCCCAGCGTGAACGCGAAATAGACGAAGTCCCAGTAATCGGGTTCGTCGGTACCGGGCATGTCGACCCCGCCGCTGTCCTTGCCCGACGGGTCGGCGGTGTAGAACAGATGGGCATAGTGCACGGCATAGATGGTGTTGGCGAAGGTCCAGGCGAGCAACAGCGTCGCAACGACCAGCAGGACGACGGGCGCGCTCGGCGCGCCGCGCTGTCCCAGTTCGATCGCGATCGCGGTCAACAGCACGAGCGCGATCGCAGCGGACAGCACCAGCAACAGGCCGCGATTGGCGTCGTTGCGGAGCGCCGCCTGCCGCATGCGGTCGGCGGTGGCACCGAGCAGCGGAATGCACGACAGCAGAAAGACGATCGCGGCGATATCGAAGGCGAGCGGTACCCCGATCCGCCAGCCGAACGCCGGCAACGCCCAGCATCCGGCAGCGACCGCGACGGCGGTGAAGGCGACGAAGCGGGGAGGCGCAATGCGCTGGCCGAGGTTGAGTGACATGGGGGAGGGTGTATCGTGCGGCGGGGCACCGGAGCAAGTTCCTCCCCGTKCACGGGGAGGATGTTCATGTGCGCTTGCATTGACGGGTGGTGCGCGCGACAGCGGCGGCGTCGTCCGCTCCCCGAAAGGTCCGTCCATGTCCGCCAACCTGCGCGCCTTCCTCGTCGCGGCGTCGGGGATCGCGATCTATACGGTGATGGACGCGCTGATGAAGCAGCTGTCGATCGAGAGCGGCGCGTATAACGCGGTGTTGTGGCGATCGATCGGCGGCGCGCTGTTGAGTGGCGGGTTGTTCGTCGCGGTCGGGCGACGCTGGCCCGCGCGGGCGACGCTGATGCTGCATATCGGGCGTGGGGTGGCCGCGGGATCGTCGGTCGTGCTGTTCTTCTGGGGCCTTGCCCGCGTGCCGATGGCGCAGGGGGTCGCGCTCACCTTCCTCGCGCCACTGATCGCGCTGTATCTGGCGGCACTGTTCCTCGGTGAGACGATCCGCCGCGCGGCGATCGTCGGATCGGTGATCGCTTCGGCGGGCGTGCTGGTGATCGCGGCGGGGGAGGTGCAGGCCGATGCGTCGACACAGGCCGTGCTCGGCAGCCTCGCCTGCGTCGCCGCGTCGGTACTGTATGCCGGCAGTCTGATCCTGCTGCGGCGACAGGCGCAGGTGGCCGATCCGGTCGAGGTCGCGTTCTTCGCCAATCTGGTCATTGGCGCGATGCTGTTGCCGGCTGTGCCGTGGTTGGGGAGCGCACCGGCGGCGTCGCAGCTGCTGCCGCTTACGGTTGCGATCCTGCTCAATATCGCATCGGTCATGGCGCTCGCCTGGGCCTATGCTCGGGCGGAGGCGCAGGTGCTGGCACCGGTCGAATATAGCGCGTTCGTGTGGGCGGCGCTGGCCGGCTGGATCGTGTTCGGCGAGACGGTGTCGCCCTATACCGTCATCGGTGCGCTGTTGATCGTCGCGGGATGCGTGGTCGCGGTCCGGCGGCGGGTGCCGGCAGTGCAGAGCGAGGCGGGGGTATGAGCGCGGACGCGGGACTGTTGCTGTGGGTCGAGGAAGCGCTCGGCCCGATGGGGCGCGTGACGTGGCGGCGGATGATGGGCGGCGCGACGCTGTATCTCGACGGTACGGTCTTTGCGATCGTGCTCGACGATGTGTTGTGGTTCAAATCGGACGCCGTGGCCGATCCGCGATGGGACGCGGCCGGGTGCGCGCGGTTCACCTATGACCGGAAGGACGGCAGCGTGGCGACGATGAACTATCGCCGGGCACCCGATGGCGTGTTCGACGATGCCGACCTGCTGGCGGAATGGGCGGTGCTGGCGGTCGAGGCGGGGCGGCGCGCGCCGGTGAAGCGCAAACGCGTGTCCCAAAAACCGACCTAGCGAATGGCCGTACCGGTATTGAATCGCCGTCGTTGCCCTGCGCGCAGGCCGATGATCCGACATGCGGCAGCTATGCCCTAACCCTTCACGTCGATATTCATTGCGATCGAGATGCGATCCCGGCTGCCGCGATGGGGGCGGACGCCGTGCCGCAGCCACGACGGAAACAGGACGAGGTCGCCGGCGCGGGTCGGGAGGCGGCGCTCGTTCGACTGTGGCTGTCCATCGATGCCGATCATGCGGAAACCGGGCAGCCGCATCATCGTGACCGGGAACCGCGGGTCTTCGAAATAGAGCTCACCGCCGAGGTCGGCGTCGGTAGGGTCGGTCCCCATGTCGAGATAATAGACCGCCGCCCACAAAATGCCGGGATGCGCGTGGCTCATGTTCAGCGCGCCGGGCGGCGAGATGTTGGCCCACATCCGCACGGTCCATTCGACCCGCGCCGGATCGCGCCCTTCGAAATGGGAGGCGCGGCGGGCCATGCGGATGGCGAGGTCGGCGAGGCGTCCGGCGGCCGGGCCGCCCCATGCCAGCATGTCGGTATCGCTGTGCCAGCCGCCGATATTGGATCGGTTCAGCCCGCCGGCATCGCCGGCCGCGCGCGACAGGATCGCGAGGCGCAGGTCGGCATCGATCGTGGCCGGTTCCTGCAACTGCGCGTGCAGGATCGGGGTTTCGAACAGCCCGAGTTGCGCCGCGCGAACCCGCAGGGCGTCGGGGGACAGGCCGGTAGCGGCAGCGCCGCGATCCGACGTTACCTGCACCATGTCCTGCCCCCCGGCACCGTTATCGGATCAGCGACCCGGAACTTCGTAGTCGTGCGGCTCTTCGCCCTGCGCCTTGGCTTCGTTGTAGCGGTCGATCGCTTCGGTCGTGATGCGCTTGGCTTCCTCGGCGCCGCCCCACGTGCCGATGCGGACCCACTTCTTCTTTTCGAGGTCCTTATAGTGGGTGAAGAAATGCTCGATCTGTTCGAAGACGATTTCGGGCAGATCGCCCTTCTCGCCGACGTTGCTGTAATAGGGGAAGGTCGAGTCGACCGGCACGCACACCAGCTTTTCGTCGCCGCCGGCTTCGTCCTCGAGGTTCAGCACCGCGATCGGGCGGGCGCGAACGACGCAGCCGGGGATGAACGGCGAGCGCGACACGACCAGCGCGTCGAGCGGATCGCCGTCCGGCGACAGGGTGTGCGGCACGAAGCCGTAATTCGCCGGATAGCGCATCGGCGTGTGCAGGATGCGATCGACGAACAGCGCGCCCGAGGCCTTGTCGAATTCATACTTCACCGGTTCGCCACCAGTCGGAACTTCGATGATGACGTTCAGGCTGTGTGGCGGATTGTCGCCGGTCGGCACCATGTCGATGCGCATTGATAATCTCCCTTTTGTCGTACGGACGCGCGTGTGTCGCGCCCTTTACCCGGAATCGACAATCGATGAAGCACGTTTTGTTTGGAATCGCTACGAGTAACCATCGGGCGGTCCCGCAGCGGGACCGCCCGGCCGAACGTCATTTCGCGGTCAGCAACCGGTCGAGCCCGCCATCGCCCTGACCGACCTTTTCCAGCCGGGGGTAGCGATGCCCGTCAAAATAGGGGATCGCGACCTCGCGCACCGCGCCGTTCAGATTGACGGTCAGGCGGATCGGCTCCTTGCCGCCCTTCGCCGTACCGACCGCATCGCGCAGGCGGTCGGGCGTATAGGCGCTGCCGTTGACCCCGACGATCGTCGTGCCGATCTCGAACCCGGCCTTGAACGCCGGGCTGCCCCAGATCACGCTGGTGACCTTGCCATCCTTGTTCGCGGCGAGACCCAGCGAATAGGGGAGCGACACGCCGCCCGCGCTCTTTTCGCGCCCCTTCAGATAGGCGGTCGGGGTGTCGGTATAGGTCAGGCGATAGCCGTTGGCGGCAAACCCGTCGATCGGCGCGCGGTCGGTGCGGGCGTTCAGCCGCTTGTCAAGGAACCCGGCCCAGTCATAGGGCTGGATGCCGTTCAGCGTCTTCGCGACATCGGTCAGCGTATAGGGCAGCACGCCCCAGTCGCCGTCGCGCATCCCGAAAAAGGCGCGGGCGAAATCGTCCATCGACTTGGTGCCGCCCGACTGTTTGCGGAGCATCGAATCGACCTCCATCCACACCAGCAGGCCTTCGTTGTAATAATCCTCGGACCGCTGCCACGTCGGCCAGCCCTTGGGACGCCGGGCGGTGATGACCGGATCGTTGGTGGTGTCGACCAGCGGCCGCCACTGCCGCCCTTCGCGCGCGTCCAGGGCGGCGGCGATGTCGGCATAGGCGTCGAGCGTATCCTGCTTCGACACCAGCCCCGAGCGCGCCTGCAACACATAGCCCCAGAACTGGGTCTGCCCTTCATAGACCCACAGCAGCGAGTTGCGCATCGGCATGCGGAAATCGGGCGTGAACAAATCCGCCCCGCGACGGTACTTGCCGTCCCAGCTATGGGTGAATTCGTGCGGCAGCAGGTTGCGTTCGCCCGGGCTCGACGCCCAGTCGGTGAAATAGCCGGGGTCGACGCCGTTTTCGGACGAACGATGATGTTCAAGGCCGATCGAGCCCATCTTGTCGGTGATCGACAGCAGGAATTCATATTTGTCGTAATGCTGCGCGCCGAACAGCTTCACCGCCTGTTCGACCAGCCGGGTGTGTGCCGCGACCTGATCGGGGGTGGCGGCCAGTTCGGAGGGCTTGTCGGCGACGATGTTCAACCCGACGCGGTCGGTGAGCGCGAACCGTTTGAAATATTTGCCGGCGAATACGGGTGAGTCGATCAGCGTTTCGTAGCTGGTCCGGTCATATTTATAGACGCCGTTCTGCACCTTCGACGGCAGGCCCGATGCGGCGGTCCAGCCGGTAGGATAGCGCACCGTCGCTTCGATCGGAATCCGGCGGGTGTAGTAGCCGGCGGGGTAGAGGCTGACCGCTTCGAATTGCAGGTTCAGCATTTCGGGGGTCACGACGATGCGGCCCTGATCGCCCTGCTGCGCCGACAGGAACTGGAACTGTACGTCGAGATTCTTCGCGCCGGCGGGCACGTCGATATGGAAGGAGAACATGTCGAGCACGTCGCGGGTCCATGGCAGCTCGCGGCCACTGGCGCGAACGACGAGGCCGGCCAGCTTCTCAATCTCGCCGCGGGGGCCATGCTTGCCGGGCAGCCATTTCGGCATCATCAGCACCATGTGGCCGGTGCGGGCGACCGGGATCGTTTCCTTCACGCGGAAGATGCCCTGCACCGTGTCGGTCGCGTCGACGTCGAGCTTGATCGTGCCGGGATAGTCGATGTCGCGCGCGGCGGGGACGGTGTCGACGATCGGGGTGGGTTGCGGCAGCGTGTTGCCCGGCGGGTTGATCTGGGCGGTGGCGGGCAGGGCGGTGGTGAGCAGCAAGGCGATCAGCGGGATACGCAACGAATGGGTACGCAAGGGCGGGGACTTCCTTCGGACGCGGATATGCTTCACCGGATGCTTACCATGTCGGTGATAGCGGATGACGCCATGTATCACGCCAACCCGTTGCCTGTGCAAGCCGAACCCGAATCGCGGCCCGCATCGGCGGTGTCGGCAGGCGTCGGGCTGGCCGGTCTGGCCGGGCTGTGCGGCTGGATCGCGGTCGCGTGGCATTACGGGATGGACGGGCCGTATGCGGCGCTGGTCAACGTCGTCGCCTGTGCGGTGCCGATGGTGCTGTGGTCGCTGCTGGTCGACAAGGTGCATCGCAACCCGTCGACCGGCCTCGATTGGGACCGGGTCCGGCCGTGGCGCGAGACGGTCGAGATCAGCCTGACCAAGCTGGCCGGGCTATGGCTGACGTGGGGCACGATCGCCGGCATCTATGCGACCGGGCGATTTTATTGGCAGGGCGGGTTCGCCTTTTCGATGTGGGTGTTCGAATGGGCGGCGGTGCCGCTGTTCGTGCTGTCGATCCCGTACATGCTGTGGATCGACCGGCGACTGGTCGACCCGAAGGACGGGTGCTGGGCGCTGGGGGCGTGGATGATGCACCTGCCCGAGCCGATCGACCACGTGGCGATTTTCAACCATCTGCGCGGCTGGGCGGTGAAGGCGTTCTTCCTCGCCTTCATGCTGGCGATCGTGCCGCCGGGGTTCGGCGAACTGATCCGCACGCAGCGCGCCGACATCGTGACCGAGCCGGTGCCGCTGGCCAACTGGCTCATCACCTTCATGTTCGTGATCGATGTGGGCGTGGCGACCGCCGGCTACATCCTCGCGATGCGGCCGCTCGACAGCCATATCCGCAGCGCCACGCCCTATGCCGCCGGGTGGGCGGCGGCGCTGATCTGCTATCCGCCGTTCATCCTGATGGCCGATGGCGGACCGCTGGATTACCATCCGGGGACGTCGGACTGGACCCGCTGGTTCGCCGGGCAGCCGGTGGCGTTGTGGCTGGTCGGCGCGGTGCTGGTCGGGCTGACCGCGATCTATGCATGGGCAACGCTGGCGTTCGGTTTGCGCTTTTCGAACCTGACGCATCGCGGCATCCTGACGCACGGACCCTATGCGTTCAGCCGGCATCCGGCCTATCTGTCGAAGAACCTGTTCTGGTGGATTTCGACGATCCCCGTCCTGACGACCGCCGACAACTGGACCGAGGCGGCGCGCAATACCGCGATCATGGCGGCGGTCAGCGGCGTCTATTACTGGCGTGCCCGGACCGAGGAACGGCATCTCGGCCTCGATCCGGTCTATCGCGCCTATAGCGGCTGGATGACGCGCCATGGCGTCATCCCGCGCGCCTTTGCCCGTATCGGGATCGGGCGGGGGACATAACCCCCGCCCGACGCGATCAGAATCCGCCCGACAGCGTGAAGAACGCCATGCGCGGCGGCTGGGCATAGGTGTTGAAGGTCCGCGCGGCGGCACCGACGACGATTTCGTAGATACCCTTGCGGTCGGTCAGGTTGGTGATGTTGACCGACAGCCGCGTGTTGCGCAACCCCAGTCCGAGCGTTTCGGGCAGCGCATAGCTGGCCTGAAGGCTGACGAGATAGCGGCCGGGCACCGACTGGTCGTTGGTATAGGTCGCAAAGCGGCGGCCGACGAAATCGCCGATCGCCTGCACCTCGAACGGACCCGACGCGGCGGTGACGACCGTCTTGTTCAGCCAGCGCGCGACGTTGGGCACGTCCTTGCCCGCCGTCGCGATGGTGGTGGTGCCGCTGACATAGTCATCATCATAGCGCGACCGGTTGTAGGACAGCGCATTGTAGATCGAGAAGCCCGGTCCGAACCGCACCGTCGCCGCCGCATCGATGCCGTTGGTGGTGACGCCGCCGACATTCTGCAGGATCGACACGCCGCCGATGACCGAGGCGATGACCGGCGTCGCGCTGATCTGCAGCAGGCGGTTGCTGAAATCGACGTGATAGGCGCTCAACTGCCCCTCGATCGCAGTGACCGGGCCGAGGTCGACATTGTGACGCGAGCGGACGCCGGCTTCATAGGTCCACGACGATTCAGGCTGGGTATCGGCCTTGATCTGGTCGAACGCCTGCTGGCTGCCGACGTTGAACGGCGACAGGCCGGCGGCGACCGATGCCTGGAACTGGCGGACATTCTTCTGGATATGGCCGAAGACCTGGTCGTTGGGCGTCACGTCCCATACCGCACCGATCGCGGGCAGGAACCATTTGCGGGTGTTGAGCTGACCCTCCGGGAAGCCGGTCGACGATCCGGGCAGCGCGCCCGGCAGCGGCTGGACCGGGATGCGCCCCTCGGCGAATTGCAGGCTGGATTTGAACCCGCCCTCGATCGCAAGGGCCGGGGTCACCTGCCACCGGTCCTGCACGTGCAGCTGGACCAGATCATATTCGACGACGCTGGCATATTGGGTCAGCCGGCGCAGCGACGGATCGGCATATTCGTACGGCGAGGGCGGGCTGCCGACCGGCACCGCATACCAGCGGCGGAAGATCGTGTTGCGATTATGTTCGTACCAGCCGCCGATGTCGAACACATGGTCGCCGCTGGTGACGGTCACCGCCGCCAGTGCGCCGACGCGGTTGATGCCATATTCGGTGGTGCGCAGCGCATAGCCCGAATTGCCGAACACCTGCTTCAGATTCTGGCCCGGGTAATAGATGCGGAACAGCCCCGGCAAACCCGCGACCGAAATCGGGCCGACGATCTGCCCCTGACCATCGTCATGATGGTAATAGGGCTGGAGCTTGAAGACGATGCCGTCGCCCAATTTCTGTTCGAGCTTGAGATAGGCGAGATAGTCGGTACGCTGCGCATCGCCATAATAGTTGGTGTAGTTGGCCGGGTTGTTCGACGGCGGGGCACCGTTCGCGTCGAGATAGGCGAGCGCCCGCTGCCAGTTCGGATACAGCACGGTGCGGTAATAGGGTTCGAAGCTGCCGGTGTTGCGCGCGACCGAATCCTGGTTCGGTTCGTCCTTCTGGCTGTACGCGAAATAGCCGGTCAGCGTGGTCGTCGGCGTCGAGTGGACGAACTTGGCGTTGGCCTGCCACCCCTTTTGCCGGGCGTCGAATTCCCATGCGCGGGCGTTCTGGCGGATGCCCGAGATGTAGAGCGCGTTGCTGCCGCCCAGTGCGTCGAACCGGCCGGTGTCGAAGCGCAGATAGCTGCGGCTGGCGTCGTAACTGCCGAAGGTCTGGCCGAAGCGACCGCCCATTTCGGCCGCCGGATCGCTGGTATAGGTTTCCAGACCGCCGCCCAGATTGCTGGCCGATGCGGTAGCGAGGTCGGCGGCACCGGCGGTCAGGCGGACGCGGGCGACGTTTTCGCTGATGACCGCGCGCTGTGGCGACAGGCTGTTGAAATTGCCATAGGACTGATCGCCGAGCGGCACGCCGTCGAGGGTGAAGCCGAGCTGGTTCTGATTGAAGCCGTGGACGAACAGCGCGATATTCTGTTCGTTATTGCCCCAAGGATCGGCGGTTTCGAACTGCACGCCGGGCAGGGTCTGGATCGCCTTGACCGGATTGACGCCGGGCAGGACCTTCTGGATTTCGGCGGCTTCGAGCACGACGGCCGAGCGGGTCGTGCGCTTGCCGGTGACGACGACCGTGCCGTCCGCCTGATCGGTCGTATCGGCATCGGCCGCAGCCTCCGGCGCGATCTGCTGCGCGGCGGCGGGGGCGGCAAGGATCAATGACGCAAGCGACGCGGCAAGCAACAGGCGTGCACGACGGCGCACCGCCGAGGTAACGGACAACATGAAATTCCTCCCGGAACCGCGAAAGCGCGGACCGGGGTCGCCTATGCGTCGTCGATGACAGCTGTGCGCCGAAACGATTGCAATTCGGTGAATATCGAAAATTGGTATCCGAATTAGCGAAAAATTAGAAGCTGTAGTCGTCGTACGCCTTCGACAGGTCGCCCGCCCATGCACCGGCAAACTTGTCGAGCAGCACCTGCGCGGGCACCTTGCCCGAACGGACGACCTCGCGCAGCGGTTCGAGGAAGCCGCTCTCATCCTCGCCCGACGGGCCGAGACGACGGCGGGCGGAGAGGCCCTTGCCGGCGATGTCGAGTACTTCGCCCGCCACGTCGCGCAGGCGACCGCCGCCGGGTAGCGGTGCATCGAGGCCGAGCGCCGGCACCGCATCGCGCAGCGTCTGACGGTCGTCGATCGACCAGCCCTTGACCAGATCCCACGCGGCATCGAGCGCCTGGCCGTCGTAGAGCAGCCCGACCCAGAAGGCGGGCAGCGCGCAGATGCGACCCCATGGACCGCCGTCGGCACCGCGCATTTCGAGGAAGGTTTTCAGCCGCACTTCGGGGAAGGCGGTGGAGAGATGGTCGGCCCAGTCGTCGATCGTCGGCTTTTCGCCCGGCAGGACCGACAGATTGCCCTTCAGGAAGTCGCGGAACGACAGGCCGGCAGCGTCGATATACCGGCCGTCGCGATAGACGAAGTACATCGGCACATCGAGCGCATAGTCGGCATAGCGTTCATAGCCAAAGCCGTCCTCGAACACGAAGGGCAGCATGCCGGTGCGCGCGGGATCGGTGTCCGACCAGATGTGCGAGCGATAGGATAGCTGGCCGTTGGGCAGGCCATCGGTGAATGGCGAATTGGCGAACAGCGCGGTGGCGAGCGGTTGCAGCGCGAGGCCGACGCGGAATTTCTGCACCATGTCCGCCTCGCTCGCATAGTCGAGGTTCACCTGAATGGTGCAGGTGCGCAGCATCATGTCGAGGCCCATCGTGCCGACGCGCGGCATATGGTTCAGCATGATGCCATAGCGGCCCTTGGGCATGATCGGCAGTTCGTCGCGGCGCTTGTCGGGCCACATGCCTAGCCCCAAGAAGCCAAGGCCCAGTTCGTCGCCGACCGCCTTCACCTGATCGAGATGCCGACCGGTTTCGGCGCAGGTCTGGTGCAGGGTTTCGAGCGGCGCGCCCGACAGTTCGAACTGTCCGGCGGGTTCGAGGCTGACCGAGCCGTCCTTGCCGGTCAGGGCGATGACCTTGCCGCCTTCCTCGACCGGACGCCAGCCGAAGCGTTCGAGCCCGGCGAGCAGGTCGCGGATGCCGCCCGGTTCGTCATAGGACGGCGCGGCGTGATCGCTGGTGCGATACACGAACTTTTCGTGCTCGGTGCCGATCCGCCAGCGTTCGGCCGGCTTCTCGCCCCCGGCGAAATAGGCGATCAGTTGCGAACGGTCCTCGATGACCGCTGCGCTGGTGTCCGAAACGGTCTTCGTGCTCATGGTCGCGCCCATAAACGGGGCGAGGGTGCGATGCTAGGGGGCTGTCGTTGATACGGGTATAGCGCGGCTACCAGTCGCCGGCGGCGGCCATCCACAAGGCGGTCGCGGCCGCCGCCGCCGTCTCGGCGCGTAGGATACGCGGGCCGAGCGCGATACCGACCGCCTGCGGCAGCGCGCGGACGGCGTCGCGTTCCTCGGGATCGAAGCCGCCTTCGGGACCGATCAGGATCGCGGCGGGGCCGGGATGAGCGCGCATCGCCGCGACCGCCGGCACGCCGCCGGTCTCGTCGGCAAAGAACAGCGTGCGTTCCGCCGGCCAGTCGCGCAGCAGCGCGGGCAGCTTTAACGGTTCGGCAAGCGCGGGCAAGGCGGTGCGGCCGCATTGCTCGGCGGCCTCGATCGCGTGCGCGCGCAACCGGTCGAGGTTCAGGCGGTCGACGACGGTGCGACGGGTCAGCACTGGCACGATGCGATCGACGCCCAGCTCGCACGCCTTTTCGATCACCCAGTCGATGCGGCCCTTCTTGGTCGGGGCGATGCACAGCCAGAGATCTGGCACGACCTCCCGATCGCGGAGATGGTCGGTCGCCTCGAGGATCAGATCGCGCTTGCGGACCTGCGACGCGACCCCGCGCCATTCGCCACTCGCGTCGTCGAACAGACGGACGGTGTCGCCGTCCTTCACCCGCATCACCGACAACAGATAATGCGCCTGCGCGCCGTCCAGCCGGACCTGCACGCCCGGGCCGAGCGGTTGTTCGACGAACAGGCGGGGTGACGAATCGGTCGGCCAGGCGGGGGTGGCGGGCATGGCGCGGGGTTAGGACGCCAGCTTCATGAGTACCAGCCCGCCGAGCAGCATCGCCGCCGCGGTCAGGCGCAGCGGGGTCACCGCCTCGCCGAGCAGGACGATGCCGACGACGAACGCGCCCAGCGCACCGATGCCGGTCCACACCATGTAGCTCGTGCCGAGCGGCAACTGCTTCATCGCCAGCGACAGCAGCCCGAAACTGGCGAACATCGTGACGAAGGTGGCGAGCGTCGGCAGCGGCTTCGAAAATCCGTCCGACAGCTTCATGTAATAGGCCCAGACGATCTCCAGCAGCCCGGCGACGGCCAGCATGACCCATGGCATCACGGCGTCTCCGCGTCGCGTTCGATCCGGTAGGCGGCGTCGAGATAGCGGTCCGCGGCCGCGCGCAGCGCCGGTTCCTTCTCGAACGCTTCGGCCGGGGGTGGCGCTTGGCCGATCGCGTCCATCAGCGTCCACAGCGCGAAGCGGCGCGACGGATCGCGTTCGATACCGAAATCGATCGCCATCCGTTCGCGCGCGGCGTCGATCGTTGCCGGATCGGCGGTTTCGGGGTCGGTCGTGCCGAAATAATGACGCAGCAGCTGGTCGAGGTCCATGGGCCGGGTTGTAGCGGCGATCCCCCGCCGGTGCGACCGGTTCGTGACCGCGACGTGACGAAGGTTTAACGCAACAAATCCGCCATTTCGTGCACTGTATCCGGCATCGGACATGGTGTTCGAAGGAGGTTCAACATGCGTTCCCTTTCGCTGATCGTCCTGCCGCTGGCGATGCTGGCGGCGCAACCTGCGCTGGCCAAGGGCTGTGTCCGCGGCGCTGCCGCCGGCGCGGTCGCGGGTCATTTCGTCGGCAAGGGCCATGGGCTGCTGGGCGCGGCGGCGGGCTGCGTCGCGATGCACCACCATTATGCCAAGCAGGCCAAGGCGCAGGCCAAGCACTGATCGATCGCCCCGTCGCCCTGACCGGTGACGGGGCCGTTCGCGCATTCCCCCTGTCGCTTCGCACGCAGCCGTGGCAGCAGGGCCGCATGCCATCCCCGACCAATGCCGCCGCGTCCGAACAGGTTGCCGATACCGAACATCGCGGGATGATCGCCGTCCTGCCACGACGCGCGCGTCCGTTCGCATTGCTGGCGCGATTCGACCGGCCGATTGGCTGGTGGCTGCTCTACTGGCCCGGAGCATGGGCGATGGCGCTGTCGGGGCGGGCGGTCGAGCGATGGGACATGCTGCTATGGTTCCTGCTGGGCAGCGTCGCGATGCGCGGGGCGGGATGCGTCTATAACGACATCGTCGACCGCGATCTCGACCGGCAGGTGGCGCGAACCGCCAACCGCCCGCTGGCGAGCGGCGCGGTGTCGGTGAAGGCGGCGTGGGTCTGGCTGCTGGTCCTCAGCCTGATCGGACTGGTCGTGCTGCTGCAATTGAACCTGACCGCCGCGATCGTGGCGCTGGCCAGTCTGGCGCTGGTCGCCGCCTATCCCTTCATGAAGCGCATCACATGGTGGCCGCAGGCGTGGCTCGGCATGGTGTTTTCATGGGCGGCACCGGTCGCTTGGGCGCAGATGGGCACCGACGACTGGCTGCCGCTGGTGCTGCTCTATGCCGGGTCGATCGCGTGGGTGATCGGATACGACACCATCTATGCGTGTCAGGATATCGAGGACGACGCGATGGTCGGGGTGCGGTCGTCGGCACGGGCGATGGGCAGCCGGGTGCGGCCCGGCGTGACGCTGTTGTATGCCGTCGCCATCGCGTGCTGGGCGGGGGCGGTGTGGCGGGTGTTCCCGACCCCGCTGGCGCTGGCGGCGTTGCTGCCGGGGGCGCTGCACCTGTTGTGGCAGGTCGCGACGCTCAAACCGGCGGACGGGGCGAACACCTTGCGACGGTTCCGCTCGAACCGCGATATCGGGTTGCTGCTGTTCCTAGGCCTGTTGGTGGTGGGGCAGGCGGCATGAGCGTTGCCGTCACCGCTTCGGCTTCCCATCTGCCGACCATGCTGACTCCGTCCCAAGCCGTCGACCGGGCGCATGCCGCCATGGATCTTGCCAAGCGTCATGGCGCGGATGCCGCCGATGCGATCCTCGTCGCCGATACCGCGCTTTCGGTGTCGGTGCGGCTGGGACAGCTGGAGGATGTCGGCCGGTCGGAAGGCAGCGAACTGGGCCTGCGCGTGTTCGTGGGCCAGCGATCGGCAAGCGTCTCGACGTCCGACCTGTCCGACGCGGGGCTGGACGCGCTGGCCGAGCGGGTCGTGGCGATGGCCCGCGCCGCGCCCGAAGATCGCTGGGCGGGCCTCGCCTCGGCGGAACGGTTGCTGCACGGCGCGGCACCGCTGCTCGACCTCGACGATGGCGGCGACGTTCCCCCGCAATTGCTGCGGGATGCGGCGCTGGCGGTCGAGGATGCGGCGCGGGCCGTATCGGGCGTCAGCAATTCGGAAGGCGGATCGGCCGGGTATAACCGTGCGGTCGTCGCCTTTGCCACCAGCCATGGCTTTGCGCAGGGCTATGCGGTCACCAGCCACGGCATTTCGGCCAGCGTCCTTGCCGGCGAAGGCGCAGCGATGCAGCGCGACTATGCACATCATTCGGCGCGGCACCGCGCGATGCTGGAGGACCCCGAGAGCGTCGGTCGGCGCGCGGGCGAACGCGTGGTCGCGCGGCTGAACCCGGTAAAAGTCGATGGCGGGGCAATGCCGGTGGTGTTCGACCCGCGCGTCGGCGGCAGCCTGATCGGGCATATCCTTGGCGCAATTTCCGGCCCGTCGATCGCGCGCGGCACCAGTTTCCTGCGCGACTGTCTGGGCCATGCGATCCTGCCGACGAACCTGTCGATCCTCGACGATCCGCACCGCCCGCATGGCTTACGCGCGCGGCCGTTCGATGGCGAGGGACTGCCGGTGTCGCCGATGGCGCTGGTCGATCATGGCGTGCTGGAGACATGGCTGCTGGACAGCGCATCAGCGCGGCAACTGGGGCTGGAGCCGACCGGCCATGCCTCGCGCGGGTTAAGCGGACCGCCGGGGGTGACGACCGGCAACGTCCATCTGGCGGGCGGCACCGGCACGCGCGAGGCGCTGATCGCCGATATCGACCATGGCGTGCTGGTCACCGAATTGATCGGGCAGGGGGTCAACGGCGTCACCGGCGATTACAGCCGGGGGGCGTCGGGCTTCCTGATCGAACGCGGCGAGATCACGCGACCGGTGTCGGGCATCACCATCGCCGGCAATCTGCGCCCGATGCTGGCGTCGCTGACGGCGGCGGGCGATCTGGAGCATCGGCAGGGCGTCAACGTGCCGACGCTCCGGGTCGATGGCATGACGGTGGCGGGTGGCTGACCCAGCGCTGCTCGAACAGGTAACGGCGATCGTCGCCGAAGCGGCGGCGCTGGCGCATGAGCGCTGGCATGGCGACTTCGCGACATGGGAAAAGGCGCCGGGCAATCCGGTGTGCGAGGTCGACCTGACCGTCGACCGGCTGTTGCGCGACCGGCTGAGCGCGCTGTTGCCCGAGGCGGGGTGGCTGTCGGAGGAGACCACCGACGACGCGATCCGGCTGGCCAAGCGGCGGGTGTGGATCGTCGATCCGATCGATGGGACGCGCGACTATATCCGCCGGCGCGACGGCTGGGCGGTATCGGTGGCGCTGGTCGAGGATGGCCAGCCGGTGCTGGGCGTGCTCGACGCGCCGGTGCGGCGGCAGCGCTGGACGGCGCGGATCGGCGGCGGGGCGTGGCTGAATGGCAAGCGGCTGGCGGTCAGCACCCGCAGCGACTTTGCCGGCAGCCGCACCCCGGTCGACGCGCTGGCAAAGGCGGACCGCGACCTGGCGATGGTCGCCAAGCCCAATTCGATCGCGCTGCGCATGGCGATGGTCGCGGCGGGCGAGGCCGACTTCCTCGCCACCATCCGCTGGGGCAACGAGTGGGACGTGGCGGCGAGCATCCTGCTGGCACGCGAGGCGGGGGCGACGGTCACCGACGCGATCGGGCGCAAGCTGCGCTTCAACCAGCCGCGCCCGCAGTTTTTCGGGGTGATGGCGGCGGCCCCGGGCATCCATGCGGCGGCGGTCGAGCGGTTGCGCGAGCGGGCGATCGTGGCGCTGGGGAAGCGGTAGCATGGGGTGGCTGGCGCGGCTGTTCGGGCGGGAGCGTCGTGATCGACCCGCCTTCAAGGCTGGTCGCAGGAAGCGGGAAGCGCCGCCGGTTGCCCCGCCGGAAGCAACCGACGATCCGGACTGGGCATGGCGAACATTGGTGGCATGGTGGGATCGGACCCGGAGCGATATCCCGATCGCTGGTGCTTCCGACGAAGCGATCGAAGCGCTCGAACGTCGCTACGATATCATCCTGCCGCCGGACTTTCGCGCCTATCTCGCCAATGCAGTTCCTTCTTGTGACGATATCGACTGCGAGATCGGTACATGGTGGCCGCTTGGTCGTATCCGCAACATACCGGAAGAGTATCCGCATCCGGTTGGAGGGGCAGTTCGCGATCAGGGACGTCGTACGCTTTTCTTCCTCGATTATTCCTTCTGGTGCTGCGCTTGGGCGATTTGCTGCGAACCGGGCGACGACTGGGGCAAGGTCCTGTTGATTTCCGGCGGCGACCAGATTGTCGCGGACAGCTTCTCCGATTTTGTCGCAGCTTATACGTCCGACCCGTGGCTGATGCTCTGATCCCGGATCAGCCGCCATTCATCGGCGTTGTGCCAGGGCGATGGCGATGCAGGCGACACTTCCCGAACGGACGCGGATCGGTGCGATGGGGGTGACCATCGCGCTGCATGTCCTGCTTGGGTGGGCGCTGATCGTCGGGCTGGGCGTCGATGTGCCGCGGGCGGCGCAGAGTGCGCTGGCGACGTTCGACATCCTGCCGCCGCCGCCCGATCCGCCACCCCCGCCGCCGGTGCCGCAGGTCGTGCGGCAGGGGCGGCCGGAGGGACGGGCGGCCCCGCCCAATATCCGGTCGAAGGCGACCGAGATCGTCGCCACGCCGCCGGTCGTCCCGCTGCCGGTGCCGCCGCCGGTCGTGACCGCGCCGGTCGCCGGCCCGGGGAACGACGCGTCGTCGGGCGCGACCGATCGGGTCGGGCCGGGGACCGGTGCGGGCGGGGTCGGCAACGGCCTTGGCAGTGGCGGTGCGGGGGATGGCGATGGCGGCGGCGGGGGCGACACCCCGCCCGAGCAGATCGGCGGATCGTTGCAGGGTGCGCGGTTGCCGCCTCAACTGGCGGATGACGGCTTCGTGGGGACGGTCGTTGTCGATTACGTCGTCGAGCCCAACGGCCGAGCGACCGACTGTCGCATCCGCCGGTCGAGCGGCAATCGTGCGATCGACGTCGCGACCTGTCGTCAGATCGAGCGCGCCTTTCGCTTCCGCCCGTCGCGGGACGGCCGCGGGCGGGCGGTGCCGTCGGTGATGGTGCAGCGGCATGACTGGGATGTCGAGCGCGACTGAAAAGACTGGGTTTTCCGGCAAAGGTCACAAAGGTCACACTTGCCACGTTTCGTGCGCGCGTCGCTCGTCTGCGTTGCAGAACAGTGATTGCGTCGACAGTAAGAAAGAGCCGGACGCAGGATAGCGGCAACACCAGCTTGTAGGACAGCCGAAACGAGCGGCCCCATTGATCGGAGGAATGCCAAGGACGGCGATGGGGCGCGATCGGAGCGGCCCTGCGTCACCTCGAACCCGATCGGGGGTGGCGGTCGTTATCCGTCGAAATAGAAGCGGGACCCCGGATCAAGTCCGGGGTGACGGTAAAGGATGGGTCGTCCACCCCATCTCCCAGATGGGATTGGCGATCCGCCAAGAGGAATTTTTATATTATCGAAGTGATCGGGTTGCGCTCTTATTAAGCAGCGAGGGGCTGATGAAAATTCCGGATTTTATAAAGACCGCGACCTCTGATATCGTAGCCGCTGTTCGCCTGTATTCGCCTGAAGAAGGTGGCCGGTCGGAGCCGATCTTACCCGGTTTTCGATGCCTTTGCATGGCCTCGCAATTCCGGCCGTTAGTGGGTTACGAAGTCTATCCGCTGCTCATGCGGCCGTTAGCGCCAGGCGAGACTCGGCGGATAGGCCTTTCGCTGCTTTCCCCGGACGATGCGATACCGGCGTTCACCGCTGCGGGTCGGTTCTACCTGTGGGACGGCCGGTTCATTGGCGAGGCGCTACTGTCATAACGCTTCACCCGACCCTACTCCTCCCCCTGATACTTGATCTGCAGATAGCGTTCCCTTGTCGCCAGACTGTCCAGATCGCCCTGCGCCAGTTGCTGGGTCATCGCGGCGATCTCGCCGTCGATGATGCGCAGGCCGTCGACCAGTTGCTGGTCGGGCGTGCGGCCGTTGCGTTCCACTCGGCGGAGGGGTTCGGGGACGCGCTGGTAGCCGCGGATCAGTTCGGGGAGCTGTTCGCCGACCAGCTTGCGGACCTCGAACGCCGCCGGTTCGTCGTCGCCGAGCGTGGCCAGTTGCGCCGACAGCGTGTCGAGCTTCACCCCGATCGAGTCGGCGATGCCGATCGCCGGCGCGGGCAGGGCCGGGCGCTGGGTGGCGAGCCAGCGTTCGGTCTGCGCCGGCAGCGACTTGATCGGGGCCTGTACCAGTTGCTCGACGACGACCGGTCGCGTGACCGGCAGCGCCGCGAACAGTACCGTCGCGGCGATCAGCAGCGCCACGACCAGCAGCGCACCGCCGACGCCCAGCGGCACGAACCAGCCCAGCACCAGCGCGGCGAGGAGGATCGCGCCATCGGCAAGCGCGATGCGGCCGACGCGGCGCAGCACCTCCGCCTCGCGCCGCCGCCGGGCGCGGGGGGCGACGACGCCGTTGCGTTCGCGCGCGCGTTCGAGCGTCAGGCTGGCGCGTTCCAATACCTCGTCGCTGCGCGACATGGGCCTACATCGCCTCCAGCTTGAACGTCTCACCCTGACCCGACGCGTTCTGCGACGCGCCCTCGGCGCGGGCGATATAGCCCTTCGACCGTTCGACCTCGCTGCCGAGCGTGTTGATGGTGGTCTTCATCGAATCGAGCGCCTTCAGCTTGAACGTGTCGATCGCGTCCATGGTGTCATAGACGTTCTGGAACGCGCGTTGCAGCACCTCGACCGGGATCGTCGAGGCCGCGGCCTGTTCATGGATCGTCGCGGTTTGCGAGCGCAGCAGCTTGCCGGTCGAATCGATGATGTTGGCGGTGGTGGTGTTGAGCGCGGTGATCTGTTCGAGGACCAGCTTCTGATTGGTCAGCGCCTGTGCGACCGTCACCGCAGTGCGCAGCGCGCCGACGGTGGTGGTGCTGGCGCGGTCGACGCCCTTCACCAGCTCGACATTGTTCTTCTTGACCAGATCGAGCGCCAGATAGCCCTGCACCGTCACCGCCATCTGCGTCAGCAGGTCTTGGCTGCGTTGCCGGACATAGAAGAGCGCGGTTTCGCGGATCGCCTTGGCCTTGGCCGGATCGCTGTGATCGAGCTCGTTGGCTTTGTCCTCCAGCTTCCGGTCCATCTCGCGCGAGAGATAGATCATCTGTTCGAGCCGGCCCATCGCGGTCCACAGGTTCGCGCGTTCGGTGTCGATGGCGGCATTGTCCATCAACAGCTCGTCCTTGCCCGATTGCAGGCGCTTGAGGATCGAGGCGATATGGCTCTGCGCCGATTTATAGCCGTCGAAATAGTCGCGGACCTTGCTGCCGAACGGAATCATGCCGAACAGCTTTTTCGGTTCGAGCAGATTGCCCTGCCGACCGGGATCGAGATCCTCGATCGTGCGGCGCAGCTGCGCCAGATCGGCCCCGACGCCCGATTCCTGATCCATCGCCCGCACCGGCCGGTCGAGGAAGCGATTCGACTGGCCCGCCGCCTCGCGAATCTCGCGCGCGCCCAGATTGCTGATCGCATCGACGCGCTTGCCGAATTCGGGCGAGTTCACGTCCTGCGCGACCAGCTGGTCGATGAAATCGTCGACGCGGGTCTGCAATTCGGTCTTGTTGACGTCGTCGACCGGGACCAGTCCGGCGGCCTTGGCGGCAGGGACCGTCGGCACCGGATCGGGCGGCGTCAGCACCAGCGCGGGTTCTTCAGTCTGCGTCGCCATAGTTCCTCCACGTCGTCCGCCGGGTGATGCCATGCGAACGCGGTATCATTCAACTGTGGTATTTAGGTAATACACCACGCAGGCGCAACCTCTTGTCTCACGCTGTCATTCGCGATAGCCAGCACGGCAGAGGGGATTGATATGACAAACCGTTTTCAAGGCCTGTTGCGGACCGCCGCCCTGTCGATCGCGTTGATGACGCAGACGGCACGCGCGCAGGACCAGTTCATCGATCCCAACACGCTGCGCCCGTCGCTCGATCCGGCGCGGATGGCCAATGGCCTCGCGCTCACCCCGCCAATGGGGTGGAACAGCTGGAACAAATACGGCTGCAACATCACCGAAAAGATCGTGCGCGACATGGCCGACGCCATGGCCGGCAACGGGATGAAGGCGGCGGGCTATAGCTATATCGTGATCGACGACTGCTGGCACGGACAACGCGACGCCAACGGCTTCATCACTGCCAATGCCGAGAAGTTCCCGAGCGGGATCAAGGCGCTGGCCGACTATATCCATGGCAAGGGCCTGAAGTTCGGCATCTATTCGGACGCCGGTGCCAAGACGTGCGGCGGGAAGCCCGGCAGCCAGGGCCATGAATATCAGGACGCGCTGACCTATTCCCGCTGGGGCGTCGATTATCTGAAATACGACTGGTGCTCGACCGGGGTCCGCAATGCCGAGGAAGCCTATGCGTTGATGGCCGACGCGCTGAAGGCCAGCGGGCGGCCGATTGTGCTGGCGATCTGCGAATGGGGCAACAATCGCCCGTGGGAATGGGCCAAGAAGATCGGCAATCTGTGGCGCACGTCCTCCGACATCCGCGACGGGTGGAAGGGGCGTGAGAAATGGTCGATCGGCATGACCGACATCGTCGACATCAACGAACCGCTCTATGCCCATGCCGGCCCCGGCCACTGGAACGATCCCGACATGCTCGAAGTCGGCAATGGCGGGATGAGCGACACCGAATATCGCGCGCATTTCAGCCTGTGGGCGATGATGGCCGCGCCGCTGATCGCCGGCAACGACATCGCGACGATGAGCGACGCGACGAAGGCGATCCTGCTGAACCACGACGTCATCGCGGTCGATCAGGATGCGCTGGGCGCGCAGGGCCGCCGTGTCCGCGACGACGGCGATCAGGAAGTGTGGTCGCGCACGCTGGCCGACGGATCGCGCGCCGTCGTGCTGTTCAACCGGGGCGAGACACCGGCGCAGATCACGGCGACGTGGCCCGAGATCGGCTATCCGGCGACCGTGAAGGCCGAGGTTCGCGATCTGTGGGCGCACAAGTCGCTCGGCAGGGTGGCGGGCCGGTTCGCAGCGACCGTTCCGGCGCATGGCGTGGTCATGGTCCGGGTCACGCCGGGCAAGTAGAACCGGATTTTCGCGCAAAGGCGCAGAGGACGCAAAGGGTAGGGTGCGGTCGGGCGACGTTATGACGGCGTCGAACGCACCTTCTCTGCGCCTCCGCGCCTCTGCGCGAACATTTTTCGCCCGCGATCAGGAAGAAGGAAGGTTGGTTCACGCGGAGGCGCGGAGGGGTTCCGGTCGTGGCGTCCGTCACCCGCGCCAGCAGCGTCTGGCTTGCCTTTCCGGTAGCGCGGCGTCTCCCGGACGCGAACCGGGTGCCGCAGGCGCAATCCCTCCGCGTCTCCGCGCCGCCGCGTGAATCACACTTTTTCACGCCGCTGCGCTGCACCGCAAAAACGTCCCCTTTGCGGAATTGCGAGAAATACGCTAAGCGCGCGCCCAACTGCACTCCCGCACGATCCAGGAAATAGTATGAGCCTTCGCAACGTGGCAATCATCGCCCACGTCGATCACGGCAAAACCACGCTCGTCGATCAGTTGTTCCGTCAGTCCGGCACGTTCCGCGACAACCAGCGCGTCGAGGAACGCGCCATGGATTCGAACGACCTCGAAAAGGAGCGCGGGATCACCATTCTCGCCAAGCCGACCTCGGTCGACTGGACCCCGCCGGGCAGCGATGAATCGATCCGCATCAACATCGTCGACACCCCCGGCCACGCCGATTTCGGCGGCGAAGTCGAACGCATCCTGTCGATGGTCGACGGCGTCGTCCTGCTGGTCGATTCGTCGGAAGGCGCGATGCCGCAGACGAAGTTCGTGACCGGCAAGGCGCTGGCGCTGGGCCTCAAGCCGATCGTCGTCGTCAACAAGGTCGACCGCAGCGACGCGCGCATTCAGGAAGTGCTGGACGAAGTGTTCGACCTGTTCGTGTCGCTGGACGCGAATGACGAACAGCTCGATTTCCCGGTGCTCTATGCGTCGGGCCGCAACGGCTATGCATCGACCGACATGGACGCGCGCGAAGGCACGCTGATCCCGATGTTCGAGACGATCGTTTCGCACGTTCCGGCACCGAAGGTGGAAGTGGAGGACGTTCCGTTCACCTTCCTCGTCACGCTGCTCGACCGCGACAACTTCCTTGGCCGTATCCTGACCGGCCGCGTCAATTCGGGCACGGTGAAGCTGAACCAGCCGATCCACGCGCTCGATAATGACGGCAACATCGTCGAGACGGGTCGCGCATCGAAGATCATGTCGTTCCGCGGCCTCGACCGCGTGCCGGTCGACGAAGCCAAGGCGGGCGACATCATCTCGCTGGCCGGCCTGACCGTCGCCACCGTGTCGAACACGATCTGCGACCCGCAGGTCACCGAGCCGCTGCACGCGCAGCCGATCGATCCGCCGACGCTGTCGATGCGCTTCGCCGTCAACGATTCGCCGATGGCGGGTCGCGAAGGCAGCAAGGTCACGTCGCGGATGATCCGCGACCGCCTGTTCCGCGAAGCCGAATCGAACGTCGCCGTGAAGGTGACCGAAGCCGCCGATCGCGACAGCTATGAAGTCGCGGGCCGCGGCGAATTGCAGCTGGGCGTGCTGATCGAAACGATGCGCCGTGAAGGGTTCGAACTGGGCATCTCGCGTCCGCGCGTGCTGTTCGGCGAGGACGAGAACGGCAAGAAGACTGAGCCGTACGAAACCGTCATCATCGACGTGGACGAGGAATATTCGGGCACGGTCGTCGAGAAGATGAACCTGCGCAAGGCCGAGATGACCGACATGCGTCCCTCGGGCGGCGGCAAGACCCGCATCACCTTCTCGGCGCCGTCGCGCGGCATGATCGGCTATCACGGCGAGTTCCTGTCGGACACGCGCGGTACCGGCATCATGAACCGGCTGTTCGAGAAGTACGGCCCGCACAAGGGCCAGATCGACGGCCGCAAGAACGGCGTGCTGATCTCGAACGGGGCCGGCGAAGCGCAGGGCTATGCACTGGGTCCGCTCGAAGAGCGCGGCATCCTGTTCGTCGGCCACGGTGAGGCGCTGTACGAAGGCATGATCATCGGTGAGAACGCCAAGACGGATGACCTCGAGGTCAATCCGATGAAGGCGAAGCAGCTGACCAACTTCCGCGCATCGGGCGGCAAGGACGATGCGATCCGCCTGACCCCGCCGAAGAAGATGACGCTGGAACAGGCGATTGCGTACATCGACGACGACGAGATGGTCGAAGTGACGCCGAAGAACATCCGTCTGCGCAAGCGCCACCTCGATCCGAACGAGCGGAAGAAGGCCTCGCGCGCGAAGGCGGCAGCCTGAGCGAGCGGGCCGGGCAGGCGGACCGGGCAACGGCGTAGCGTCAGCTACGCCGAGCCGCACAGGGTCCGCCCGGCCGACCTTGCCCAAGCGAGGACCGACGACGTGGCTTGGCCATGTCGGGCCAGAGAAAAGAACGGCCCCGGAAGCGATTCCGGGGCCGTTCGCTATCCCGGAAAGAACGCCGCCATTGGCCGCGCCGCGCCGGGCGTACCCGCCACCACCGCCTGGGTCAGTGCGATGCCCCATGGGCTGAAGGCGAAGGCTTCCGCCAGCAGGAAGCAGGCGATGAACGCGCCCCATCCCCACCGCCATGCCGGATGTATCCGCCCGGTGCGGCGGCGCTCGGCGATCATCGCGAACACCGGAAAGATGGACGGCGCGATCAGTGCCGCGGCCCACCATCCCCACGGGATCAGGAACGGCATGGGCAGCAATCGTCCGAAGCCGGGACCGGTAATCGCCGCCATGCCGCAGAACATCAGCCGACGGTGCCAGTCGGTCCGCCGCCGCAGGACGATCGCGACGCTGCTGACCGAAACGAAGTACAGGATGCCGACCGGATTGCCGATCAGGAAGGAATTGAGATCGAGGATCGGTGGCCCGCCATGATGCCGTGCCGACAGGATCGTGATGCCGATACCGAGCACCGTCATCAGCGGCAGCAACGCCAGCGCGAGCCAGCCGAGTTGCCGGTGACCACGTACCGCGCCGCCATAGATCAGGACGTTCTGCGCGACGTACAGGATGATCCAGCTGAGAAAGACCGCGCCGTGCAGATGATAGATGATCGGAAGCGAAAGGCTGGAGCGACCCGCGAAAAAATTCAGTGAAAAGCCGGCAATGTCGACCGTCGCCATGGCGATCGCCGAAAACAGGAAGAAGCGATGTTCCGGCGTTCTTGCCGTCGATGCCGTTGCCAATGTTGCCATGTGTCACCCCCCCGATGAACGAAGCGGTTTGACTGTACCATGGGTCGGGGAGTTAGGCGAGACGACCTGTCGACGACGCCGTTCGGTCAGAGCAACGCCCACCCCGTCACCGCCCCTACGCCCACGATCACAGGCGTCACCCAGCCACCCTTCAGCCGCCACGCCAGCCCCAGCGCGACCGCGAACAGGATTCCGCCGATGGCGACCGCATCTACTCGCCCACCGGTCGCCATCGCCAGTTGCACGAAGGTCGCCGCGATGATGCCGACCACCGCCGCCGCCACGCCGGTCAGTGCGTGGCGGAGCGAGGGCGCGTCGACAATTCGCTCCAGCCGTTCGAAGAACAGCAGCGAAAAGGCGAAGGCCGGCAGAAACATGCCGAGCGTGATCGCCAGCGCGCCGGTGAGGCCGCCGGCGACATAGCCGACAAAGGTCGCAAAGATCACCAGTGGCGCGGGGATGACATTGGCGAAGGCGACCCCGTCGAGGAACGCCGCATCGCCGATCCAGCCCCGCCCGACGGTATCGGCGCGGACATAGGGGATGGCGGTATAGGCCCCGCCAAAGGTCAGCAGCCCGCCCTTCAGGCCGGCGACGAACAGCGCGAGGATGGTCAGCGGTTGCGCCATCGATCCGGCCGGGGCGGGGGTGGCGATGCCCATCGCCCCGATCGCGGCGACAAGGCCGGCCACGCCGATCGCCACCGCCACTGCCGGCCGGGCCATCGCGGCATAGACACCGCCGCCGACCAGCAAGGGTATCCAGAACGGTACGCCGATCAGCGTCGCGATCGCCGCCGCCACCGCGATCGCCGCCAGCAATCGGTCCTCGATCACATGCTGGCCGATCCGCACCACCGCGCGCAGGATCACCGCAAGGATGGCGACCTGAATGCCGAGCAGGATGCCGCCGAAGCCGACGCTGCCCTGCACCACCGAGACATACAGCCAGCCGACCAGCAGCATCAGGCAGAAGCCGGGCAGCATGAAGCCCAGTCCCGCGAGTAGCCCGCCGACCCGGCCGCGCGCCAGCACGCCGAAATGGACGCAGAGTTCGTGCGCCTCGGGGCCGGGCAGGATCTGCAACACCGCGAGCAGGCGATTGAACCGCCCGCGATCGATCCAGCCCTCCTCCTCGACCAGCGCCTGTCGCAACATCGCGATCTGCGCGACCGGCCCGCCAAAGGCGAGACAGCCGAACCGCAGGAATTTCAGGAACAGCGCGATCAGGCCGATGGCCGGGGGGCGGGACGGGGTAATTTGCATATGGCAACGCTCCTACAGGCCGCGAACGCGACCGATGGAGCGGAACTTGGACGGCACCCGTCTGAACGGGCGTCCGCGCCGGCCCGCGACGGCAATCCGCCACAATGGCGGGGATGTGTCAATCAGTCTTGCGGGGCTTCCGGATCCTCCCCGGTACGGGGAGGGGGACCGTCGCCGGAGGCGATGGTGGAGGGGGATGGCGGCGCAACGCGACGGTTTCGTGTGCGGACACCCCCCTCCACCATGCTGCGCATGGTCCCCCTCCCCGCGGAGCGGGGAGGAGGCAGAATCATGGAACCGGCGTCCGTTTCAGTATCGTCACCCCGGGCTTGACCCGGGTCTGAGTTCACAAACGAAGTGCAACACCTGAGACAGGTGCTGCCATGTCCATCTACCGTCAGTTATCGCTTGAGGAACGGTGTTCGATTGCCCGGCTTCANCTGAGTTCACAAACGAAGTGCAACACCTGAGACAGGTGCTGCCATGTCCATCTACCGTCAGTTATCGCTTGAGGAACGGTGTTCGATTGCCCGGCTTCATGAAGCCGGGCAATCGATCCGGCAAATCGCTGCAGCTCTGGATCGCCAGCCGTCGACGGTCTCGCGCGAGTTGAAACGGAATGCCGGCAGCAAGGTCGGCTACCG
>NZ_LMKP01000042.1:172424-172625 GCF_001421715.1 Sphingomonas sp. Leaf22
CCCCGCCTATGCCCAGGCGCAGGCCGAGGCGCGGCGCTGGAGCGGCTGCCGGCTGGAGCGCGAGGACGATCTGCGCGAAACCATCCTCGATCGTCTCGGYGCCGGCTGGTCGCCCGAGCAGGTYTCAGGCCGTCTCGCGCGCGAGGCAGGCCGCCCGGTCATCAGCCATGAGACGATCTACCGCTTCGTCTACGCCCAGCT
>NZ_LMKP01000043.1 GCF_001421715.1 Sphingomonas sp. Leaf22
CCAAACGCGCCTCCAAGACCCAACAGATGCTCGAGATCACCCTCGACATCTTCCTCGCCAGAAAACGTCTACAGAGTCCGAAGTGAACACTCCCGCCTCCGCCGGGGTACGGGTGGAGCGTGAGGACAGGACTGCTGCCCGTTCCTGCGGAGTAGCGGCTGCATGAAGTCGAATTCCCGTATCGACGCACCCGCACAACCGAAAGGCGTCACCCCCACCGCGCCGCCGCGGCATCGTCACTCGCCCGCGCCTCGACCCAGCGCGCGTCGCCGCCACGGCGCTCCCGCTTCCAGAACGGCGCACCGGTCTTCAATCGGTCGATCAGGAACGCACACGCCTCCAGTGCCGCGCCGCGATGCCGCGCGGTCGTGGCGACGAATACCACCCGGTCGCCGGGCACCATCGGCCCGATGCGGTGGACCACCACCGCCCTCGCCAGATCCCAGCGCGCCACCGCCTGTTCGCACAGCGCCTCCAGCGCGCGCTCGGTGGCCCCAGGATAATGTTCGAGCGCCAGTTCGGTCACACCGTCGTCGCCGCGTACCAGCCCGGTAAAGGTCGCCACCGCCCCGGCATCCTCGGCCTCGGCTGCGGCGAATTCCGCCACCAGATCGATCGGCGCATCCTGGATGACGACGCGGATCATCCGCCGGTTACCGGGGGAAAGATCGCCACTTCGCGCGCGCCCGCGATTCGGGTGTCGAGCGCCACGAACGCCTGATCGACCGCCGCGCGCAGCCGGTCGCGATGCTCGAACGCGACCGCATAGCCGCCGCCGCGCGCTGCCAGCCAGTCGATCAGACCGGCGACGGTGGTCACGTCGGCGGGCGGGTCGACCCGTTCGCCGCCCTGCCCGATCGCCTCGCGCACCCATGCGAAATAGAGGATGTCGACCGGCATCAGCTGTCCATGTGCTTCAGGCCGACGCGCAGATAGTCCCAGCCGGTGATCGCGGTCAGCACCGCCGCGCCCCATAGACACACCAGCCCGGTGACATGGACGAACGCATAGGCGGGCACCGCTCCGGCGAGGATCAGCGCGCCGAACGCGACCAGTTGCAACGTCGTCTTCCACTTGGCAAGCTTCGACACCGGCAACGATACCTGAATGCCGGCTAGGAACTCGCGCAGTCCCGACACCGCGATCTCGCGCAGCAGGATGACGAGCGCCGCGATCAGGTGGATGCCGGTGATGATCGCCACGTCATGCCGCGTGCCGACCAGCATCAGGATGACCGCCGCCACCATGATCTTGTCGGCGATGGGGTCGAGGAACACGCCCAGCTTCGACACCGTCCCCTGCGCCCGCGCAAGGTAACCGTCGAAATAATCGGTGATGCCCATCAGCGAATACAGCGCGAAGGCGATCGCATAGCCCGCCTCCCACATCGGCCACCACAGGAACGCGACCAGCAGCGGCACCGCCAGGATACGCGACAGCGTCAGGATATTGGGAAGCGTCAACACGACGGGTCGTCTAGCATCCCGGCACCCTCACGCGAAAGCGGCAATCGGCGATTGAAGCGGGCGGCTCGGCTCGGCTACACCGCCGCCACACCCTGCGGGGACACTGACTAGGTCGTTTTTCGAATGATGAATGCGCTGGGGTTGCTGAAGCAGCGCCGTTTCCTGCCGCTGTTCGTCACCCAGTTTCTGGGGGCGTTCAACGACAACCTGTTCAAACACGCGATGGTGCTGTTCGCGACCTACCAACTGTTCCGCGATCCGGCGAGCGAACAGAATTTCAACGCGCTGGCCACCGGCCTCGCCATCCTGCCGTTCGTCCTGCTCTCCGCCCTGTCGGGCCAGCTCGCCGATACGCATGACAAGGCGCGGATCATCCGCATCGTCAAGACGGCGGAAATCGGCATCATGCTCTATGGCGCGGCGGGAATGCTGATCGCGCGGACCGGCTATGTGACGACCGGCGTGGTGATGATGCTCAGCGCGGTGGTGATGCTCGGCGTCCATTCGACGTTCTTCGGGCCGATCAAATACGCGATCCTGCCTCAGCATCTCGATGACGATCAGGTGCTGGGCGGCACCGGCCTGATCGAGGCGGCGACCTATCTGTCGGTGCTGACCGGTACGATCGTCGCCGGCTGGATCAGTGTCGAATGGGCCGCCGGGCTGGTGGTGGCCGTGTCGCTGATCGGCTGGTTCACCGCGCGCTTCGTGCCGCCGGCCCCGCGCAGCGGCCCCGAACTCACGATCAATTTCAATCCGCTGACCTCGTCGTGGCATCTGATCGCCGCGACGATGCATATCCGTCGCCTGTTCCTCGCCATCCTGTCGATCAGCTTCTTCTGGACGATCGGATCGGTGCTGATCGTGATCTTTCCGGTGCTGGTGAAGAACGTCCTGACCGCCGACCAGCAGGTCGCGTCGCTGACCATCGCCATCTTCTCGATCGGGGTCGCGATCGGATCGGTCATCATCAACGCGCTGTTGAAGGGCCGCATCTCCGCGCGCTATTCGCCGGCATCGGTGATCGCGATGGCGGTGTTCGTGCTGGCCTTCGCGTTCGAGGCCCGCAACTGGGTGCCGGCACCGGGCGACACCCTCTACGGCGTGGTCGATTTCGTGACCCATCCGCAGTCGCTGCTGCTGCTCGCCACGCTGGCGCTGATCGCGATCTTCGGCGGGATGTTCGTGGTGCCGCTCTACGCGTTCCTGACCACCACCGTGACCAAGGACCAGACCGCGCGGACGGTGGCGGCGAACAATGTCGTCAACTGCGCGTCGATGACCGTCGGCGCGATCAGCGTGATCCTGCTGACCAAGGCCGGGCTGGGTCCGACCGACATGCTCCTGATCGTCGCGGGCATGTGCCTGATCTCGGCTTGGCTCGCCTCACGCCTGCACAAGGCCTGCGAGGACGGCTGCCCGGCTTGAGGGTCGGCGGTACCGGCCCGCTCCCCCACCCGGCCACCCACCGCATATCCTGAATGGGGGGCTGGGTGGGGGAGCGGGCCGGTACCGCGCCTACAGCAAGAACGTATAGAAACAGATGAAGAAGGCGGTGAAGCTGACCGCGAACAGCTTCAGGTCGCTGTCGTCGTTCGACAGCGGCACGCTCGCCACCTTGGGCAGGCGGGCGCGGAAGGTGTGGCGGCGCGGGGGAATCGGCTGCGGTATCATCATGACAGCCTTAACGAACCATTCACCAATTCGCCCAACGCCAAGGCCCGTGCCGTCCGTCTTGAACCGGGACGGCCGGGACACGCCCTACCCCGCCGCCGCGACCGTCCGGTCGAGGTGCAGATAGCCCGGCGTGAACGACGCCACCTCGCACAGCCGGTCGAGGTCGAGGATGGTCAGCGTCCGTCCCGCCCATTCGATCAGCCGCTCGCGTCGCAACTCCTGCACCATCCGGTTGACGTGGACCGGCGTCAGCCCGGTCGCCTCGGCCAGATCGGCCTGGGTCAGCGGAAATTCGCAGGTCAGTCCCGAACACCGTCCGACCAGCCGCAACCGGAAATAGACCTCGCAGAACAGCAGCGCGATCCGCTCGCGCGCCGACCGCAGCCCGAGGCTGGCGATCCATTCGCGATGCATGCCGAGCGCGACATGGTCGTTCCACCACAGCGCCCGCGCGATTCCCGGATGCCCCTCGACCAGCGCGCTAAACGTGTCGGGCACCACTTCGGCGACGGTCATCGCGGTGATCGCCCCGACCGCATGGTCCATCTGGCTCACCACCTGCACATGCGGATCGAACAGGTCGCCCGGCAGCAGCAGCGACAGCATCTGCCGCCGCCCGTCGGACATCTGGCGATAGCGACAGCCCCAGCCCTCCAGCACGAAATGCACGAAGCGCGGGGCCTCCCCCTCCGACACCACGTCGCGGCGCGGCGCGATGCTGCGCTGCCGCTGGTCCAGCAGGGCTTCGATCCGGGCGCGGTCGGCATCGGTCAAACCGGAATAGGCGAGTAATCGCAAACGGTACGGCAGCGCTTGGTCCCCTCTCATAGGGGAGTTCAGCTAGCGGCTGTTGCGCCGCGCTTCGCTATACTGGTTTAATCGATCGGCGTTCCCGGCAACTTTGCAACGCAATTGCAGCGAATGTGGCCGTACCGATGATCGCGGGTCCGCCGCCGGCCGGTATCCGGCGTCGGGACAACAAAAAACCCCGCGTCGCCGCGGGGTCGTTTGGAAATGGTGGAGCCGAGGGGGATCGAACCCCTGACCTCTGCAATGCCATTGCAGCGCTCTCCCAGCTGAGCTACGGCCCCGTCCATTTTTTTGGGGCCGCTGCTGGTGGCAGCCCCGCTTCCCCTTGCGGGGAGGAGCGCCCTCTATGCGGAGGGCACCGGTTTGGCAAGCACCTTTTGCGCCCACCGCCCCAAAAACATCAACGCTCGGCGTCGCTGTCCTCGTCGGTCGTGTCGACGCCCAGGTCGTCGTCACCACCCAGATCGACATCGTCGTCGGCCGACGGTTCGTCGTCGCCCTCGATGTCCAGATCGTCGCCCAGATCGGCGTCCTTCGCGCCTTCCTTCTCGACCTTCACCTGTTCGAACGGCAGCGGCTGCTTCGATTTCAGGATCGGTTCGGGATTCCAGTGCACGCCGCAATTGATGCACGTGACCGGCTCGTCATTGCCTAGATCGTAGAAGCGCGTCGCGCATTTCGGACAGGTACGCTTCGTACCCCATTCCGGCTTCACCATGTGTAGCCAAACCTTTCGGTGTCGTGGAAAAACGGGGCAGACCCCCGGATGGGGCGCGCCTTGCCATAGCGGGCACGCGCTGTCAAAGCCGCCGGTCATGCACCACGCCGCCCCCACGCCCCTGTCCGTCGCCGCCAGCGGTCCGCTGACCGGCACCGCCCCGGTTCCCGGCGACAAGTCGATCAGCCACCGTTCGCTGATGCTGTCCGCGCTCGCGGTCGGCACGAGCCGGGTGACCGGCCTGCTGGAGGGGGAGGACGTCCTGTCCACCGCCGCCGCGATGCGGGCGATGGGCGCTGTGATCGTGCGTGGCGACGACGGGATCTGGACCATCGACGGCGTCGGCGTCGGCGGGCTGCTGCAACCCGCCACCGCGCTCGACATGGGCAATTCGGGCACGTCGACCCGGCTGCTGATGGGGCTGGTGTCGTCCCACGCGATCACCGCGACCTTCACCGGCGACGCCTCGCTCAGCAAGCGACCGATGGGCCGCGTCATCGAACCGCTCAGCCAAATGGGCGCGGAGATCACCGCCAGTCCCGGCGGTCGCCTGCCGCTCATGCTGCGCGGGATCGTGCCCGCCGTGCCGATCGACTATACGCTGCCGGTCGCCTCGGCACAGGTGAAGTCGGCGATCCTGCTCGCCGGCCTCAACACACCGGGCATCACCCGCATCGTCGAACCCGTCCCGACCCGTGACCATAGCGAGCGGATGCTGACCGGCTTCGGCGCTAACCTGACCGTCGAGGAGACGTCGGCGGGTCGCGTCATCGAACTGCATGGCGAGGCGGAGTTGCGGCCGCAGACGATCACCGTTCCCGGCGATCCGTCCTCCGCCGCCTTCCCGGTCGTCGCCGCGCTGCTGGTGCCGGGCAGCCATGTCACGATCACCAATGTCGGCCTCAACCCGACCCGCGCCGCGCTGTTCGACGTGCTGCGCGCGATGGGCGGCGATATCGCCTTCGAAAACCCCCGCGATGTCGGCGGCGAGCCGGTCGCCGATCTGGTCGTCCGCGCCTCGACGCTGACCGGCATCGACGTCGATCCGGCGGTCGCCCCGTCGATGATCGACGAATTTCCGATCCTGTTCGTCGCCGCCGCGCTCGCGAAAGGCCGCACCGTCACCCGCGGTCTCGAAGAACTGCGCGTCAAAGAAAGCGACCGCATCACCACCATGGCCGAAGGGCTGCGCGCGATCGGCGCACGGGTCGAGGAGACCGGGGACGGCCTCATCATCGACGGCACCGGCGGCGATCCGCTGCCCGGTGGCGGCACCATCGCCGCGAAACTTGATCACCGTATCGCGATGAGCTTCGTCGTCGCCGGCCTGGTCAGCAAGGCCCCGGTGACGATAGACGACATGGCCCCGATCGCGACCAGCTTCCCGACCTTCACCACGCTGCTGCGTGGCCTTGGTGCGTCGCTGTGATTATCGCGGTCGACGGCCCGGCAGCATCGGGCAAGGGCACCATCGCGCGGGCGCTGGCGAAGCATTTCGGCCTGCCGCATCTCGACACCGGGCTGCTGTATCGCGCGGTCGCGACGCTGGTATTGCGTGAGGGGCAGGACCCCACGCGCGAAGCCGATTGCGTTGCCGCCTGCGACTTTCCCGACACGTTACTTTCCGATCCATGGCTGCGCACCGACGAGGCGGGCCAGACCGCCTCGATCGTTTCCGCCCACCCGCTGGTCCGCTCCTCGCTGCTCCGCCGCCAGCGCAAATTCGCACAACAATCCGGCGGCGCGGTCCTCGACGGCCGCGACATCGGCACGGTCATCGCCCCCGACGCCGATGCGAAACTGTTCGTGAAAGCCACCCCCGCGATCCGCGCCCGCCGCCGTCACGCCGAACTCGCCAGGGCCGGCTCGACCGTCACCTACGACCGCGTCCTCGCCGACATCCGCGCCCGCGACGAACGCGATTCGTCACGCTCCACCGCGCCGCTGGTAATGGCCGCGGATGCCGCCCCGCTCGACACCAGCTTCCTGTCGATCGAGGCATCGGTGCAGCGCGCGATCGCGATCGTCGAGGGCCAGCGCAAGGGGTAGGGGATCGATACTCCCCCCTACCCACCCCGTTTGGTTCGAGCAGCTTCGAGCCTGTCGAGAAGAGGGTTGGGTGAACCATGCCCCGCATGGTTCAGGATTGTCCGGGGGACAATCCGACCCAACCCTCGTCGAGAACGGGCCGCTTGCCCCCCTTCTCGACTACGGTTCTCGACAAGCTCGAACCTGCGCTCGAAGCAAACGGACTGGGGCGCTCCCTCAACTCCGCCGGATCAACGCCCGCGCCAGTTTCCGATCCTCCAGCGAATAATACAGCCAGATCGCCCCTTCCACGACGACCACCGACGCCGCGAACGCGATGTCCGTCGCAGTCCGGTCGTCCACCGGCGGCGGGGTGATCAGCGGCTCGATCCCCCGCGCCACGACGCCGCGAAACTCGGCGTCGAACGCGACCCAGCCGATCCGCCACCGCGCATCGCGCGTCGCCCCGTTATAGAACATCACCGGCATCGCCGGATCGTCGGTCAACAGCGGACCCGTCGACAGATGCCAGTCGTCCCAGCTGTCGGCGCGCGGCATGAACGGGGTCGGCTGTTCGTCCCACGGTCCCGCCACGTCCGCGCCGATCGCCATCCCGATCCGCGACGCTTCATCGGCGGCATATTCGTAGAAGAGCCGCCAGCGCCCGTCGGGGGTGCGGTCGATCGTCGCTTCCTTGGTATTGCCCTCCGACTTGGACGACGCCAGGACGACGCCGCTCTTGGTCAACCGGTCGAGCGACGGCCCGGCGGCGTAGGACAGTTCGCCATGCGCGTGATCGCCCAGCACGCCCGAATAATAGACGACATAGCCGTCGTCGCGGCGCACCACCGTCGGGTCCTCGACGCCGCCCGCATCCTGTTCGCCCGGCCCCGGCACGATCGACGGTTCGGGCAGCATCGCGAAATGCCGCCCGTCGTCGCTCCACCCGGCCCAGATCACGCCGGTATCGGTCATCGGCTCGCCCGGCCGCGTCACCGCCCGGACCATCATGCCGAACCGGCCGTCCGCCTCCTGCCAGACATAGGGGCTCATCAGATCGCGCGTCATCAGCGCGGGCGGGCCGTCCAGCGTCACGTCCTCGATCCGGCGAACGTTGAAATCCAGTTCGATCTCGCAATCGGACACCACGTCCTTGCGATGCGGATCGCCGATGTTGCCACCGCCGCTCATGCGCCGACCGCCTGCATCAGCGACAATCCGCCATCGATCACGATCCGCGCACCGGTGATATAGCGCGCCCGGTCGCTCGCCAGGAACACCGCCAGATCGGCGACCTCCTCGGGCTGCCCCGCGCGCTGCATCGGAATGTTGCGCTCCAGCGACTGGCGATAGGCGACGTCCTGCTGCGCGCGGGCGTTCATCGGGGTCAGGATCATGCCCGGCTCGATCGCGTTGACGCGGATGCCGCGCGGCGCTTCCTCGATCGCCAGCGTCTCGACCAGATTGGTCAGCCCCCCCTTCGCCGCGCAATAATCCGCGCCGCCGGCGCGCACGGCATAGGCATGGATCGACGAGATTTGCAGGATCACCGCGTCGCCGCCGTTGTCGCCCCGCCCGGTCAGGAAGCGGCGCGACGTCAGGAACGCACCGGTCAGGTCGGTGTCGATCATGCCCCGCCACTGATCCAGCGCCATGTCGCGGACATTCACCCCGCGCATGTTCATGCCCGCCGAATTGACCAGTATCGCGGCCGGCCCCCACAGCGCCTCGACCTTGCCGAACGCGGCGTCGACCGATGCTTCGCCGTCCACATCGGCCTGAAGGGTGATCGCTTCGCCGCCCGCTTCGCGGACCGCCTGCGCGCTGTTTTCCGCGCCCTCCGTGTTCGAATGGTAGAGGATCGCCACCCGGTCGCCTTCGCGTCCGAACGCCGCCGCACAGGCCGCGCCGATCCCCGACTCCGCCCCCGTCACTATCACCGTCCGGCCTGTCACCATCGCCTCCATTATCGTTCGGGGGATGCAACGAACCGCGTGCGGCTTGGCTTCATGAACTTTCCTACACCTTCGGACGACGTCATGCTGGCGAGCCGCCGACGCTATCCGCGATTCGGGGGTGAGGTGCCGCGACGTCGACTACGTGTCACCTTCACCAACTTCGCCCCCCGCCCTATAGCCGCTTCACTTTCCC
Organism: Sphingomonas sp. Leaf22; assembly: GCF_001421715.1. Lineage (GTDB taxonomy): Bacteria > Pseudomonadota > Alphaproteobacteria > Sphingomonadales > Sphingomonadaceae > Sphingomonas. The sequence continues at coordinate 8,851 of NZ_LMKP01000043.1, forward strand.
CATATCGGACAACGCCATGCTCCCCGGTTTCGACCTCCCCGCCTTCGTCGCCGCCACCCTGTCCGAGGATATGGGCGACCTCGGCGACATCACCGCCGCCGCCGTCATCCCGGCCGATGCGGTCTTCACCGGCGTGATGGACAGCCGCGACGCGATCACCGTAGCCGGCCTCGACCTCGCCGCCGCCTTCTTCCGCCATCTCGACCCCCACGTCGTTCTGGAACCGCTGGTCGCCGATGGCGACCGCGTCGCGGCCGGCACCGCCCTGCTCCGCCTGCGCGGCAATGCCCGCGCGCTGCTGACGGCCGAACGCTCGGCGCTGAACACCGTCCAGCACCTGTCGGGCATCGCCACCCTCACCGCCTGCTATGTCGCCGCAATCGCGGACACCGGCGCGACGCTGCTCGACACGCGCAAGACGATTCCCGGCCTGCGCATCCTCGAAAAATACGCGACCCGCATGGGCGGCGCGACCAATCACCGCATGGGCCTGTGGGATGCGGCGATGATCAAGGACAATCACGTCGCCGTCGCCGGATCGGTCGGCGAAGCCACCGCCCGCGCCAAGGCGGCCGGCATCGACCGCATCATCGTCGAGATCGATTCGCTCGACCAGATCGAACCCGCGCTGGCGGCGGGCGCGACGCACCTGCTGCTCGACAACATGACCCCGCCGACCCTGCGCGAAGCGGCGGCGATGATCGCCGGTCGCGTCCCCGCAGAGGCATCGGGCGGGGTCAATCTCGACACGATCCGCGCCATCGCCGAAACCGGCGTGACCTATATCAGCGTCGGCCGCCTGACCCAGTCGGCCCCCGCCGCCGATATCGGGCTGGATTTCACCTTCGACGCCGCATAACCACCGGACAGCGCTCCACAGAGGGAACTCCATGCGTCCAAGCTCGATCGTCCGGTTCGACCGGCTCTACCTCGCCTCGATCGTCGTCGGGCTGATCGGCAATGTCATCGAATGGCCGGTGACCATGGCCCGCCTGACCGAAAACGCGCAAACCGCCGCGCTTGGCTCGGGCGCCGCGGTCGCCGCCGGCGGCATGATCGCGGCCGGCGTGCTGATCGCGCTGGTGTTGTGGTTCTTCGCGGCAAAGCGCGCCAGCAACGTCGCACGCTGGATCGTGGCGGTCTTCACCGCCTTCTCGGTCGGCAGCCTGCTCCTCGGGCTCGCCGGCGGTGCGGTCATCCTCGACGCTGGCGGGATCATCCGCCTCGTCGCGGTCGCGTTGCAGGCGGCAGCGACCTTCTTCCTGTTCCGCCCCGACGCCGCCGCATGGTTCGCGCCGTTCGAACCCGTGGAGGACGAAGCATGATGCGACGTGCCCTGACGCTCGCCGCCCTGCTCCTTCCCGCCGCCGTCCAGGCGCAGACGCTGAAATGTTCGGCCCCGGCGCAGATTCAACGCCCGCGCCCCGACCTGCCCAGCCCGTCGCAGCCGCGCCGCGTGCTCCCGATCGGCAGCTATACGCTGGCGATCACGTGGAGCCCCGAATTTTGCCGGACGCGCGCCGACGACCCGCGCAACGCGTTCCAGTGCGACGGCAGCAATCGCTTCGGATTCACGCTGCACGGCCTGTGGCCCGATGGCGAGGGCAAGGACTGGCCGCAATATTGCACCTCGACGCCGATCCTGCCGCCGGCGGTGATCGCCAAAAACCTGTGTGTCACCCCCTCGGCGCAATTGCTCCAGCACGAATATGCCAAGCATGGCACCTGCATGGGCGTGTCGCCGGCGGGCTATTTCGACGAATCCCGCACCCTGTTCGGGAAACTGCGCTTCCCGGACATGATGGCGCTGTCACGTCGCCCCAGTCTGACCGCCGGACAGCTTGCCGCCGCGATCGCCCGCGTCAATCCGGGCGTCACCCCGCAATCAATGCGGATCACCACCAACAAGCGCGGCTGGCTGGACGAGGTCTGGCTCTGCCTCGACAAGCGTCGTCGTTACACCGCCTGCCCGGCACATCAGGGTGGCGTGACGCCCGGCACCCGGATCAAGATCTGGCGCGGCGGGCGGCAGGCGGCGTAATCAGAGCTCGACCGTCGCCGTCGCGGGATGGTGGCGGTCGAGATGCTTGCGAATGATCCGCAGATTGCGAGTGTTCGACCGGAAGAAGAAATCGGGCACCGCCCCGACGACCGGGATCAGCCCCAACGCCCAGTCGGTGCCGACATTTCCGGCCATCCGCGCCATCTGCCACCGCGACATGCCGAGGTTGCGCGCTTCCCACAGCATGTAACTGCCCATCGCCGCGCCGATGAAGCTGCCGACCACGGGGATGAAGTTCAGCAGGAAATCGAGGCCCATCGGACGGTTGATGCCGGGAATGGTCATCGACCGTTCCATCAGTCGCTCGATCGCCACCACGCGGCGGCGCACGGCGGCGGGATCACGGTCGAGATGTCCGGCGATCTGCTCGAACAATTCGGGGGAGATGCGGGTCGGCTTTGCCATGCCTCCTATTTGGTATCGCCACGCAGGTGGTTCAACGGATGGACGCCACGCGGATTGGTCTGGAACCCGCGCAGGCGCGGCGCGACCAGCGACCAGCGCCACGGTCGCGCGACGGCCACGAACGCGACATCGGCGGCCAGCGCCGCATCCGCCGCCGCCAGCCGCTGCGCCCGTTCGGGCAACGACGTGGCATCGCGTGCCGCCGCGATCAGCGTCATCGCATCCATCGCGCAACCCCGGCACGCCGTCGCCAGATACCAGCGCGCACTGTCATAGGGGGCGACCCGGTCGATCAGCAGCAGGTCGGCCGGCGCATCGATCCCGACCCGCTGCCCGTGTATCCCGGTCCGCGCCAGTGCCGCAGCCATCCGACCCCACAACAGCGTCGCGCCGGGACCGTCGGGCAGCGCGACCCGCACCGTCACCGGTCGGCCCCACGCCGCGACCTGCGCCCGCGCGGTCTGCCAGCGCTGGTCCTCGGTCAGCTTGCGCCATGGCGGCAGCGCCGGATCGCTCGCCGAATCGAACGCTTCGGGCAGGATGGTGTCGATGCCGGCCCAGCCGCCATCGATCGCGGCAGGCAGATTGGCGGTCTGGATCGCCATGGCTACCGCTGCCCGGTTCAGCGGCGCGGCAAGAAACCCGTCGCGCCCGACAAAGGCGAAACCGAACAGCCCGCGCGCCGGATCGACGCGAATGTCCGTCGTCCGCAGCCCGGCCGCGGCGACGATCGGCCAGTCGGCCAGCGCGCCCCCCAGCACGAGATCGCTTCGCTTCGCCCCGAACCGCGCCACGGCCAGTGCCGCACGCGCACCGTTCAGCCGCACCTCGTCGGCGGGAACCGGGGCCGGCGCGTCCGAATCGACCGGCGCGCGCAGCCGCACGCCCTGCCCCCGCAGCCGCCGCATCGGTCCACTGCCCTGCGCACCGTGCATCACCGCCAGTTCGGGTTGCGCCAGCAGGGTCAGCAGCTCGGTATTCGGCCGTTTCAACCGGATCTCGATAACCTGCGGCGTCATCGCCACGATCTCGTCGATCGAGCGCAGGAACGGGGTCAGCCGGTGCCCGGCCCCGGTCCGCGCCGCACGACGCAGCGCGGGGACGACCTGATCGGCGGTGACCGGCCGCCCGTCGCTCCACGTCGCCGTGCCCAGCCGAAAGATATAGCTGCGCCCGTCATCGACCATGTTCCAACGTTCGGCGATCGCCGGTTCGACCTGTCCTGCCGCGTCGAACCGTACCAGCCCCTGTGCCAGCGCACTGCGCAGCAGGACGCGTTCGGTATTGCCGTTGCCGTCCTGCTCGATCGCATCGACCACCACCGGCCGCTCGTCCGCCCCCCGGTCGCATGCGGCCAGCGTCAGCAACAGGGGGCCAAGAAACAGCAAACGGGTCATGCGTCGCTCCATGCCATGAAAGGCGTGGCGGCGGCCAGCCCGTGGTACGGACGGCGGGACTTGAACCCGCACTCCCGATGGGAAGCGGATTTTAAGTCCGCTGCGTCTACCGATTTCGCCACGTCCGCGTGGAGGAGGCTGCGTTCCAAGCGGATCGGCGCGCGCCCGTCAAGCCGCCGCTACCGCAGCATCTGGATGATGCCGGAGAAATCGGTCGCAGCATGGCCGTCCTCGACGAAGCGGGCGTAGAGTTCGGCGGCGCGCGCGCCCATCGGCGTGTCGGCCCCCGCCCCTGCCGCTGCCTGCATGGCGAGGCGCAGGTCCTTCAGCATCAGCGCGGCGGCGAACCCGCCCTGAAATCCCCGGTCGGCGGGCGTTTCGGGACCGACGCCCGCCACCGGGCAATAGCTGGTCATCGACCAGCACTGGCCCGAACTGACCGAGGAAATGTTGTAGAAGGTCTGCGCATCCAGCCCCAGCTTCCCGGCCAGCGCAAACGCTTCGCACGTCGCGATCATCGATGCGCCGAGCAGCATGTTGTTGCACATCTTCGCCGCCTGCCCCGCGCCGTTCGCGCCGGCATGGATCACCGCCTTGCCCATATCTTCCAAGAACGGCGCAGCCTTGGCGAAGGCCGCCGGGGTGCCGCCGACCATGAAGGTCAGTGCGCCCGCATTCGCGGCGGCGATGCCGCCCGATACCGGCGCGTCGACCGCCTGCAAGCCCTTCGCGCGGGCCGCCTCGGCCACCTGACGGGCGGTATCGACGTCGATCGTTGAACAATCGATCAGCACCGCGCCGGTATCGACCGCATCGAACAGCCCGTCGGCATAGATGTGCGCGACATGCGTCCCCGCCGGCAGCATCGTCACCACCGCCTGCGCACCGGTCGCCGCCTCGACCGCATCGCCGACCGGCAGGCAACCGGCCGCCTTCGCCCGGGCCAGCGCATCGGCGGACAGGTCGAACGCACGGACGTCATGCCCCGCCCTCGCCAGATTGGCCGCCATGCCGCCGCCCATATTGCCGAGGCCGATGAATCCGATCCGTGCCATGCTGGTTCCTCCTACCGCCCCGTCCAGTTGCCGGGACGCTTCTCGACAAAGGCGGTCATGCCTTCCTTCTGGTCGGCCGTCCCGAACAGGCCGTGGAACAGGCGGCGTTCGAACTGGACCCCCTGCGTCAGTGTCGTGTCGAACGCGGCGTTGACCATTTCCTTGTTCGCCTTGACCGCCAGTGGTGCCATGGCGGCAATGGCCTGTGCGGTCTTCACCGCGTCCTCGACCAGATCGTCGGCGGGCACGATCCGCGCGACCAGACCGCAACGCTCCGCTTCCTCCGCGCCGATCATCCGGCCGGTCAGGCACATCTCCATCGCCTTGGCCTTGCCCACCGCGCGCGCGAGCCGCTGCGACCCGCCCATGCCGGGGGTGACGCCCAGCTTGATCTCGGGCTGGCCGAATTTCGCGGTATCGGCGGCAAGGATGAAGTCGCACATCATCGCCAGCTCGCACCCGCCGCCCAGCGCGAAGCCGGCGACGGCGGCGATGATCGGCTTGCGGGTGCGGGTGAACGCGTCCCAGCCACTGAAATGGTCGCCGCCATACATGGCGGCGAAATCCATTTCCTGCATTTCCTTGATATCCGCCCCGGCGGCGAACGCCTTGGCCGATCCGGTGATGACCGCGCAGCCTTGGCTCGGGTCCGCGTCGAACGCGCGCATCGCGTCGAGCAGTTCGGACAGGATCTGCGCATTGAGCGCGTTCAGCGCCTGCGGCCGGTTGAGCGTGACCAGCGTCACCGCGTCGCGGCGCTCGACCAGAATGGTTTCATAGTCGGACATCGGGGTTCCTCCAACGATACGTCATTCCGGCGGAGGCCGGAATCCATGGATACGGGGCGTCGGCGATAGAGCCGCGCACGCCCGAAACAATGGATTCCGGCCTCCGCCGGAATGACGAAGGGATATGCTGGGAATGACGCACGAGCATCATTGCGGCTGCCATTCGTCGGCGGGGGACAGCGGTGCGAAGATGCGGTCGATCATATGGTCGCTGACCGCTTCGGGCGTCGCCGGGTCCCATTTCGGCGCGTGATCCTTGTCGACGATCACCGCGCGGACGCCCTCGACGATGTCCGGCCGCTGGACGATCCGGGTGACGACCGCATATTCCTGCCGCATCTCGTCCTCGAAGGTCGGCATGGTCGCCCCGTCGAGCAGCAGCTTCAGCGACACCTTGCACGACAGCGGCGACCGCTGGCGCAGCGTCGCCAGCTGCGCCTGTGCCCAGTCGGAGCCGTCGGCCTCCAGCGCAGCCAGAATCTCCTCGAAATCGTCGCTGGCGAACAGGCGGTCGATCGCCTCGCGCTGCGTCAGGATCGCCGCTTCGCCGGGCAGGACGGCGTGATCGGACAGGATCGCCTCGATCGCCAGCGGATCGGCCGCGATCGCCGCCTTGATCGTGTCGAGCGCCGCCGCCGGCACCAGATGCGTCGCCAGCCCCAGCGCCAGCATCTCGCTCCCGTCCAGCCGCGCCCCGGTCAGCGCCAGATACTGGCCGATCCGTCCGGGCAGGCGCGACAGATACCAGCCGCCGCCGACATCGGGGAACAGGCCGATCGCGGTTTCCGGCATGGCGAAGCGCGTATGCTCGGTCGCGATGCGGACCTTGCATGGCTGCGAAATGCCGACGCCACCGCCCATCGTCACCCCGTCCATCACCGCGACGGTGGGCTTGGCATAGGTGAACAGCCGGTGGTTGAGCCGATATTCGACCGCGAAGAAGGCGCGGGCGGCGGCACCGTCGCTCGCGCTGCTGTCGGCGATCATGCGGATATCGCCGCCGGCACAGAAACCACGCCCCTCGGCGTGGTCGATCAAAATAGCGTGAACCGCCGGATCGTCGCGCCATTGCTCGAGCGCGGCGAGCATCGCCTCGCACATGGCGTGGTTCAGCGCGTGCAGTGCCTTGGGCCGATTCAACCGGATGCGGCCGAGATGGCCGTCGATAGAGGTCAGGATCACCACAAATCCTCCCCGGCACGGGGAGGGGGACCATCCAAAGGATGGTGGAGGGGGGCATCCCCACCCGCAACCGTCGTGGTAGAGGACAGCCCCCTCCACCACCGCTGCGCGGCGGTCCCCCTCCCCGTGCCGGGGAGGATCTTCATCGCACCAGCTCCCGCCCGATAATCATCCGCATCACCTGATTCGTGCCCTCAAGGATCGAATGCACGCGCAGATCGCGCCAGAAGCGTTCGATCGGATAGTCCATCAGATAGCCATAGCCGCCATGCAGTTGCAGCGCCTGATCGACCACCTTCGATCCCGTATCGGTGGCGAAGCGTTTCGCCATCGCGGCGAAGCGCGTCTTGTCGGGCGCATTCGCGGTCACCTTGGCAGCGGCGGTGTAGAGCAGCGCGCGTGCCGCCTCCAGCTCGGTCGCCATGTCGGCCAGCGTGAATTGCGTGTTCTGAAAATCCGCGATGGGCTTGCCGAACTGCTGCCGCGCCTTGGTATAGGCGATGGCTTCGTCCAGACAGCGTTGCGCCCCGCCCAGCGAACACGCCCCGATATTGAGCCGCCCGCCGTCCAGCCCCTGCATCGCGATCGAAAAACCCTGCCCCTCGACCCCGACCAGATTGGCGGCGGGCACCCGCACCTGATCCAGAATGACCGCCCGCGTCGGCTGCGAATGCCAGCCCAGCTTGCGTTCGTTCGCGCCGAACGAGACGCCGGGCATGTCCTTCTCGACCAGCAGGCACGAAATGCCCTTCGGCCCCTCGCCACCGGTCCGGACCATGACCAGATAGACGTCGTTGTCGCCCGCGCCGGAGATGAACTGCTTGGTGCCGGTGACGATATAGTCGTCGCCGTCGCGCACCGCCCGGGTCTTCAGCGCCGCCGCGTCCGATCCCGAGGACGGTTCGGTCAGGCAATAGCTGGCCAGTCTGTCCATGGTGACGAGGTCGGGGAGGAAGCGCGCCTTCAGCTCCGGCGACCCGAACGCGTCGAGCATCCACGCCGCCATGTTGTGGATCGAAATGAACGCGCTGGTCGACGGACAGCCATAGGCCATCGCCTCCATGATCAGCGCCGATTCCATCCGGCCAAGGCCGATGCCGCCCGACTCTTCGGACACATAGATCGCGGCGAAGCCGAGGTCGGCCGCCTGCTTGATCGTATCGCGTGGGAAGATGTGCTGCTCGTCCCATTCGGCGGCGTGCGGGGTGATCGCATCCGCCGTGAACCGTCGCGCCAATTCCTGAATGTCACGCTGGTCGTCGGTAAGGTCAAAGGGGTTCACGCGTCACTCTCCACTATCGCTTCGGCCTCGATCTCCACCCGCCATTCGGGACGGAGCAGCGCGGCCACTACCAGCATCGTCGCGGCGGGCCGCACGCTGCCGAATATCCCTCCATGCACCCGGCCGACCGCATCGGCGTCGCTTGGATCGGTCAGGTACATGCGCGTGCGGACGACATCGTCGATCCGCCCGCCCAGTTGCCCGATCGCATCTGCAATGATCGCGAAGCACCGTTCCGCCTGCGCCGCCGCGTCGCCCGGCGTGCTGCTGCCGTCCGGCTCGACCGGCGCGGTGCCCGACACGAGGATGCGTGTGCCCACCCGCACCGCCCGCGGAAAGCCGATCGTCGCTTCATAGGGCGAGGTGGAGGCGGTATGCCGGCGCGCCATCATGGCCCCTCGTGCAACACCCGCGCCCGGAACAGCGGGTCGGCGATCGACAGGGTATTGCGTTCGTACCAGCGCGGTGCCGGTACACCCTTTTCCCACGCGATCGCCTCCAGCAGATTGCCCTGCGCCGACGGCGTATCGGGCCGCAGCTTCGCGATCGGATCGCGATGGGCGACATCGGCTTTGACGATCGTCCAGCCCTTCTTGCGCAATCCGGCGACCAGATCGGCGATCCAATAGGCGGCAAGGTCTGTTTCGTGCAGCAACATCACCTGCACCGGCTGCCGCCCCAGCGCTTGTCGGCCGAGACGATCGGCGAACTCGGCGGCCTCGACATGCGTCTCGACATACAAGTCGCGCAGGGCGTCCATGTCGATCGGCTTGCCCGCCCTGCGCGCCGCGCCGGCAAGGTTTTCGATGTTCCAGTCGGACCCGTCGACGGTGACATAGCCGTTCGACAGGCCCCGCGCGGCAAGGCCCGCCCGCACCGCATCCCGCTTCGCCTTGTCGGTGCCGCCTTCGTCAAGGAACGGGTAGCGATACCATGGCCGTAACCCCTTGCGCCCCTGCAACCACGCGCCGGCGCGATCGATATCGGCCAGATAGGCATCGGCGGTCATCGCCTTGAGCGCCGGATGGCTGAAGCTGTGATTGGCGATGACATGCCCCGCCGCGACATAGGCCGCGACCCGCCGTTCGCCCCCTGCCCCATCGGGCGCGGCCAGATTGCCCGGCACGACGAAGAACGCCGCCTGTCGCACTCCCGCCCTGCGCAACCCGGCGATGATCCGCGCGGCACGCTCGTCAGGCGTCAGGAACGGCCCGCGCGCACGCGGCGCGTCGTCGAAGGTCAACGCGATCCGCTTCTGCGCGACGGCGGGCGACGCCATCGCCAGCAACAACAGGATCGCCGCCATCAGGCATCGCATCATCACGGCAATTCCTCCTCGCAGATGCCGGCTATCGAGCATCGACTATCCCGTCCATCACATCGTAACCCCGGACGTGATCGAACCTGTGCGAAAGTAGCGATTCCTGCCCCCCTGCCGTACCCCCGCGCAGGCGGGGGTCCAGGGTTCCAGGCGCAAGCCGTTGTTCTGCTTGGCTCTGGACCCCCGCCTGCGCGGGGGTACCGCGAGTTTTTGTCCGACTGAACAAGGATCGCATCGGCCCGGCATATCCCGCCTCACCCCATTGTCGGAATGACGAACGCATCCTGCGTCCGCGCCGCCGCGTCATCCTCGGCCTGCGTGCCCGCCACCGATCCGTCGGGCCAGCGCTGGGTGATCGTCTTGACCTTCGTCCAGAAGCGCACACCCTCCTCGCCATGCTGGTTCACGTCGCCGAACGCGCTGCGCTTCCATCCGCCGAAGCTGTGATAGGCCACCGGCACCGGGATCGGCACGTTGATGCCGACCATGCCGACGTTCACCCGCGCGGCGAACTCGCGGGCGGCATGGCCGTTGCGGGTGAAGATCGCGACGCCGTTGCCATATTGATGCTCGCTCGGCAGGCGGACGGCGCTTTCGAAATCGTTCGCGCGGACGATTTGCAGGACCGGGCCGAAGATTTCCTCGCGATAGGATTCCATCGCCGACGTCACATGATCGAACAGCGTCGGACCGATGAAGAAGCCGCGTTCATGCCCCTGCAACCGGAATCCGCGGCCGTCGACGACCAGCTCGGCGCCTTCCTCGACCCCCTTGGCGATCCAGCCTTCGACCCGCGCCTTGTGCTGCGCGTTGACCACCGGGCCGTAATGGGCGTCCGCGTCGGTCGATACCCCGACCCGCAGCGCATCGATCGCGGGGATCAGTTTCTCGCGCAACGCTACGGCGGTCTTCTCGCCGACCGGCACGACGACCGGCAGCGCCATGCACCGCTCGCCCGCCGACCCGAACGCCGCCCCGGCGAGGTCGGCGACGACCTGATCGAGGTCGGCATCGGGCATGACGATGCCGTGATTCTTGGCCCCGCCCATCGCCTGCACGCGCTTGCCCGCCGCGACGCCGCGTTTGTAGACATAATGCGCGATGTCGCTCGACCCGACGAAGCTGACCGCGCCGATCGCGGGATGGTCGAGGATCGCATCGACCACCGTCTTGTCGCCATGCACGACCTGCAGGATGCCTTCGGGCGCGCCGGCCTCCAGCATCAGTTCGGCCAGCCGCACCGGGACCGACGGATCGCGTTCGCTGGGTTTCAGGATGAACGCATTGCCGCAGGCGATGGCGACCCCGAACATCCACATCGGGATCATCGCCGGAAAGTTGAACGGGGTGATGCCCGCGCCGATGCCGACGGGCAACCGCATCGAATAGACGTCGATGCCGGGGCCCGCCCCCTGCGTATAATCGCCCTTCAGCAGATGCGGCACGCCGCACGCGAATTCGATGACGTCCAGACCCCGCTGGATATCGCCCTTGGCATCGGCGATGACCTTGCCATGTTCGCTCGACAACAGTTCGGCGAGCGCGTCCATGTTCGCTTCGACCAGTTGCTTGAACGCGAACAGCACGCGGGCGCGCTTTTGCGGATTGGTCGCGGCCCAGCCGGACTGCGCCGCCTGCGCGGCGGCGACGGCGCGATCGATATCGGCGGCGGTGCCCAGCCGGACATGCGCCTGCACTTCGCCACGATTGGGATCGAACACGGCACCGGTCGCCCCGTCCGCACTGCCTGAACCGCCCGCGATCACATGATCGATGACCCGCATACACTCTCCTGCCGATCGCGGAGGCCGGTCTGTCGCCGACTCACCCGCGTGTAATTTTATTGCTTTTGGCATGACCGGAAGCGCGTGTCAGCGGCAAATCGAAAACCGGCCGAATGCTGCACAGGTCGACGGCCGGATGCGTCTTCGGCCGTCGCCAATGTACGATCCGCTACCAAACCGAAAATGAGGATGTGTCGGCAATTCCGGTCCGGTTGCGGGCGAACGGTCCGCCGGTCACGAGCCATGGATTGCAGTACCGTCCGCCGCTCCCGACACCGTTCCGAACCGCGTCAAATGCGGACCAACGGCGAGCACAGCGTAGACCATCCGCGATCGGCAACTCCCTCGATCCACCCTGCCGCCGATGCGACCTATTCGAAGATCATCAGCAGCGTCACGCCGCCACTGATCGGCAACCGCACCGAACTGGGGCCGAACGGCAACAACCTGTCCGACACGCCCGGCTTCCGGGGCGGTAACAGCCCGAACCCCGTCCGCTCACATCATCCAGCGCGCCTTGTCCCCGTCCAGCATCAGCCGGAACCACGGTGCCGCCGTCCCCCCGAAATGCCTGCGCCGCGTCGCGCCATCGCTCGGCTCCGCCCCGTTCAGCCCAACCGAATCGGCAAAGCTGATGACGTCCAGTTCACCGGTCACCCACCAGCAATAGGCCTGATACGGCTCTTGGCGGGGATTGCCCGCGACCAGCCCCGATCCGTTGAGCGGCACCCAGGGCCCGGCCATACTCTCGGCCACTGCGCCGTACAGCCCGGTCGGCGCGCCGGTGCCGTCGACGAACCGCTTCGCCTGCGTCGACCAGAACAGATAATAGCGCCCCTCGACCACCACGATATGCGGCCGTTCCAGCTCGCTATTGACCCCGATCGACTCCAGCAACGGTGCCGCCAGTCGCCACGGCTGGTCGGGCGTGTCGCGCTTCGCCACGCCGATCACCCCGTCATGCACGTCGTCGACCCATCCGGCCGATCCGACGAACAACAGATATTCCGCGCCATCGGCGGGATCGCGGAAATAGCCGGGATCACGAAAGCCCTTGATCCGGCCATCGACCGCCTCGACCTGATCGGCGCGCAGATAGGTCGCACCATCGGCGGCGATCGATTCCACCGGCGTCGACCAGTCGCCGACCGCGCCATCGGCAAAGCGCCCGACGCTTTCGAACAATCGCTGTTCGAACGTCCGCGCCTGACCCTGCCGGCCCGATGCGGTGAAATACAGGGTCAGCGTCACGCCATCCTCGGCCAGCACCGCCGACCCCGACCATTCGCGGCTGCCCGGCGTAAAGCCGTCCGGGAACGCATCGCCATGATCGCGCCAGCCATCGGCGCCATGGCTGGTCAGCCGGATACGCGCCGCATCATGCCGGTCGTCGGGATCGGCGAATTGCGGCGTGATGAGGAAAAACCACCAGCTACGGTCATCGACAAACGCCGTCCGCCCATCGGCAGTGGCGATCTGCCACATGTCCCACACGTCATGCCCCGGCACCACCGGGGCCAGATCGGACAACTGGAACACCGGCAATGCCAGTTCCGGCTGATCGGCGGCCAGCCGCGCGGCATCGATGCTCCAATGCGTCGGCAGCGGCTGGTCGGGGGCGGAACGGCGGGCGGGCATGGTCATAAGGGCGGCTCTCGACAAGAAACGAAGGTTCAGGCGGCGGTGATGGCGAACAGCGCGACGCTCTGCGCCTTCATCGCCGGGATCGGCAGGCCGGCATGGGCCAGCCATTCGCCATCCAGCACGACGCCCTCAGCGCGCATCGCGGCAAAGACCGGCGCATCGGGCAAGGGGTGGCCGGTGACGGTGGCAAGGTCGAGCAGACGCACCCGCACCCGCCCAGCCCCGGCCAATGGCGGCACGGGCAGCGGCAATGGATGGCGCACCGTCATCGGCTGCACCTGGCTGACGCTCAGCAACAGATCACCCGGCTCGCCATGCATCTGCCAGACCAGCCCGTCGCCGCCCTCGCCCATCCACAGCCGGCCATGGTGCAACCGGTCGCGCAGCCCCTTGTACCGCTCGATCGCCGCCGCCAGCGTCACCGCATCGGCGGGCGCGATCGCCGCCGGGTCCAGCTCGACGCCGAAATGGCCGGGCAGCGCCACGGCGGCGCGGAACGCCATGCCCTGGCTGCGCCCGGTCGAATGCGCCGGGCTGGCCCCGACATGCGACCCCATCATCTCGGGCGGCAGGAAATGCAGGAAGCCGCGCTGCATCGCGACCCGGCTGACCGCGTCGATGCAATCGCTGGTCCACATCCGGTGCGTCCGCGTGGCGATGCCGGCATCGCTGCGCCCGCCGCCACCGGCGCACGCCTCGATCTCGACCGCCGGATGCGCGCCACGCAGCCGATCGATCAGCGCATAGGCACCGACGACCTGGCGGTGATAGCCCGCCCGCCCGCGCGCATCGCCTGCCGGGGCCAGATCGCGATTATGATCCCATTTCAAATAAGCGATCGGCAGATCGCGCAGCAGCGCATCGATCGCATCGAACAGATACGTGCGAACCTCGGCCCGCCCCAGGTCGAGCACCAGCTGGTGGCGCGACGTCGGCATCGGCACGCCGTCCAGCTGCAATGCCCAGTCGGGATGCGCGCGCGCCAGATCGCTTTCGGGATTGACCATTTCGGGTTCGACCCACAGCCCGAACTCCATGCCGAGCGAAACGACATGCTCGGCCAGCGGTTTGAGGCCACGCGGATATTTGACCGGATCGGCGACCCAGTCGCCCAGCGCGGCGGTATCGTCGCCCCGCCCCTTGAACCAGCCATCGTCCAGCACGAACCGCTCGACGCCCAGCCCCGCCGACCGATCGGCCAGCGCCATCAGCGCCGCCTCGTCATGGTCGAAATAGAAACCTTCCCAGCTGTTCACATGCACCGGGCGCGGGCGCATCGCCCCGGCCCATGGTGCGCGCGCACGGACGGCGGCATGGAAGGCCTGCACCGCGCCGTTCAGCCCCGCGCTCGAACAGGTCGCCAGCATCTCGGGCGACGCATAGGTTTCGCCGGGGGCCAACCGGATTTCGCCGGGGGCCAGCGCCTCGCCCATCTGCAACACCCAGAACCCGTCATCGTCGCGCTCGACCGACAGCCGGTGGTTGCCCGACCATGCCAGTTGCGCGGCATGGACCCGGCCATGGTGCCAGCCCGCCTCCGGTCCGACCACGAACAGCCCCGGCGGCCCGGCATGGCCGGTCAGCCCGCGCCGGTTCTCGCGGACCCAGCCATGCGCCGGCATCGCTTCGTCATGGCAAACGAACTCGGCATTGTGACGCCCGGTAAAGCTGCGGATCGTCGCACTGTCACCGGGCAGCGGCAGCGTCCCCGCCGCCAGCCATTCGATATCCAGCACATCGTCGCCGTCGTTGGTGACACTCGCCGACAGGGTCAGCATATCGCCTGCCATCGCGATCCGCTGCACCGCAGTTACCCGCGCGGTCCGGTCGGTCAGCGTGACGGTGACACCGTCGGCAGCCGCATCAATGGCAACATCGTCGAACCACTGCGCAAACGCCCGCCCGCCGCGATGCGCCCGCAGCGCCGCCGGCCCGAACCAACCGGTGCCATAGGTCGGCACCAGCGTCAGCGGCTGATCGCGGTCGAGCGAGAACGACGCCTGCGGCCGCATATCGGCGAGCGGCGGCAGCATGGCAGCATCGACGCGCGGCCCCCACCATCGCCACAGCGGCGCGGCACCGTCCTGCGCTTCGAGGATCAGGCTCGACACCTGACCATGCAGCGCGATGGTCACGCCGCCGCATCCGGCGTCGCGCCGACCGGCAACCCGGCGCTGTTGCGTTCGCGCACCGTCCACACTGCGGCGGCGGCGGCGAACATCAGCACCCCGCATAGCGTCAGCACGTTGCGCGGATCGCCGCCCAGCAGCCGATCGTAGAACAGCCACATCGTCCCCGAAAAGATCAGCATCGGGATCACGATCATCATGTTGAATATGCCCATATAGACCCCGGTCCGCTCGGGCGGGATCGATCCGGCGAGGATGACATAGGGATTGCCCATGATGCTGGCCCAACCGATGCCGATGCCGATCGCGGGCAGGAACAGCATCCACTTTTCGGTGACATGCGGCAGCCACAGCATCCCGATCCCGGCCAGCACGAGGCAGATCGCGTGCAGGCTCGCCGCGCCCAGTCGCTTGGCCAGCGGCACCATCGCGAACGCGGCGAGGAACGCGACCCCGTTATAGAATGCCGCCATCTCGCCATTGGTCAGCACCGCCGAATGGAAACCCGACGACGTCGCCTCGGCGGTGCCATAGACCGACCGCCCGATCGAATAGATGACGTACGCCCAATAGGCCGCCATCGCATACCATTGGAACAGGCTCATCAACGCCAGCTTGCGCATCGCCTGCGGCATGTCGCGGATCGCCGACCCGATCTCCCTGAACATCGCGCCCAGCCCCTTGGGCTCGGCGGCGATGCGGGCGCGTTCCTGCGCCGACAGCGGCAATTCGGGCACGCGCCGGATCGACCACAGGATCGTCGAAAAGCTCAGCACCGCCCCGACCATGAACGCGATCCGCGCGGTATAGGGGATGTTGTGCGTATCGACCCAGTCCTGGTTCATCCCCGCCCACACCAGCAGCGACGGGGTCAGGAACGCCAGCATCTGCGCCGCGCCGGTAAAGGCGCTCTGCGTCAGGAACCCGATCTGGTGCTGGTTTTCGTTCAGCCGATCGCTGACATAGGCGCGATACGGCTCCATCGTGATGTTGTTGCCGGCATCGAGAATCCACAACAGCGACACCGCCATCAGCAGCGATGAACTGAGCGGCATGAAGAACAGCCCCAGCGCGCACAGCACTGCACCCAGCAGGAAATAGGGGGTGCGCCGGCCCCAGCGGCTGTCGGTCCGGTCGCTCAGCGCGCCGATCAGCGGTTGCACCAGCAGGCCGGTCATCGGCCCGGCCAGTTGCAGCATCGGAATCGTCGCCTCCGATGCGCCCAGATAGCTGTAGATCGGGGCCATATTCCCCTGCTGCAACCCGAACGAGAATTGCAGGCCGAGGAAACCGAGATTCATTTCCAATATGCGGGGAAGCGACAAATGGGGCTTGGAAGCTGGCAGGCGCATCGGACATCCTCAAGACAGACGCCCGTCTTTGCGAGCCTTGCCGCCCGTTATACCAGCTTTGTCGATCGTGACAACAATCGATTGCGGTACTGCCGGCAACGGTCGTTACGTGGCACCTTCGTCACCTTCGATGCCCGCATGGGCAAGCTGACGATCGTCGAAGAAGCACCTCATCCCACCGTCTCCCGCGGCTTCTTCAAAAGACCGAGGAAATTGACGATCTCGCGCCTGCGGTTCGCCTCGACGGCCAACTCGTCCCCGACCCCCAGTTTCCACCGCGTCGGCCCGTGATCGGGTTCACCGTGCAGCCGGTCGAGCAAATCGGCACGATCCGCGACATCGGCCTTATTCTCCGCCAATCCGCCCTCGACCAGATCATCGGCCTGCGCCCGCAACGCGACCGCGAGCTCCTCAAGCGACAATTCGGGATGATATTGCACGCCCCAGAACACCCCGCCGGCATGGCGGATCTCGGCGGCCTGAACGCGGGTCATGTCGTTACCCGCCAACAGGACGGCATCCTGCGGCAACGCCTCGACCTCATCGCCATGGATCGCCGCGGCGTCCCACGCGGCCGGTCGCCCGGCCAACAGCGGATGCCCGCGCCCCGCGTCGGTCGCCACGATCGCACGTGCGATGCCGGCTTCCATCCGCCGTGGCATTTTTCGCACCCGACCGCCTGCCGCCGCGACCGCGATCTGCAGTCCTGCGCAGGAACCGAAGGACGGTACGCCCGATGCGAACACCGCGCGCATGAACGCCAATTGCCGCGCGACTTCCGGCGTCTCGTCATACACGTGCATCGGCGATCCGGTCAGAAAGACCCCGTCGAACCGCCGCACCATCTCCGCTGAAACAATCGGCGCATCGGCATCGGCAGGCGCGATCAGGGTGATGTCCGCGGCCGGGGCAATCTGCCGGAGGGTCGCGGCATAGCTTTCCCCCGCACTTTTCCCTGCCCGTTCACGACGCGCCTCGCGTTCTTCGGGCAATTCACTTTGCGCGACAAGATATTGCAGCAAAGGCCATCCTTCGATTGGGGAGCAAGCCGGTCGAACGCACGGCCGATGCAATCGCCGCATTCGCACGGACCGATCGGTCGGACCTGCCGGCGGGCTGCGGCCGCATCCGAAACCGGCTTGGCGAAGCGCTCCGCTGCCGCCAAAGTCGCGGTGCTTTCGGCACCGATCGCACAGGCGCATGCGATTTCTACAGGATGACCACCATGACCGTTCGTTCGTTTTCGCTACGTGCCGCATCATTGCTCACGCTGGCGATGCTCTCCACCGCCGGGTCGGCACAGACACCGCGCCCCGCCCCGCCCACCGCATGGACATCGGCCCCGTTCGTCCCGTTGTGGACCGGTGCGCCGCCGGGCGGCGGGTTCAAAGCGGTCGCGGTGCCGGCGAACGATCCCGCGACCTTCCTGCGCAATATCGATCAACCGGGGCTGCGCCGCTTCACCCCTGCCCGGCCGAACGGCGCATCGGTGCTGGTCATTCCGGGCGGTGCCTATACGTTTCTGTCGATCGGCAACGAAGGCGTCGACATCGCCGGGCGGCTGACCGCGCTCGGCTATACCGTCTATGTCCTGACCTATCGCCTGCCGGGCGAGGGCTGGGCCGATCGTGCCGACGTGCCGTTGCAGGATGCGCAGCGCGGGCTGCGCATGGTCCGTGCCGCCGCGACGAAGGACGGGCTGGACCCGCACAAGATCGCGGTCCTCGGCTTTTCGGCGGGCGGGCATCTGGCCGCGACACTGGAGACCGACTTCGCGCAAGCCGTTCATGCGCCGCGCGACGCCATCGACCGGATCGACGCACGGCCCGATGCCGCCGCGCTGATCTATCCGGTGATCGCCGCCACCGAGCCCTTCACCCATGCCCAGTCCGCCGCGCAGCTGCTGGGCAAGAACCCCGATCCGGCAGCGATCGCGCGCCGATCCCCGGCGGAGCATGTGACGGCGACGACACCGCCCACGTTCCTGCTGCACGCGATGGACGACGGTGCGGTCGTGCCCGACAACAGCCTGTTGATGATGGCCGCGCTGCGCCGCGCCGGTCGCCCGGTCGAAGCGCATTTTGTGGCCGAAGGCGGGCACGGCTTCGGCGTCGGTCCCGCCGCCCTGCCCGCCGGCCATTGGGTCGACCTGTTCGACCGGTGGCTGCAACGCAGCCTTGCCGAAACGTCCCGTCCGGCGGGTTGATCTGCCGGCTTGCCCGCGTTCCTGCGTCGCTTGTCGGTCATCGCGATCCGGCAGCAACCGGGTCCGGCGGGCGCAGGCGGCGGATGTCAATCAGGCTGCGCGGCTGCTCCGGAAATCGCCATGGACCAACGTCCCGCCGCCATGGCCGGCGTCCGACCGACCGGTGGATCGCGGCAGGTTGAAGCGCCCGACCTGACCGGCAAGCTGGTCGGCATGGTTGGCAAGCGTCCGTGCGGAGGCGGTCGCCTGTTCGACCATCGCCGCATTGCGCTGGGTCACGCCGTCCATTTCGGAAACGGCGGTATTGACCTGCTGCAGGCCGATCGCCTGATGTTCGGACGATTCGGCGATCCCGTGGACCAGCGTGCTGACCTCACCGATCCGCTCCACGATCCGCCGCAACGCGTCGCCGGTTTCGTTGACCAGCGCGACGCCGGTGCTGACCTGCTCGCTCGACGCGGTGATGCGGGTCTTCACGTCGTGCGCGGCATCGGCCGAACGCTGCGCCAGTGCGCGAACTTCGCTGGCGACGACCGCAAAGCCCTTGCCCGCATCGCCCGCGCGTGCCGCTTCGACCCCGGCGTTCAACGCCAGCAGGTTCGTCTGAAACGCGATGCCGTCGATCACGCTGATGATATCGCTGATCTCGATCGACGCCCGTTCGATCGATCCCATGGCGTCGACCGCGCGATCGACCACCGTGCCGGACTGGTTCGCCTCGTCGCGCGCCTGACTGACGACCGCCTTGGCGCGTGCCGCGCCGCTTGCCGTCTGGCGGACGGTGCTGGTGATCTGCTCCATCGCTGCCGCGGTTTGCTCGAGGCTGGCCGCCTGCTGTTCGGTCCGTTGCGACAGCGCGTCGGAGGCGCGGCTGATGTCGAGCGCGCCTTCGTTGATGCTGTCGCTGGCGTCGGCAACCGCCTGCAACGCATCGGCAACGGCGGCCATCGCCCGGTTATAGTCGCGACGCAACTGATCGGCCTCGTCCGGAAATGCGGTGTCGATGCGATGGCTCAGGTCGTTGCCGGCCAGCCGGTCCAGCCCGGCACCGAGCGATGCGACCATCTGTTGCTGCGCCGCCGATGCCGCCCCTAGTCGAATGCCATTGTCGCGAAACGTCGCCATCGCCCGCGCCATGCGCCCGACGCAATCGCGATACTCCGAAAAGTTGATCGGTGCTGCGAATTCGCCCGCCGCCAGCGCCTCCATACGCACGACCGTCGTGACATAGGGATCGCAGATCAGCTTGCGCGCGATCAGCGTCGCCAGCACGATGGCAACGATGCTCGCCACCGCCGCAGCGACGAACGGCGTGGCAGGGTCGGTCGCCGGCGGCAACAGCAGCGCCGTTGCCAGCGGCAGCGATGCCAGCGCCGCATTCAGAATAGCGAGCGCCACGAACTTCACCCGTATGGGTGCGTCGGACTTGAACCAGTGGATCACGGGATCCTCCTGAAAATGCTTATGGGTGATGGCCGCCGTCCTGTGCTCCATTCACCAACGAAGAATTAATCCGACACCCTCGAAAAACCGCGCTTTCCTGCGGTTTTTCCCGAAGCTGCTGATATCGCATCATTTATACAATCGAATGTTTTTGATATCCGTACGTTGCGGACGATGTCGGCTGCGACCGTTCGCCGGAGCACGATGCACGCTCCCCGCGCTTATCGCCGACCGACAGCGTGCTGCAATCAGGAGCAAATCGATGAACGACACGGGGCTGACGATCGACGCGACGACCTTCACCGACAATCCTGCGGAATATCAGGTCGAGTTTGCCGGGGACGTGGATGGCGAACCGCAGCTCTTCGGCGTCCGATACAGCGCACTCGAAGCGCTGGCCGGCCGGCCGGCGATCGACGATCCGTTGGCGGTCGCGGAGGAGCATCTGGACCTGCTGTCCGTCGCTGCCGGGAAAGCGCTGGCGCGTGGTCAGGCCATGGCACGGGTGACGATCGGGGAAGCCGACCTGCTGTGAGCGAATCGCGCGGGAACCCAGCCGCATCACGGCCTCCCGATACTTGGCGATACTGAACTGGTATACGAAAAATCGGATTTTGCGGCATATTCTGCTGATCGTAACTCGAATTTCGATCGATAAATTCGCATTTTACTTGCAGCTGTCTTGCCGCAATCGATACCAGTCGGCCCGAATTTACGTTTCGTTAACCAGTGTTCACCTATTTTAAGCATCAACCAAGGACGCCGGTTTGGTCCGGCAACGTACCGCGGACAGTATCGGGCGGAGGCAGCGAATGGCATATCTTCCTACTGCGCAGGACGCTATCCGGGACTGGCCGCAGGCCGGCATGAACCGGTTGTATCGCGACGGCGATCGGGCCATGCGCGACCTTGCCATCGATCGCAGCGGCGTGATGAAGCGGGTACGTGACCCTGAACTGGCGACGATCGTCGGCTTCACCGCGGCCGAGTATAAGGCAACGATTGCCGGACTATCGATCGTGACCGGTCGGTGTCAGATCCTGCTGGGCGGCGTCGGCACCGATATCCACGAAGTTCCACTGGAAGATTCGTTCTGCGCGGTCACCGTCCAGCGCCCCGACGAACCACTGATCGTCCCCGATGCGACACGCGATCCGCGCTTTGCCCAGTTCCGTACCGTGACCGGACAGCCATTCGTGCGCTTCTATGCCGGCGTTCCCGTGCTCGATCGCAACGGTTTTGCGCTGGGGGCGCTGTGCATCGCCGACCGGACGCCGCGCACCGAGGCGTTCGACCCGACCATGTTGCTGATCCGTGCGCACGAAATCGAGCGGCTGCTGCGTTCGTGAAGCACCCTGCCTGACGCGCGCTTTGTATCCTTGCGACGCGATCGTTTCCGGCTACGATCCCGACCATAATAAGTTGGGAGAGATGGAAATGACCGCGCGCTTCGACCGCCGCACCCTGTTGGCCGGCGGCATCGTCGCCTCGACCGCAAGTGTCCTGCCGAACGGCGAAGTCTTTGCCCAGCGGCGCCGCATCTCGGCGAACGACAAGCTGCAGGTCGGACTGATCGGTTGCAAGGGGATGGGCTGGTCCAATCTGAACGCGATGCTGAAGGGGTCGGACGTCGTGCCGGTCGCCTTGTGCGACGTCGACGCGCGGGTTTTGGCCGAACGCGGCGCGGAGTTGAAAAAGGCAACGGGCCGGGCACCACGGCTGTACGACGATTATCGCCGGATGCTCAACGACCGCTCGGTCGATGCGGTCATCATCGCCACCCCCGATCACTGGCACGCGCTGCAACTGACCGATGCGATGTCGGCCGGCAAGGATGCCTATTGCGAGAAGCCGCTGGGCAATTCGATCGCCGAGTGCCGGGCGATGGTCGCCGCCAAACAGCGCCACAACCGCGTGGTACAGGTCGGTCAATGGCAGCGCAGCAACCAGCATTGGGCCGACGCCATCGCGCTGGTCCAGGGCGGCGGCATCGGCCGGGTGCGCAAGGTGAAGGCATGGGCCTATATGGGCTGGATGAAGCGGGTCGCGCCGCAGCCCGATCAGGCCACACCGGCAGGCGTCGATTACGACCGCTGGCTGGGGCCGGCACCGGCGCGGGCATTCAACCCCAATCGCTTTCATTTCAGCTGGCGCTGGTATTGGGATTATGCCGGCGGGCTGATGACCGATTGGGGCGTCCATCTGATGGATATCGCATTGCTGGGCATGAAGGCGTCGGTGCCGAAATCGGTCAGCGCGCTGGGCGGTGCCTATGGCTATCCGGACTCGGCGATGGAGACGCCCGACACACAGACCGCCATCTTCGATTTCGGCGACTATTCGGTCGAATGGGAACATGCGGTCGGCATCAGCCACGGCCCCTATGGCGGGCGCGATCATGGCGTCGCATTCGTCGGAGAAACGGGCACGCTGGTCGTGGATCGCAGCCAGTGGCAGGTATTTCCGGAGGTCAGCGACGGCAAGCCGCTGACGCGCGAGGTACCGGTCACCCGATCGACCGACAACGGCATCGACCGCCATACCGCCGACTTCGTCGCTTGCGTCAAGGATCGCACGCGAACCCCCGCCTGCCCGATCGAATCCGCCGCCAACACCGCGATCGTATGCCAGATGGGCAATATCGGCTGGCGGACGGGCCGGAAGGTCCATTGGGACGCGGCGACGGGTCAATTCACGGGCGACGCCGACGCCAATGCGCTGATCACCCCGCGCTACCGCGCACCCTATCGACTGCCGGTGTGAGCGATCATCGTGGCAGGGCAGGCTTTTCCGGCAGGCGACGCTGCGGTACGACATCGCCATGGAAGCACGGGATCGAATCCGGCGGGTCGTCATCCTCGGCGGGGGCACCGCCGGATGGATGACGGCAGCGGCGCTGTCGCGCAGTTTCGGCCGCGCGGTGGACGTCACGCTGCTCGAATCCGAAGCGATCGGGACGGTCGGCGTCGGTGAGGCGACGATCCCGACCATCCACTGGTTCAACGAACTAATCGGTCTCGATGAACGGGAATTCCTGCGCGCCACCAAGGCGACGTTCAAGCTGGGCATCGAATTCGTTGACTGGACGGCACCGGGCCACCGGTATTTCCATCCCTTCGGCCAATTCGGCGCGGCGTTGCCGGGCGTCGCCTTTCACCATCGCTGGCTGAAGGCGCGGGCGGACGGGATGGACGTGCCGTTGCCGGCGCTGTCGCTGGCGGCGCAGCTGGCAAGGCAGGGGCGCTTCGCCAAACCGGTCGGCGACGCGCGGTCGATCCTCTCGACGCTCGGCTATGCCTATCATTTCGATGCCGGACTCTATGCCGCCTATCTGCGGCAAATGAGCGAGGCGGGCGGCGTCCGGCGGGTCGAAGGCAAGCTGCAGGCGGTCGATCGCGACGGCGAGACCGGCTTCGTCACCGCGCTGACCACCGAACGCGGCGAGCGGATCGACGGCGATCTGTTCATCGATTGCTCGGGCTTCCGCGCGCTGCTGATCGGCGAAGCGATGGGTGAGCCGTTCGAGGACTGGTCGCACTGGCTTCCCTGTGACCGGGCCGTGGCGGTACCCTGCGCCCGGCTCCCCGCAACGACGCCCTATACCCGATCGACCGCGCGGGCCGCCGGGTGGCAATGGCGCATCCCGCTGCAACACCGCACCGGCAACGGCTATGTCTTTGCGAGCCGCTATGTGTCGGAGGACGAAGCGACCGCGACGCTGATGGCCAATCTGGATGGCGAAGCGCTTGCCGAACCGCGACTGTTGCGCTTCACGGCGGGCACGCGGCGGCGGCCGTGGCGCGACAATGTCGTCGCGATCGGGTTGTCGTCGGGGTTTTTGGAACCGCTTGAATCGACCAGTATCCACCTGATCCAGAGCGGCATCACCAAGCTGCTGACGCTGTTCCCTAACCGCGACTGCGATCCGGCACTGGCCGACCGGTTCAACGACGTGTTCACGCGCGACATGGACGGGATCAAGGACTTCCTGATCCTCCATTATCATGCGACCAGTGGGCGCAGCGAACCGCTATGGCAACATTGCCGGACGATGGAATTGCCCGCCACGCTGGTCGCGCGCGAGACGCAATATCGCCGATCGGGCCGGCTGATCCTCGACGGCGACGAACTGTTCCGGGACGCGAGCTGGCTGGCGGTGCTGAACGGTCAGGGCATCGTGGCGCAAGGGTATAACCCGCTGGCGGACGCGATCGATGCCGATGGCAACCGGGCGCAGGTGCGTCAGATCGCCGACGTCATCGCGCGCGCCGCACCGACCCTTCCCCTGCACGACGTCGCGCTCGCGCAGGCGATGGGCGCGACATGACCGCACCCGACATCGTCGCACGACGGATCGGGGGGGAGCGACAGCCGATCGCGATCGTCGATCATTTCTATCCCGATCCGGACGGCCTGCGCGACTTCGCCAGCGCGGCACATTTCGAGCCGGCCCGACGGCAATATCCGGGGGTACGCGCGGACCTGCCGGACACGTATTTTCACGCGATCCGGCCAGCGTTGACGGGCGTGCTGACGCATGTCTTCGGTCATCGCGGCGGGGTTTCGCTACTCGACGCCAGTTTCTCGATGGTGACGAAGCCGCCCGAACGACTGACCGTAGAACAGCGGCTACCGCATTTCGACGCCATCGATCCGGCGCGGATCGCGCTGGTCCATTATCTGGGTGCGGAGAACAGCGGCGGCACCGCCTTCTATCGCCACCGCGCGACGGGGTATGAGACGGTCGATGCCGCGCGGGCACCCGCCTATCTGGCGGCGGTACAGGCCGAGGTGCGCGAGGAACCGCCCGCGCCCGCCTATATCGACGGGTCGACGGGGCGGTTCGAGCAGGTGTCGGCGGTCGATGCCCGGTTCAATCGTGCGGTGATCTATCGCAGCGCCCTGCTGCATAGCGGCGCGATCCCGGCCGGCGCGACGCTCAGCGACGATCCGGCGCGTGGGCGGTTGACGGTCACCGCGTTCCTGTTGCTTACTTGAGCCCCCGCGGCGGCTTTACCGCCAAAAAGACGGTGCTCCACAGCTGGGCGGCGTTGGATTCGTCGACGTCCTGCTTGCCCGCACCGAATGCCACGACCTGATATCGGCCACCGCGATAAGCCCATGACCATAGTTCGGAGCTTTGCGTAGCGCGGGTGGCGCTGATCGCGCGCCACAGCGTCGCCTGTGCGCGGGTCAGTACCGCGCGGATCGCGGCGGGCAGGTCGCGGCGGGCGAGCTGTCGCTCCAGACCGGCCGCGAACAGCGCCTGCTGCCACGACCACACGACCGCGCCGTGATAGGCGGCAGGGGTGAAGCGCGACTGCACCGTCGCATCGGTCTGCGCGGCGTTGGCGACCAGCATGCCGATATCGGTCATCAACCCGGCCGGGAACGGCCGCATCGCGGCGGTGACATAGGTTTCGAGATCGGCGGGCGAAGGTTCGGCGAACATCAGCGCGAAGCCTTCGTCCGAGTTCACGATCGGGATTGGCCGGCCATTGTCGTCGAGCGCGATCGCGTGGAACACCATCGGGTCGGCCCCGATCGACGCCAGCGCCGGTGCAGCGGGGATGCCGAGCGTCCGGGCATAGGCATCGATACGAGGCTTGGCTTGCGCGGCGGGGAGCGACACGCGGAACAGCGCCGGGGCGCGGGTCCGCCAGACGCCGGCCATCGCACCGGCGCGGGTCAGCGCGGTGCGATCCGCGGGCGTCAGATAGCGATCGAGCAGGCCGGCGCGTAGCAACCGGGCGGCGGATTCCAGCGCGGCGGGGACGAACACCGCGTTGACGTCATAGGCGTAGCGACCGCGACCCAGTCCCTCCTCGCTATCGCGCCATTGGCCGGTCAGACGGCCCTTCGGGATCGCTATCAGACTGGAAAAAGCGGGATTTTCGGCGAAGGGTTGGGCGGTGGTGATAAGGTGACGAAGGTTACGCACTAGCGCCATTCCCGCGGGGGCGGTGGTGCCGGGGATGCCTTCGCTCGCCAGCGGGCGGGCGAGAAATATCTTTGCCGCAGAAGGGCTTGCGTGGTCGAGGAGATAGGCGGCGGCGACGGGGGCGAGCATATAGTCGTCGTCGACCATCGCATAATCGAGCACGGCCGCATCGCCGCGCTCCCGAAGTTTACGCCGATCGACCACGGCGAATTCGCCGATCCCCTCTTCATGCGCGACATCGCCGCGCGCATCGAGCCGGGCAAGGACCGACCCCAACCCCGCCTCGATCGCCTGCGGCTGCAAGACCGGCATCAGCAGGCGCACCGACATCAGCGTATCGCGGCCGAAATAGGTCTGGAACCGCCACGACCCCGCGAGGAATTTCTCACGATAGCTTAGGAATCGGAGCGCGTTACGGGCAGTGGGATCATCGGCGGCGCGTGCGTTCAGCAATTCGTCGCGGGCAAGGCCGGTCAACGGCTTCTCCCCGCTCGACGCCAAAATCTCCATGCGCAGCGGACGGCCGGGTTCGGCGACCAGCGCGCCGTTGCGGATCGCGCCGGACAGCAACCTTATCTGCAGTAGATAGCCCGGCTTGCCGTCGAGGCGCGGGCGGCTCCAGCGGATGGTGTTGCCGGTGACGACCGGATCGACCGCGACTTCGGCCGGGAACCGACCGACCGACTGATAGTCGCGCAGGAAGCGGATCGACGACAATACCGCCTGCCTGATGCGCAGTTCGGGCGCGTCGATGCTGGCAAGCGTCAGCACCGCCGGTTGCGGCCCGGCGATGCCCGGCGCGGTGGTCGGGCGTGGCACCTGTTCGAGCCGCCACGTCGCCGCGCGCCCGACCGGTTCGAACCACAGGCCGACGCCGCTATTGCCCGCCGGAAACGCGACGAGGATGCGCGGATCGGTGCCGTTGCGCAGGAGCAGATGCGCCGCGACCGGCCCTTCGCGGACGAAGGCGTTGAGATTCTGTCCCTCGGTCAGCTGGAAGGCGAGTTCGGGAGTTTTCGCGGGGCGCTGTGCCGCCGCCAGTCCCGTTCCCGCCACCATCGCGCCCGCCAGCATCCACCGCATCACGGTCTTCATCGCTTACTCTCTTCCGCGAAGAGCGGGGCTTCAGGAAGGCCCGCGTTATTTCGTACCTCACCGTACCCCCGCGCAGGCGGGGGTCCAGAGCCAAGCAGAACGACGTCCGGTGCCCGTGACCCTGGCCCCCCGCCTGCGCGGGGGTACGGAAGGATGACCGGTTCCCCCCTTCAGAACCGGAAGGTCAGCGATCCGCCATAGGTCGGGCCGACGATACCGCGGGCGTAGAAATAGCCGTCGGTGATCGCCTGTGTCTGCCCCTGTCGCGGATTGCCCTCGGTCAAGCCGACCACGTCGAACACATTGTCGGCGTTCAGGTTCAGCTGCACTCGCTTGGTCAGGTTCAGGTTCACGCCGAAACCGGTGACGCCATAGCTGGGCAGCGCGATGCCGTTGCCGTTGTCGGCGAAGATCTTGCCGACGAACTTGTAGCGGGCATACACCTCGCCCGCGCCATTGGGCAGCGTGAGCGTCGGCAGGATCGTGAACAGCTGCGCCGGCGTGCGTTCGGGGCGATTGCCCTCGAACGACGCGCCCTGATCGACGCCGTCGAGTTGCAGGTTGAGCAGCTGCGGATCCTGAAACACACCCTGGAAATCGACCGAGAACCATGTTGTCGGACGCACGACGAAATCGATCTCGACGCCCTTCGTCTTCAGGTCGGCGTTCAGATTCTGCTGTTGGGAGGGGTTGGTGGGGTTGGCGAAATTATAGTTCTGATTGTCGAAATTGGTGCGGAAGACGGTGGCCGAACCGGAGAAGAAACGGCCCATCTGATACCGGACGCCCGCTTCGTACAGCTCGATCGTGGTGATCGGATCGACGTTGTTCGTCTGGAAGCCGTTGGCATAGCGGGCATAGACCGAGAAGTTCGGCGTAAGCAGATAGTTGGCACCGACCGTCCACGACGCCTTGCGCTGCGTGCGTTCGCGCACCGCGAGCACGCCGTTATACGCCGACCCGACGGTGCGGACCACGCCGCCGACCCCCGCCGGCACCGGCTGGCTGCCCGCCAGTTCGCCACCGTCGCGCGCGGTCGCATCGTCGCTTTCCCAGCGTACGCCGCCGTCGATGCGCAGGTCGCCGATCGCGACTTCGTCGTTCGCGTAGAGCGAGACGGTCGAATCCAGACGCTCGCGGATGCCGGCACCCCAGTCGCCATAGGAAACGAGGCCGTTGTCCGACAGCGTGCCGATGACACGGTTGCCGGCGTCGAGCGCGACGATGTCATAGATGTCGCTGTTGGTCTGCACGCCGTTGACGACGCTGGCGGTGGCCGACTGATCCTGCGACCGCTTGACGTTGTAATACATGACGCCGGCGGTCAGGGAGTTCTTGAAATTATCGTTCTCGAATTCCCAACGGCCGCCGACATTCGCGCCGAAATCGCGCCCGTCGATATAGTCGTGGTTGAGCACGGTACGTTGCAGGAAGCCGTTGCCGTTCAGCGCGTTCAGGTCCGCCGTCTGGTTCGAGCCGAGCACCACGCCGGTGCGCAGATTCTTGATGCCGAAGCGTACCGTGTTGGGGAAGGCGGCAGCACCCAGCGTCAGCAGCCCGTCGATCGGCGAATTGCCACCGGGGGTCAGATAGTTTTGCGCGCTGGTCAGGCCGCCGTTACCGGTCCCCGAACCGGGGAACAGGCCGTTGAAGTCGTAGGAATATTTCAGATATCGGGCGTGGGCGAACAGGTCGATCGTGTCGGTCAGCGGCTTTTCGACATCGAAGCGGATTTGCGCGGTCTTCGCCTTGATCCCGTCGCGGTAGCGAAATTCGCGGAAGCCGCTGGGGTGCGCCAGCGTCGATACCGGCACGGCGATGTTGGCGAACGCGTCGCCGCCGACATTGCCGAACTGGGTATCGAGGCCGGGTATCCCCTTCACCTCGCCATCGTCGAGCCGGTAGGGCATCGTCGCGTAATAGGCGTTCTCGACATCGCCGCCCTTTGCCGACAGGCGGACATAGCCGCCGCCGTCGAAGCGATATTCGAGCATGCTCTTGATCCGCCAGCCGGCATAGTCGAACGGATTGTCGCGCACGCCGGGGCTCGACTGGACATAGCCACCGATGTTGAAGGCGAGTTTGTCGCTGAGCGGCTGCGAATAATAGAAGTCGCCGCGCTTCATGCCGTAATTATAGGCGGTGACGCGCGCCGCCCCTTCGGCTTCGTTGAAGTTCGGCCGGCGCGAGATGAAGTTGATCGTCGCACCCGCGCCGTTGACGGTCAGCACACCCGACGAACCGCCCTTGACCGCTTCGAGGCGATCGATGGTCAGATCCTGATCGAAGAAGAAGTCGGCACCGCCGCCGCCGTAGAGGATCGGCATGCCGTCCTCCTGCAACTGCACGAACCGCTGGCCACCGCCCTGAAGGCCGCGGACCGAGTAGTTGTTCGACACCTGACCCGCCGTCGCCTCGACAAAGATGCCGGGGACCAGTTCGAGCATGTCGGCGGTCGACCGCGGCGCGCGCCGGTCGATATCGGCGCGGTCGGCGAGCGTGATGTCGGCCGATGCGGTGATGAGCGGACGGTCGCGGGTGGTCGTGCCGGTGACGACGATGACGTCCTGTTCGTCGTCGGCCGTCGCGGCATCGGTGCCCTGCATGGCCGCCGGATCGGCGGGCGGCGTCTGTGCAAAGGCAGCGACCGGCAGCAGCGTCGCGCCAGCCAGCAACGCCGCACGCGCGCCGAAGCGATGGAATGTCAGCATGATCCTCTCCACGGTATATTCTTTGGCTCCGGGGCTGCCGGAACCGGTTACAACTAGACCCCGGCCGATAGGGCTGCAATGTTGGTTAACGGACCCAAGTATTTGCGAGCCGGACTGTGGCGATCAGGCAACATTTTGTAGAACAAATACGCTTGCGCCGTCGTACCCTTTTGGAGGTTTCGTTGCTCGCGACGGCAGCGGCGGTCCTGCCGGGACGGGCCGCTGCGGCGCCGGCAGCGTCGGCACCGGTCGAGGCGCTGCTGGCGCGCATGACGCTGGCGGAAAAGGCCGGGCAGCTCAGCTGTTTCAACGACGAGATCCGGCCGGTCGGCGCAGTCTTCAATCCGGTGGTCGATCCACGCGGGCTGGGCGCGATGCTGGCCGATATCCGGGCCGGGCGCGTCGGGATGGTGTTCAACGGCTATGGCGTGGCCGGGGCACGGCGGGCGCAGGAAGCGGCATTGTCGAGCCGGCTGCGCATCCCCCTCGCCTTCGCCGCCGACGTGCTGCACGGGTGCCGGACGATCTTTCCGATCCCGCTGGGCGAGGCGGCGGCGTTCGACCCCGACCTGTCGCGGCGCGCCGCACGGGCGGTGGCGCGCGAGACGACGGCGGGCGGCATCCACTGGACCTTTGCGCCGATGGTCGACGTCGCGCGCGACCAGCGATGGGGCCGGGTGGCGGAGGGTGCGGGCGAGGACGTGCTGCTCAACCGGGTGCTGGCAACGGCGCGGGTCGAGGGGTTTCAGGGACCGGACCTGACGCGGCCCGATGCGTTGCTGGCGACGCCCAAACATTTCGTCGGCTATGGCGCGGTGCGCGGCGGCATGGAATATGCCGCGGTCGACATGAGCGAGGCGGAGCTGCGCGAGACGTTCGTGCCGCCCTTCGCCGCCGCCTTTACCGCCGGCGCGGGCGCGACGATGGCGTCGTTCACCGATTTCGGCGGGATACCGGTCAGCGCCAACCGCGCGCTGCTGACCGATCTGCTGCGCGGGGAATTGCGCTTCGATGGGGTGTGCGTGTCGGATTACGATGCCGATCGCGAGCTGATCGCGCACGGGATCGCCGCCGACGAGGCCGATGCGGCGCGGCTGGCGATGCTGGCCGGGATCGATATGTCGATGCAGAGCGGGCTGTATGTCCGGCATCTGCCGGCGCTGGTCGAAACCGGCCGGGTGCCGATGGCGGCGGTCGATCGGGCGGTGCGGCGGGTGCTGACGCTGAAGGAGCGGCTGGGGCTGTTCGACGATCCGTTCCGGTCGATCGATGCGAAAGCCAAGCGGCGCGAGACCGGCAGCGCCGCGATCAAACGGGTCGCGCGCGAGGTCGCGACGCGGTCGATCGTGCTGTTGCGCAACGACGGCGGGTTGTTGCCGCTGCCGCGGACGGGAAAACGCATCGCGCTGATCGGGCCGTTCGGGGCGGACCGGACGAATCTCAACGGGCCATGGTCGTTCGCGGGCGATGCGATGGACGGGATCGATATCGCCAGCGGATTGCGGGCGATGCTGCGCGATCCGGCGGTGCTGACGGTCGAGGCGGGGTCGGGGATCGGCGAGCCGCTGGTCGGCGGGATCGAACGTGCGGTGGCGGCGGCGCGGGCGGCCGATGTGGTGCTGCTGGCGATCGGCGAGGGGGCCGACCTGTCGGGCGAGGGCAACAGCCGGACCGAGATCACCGTGCCGCCGGCGCAACAGGCGCTGGCCGAGGCGGTGGCGGCGACGGGCACGCCGGTGGTCGTGCTGTTGCGGCATGGCCGGGCGCTGGCACTGAGCGGGGCGGTGCGCGATGCGCCGGCCTTGCTCGCGACGTGGTTTCTGGGGGAGCAGACCGGGGCGGCGATCGCCGACATCGTGTTCGGGGTGGTCGAACCGACCGGACGACTGCCAGTCAGCTTTCCGATCGCGAGCGGGCAGCAGCCCTGGTCGTACGACCGGCGCAGTACCGGGCGGCCCGCGCCCGACACCGACCCGATGCTGGCGGGGCGCAGTCGCTGGCGCGATGCGCCGGACCGGGCGCTGTACCCGTTCGGGTCGGGCATGGGCTATACGCGGTTCGCCGTGTCGGACCTGCGGGTGCCGGCGGTGGTCCCGGCCGGGGCGGCGGTGCCGGTGTCGGTGCTGGTCCGCAATATCGGCGAACGCGCGGGCACGACGCTGGTCCGCGTCGATGTCCATGACCGGGTCGCGAGCCGGACGCGACCGGTGCGGCAGATGAAGGCGTTCGCACGGGTGACGCTGGCGGCGGGAGCCGAGGCGCGGGTCGATCTGAGGATCGCGGGCGACGATCTGGCGCTGGTCGCCGGCGACGGCGCGTGGCGGATCGAGCCGGGGGCGTTCGACCTGTGGGTTCATGCAGGCGACGGCGTCGAGGTGACGGGAACGTTCGCGGTGCGCTGACGCGCGGTCAGTCGTCCTCGTCGTCGAAGCCGACCAGATCGAGCGCGCGTGCCTTGATCTGGCGGGTCATGCACCAATGGACCAGCGCGTCCTCGCGGCCGTGCGTGACCCAGACTTCCTTCGGCGCGATCTCGGTCAGGGTCCGGGTCAGTTCGTCCCAATCGGCATGGTCGGACAGGATCAGCGGCAGTTCGACGCCGCGCTGGCGCGCGCGCTGGCGGACGCGCATCCAGCCGCTGGCCATCGCCGTGATCGGATCGGGCAGCCGGCGCGACCAGCGATCGTTCAAGGCGGAGGGCGGCGCGATGATGATCCGGCCCTGCAACTCGGCCTTGGTCGCGCCGGTCGCCGGGCGCAGTTCGCCCAGATCGACGCCCAGTTCGACATAGAGGTCGCACAGCCGCTGCAGCGCACCGTGCAGGTAGATCGGATCGTCGAACCCCATCGCCCGCGCCTCGGCGATCACCCGCTGCGCCTTGCCCAGCGCATAGGCCCCGACCAGGACGCAGCGTTCGGGTTCGGTACGCAGCGCGGCCAGCAGCTTGTCGATCTCGTCACGGGTTTCGGGATGGCGAAAGACCGGCAGGCCGAACGTCGCCTCGGTCACGAACACGTCGCAGGGCACCGGCTGGAACGCTGCGCAGGTCGGGTCGGCGCGCCGCTTGTAATCGCCCGACACCACGACCCGCTCGCCCCGGTGGTCGAGCACGATCTGCGCCGATCCCAGCACATGGCCGGCGGGAACGAGCGAAATGCCGACATCGCCGACCGTCAGGCTTTCGCCATAGGCGACGCCGATGCCGTTCTGCGGTCCGTAGCGCGCGTCCATGATCGCCAGCGTTTCGGGCGTCGCCCACACCGTCTGATGCCCGCCGCGCGCATGGTCGGCATGACCGTGCGTCACCAGCGCGCGCGCGACCGGTTCGGAAGGGTCGATCCACATATCGATCGCCGGAATATGGATGCCGGTCGGGTGCGGCGTGATCCAGCGCGCGAGAGCCATGACCGACACATGGGGCGGATGGCCGGGCCTGCCAAGGTCATCGAACCGACATATCCGTGCGATAGACCGACGATATTCGCAACGATTGCCCGACCTTGCCGACGCCTGCCCCACCCCGTTTCAGCCTGTTCGCGGCGGGACTGGCGGCGTTCTGCGTCTATTTCGCGATGTACGCCTTTCGCAAACCGGTGATGGCGGTCGGTTTCGCCGATCAGGCGGCGCTGTGGCCCGCGCTCGATTACAAGGCGACGCTGATCCTTGCGCAGGCGATCGGCTATGCCCTGTCGAAGATGCTGGGGGTGAAGGTCGTCGCCGAACATGCGACCGGCGCACGGGCCAGACTGATCCTCGCGCTGGTCGCGGCAGCATGGGTGGCGTTGCTGGGCTTCGCGATCCTGCCGCCACGGTTCGGGCCGATCTGCCTGTTCCTGAACGGGCTGCCGCTCGGCATGATCTGGGGGCTGGTGTTCAGCTATCTGGAGGGGCGGCGGGTGTCGGAAATGCTGGCGGCGATGCTGACCGCCAGCTTCATCCTGTCGTCGGGCGCGACCAAGACGGCGGGGGCGCTGCTGGTGCAGCGCGGACTGTCGCCCTTCTGGATGCCGGCGGTGACCGGGCTGCTGTTCGCGCCCGTCCTGATCGCCGCGCTGGTCGTGCTGGCCCGCACCCCGCCGCCCGACACCGCCGACCGCGCGGCGCGGGGCACGCGGGTGGCGATGGATGGTGCGGCGCGCCTTGCCTATGTCCGCGCCCACGCCCTGCCGCTGACGCTGCTGATTCTCGGCTATACGCTGCTGACGGGCCTGCGCGATTTCCGCGACAATTTCGCCGCCGAGATCTGGGGCGACCTTGGCAACGGTGCGCCGGCCACGATCTTTTCGATCACCGAAGTGCCGGTGACGGTCGTCGTGCTGATCGGCATGGCGTTGCTGGCCAAGATCCGCAGCAATCTGCGCGCGCTGCTGGCGATCCATGGCGCGATCCTGTTCGGCGCGGTGGCGCTGGGCGGCGCGACCCTGCTGTTCCGGCTGGGCTGGATCGGGCCGGTCGCATGGACGGTGTGGATCGGGATCGGCATCTACAGCGCCTATGCGCCGTTCAGTGCGGTGCTGTTCGACCGGATGATGGCGCTGGGCCAGTCGCCGGGCAATGCCGGCTTCCTGATCTATCTGGCCGATTCGTTCGGCTATGCCGGCAGCGTCGCGCTGCTGCTGCTGCGCGAACTGGCCGACGATCGCGCACCGTGGCTGGGGTTCTTCACCGGCGCGACGCTGGCCACCGCGCTGGTGTTAATTTGCGGCGCATGCCTGTCGGGACTGTGGTTCTCGCGGCGATTTTCGGCCGATACGTGATGATATCACGTTGATCTTGGCCCTCGCTCCACAAGTATCGCCGATCTGAACGTCATTTTCATCATCCGTCACACACCCGTCATCAAGATCCGCCAAAGGCGCAGCGGGGGCCGGGAACCGGCCGGGACACGGCGGCACGTCCGCCAAGGGAGACATCATGAAGTTCATCACGGGTGCGGCGATCCTCGCGATCGCGGCGGGGACGACGCACGCCCATGCGCAGACGGCCCCGGCCGATGCGACGACGACCGAAATGTCGGGCGGCACGCAGGACGAAGCGCGCAGCGGCGGCGAGATCGTCGTGACCGGCCGCGCCACGACCTTCGCCAACACGCAGGTGACCGAGCCGATGCTCGACCGCCAGTCGGCGCTGACCAGCGTCAACGACGTCATCAAGGAACTGCCCGGCGTGTTCGTGGCGGAGGGCGACGCCTTCGGTTCGTCCGACTGGGCGACCTCGATCAGCATTCGCGGGTTCAGCTCGGGCGGCGGCGGCGGTCAGCAGATCGGATCGACCATCGACGGGCTGCCCAATGGTGGCTCGGGCTATGGCGGCGGATCGCGCGCCAACCGTTATCTCGACGTGCTGAACCTGAAGACGGTGATCGTGTCGCAGGGCACCGCCGACATCTCGTCGCGGTCGAACGAGGCGCTGGGCGCGACGCTCGACTATGTCACGACCGATCCGGCGCGTGACACCCGCTATCGCTTCACGCTGGCAGGCGGCGATTTCGGTGCGCGCAAGCTCTATGGTCGGGTCGATACCGGCCAGTTCGCCGGCGACACCCGCGCCTTCGTCAGCGCCTCGACCAGCCGCGTGAAGGACTGGATCGGCGGATCGGGCGAAACCCGCCGCGACCATGTCGATGCGAAGATCGTGAGCAACATCGACCGGGTGAAGCTGACCGGCTGGGTCAGCTATGACGACGCCGACGAAGCCGAATTCGGATCGGTCAGCCCGGAGATGTTCGCCAATGATCCGAACCACGATGCCTATACCGACAACTGGACCGGCATCCCCTATATCGATCAGGGCTATCGCTCGACCTCGCGGGCGTTGCGTCGCAATTTGTTCGGCTATCTGCGCGGCGAGACCGATCTGGGCGACGTGAAGCTGTCGGGCACCGCCTATTACCACCGGATGCGCGGGCGCGGCGATTTCGCGCCCCCCTATCTGGTCGATGTCCGCAACGACGGCCTTGGCAATCCCGAGAGCGAGTTCACCGGCAGCCTGCCGACCGTGATCGGCGGCGGCAATCTGGGTCGCTATTATTTCGTCACCGCGACCGGTGCGAAGGCGACGTTCCTGACCGGCTGCACCGGCACGGCGGCGATCCCGGCACTCTATGCGCCGAGCTGCTATGCGGCGGGATCGACCCCGGTCATGTCCTATCGCCACACCCATTATGAGAACGATCGCGGCGGGCTGACCGCCGATGCGGCATGGACGCATGATTTCGGCGGGGTTCAGAACACGCTGCGTGGCGGCCTGTGGTGGGAACGCGGCCGCGCCAACCAGCTGCGCGACTGGCACAAGATCACCAATGCGCTGGTCGGCCCGGCGTTCGACGGCAAGCCCTATTACCAGCAGTTCAGCACCGACTATGGCCTCGACGAGATCATGTATTATGTCGAGGACGCGGTGACCTTCGGGCCGTTGACCGCGCGGTTCGGCGTCAAGCAGTTCTTCCTCGACCAGCGTCGCGCCGAATTGTTCAACAGCCGCACCGTGACCGAATTGAATTCGAACAGCCGCCCGCTGATCTCGACCGGCATCGTCTATCACGCGCCGATCGACGGGCTGGAAGCGTTCGCCGGCTATTCGCAGAATTTCGCCGCGATCGGCAACGGGCCGCTCGGCGAACCGCGCGAGGTGATCGACCGGATCAAGCCCGAAACCGCCAACAACATCGAAATCGGCGCACGCTATTCGACGCCGCGCGTCAAGGCATCGCTGACCGCCTATGACATCAAGTTCGACAACCGCATCCAGTCGATCTCGGCCAACCTCGTCACCGGTATCGATTATCTGGAGGAGCAGGACAGCGTCTATCTGAACGTCGGCGGCATCAAGAGCCGGGGGATCGAGGCGGCGCTCGCCTATCGCGTGACGCAGGGGCTGACGCTGTCAGGCAACTATACCTATAACCACGCGACCTATATCGGCACCGGCAACGCAGCACAGGACGCCGATATCGGCGTGACGCCGGGGCGGCAGGTCATCAATTCCCCGCGCAACATGTGGGTCGCGGCGGCCGATTATGCGCGCGGCGTGTTCAAGATCGGTGGGGCGGCCAAGTTCGTCGGCGATCGCTTCATCGGCAGCGACGGGACGGCCACCGCACCCAGCTTCACCACCGTCGATGCCTATGCCGGCGTCGATCTGGGCGAAGTGAACGCGGTCATGAAGGGCATGGCGCTGACGGTACAGGCGACCAACCTCGCCGATCGGCGGTATCTGGCCGGGGCCGATGGCGGGTCGGCGTTCCTCGGCACGCCGCGAACGGTGACGGCGGCATTGACGTTCGATTTCTGACCTAAACTCCCCTCCCTGAAAGGGAGGGGTTGGGGGTGGGTCGGCCTGCGAGGGAACGGAAGCGTTCCACAACCGGCCTACCCACCCCCCAGCCCCTCCCTTGTCAGGGAGGGGAGGATCATCTTTACAGGACTTTCCAATGGTCGACCTGTCGCGCCGCACGCTCCTGTCCACCGGTGCCGCCCTTGCCGGGGCGGCGGCACTGCCCGCGTCGATCGCGCGCGCGGCGGCGATCGGCCCCGACCGGCGCAGCGGCACCATCGCCGACGTCGAGCACGTCGTGATCCTTGCCCAGGAAAATCGCGGCTTCGACCATTATTTCGGGTCGTTGCGCGGCGTGCGGGGCTTTGCCGACCGCTTCCCCATTCCCACGCCCGCCGGCACCGTCTGGCAACAGACCGACCGGACCGGCACCGGTGGCCCGCGGATCGTCGGCCCCTTCCACCTCGACACCGCGCGGCAGTTCGACCTGATGCGGATGGAGGGCACGCCGCATAGCTGGCCCGATGCCCAGCGCGCATGGGACGAGGGCCGCATGGCGCATTGGCCCGAGGCCAAGCATCCGCGCGCCATGGGGCACTACCGGCGCAGCGACATCCCGTTCCAGTTCGCGCTGGCCGAGGCGTTCACGATCTGCGACGCCTATCACTGCGCGGTTCAGACCGGGACCAACACCAACCGCCTGTTCCTGTGGAGCGGCACCAACGACCCCGCCGGCCAACGTGGCGGCCCGGCGATCGGCAATTCGCACGACAATTTCGTCGAACAGGGCGGCGCGGCCGATCCCTATCGCTGGACGACGACGGTCGAACGGTTGCAGGCGGCCGGCGTCGACTGGCGCATCTATCAGGACATGGACGACAATTTCACCGACAACCCGCTGGCCGGCTTCGCGGCGTTCCGCGACGCCCATGCCGGGCACGGCGATGCGGTGCTGAAGGACCGCGCGCTGACCACGCGCGGACCGGACCTGCTGAAGGCCGACGTGCTCGCCGGGCGGTTGCCGCAGGTGTCGTACGTCATCGCCACTGCCGCCGGTTCCGAACATCCCGGCCCGTCCAGCCCGGCACAGGGCGCGGATTATACCGCCCGCGTGCTCGACGCGCTGACCGCCGATCCGAAAGTGTGGGCGCGCACCGTGTTGCTGGTGATGTTCGACGAGAATGACGGGTTCTTCGACCATATGCCGCCCCCCGCCCCGCCCGCGCGCGGCGCGGACGGCACTATGTTCGGCGGATCCAGCATCGACCTGACCGGCGAATATCACGACGTGCCGAGCAGCGGCGATGCCGCGATCGACCTGCCCGCCTATCGCGGTCGCCCTTACGGCCTAGGGCCGCGCGTGCCGCTCTATGTCGTCTCGCCATGGAGCCGGGGTGGCTGGGTCAATTCGCAGACGTTCGACCACACGTCGGTGATCCGCTTTCTGGAGACGCGCTTCGGCATCCACGAACCCAATATCTCCGCGTGGCGACGCGCGATCTGTGGTGACCTGACCTCCGCGTTCGACTTTACGGCGACCGACGCGGCAACGCCGGTGCTGCCCGATCCCGCCGGCGATGCGCGGCGGGCGGCGGCGATCAAGGGGCAGGTCACCCCCGATGCGCCGGCGGCCAGCGCCCCGTGGCAGGAAAGCGGCATCCGCCGGTCGCGCGCCCTGCCCTATCGACTGGACGTGACCGAGCGCGGCGATGCGACCGGCCTGAATCTGCGCTTTGCCGCCGACGGCGCGGGCGCGGTCTTCCACGTCTATGACCGCCATGCGCTCGACCAGCCGCCGCGCCGCTACAGCGTGGGTGCCGGCGACCGGATCGACGGGCATTGGCCCTATACCGCCGATGGCGGCTATGACCTGTGGGTGCTGGGACCGAACGGATTTCACCGCCAGTTCGTCGGGCACCGCGGCGATCCGGCGATGGCAGTCGCATGGAGCCTGTCCGATGCCGGGCTGGCACTGCGCGTCGGCACCGCGCCGGGGCTGCGTGCCCGTCGGCTGACGCCGGGCGGCGGTGCGTCGGAGGAGGCGCTACCCGCCGGGCGGCATCGCTGGTCGCTCGACGGCGCGCTCGGCTGGTATGACGTGACGCTGTCGAGCAGCGCCGCCCCCGGCTGGCACCGCTGTATCGCCGGGCGGCACGACCGCGCGGGGCGCGCGAGCAGCAGCGATCCGTTCGTGGCGGGGATCGGGGCGGGCTGAAGCGGCATGATCGGCAGGACGATTGCCTGCCGCGCTCCGTACCAGGTCCTTGGGAAATGGTGCACCCGACTGGATTCGAACCAGTGGCCTCTGCCTTCGGAGGGCAGCGCTCTATCCAGCTGAGCTACGGGTGCTTGGCCGTGGGGGCAGCGACTAGCAAAGCTTTGCCGGCATGGCCAGCCGTTTTCAGGCGAGCGTCGCCTTTTGCGCCGGCGGCGGGGTTTTGGGGCGGAAGGCGCAGAGGTCGGCGACCGGGCAGCGCCAGCATTCGGGACGGCGGGCCTTGCAGACATAGCGACCGTGCAGGATCAGCCAGTGATGCGCGTGCAGGCGGAACGGTGCGGGGACGACCCGCTCCAGCACCGCCTCGACCGCGTTCGGCGTCTTGCCGCGCGCAAGGCCGGTGCGGTTGCCGACGCGAAAGATGTGGGTGTCGACCGCGAACGTCTCGTGCCCGAAGGCGACGTTCATCACCACGTTCGCCGTTTTCCGGCCGACGCCGGGCAGTTTTTCCAGCGCATCGCGGTCTTCAGGAACCTGTCCGCCATGGTCGGCGATCAGGGATTCGCTCAGAGCAATGACGTTCTTGGCCTTGGTATTGAACAGGCCGATGGTGCGGATATGATGTTTCAGGCCGTCAAGCCCCAGCGCGACCATCTTGTCGGGCGTGTCGACCTGCGCGAACAGTGCGCGCGTCGCCTTGTTCACGCCGGCGTCGGTCGCCTGCGCCGACAGCACGACCGCGACCAGCAGCGTATAGTCGTTGACCGATTCGAGTTCGGTTTCGGGGTGCGGGTTATCCTCGGCCAACCGGCGGAAGAATTCGAAGATATCCGCCTTCTTCAAACGCCGAGCACCGCATCCATCGTGTAGCGGCCGGGAGGCGCACCCGCCAGCCACAGCGCGGCGCGCACCGCACCGCGCGCGAACAGCGCGCGGTCGTCGGCACGGTGGCCGAGCTCGATCCGCTCGCCCTCACCCGCGAAGACGACCTGATGATCGCCGACGATGGTACCACCGCGCAGCGAGGCGAAACCGATCGTACCGCCCGCCCGCGCCCCGACCAGCCCGGCACGGCCGATCACGCCGCTATCGGCCAGCGTCGTCCCCAACCCTTCCGCCGCGGCGTCGCCGAGCATCAGCGCGGTGCCCGACGGGGCATCGACCTTCAGCCGATGATGACTCTCGACGATTTCGATGTCCCAGTCGGGGCCGAGGCGGCTGGCGGCGTCGCGGACGAGCCGCGACAGCAGCGCGATGCCGAGCGAGGTATTGCCGGTCTGCAGCACCGCGATGTCGCGCGCGGCATCGTCGATCATCGCATGATGCCGTTCGACGAGGCCGGTGGTGCCGATCACGACGGGTGTCGCGGCGGCGCGGGCAGCGGCAAGATTGCCCTCCAGCGCGACGGGTGCGGAGAAATCGACCAGCACATCGGCAGTCGCGGCCAGCGCGACCGCATCGCCACCCTGATCGACACCGCCGGCGAGGGTTTCGCTCAGCCGTTCGATCTCCAACGCGATCGCGCGCCCCATCCGGCCCTGCCAACCGAAGATACCGATGCTGGTCACTGATCCCCGCCCGCTAGCGTCCGGCTGGCCGCCCGATCGCGTCCCCGGCTCGGTAAAGCCATGGCCCGGCGACCGGGGATGTGCAAGCGATTGCGTGCGCGGAGACGCCCTCAGCTCAGCGTTGGACCGATGCGATCGGGGCCTCGACATATTTGGGGTCGGCGGGGTCGAATTCGGGCTGCGGCAGGAAGGTGCGCGACGTCAGCGCGACATTGCCGAGCCCGGCGAGCTTGAACGTGCCGATCTTGAAGACCTTCGGCGCGCTGCCGGCGCGTTCGACGGTGACCGCATCGACATGGAGGTCGCCATGCTTGGTCCACAGCATGTGCGGCGCGAGCAGCATGTCCATGTTGTTGTAGCGCACCGACAGGCAAATGCGCTGCATCAGCGCGAAGCGGATGATATCGCTCAGCGTTGCGCGCTGTTCTTCCGTCACGGTGTCGGGCGCGGTGTCCATCTTCGACTCGGATACGGCATCGTTGTGCATCGCAGCATTTAGTAGCGATCGTAACCGCCAGCAGCAAGGGGGATGGCATCATCCATTCGCCCGACACCGGCCCCCTGTCGGCAGGCAGTTGTTCTGATCGCAACGGATCAGGCGTGAGCCGGCGCGTACCGACAGCGTAGCGTCCGGCGATCGGGCGACGGTGGGACCATTTGCACGGTTCCGGGAACGACCGGAAATACGGCGCGAGTTTTCTGCGGTTTTGCGAGCAGGCCGATACTTTCGTATCATCAGCACCGGTTTCCTCCCGCGCCGCAATCGGCTACGCGCGGATCAATAATGGGAAATATATTTATCGTCATGGCCGGCGGCGCGCTGGGGTCAGGCCTTCGCTATCTGTTCGGTCGCTTCGCTACCGCTTCGTTCGGCCCCGACTATCCATGGGGTACGCTGGGCGTGAACCTGATCGGCGGGCTGGCGATGGGGTTGTTGACCGGCCTGCTCCTGCGCAGCGGCGGCAGCGAGCCGGTGCGGCTGGCGGTCGGGGTGGGCGTGCTGGGCGGCTTCACGACCTTTTCGGCGTTCTCGCTCGACATGGTGACGATGATCGAACGCGGCGCGATGGTCAGCGCGCTGGGATATATACTGGTATCGGTGATCGGCGCGGGCATCGCGCTGTTCGTCGGGCTGCAACTGACACGGGGTGCGGCATGAGCGAGAACGACGTCCGGCAATTCACGGTCGGGGCCGACGACGACGGCATCCGGCTCGACCGCTGGTTCAAGCGGCATCTGCCCGATACCAGTTTCAACATCGTGTCGCGCTGGGCGCGGACCGGGCAGCTTCGC
Organism: Sphingomonas sp. Leaf22; assembly: GCF_001421715.1. Taxonomy (GTDB): domain Bacteria; phylum Pseudomonadota; class Alphaproteobacteria; order Sphingomonadales; family Sphingomonadaceae; genus Sphingomonas. The sequence goes on from NZ_LMKP01000043.1 coordinate 51,002, forward strand.
ATCGATGGCGGGCGGGCGCAGCCGGGCGCGCGGCTGGCGGCCGGACAGGTGCTGCGGGTGCCGCCGCCCGAATCGGCGGTCGTCGCCCAGCCCAAGGCGAAGGCCGAGCGCCCGCCGCTGTCCGCGGAACAGATCGAACTGGCGCAGTCGCTGGTGATCCACCGCGACAAGCAGGCGATCGTCCTGAACAAGCCGCCGGGTCTGGCGACGCAGGGCGGGACGAAGACCCACGACCATGTCGACGGGCTGCTCGACGCATTGCAGTTCGACGGCGAGAGCCGGCCGAAGCTGGTCCACCGGCTGGACAAGGATACGTCGGGCGCGCTGCTGATCGCGCGGACGGCGCGGGCGGCGGCGTTCTTCGCCAAATCCTTTTCCGGGCGGACCGCGAAGAAGGTATATTGGGCGTTGATCGTCGGCATCCCCGACATCTCCGACGGGATCGTCGACCTGCCGCTCGCCAAGCAGCCCGGCACGGGCGGCGAGAAGATGCATGTCGACGAGGAGGAGGGCCAGCCGGCGCGGTCGCGCTATCGCGTGATCGAACGGGTCGGCAATCGCGCGGCCTGGGTCGAACTGCAACCCTTTACCGGGCGCACCCACCAGCTGCGCGTGCATATGGCCGCGATCGGCCATCCGATCGTCGGCGACGGCAAATATGGCGGGCAGGCCGCGTTCCTGACCGGCGGGGTCAGCCGCAAGATGCACCTGCACGCACGGCGCATCCGCATCGATCATCCCGATGGCGGCAAGGTCGACGTCACCGCCGAACTGCCCGACCATTTCGCCGAGAGCATCGATTTGCTGGGGTTCGACATGAGCCTGGGCAATGCGATGATCGACGATGCGCCGCCGCCCGTCACCAAGGCCGATCTGAAGGCGAAGGCGAAGGCGCATGCCAAGACCTATCGCAAGGAACGGCGGGGTGAGCGTCGCGCCCGGGGATCGCGCGACTGATGCATCCCGACCGGGTCTTTCGGATGGCCGACGATGCCGCACGGACGTTCGTGCGAGACGAAGGGTTCGGCGTGCTGTTCGTCGGCACGCCCGATGGACCGCGCGCGGCGCAGGTGCCGGTGGTAACGACCGCGGACGGCGCGCTGCGGTTTCATGTCGCGCGGACCAATGCGGTGACGGCGCATCTGGAGGGGGCGACCGTGCTGTTCGTCGTGCAGGGGCCGCACGCCTATATCTCGCCACGCTGGTGCGAAGCCGGGCCGGACGAGGTGCCGACCTGGAACTATCTGTCGGTCGAGGTCGAGGGCGCGGCGCACGGGATCGATCGTGCCGCGTTGCGCGAACAGATCGACGCGCTCGCCGCGACCTATGAACGCGCGCCGCAATGGTCGATCGACCAGATCGATCCGCACAAGGCCGAAGCGATGCTCGACGCGATCGCCGGGTTCGAACTGGTACCGACCGCATTGCGGGGCACGGCGAAGCTGAACCAGAACAAGCCGGCCGAGGTCCGCGCCCGCGTGACGGCCGCGCTGGGCGACCATCCGCTGGCACCTTGGATTCAGGCGGCATGACCCGGCTGGCGGTCTTCGATTGCGACGGGACGCTGGCCGATGGGCAGGCGAACATCTGTACCGCCATGGCGCTGGCCTTTGCCGATGCGGGGCTGGCCCCGCCCGACCCGCGCGAGGTGCGCCGCATCGTCGGGCTGAGCCTGCCGCAGGCGGTGGCGCGGCTGGTACCCTATCGCTCGTCCGACCTGCACGCGGCGGTGGCGGAAGGGTATAAGCGACACTTTCGGGCGATGCGCACCGACGGGCGATTGCAGGAGGAGCCGCTGTTCCCGGGCATCGCCGAAACGCTGGTGACGTTGCTGGACGGTGGCTGGCAGCTGGGCGTCGCGACCGGCAAATCGGATCGCGGCTTGCGACTGCTGCTGGCGCATCACCGGATCGACCAGTATTTCGTGACCCTCCAGACCGCCGATCGCCACCCGTCCAAACCGCATCCGGCGATGCTACAGGCGGCAATGGCCGAGGTCGGCGCGGCACCGGCGACGACCGTGATGATCGGCGACACCGGGTACGACATGGCGATGGCACGGACCGCCGGCGTGCGTGCGATCGGCGTCGAATGGGGCTATCATCCCCCGCACGAACTGACCGTCGCCGGGGCCGACCGGCTGTGCGACGATGCGTCGCTCCTCCCCGCCCTGCTGGACCTGCCATGACCCCTGATCCTGTCGCGCGCAATCGCTGGCTGACGCTGGTCGTCATCCGCATCGTCACCGCGATGGGGGCGGTGTTCGGGGTGATCGTGCTGGCGCGGGCACCCGATACCGGCATGCGCGTGCTGGGCGTCGCGATCGTACTATCGGCGCTGTACGCGATGGCGGTGGTGCCGCGCGGGCTGGCCGCGAAATGGCGCAGCCGGTGAGGCGGTTCTGGAAGACCGTCGCGGTTTCGCCCGAGGGCGAGATCGCGCTCGACGGACGGCCGGTGCGGACGCCGGGGCGATTGCCGCTGATCGTGCCCTATCCGGAACTGGCGGCGGCGATCGCGCAGGAATGGCGCGATGTCGGCGAGACGGTCGATCCACGCGCGATGCCGCTGACCGGCCTTGCCAACGCCGCGATCGAACGGGTCGCGGCCGATCCGGCGGGGTTCGCCGGCGGACTGGCGGTCTATGGTGGCAGCGACCTGCTCTGCTATCGCGGTGAGGAGCCGCTGGCCGAACGACAGGCAGCGGCTTGGAATCCGGTGCTCGACTGGGCGCGCGAGCGGTTCGACGTGACCTTCGTCGTCACCGACGGGATGATGCCGGTCGAACAGCCGCCGCGCACGCTGGCGCGGTTGCGCGAGGCGGTGGTGGCCTTGTCGCCATGGGTGCTGGCGCCGCTGTCGCCGATCGTCGGCCTGACCGGCTCGATGCTGCTGGGGCTGGCACTGGTCGAGCGCGCGATCGATGCCGATAGCGCATGGGCGGCGGCGCATGTCGACGAGGATTGGCAGGCCGAGCAATGGGGCGAGGATGCGCTGGCCGCCGAAACCCGCGCGGTCCGCGCGGCGGAGTATCGCGCGGCGGTGCGGTTCCTCGACCTCATCCGTCGCGGACCGGACCGCACGACCCGCCGATCCTGAGCGACAGGGTGGCGGTGAGCGCGGCATCGGCAGCGATACCTTCGATCCGGTCGATCAGCCGTTCGGTCACCGCGCCGGCCATGTCGGCGATCGGGCGATGGACGGTCGTCAACGCCGGGGTGAGCATCCGCGCGAGGATGCTGCCGTCGAAGCCGATCACCGACAGGTCGCCCGGCACCGACACGCCCAAGCCCGCCGCGACCTTCAGCACCGCCGCCGCCATCACGTCGTTGGCGGCGAAGATCGCGGTCGGGCGCGGCCGGGCGGTGAGCAGCGCCTGCGCCGCCGCCGCCCCGGCATCGAACCCGTAATCGCCCTCCGCCTCGCCCGACAGCGCGATGCCGTGCGCGGCGAGGCCATCGACGAACCCCGCCCGCCGTTCGCAGGCCGAATGGGCGGAAGCGGGGCCGGACAACAGCGCGATGCGGCGATGGCCGAGCGCGACCAGATGGTCGGCGACGGTGCGTGCCGCGCCGCGTTCGTCGGACACCAGCACCGCGTCATATCCCGACAGCGCGACCGAGGATAACGCCACCGCCGGGACGCCGGCCAGCGCATCGGCCAGCCCGGCCAGTCCCGACACCGGCGGCACGACGACCACGCCATCGACCCGCGAGCGGCGCACGAAATCGAGGACGTCGGCCGCCGGATCGCCCGCGATGGCGACCGGATGGACGACCAGTTCATAGCCGCGCGCCGCCGCCGTACCGACCATGCCGCGTTGCAGGGGATCGAGCACCAGCGCATTGCGATCGTTATGGACCAGCCCGAGCAGATAGGAGCGCCCGGTCGCCAACCCGCGCGCCCGCGCGCTGGGGCGGAAATTCAGCCCGGCGATCACCGCCTCGACCGCTTCGCGGGTAGCGGCATTGACCAGCGGCGACCGGTTGAGCACCCGCGACACGGTGCGGATCGACACCCCCGCGCGCGCGGCAACATCGGCGATGGTGGTGCCGGCAGGCGGACCGGTCACCGGCGTCAGACGCGGAGCCGCCGTGCGACCAGCCCGCGCTGCGCCTCGATCCCGGTCCGCGCCCGGCGCAGCACCTCGACCTTGATCGCGGCGATGGCGGTCGAGACCCGCTGATGGCGATTTTCACCGCGCTGCTTCATACCGCGACCGATCCCATAGCCGTCCGTCCGTTACAATAGGCGGCGCTCAGCCGGCGGCGGCATGGGCGATGCCCAGTTCCAGCCCGCGCAACTCCGCCAGCCCCCGCATCCGCCCGAGCAGCGAATAGCCCGGATTGGTCCGGCGTCCGAGATCGTCGAGCATCTGGTGACCGTGATCGGGGCGCATCGGGATGCTGCGCCCTTCGCGGCGCGACACGTCATGCACCGCCGCCACCACGGCGGCCATATCGGCATCGCCGCGCAGATGCTCGGCCTCGTGAAACGCGCTGTCACCGCCTTCGCGATCGACCGAACGCAGATGGAGGAAGCCGATGCGCTCGCCCAGTCGCCGGACCATGCCGGGCAGGTCGTTGTCGGCGCGCACCCCGAACGATCCGGTACACAGGCACAGACCGTTCGAGGCATTGGGTACCGCATCGAACAGCGCCGCGACATCGCGCTCGGTGCTGACGACGCGGGGCAGGCCGAAGATCGGGAACGGCGGATCGTCGGGATGGACGACCAGCCGGATGCCGAGCTCGTCGGCATGCGGACACACGGCCTTGAGAAACGCGATCAGATTGTCGCGCAGCACGCCGGCATCGATCCCGGCATAGCCGGCGATGGCGTCGCGGAATTGCGCCGAGGTGAAGCTTTCCTCCGCCCCCGGCAGGCCGGCGAGGATCGTCGCCTCCAGCGCGCGGCGCGCCGCATCGTCCATCGCCGCGAACCGCCGCGCGGCGGCGTCGACCAGTGCCGGCCGATAGTCCTGCGCGGCACCGGGGCGTTGCAGGATATGGATGTCATATGCCGCGACCGCCTCCCATTCGAAGCGCAGCGCCCGCGCACCATCGGGCAGCGGCCACGCCAGATCGGTGCGCGTCCAGTCGAGCAACGGCATGAAATTATAGGTGACGACGGTGATGCCTTCCGCCGCGAGATGGGTCAGGCTCTGGCGATAAGCGTCGATATACCGGTCCCAGCCGGGGCCGCGCGTCTTCAGGTCGTCATGGACCGGCAGGCTTTCCACCACGCTCCAGTCGAGACCGGCATCCGCGATCATCGCCCGGCGCGCGGCGATCGCCTCGCGCGGCCAGACCGACCCGTTGGGAATGTCGTGCAGCGCGGTGACGACCCCGGTCGCCCCCGCCTGGCGAATGGCGGCCAGCGTCACGGGGTCGGACGGCCCGAACCACCGCATCGTCTGTGTCATCAACAAATCGCCACCCTCCCCCGCTTGCGAACCCGGATACGGGTTTCGCCAACGAACCTAGGGCAGTGCGACCGACCTTGCCAGCCCGCAGGATCGGTCCGTCCAGTCCGATCTTCGCGGCTGTTCGGGTCGGCACGCGGCGGATTACCCCTTGGTCGGGGACGCTTCAGAACATATATTGAACGAATGGCGCAACTCGATACCCGGCAGAAACTGGCGATCCTGGCCGACGCCGCCAAATATGATGCGTCGTGCGCATCGTCGGGCACCGCCAAGCGCAATTCGCGCGACGGCAAGGGCATCGGGTCGACCGAGGGCATGGGCATCTGTCACGCCTATGCGCCCGATGGTCGCTGTATCTCGCTGCTGAAGATCCTGCTGACCAACAGCTGTATCTTCGACTGTCATTATTGCATCAACCGCAAGTCGTCGAACGTCCGCCGCGCGCGCTTCACCGCACAGGAAGTCGTCGCGCTGACGCTCAGCTTCTACCGGCGCAATTATATCGAGGGGCTGTTCCTGTCGTCGGGGATCATTGGATCGTCCAACTATACGATGGAGCAGATCGTCGAAGTCGCACGGTCGCTGCGCGAGGATCACGACTTTCGCGGCTATATCCACCTGAAGACCATTCCCGATGCCGATCCCGAGCTGGTCCGTCTGGCCGGGGTCCATGCCGACCGGGTGTCGATCAACGTCGAGCTGCCGACGGTCGGCGGCTTGAAGCGGCTGGCCCCCGAAAAATCCGCGCCGCAGATCGAGGGGGCGATGAAGGACGTCGCCCATGCGATCGCCGACGGTCGCGACGCGCGCAAACGATACAAGTCCGCGCCGAAATTCGCGCCGGCCGGACAATCGACGCAGATGATCGTCGGGGCGGATGCCGCGACCGACCGCGATATCGTCGGCAAGGCGGCGACGCTGTACGACCGGTTTTCGCTGCGCCGCGTCTATTATTCGGCGTTCAGCCCGATCCCGGAGGCATCGGCCGTCCTGCCGCTGCAACGTCCTCCATTGATGCGCGAACATCGGCTGTACCAGTCGGACTGGCTGATGCGCTTCTACGACTATCGCCCCGACGAGGTGCGTGCCGCCGCCGACGATGCGACGGGGATGCTGCCGCTCGACATCGATCCCAAGCTGGCATGGGCGTTGAAGTTCCGCGACCGCTTTCCGGTCGATGTGAACCGGGCACCGCGCGAAATGCTGCTGCGCGTGCCGGGGCTGGGGGTGAAGGCGGTAGGCGCGATCCTGACCGCGCGACGGTGGCGGCGGCTGTCGCTGGCCGATATCGCGCGGCTGACGGTGTCGGTTGCCAAGCTCCGCCCGTTCATCATCGCCGATGACTGGCGGCCGGTGGTGCTGGCCGACCGCGCCGAATTGCGGCCGGTGGTGGCCCCGAAGAAGACCGATCAGCTGGAATTGTTCGCATAGTCTTCGTCCTCCCGGTGCAGGCAGTGAAAACCGCTCGCAAGAGAAACCTCCGCCGATGGTCGCCGTTGGTCTGGTCGAACCATCCGAAGGAAATCCCCATGGCCGACGCCCGCATCTATGCCGATCTGAAGGCCGATCACGACCGGCACCGCGACCTGCTCCAGCGGATCGACGCCGCGAGCGGTGACGAACGCGCCGCCTTGTTCGAGGAGTTCCGCGTCGAGGTATCGGCCCATGCCGCGGCCGAAGAGGAGGCGCTGTACGCGACGATGCTCGCCAATCCCGACCTGCGCGACGAGGCGCGGCATTCGGTGTCGGAGCATAAGGAAATCGACGATTATCTCGGCGAGATTTCCAAGCTCGATCCGGCCGGCAACGAATGGAACCAGCGTTTCGCCGAAATGCGGCACCGCTACGAACATCATATCGACGAGGAAGAGGAAGAGATGTTTCCCGCCGCCGCAAAGGAATTGAGCGACGACGAGGAAGCGCGGATCGCGACCGTGTTCGAGGAGCGCAAGCCCAGGGAACTCGAGATAGCCGAGTCGTCGGAAGCGGGCGACGATCGCGACTGATGCGCGTTGCGGCGCTGGCGGCGGCGGATGATTTCGACGGGTGGCGCGACGCCGCCCGGTCGCTCGCCGCCCAGCGTGTCGCACCGTCGGAGGTGGTGTGGCAGGTCGGCGACCTGCCCACCGACCTGTTCGGCGACGAGGCGATCGTCGACGGCAGCGCCCCCGCCCCCCGTGTCCCGCGCGCGTTCATCGATCTGGCGCGGACGGTGGCGATGCATGCCGACCCGGCGCGGTTCGCGCTGCTCTATGCGATGCTCACCCGCCTGATCGCCGAACCGCGGCTGATTGACGACAAGGCCGATCCGGCGATGCGGCGGCTGGAGGAAATGGCGAAGGCGGTCCGGCGCGACATCCACAAGATGCGCGCGTTCCTGCGGTTTCGCGAGATGGCGGACGCCGACGACACCCGCTTCGTCGCTTGGTTCGAGCCGGAACATCATATCGTCCGCCATAATGCGCGCTTCTTCGTCGACCGCTTCGCGGCGATGCGCTGGTCGATCCTGACGCCGGAGATTTCGGTGCATTGGGACGGTGAGACGCTGACGCAGGGGCCGGGCGCGACCAAGGCGGATGCACCGACCGGCGATCCGGTCGAGGAAGTCTGGAAGACCTATTACGCATCGATCTTCAATCCCGCCCGGCTGAAAAAAGGCGCGATGATGAAGGAGATGCCGCGCAAATATTGGAAGAACATGCCCGAAACCGCGCTGGTCCCGGCGTTGATCGCGGGGGCACAGGCACGCGAGGCAGCGATGATCGAGACGGCACGGGCAGCCCCCGGCGGCAACAGCATGGTGGCATGGGCGGCGCTGCGCGACGAGGCGACGGGGTGCCAACGCTGCCCGCTATGGCAGCCGGCGACACAGACGGTGTTCGGCGAAGGGCCGGTCGATGCCGACATGATGGTGGTCGGCGAACAGCCGGGCGATCAGGAGGATCTGGCCGGGCGACCGTTCGTCGGACCGGCGGGGCAGGTATTCGACCGGGCGATGGCCGAGGCGGGGATCGACCGGTCGCGGGTCTATGTCACCAACGCCGTCAAGCATTTCAAGTTCGAACCGCGTGGCAAACGGCGCATCCATGCCAAGCCGGGCGTGGGCGAGATCGATGCCTGTCGCTGGTGGATCGAGCAGGAACGCGGCATCCTGCGCCCGCGGATGACGGTGGCGATGGGTGCGACGGCAGCACGGTCGCTGACCGGCAAGACGGTGACGATATCACGCGAGCGCGGGCGGGTGCTGAGGCTGGCCGATGGCGGGGCGGCGTGGATCACGGTGCATCCGAGCTATCTGCTGCGGTTGCCGGATAAAGTGCAGGCGGAAGAAGAGTTTGCGCGGTTCGTCGAGGACCTCAAGGGCGCGGCGGCGGCAATGGCGTGACGCCAAAGGTCACAAAGGTCACACTTGCTGCATCTTGGGCGTCGCGGGGTTTTGGTTCACGCGAAGGCCCGAAGGCACGAAGAAGATTGGTTTTGGCGCAGAGGCGCAGAGGCGCAGAGAGGGTATCGGAGCAGGCGCTTGCGGTGTTCCCGGCGAAGCCTTGTACCTGCCTGATAGGAAGAGAGAGCCGCTGTCGCGGCATGCTCGACCTCTCTGCGTCTCCGCGCCTCTGCGCGAATACTAACCTTCTTCTCTTCGCGTCTCCGCGCCTTCGCGTGAACCCGATCCGACCCGGCCTATTGCAGCACGACCGTGTAGGAAAATCATTCCATCCGCGGTCGATGCCATGGCTGGGGCTGCGGCAAGGTGATCGCGTCATGTTGTTCGGGGGCCTCGGCGATGGCGCGCAGGCGGTCGAGGTCTTCGGGGGTGTCGATATCGATCAGTTCGGCGGGGGTGGTGATGACGTGGCGGCCGGCGCGGACCAGATCGCGGGCACCGGCATCGCCCTCCAGCGATTCGAGGAAATCGAAGCGAGCCTGTCCGAACACGGCCGGCGGGCAGGGTTTGGTGCCGTCGCTGGATGCGACGACCGCATCGTCGCCCTGTGCAGTGTCGAGCAGGCGATAGACATGGGCGGCGGTGATGCGCGGCATGTCGGCCAGCGCGATCACGACGCCCTTCGCCCCCGCCGTCCGTGCGGCGCGCAGGCCGAGTTGCACCGAACGCGACATGCCGGCACCGGGATCGTCGTTGACGATGACGTCGAACCCGCGCGACGCGAAATCGAGTTTCGTCCCGTCGATCACCGCGATGCGCGCAAGGAACGGAATCGCCTCCAGCGCCGTCACGACGTGGAAGGCGACCGGCTTGTGCAGGAACGGTTGCGCCAGCTTGTCGGCGTCGCCGAAGCGGCGCGAGCGACCGGCAGCGAGCAGGATCAGCGCGGTATCTTCAGCGTGCATGGAAACTCCTGACCATCGCCGCGGCGATCGACAGCGCGATTTCGGACGGGCCGATCGCGCCGATATCCAGTCCGACCGGACCGTCGATCCGGTCGAGGTCGGCCGGCGCGAAGCCGACGGCGGCAAGGCGTTCGAGCCGGGCGGCATGGCTGCGCCGCGACCCCAGCGCACCGACATAGGCGGCGGGCGACCGCAGCGCCTCGATCAGCGCCGGGTCGTCGATCTTGATGTCGTGGCTGAGCGTCACGACGGCGGTGGCGGCGTCGGGCTTGAGCGCGGCCAATGCCTCGTCGGGCCAGCGATCGTCGAGCGTGACGCCGGGAAAGCGTTCATCGGTCAGGAACCGCGCGCGCGGGTCGATGACGGTGGTGGCGATGCCGAGTTCGCGCGCCATCCCGGCCAGCCCCTGCGCGATCTGCACCGCGCCGACGATCAGCAACCGGCGCGGCGGGTCGTAGCGGTTGACGAAGCCCTCGCCCTTCCCGACCTGCGTCCGGCCGCTGGTCAGGTCAGTGGTCAGGGCGATCGCCTGTCCCGCGGCATTGGCCGATACGATCGCGTCGAACAGGGCGGGGTCGAAGTTGTCCGCGTCGACGCGCTGGACCATCACCTCGATCTCACCGCCGCACGGCAGGCCGACTTCCCACGCGGCGGCGTCGGCCACGCCATAGCGTTTGACCGCGAAGGGCGCGCCGGCGACCACCTCGGCGGCGGTGGCGAGGATATCGCTTTCGACGCAGCCGCCCGACACCGATCCTTCGAACCGGCCGTCCTCATGCACCAGCATGTGGCTGCCGCGCGGGCGGGGCGCGGACCCCCAGGTCGAGGTGACGGTGGCCAGTGCCAATGGCGCTCCGGCCCAGTCGCGGGCGGCGGTAAGGACGGAGTCGTTGTCGGCCATGTCGTTCCGATGTTGGGGGTTTTTGCCGGCGAGTACCAGCAAGATAGGTTCTGGCGCCCCTTCCTGAAAGGGAGGGGTTGGGGGTGGGTCGGCTGGTTGTGGAGCGCTCGCGTTCCCTCGCAGGCCAACCCACCCCTGCCCCTCCCTTTCAGGGAGGGGAAACGCCGGATCAGATCACGTCGAGCACCAGTCCGCGTGCTTTCGCTTCCTCAGCGCAGATATACCAGTTGGCCGGGGCCTTCTGGACCAGTTCGTCGAACGGCACCTGCGATCCGGCGACGATGTCGCGGAAACCTTCTTCCTCGATCTCTACCGACGTTTCGATCTCGTGCAGCTTCGCCTTCAGCGTCGCGACTAGCATTTTGAGCGGGCCGGACAGTTCGATGGTGCTGGTCATCTGCCGCTCGTGCAGCATCAGGCGGGTGCCCCGCGTCAGGAACCGCTTGTCGACCGGAAAGGCGGACATGAAGGTCGAGCCGGCGGAATAGACCGCGACCTTGCCGAGGAACAGCGCCTCGCGGCCGGTATAGTCACGCAGCAGGCGGATATCATCGCCCATCGCCCGCGCGACTTCTGGGTCGCCGCCGAGCGTCGAGATCGACACGACCAGCGGGCCATCGGCCGGGGCGTTGACGACCTGGTTGCGGAAGCTTTCGTACATCGCATGGTCGACGGGACCGGCGAGATGGACGTGCGGGCGGGCGAGCAGCGGGTAATCGTTGATGGTGGTGTCGGACATATGGCAGTTCCCCCTGGGTTGGTCGGCGGCGAAACCGGGGGCGATGGGGGTTGGTTCCGGGGGGCGGGTGATTTGGTTCACGCGGCGGCGTTCGGGGCGAGGAGAAGATGGGGGTTTGCGCGGAGGCGCGGAGGGGGGCGGTCCTGGCTGACGGCTCGCTTCACCGAAAGGTTCGGACTCGCGGCGGATGGTTCAGCAGAGCTCGCTGTCGCGAGATGAGCGCCCTTCCCACGCCGTGACCCCGGACTTGACCCGGGTCCCGCTTTCTTGCCGCCGCAGAAGTAGAAGCGGGGCCCCGGATCAAGTCCGGGGCGACGTTCGTGCCGCGGTTGAGGTCGAGTCATGAGGCTTCCGCTCGCGGAATCCTTCGCGTCTCCGCGTCTCCGCGCGAACCGCTTTCTTCTTCGCGTCCCTGGCACCTTCGCGTGAATCAAAAAAGGCGACCGGCCGCGAAGCCGATCGCCCTTCCCGGACCGGAGAGAAAAGACTCAGTACACCCGCTTCTTCGGCTTGATGTATTCGATCTCGTCGGTCAGCGTATAGTCGTGGACCGGGCGATAATCGATCGCAGTCATGCCGCCATTGCCGCCCCAGCCGTCGAACGACGCGATGGTGTGCTTCATCCAGTTGGCGTCGTCGCGATCGGGGAAATCCTCGTTCACGTGCGCGCCACGGCTTTCCTTGCGGTTCTGCGCCGACCGCATGGTGACCATCGCCTGCGCCAGCAGGTTGTCGAGTTCGAGCGTCTCGACCAGATCGGTGTTCCAGATCAGCGACCGATCGGTGACGCTCACATCAGCGAACGACCGGTAGATATTTTCCATCATCGTGACGCCTTCGTTCAAAAGCGCGTCGTCGCGGAACACGGCGCAGTGCTTCTGCATCGTCTTCTGCATGTCGAGGCGGATCTGCGCGGTCGGCTTGCTGCCGCTGGCGTTGCGGAACCTGTCGAGACGGGCGAGCGCGAGGTCGGCCGACCCCTCCGGCAGCGGCTTGTGCGGGGTGCCCGGCTTCAGCGTTTCCTTGAGGCGCAGGCCCGTCGCGCGGCCGAACACGACCAGATCGATCAGCGAGTTGGAGCCGAGGCGGTTGGCACCGTGCACCGACACGCAGGCCGCTTCGCCGACCGCGAACAGGCCGGGTACGACCGAGTCCGGGTTGCCGTCGCGGTTGGTGACGACTTCGCCGTGATAATTACAGGGGATGCCGCCCATATTGTAGTGGACCGTCGGCGTCACCGGCAGCGGCTGGCGCGTCAGGTCGACGCCGGCGAAAATCTTGCCGGTTTCGGTGATGCCCGGCAGGCGTTCGGCCAGCACCTTGGGATCGATATGGTCAAGGTGCAGGAAGATATGGTCGCCGTCCTTGCCGACGCCGCGCCCTTCGCGCATTTCCATCGCCATCGACCGGCTGACGACGTCGCGCGACGCGAGGTCCTTGGCCGAGGGGGCGTAGCGTTCCATGAACCGCTCGCCGTCCTTGTTGGTCAGATAGCCGCCCTCGCCGCGCGCACCTTCGGTGATGAGCACGCCCGCGCCGTAGATGCCGGTCGGGTGGAACTGCACGAATTCCATGTCCTGAAGCGGCAGGCCGGCGCGCAGCACCATGCCGCCGCCGTCGCCGGTACAGCTATGCGCCGAGGTGGCGGAGAAATAGCAGCGGCCATAGCCGCCGGTCGCCAGCACCACCGAATGCGCGCGGAACCGGTGGATCGACCCGTCTTCCATGCACAAAGCGATGACGCCACGGCAGACCTTGCCCTCGGGCGTGTCCTCCATGATGAGGTCGAGCGCGAAATATTCGATGAAGAAGTCGGCGTCATACTTCAGCGACTGCTGGTACAGCGCGTGGAGCATGGCGTGACCGGTCCGGTCGGCGGCGGCGCAGGTGCGCTGCACCGGGGGGCCTTCGCCCATATTCTGCATGTGACCGCCGAACGGACGCTGGTAGATCGTCCCGTCCTCGTTCCGGCTGAACGGCACGCCGGCATGTTCCAGCTCGATCACCGCCGCAGGCGCTTCGCGGACCATATATTCGATCGCGTCCTGGTCGCCGAGCCAGTCGGAGCCCTTGACGGTGTCGTACATGTGCCACGACCAATGGTCGGGCGAGTTGTTGCCGAGCGATGCGGCGATGCCGCCCTGTGCCGCCACGGTGTGCGACCGGGTCGGGAACACCTTGGTGATGCAGGCGGTCTTCAGCCCCGCTTCGGCGATGCCCATGGTGGCGCGCAGGCCCGAGCCACCCGCACCCACGACGATCGCGTCATAGGTGTGGTCGATGATCTTGTAAGCGTCGGTGGCCATTATTCGGGCGTCCCGGTGAAAGCGATGCGAAGGATCGAGAAGGCGGCGAGAAGCCAGCCCGCGCCGTAGACGAGGTTCAGCACGACCAGCGCGACGACGCGCGTCTCGTCATGCTGGTAATCCTCGATCACGGTCTGCAGGCCCATCTTGGCATGATAGAAGACCGAGGTGGCAAGCAGCAGCAGCGGCACCGCACCCCATGCCGACGACACCCAGGCGAACGCCGTTTCATAGTCATAGGCCGGCAGCAATGCGATCGACAGGACCAGCCAGACCATCAGCACGAGGTTGGCGACCGCGGTCAGCCGCTGGTGCCAGAAATGATGCGCACCGGCCTTTGCCGACCCGAGGCCGCGGACGCGACCGATGCTCGTTCCGTTGCCCATCAGTGCTTCCCCACCAGCAGCCAGCCCCACAGCGCCGCGGTGGCGCAGGCGGCGAAGACGATCGTCATGACCGCGCTCTGGCGGTTGCCCTTCAGTTCGAAATTGGCACCGATATCCATGAAGAAATGGCGCACGCCGTTGGCGATATGCTGGAACAGCGCGAAGCTGAGGCCGATGCCGACGACATAGCCGACCATGGCGAACGGTCCGGTGAACCACGACAGGAACCGCGCATAGCTGTCCTCGCCACCGGCCAGCGCCGCCAGCCACCACACGAACAGCGCCAGTCCGACCGTGCCCATGGCGACGCCGGTGGCGCGGTGCAGGATCGACACCAGCATGTTGGGACCCCAGCGCCAGATCTGTAGATGCGGCGATGTCGGGCGGGCTTTCGGGCGGACCATGGCCAAGTCGGGCATTCCTCAGGCAGTGCGACCGCGTGGCAGATGCGGTCTTCCAGCGATTGTGGTCTATCTACGCACCCGTCCCGCCGATGCAAGTGTGCATCCGCGAAAGAGACTTTGCGCGACGGGCTTGGTCAACGGACTGTTAACGCCTGTCGGGCTACTCATGGGTCTGCGCATCGGTTCCGACAGGTCGGGCTGTGCAGGGGAACAGGGGATTCGCAACGTGGCGACGAAGACACTTCCGGCAGCAGAGAGCGTCAGCCGTACGATCGATTTGCGGGAACGCCTTCGCCTGTTCAACATCTCGTCGGCCGATGTCGACGCCGCGCGCGCCCTGTGGAACGTGATCGAGCCCGAGGCGCGACTCGTCGCCGCCGCGCATTTCGACCAGTCGCAGAAGGTCGGCGGTCGCGACAGCATGACGAACGATTACGAGCGGATGATCGAACTGGGCGTCGCCTATCTGCGCAACCGCTTCACCAACCTGACCGGCAGCGCATGGGTCGAATCGTGCGAGCGCACCGTCGCCCGCGCCTTTTCGAACGGCGTGCAGCTGACCGCGATCCTGTCGATGGGCGATGCGGGTGCGCGGGCGCTGCTCGACGTGCTGCGCCGCGGCATCGCCGACGAAACGGCGTTCCGCGATGCCGCCGAACTGCTGTTCCGGCTACGCTCGGTCGAATGCGAGATGTTCGTGTCGCTCTACAATGCCTATGCGCATCACGACCTTCAGGAATCGCGCGACCGGCTGGCACATGAATTCCGCGACAATATCGGATCGACCGTCGAACGCGCCAGCCGCGAGAGCGATGCGCTGCGCGGTCACGCCGTCCGCACCTCCGCCAGCGCCCGCGGGATGCTGGGCAAGGCGTCCGAAGTCGCCGCCGCCGCCGAACAATCGGCGGTCGCGATGCGCGAGGCGGCCGCCACCGCCGCCGGTCTGATCCGCGCGATCGAGGATGCGCGGACCGAGGTCGAGGCTGCCGCCGAGATCGCGACGCGCGCCTCCGGACAGGCGGGCACCGCCGTCGGCATGTCGGAAACGCTGTCGGACCATGCCAAATCGATCGAATCGATCCTCGGCCTGATCCGCGACATCGCCGGTCAGACCAATTTGCTGGCGCTGAACGCCACGATCGAAGCGGCGCGCGCGGGCGACGCCGGCCGCGGGTTCGCGGTGGTCGCACAGGAGGTCAAGAGCCTCGCCAGCCAGACCGCACGCGCCACGGACGACATCGCCGCCAAGATCGCGGCGATCCAGGCGGCGACCCGGTCGACCGTCGAAACCAATGCGTCGATCCGCGCCACGGTGAGCGAGGTGCAGGAAAGCGCCAACCGCATCCGCAGCGCGATGGAGGTGCAGGCGCAGACGGTGACCGCGATCACCGCCGCCGTCGACGAAACCGCGCTGGCCGCCGATTCAATGTCGTCGACGATCGCCACGATCCGTGAGGACACCGAAACCGTCGCATCGGAAATCGACCGGGTCGGCGAAGGGTTCAACTCGCTCGACGGCGAACTGGGATCGCTGAAAGCCAGCGCGGTCGATTTCATCGCCAAGGTCGCGGCGTAACGCCGACGACCGCAACGGCGCGGACGACCGCCCGTTGCCCCCTGCCCCGCCCCCGCCTACACGGCGGGACATGGCCCATATTCTCCTGACCGGCGGATCGCGCGGGATCGGTGCGGCGATCGCCGACCGCCTGCGCGACGCCCACACCCTTGCCGTCCAGTCGACCGCCGGCGACCTTGCCGCCGACTTCGCCGATCCCGCCGCGCCGGGCGACCTGTGGCGGCGCGCGCTCGACCGGCTGGACGGGCGGGTCGACATCCTCATCAACAATGCCGGCGTGTTCGAACCGAACCCGATCGACCGGTCCGACGACGACTGGGTCGCGGGCTGGGAACGGACGCTGCGCATCAACCTGACCGCCGCCGCCGAACTCAGCCGGCTGGCGGTGCGCCACTGGCAGGATCGCGGCATCTCCGGCCGGATCGTCAACATCGCCAGCCGCGCCGCACACCGGGGCGATTCGCCCGCGCACTGGCATTATGCCGCGGCCAAGGCCGGCATGGTGGCGATGACCAAGACGATCGCCCGCGCCTATGCCCGCGACCGCATCCTCGCCTTCGCCATCTGTCCCGGCTTCACCATGACCGGCATGGCCGAGGATTATGTGGCGAGCCGTGGTGGCGACAGGCTGCTGGCCGATATTCCGCTCGGCCGGGTGGCGATGCCCGACGAGGTCGCGGTGATGGCGGCGTTCTGCGCGACCGAGGCCCCCGAATCGATGACCGGCGCGGTGCTGGACGTCAACGGCGCGAGCTATGTGCGATGAGCTGGAAACTGACCCTGCCGTGCACCCGCGCCGAAGCCGAGGCGATCGACGCGGCGCATGATTTCGGGATCGACCCCGCCCCGGTGCTGATGACGACCGAGACGGTCGAGGACGATACCGAGACGTGGCGGCTCGACGCCTATTTCGAGGTGGAGCCCGATGCCGCCGCCATCGCCGTAATCGCCGCGCTGGCCCCGAGTGCCGCCGGACAGGTACCGCGGATCGAGGCGCTGGGCGACGAGGATTGGGTGACGATGAGCCAGGCGGGGCTGGACCCGCTGTCGGTCGGGCGCTTCTATGTCCACACTGCCGCGCAGGCCGGCGACGTGCCGCCGGGCAAGCGCGCGTTCCTGATCGATGCGGGACGCGCCTTCGGCACCGGGCATCACGAGACGACCAGCGGCTGTCTGGCGATGCTCGACCGGTTGGCGGGCAAGACGTTCGCGAACGCGATCGATCTGGGGACCGGTACCGGGCTGCTGGCGTTCGCCGCGCGCGAATTGTGGCCGGCGGCGCGGGTGATCGCGACCGATATCGATCCGGTGGCGATCGACGTCACGGCGGAGAATGCGCGGCTGAATGATGTCGATCGGGTCGAGCTGGTGGTCGCCGACGGCGCGCTGTCGGATGCGGTCACGGCGGCGGCACCCTATGACCTGCTGATCGCGAACATCCTCGCCGGACCGCTGATGTCGATGGCGCCGGAGGTGGCGGCGATCGCGGCACCGGGAGCGACGATCGTTCTGGCCGGGTTGCTGGAGACGCAGCGGGCGGACGTGGTCGCGGCCTATGCGGCGTGCGGCGTCACGCTGACCGAGGTCGACCGGCGCGGCGACTGGAGCGTGCTGCGGCTGACGGCGGGGGCGGAGCGGTTCGTGCCGACCGAGCCGATCGATCCGAAGGGTCGCGACGGCTGGGCGCTGGATCTCTAAACTCCTCCCCGCTCGCGGGGAGGGGGACCGCCGCGAAGCGGGGGTGGAGGGGGGTGGCGGCGCAACGCAACCGTTCCGTATGCGGACGCCCCCCTCCACCAGCTTCGCTGGTCCCCCTCCCCGTGCCGGGGAGGATTTTATGTCTTCGACCTCGCATAGTGCTGCGTGCCGCGGGTCAGCACCATATCCTCGGGCAGCACTTCATCCACCGCGATCTCGCGCTCTTCGCGGATCGCTTCGTACACCGGCGCGAAGTCGGTCTCGACGGTCAGGCGCAGCAGTTCGTCGAAGCTGGGGATGACGAAATAGGTCTGCTGGAAATCGTCGATCCGGTAATCGGTGCGCATGACCCGCGCCAGATCGAGCATGATCCGGTTGGGGCTTGGATCGTCGAGCGAGAAGCGGGTTTCCGATGCGCTCGACACGATGCCCGCGCCATAAATACGCAAGGCCCCCGCTTCCCGCACCAGCCCGAATTCGACGGTGTACCAATAGAGCCGCGCGAGTTGCTTCAGCGACCCGAGTTCGAGCGCGCGCAGGCCGCCGCGACCATAGGCCGCCAGATAATCGGCGAACACCGGGTCGGCGAGCATCGGCACATGGCCGAACACGTCGTGAAAGACGTCGGGTTCCTGAAGATAGTCGAGCTGGTCGGGCCGGCGGATGAAGTTGCCGGCGACGAAGCGGCGATTGGCCATGTGGGTGAAGAACACGTCGTCGGGCACCAGCCCCGGCACCGCGACCACCCGCCACCCGGTCAGCGCCTCCAGCCGGTCCGACAGCTCCTCGAAATCTGGAATCCCGGATTCGGACAGTTTCAGCGCGTCCAGCCCGCGCAGGAACGCGTCCGACGCGCGACCGGGCAGCAACTGCATCTGCCGCGCGTACAGCGTGTCCCAGGTGGCATGGTCCTCAGCACTATAGTCGTCCCAGCCCTGCGGGATCGTCCAGTCGGCATTGGCACCCTCGGGCGGGCGGTCGAGCACATGGGTATCGCTGGCCATCCGCACAGGGTAGCATGGGAAACGATGCTACGGAAATGGTCCCTTCGACTATCGGGTTTGCTGGGCGGCATGCTGCTGATCGTGCTGGGGTACTGCATCGCCGGGCTAATCGGCGGCGCGATCCCGGGCGGATCGGGCGGGCGTGCGCCGCAACAGGGCATCCGCATCTATGTCGAGGATAACGGCATCCATACCGGCATCGTCCTGCCCAAACACGCCGCCGGCCAGTCGTTCGACGATCTGGTACGCGCCGGCGATCTGGCCGACCCGCGCTATGCCGGCCATGGCTGGCTGTCGATCGGCTGGGGCGAGCGCGCCTTCTACCTCGGCACGCCGACCTGGGCCGATGTCAGCCCGACCACCATCCTTGCCGCCGCGACCGGCAGCGATGCGGTGGTACTGCATGTCGGGCATCTGCCCGAACCGAAGGGCGAGCCGGGCGTCTATCCGGTCACGCTGTCGCCCGACCAGTATCGGCGGCTGGTTTTGGCGATCCGCGCCAGTTTCGTGCAAGGGCCCACGGTCCACGGCTATGGCCCGTCCGATGCCTTTTACCCGGCGCGCGGGCGGTACAGCGCGGTGCAGACCTGCAATGCGTGGACCGGTGCGGTGCTGCGGGCGGCGGGGGTGCCGATGGGGGCGTGGACGCCGTTTCCGGTGACGGTTACGTCGTGGCTGTGACCATGCTCGCCCCGCCCCCGATCGGCCGTTTCGTGATTGAGACGCCGCGCGCCGCCTTCGCGCTGGCAGGGGTGCCGTTCGGATGGCGGCGGGCGCTGGCCGGCGCACCACGGGCGAGCGGCGAACCGGTGATGCTGCTGCCCGGATTGTTCAACAGCGACCGGTCGAACACGATCCTGCGCCGCTATCTGCGCGCGCTCGGCCACGACGCGCATGGCTGGGAACTGGGGCGCAATTTCGGACAGCGCAGCATCGGGCCGGACGCGGGCGACCTGTTCGCGCGCATCGATGCCGTCGCGCAGGCGAGCGGACGGCCGGTGGCGCTGGTCGGGGTCAGTCTCGGCGGGATCATGGCGCGGCTGGCGGCGCATCGCCGGCCCGATCTGGTCGAACAGGTGGTGACCGTCGCCAGCCCCTATGCCGGGCCGGCGCGCTCGACCCATGTCTGGCGGCTGTACGAATGGATCAGCGGCGAGTCGGTCGACGATCCCGCCGTGCTGGCGCTGGCCGAAGAGGTCCGCCGCCCCCTGCCCGTTCCCGCCACCGCGATCTGGAGCGCCAGCGACGGGCTGGTCAACGGCATGGGCTGCCATGTGCCCGGCGAACCCGGCTGCCGCGCGGTCGAGGTGGTGAGCAGCCATTATGGCGTGCAGACCCGGCTGGTGGTGCTGCGCGCGGTAGCGGAGGCGCTGGCGGGGAACCGGTGAGAATTTTTCCCCTCCCTGGAAGGGAGGGGCCGGGGGTGGGTTGGCCCGTGAGGGAACGATAGCGCGCCACAACGGGCCTACCCACCCCCGACCCCTCCCTTGTCAGGGAGGGGAGTTGACACGACTCAATCGTCGTCCCGCTCGCGCCGACGCCGCGCGTCTTCCTTGCGCATCTCGCGGCCCTCACGAGCTTCCTTCTTGCGCATCTTGCGGCCGTAATTGCGGTCGGCCTCAGACTGGCTGGTCGTCGTCCAGTCGATCACCTGCGCACCGGCGCGGACCGGCGCGGTCGCGACGTTCCACACCGTGCTGACACAGCCCCCGGTCAGCGGCACCAGCGCCAGCATCACCCACCCCAATCGCATCCACCGCCCCTCAATATGGTTTGTCGCGTACCTGCGCCCCGATTAGCGGGAAATCGGTGAAGAAACCATCGACGCCGGCGGCGACCGCATCGGCGATCTCCTGCCCCACCCGGCCATGCACCTCGGGTCCGCCGGCCACGCGATAGAATTCGGGCAGGAAGACATTCTCGGCACGATAGGTCCATGGATGGACGCGCAAGCCCACGACGTGCGCGTCATGGACCAGCGGCTTGTCCGCGCCGACCATCGACTTGTTCGGTCCGATCCCGAAGGCATAGGTCGCGACCGCCTTCAATCCGGCCGGGGTCGCCATCGTTTGATAGCTATCGACGGCATGATCGGCCGGGCCGCCGGTCGCATCCATCAACTGGATCAGGCGGATGGCGGTCAGTTTCTTCAACGCCTTGAGATTGTTCACCTCGAACGACTGGATGAACACCGGTGCCTTCGCACTGTCCCAGCCGGCGGCGCGCAGGTCGCGGACGAGATGCGCCTCCATCGGATGGCCGATCGACGCGAAATAGGTCGGGTGCTTGGTCTCGGGATAGATGCCGATCGTCCGTCCGGTCGCCGCGGTGGCGCGCTTGGCCAGCGCGATCACCTCGGCCAGCGTCGGGATCGGTTGCTGCCCGTCATAGCGGGTATTGCCGGAGCGCAGTTGCGGCAGGCGCTCCTTCGCCCGCAACGTGCGCAGTTCGGCGAGCGTGAAATCCTCGGTGAACCAGCCGGTGACCTGCTGCCCGTCGATCGTCTTCGTCGCGCGGCGGGCGGCGAATTCGGGGTGGGCGGCGACATCGGTGGTGCCCGAAATCTCGTTTTCGTGCCGGGCGACGAACACATTATCCTTCGTCAGCACGAGATCGGGTTCGATGAAGTCCGCGCCCTGTTCGATCGCGAGTTCATACGCGGCGAGGGTATGTTCGGGGCGCGACCCGCTTGCCCCGCGATGCGCGATCACGATCGGCGTCGCGTCGATCGGTCGTTCCTCGGTCATCGTGCCCATCCCCAGCATCGCCAGCAAAACCGTACCTAACATCTGCGATCCCTTCGCAACAGGAAACCGTTTCGATCGGGAACGTTAGCCGATGTGACCAACGGAGCGCCGACCCATGCATTTCACCATCAACGGCCAGCCGCATCAGGCGGAGGTGGACATCCGCACCACCCTGCTCGACCTGCTGCGCGAACATCTTTCGCTCACCGGCAGCAAGAAGGGCTGCGACCATGGCCAATGCGGGGCGTGCACCGTGCTGGTGAACGGCCGCCGCATCAATTCCTGCCTCACGCTCGCCGTGATGCATCAGGATGACGAGATCGTGACGATCGAGGGGCTGGGCACACCCGAAAAACTGCACCCGCTCCAAGCCGCGTTCGTCAAGCATGACGGATTCCAGTGCGGATACTGCACGCCCGGACAGATTTGTTCGGCGGTCGGCATGCTCGACGAGGTCGAGAAGGGCTGGCCCAGCCATGTCAGCGCCGACCTCGACGATCCCGATTTCACCGACGACGAGATTCGCGAGCGGATGAGCGGCAATCTGTGCCGCTGTTCGGCCTATCCCAATATCGTCGACGCGATCCGCGAAGTCGCCGACGCCAAACAACCGGTTCGGGCGGAGGCAGCGGAATGAAACTGTTCGACTATGCCAAGGCCGACAGCGCCGAAGCCGCGACCCGCGAAGGCGCGGTGGCCGATACCAAGTTTATCGCGGGCGGCACCAACCTGCTCGACCTGATGAAATTGCAGGTCGAAACGCCCGCGCGGCTGGTCGATATCAGCCGCCTGCCGCTGAACGATATCGAGGAGATCGACGGCGGCGGGATACGGATCGGGGCGCTCGTCCCCAATTCCGACCTCGCGGCCGACCCGATCATCCGCGAGCGGTACGAGGTGCTGAGCCGCGCGCTGCTGGCCGGGGCGTCGGGGCAGTTGCGCAACAAGGCGTCGACCGGCGGCAACCTGCTGCAACGGACGCGCTGCTATTATTTCTACGAAACGGCGGCGCGCTGTAACAAGCGGGTGCCGGGGTCGGGCTGCGACGCTCAGGAAGGCTCCAACCGCATCCTCGCCGTGCTTGGCACCAGTGACAAGTGCATCGCGACCCATCCGAGCGACATGGCGGTGGCGATGCGCGCGCTCGACGCGACGATCGTGACGCTGGGCAGCGATGGCGAGCGGCGACGCATTCCGATCGGCGACTTCTATCGCCTGCCCGGCGACACGCCCGATATCGAGAATGTGCTGCGTGCCGGTGAACTCATCACCCATGTCGAATTGCCGCCGGCACCGGCGGGCAAGCAGACCTATCGCAAGGTCCGCGACCGCGCCTCCTATGCGTTCGCGCTGGTGTCGATCGCCGGGATCGTCGGGCAAGAGAACGGCAAGATCACCTCGGCGCGCCTTGCGTTCGGAGGACTCGGCCCGATGCCGTGGCGCAACGAAGCCGTCGAGAACGCACTGGTCGGGCAGGCCCCGTCCGATGCGCTGTTCGGGCAGGCCGCCGATCTATTGCTGCAAGACGCCAAGGGCTTCGGCAGCAACGACTTCAAGATTCCTCTGACCCGGCGCACGCTGATCGCGACGCTGCGGGAGTTGACCGCATGACCACCAACGCACTCCGCATGGACAAGGCGGTCGAGAACAGCCTGCTCGACACCAGTGTCCAAGGCATCATCGGCAAGGGGATCGAACGAATCGACGGTCCGCTGAAGGTCGCCGGACAGGCCACCTATTCGGCCGAATATGATTTTCCGAACCTCGCCTACGGCTTCCTCGTCCGTGCAACCTTCCCGGCGGGCAAGATCACGTCGGTCGATGCCGAGGGAGCGAAGGCGCTGCCCGGCGTGATCGACGTCGTCGTCGACCTGAAGACCTTCATCCGCAACGCCCAGCAGGGCGGCGAGACCGGAGCCCCGACGCAGGGGGTCAAGGACGTGGCCTATTTCGGCGAGCCGGTCGCGATCGTCGTCGCCGAAAGCTATGAGGTCGCGCGCGACGCCGCGCAACTGGTCACGATCCGCCATGACCCGGCCGAGGGCGTTTTCACCTTCGACGATCATGTCGATGATGCGATCAAGCCGCCGCCCGGATCGATGCCGCCCTATCACAGCCAGGGCGATCTGGATCGGGCGATGGCCGACGCCGCCTTCACGGTCGACGATGTGTGGCGAACCCCGTCGCAGAATTCGGCGGCGATGGAGCCGCATGCCTCGATCGCGGTATGGGACGATGACGGGCTGACGCTCTACGGATCGTTGCAGATGCCGTCGTCGGACAAGCAGCAACTCGCCAAGTCGCTGGGCGAACGCCAGTCGAAGGTGCGGATCGTCGCGCGCTATATCGGTGGCGGTTTCGGGTCGAAGCTCGGGATTTCGCCGGACACCGTCGCGACCGCGCTGGCGGCGAAGGCGGTCGGGCGGCCGGTCAAGACGGTGATGACCCGCCAGCAGGTGTTCGACGCGACCGTGCGGCGGTCGAACACGCAGCAACGCTTCCGCCTTGCCGCCGATGCCGATGGCAAGCTGACCGGGATCGGGCACGAAACGCTGTGTTCGAACCTGCCGGGCGAAGGCTATTTCGAACCGGCCGGACAGGCGACGCAATTCCTGTACGGCGGTGCGAACCGGATCATCAAACATGATGTGGTCGAACTGAACCGGACCCTGTCGGGATCGATGCGCGCGCCGGGCGAGGCGGTCGGGCTGCTGGCGCAGGAAAATGCGATGGACGAACTGGCCGAACAGATCGGCATCGATCCGGTCGAGCTGCGCCGCCGCAACGATCCGGCCAAGGACCCGCAGAAGGACGTGCCCTTTTCGACGCGGACGCTGACCCGTTGCCTCGATGCGGGCGCGAAGGCGTTCGGCTGGGATCAGCGCAACAAGACGCCTGCGGCCAAGCGCGAGGGCGACTGGCTGATCGGGCACGGCATGGCGGCGACGACGCGCACGAACATGCTGCAACCAAGTGAGGCGCAGGTGTCGATCGGTCCCGACGGACGGGCCATGGTCGAAACCGACATGACCGATATCGGCACCGGAACCTACACCATCCTCGCCCAGATCGCGGGCGAGATCCTCGGCCTGCCGGTCGAGCGGGTGGCGGTGCATCTGGGCGACACCAATTCGCCGCCGGGTGCGGGATCGGGCGGTTCATGGGGTGCCGGCAGCAGCGGGTCGTCGGTCTATCTGGCGGCACAGGCGCTGCGCGAGAAGCTGGCCAAGGCGATGGGCGTCGAACCCGACAACATGACGCTGAAGGACGGCCATGCCATTGCCGGCAACCGCCGGGTCGCGATCGGCGAACTGGTCGGCGACGGAATCACGGCCAAGGGGTCGATCGAGCCGGGCAAACAGGAAAAGGAAACGACGCAGGCGGGCTATGGCGCGCATTTCTGCGAAGTGAAGGTGCATGCCGTCACCGGCGAGGTGCGGGTGACGCGCTGGCATTCGACGTTCGAGGCGGGACGCATCCTCAATGCGCAGACTGCGCGGTCGCAGTGCATTGGCGGCATCGTGTTCGGCATCGGCACGGCGTTGACCGAGGAACTGGTCCATGACGATCGCGACGGGCGCATCGTCAACCACGACCTCGCCGAATATCATGTGCCGGTCCATGCCGACATTCCGCACATGGACATCGCCTTCCTCGACGACCGCGACCACCACGCCAACCCGCTGCATGCGAAGGGGATCGGCGAACTGGGCATCGGTGGTGCCGGCGCGGCGGTGACCAACGCGATCTATAACGCGACCGGCGTGCGGGTGCGCGACTATCCGGCCACGCTGGACAAGCTGCTCGAAGGATTGCCGGCGCTGTAAATCCTCCCCGCGCCGCGGGGAGGGGGACCAGCGAAGCTGGTGGAGGGGGTTGGCCTCGCAACGCAACGTTAACGCATGCGGCCCGCCCCCCTCCACGACCGCTGCGCGGTGGTCCCCCTCCCCGTACCGGGGAGGATTTAGGGGCGGTAGAGCCTTGTTCGCGTTTGCGGCAATCCTACCTGTCATGTATCTGACGCGCAGACCGGGCGGGTTTGCCGTCCCAAGCCGAACCGAGCGAGCACCATGGCCGAATTCCGTTTGCCCAAAAACAGTCGCATCCAGAAGGGCACGACCCACAAGTCGTCGACGTCGGGCCGGATCAAGAAATTCAAGGTCTATCGCTACGACCCCGATTCGGGCCAGAATCCGCGCTACGACGATTTCGAGATCGATCTCGACGAATGCGGGCCGATGGTGCTCGACGCGCTCATCAAGATGAAGTCGGAACAGGACCCCTCGCTGACTTTCCGCCGGTCGTGCCGCGAAGGCATTTGCGGATCGTGTTCGATGAACATCGACGGCCGCAACGGCCTCGCCTGCACCACCGCGATCGAGGATATCAAGGGCGATATCCGCATTACGCCGCTGCCGCATATGGACGTCATCAAGGATCTGGTGCCGGACTTCACGCATTTCTACGCGCAATATGCCTCGATCAAACCGTGGCTGCAGACCGTGACCCCGGAACCCGCCGGCAAGGAACGGCTCCAGTCGCCCGAGGACCGCAACAAGCTCGACGGGCTGTACGAGTGTATCCTGTGCGCCTGCTGCTCGACCTCGTGCCCCAGCTATTGGTGGAACAGCGACAAGTTTCTCGGCCCCGCGATCCTGTTGCAGGCCTATCGCTGGCTGGCCGACAGCCGCGACGAGATGACCGGCGAGCGTCTCGACGAGCTGGAAGATCCGTTCCGCCTGTATCGTTGCCACACGATCATGAACTGCGCGAACGTGTGCCCGAAAGGGCTGAACCCCGCCAAGGCGATCGCCGAGATCAAGAAGATGGAAGTCGAACGGATCATCTGATCGCTTCGTGCCCCATTATTTCCACCCCGTTCGGTTCGAAGCTGCGCTCGAAGCAAACGGGGTGGGATGGGCAAACGGGGTGGAGTTGGTAAGGGTCGGACGCGGATGACCGTCCTCACCCGCTACGACGGCCTCGTCACCGCCGGCGAACTCCGCCCCGACCCCGAACAGCGCGCCGCGGCCGAGCGCCTGTCGCGCCTCGCCGACGAACTCGACTCCCCACCGAAGCGCGGGCTGTTCGCCCGTCTGACCGGCCGCGACGCCCCTGCCCCGCGTGGCGTGTACCTGTGGGGCGGCGTCGGGCGCGGCAAGTCGATGCTGATGGACCTGTTCTACGACTGCGTGAACGATCCGGCCAAGCGCCGCGTCCATTTCCACGCCTTCATGATCGAGGTTCATGCCCGCCTCGCGACCGAACGCGCCAAGGAAGCGGGCAACCCGGTGCCGCCGGTCGCCGAGGCGCTGGCGAAGGACCTGAAACTGCTCGCCTTCGACGAAATGGTCATCAACAACACCGCCGATGCGATGGTGCTGTCACGACTGTTCACCGAGATGATGACGCATGGCGTGACGATCGTCGCCACGTCGAACCGCCCGCCGGTCGATCTCTACAAGGACGGATTGCAGCGCGACAGCTTCCTGCCGTTCATCGCGCTGCTCGAATCGAACCTCGACGTGCTGCCGCTGAACGGTCCGACCGATTATCGCCGCGACCGGCTGGGCGCGGTCGATACGTGGCTGGTGCCCAACGGCCCGGCCGCGACCGCCGCGCTGTCGGCGGCGTTCTTTCGCCTGACCGATTATCCGGTCGAGGACGCGGCGAACGTGCCGTCGTGCGACCTCGATATCGGCGGGCGGACGCTGCACGTGCCCAAGGCGCTGAAGGGCGTTGCGGTGTTCAGCTTCTCGCGCCTGTGCCGCGAAGCGCGCGGCGCACCCGATTATCTGGAAATCGCGCGGACGTTCCACACCGTCATTCTGGTCGGTATCCCGGTACTCGGCCCCGACAACCGCAACGAAGCGGCACGGTTCGTGACGCTGATCGACGCGCTGTACGAATATCGCGTCAAGCTGCTGGCGGCGGCCGACGCGCAGCCGGGCGACCTGTATCCCCGTGGCGACGGCCGGTTCGAATTCGACCGCACGATCAGCCGGCTGGAGGAAATGCGGTCGGAGGAATATCTCGCCAAGGGCCATGGCGAGGGGTAGCGCCTGCCGTCCTCCATCCCTCACTCCCCATTGCAACAGTCCCGTTTGCTTCGAGCGCAGGTTCGAGCCTATCGAGAACCGAAGTTGAGAAGGGGTTGACCCAAGCGACCCGTTCTCGACGGACGCTTCTCGACTACGCTCGAAGCTGCTCGAACCGAACGGTTGGGGCGAAGCAGATTACCCCCGCCGCACATCCGCCTTCTTCGTCCTGAGCGTCGCCGACGCCGCGGTCGGATCGTCCGGCCATGGATGGCGCGGATAGCGGCCGCGCATCTCCTTCGACACGTCGCGCCACGACCCGGCCCAGAACCCCGGCAGGTCGCGCGTCGTCTGGATCGGGCGGCCGGCGGGGGAGGTCAGGCTGAGCGTCAGCGGCTGGCCCGCCACCATCGGATGGCTGGCAAGCCCGAACAGCGCCTGCACCCGCAGTTCGACGCGCGGTCCCCCTTCGGCGGCATAATCGATCGCATGGCTCGACCCCGCCGGGCTTTCGAACCGCGCCGGGGCAAGGCGGCGGATCTGCTGCATCCAGTCCCAGCCCGCCACCTGTTCCAGCGCGTCGTGCAGCCCGGTCACCGCCTCCAGCCGCCGCTTGCCGGCCAGCAGCGGCGGCAACCAGTCGTCGATCGTCGTGGTCAGCGCGGCATCGCCCAGCGGATCGTGCTGCCCCAGCATCGCCGCGACATAGGCCGACCGGCGACGCAGCGTCTCCGCCCCGTCCCATGGCAGCAGCGACAGGTCGCGGCGCACCGCCTGCACCAGTGCGGCGACGATCTCGTCCGCCGACGCCGCCGCATCGGGGCCGGACGACAGGCGGATCGCGCCCAGCCGCCGCTCGCGCAGCGCGATCACCCCGCGCGTCGCGGGATCGAAGGTGACGCTGCGCCGCGTTTCGATCCGGTCGCCGAACAATTGCTCGACGGTCGCCTGATCGATCGCCACCGCCGACAGGATGCGCGCGCCCGCCGCCTGTCCCTGCGTCTCGGCCACCGCCAGCCATTCGGCCGATCCGAGCGCCGCCGCCTCCAGCCTGAACCCGCGTCCGCCGACCGAGGCCCAGCGTTCGCCCGACGCATCGCGGCGTTTGGCGATGCGGTCGGGAAAGGCCAGCGCGACGCTGCGGGCGAGCGCGTCGGCGGGGGGATCATCGCGGCCCTTCACCAGCCCCCGCCAGCGATCGGCGAGGCGCCGTCCGGCATCGGCGCGCTGCCCGCGCTCGCTGCGCCAGCGGCGGCGGCGCTGGTCGAGATCGGTGTCGTTACCGCCCAGCCCCCGTTCGCCCAGCAACACCGCGACCTCCGCCGCCGCGCCGGCAAAGCCCTGTTCGCCCGCGCGGATCAGCATATGCGCCAGACGCGGCGACAGCGGCAGGGCGGCGATGGCGAGGCCGTGCGGCGTCGGCCGGCCGTCCGCATCGATCGCGCCGAGCGTCGCAAGCCGGGCGCGCGCTTCGTCTACCGCGGCGGCGGGCGGCGGGTCGAGCCAGCGGAGCGTCGTCGGGTCACCCACCCCCCATTTGCCGCATTCGAGGACCAGCGCCGACAGATCGGCTTCGAGGATCTCGGCGGGGTCGAAGCGCGGCAGCCCGGCGGTGGCGGCGGCTTCCCACAGGCGATAGGCGACCCCCGGCCCCTGCCGCGCGGCACGGCCGGCACGCTGGGTCACGGCGGCCTGGCTGGCGCGTTCGGCCGTCAGCCGCGTCATCCCCGCCGCCCGATCGTACCGCGGACGCCGCGCGAGGCCGGAATCGACGACGATGCGGATGCCGTCCAAGGTCAGCGAGGTTTCGGCGATGCTGGTCGCCAACACGATCTTGCGACGGCCTTGCGGGTCGGGGGCGATGGCGGCGCGCTGTTCGGCGGGGAGCAACGTGCCGTGCAGCCGGTGCAGCACCGCACCGTCGGACACGACGATGCGTTCGGCGGTCCGCTCGATCTCGGCGACACCGGGCAGGAAGGCGAGGACACCGCCCTCCGCCTCCACCAGCGCGCGCCGGATCGCGGCCGCGACCGAATCCTCGATCCGGGCCTCGGCATTGCGGCCGATATGGCGCAGGTCGAGCGGGTAGGATCGCCCCTCGCTCTCGATCACCGGCGCATCGTCCATCAGCGCGGCGAAGCGTTCGCCGTCGAGCGTCGCCGACATGGCGAGAATGCGCAGGTCGGGACGAAGTGCGGCCTGTGCATCGAGCGCGAGCGCGAGGCCGAAATCGCTGTCGAGGCTGCGTTCGTGCACTTCGTCGAACAGCACCGCCGACACGCCCGCCAGTTCAGGATCAGCCTGAATACGCGCGACGAAGATGCCCTCGGTCATCACCGTCACGCGGGTCGCCGCCGATCGCTTGCTGTCCATGCGGGTGGCATAGCCGAACGTCTGGCCGACGGGTTCGTTCGCGGTGGCGGCCATGCGCTCGGCCGCGGCGCGCGCGGCGATGCGGCGGGGGGACAGCAGCAGGATCTCGCCGGTGACCCATGGTTCGCCCAGCAGCGCGGGGGCGACGGCGGTGGTCTTGCCCGCGCCCGGCGGCGCGACGAGGACGGCGGAGGTGCGGTCGCGCAGTGTCTGAAGGAGGTGGGGCAGTACGGCGTGGATCGGGAGCATGGGCGTGCTGTAGCAATCCTCCCCGCCTGCGGGGAGGGGGACCATGCGCAGCATGGTGGAGGGGGATAGCCGCAAGCACCACCGTTCCGTATGCGGACACCCCCCTCCACCACCGCTTCGCGGCGGTCCCCCTCCCCACGAGTGGGGAGGATTTCAGAGGGTATCGGGGTCGGGCCCC
This sequence comes from Sphingomonas sp. Leaf22, assembly GCF_001421715.1. Classification (GTDB taxonomy): domain Bacteria; phylum Pseudomonadota; class Alphaproteobacteria; order Sphingomonadales; family Sphingomonadaceae; genus Sphingomonas. The sequence continues at coordinate 81,378 of NZ_LMKP01000043.1, forward strand.
AATCGCCCGTCCGCGCGGTCCATCGCGTCGATCTTCGCAATCTGGTCCGCGGTCAGCGTCACCGACTGCGCCGCCAGATTCTCCTCGATCCGCGTGCGCGACGACGCCTTGGGGATCACGCCCAGCCCGGCCTGCAAATGCCACGCGAGGATGACCTGCGCCGGGGTCGCGCCGACCTCCTGCGCGATCGCCCCGATCGTCGGATCGGACAGCAGCGATCCCTGCCCCAGCGGCGACCAGCTCTGCGTGACGATGCCAAGCCGGTCATGCGCCGCCCGCGCCGCACGCTGCTGAAAATGCGGGTGCAATTCGATCTGGTTGAGCGCCGGCACCACCCCGGTCGCCTCGACGATCCGGTCGAGATGGTCGGGCGAGAAGTTCGACACGCCGATCGACGCCACTCGCCCCTCCTCGCGCAACCGCACCAGCGCCTTCCACGTGTCGACATAGCGATCCTCGGACGGCATCGGCCAGTGGATCAGGAACAGGTCGATCCGCGGCAGCTTCGCGGCGCTGGCATCGAACGCCCGCAGCGCACCGTCATAGCCCATCGCGTCGCGCCACAATTTGGTGGTGACGAAGATGTCGCGGTCGGCGGTGGCTTCGCCGACGCCGGCTTCGTTGGCGTAGAAGGCGGCGGTGTCGATCAGGCGGTAGCCCGCGTCGATCGCCTCGCGCGACAGGCGGGCGGAGTCTTCGGCCGGGACCTTGTAGGTGCCGAAACCGATCGCGGGGATGCTGCGGCCGTCGTTCAGTGGGAGGTCGGTCATGGTGGGGTCCGTGCGGTTGGGGAGCAGGAGATCAAGCGATGAGGTCGTGGAGGTGTTCCCGTTCTGCCGAGCTTTCCGTTTGTGATGAGTAGCCATTGAGCGAAGTCGAAAGCCCGTATCGAAGGACCTGTTCCGCAGGTGCTTCGATACGGGTGTTCGACAAACTCAGCCCCTACGCAGCACGAACGGGCTGAAGTTGAGTTTGCTTTTGACCAACGTAGCGCCCCTCCCCGTTCGGTTCGAGCAGCTTCGAGCTTGTCGAGAAGCGTCTGTCGAGAACGGGGCGTTTGGGGCACCCCCTTCTCGACTACGGTTCTCGACAGGCTAGAACCTGCGCTCGAAGTAAACGGGGGGAAGAAAAGGAGGGGGGATCGGAAAGGCCCCTTACCCCGTCGGCCGCCCGTCCGAATCCATCAACACCTCGCGCCGCCCGACATGGTCGGGCCGCGATACCAGCCCTTCCTTCTCCATGCGTTCGATCAGCCGCGCCGCCGAGTTGTACCCGACGCGCAACTGGCGCTGGAGCCAGCTGGTCGATGCCTTCTGGCTCTCCGCCACAAGCTGACACGCCTGCCGGAAGGTCTGTTCCTCCGGCGAATCATCGCCGGTGGGCGCACCGTCGAGGCTGAAGCCGGCATCGCCCTCCGGCTCGTTGACCACCGCGTCGATATAGTCGGGTGCCCCCTGCGAACGCCAGAAATCGGACACCGCCTGCACCTCGTCGTCGCTGACGAACGGCCCGTGGACCCGCGCCAGCGCCTTGCCGCCGGGCATGTAGAGCATGTCGCCGCGTCCCAGCAGCTGTTCGGCCCCCTGTTCACCCAGAATGGTGCGCGAATCGATCTTCGACGTAACGTGGAAGCTGATCCGGGTCGGCAAATTCGCCTTGATGACGCCGGTGATGACGTCGACCGAGGGGCGCTGCGTCGCCATGATGAGGTGGATGCCCGCCGCACGCGCCTTTTGCGCGAGGCGCTGGATCAGGAATTCGACTTCCTTGCCTGCCGTCATCATCAGGTCGGCGAGCTCGTCGACGATCACCACGATCTGCGGCAGCGGCGACAGGTCGAGCGTCTCCTCCTCATAGATCGGCGTGCCGTTTTCGGCGTCGTATCCGGTCTGCACCTTGCGGCCGAGCTTCTGCCCCTTGGCGATCGCCGCGCGAACCTTTTCGTTGAAGCTGGCAAGGGAGCGGACGTTGATCGACGCCATCATGCGATAGCGGTCCTCCATCTGCTCGACCGCCCATTTCAGCGCGCGCACCGCCTTGGGCGGGTCGGTGACGACATCGGCCAGCAGGTGCGGGATGCCGCGATACATGCTGAGTTCGAGCATCTTCGGGTCGATCATGATCATGCGGCACTGGTCCGGGGTCAGCCGGTAGAGCAGCGACAGGATCATGCAGTTCAGGCCCACCGACTTGCCCGATCCGGTCGTCCCCGCGACGAGCAGATGCGGCATGGGGGCGAGGTCGGCGACGACCGGATCGCCGGCGATATTCTTGCCGAGCACGATCGGCAGCTGCGCATTCTGGTCGGCGAACGCCTGACTGGCGATCAGTTCGCGCAACGACACCGTCTCGCGCCGCTGGTTGGGCAGTTCGATGCCGATCACGGTCCGGCCCGGAATCGTCGCGACGCGGGCGGAGATCGCCGACATGTTGCGGGCGATATCGTCGGCCAGCTGGATCACGCGGCTGGCGCGGATGCCGGGTTCGGGTTCCAGTTCGTACATGGTGACGACCGGGCCGGGCGCGACCTTCACCACCTGCCCCTTCACGTTGAAGTCGTCGAGCACGCTTTCGAGCAGGCGCGAATTGCGCTCCAGCGCCGCCTTGTCGATCGACGGGCCGCTCGATTCGGGCGGGGGGCTGAGCAGGTCGATCGATGGCAGCGCGAAATTGTCGCGACCCTCGCTGCTCGCCGGGCGCGGGGCGCTGGCGAGTGCGGGCGAGGCGGTGCGCTCGGCGATGACCGGTGGCGCGCGAGTGTCGGGTTCGGCGATGCGGCGCGGCTGCGGGCGGGCGGGTGCTTCGTCCTCGTCCCGGTCGGCATCGGCGACGTACGCGCTGGGTGCGACGTCGAACGGCGCGTCGTCATCATAGGCGACCTCGCCCGTGTCGGCATCGACGCTCCGTGCACGGCGTTCGAACTTCGGCATGCGGAACGTGCCGTCGGGGATCTCGATCGTCAGCCCCTTGGCCCAGCGCCAGATGCCGAACAGCCCGGTCGCCAGCGCCACGACACGGATGATCCAGATTTCGATCTCCGGCTGCCCGATCAGGTGGATCAGCCCCTGCACCGCCGCCGCGACGCTCCAGCCGATCACCCCGCCATAGCCGGCGGGCAGCGACAATATCGCCTCGCCCGACACGAATGCCAGCGTCGCGCCCATCGCCAGCACCCCGATCAGGCAGTCACGCACCATGTGCGGCCACGGCCCGACGGCCACGTCACGCCACAGCCGGACACTGACGATCAGCCCCAGCGGCAACAGCATCGCCACCGGCACCCCGAACAGCGTCAGCAACAGGTCGGCCAGATGCGCGCCGGGCGATCCCAGCTTGTTGGCGATCGGACCGCCCGCCGCGGTGCTGACCGACGGATCGGCCGACGAATAGCTGGCCAGCGCGACCGCGATCAGCAACATCGCCGCGAACAGCAACGTCGCTCCGATCATCGCGCCGCTGCGCCTCACGCCCGCCTTCATCGCGTCGCGCCACAACATCGGCTGCGCGTTCGTCGCCATTCGTTTCACCTTACATTCAAGAATATCTTGATGTGCGCTGCACCTAGCTCCGTCGTCAAGGCGGCGTTGCGGTGAACCGCGCCACACCTTAAATCGCTGGCAACACAGGTTACGGATGGGACGGGTTTCATGGCACAGGCGGACGTCATCATCCTTGGCGGCGGGCTGGTCGGCAGCACGCTGGGCGTGTCGCTGGGCGTCCATGGCCTTAGCTCGATCATTCTCGATCCCGCCGACCCGGCGGTGACGCTGGCCCCCGGGTTCGACGGGCGCGCCTCGGCGATCGCCAGCGCCACGCACCGCATGTTCGAAGCGATCGGCATCGCCGACGGGCTGGGCGACGAAGGCTGCCCGATCGCGGCGATCCGCGCGACCGACGGGCTGGCGCCGGGCAAGCTCGATTTCATCCCCGACGCCGCCGACGATCCGGTCGGCGTGATGTACGAAAACAAGCGGCTGCGGCAGGCGATCTACGACGCGGCGGTCGCATCGCCGCTGGTCGATCTGCGGTACAAGGATCGTGCGATCGACATCCGGCGCGAGGCGCACGGCGTGACGGTGACGACCGCGAACGGCGACACGCTGACCGCGCCGCTGCTGATCGCCGCCGAGGGCCGCAATTCACCGACGCGCGAGGCGTCGGGCATCCGCGTCGCGCGCTGGAGCTACGACCATGCCGCGATCATCACTACGCTGGGCCATGCGGAGAGCCACGAAAACATCGCCTATGAAATCTTCTACCCGGCGGGTCCGTTCGCGATCCTGCCATTGAAGGACGACGCGCACGGCCATCGCTCGGCGATCGTATGGACGGTCGATGCGAAGGACCGTCCGGCGATGCTGAAGCTGTCCGACCGTGCCTTCCTTGCCGAAGCATCGAAGAAGATGGGCGGTTTCCTTGGGGAGTTGTCGAACCTGTCGGCGCGGTCGAGCTATCCGCTCGGCTTTCACCATGCGGCGCGGATCACCGCCGAACGGCTGGTGCTGGTCGGCGATGCCGCGCACGGCATCCACCCGATCGCCGGACAGGGGCTGAACCTCGGCCTGCGCGACGTCGCGGCGCTGACCGAGGTGCTGGTCGATGGCAAGCGGACCGGCCTCGATCTCGGCGATCCCTATCTGCTCGAACGCTATCAGCGGTGGCGCGGGCTCGACACCTTCGCGGTGGCGCTGGCGACCGACGGCCTGACCCGGCTGTTCGGCATTCCCGGCAAGACGGCGAGCGCGGTGCGGCGCTTCGGCCTGTCGGCGGTCGATTCGATCCCGCCGCTGAAAGCCGCGTTCATGGCCGAGGCCCGCGGCGAGACGGGCAAGCTGCCGAAATTGTTGCAGGGGGTTACGGCGTAAGGGGAGCGCTGTTCCCGAAGCCGCACGTCACCCTAGACTTGATCGCGACCGCTGCGAAAGTCGCAAGCTAAGCCAAAACCCGCCGTACCCCCGCGCAGGCGGGGGTCCAGAGCCAAGCAGAACACCGGTCTGCGCTTGAGACCCTGGGCCCCCGCCTGCGCGGGGGCACGGCCAGGCGGGATTGGCGTGGGCCTTTCGCGCAGGTCTCGATCCAGCCGTCAGTGACGAACGACAAGGAACGCTACCAACGCCCGCCGCCGGTCACCCCTGCCCGCCACTCCGCGATCCGTCTGAGCGTCGCCGGCGTCGTCCCCGCCGGCAGCGCGTCGGGATCGAACCAACCCGCCTCCGCCACCTCCAGCGCATCCGCACGGCGCAACGTGTCCGCCCCGTCGCGCACGACATAGACGATGACATGATCGTCCTTGCCCTCGCGCCGGCTGTGATAGACGCCGAGCACCCGTTCGACCGTCGCACCGTCGATCGCGACTTCCTCGGCCAGTTCGCGGTGGAGTGCGTCGCCCACGCCCTCGCCCTTCTTCACCCCGCCACCGGGCAGATACCAGCCATCGATATAGGTGTGCCGCACCAGCGCGATCCGCCCGCCCGTATCGAGCAGCACCGCCCGCACCCCGATCGTACGCGGCCGGGTGACGCGCCAGACCAGCCGCGCCGCCCGTCCCAGCAATCGATGGTACAGCGCCATGCTATCCCCGGATCGGCCCGTCCAGCTCGGCCACCGCCTCGGCATCGGCGACGGCCGGTTCGCTCGCCGGGCGGATCATCAGGAAACTGCCCGACCAGACGCCGGGAATGTCCCAGCGTCCGCTGATCTCGCAGCCATCCTCGCTCAGCACCCCCGAATAGACGACCATGTCGGCATAGCCGGCGCTGTCGTCATAGAATTTGCTGAAGGTGATCCGCGCGCCTTCGACATGCCCGTCGATCGCGGCGGCGATCAGCGCGCCGGGCGGCTGCGAATACAGATCGGGTTCGTGGATCGTGCCGACGATCGATCCGCCCAGATCGGCGATGTCGGCTTCGAACGCGGTCGGCGGGTTGGTGTGCGGATAGTTGAAGATCCCGCTCCACTTGCCCGTAAGATCGCGGCTCACAACGTCCGCGCCGCTTCGACCAGCAGGACCGGCACCCCGCCGCGGATCGGATAGGCGAGGCCGGCGGCGGTCGAGATCAGTTCCTGCGCCGCCGCATCATGGTCGAGCGGGGTCCGGGTGACCGGACAGACGAGGATCGACAACAGCCAGGGGTCGATCGTCGCCGCGTCGTGTGCGGTTCCTGCGGTCGCGGTTCGTGCGGTCATTGCAGCGTCGCCTCTTCGTCATCGCCATGCCTGCCGAAGAATTGCATGAGCTGTACGATCAGTTCCGCCCGATCGGACAGGGCGGCGACTTCGAGCAATGCCTGTTTGGCGGCGACGTCGAACGGCGCGATCTGCGCGATGCCGTTGACGAGGCTTTCGTCGTCCAGCCGCCCGACCGATTCCCAATCGACCGCATAGCCCAGCTGGTCGGCGAACCGCCGCGCCTCGATCTCCAGCGACGCACGCTCGGCCAGCGCCAGCGTGGTATCGCCGACGACGGGCAGGAGTTCCGCCTCGACCTGCCGGAACGGGGTGGTCACGTCGAGCTCGCGCAGCACGCGGAACCGCGACACCCCGCGCAGCACGATGTCGTAGCGGCCATCGGCCTGCGCCTCGACATCGACGATCTGCCCGACACAGCCGATATCGAACAGCGGCGGCTTGTCGGTATCGCTGCCGACCGGGCGCGGCTGGATCATGCCGATGCGGCGGTCCCGCGCCAGCGCGTCGGACACCATCGAGCGATAGCGCGGCTCGAAGATATGCAGCGGCAGGTGCATGTTCGGAAACAGCAGCGCCCCCGCCAGCGGGAAGACGGAGACGCGCGCGCTCATCCGAACAGAATCGCCGACAGCTTGCGACGCTGTTGCGACACCCATGGGTCTTCGAGACCGACCGCATCGAAAATCTTCAGCAGTTGCTGCCGCGCCGCATCGTCGTTCCACGCGCGGTCGGCGGCGACGATCTTCAGCAGCGATTCGGCGGCCCCGTCGCGGTCGCCCGCCGCCATCTGTCCGCCGGCCAGCCGGAAGCGCGCGTCGTGATCTTCGGGGTTCGCCTCGACCTCGGCCTTCAGCCCCGCCAGATCGTCGACCGGCTGCGCATCGCGGGCCAGCGCCAGCGCGGCGCGGACCTGTTCGATCGCGGGCAGCTTCGCCGCGTCCTCGGGCAGCATGTCGAGCGCGGCCTGTGCGGCCTCGTCATCGCCAAGCGCCATCAGCGCGCGGACGCGGCCGGCGGCGACCACCGCGTGATCGGGGGCGATATCGGCGATCTGGTCGAAGATCGACAGCGCGCGCGCCGCATCGCCCTCGGCCAGTGCGTCCTCGCCCATCGCGATCAACGGCTCGATATCGGGACCGCCCGGCCCGCCCGCCTCGATCGGCAACTGGCGCAGCAACTGGTCGAGCATCTGCTTCAACTGGCTCTCGGTCCGCGCCGAGGTCAGGTCGGCGACCAGCTGCCCCTGAAACATCGCATAGACGGTCGGGATCGACCGGATCTGGAATTGCGACGCGATGAACTGGTTCTTGTCGGTATCGATCTTGGCCAGCACCACGCCCTTGTCGGCATAGGCGGCGGTCACCTTTTCAAGGATCGGGGTCAGCGCCTTGCACGGCCCGCACCATTCCGCCCAGAAATCGATGACGACGAGGCTGGTCATCGACGGTTCGACGACATCGCGACGGAACGCCTCCACGGCTTCCTTTTCCGGCGCGGTCAATCCTAGCGTGGCCAAGCGGCGATTCCTTATCCTGAAAGCGTGCGCCCTATGTGGGCATGCCCGATGATTCAGAAAAGAGCGATTTAGGGGTTGCGCGATCTGAAACCCCCATCTAATAGCCCGCCTCACCCCAGCCGGTTACCCGGTTCGGAACGCCAGAGCGGGCGTAGCTCAGGGGTAGAGCACAACCTTGCCAAGGTTGGGGTCGAGGGTTCGAATCCCTTCGCCCGCTCCAGCGATTTCCAGCAAATGGAAGTCGCAGCGAAACCGTCGAAGCGACGGCCCCGCGCCAGACGCGGTTTCACCCAGCGCCGGTACGTTTGATCGACAGGTCCTTGCCCGGCGGATCGAATTTTCGATGTTGCGCTTGGCCGATCGTCGTTTTCGACATCGACACCTGCACGGTCGATCCCCCCGGACCTTGTCGAGACAGTTGCGAAAACCCTTCGTCCGTACCCCGGCGAAGGCCAGGGCCCAACTGGGGACGTCGGCAAACCACGGATAAGGGCCGATCGACATTCAGCGATACCCACGGAATTTCGTCATTCCCGCGCAGGTGGGAATCCATAAACGCCGACGGTTTGGCTCGATCCGCGACGCTGGCGCATATGGACTCCCGCCTGCGCGGGAGTGACGAAAGGGGATCGAACGCTATTCCTGCGCCCAGCGAACTGAATGTCGATCCCGCCTAGGGCCGATCGACTTCCGACGCGACATCCGGTCGCAGCTACGCCATCAACGAACCCATCGAACTCCAACCCAGCAACGCCAATTCCCCAACCCGCCGGCACCCCCACCGGTCCCGAACCCTTGCCAACCCGCTCACCCCCCGCCAAACTCGCGCGAACCATCAGCGGGGACCCGATATGCAGCCGAACTGGATCATCCTCGCCGCGCTTCTCGCCCCCGTCCCCGTCGCCGCGCAGGAAACGCCCGCCAATCTGCCCCCCGCTATTGTCGGCACCGCGCAGGGCGATGTGTCGGTCACCATCTACAACGGCGACGTCGCGCTGGTGCAGGACGTCCGGCAACTCGATCTGAACCGCGGCACGGTGCGACAGGATTTCCCCGACGTCAGCGCACAGATCCGCCCCGAAACCGTCTCGCTGGCCGTTCCCGACACCCGCATCGTCGAACAGAATTTCGACTTCGACCTGCTCTCCCCCTCCAGCCTGATGGAAAAGGCGGAGGGCGAGACGATCACCCTCTTGCGTACCAATCCCGCCACCGGCGCCGAAACGCGCGAGCGGGCCAGGGTGCTGGCGGTCAATGGCGGGGTCGTGCTCCAGATCGGCGACCGGATCGAGGTGCTGCGCGACGACGGCCTGCCGGTGCGCGCGATCTTCGACAAGGTGCCGCCGTCGCTGCGCGCGCGCCCGACCCTGTCGGTAACGCTCGACAGCAGCCGTGCCGGCACGCGTCCGGCGACCCTGTCCTATCTCAGCCGGGGATTAGGCTGGAAAGCCGATTATGTCGCGCTGCTCGACCGCAAGCGCGGCACGATCGACGTACAGGGCTGGGTCACGCTCACCAATACCACCGGCACGACCTTCGCCAACGCCCGCACGCTGCTGGTTGCGGGAGAGGTCGGGTCGAACGACGACGACGGCATGTACCGGTCGCAACGCCCGCGCGCGCGGATGCAGGCCGGGACCGAAAGCGCGAACCGCGAACAGCTCGGCGACTTCTATCTCTATCCGCTGCCCGAACGCACCACCATCGCCGACAAACAGACCAAGCAGGTCAGCTTTCTCGACGTGAAGGGCACGCCCGCGACCAGCGGCTATCGCTTCGTCAATGGCTGGCTGAACACCGCCGCAAATCCGCAGAGCGCGCAGACCATCGTCCGGTTCAGCAACGCCGCGCAGGGGGGTCTTGGCGACGCGCTGCCCGCCGGCACCATCCGCGTCTATCTGCGCGACGCGCGTGGCCAGCCGCAATTCACCGGCGAGGCGGCGATCGACCACACGCCGCAGGGATCGAAGATCGCGCTCGCCACCGGCGACGCCTTCGACGTGAAGGTCCGCCCGGTCGTCGAAAGCCGCACCCGGATCGGCAGCAGCCGCTGGCAGACGAAGATGCGCTACACGCTGACCAACGCCACCGCCGCACCGGTGACGGTCGAGCTGGTACAGGCCGGCCTCGACTGGAGCGACACCCGCATCGTCGAACAGAGCCGCCCCGGCGAAAGGATCGATGCCGGACAGACGATATGGCAGATGCCGGTCCCCGCCAACGGATCGGCGGTCGTCACCGCGACGTTCGACACGCGCTACTGATGCCGGCGTTCGGTGGCCGTCGACGCAGCGGGGAGGTTGCTCCGGGCGAGCGACCTGCGCGCGCCGCATCCGACGCGCCGGTCACGGTCGCGTTGTCGGCAACCCGGACCGGCCCGAGCGCGGTGCAACCGTGCTCGCCAGCTTTCCGTTATACGGGCGGCAGCCCGGAGCCCCGGATGCCAGCGATTATATTGCCTTGGTCCTGCCCCGCGCCTGCTCGAGACCCCTGCGAAAGCCACGAACGCAGCCAATTCCTAACCGTACCCCGGCGAAGACGAGACCTTTGCGAAAGTACCGGTTCCTGCCCCCTACCGTACCCCCGCGCAGGCGGGGGTCCAGGGTTCCAAACGCAAGCCGTTGTTCTGCCTGGCTCTGGACCCCCGCCTGAGCGGGCGTACGGCGCGTTTATGGCGAGACTTGCGACGTTCACGGATGTTTCGCCTTCGCCAGGGTACGAACTACGGGCTTTCGCCATGAGCACCCCTGTGCGGAGGGACGCCGACAACGCTCCGCAGGAACGGGCCGCCCAAAACGGTCCCGAACCCGTCCAAGGGAACGACCGCGAAAATCCCCGCCGGCCACACACCACCACATGGCGTCGACTCCCGATCGCAACCGCCACCCTCCCACTGCTCCTCGCCACCCCCGCCCTCGCGCAGCAGCTACCCACCACGACCTCCCCCGCCCCGACGACGGTCGCGGTCACCATCTATCGCGCGCCGTATCGCCCGGCGCGGGGCGCGATGAACCTGCGCAACCTCGACGGCTATGCGCTGGTGACCGAGACCCGCCGCGTCAAACTGCCAAAGGGCCGCGCGGTGCTCCGGTTCGAAGGGGTGGCGGGCGGCATCATCCCGGTCAGCGCGGTGATCGACGGCCTGCCCGGCGGCACGGTCGAGAAAAACCGCGACGCGCGGCTGCTCTCGCCCGCCGCGCTGGTCGACGGCACGCTCGGCAACCGGGTGACGCTGCGCCGTACCGACCGCGCGACCGGTACATCGCGCGAGGAACCGGCGACCATCGTCTCCGGCCCCGTCGGCGGCGTCGTGCTGCGCACCGCGAACGGCGTCGAGGCGCTGGGGTGCAGCGGCCTGCCCGAATCACTGCGCTACGCCCGCGTGCCCGCCGGCCTTGCCGCCAAACCGGTGCTGAGCGTCACCACCGACAGCCCGTCGAGCAGGACCGTCACCGTCCGCCTCTCCTACCTCGCCAGCGGTTTCGACTGGTCGGCCAGCTATGTCGGCACGCTGGCGGGCGACCGGCTGAACCTGTTCGCATGGACCACGCTTGCCAACAGCAATGCCGAGGGGTTCGCCGATGCCGAGGTACAGGTCGTCGCCGGACGGCTGAACCGCGAACGGATCGCCCCGATCGAGGCGGCGGCGACCCGGCTGCAACTGCGCTGCTATCCGCTGGGTACGACGACGTCGGACCTGCGCGAGCGGCGGTTCAAACCGGCAGCGCCGTTCGCAACGATCGAGGCATCCGGCGAGGATATCGTCGTCACCGGAATGCGCCTGCAGGCACCGGCACCGATGCCGGCCCCACCCGCACCGCCCGCCCCGCCGGCACCCGAAAATCTCGGCGACTTGAAACTCTATCGCCTGCCCGGCCGCACCACCGTCGCCGCGCAGGGCCAGAAACAGGTCGCGCTGCTGCGGCAGGACAGCGTTCGCTATGCCCGCCTCTATCGCCGCCGCATTCCCGTCGGCCAGCCGCTCGACGCGGCGGCGGTCGACATCGTCCTGCGGGTGAAGAACGAGAAGGCGGACGGGCTCGGCATCGCGCTTCCCGCCGGCACCACCGCGCTCTACGCGCCGCGCGGCGAAACCGCGCTGCTGGTCGGTACCGGCACGATGACCGACCGTGCGGAGGGGGAGACGCTGCTGATCGCCGCCGGCCGCAGCCGACAGGTGCTGGTGAGCCAGACCCGCCTCGACGATCGTTCCGCGCGGCTGAGCGTGACCAACGCGCGCAACGTCGCGGTCGATGTCGAACTGCCGCTCGGCTGGCCGAACTCCGGTGCCCGGGGCGATGGCCTGACGACGATCGACGGCATCCCGACGTGGCGCACGACGCTGCCCCCCGGCGCAACGGCAACGCTCGACTACCGCTTCTGAACCGCTTTCCTACAGCCGCCCGGTCGGACAGGGTGCGTCCGCTCTTTCACATCGTCCACGCGATCATCGTCCATATCGTCCGGCACGCTGCCGCACTCCCTTGCAGGCGAGACGCCTGCGAACGTGTCGATGGCCGATCATCTACCGTACCCCCGCGCAGGCGGGGGTCCAGGGCCCAGAACGCGAGCGGTAATTCTGCTTGGCTCTGGCCCCCCGCCTGCGCGGGTGCGAGGTAAATCACACGCTGGCCTCCGCAGAGACGTCGAAAAACGCGAAGGCAACTTCCGGAACACCCGCACCATCAACCCATTTAAAACAAACCCCCGACCTGCCGCCACACCCACAAATCGTGTAACCTTCGTCAACTTCCCGCCATCGCCGCCATCGTCACATAATCGAGCTTGCCGGTCCCCAGCACCGGCAGCGCCGCCACCACCCGCACATCGCGCGGCAGCGCCAGTTCGGCGACGCCGTTCGCCCGCCCCCATGCTGACAATGCGCCCGCCGTCGCGCCCGCCTGTGTCGTGAACAGCACCAGCTGCTCGCCCTTCCGGGCATCGGGGCGCGTCACCACCGCATGGTCGCCCTGTGGCCAGACCTTGGCAGCATAGCCCTCGACCGCCGGCAGCGAGACCATTTCGCCGCCGATCTTGGCAAAGCGTTTCGCCCGTCCCCGGATCGTCACGAACCCGGCATCGTCGATGGTGACGATGTCGCCGGTATCGTGCCAGCCATCCTCGGGCGGCTGCACCACGCCGGGCGCCTCGACCTTCAGATATCCGGCCATGACGTTCGGCCCCCGGATCGCCAGCCTTGCGCCCTCCTCGATCCCCGGCACCGGTTCCAGCCGCGCCTCGATCCCCGGCAGCAGCAGCCCGACGCTGCCGGCGCGAAAGTGCATCGGCGTGTTGACCGCGATCACTGGTGCCGCCTCGGTCGCGCCATAGCCTTCCATGATGCGCAGCCCGAACTTCTCGGCATAGGTCGCCCGCGTCTCCGGCCGCACCCGCTCGGCTCCGGCAAAAATGTAGCGCAGCGCATAGAAATCATAGCCATGCGCCATCCGCGCATAGCCCGACAGGAAGGTATCGGTCCCGAACAGGATCGTCGCATTGGCGTCGTACGCCAGCGCCGGTACGATCCGGTAATGCAGCGGGCTGGGATACAGCACCGTCTTCACCCCCGACAGGATCGGCAACAGCGTACCGCCGGTCAGCCCGAAGCTGTGGAACACCGGCAGCGCGTTCAGCACCGTATCCGCCCGGTTGAAATCGATCCGCGAGGAGAGTTGCAGACAGTTGCTCAACAGGTTGCGGTGGGTCAGCACCACCCCCTTCGGCACGCCCTCCGATCCGCTGGTGAACAGGATCACCGCCGGCGCATCCGCCGACACCCGCAACCGCCGGTGCAGCCGCCCCGCCATCCGCGACCGCACCAGCGCGACGAATTTCGCCCCCGCGCCGATCCCCTCGCGAAGTTCCTCCAGATAGCGGATGGCGATCCCGTCGCCCGCCAGCCCCGCGACGACCTCGTCCAGCTTCGCCTGCTCGACGAACGCCCGCGCGGTCACGATCGTCCGCACCTGCGCCGCCGTACAGGCCACCCGCAGATTGGCGAGACCGGCGGTATAGTTCAGCATCGCCGGCACCCGCCCCGTCGCCTGCAACGCGAAGAAGGTCGCGACCACGCCATTGACGTTGGGCAGCAGCACGCCGACCGCCTCGCCCTGCGCCGTACCCGCCGCCAGCGGCCGCGCCAGCGCCTGCGTTCCGGTGACGAGGCGGTCGTAGGTCAGCGGAACGCGCTGCACGTCCTCGACCACGGCCATCCCCGCACCATGCAGGTGCCGCGCATCGATCAACGCGTCATACAGCGTCCGGTCGGTGTCGGACGTGGCGAAGATCATCTCGCTCATCACGTCGTACAGCTGCCGCCCGGCGATCGCCCGCCGCTCGCGCGCGCTCAATCCCTGCGGCAGGTCGAAGCGGCGCGGTGGCAGCACGGTCAGCTCGATCCTCGGGAACCAGTGCAGCCGCGCCTTGCCCTTCAACCGGCTGAAGCGGGTATATTGCGCCCCGTCGATCCGCACCGGCACGATCGGCGCATCGGCGCGGTCGGCGACCATGCCGGGGCCGTCGAACACCTTCATCAGCGCGCCGGTCACGGTGATCCGGCCTTCGGGAAAGATCACCAGCGTCCGCCCCTCGCGCACCGCCTTCACCATCGCCTTGGCCGACATCGGGTTCGTGGGATCGACCGGAAAGGCATCGAACAGTTTCAGCAGCGGCTGCATCCACCATGCCCGCGCAAAGCGGCTGTGGATCGCAAAGGTCGGCTTGCCCGGCAGGAACGCGGCCAGCAGCAACCCGTCGAGGAACGACAAATGGTTGACCACGACCACCGCGCGTTCGCCGGGCAGCGGCATGTTCTCCGCGCCGTGCACCTTCACCCGGTATGCCAGCCGCAGCGCGCCGCGCACCACGTACTTGAACACCGTTTCGGGCAGCAGCCAGCACGAGATCAGCGCGATCGACAGCGTCGCGAACCCCAGCGCGCCGAAAATGCCGGGCACGCTGCTCCCGCCCGCCAGCATCGCCGTCACCACCGCGACCATCACGACCGTGACGATGGCGTTGATGATGTTGTTCGCGGCGATGATCTGCGACCGCTTTTCCGCCGGGCTCCACGTCTGCAGAATGGCGTAGAGCGGCACGACGAACACCCCGCCGCTGAGCGCGATGCCCGCCAGATCGATCAGCAGATGCCAGCTGCCCGGTGTCGCCACGAACGCGGGGATATCCGCACCCGGCGTTTCGACCACGAACCGGCCCGCCGTTCCCCATGCATCGATCAGGAACACCGCCAGCCCGATCGCCGCGATCGGCACGTATCGCGCCGACACCTCGCCCTTCAGCAGCCGATTGACCAGCAGCGATCCGATCGCGACGAACAGGCTGAACACCGCGAGGAACAGCGTGACGACCGCCGGCGCGGCGTCGAGCGTTCCCGCGACCAGCGGCGCGAATTCCGACAGCACCACCGCCCCGACCGAAAAGAACCAGCTGATCCCGAGGATCGCCAGCCACACGCCGCGCCCGCCATGCGCCGCGCGCAGGATCGCGGCGGTGCTGCGAAACGGGTTCAGGTCGATCCGCATATCGGGCGCGGCCGACGGGGCGGACGGTACCGCCAGTGCTGCCAGAAACCCCAGCAGCGCGACGCCGAACGCGACCAGCCCGGCCTCCCATGGCGGAATGATCCCGCCCAGCAACTGCCCGGTCAGGATCGCGACGAACGTCCCCGCCTCGACCAGTCCCGTCCCGCCCATCAATTCATGGGCGCGCAGATGCTGTGGCAGGATCGAATATTTGACCGGGCCGAAGACCGTCGAATGCACCCCCATCAGGAACAGGCAGGTCAGCAGCACCGGCACCGATTCGAACCAGAACCCGATCACCGCCAGCGCCATGATCGCGATCTCGGCCGCCTTCACCGCGCGGATCAGCCACGCCTTGTTCCACGCATCCGCCATCTGCCCGGCAAGGCCGGAAAACAGGAAATAGGGCAGGATGAACAGCCCGGTCGACACCGTCGCCAGCGTCGCCGCCTGTGCCGGATCGGCCCGGTACAGCGTGAAATTGGCAAGAAACAGCAACGCGAATTTCAACAGATTGTCGTTCATCGCCCCCAGAAACTGGACGACGAACAACGGGGCGTAGCGGCGCTTGGTCAGCAGCGAGAAATCGGGCGCGGACATCCATTCCCCCATCGGGATTGCCCGACCCGGGAACAGGCACCGGCCCGCCCCCGAATCACGGCGACGCGGTCAGCCTAGCAGAAAAATAACAGTGTTCAATAAATCAGTTCGACCGCGTCGGGTCGGTCATCGGATCGGCCAGTTCGCGCGGACCCGGCAGGCGGGCGACCGGCAGCGAGGCGGTCTGACGCTCGATCATCCGGTGGACGCGCGGCGGCCCGTCGCCCCTGTGCAGCGCCAGCAACGCGACGCTGTTTGCATGATCGGCCTCGGTCCGGCGCTGGTTGTGACGAATATATTCCAGCCACGTCGACACATGATAGCGCTCGATCCACAATTCGGGATCGTTCAGGTCGCGCAGCAACGCCCAGTGATGCGCGCCATCGCGGCGGCGGATGCGGCGGCGTTCGTTCATGACGTTCAGGAAACCGACGACATCCTTCGGCGCGATCCGGTAATCGATCGTCACCACCACCGGCCCCGATCGCGCCTCGACCGGTACTTCGGTATCGGGCGTCTCCCACCCGCGCGGCGCAAGGCTTGCGGTTTCGATATCGCGCAGCGGCAGTTTGAACCCGGCAACGACGCTCAGCATCTGCACCCCCGCCGCCGCCAGCAACGCGATATGGACCCCCGATCCTTCGGCGACCGACCCGAACAGCCAGCTGCCGATCGTCATGCCGCCGAACGCCGCCATCTGGTACAGCGCCAGCGCGCGCGCCACGACCCAGCGCGGTGCCGCCATCTGCACCGATACGTTGAAGGTGCTGAGCGCCGATACCCAGCCCGCGCCGGCCAGCACCAGCGCCGCCATCGTCAGCGGCAAGACCGGGCTGACCGCCGCGATCGCCGCGCCGCTCGCCAGTGCGGTCGCCGCCACGCGGACCAGCCGCTCGGGCGCCCAGCGCTTGCGCAGCCGCACGCTGCCCAGCGCGCCGATCACAGCGCCCCCGCCGAATGCGCCCAGCAGCGCGCCATAGGTCAGCGGCCCGCCGGTGACGAGGTCGCGCGCCACCAGCGGCATCATCGCCGGCACCGCGCTTGCCGCGACACCGAACAGCGCGGCGCGGATCAGCACCGTCCGCAAGCTGGGCGACATGCGGACATATCGGACCCCCGCCGCCATCGCGAGGCCCAGCGTCTCGCGCGGCAGCGTGCGCGGAGCATAATCGGGATTCCACCGCGCCAGCACCGCGATCAGCCCGATATAGCTCAGCGCATTGGTCAGGAACGCCGCCGCCGCACCCGCGACCGCGACGATCGCCCCGCCCAGCGCCGGGCCGACGCTGCGCGCGATGTTGAAGCCCATCGAATTGAGCGCGACCGCACTCGGCAGGACGCTGCGCGGCACCATGTCGCCGACCGATGCCTGCCATGCCGGCCCGTTGATCGCGGTCCCGCAACCGATCAGAAAGGTGAACGACAACAGCAGCCATGGCGACAGCAACCCCATCCACGCGCACACCGCCAGCGCGACCGATACGGTCAGCATGAACCCCTGCGCCGCCAGCATCACCCGCCGCCGGTCGAGATTGTCGGCGACCGCCCCGGCCCATAGCGACAACAACATGATCGGCAGCGTCGTCGACGCCTGCACCAGCGCGATCATCTGCGGCGACGCGGCCAGCGACGTCATCATCCACGACGCGCCGACCGACTGGATCAGCCCGCCGAAATTGGACGCCATCGACGCGATCCAGATGGCGCGAAAGATCGGGATCGACAGCGGCGAGCTATGGGTCGCCGTCGCGGTCGTTACGGGGGAGGATGCCATGGCCGATGAATGCGTCGCGCGCCGCTTTGTGCCAAGCGACTTGTGTCGGACCCGCGCGGCGGCGATGGGAACGCGATGCGCGATCCCTTCACCCTCGACGCAACCAGCGCGACGCTGACGATCCGCGCCACGCCAAAAGCGTCGAAGACCGCGGTGACTGGCGTCGTGGCGCTGGAGGGCGAAGCGACCGCACTCGGCCTGCGTGTCGCCGCCCCGCCGGTCGACGGCACGGCGAATGACGAGGTCGTGCGGTTCGTCGCTAAGCAACTGCGGGTCGGGCGTAGCGCGGTGACGCTGGTCGCGGGGCAAACGGGGCGGGTGAAAAGGCTGCGGATTGCGGGGGATGCGGCGATGCTGGAAGCGGCGTTGCGGACACTCATCCCTTAATCGTCATTCCCGCGCAGGCGGGAATCCATACACGCCGACGTCGCGACTCCATCGCAATTGTCAGCGGCAATGGGTTCCCGCCTGCGCGGGAACGATGAAATTGCCTGCTCGTCGTCCCTGTCCACCCCGTCATCCCGGCGAAGGCCGGGATCCATTGTGTCGGGCGCTATCGAAGGAAACGCGACATCACCATGTCCATGGATTCCGGCCTGCGCCGGAATGACGGAACGCGTGTCACTACCCCCACCTCAAACGATCGCATGCGGTACGAACCGCGCCAGATCGCGGGTGATCGGCCCGTCATCCTCGCGCACCGACAGCGCGACCGCGTCGTCGCCGACGATCCATGACCCGACCACCGCGTGATTGCCGTCGAACACCGGCAACCGGGCCAGCGCCTGCACGACATGACCTTCCTCGCCGTAACCGCCCTCCGGCCCACGCGCAGTGGCGCTGCCGTCGACCAATTCGATGTCCCAGCCCTCACGCGAAAAGATCGGCTTGCGCACATAGGCATCGCCAATTTCCGCCAGCGCCGCTGCGTCGTCCGCAAACGCCGCCGGCAGCAAATTCGGGTGCCCGCGATGCCGCTGCCACAGCAACGGCAATATGCCCTTGTTCGACAGCAACGCCTTCCACGCCGGTTCGAGGAACAGCGTCTTCGTCGCCGCCAGTTGCTTGGCGTACGGCTCGCGCAGCATATCCTCCCACGGATACAGCTTGAACAGCGCGCCGATCAGCACGTCGTCGCCATCGACGAACGCGCCGTCACCGTCGACCCCGATCCGGTCGATCGCGACGAACGCCGGGTCCAGCCCCGCGTGCCGCGCGACATCCTCGAGATAGCGGACGGTCTGGCGATCCTCGACATGGTCGTCGACCGACGCGAAATGGACCGTGCTACCCTTCGTAAAGAGCGCACCGAAGCGTTCGACCAGCGCATCGTGCAGTCGGTTATACTGGTCCGCCCCTTGCGCCAGCGTGCCGTCGGCGATGCGATCCTCCAGCCACTGCCACTGGAACAGCGCGGTCTCGAAGATGCTGGTCGGAGTGTCCGCGTTATATTCCAGCAGTTTCGCCGGTCCGCTGCCGTCGAAGGCGAAATCGAACCGCCCGTATAGCGACGGAGCATGTGCCTTCCACGACGCCGCCACCACGTCGCGCATATCGTCGGGAATGGCGAGCCGGTGCATCAGCGCCTCGCTGCCGACCACCTCGTCCACCAGGTCGCGGCACAGGCCGTGGAGCTCGACGCTGGGTGCCTCGATCCCCTGCTCGACCTCATCGAGCGAGAAGGCGTACCAGGCCCCCTCCTCCCAATATTTCTCGCCGTCCTGATGGTGGAAGGTGAATCCCATCCGCTCGGCGGTCGCCCGCCAGTCGGGACGGGGGGCAACCGAGCGGCGTTCCATCAGTCGCGCCCGATCGTTCCGCCGTCGCGCGTCCCGTCGGACAGGCGCGGCGCGTCCTTGGGTTGCGACAGGCGCGCGAGGATGTCGTCAGCGCTCGAATTGCCCGGCAGCAGCCCGGCGGCCTTCAGCTTCTCGTCGAGATCGGCACCGGTGCGCATGTCCTCCAGCTCGGCCTGCGCCTTGAACTTCTCTTCACGTACCGCCTGCCGCTCCTTCAGCCGGGCAAGGCTGTCCGCCGCCGATCCCAGCGACGCGGTGGCACCGCCATAGCTGCTGGCGACCGAGGCCTGCGCCTTCTGCACGCTCTCGTTCGCGCGCACCACGTCGACCTCACGACGCAGCGCGTCGATCTTGCCATCGCCGGTCTTTATGATGCCGCGGATCTTGTCCTCGGCCGACCGCATGTCGGCGATCTGCGGCGTCTTGGTCGACTGTTCCTGCTCGATCGTCGCCAGCCGCTGTGCGACTTCGCGCGCGAGGTCCATGTCGCCACGCGCCATCGCCGCGCGGGCCGACGATTCATATTTGTCGCGCTGCGAGGTGAGCGCCTCCAGTTCCTTTTCCATCATCCGCCGCTTGGCGGTCAGCGTCGCGAGGTCGTCGCGCGCCTTGGCCTGCAGCGATCCGGCATCGCGGATCTGCTGGTCGAGGATCGTCAGCGCCTTGGCATCGACGATCGACTGCCCGGTTTCGTGCGCGGTGCCGCGCACCAGCGCGACCAGATTCTTCCACATCGACATCGTCCTACCTTCCGTTACGCGGCAAATTCGGTGCGCAGTTCCGACGCCGCCTCGATCGCGTTCTGCGCCAGCACGCGCAGTTCGATCAGTACGGTATGCAGCGACGATTCGACCGACAACTCACCCACCAGCTCATAATATTCGCGTCCGCCGACTTCCGCGATGGCGAAATTCGACAGCGGCACCAGCTTCTGCGTCTTCAGCAGGAACCGGTTGAACGCGTCGGGCTCCGACTGTTCGTCGACCGGCCACAACAGGCTCGACACGACGATCTGCTCGCCCGCGACCGACGCGAAGATGGCAAGGTCGCCGAAATGGTGCATGGTCAGTTTCAGGACGGGTTCGGCCTGCTCGATCCGCTCGACGCTCAGTTCGTCGGCATGATCGGGTCCGCCCAACGCCTGCGCCAGTCCGGCGATCGTCCAGCTACGGGGTGCTTCGTCCATCCATCCCTCCGAAAAGCCGGCCCGGTGTGTTGGCCGCGCTTGACACCCCAAGCATAAGGCGCGACCAAAAAGCAAGGTGCGGGGGCATGGGCAGGGGATGAAGTCATTCGGTCTCGGCAGGTATCTAAGGCGGCTCTATCTCGCGGCCAGCGAGCTGCATCGTGGCGTGCTGCTCGCGCTGCTGGTCCTGCACATGACCATCTCGTGGGAATTGCTCGCCTTTGCCGGGGAAAGCGACCTGCTGCGCCCCTCGGCCTATCTCTATTGGTATGCGACGACCGCCTCGACGGTCGGCTATGGCGACCTGTCGCCGAAATCGGATGCCGGGCGGATCGTCACCGCGCTGTTCGTGATGCCCGGTGCGATCGCGCTGTTCACCGTGTCGATCGCGCGCGCCTTTGCCGGGGTGTCGGCGCGCTGGCGACGACGGCGCATGGGCCTGGGGGACTATAGCGCGATGCGCGGCCATATCGTCCTCGTCGGCTACGACCCCGATCGCACCCCGCGCATGATCGCCGAGATCATCGCCGACGGGCAGGGGCATGAACTGGTACTGGTCGCGACGCAGGAACTGACCGGTGATGCGGCGACGCATCGCTTCGTTCGCGTCGCCTCGCTGACCGCGCCGGCCGACCTGCGGCGTGCGGGCGTCGCGACCGCCGAGCGGGTCATCGTCTATGGCCCGTCCGATCCCGACACGCTGGCGGCGACGCTGGCGGTCACCGCGCTCAACGACGCCGGTCATGTCGTGTGCTTCCTGCGCGACCCCGACACCGCCGGGCTGCTCGCCGCCCATTGCCCGCAGGTCGAGGTGGTGCTGACCCCGACCGTCGAACTGGTGGTGAAGGCACTGAGCGACCCCGGTTCCAGCCGCCTGATCGCGCAACTCGCCAGCCATACCGACGATGGCGGCACGCTGTACGCCACCACTGCGCGCACCGGCGGCAGTTTCGACGAAGCCGCCCGCGATCTGCGCACGCGCGGCGGAATATTGGTCGCCAGCTGTGGCGCCGGGCAGCATTCGCCGGTATTCGACCCCGACGGTCGGATCGCGGTCGGCGACCGGCTGTTCTACATCGCCCGGACAAGGATCGCGGCATGATTTTCGGCAGCCTGTTCGGCGGCGCTCCCAAGGACGAACCCGCGGCGATCGCGGTGGTCCGCAACATCACCATCGGGCGGCAGGTCCGGCTCGATGCGCTCGCTTGGCGGCGGCTGACCGGTGCCGCCTTCACCCTCGATCGCGATACGCTGGAAATCACTGCGCAGGGCGTCATCCGTCTGGACGATGGCAGCCATGTCCACCGCTTCTACACCGACGACGA
The DNA here is from genome assembly GCF_001421715.1 of Sphingomonas sp. Leaf22. Lineage (GTDB taxonomy): Bacteria > Pseudomonadota > Alphaproteobacteria > Sphingomonadales > Sphingomonadaceae > Sphingomonas. The sequence continues at coordinate 103,308 of NZ_LMKP01000043.1, forward strand.
ACTGATGCTACAGGCGGTCAGCCAGTCGGCGGACGGATCCGACGCCGACGATTTCACGCTGTTCCGGCCATGGTCGTCGACCTATCCGACCGACTGGGCCGATACCGGTGCGTTCCGTCAGCGCCTGTCGCAACCCGTCTGGGACGAACCCGGCCTCGCCCGCTTCCAGCGATTCTGGTATCCCGGGGACGATCGCAGCCAGCCGCCGGTCGAATTGTGGGAGGCGGTCTATTACGAACGCACCGGCCGCCCGGTCCGGCAGATCAAGCAGGCCTGCATGCTCTATGCGCGCGACATCGCGCCGGAGGGGCAGGAACTGTTGCTCGCCATCGCCATGCAGCCCGAGGGCGGCGATCTGACGCACGAGATCATGGTCGGGCTGCCGCTGCTGCCCGCCGAATTCAACGCCTGAACCGGCGACAAGGGGGAACCAGATGACGCTCGATTTCGGCACTTTCCTGAACGGCGCGATCCATTTCATCATCGCGTTCGGGCTGGCCTGCCTGTTCCTCGCGGTGTTCAAGCGGCTGTACCAGATTTCGACGCCCTATGACGAACGCACGCTGATCGCATCGGGCAATCCGGCGGCGGCGATCGCGCTGGGCGGGGCGATCATCGGCTTCGCGCTGCCGCTCGCCTCCGCGCTCAGCGTCACCGCCGATCCGGTCGAATTCGCCGCATGGGCGCTGCTGGCGGGCGTGATCCAGATCGTCGCCGCGCTGGTCGTGCGCCGCTTCATCGTCCGCGACATGGTCCGCCGGATCGAAGAGGGCAATGTCGCCAGCGCGATCTACAATGCGGCGACCTCAATCGGGATCGGCCTGCTCAACGCCGCGTCGATGACGTACTGAAGGGTACTTCCATGACCAACCAGCCCCCCCGCCGCAAACGCTCGGTCGCTGCCGGCCTGACTGCCGTCGGCGCCGTCGCGATGCTGTCCGGCTGCGACGACAATAACGAACAGGCCCGCTTCGGCCCCCCGACCGAGGTCGCCGCGTTCCAGAGCGTCCAGCAATGCGTCGACAGCGGCCAATATGACCGCGACACCTGCACCGCCGCCCAGCAAAAGGCGGTGAACGAGGATGCGAAGGCCGCGCCCCGATTCGACAGCCAGCAACTGTGCGAGGAACAGTTCGGCGCCGCCCAGTGCCAGCGCCGCAGCGAAGGGGGACAGAGCTTCTTCACCCCGCTGCTGACCGGCTTCCTGATCGGGCAGCTGCTCAACAACAATTCGTCGCGCTACAATTATGGCGGCCTCTACCGTGACCGCCGCGACCGGGACGGCGGCTGGTATACCGGGTCGGGCGCGTATCTCGGCACTGGCAACGGCTATCGCTACTCGGTCGGCCGCGACGCGATCACCACCCCGGTGACGACGCAGCGCATCCAGACGCGCAGTTCGGTCGTCTCGCGCGGCGGCTTCGGCGGCCGGGTCAGCGCCCGGTCGAGCGGCGGCTGGGGCGGCGGCGGGCGGTCGTTCGGGGGGTAATCGTCTAGCCCCTCCCTGGCAGGGAGGGGCCCCTCCCTGCCAGGGAGGGGAACAGTCCTACCGCAACCCCGCCACGATCGCCTCCGCCGCTGCCGACACCTCGACCCACGTCCCCTCGAACCCGGCCGCATCGCCATAATAGGGATCGGCGACCGCCTGCCCCTTCCGCCCCGGCACGGCATCCATCAGCAATCCGATCCGCGCGGTCGCATCCTTCGGTGCCCGCCGCTGCACCTCCGCCAGATTGTCGCGATCGAGCGCGAGGATATCAGTGAACCGCCGATAATCCGCCGCCTCGACCTGCCGCGCGCGATAGCCCGCGATGTCGATGCCATGCGCGAGCGCCACCGCCTGCGCCCGCGGGTCGGGCGGATGCCCGACATGCCACGCGCCGGTTCCGGCGGAATCGACGTCGATCGCCACGCCGGCCCGCGCCGCCGCGTCGCGCAACGCCGCCTCCGCTAACGGCGAGCGGCAGATATTGCCGAGACACACGAGCAGGAACGAGCGGTTTTCCGAGGTTTGCATTTTTTGAGCACCTGAAACTGACATTCGTACCATCGATATCGTCATCGCGGGCTGGACCCGAGATCCCGCTGTTCTTCGATCACGGTGCGCAAGAAGCGGGACCCCGGGTCAAGCCGAGACCTCTACGAAAGTCGTGCCCGCTAAACCATACCGAGCCGTACCCCGGCGAAGGCCGGGGTCCAGTTGGGAAGGTTTTCCGTACGTTTCGAACATCCCCCAACTGGGCCCCGGCCGTCGCCGGGGTACGATCAAAAGAGTTTCGCAGAGGTCCCGATCAAGCCCGGTATGACGATAATGAAACAGCGTTCGCTTTTACCATACCAAATCCTCCGTTCGGTTCGAGCAGCTTCGAGCCTGTCGAGAAGCGCCGGTCGAGAACCCGTTCGCTTGCGGCACCGCCTTCTCGACTACGGTTCTCGACGGGCTCGAACCTCCGCTCGAAGCAAACGGAAAGGGAGTACGAAAGCCTTGGCATCGTCCACCGCCTTACGCCAATAGTATCCCAAACAGGGGGAGAGAGTCGCATGGCGACCGTAGCAGCAACCACACCGATCGCACCGCAACGGCCAGGCGAATGGATCGGCTGGGCGGCGGTGGCGATTACCGGCGCGGTCGCGCTGGGCTGGATCGCGCTGATGCGCGGCGAACCGGTCAACGCGCTGTGGATCGTGGTCGCGGCGCTGTGCGTCTATGCCATCGCCTATCGCTTCTACGGCCTGTTCATCGCCACCCGCGTGCTGCGCGTGGACCCCTCGCGGCCGACCCCGGCGGTGCGGCGGAACGACGGCCTCGACTATGTCCCGACGCACAAGGGCGTATTGTTCGGTCACCATTTCGCCGCCATCGCCGGCGCAGGCCCGCTGGTCGGCCCGGTCCTCGCCGCGCAGATGGGCTATCTGCCCGGCACGCTGTGGCTGCTGGCCGGCGTGGTGTTCGCCGGGGCGGTGCAGGATTTCCTGATCCTCTATTTCTCGACGCGGCGCGACGCGCGCTCGCTGGGCGACATGATCCGCAGCGAAATGGGGCTGATCCCCGGCACCATCGCGCTGGTCGGCGTGCTGATGATCATGATCATCCTGCTGGCGGTACTGGCGCTGGTGGTGGTCAAGGCACTGACCGGCAGCCCATGGGGCACCTTCACCGTCTTCGCGACCATTCCGATCGCGGTGCTGATGGGGCTGTACGGCCGCTTCCTGCGGCCCGGCAAGATCGCCGAAATGTCGGTGATCGGCTTCGTGCTGCTGATGGCGGCGATCGTCGGTGGGGAGCCGGTCGCGCATTCGCCGGTCTTCGCGCCGATGTTCACCTATTCGGGGCCGGCGCTGGCGCTGATCCTGATGGCGTACGGCTTCGTCGCCTCGGTCGCGCCGGTATGGCTGCTGCTCGCGCCGCGCGATTACCTGTCGACCTTTCTCAAGATCGGGGTGATCGCCGGTCTCGCGCTCGGCATCCTGATTGTCCGCCCCGACCTGCAAATGCCGGCGGTGACTCAGTTCATCGACGGCACCGGCCCGGCCTTCTCCGGAAAACTGTTCCCGTTCCTCTTCATCACCATCGCCTGTGGCGCGGTGTCGGGCTTCCACGCGCTGATCGCCAGCGGCACCACGCCCAAGATGATCGCGAGCGAGGCCGATCTGCGCTTCATCGGCTATGGCGCGATGCTGACCGAAAGCTTCGTCGCGATCATGGCACTGATCGCCGCCTGCGTGCTCGACCCCGCCGTCTATTTCGCGATGAACGCCCCGCCCGCACTGATCGGCACCACCGCCGAATCTGCCGCGCAGGCCATTGCCCAATGGGGCTTCGTCGTCACCCCCGACATGCTGACCCAGCTGGCGCGCGACGTCGGCGAAAGCAGCATCCTGTCGCGGGCGGGCGGTGCGCCCACGCTGGCGGTCGGCATGGCGCACATCCTCAGCCAGGTGATCGGCGGACCGGCGATGATGGCCTTCTGGTATCACTTCGCGATCCTGTTCGAGGCGCTGTTCATCCTGACCACGGTCGATGCCGGTACCCGCGTCGCCCGCTTCATGATCCAGGACCTGCTGGGCAGCTTCATTCCGGCGATGAAGGAGACGCAGCAGCTCGGCCCCAATCTGATCGGCACCGCGCTCGCCGTCGCCGCATGGGGGTATTTCCTCTATAGCGGCGTCACCGATCCGCTGGGCGGCATCAACACGCTGTGGCCGCTGTTCGGCATTTCGAACCAGATGCTCGCCGCCATCGCGCTGATCCTGTCGACCGTGCTGCTCTTCAAGATGAAGCGCGACCGCTATGCATGGGTGACGATGGTCCCGACCGCGTGGCTGCTGATCTGCACGCTCACCGCCGGCTGGCAGAAGCTGTTCGACGCCAATCCCAAGATCGGCTTCCTTGCCCATGCGCAGGTGTTTTCCGACGCGCTGGCCCGCGGCGAGATCCTCGCCCCCGCCAAGACGGCGGCGGAGATGCAGCGGATCATCCTCAACGACCGTATCGACGCCGCGTTGTGCGTACTGTTCGTCGTCGTCGTGCTGTCGGTCCTCGGCTACGGCATCGGCGCGATCCGCAAGGCGAAGGCGGTGGCGACCCCCACCGCGCTGGAGGTCGGCGATGCGCTTCCTGCATAGGCTGACGGAGGGTGCGCGGCTGATGGTCGGCGTGCCCGATTACGACCGCTACGTCGCCCACCGCGCCGCGCACCATCCGCACGAACCGGTCATGACCGTGAAGGAATTTCACCGCGACCGGATCGCGCGGCGCTACGGCACCGGACCCGGCTCCCCGCCGCGCTGTTGTTGAGGGTCACCCCCCCGGAAGCAACCGCACCCCAACACCCCCGAGACAAACCCGCGCAACCGGTGTACGGCGGCCCGCCGCTGCCCGGAGCTTCCCCATGTCCCTCGGCCTAGATTTCGGCACGACCAATTCCGTCCTCGCCCGCGCGACGGCCGACGATGCGCAGCTGGTCCCGCTCGACGGTCCCGACGGGGCCGATCCGGTCTTCCGCTCGGCGCTGTGCTTCTGGCAGGACGACGTTCCCGGTGGCATCGCGGTCGAAGCCGGGCCATGGGCGATCGACGAATATCTCCATTTCCCGGAGGGTTGCCGATTCCTGCAATCGTTCAAATCGGTCGCGGCCAGCCCCAGCTTCGACACCGCGCCGATCTTCACCAAACGCTACCGGTTCGAGGATCTCGGCCGCGCCTTTCTCGACCGGCTGGCGGCCCGCGCGCAGGGTGCCCTTACCAACGCGAAGCGGATCGTCGTCGGCCGCCCGATCACCTATGCCGGCCACCGCCCCGACGAAGCACTCGCCCGTCAGCGCTACGATGCGATGTTCGCCGCGCTGGGTGCCGAAATCCTCTATGTCTACGAACCGCTCGGGGCCGCGTTCAGCCATGCCGCGACGCTCAGCGAAGCCGCCACCATCCTCGTCGCCGATTTCGGCGGCGGTACCAGCGACTTTTCGGTGGTCCGCCTCGAAGCGCCCGGTGCCGACCGTCGCGCCCAACCGCTCGGCCATGCCGGGATCGGCATCGCCGGCGACCAGTTCGACCGCCGCATCCTCGACAAACTGGTCCTGCCGCTGCTCGGCAAGGGCGGCACCTATCGCTCGTTCGACAAGGTGCTGGAAATCCCGGCGGGCCATTTCACCGACTTCACCGACTGGTCGCGCCTCGCGCTGATGCGCAACCGCAAGACCATGGCCGAACTCGACAAACTGCGCCGTGCCGCGACCGATCCCGACGCGATCGAACGGATGATCGCGGTGATCGAGGGCGAACAGGGCTATCCCCTCTACGACGCGGTCGGACAGGTGAAGCGCGCCCTGTCGAAGGGTAACGCCGCCACCTTCAGCTTCGAAGGGGGCGGCATCGCGATCGAGGCGGAGGTGACCCGTGACCAGTTCGAGCACTGGATCGCCGACGACCTCGCCCGCATCATGGCGACCGTCGACCGCGCGCTCGACGCCGCCGGGCTGGCGGCCAGCGCGATCGACCGCGTGTTCCTGACCGGCGGCACCTCGCTCACCCCCGCCATCCGCCGCGCCTTCGCCGACCGGTTCGGGCAGGACCGGCTGGCCTCGGGCAACGAACTGACCTCGGTCGCCCACGGCCTCGCGCTGATCGGCCAGCAGGACGACGCCGCCGCATGGACGGCGTAGGCCTTTCCTACAGCGGCGCAGCCTGCCAGACCCGAACCGCTCTTTGACAGGTCCGCCCCACGCCCAACCCACAACGTCACCCCGGACCTGATCCGGGGTCCCGCTTCTTCTTCGCGGCCGGGTGGAAAGCGTCGCTCCATGGCAAGTTGAGACTTCCGCGCACACCGTGCGCTGCGCCACCAATCTACCGTACCCCCGCGCAGGCGGGGGTCCAGAGCCAAGTAAAACAGCGACTTGCGCATGTGTCCCTGGACCCCCGCCTGCGCGGGGGTACCGTCAATCTGTGGCTGAGCCACGCGACGTTCGCAAAAATCGTCAACCACACCCACTGCAAACACGTCGCAAGTGTGACTTTCGTGACCTTTGGCCGAAAACCTACCGCCCGGCCCGCACCATCAGCGCCCGCGTGACCCCATTGGTCCAACCGAACCCGTCCTGCAGCGGATATTCGCCGCCACCGCCCGGCCGAACCTCCTCGACATCGTACTTCTCGACCAGCTTGCCCGACGCCGCATATTCCCGCGCGACGCTCGCCAGAAACCGCTGCGAAATCGTGTCGGCCAACCGCTTGTGCCCGGTCCGGTCCAGCCCGCTGACCGCGATCCATTGCAGTGGAGCCCAGCCATTGGGCTTGTCCCATTGCTGTCCGGTATCGACCAGCGTCGATCGCAGCCCGCCCGGTGCCAGCAATTGCCGCTCGATGGTCGCCGCCACCCGGTCGGCCCGCGCGCCCGTCGTCAGCCCGACGAACAGCGGATAGGCGGTTGCCGCCGTCACCCCGCCACGAAGCTGCCGACGCTTGACGTCGTAATCGCCATAGCGCCCGTCGGCCTCGCTCCACAGCCAACGCTCGATCGCCGCGCCGCGCCTTGCCGCCCGGTCGGCAAAGTCCCGCGCCGTTGCCGCATCGCCCGCCTTGGCCGCACCATCGGCGATCGCGCGCTCCATGCCCCACAGCAAGCTGTTGAGATCGGCCGGCAGGACATTGGTCGTGTCGATCGTCGTCAGCGTGGCACCGTCGGCCAGCCAGCGCGACGAAAAGTCCCAGCCGCTCTCCGCCCCGGCGCGCAGCTCACGATACACCTCCGCGACCGGCCGGCCGCTGGCCTTCGCCGTCTCGACATCCTCGCGCCACGATTCGTCCCGTGGCGTGGTCCGCGCATCCCAATAATGTTGCAGCACCGCCCCGTCGGGCAGCGTCACCGACCGTTCGGGCGCGGTGAAGAACGCATGTTCGCGCTTCAGCGCCGCCACCCGCCGCGCCAGCACCGCCGGGTCGGTTTCCTTCGACAGGCCCATCATCAGGTACAGGAACGGCGGCTGCGACCGGCTGAGATAATAGCTGCGCGTGCCGTTGGGCACATGGCCGTATCGCTCGACCAGATCGGTGAACGCCGCGACCATCGATTCGATCAGGTCCTGGCGGTTGTCGGCAGCCAGACCCAGCATCGTGAAATAGCTGTCCCAGTAATACATCTCCCGGAACCGCCCACCCGGCACCACGAACCGGTCGGACACCGCCAGTGCGCTCGACCCCGGCGGCGGTGCCACCGGTTCGCGGGTTAGATGCGGCCACAGATCGGCGATATGCCGCTCGATCGGCAGGCGCGGGCCGTGATCGGACTCGGGCACCGGCAGCAGCCCCGGCACGTCAAAATTGGCCAGCACGAACGCCTTGAGCGCCGCATCGTCCCGGAAATCGCCGCGCCGGAAATCGGCAAGGATCGCGGCATCGGCGCGCTTGGGCACCGCATCGACGAAGGTCTTGCCGTCGGGAAAGATGCGCCGCATCTGCACCGCTTCGAACAACGGCCCGAACCGGTCGGCCGGGGTCGCCACCCCCGCCGCCGGGGCCGTGACGGCGACCGGCGGTGCCTGACCGGACGCAGCGCATCCGGCCAGCAGCAACGGCAGCAACAGGCGATACCGGTGCCGCATCTCACGCCACCGTCTGTTCGATCACGCCGAAGATCGGGTGATGCCGATCATCCTCGGCCCAGATGCGGACGGTGTCGCCGGCCTTCAGGAACGGCGTCTCCGCCTTGCCGCCATGGATCGTTTCGACCGTGCGGATCTCGGCCAGACACGAATATCCGACCCCGCCCCCGGCCACCGGCTTGCCCGGTCCGCCATCGGCATCGCGGTTCGACACCGTGCCCGACCCGATGATCGTGCCGGCACCCAGCGCGCGTGTTTTCGCGGCATGGGCGATCAGTGTGCCGAAATCGAACGTCATGTCCTCGCCCGCGTCCGCCCGCCCGAATGGCTGCCCGTTCAGGTCGACGTTCAGCTTGCGGTGCAGCTTGCCGTCCTGCCACCAATCGCCCAGCGCATCGGGGGTGACGAACACCGGCGAAAATGCCGATGCCGGCTTCGACTGGAAGAATCCGAACCCCTTGGCCAGTTCGCCCGGGATCAGCCCGCGCAGCGACACGTCGTTGGTCAGCCCGACCAGCCGCACCGCCGCCAGCGCCGCCTCGCGCGAAGCGCCCATGGCGACGTCGCCGGTGACCACCACCACCTCGCCCTCGAAATCCAGACCCCAGCCATCGTCGCCCGCCGGGATTGGGTCGCGGGGGCCGAGAAAGCCGTCCGACCCGCCCTGATACATCAGCGGATCGTGCCAGAAGCTGTCGGGCATCTCCGCCCCGCGCGCCTGCCGCACCAGCGCGACATGGTTCACATAGGCCGATCCGTCCGCCCATTGATACGCGCGCGGCAGCGGCGACGCGGCCTCGCGTTCGTGGAACCGGTCCTTGGGGATCACGTCATGGTCGAGATCGGTGGCAAGGTTGCGCAGGTCGCCCTCGACCCGGTCCCAATCGTCCAGTGCCGCCTGCAACGTCGGCACGATCGCGCTCGCATCGGCATACCAGGCAAGGTCGCTCGACACGACGACCAGCCGACCGTCCCGGCCGTGCTTGAGGCTGGCGAGTTTCATGGATGCGCTCTCCTGATCGTTGTTCTTGTGTCCCGGTTCTGCGCGCCCGCACCAGCGATGTCGAGGGCCGGGCCGCACCGTTTCTTAACCCGTTGGGCATATCAAAAGCCGGTCGCCCATTCGCAGGACCGCCGTCATGCTCCGCGCCGAAGATTTGATCCGCGAACATCTGCAACTGGCGTCGGTGGCCGCCGATCTCCTCCGCCATGCCGAGGCGCGACCGATCGATCCGGCATCGATCGCGACGACACGCTGGTCGCTCAGCCGGCAGCTGTTCGCCCATCTCGCGACCGAGGACCGCGTCCTCTACCCCATGCTCCGGCGCAGCGCGGACCGGAAAACGGCGGAACTGGCCGACCGGTTCGCCACCGAACTCGGCGGGCTGGCCGATACGTTCAAGGGCTATATGCTCGACTGGACCGCCGAACGCATCCAGCGCGACCCCGACGGCTTCGAACGCGACACCCGCATGCTGTATGCCCGGCTGGGCGAACGCATCCGGCGCGAGGAAGCCGAACTCTATCGTCACATTCCTGACACGCGATCCGTCGCCAAGGTGGACGTGGCCGCGCGAGGGGCCTAGTGCAGCGCCGATACCGACAGGCATGAGGGTTTCAGGACGTGGCGAACGTAGCGGTGATCGGCGCCCAATGGGGTGACGAGGGCAAGGGAAAGATCGTCGACTGGCTGGCGGAGCGCGCCGACATGGTCGTGCGGTTTCAGGGCGGCCATAACGCCGGCCACACGCTGGTCGTCGGCGGCACCGTCTACAAACTGTCGCTGCTCCCCTCTGGCATCGTCCGCGGCACGCCGTCGATCGTCGGCAACGGTGTCGTCCTCGATCCATGGGCGCTGAAGGCCGAAATCGAACGGCTGCGTGAACAGGGCGTCTCGGTCACCCCCGACACGTTGATGATCGCCGAGACGTGTACCCTGATCCTGCCCTTCCACCGCGACCTCGACGGCCTGCGCGAGGATGCGAGCGGGGCCGGCAAGATCGGCACCACCCGTCGCGGCATCGGCCCGGCCTATGAGGACAAGGTCGGTCGCCGTGCGATCCGCGTCTGCGACCTTGCCCATCTCGACGATCTCGAAGCGCAGCTCGACCGCCTGACCGCGCATCACGACGCGTTGCGCGCCGGCTTCGGCGAACCGCCGGTCGACCGGGCACGGCTGATCGCCGAACTGCGCGAGATCGCCGATTTCGTCCTGCCCTATGCCCAGCCGGTGTGGCGCGTGCTGGCGCAGGCGAAGGCGACCGGCAAGCGCATCCTGTTCGAAGGGGCGCAGGGCGTGCTGCTCGATATCGACCACGGCACCTATCCCTTCGTCACCTCGTCCAACACCATCGCCGGCACCGCCGCCGGCGGTTCGGGCATGGGTCCGGGCGCGGTCGGCTTCGTGCTGGGCATCGCCAAGGCCTATACGACCCGCGTCGGCTCCGGCCCGTTCCCGACCGAACTGGAGAACGAAACCGGCGAGCGGCTCGGCGTACGCGGCCATGAATTCGGCACGGTGACCGGCCGCAAGCGTCGCTGCGGCTGGTTCGACAGCGTGCTGGTACGACAGGCGGCGGCGGTCGGCGGCATCACCGGCATCGCCCTGACCAAGATCGACGTGCTCGACGGGTTCGAGGAAGTGGCGATCTGCACCGGCTATCGGCTGGGCGATCAGGTGCTCGACTATTTCCCGCCGCACGCCGCCGATCAGGCGAAGGTGGAGCCGGTCTACGAAACCATGCCCGGCTGGTCGGAATCGACCGCCGGCGCGCGCAGCTGGGCCGAACTGCCGGCACAGGCGATCAAATATATCCGCCGGATCGAGGAGTTGATCCAGTGCCCGGTGACGCTGGTATCGACCAGCCCGGAACGCGACGACACGATCCTCGTGCGCGATCCGTTCGCCGACTGACGCCTTCGCCGTTACCCACCCACGCCCGCTCGGTTCGAGCAGCTTCGAGCGAAGTCGAGAAGCGTCCGTCGAGAACGCCTTGTGTGGCGTAACCCCTTCCCGACTTCGGTTCTCGACCGGCTCGAAGCCAACGGGGCAGGCTGGCGGGGCATGAGACAGCAAAAGGCCCGCCCGGATCACCCCGGACGGGCCTTTTCGCCAAATCAGCCGATCAGCGCGGCTTGCGTACCTTGCCCGGCGGCTTGGTCGTCGTTGCATCACCCGTGCTCGGCGACATGGTGTCGTCGGTCGTGGCGGTGGTGCCCGTCGTCGTGCCATCGGTCGTCGTTTCACCCGGCCCAGTCGGATCGGTAGGTACCGGGTTGGTCGGACCGGTCGTCTGCGGCATCGGCTGGGTCGGGCGCGCCGGGTCGACCGTGCCGGGTACGCTGTTCGGCGACGTCGGTTGGGTCTGGGTCGTCGGCACCTGCGCGACGGCGGCGGTGGCCCCGCCCAGGATCAGCAGGCTCGCGAAAATGGTCTTGCGCATCGAGTGTCTCCTTGCATCAAGCAGGGGACTCAAGTCGCGAACGGCCCGAAGGGTCCATCCGCTTCACTCAACCCATCGTAAAATATGGTCATTCCTGCGCCGGACCGTGGCTCAGCGGCGATCGGCCATCAGCCGACCTGCCCGCGGTGCCGCAGTTTCTGATCGGCCAGCACCAGCGCGACCATCGCCTCGACCACCGGTACGCCGCGAATGCCGACACAGGGATCATGCCGTCCCTTGGTCGCGATCGTTGCCGCCTGCCCATCGGGGCCGATCGTCTCGACGGGCGTCAGGATCGAACTGGTCGGCTTGAACGCGACCCGCAACGTCACCGGCTGTCCGGTCGAAATGCCGCCAGCGATGCCGCCGGCATGGTTGGCAAGGAACGCCGGCCCGCCCTCGCCCGGCCGCATCGGATCGGCATTGGCCTCGCCCGACAGCGCGGCCGCCGAGAAGCCGGCGCCAATCTCCACGCCCTTGACCGCATTGATCGACATGGCCGCGCTCGCCAGTTCGGCATCCAGCTTGGCATAGAGCGGCGCGCCCCAGCCTGCCGACACGCCCTCGGCACGACAGGCGACGACCGCACCCAGCGACGACCCGGCCTTGCGCGCGCCGTCGACCAGCGCCTCCCAGCGCAACGCCGCCGCCGCATCGGGACAGAAAAACGGGTTGCGGCCGATCTCGGCCACATCGAACGCCGCCGGGTCGATCGCATCGCCGCCGATCGATTCGACCCATGCGGTGATCGTCACTTCGGGGATGACCAGCCGCGCCACCGCACCCGCCGCGACCCGCGCCGCCGTCTCGCGCGCCGACGACCGCCCGCCGCCGCGATAGTCGCGAAAGCCGTATTTGGCGTCATAGGCATAATCGGCATGACCGGGGCGATACGCCTTGGCGACGTCCGAATAATCCTTCGATCGCTGGTCGACATTCTCGATCATCAGGCTGATCGGCGTCCCCGTCGTCCGCCCCTCGAACACCCCCGACAGGATTCGCACCGCATCCGGCTCGCGCCGCTGGGTGGTGAAGCGGCTGGTGCCCGGCCGCCGCGCGTCGAGGAACGGCTGGATATCCGCCTCGCTCAGGCGCAGTCCCGGCGGACATCCGTCGACGACCGCACCCAGCGCCGGGCCATGGCTTTCGCCCCATGTCGTGAAGCGGAACAGATGACCGAAGCTGTTGTGGCTCATGCGTCTTCCCCCAACGCCGCAAAGGCACGGGCATGGGTCGCCGCGCCGGGTGTGTGGACGCACGGTCCGTCGTTCAGGCGGATGCCCAGAAAATTCTCACCGGCATAAGGGCTGTCGAACCCGCGCGCCGTTGCCGCATCGAACCCGAAGCGGCCATAATAATCCGGATCGCCGAGCACGAATGCCAGCTCGACCCCGGCGCTGCGCAGATGGGCAATGGCGGCGGCGACCAGTGCCTCGCCGACCCCCTGCCCCCGCGCCGCACGCACCACGGCCAGCGGTGCGATCGCCACCGCAGCGACCTCGCGCGTGTCGGCGGCCACCTGCATCCGGCTGGCGGCGATCATGCCGACCACCGCGTCGTCATCCTCGGCGACCAGCACCAGCACCAGATCGCCGTCGATCGCCAGTTGCTGGACCAGCCGCGCCTCTTCGTCGCGCGGGAAACAGGTGCGCAGCAGCGCATCGACCACCGGTGCGTCGGCCCAGGTCGCCGCGCGGATCACCGCCGGATGCTTCATCCGCCGTATTTTCCGGTCGGACATGCCGCCTTCGCCAGCTCCTCGCCGATCGTTTCCGGCGCGATCGGCCGATGGCGGTAGCGATTTGCAGCTTCGTTGGTGCTGTCGACGACATTGCCTTGCGGATCGTAATCGATATTCGCGAGCACCTGATAAGTGGCCGCAGCGCAGTCGATGGCGAAACGCCGTTTCGACGATCGGACCCGTACCGTTCGATCGGCGCTATAGTCCGCCGTCGCCCAGAAAACGGGATTCATTTCCCCCTCGTTAGCGAGATCATTGGCCCTGACGGACCAGATAGCGCCGGTATCTGCCGTCGCCACCTTGCGCCACGGATTGTCGTCCTGCGCCACCATGAGCATCGTTAACACCGTCAATGCGGTCGTCACCATCGAACAGCCCCCCGTTGACCTACCTTACCTCACGCCAGCGCGATGTCGGGGGCGTCCTCGGCCTTCATGCCGATGACGTTATACCCGGCGTCGACGTGATGGATCTCACCGGTGACGCCGCTCGCCAGATCGCTCAACAGATACAGCCCTGCCCCGCCGACATCGTCGATCGTGACGTTGCGGCGCAGCGGCGAGTTCAGCTCGTTCCACTTCAGGATGTAGCGGAAATCGCCGATGCCGCTCGCGGCCAGCGTCTTGATCGGGCCGGCGGAAATGGCGTTCACCCGGATATTTTCCGGCCCCATGTCCATCGCCAGATATTTGACCGACATGTCGAGCGCCGCCTTGGCCACGCCCATGACGTTGTAGTGCGGCACGACCTTTTCCGACCCATAATAGGTCAGCGTCAGCAGTGACCCGCCGTTCGGCATCAGCGCCCGCGCGCGCTTGGCGACGGCGGTGAACGAATAGACGCTGATGTTCATCGTCATCAGGAAATTGTCGAGGCTGGTGTCATAGTAATGACCGCGCAGCTCGTTCTTGTCCGAAAAACCGATGGCATGAACGACGAAGTCGATCGTCGGCCAGCGCGCGGCGATCGTGTCGAACGCCGCGTCGAGCGCGCCCATGTCGGCGACGTCGCATTCGATCAGGAAGTCGGAACCCAGCTCGCCCGCCAGCGGACGGACGCGCCGTTCCAGCGCCTCGCCCTGATAGGTGAAGGCTAGTTCCGCGCCCTGCGCGGCAAGCTGCTTGGCGATGCCCCAGGCCAGCGACCGATCATTGGCGAGTCCCATGATGACCCCGCGCTTGCCCTGCATCAAACCGTTCACGCGACTTTCCCTTTTTCGTCTGTAGCCGCATCCTCTAGCGCAGGGTCGGGCGTTTCCGCCAGCGCCGCGTTCAATTCGCCGCCGATCACCACGCCAAGTCCGACGATGTAGAAGAAAAACAGCGCGATCATGACCCCGGCAAGGCTGCCATAGGTGCGGTCATATCCGCCCAGCGCGTCGATCGCCAGCGGCAGCAGCTGCGTCGTGCCGATCCAAACCGTCGCCGTCGCCACCGCCCCCGGCCATTTCGGGCAATTCGACGTCCGGTATTTCTTTGGGCTGAGCGAATAGAACAGCGTGTAGAGTGCGACGAACAGCGCCAGTGCCGGAAACAGCTTCGCGATCGACAGATAGGCCGCATAGGGCTGCAGGAACGGCAGCACCCGGTAGATCAGCTGCTCGACGCCCACCAGCACGACCTGAAGGCTGAACGCGATCATCAGCATCAGCACCGATCCGACGATCAGCCCGATCGATCCCAGCCGATATTCCCAGAAGGGCCGCGAAAACGGAATGCCATAGGCCTGCCGCAGGATCGACCGCACCGTTTCGATGAAGCCCGTCGTCGTCCACAGCCCGACCAGTGCGCCCAGCCACAGCAGCGATCCCGACCGTGCCTGCAACACGTCGAGGATCGGCTGTTCCAGCACCACTGCCACGTCGCGTGGCACGGTTTCGAGGAACGCGGTGACCGCATGGATGCTGTCGCCGCTGCGCCCGACCGCGCGCGCGATCGCCGCGGCGACGATGAAGAACGGGAACAGCGTCAGCAGCGAGAGATAGGCGAGATTGCCGGCATGGGTGAAGCCGTCGTTGAACGTCCCGATCGCGACACGCTTCACCACCTCGATCGCCCGTGCCGAGGGGCGCAGGCGCGACAGGGCGGGTCGGCCCCGGTGGTGGCGTACCTCGGGACTTTCCGGGGACGGCTGATTCATGCAATGCGCTCCGGCCGGATCAGGACCGCATCAAACGCCGAAGCGTGCGCGCGGGTCCGTCGTCCGCCCGTCCCACCCCTCGACGAACGCCGTCAGCGCGGCGTCGTCGGCAGGCAGATCGACCATCAGCGTCACCAGCTGATCGCCGCGCGTCCCGTCCTTGCGGTGGAAACCGCGCCCTTTCAGCCGCAGCGTCTTGCCCGAGGTCGCGCCCTTGGGCACGCTCAGCATCACCGCGCCCTCGACGGTCGGCACGCGCACCTTGGCCCCCAGCACCGCCTCGGCCAGATTGACCGGCAGGTCGATGCGGATATCGTCGCCGTCGCGGGTATAGAAACGATGCGGTTCGACCTCGATCGTGACGATCGCGTCGCCCGGCCCGCCCGGCCCCGGATCGCCCTTGCCGCCCAGCCGCATCTGCGTGCCGCCCTCGACACCGGCGGGCAGTTTCAGGTCGATCGTCTTGCCATCGGCCAGCGTGATGCGCTGCGGGCTGAGCGTCGCCGCATCCTCGAACGGCACCTTCAGCTTGTAGGCGACGTTGCCGCCCTTGGGCTGGGGACGCCGGCCGAAGCCGCTCGCAAAGCCGCCATTGTTGCTGCGCCCGCCGAACAGCCCCTCGAAAATATCCGAAAAGTCGCCGCCCTGCGCATCATTGCCCATGTCGAAACCGCCGCGACCGCCCGGCCCGGCCCGGAAACCGCCCGGAAAGCCACCAGCCCCGCCGCCGCCCGCCCCATGGCCGAACGGCGACGCCGGATTGCCGTCGCCATCGATCTCCCCCCGGTCGAAGCGCGCGCGCTTGTCCTTGTCGTTCAGCAGGTCATAGGCCTGCGTGACCTTCGAGAACCGATCGGACGCGGCCTTATTGTCCTTGTTCCGGTCGGGGTGCAGCTCCTTGGCGAGCTTGCGATACGCTTTCTTGATATCCGTCTCGGTCGCGTCGCGCGCTACACCAAGCGTTGCATAGGGATCAGCCATGGTCCGGTAGCTAGGGCGCTACGCGGCGCTCGGCAATGGTCCAAACCCGCGAAACGGAAGCAAAACGACCCCCGGTTCAACGTCGGTTCACGCACGCGGCGGCACCGGGAGCCCCTGGCTGCGTTGGCAGCGCGATCTTCCCCTGGAGAACCGGCCCATGATCCATGTCCCGATGTCCCGTCGCCGCATCCTCGGCGCGACCGCGCTGATGCTGCCGGTCGCCATTCTCGGCGGCTGCGCCACCCCGTTGGGCAGCTATGGCGTCGAGGAGGGCGTGCGACGGTTGCTGACGCTGTCGAGCCAGCGCGCGTTCGAACGGCTGATCCGGCCCGGCGGCTTTTACGACGATCAGCTGACCCGGCTGACGCTGCCGGAAACCGCTGGGCAGAACAACGTGCTGGCGGCGGTGCTGCGGACCAATGCGGTGCGCTCGCGGATCGCACTGGCGCTGAACGATATCGCGGTCGATGCCGCCGATCGTGCGACGCCGGTGGTGCTCGATTCGATCCGCGGCCTGACGCTGGCCGATGCGGTGGCGGTGCTGCGTGACGGGCCGACCGCCGCCACCGACCTGCTGGCACAATCGGCGCGGGGCGCGGTGATCGACGCGATGTTCCCCGAATTTTCGCGCGGCCTTCGCTCCGATACCGCCGAAATCCTGTCGGCGATCGTCGCGGCGCAGACCGGCATCGATTACGGCGCGTTGGCGCGCAGCGCCGCCGATCAGGCCGGCAACGCCATCTTCCGCGCGATCGGCCGCGAAGAGGCGGCGATCCGTGCCGATCCGCGCCGGACCGGCGATCCGGTGCTGACCGCGCTGCTGCTCGGCACGCGCTGACGCTTGGCAAGGGCCGCGGGCGGGCGGATAAGCGCGCGATGACCGCGCCCGCCCCCGCCCCGCCCGCCACCGAGTTCGATGTCGTGATCGTCGGTGCCGGGCTGTCGGGCATCGATGCCGCCTATCACCTGCAAACGCGCTGCCCCGACCTGCGCTACGCCATCTTCGAGGCGCGGGGGGCGATCGGCGGGACATGGGACCTGTTCCGCTATCCGGGCGTCCGGTCGGATTCCGATATGCACACGCTCGGCTTTCCGTTCCGGCCGTGGCGCGACCGCAAGACGATCGCCGCCGGCAACGACATCCGCGAGTATATCGAGGATACGGCGAAACTGTTCGGCATCGACCGGCATATCCGGTTCGACCACCGCATCGTCGCGGCGGAGTGGTCGTCGGCGGATGCGCGCTGGACGCTGCGCTGCCAGGCCGAGGGCGGCGACCATCTCGTCCGCTGCCGGTTCCTGTTCATGGGATCGGGCTATTACGACTATGCCGGCGGCCATGCCCCGCAGTTCGACGGGCAGGAAAGCTTTGCCGGGCGGATCGTCCACCCGCAGCAATGGCCCGCCGATCTGGCGGTATCGGGCAAGCGGATCGCGGTGATCGGCAGCGGTGCCACGGCGGTGACGCTGGTGCCCGCGCTCGCCGAACGGGGGGCACAGGTGACGATGGTCCAGCGATCGCCAAGCTATATCGTCGCGCATCCGTCGCAGGATGCGCTCGCCGACCGGCTGTATCGTTGGCTGCCGGTCGCGGCGGCGGGGCGGCTGGCACGGTGGAAGAATGTCGCGATGGGGCTGGCCGCGTTCCAGTTTTCGCGCGCCTGGCCCAAGCGGATGCGGGCGTTCATCCTGAAGGGCACGCACGCCGCGCTGCCGCAGATGGCGGACGTCGACCGGCATTTCACCCCGAGCTACGACCCGTGGGACCAGCGGCTGTGCCTCGTGCCCGATGCCGATCTGTTCCGGGTGCTGAACGACGGGTCGGCAGCGATCGTCACCGACACCATCCGGCGTTTCACGCCCGAGGGGGTGGAACTGGAATCGGGTGCGCAGGTTGCGGCGGACGTGATCGTCACCGCGACGGGGCTGAAACTGCACCTGATGGGCGGGGTCGCCATCACGGTAGATGGCGTGCCGTTCGCGGCGCAGGACCAGATAATCTACCGCGGGATGATGGTGTCGGGCGTGCCGAATCTGGTGTTCGCGATGGGCTATACCAACGCGTCGTGGACGTTGAAGATCGATCTCGTCTCGCGGCGCATGTGCCGGGTGCTCGACCACATGCGGCGGCGGGGCTATGCCTATTGCGTGCCCGCCGCGCCCGGCGCGGCGATCGAACGGCGGCCGCTGCTCGACTTCAGTTCGGGCTATGTCCAGCGGGCAGAGGCGCAGCTGCCGGGACAGGGATCGCGCAGCCCGTGGCGGTTGCGGCAGAATTATTTCCTCGATTACGCGGCGTTCCGGTTCGGACGGCTGGAGGATGGCGTGTTGCAGTTCCGGAAAGCGACGAATCACGACCGGGACCGGAAGGCGGCGGAGTAGAATCCGTCCGGAAACCCGCGAACAAGCGCGTTTCCGAACAGCGTCTCAGGACCGATCGACCTTCACCGAAACCCACGGAATTTCGTCACTCCTGCGCAGGCGGGAATCCATCGACGCCGACGGTTCGGCTGGATCCGCGACGCTGGCGTATAGGGACTCCCGCCTGCGCGGGAGTGACTAAAGGGGAAGGCACGCCATTCCTGTACCCAGCGAACTGAATGTCGATCCCGTCTAAAGAACGGCCGCCTGTTCAAGCGCGGTCACGTCGCGGTCGTCGGCCAGCTCGATCCGGTCGCGGCCCGCACGTTTCGCGCGGTACATGGCAAGGTCGGCGCGGTGCAGCACGGCGGCGGGCAGTTCGTCGCCGGTCGCCGCCGCGACCCCGCCGCTGATCGTCACGCGGATTTCCACGCCGTCCACCTCGATCACCGCGCGCGCCACCGCCTGTCGCAGCCGTTCGGTGATCGTCGCCGCATCGCCCAGACCACTGTCGGCGAACAGGATCGCCAGTTCCTCGCCGCCATAGCGCGCAACGCAGTCGACCGCGCGGACACCGCCGGCGACCCGCGCCGCGACCGCCTGTACCACGATATCGCCGGTATGATGGCCATAGCCGTCGTTGACGCGTTTGAAATGATCGATGTCGAGCATCGCCACGGCATAGCCGCCGCCGCTGCGCATCGCCGTCTCGCGCGCCGCCTCCAGCCGGGCCAGCAGCGTGCGGCGGTTGGCAAGTCCGGTCAGCGGATCGGTGCTGGCCAGCTGCGACAGGGTGACGTTGGCCGATCGCAGTTCGCCAGTACGCTGTTCGACCATCCGTTCGAGCGCGCGGGTCCGCTGGCGCAGGACCATCGTGCGGACATGGACGATGCCGAACACCCCGGCCAGCCCGACGATCGCCATCGCCAGCCGCACGAACCATAATTCATGCCACGCGCGCGCGACGATCAGGTCGACCGACGTCGTGACCGTGCGCGGATGGACGCCGGGAATCTGCGCCTGCAACTGCAACACGTACTCGCCGCCGGGCAGGTTGGTGTAGATCGCGGTCGCCGGGACCGAGTCGGGCAGGTCGACCCAGTCGGTATCGAATCCGTGCAACCGGTACCGGTAATGTACCTCCTGCGGCGCGGCATAATCGGTCAGGGCAAAGGCGACGCGCAGCGCATGGCCATCGCTGCGGATCGCCTGCTGCCCGGGAAACGGGTTGAACGGCAGCGTGTGGCCGTCCTGTTCGATATCGGTCGGGGCCAGCGTCGGCGATCGGCCGGACTGTGCGGCCAGCATCCGGTCGGGCCGCAGCACCAGCAAGCCGCCGGTCCCGCCGAACAGCAGGTCGCCATCGCGCGTCATCGCGGCGACGCGCTGATTATACGCGTCGGAGGGGAGACCATCGCGCCGGCTGACCACGCGCACCCGTCGCCCCTGCGGATCGAGCACCGAAATGCCGGTGGCCCCCGTCGTCCACACCCGGCCGCGCCGGTCGGGCAGGACCGCCGCGACATTGTCGTTGGCCAGTCCCTGCGCCTCGGTGATCGCCCGGAAGCGCAGCCCGCCTGGCGTCGCCGTGCCGCACGCGACCCCGCCATAGGTGCCGACCCATAGCGCGCCGCCCGACGGCACGATCGACCCGGTATAGTTTTGCGGCAGGCTGGCCGGATCGGCCGGATCGTTGCGATAGACGACGAAACGCCCGGTCGCCGGATCGAAGCGGCTGAGCCCGCCGGGCGTCGCGATCCATGGCCGGCCGTCGCCCGGATCGACGATGTTGATGACTTCGTTGTTGGCGATCGTGGTCGGATCGCCATCGGCGTGACGATATTGGCGCAGTTGCCGGGTACGCGCCTGCCAGACGAACAGGCCCTTATAGGTGCCGATCAGCAGCAGGTCGCCCGACCGCGCCAGCGAGATCACCGGCAGGTCGTCGGGCAGCGGCACCGCGACTGGTCGGGGCGTCAGCGTCGCCGGATCGATGGCGACGATGCCGCGCGCCCCGACCAGCACCGTCCCGTCGGGCAGTTCGAGAAACGCCTTCACATCCTGTCCCGACTGTTCGCCGGACAGGCGCAGATGGCGGACGGTCCCGCCGGCACGATCGATCCGGTCGATCATCCCGTTGCTGAGGCCGATCCAGATCCGGTCGCGGCTGTCGACCATCAGCCCGCGCACGTTGCGATCGGCCAGCGACCGGCGGGGATCGGGCATGGCGTTGGTCACGGTAAAGATCGAATCGAGTGTCGGGTCGGTATGCGACGCGCCGACGTCGGTCGCCGCCCATAACCGGCCGGTCCGGTCGATCGTCACGTCGCGCACCGTGTCGCCGCCCAGCGACGCGGGATTGGCGGGGATATTGCGCATCGCGCTGACGGTGAACGGGCCGCGCGTCGAAATGCGCAGCAGTCCCATGCCATCGGTCGCGGCCCACAGCGTCCCGTCCGGCTCGGTCGCAAAGGCGCGGATGGTCCGGTGGCCGATCAGCGGCGCGTCGCCCGACAGCAGGCGCGGCTGCACGAAGCGGCCATCGCTCAATTGCACGAAGATGCCGTGCGCGCCGGTACCGATCCAAAGGCGGCCGAATCGCCCGCGCTGGATCGCCCAGACATCGCCGATCTCCGGCGTGGCGACCCGGGAAAAGGCGCGGTCCTGCGGCCGGCGGACGAACAGCCCCTTGTCCCCGCCGGCAAAGATGGTGCCGTCGGCGTCGCGGAAGACGGCAAAGGCACCGCCGGCCAGATCGCTGCCGGGCTCGATCAGCGACACGACCCGGTTATGCCGCGCGTCATAGCGGAACACGCCATGGTCCGATGCGATCAGCGCCCCGTCCTGGCCATCGGACGCCAGCGCGAGGATGCGGGTGCCGATGCCGACCCCCGCCGCCCCCTGCAACGCGACGAACGCGTTCGAGACGGGATCGAAGCGGACCGCGCCGCCGACATTGGTACCGACCAGCATCCCGCCATTCGACAGCGGCAGAAGTGCCCGGATATAATTGTCGGGCAGGCTCGTCCGATCGCGCGATACCTGTCGAAAGACCTTCAGCCGTTGCCCGTCATACCGGGCAAGCCCGCCGCGCGAACCGATCCACATCAGCCCGTCGCTGCCCTGCACGATCGCGGTCGTGGTGGCGTGCGGCAGTCCGGACGTGGCATCGAGCGTCAGGAACCGCGCGGTGCGCCAGCCCTCCCACGCATCCGCCGGCGCGGCCGCCGATACCGGCCGGGCCACGCCAAACGCCACGAGAAGCAAAATAAGAAGGAAAAAATGCCGCATCAGGGTTCCTGTGCGTCTTCTTATCCGTGCTTGCTTGCGACCTGCTTAACGCGTCCATACTTGATGAAATTATACGGTAAACCATTCCGCCCGCGTTGCCCGGGCGGGGCAGCGCGGCCACCCCGACCGCCGCATACCGGCGATCGGGGTGGCTGCCTCAGCGCGTTTGCATGCGGATACCGACGCGGAAACGGCGGCCCAGCAGGTCCGAATAGGTCGGGTTCGCCGCCAGTCCGGTCTCCGGCAGCAGCAGCGGCCAGCGATCGAACAAATTGGTCACGTTGACGAAGAACTGCGCCTCCGCCCCGTCGAAGCGAACCTTCTGGGTGAGGTTCAGGTCGGCATAGAAGGTGCCTGAGACGCGGTTATCGTCATAGGTGAAGAAATTCGCGTCGTTCGGCGGGCAGGCGGTCGAACATTCGATGCCGTTCGCGGCATAACGTCCCGCGCTCACCCCGCGACCGACCGCGGTGATCGAGAAGTCGGGCGTGTCATAGGCGGCACTGACGCGGTAGATCCATTTGGGCGTGCTCGACTGGCCGCCATTCACTCCGACCGAATTCAGCACCACCGTTCCCGGCACGCCGTTGTTGAGCAAATTGTCGATATAGCGCGTGGCGATACCGCGCACGCTGAAACTGCCCTCCGCCTTGGCGAACAGCGTATCGAGGGCGAGGCGATACGAGGCATCGATATCGACCCCCTTCACCAGCTGGCTCGCGGCGTTGAACGGCTGGCTGCGGATCAGCAGATAGGGTTGCGCCGGATTCTGCGTCCGGACCGGATCGACCGAGATCGCGTCGCAGAACGACTGCTGATCCTGCAGATAGCACAGGTCCGCGATCTGCTGCGCGCTGAACGTCGTGATCGCCTGCTTCACGTCGATGCGGAAATAATCGACCGACAGGTTGAAGCCCGGCAGGAACCGCGGCGCGACGACGACGCCCGCGTTCCACGAATCGGCCTTTTCGGGACCAAGCGCGCGATTGCCGGTGACGAAGCCCGAATAGCTGAACGTCGCCGGCCCGTTGGCACCGTCGGCGGTATAGATCGGGTTGCGGATCGCATCGCTGTTGGCCGAGCCGCCCTGGAACAGGTCGTTGAGGTTGGGTGCGCGGATGTCGCGCGAGCGGGTGGCGCGGAAGCGGATGTCCTCGATCGGCTGCCACGTCGCGCCCGCCTTCCACGTCGTGACATAGCCCGCGGTCGAATAGCGCGTCGCGCGGGCGGCACCGTTGAATTCCAGCCCCATGCCGAGCGGGACGACCGTTTCGACATAGGCTTCCTTCACGTCATATTCGCCATTGGTCGGCAGGTAGTTGCCGACCGACCAGCGGTTCGACGTGATCGGGCGGCCATTGGCGTCGGTCGAGGAAACCGGCTGGAACTCGGCCGGCACCGAACCGCGAATCTTCTCCTTGCGATATTCCGCGCCCAGCGCGACGCTGACATCGCCCGCCCAGGTGGCGAACGGCGTGACCGAGACGTTGAAGGCGGCGTTATATTGCTCGATCAGCTCGTCGCGAAACGGATTGCCGAGGATATAGGCGAAGGCGGCGGGGTTCGCGACGCCGACGCCCAGCCGGTTCAGCGGCACGCAGGCCGGGTCGTTGTTGTTCGGGTTGGCGTCGACGTTGATGAGGCACTGGATCGATCCAGCGGCATAGCCGGCGGCATTGCCAGCAGGCGCGAAGACGGCGGCGGTCGCGTTGTTCATCGCCGCATTGTTCATGATGTTGCGCAGCTGCGAATGCTGGTCGGTACGGCCATATTGGCCATAGAGGTTCCACGTCGCCCGCTTGCCGAACACTTCGGTCGAACCCTCCGCCCCGATCGCGTAGCGTTGCACTTCCCGCTCGTTGTCGACGGCGCGGAACGGCAGGTCGGCGGCGGTCGTCGCCAGCGTGACGCCGGTGACACCAGTCAGCGCCGCACGCCCGAGCGCATTGTAGAGGAACGCGTTGCAGGTGAGCGGCGCGGTGGCCGACGTCGCCGCCGCCGCGCAACCATTGGCGTTGAGGGCGACGCCGGTCGACAGGTTCGGCCCGGCGTTGAAGAAGATCTTCTGCTGGTTGTATGCCCCTTCCGCGAACAGCTCGACGCCGTCGGCGACTTCGTAGCTCAATCGCCCGAACACGCCGTGGCGGTCGTCGCGCGGGTCGAGGCCGATGCGGCGGCCCGAATCATTGACCTGCCACGACCCCCCTTGCGTCAACGTCGGCGGGGCACTGCCCGTCGCCGAGGGGAAGGTCAGCGCGCCATATTGATAGCGCAGGACCTGCCCGCCATCGCCGAAGTACAGGCCGCGCAGGCTGTTGGCGGTGGTGCCCGCCGACGCGGTGATGAGGCCGCCCGGCGTCGAGTTGGCAGCACCGACCTGACGGCGGATCAGGTAACGCGGCGTCGTGCTGGTGGTGGTCCAGGCGGGGTCCTGGATGCGGACATAGCCGGTCGCGTTCCAGTCGCGATCGACCTGAAAGATGCCGTCGCGGTGCGCGACCTCGCCGCTGAGCAACAAATGCCCGCGCCCCTCGCCGAACGACCAGCCGCCCGCGACGCTGATCGAATAATTGCCGCCATCGCCCTTGTCGGTGATGCCGCTGTCGATCGCGACCTTCAGGCCGGTATAGTCCTTGTCGAGCACATAGTTGACGACGCCCGCGACCGCGTCGGAGCCATAGGCCGACGACGCGCCGCCGGTGACGACCTCGACGCTTTTCACCAGCGCCTGCGGGATGGTGTTGACGTCGACCAGTCCGGTCACGGTCGAGCCGACCGACCGACGTCCGTCGAGCAGCACCAGCGTCCGCTCCGACCCCAGGTTGCGCAGGTTCATGGTGTTGATGCCCGCCTGCCCGCTCGACAGGTTCAGCCGCGAGTTCGCCGGCGTGAAGCCGCCCGCCAGCGCCGGCAGCTGGTTCACGAAATCGGCGATGTTGTTCGACGGCGAACCGTTCTGGATGTCCTGCTGCGTCAACACGGTCAGCGGGGTCGGTGCCTGAAACCCGTCGCGGACGACGCGCGATCCGGTGACCAGAATGTCGGGACCGCCCTCCACCTGCGGTCCGGCAGGGGCCTGCTCGACCGCGACCGGATCGGCGCTTTGCGCAAAGGCCGGCGCGGCGACGCACAGCGCGACCAGGCTGGAGGCGCGGGCAAGGGCAGGCAGATACCGCCGAAAGTGCATCGAAGTCGTCATAATGGCCCCCTATGGCCCCGGTTCGGGCCGATACATTGACATTGCGCTTTCCTGCGGCATCCGCCGACCCGGTCGTTCGCGCGCCGGTCGTGTCGGATAGCGGCGAAGCTGCGCGTCGGCAGGGATGCGCGTCAAGCGAGACGTGATGCTATCGCTTCAGCAGGGCATAGACGAGTGTTATGGTTTGGTGACCGACTTCCGCTTTGTCACCCTGGGAATGACCCGGGTCCCGCTTTCCTCGCGAGAAAAAGAAGCGGGACCCCGGATCGAGTCCGGGGTGACGTTGTGGTGATTGGCTTGCCCACTGCCGATATCCTTGGGGAGTATGCGAGCGGCGTGCCGCTGCCATAAACGCGCCCTATGGGCCGGGACGTGCTTGTCATACCTGGAGCGGCGGGGGCTGGCATAGGATCGACGAGCTGCTCTCTTCCCGATTAAGGATTCCGCCGCGAAACGGACGTCATGACGCGCAACCATGCCGTACCCCCGCGCAGGCGGGGGTCCAGAGCCAAGCAGAACAGCGGCTTGTGGCAGTAACCCTGGACCCCCGCCTGCGCGGGGGTACGATCATGCGGACGTTCGCCGAACGATCCTGACACGGAAGGGGAGCGGAGAATGCAACGCAAGGGACGCCGATGATGCACCGCCGAGCCTTTCTGACCGGATCGGCCGCCGCACTGGCGCTGACCCCGTTCGCGCTGGAGGCGCGCGGCTTCGCCCCGCGCGGCGACACGCTCACCGCACCGATCGAGATCGTCGACGACGTCCATGGCGTGCCGCATATCCGCGCCGCGTCGATCCCCGACGCCTTCTACGGACAGGGCTATGTCGTCGCGCGCGACCGGCTGTTCCAGATCGACCTGGCGCACCGCCGCGAACTGGGCCGGCTGGCCGAGGCGTTCGGCGAGGATTTCGCGAGGCACGACGCGACCGCGCGGCTGTTCCACTATCGCGGCGACCTGACCGCCGAACTGCGCCGCGTGCCCGGCGACGTGCTGGCCTGCGCCCGCGCCTATATCGCCGGGATCAACGCCCGCATCGACGAGGTGCTGGCCGATCGCACGCTGCTGCCGCAGGAATATGCGATCCTCGGCGTGACCCCGATCAAATGGGCGATCGAGGATATGGTGCTGGCGCGCGGCAGCGCGATCGGCAACGCCGATGACGAGGTCCGCCGCGCACAGCTGGCGGCGATCGGGCTGCTCGACCTCGACGCGATCGTCGCACCGTTGCGCCCCGCGTGGCGGATGACCGTCCCCGCCGGGCTGGACGTGACCGCCGTGTCGCCCGCCGATCTCGGCGTGTTGCGACAGGGCGGCCTGCCCTTCGGTCCCGATACCCCGGTCAACGATCCCGCCGAAGGTACGGCAGAGCGCGCCAATGCCGGCAGCAATGCGTGGACGGTGGCGGGCAGCCGTACCGCGACCGGACGCCCGATCCTCGCCAACGATCCGCATCTGGGCATTGGCGGGTTCGGCCCGCGCCATGTCGTGCATCTCAGCGCACCGGGACTGGACGTGATCGGCGGCGGTGCGCCGGGCCTGCCGGGGATCATGCAGGGCCATACCGATCGCTTCGCGTTCGGCCGGACCAATTTCCATATCGATCAGCAGGACCTGTTCATCCTCGACCTCGATCCCGCCGATCCCGAACGCTATCGCCATGCCGGCGGGTGGAAACGGTTCGAGCGGGTCGAGGTGGCGATCCCGGTCAAGGGTAGCGCCCCCTATGTCGCGACGCTGCGCTATTCGGTGCAGGGACCGGTGGTGATGCACGATCCGGCGAAGCGGCGGGCGAGCGTGCTGGCGTCGATCGCGATGCTGCCGGGCGGCGGCGGATCGTTCGCGATGATCGCGATCAACCTCGCCCGCGACTGGGCATCGCTGCGCAAGGCGTTCCGCCTGCATCCCTCGCCGACCAATTTTCACTATGCCGATATCGACGGCAATACCGGATGGCAGGTGATCGGCTTCGCGCCGGTGCGCAAACAGGGCGACGGACTGCTGCCGGTGCCGGGCGACGGACGGTTCGACTGGACCGGCATGACCGATTTCACCGCGCTGCCCAACGAATACAACCCGGCCAAGGGCTGGTTCGCCTCGGCCAACCAGAACAACCTGCCGGCAAACTGGCCGCGCGACCGCATCCCCGCCTTCTCGTTCCGCGCGCCCTATCGCTATGAACGGATCGCCGACGTGCTGGCGGTGCAGCCGAAACACAGCGTCGCCGACAGCGTGGCGCTGCAATTCGACACGCTGTCGACCCCCGCGCGACAGCTGGTGGCGTTGCTGCCGGCCACGCCCTCCCCCGCTGGCGATATGCTGCGCCACTGGGACGGGCGACTGGCGGCGGACAGCGGTCCGGCGGCATTGTTCGAAATCCTGTGGCGGGACCTGTCGCAGCGGATGCTGGCGACGATCGTCCCGGCCCGGGCCAAGGCGCTGGTGACCGAGATCGATCCGTCGGTCCTGCTGGAACTGCTACCGCAGCATCCGGCGATCGTGCGCGATGCGCTGGCGTCGTCGTGGGAGACGGCGCAGGGCCTGCTCGGTCCCGATCCGGCGACATGGCGCTGGGGGCGGTTGCATCAGGTCCGCATCGCGCATCCGCTGTCGCGCATTCCCGCCATCGCCGCCGCCTTTCCCCCGATCGAGGGCAGCGGATCGGGCGGCGACAGCTTCACCGTCATGGCCCGCTGGCTGGGCGACGGCCCCGGCTGGCGCGTCGGCGGCGGGGCGAGCTATATGCAGGTCATCGATGTCGGCGCGTGGGACAATTCGCTGTTCCTGAACCTGCCCGGCCAGTCGAACGATCCGCGCTCGCCTTATTATCGCGACCAATATGCGCCGTGGATCGAAGGGCGGATGCGGCCGCTGCTGTTCAGTCGTGCCGCGATCGATGGCCAGGTCGCGCGCCGGATGACGTTGAAGGGAAAAAGCCGATGACCCGCCTGCCGCCGATCGCACTGTGCGCGCTGCTGATCGGCGCCGCGCCGGGTGCCGATATCGTGATCCGGGGCGGCACCATCCATGACGGCAGCGGCGGCAAGCCGATCACCGGCGATGTCGAGCTTCAGGGCGACCGCATCGTCTATGTCGGGCGGTCGCGGGGTACACGGGCGGCGCAAATCGTCGATGCACGGGGGCAGATCGTCGCGCCGGGCTTCATCGACGCGCATACCCACCCCGACAGTTACATCCGCTCCCCTGACGCGACGGCGCGGCTCAACCTGCCATGGCTCGCACAGGGGGTCTCAACGATCGTGATCGGCGTCGACGGCTATGGCACGCCCGACGTCGCGGAAGATGCGGCGGCGCTGACCAAGGCGGGCATCGGTACCAACGTCGCGCCGTTCGTCGGCTTCGGCGCGGTGCGTGGGCGCGTGCTGGGACAGGACGACCGCGCCCCCTCCCCCGCCGAACTGGCACAGGAAAAAGCGCTGGTGGCAAAGGCGATGTGCGCGGGTGCGTACGGCCTGTCGACCGGACTGTTCTACGCGCCGCAAAGCTTCGCCAAAACCGACGAAGTGGTCGCCGTCGCGCGCGAAGCCGCGATCCGCGGCGGCATGTACGACACGCATCAGCGCGACGAATCCAACTACACGATCGGCCTGCTCAACTCGACCCGGGAAGCGATCGAGATCGGGCGTCAGGCGGGGATGCCGGTCCATTTCGCGCATCTGAAAGCCTTGGGCGTCGACGTGCAGGGCAAGGCACCCGAGCTGATCGCGGTGATCGAGGCGGCACGCAAAGCCGGGCAGAACGTCACCGCCGACCAATATCCGTGGCTGGCATCGGGATCGAGCGTCGATGCGTCGCTGGTCCCGCGATGGGCCAATGACGGCGGTTATCCGAAGCTGATCGCGCGATTCGACGATCCGGCGACGCTGGCCAAGATCAAGACCGAAATGGCCGAAAATCTGCGCCGGCGCGGCGGCAAGGAATCGCTGTTGCTGACCAGCGCGGACATGCCATGGACCGGCAGGACGCTGGGGCAGATGGCGGCGCTATGGGGCATCGATCCCGTAGACGCCGCTATCCGAATCCTGCGCGTGGCCGACGCGACGGGCAAGGAACCCGCCGGCGTCTCGGTCGCCAGCTTCAACATGATCGACGCCGATGTCGACCGGATCATGCGCCAGCCATGGGTGGTGACCAGTTCGGACGGTTCGAACGGCCATCCCCGCCAGTACGCGACCTTCCCCCGCAAATATCAGGTCTATGTCCGCGAACGAAAGGTGCTGACGCTCGGCCAGTTCATCCGTCAGTCGACCGGTGCCACCGCCGACATGTACCGGATGGACGGGCGCGGCTATCTGAAGCCCGGTCGCTATGCCGATGTCGTAGTGTTCGATCCCGCAGGCTACGCGCCGCGCGCCGATTACGTGAACCCGAGGGTGCCGAGCGTCGGGGTGAAGGCGCTGTTCGTCAACGGTCGGCTGGCGCTGAAGGATGGTGCGACCACCGGGGCCGCACCGGGGCGGGTGTTGCTGCGTCCGACGCCGGCGCAGTGTCCGGCGACCTGACTCCCCTCCCTGACAAGGGAGCGGTTGGGGGTGGGTAGGGTTCCGCTGGATGCACCCGTCCCGGCCTGAACGGGCCAACCCACCCCCGACCCCTCCCTTGTCAGGGAGGGGAGAGGCAACCCCACATAACCCCCATCTATAGGTCGGCCCGTCAGCACGATATGACGCTGCCCCCGCCCCGGCCCTATCCCATCGTTCCGACCAGGCAGCAGGTGCGCGATGATCCCCGGACCCTTTCTCCTCTATCTCGGCCATTCCGACGACGCGGTCGGTATCAAGACGTCGCGGGGGGTCGCGGCATTCCGGCCGGACGATTGCGTCGGCGAATGGCGGCACGACGACTGCCCGCTCACCCTCGGCCTGCCGCGGATGGATGCGGCGGAGGGACGCGCGGCCGGGGCCAACACCCTGATCCTCGGCATCGCCAATGCCGGGGGCACGATGGGCAACGCGCTGGTCGAGGACGCGCTGGCAGCGATCGCGGTCGGCATGAACATCGCCTCGGGCCTCCACCAGCGACTGCGCGACGTGGCCGAGATCGTGGCGGCGGCAAGGCACGCCAACGTGCAGTTGTTCGACGTGCGCGATCCGCCCGCCAACCTGCCCATCGGCAATGGCAAACGCCGCGCGGGCAACCGGCTGCTGACCGTCGGCACCGATTGTTCGGTCGGCAAAATGTACACCACGCTCGCGCTCCACGCGGCAATGGTCGCGCGCGGGATCAAGGCCGATTTCCGCGCCACCGGGCAGACCGGCATCCTGATCGCCGGCTCCGGCGTGCCGGTCGATGCGGTGGTCGCCGACTTCATCTCGGGCGCGATCGAGACGATCACCCCGGCGCGGGACGATGACGGCTGGGACCTGATCGAAGGGCAGGGATCGCTGTTCCACCCGTCCTTCGCCGGGGTGTCGACCGGGCTGCTCCACGGCGCGCAGCCGCGCGCGCTGGTGCTATGCCACGATCCGTCCCGCGACCATATGCGCGGCCTGCCGCATTACACCCTGCCCGACCTCGCCACCTGCCTCGCCGCCAACCTGTCGGTCGCGCGGCTGACCAGTCCCGACGTGCAGGCGGTCGGCATCGCACTCAACACCGCGAAGCTCGGCGAGGACGAAGCGCGCGCGCTGTGCGCCGAAACCGGCGCGGCGCTCGGCCGGCCGTGCACCGACCCCTATCGCTTCGGCGCGGACCCGATCATCGACTGGATGCAGACATGCTTCGACATCTCGACGTCGCCCATGACCGTTTCGGCCTGAGCACCCCGTTCCGCATCTCGCGCGGCGTCAAGACGGCGGCCGATGTCGTCACGGTGACGATCGCGCAGGGCGAGGCGATCGGGCGCGGCGAGGCGGTGCCCTATGCCCGCTATGGCGAGGGCATCGACGACACGCTCGCCGCGATCCGCGCGATCGGACCGCACATCGCCGCCGGCGCGACCCGTGCCGACCTTGCCGCGCTGCTCCCCGCCGGCGCGGCGCGCAACGCGGTCGACTGTGCGCTGTGGGACCTCGAAGCGCGCCTCGCCCAAACCAGCGTCGCCGCGCTGGCGGGAATCGCGGAGCCGGTCGCCCTGCCGTCCGCGATCACCATCGGCCTCGACCATCCCGATGCGATGGCCCGCGCGGCGGCGAAGGTCGCCCATGTCCCGCTCCTGAAGATCAAGGTCGACCGCACCGACCCCGCCGCCCAGATCGCCGCCGTCCGCGCCGCCGCGCCCGCCCCCCGGCTGATCGTCGACCCCAATGAAAGCTGGACGATCGAAACGCTGGAGGCACTCCGTCCCCGCCTCGCCGAATGGCGCATCGACCTGCTCGAACAACCGCTGCCGGCGGGCGAGGACGCCGCGCTGGCCGGGTTCGACAGCCCGGTGCCCGTCTGCGCCGACGAAGCGCTCCACACCGCCGCCGATCTCGACGCACTCGCCGGCCGCTACGCCGTGGTCAACATCAAGCTCGACAAGACCGGCGGCTTGACCGAAGCACTGGCGCTGGCGAACGCGGCACGCGCAAAGGGGTTCGGGTTGATGGTCGGGTGCATGGTCTGTTCGTCGCTGGGCATCGCCCCCGCGATGCTGCTTGAGGCACAGGCCGCGTTCGTCGATCTCGACGGGCCATTGTGGCTGAGCGCGGACCGCCCCGGCGGCGTCATCGACCGTAACGGCATGTTGTCGCCGCCCGCCCCCGGTTTCTGGGGCAACCCCGCCTGATGCGCGGCTGGTTCGCGATTCCGTTGTGGAAGCGCGTCGTCGGTGCGCTCTTGCTCGGCATCGCGATCGGATTGCTGTGGCCGGCGGGCGCGGCGGCGATCAAGATCATCGGCGACCTGTTCGTCCGCCTCATCAAGATGCTGGTCGTACCGGTGGTGCTCATCACCATCGCCGCCGGCATCGCGTCGCTCGGCGATCCGCGCCGGCTGGGCGGGATCGGCGGGCGGACGGTCGCGCTGTTCGCCTTCACCACCATGCTCGCGGTATCGATCGGCATGGGCTTCGGCCTGTTACTGCAACCGGGCGACGGCATCGTGCTGGCCGGGGTCGCGCCGCATGTGCTGGGGCCGCCGGTGACTCCCGCCGACCAGCTGCTCGGCATCGTGCCGGTCAACATCGTCGAAGCGCTGGCCAAGGGCGACATGCTCGCTATCATCTTCGTCGCGGTCCTGCTCGGCATCGCCAGCATCGTGTCGGGCGAAGCCGGCAAGCCGGTCGTGGCACTGTTGCAGGGGCTGGCCGCCGTCCTGCTCCACCTCGTCCGCATCGTGATGGAGGTGACGCCGTTCGGCGTGCTCGCGCTGATCGCCAACGCCGTCGCGGCCAACGGCATGGCGGTGTTCGTCCATGTCGGCTGGCTGGCGCTGTGCGTGATCCTCGCCTCATGCACGCAAATGCTGGTGGTTCATGCCGCGCTGCTCCGCTTCGTCGCAAGGTTGCCGGTGGTACGGTTCTTTCGCGGAATCGTCGATGCGTTGGTCGTCGCCTTCTCGACCGCCTCTTCGTCGGCCACGCTGCCGGTCGCGCTGCGCGTGGCGCAGGACCATCTCGGCATCGCCCGCCCGATCGCCTCGACCGTCCTGCCGCTGGGGGCCAGCATCGGCAAGGACGGGACGGCAATGTATGTCGGACTGCTCGGCCAGTTCGCGTTGCAGGCGCTGGGCATCGTTCCCGACGCATGGATGCTGGGCGTCATGCTGCTGACCGGCGCGCTCGCCGCGTTCGGGACCGCGCCGGTGCCCTCCGCCTCGCTGTTCATGCTGGCGGCGATGCTGGGCGCGGTCGGGGTCGGCGCGGAACAGACCGCATTGGTCGTCGGGCTGGTGCTGCCGTTCGACCGGCTGCTCGACATGACGCGGACGGTCCCCTCGGCCAGCGCCAACCTGACCGTCGCGACGCTGGTTGCGCGCGCCGAAGACGGGCTGGACGAAGCGCGCTATCGGGGCCAAGCGGTCACATGAACCTGCGCCACATCGAAATCTTCCACGCCGTCTACGTCAACGGATCGGTCAGCGCGGCGGCCCGCGCGCTCAATATCTCACAACCCTCGGTGTCGAAAACGCTGCGCCATGCCGAGACGCTGCTCGGCTTCGAACTGTTTCAGCGGACCAACAGCCGGCTGGTCCCGACCGAAGACGCCCACGCCCTGTTCGGCGACGTCGCCGATATTCAGGAACGGGTGCGGGCCTTGCGCGAGGCGGGCCGCAACCTGCGCACCGGCGGCGGCGCGACGCTGCGCATCTCCGCCCTGCCCAGCCTCGCCCTCGGCGCACTGCCGACCGCCGTCGCACGGTTCATGGCGAAGCGTCCCGGCGTCCGCTTCGACCTGCAAACCGTCCATCACGACGACCTGCTGCGCAAACTCTACGAACGCGAAACCGATATCGCCATCGCCGCCGAGGTCCCGCGCGGCGCACCGCTGGGCAAGATATGGCTCGGCGAAGGCGAATTGGTCGCGCTGTACCGCGAAGCCGACCTGCCCGACGCTCCGCCGCGCATCGAACTGCCGCAACTGGCCGGGCGGCCGTTCATCACGCTCGCCGCCAGCGGCCCGATCGGCCAGCTGTTCGCGCAGGAACTCGACCGGCTGGGGCTGGAACTGCACGACATCGCGTCGGCCCGCACCTTCTACATCGCCGCCGCGCTGGTCCGGGCCGGCGTGGGGTTGAGCGTCGTCGACAATTTCACTGCCGAAGCGTCCCTTTCCGACGGTCTCGCGATGCGGCCGTTGAAGCCCTCGCTGACCTTCGACCTCCACGCCATGCACCTGCTCGACCGCCCGCCCAGCGCGCTGGCCAGCGAATTTCTGGGCGTGTTGCGGGAAGTGATCGAGGGGCCGTAAATTTCCCTCTTCCGACGGGAGAGGGAGGGAGCGGCGAAGCCGCGGAGGGGTGAGGGTGATCCCACCCGCCACGAACCTATGACGCCGTCCTGAAGAGCTGCCGTACCCCCGCGCAGGCGGGGGTCCAGGGTCGCAGGCGGGATCGACGTTCAGTTCGCTGGGCGCAGGAATGGCTTTCGATCCCCGTTCGTCACTCCCGCGCAGGCGGGAGTCCATAGACGCCAGCGTCGCGGATCCAGCCAAACCGTCGGCGTCTATGGATTCCCGCCTGCGCGGGAATGACGAAATTCCGTGGTTATCGCTGAATGTCGATCGTCCACAGGCGCAAGCCGTTGTTCTGCTTGGCTCTGGCCCCCCGCCTGCGCGGGGGTACGGCGGATTTGGGCTGATCGCGCGACTTTCACAGGGTCGTCGATCGAGTCCGGAGTGGCCATCCACTTTCCTACAGCACCCCACCCCGCTACCGTCGCGAGGCTCTTTCCCATCGCCATCCCCGCCCTTCCGCACCCCCAACCTGAAACGTCACACCAAAACGCGGCAAGTGTGACCTTTGTGACCTTTGAAACGCGCAGAACCACCCAACCACCTGATCCCAAACACAAAACTACAGACCACTCTCCGCATCAAACCCCACCACCACCGCATCCCCCGTCGCCGGCCGCAGTTCGAAGATACCGCTGTCGAAATGCCGCGTCGGATGCACCCGGTTGGTCAGCAGCGTCCACGCCACCCCGCGCTCGAAATCGATCCACAGCCCGGTCCCGGTAAAGCCGGTATGCCCGATCGTCCCCGCCGAACACGCCTGCCCCCCCGACCAGCCGGGAAAGCGGATTTCCCAGCCCGCCGTCCGATGCCCCTCGACCGGCGTCCGATGCCCCTCGACCGGCGTCCGGATCGCCGCCAGCATCGCCGCCGACGCCCCGCTCCCGTCGAGCAGCCCGAGCGCGAAGTCGAGCACGCCATCGACCGTCCCGAACAACCCGGCATGGCCGGTCCGCCCGCCCATCGCGAAGCAATTCTCGTCATGCACCTCACCGACCAGCACCCGTCCGCGCCACTGGCAATGCTCGGTCGCGACCGTCGGCCCCGGCGGCGGACCCCAGCTCAGGCCCGGCCCCAGCGGCAGCGCGTCCAGCCCGGCACCGATGATCCGTTCGATGGCGATGCCCAGCAGGATGAAGTTGATGTCCGAATAGACCGGAGGCCCCTGCCGCCACACCCGCTGCAACACGAACGCGCGCAGCCGGGCGGGATCGTCGCCATAGGTATAGATCGGCTCGACCGCCGGCAGGAAGGTACGATGGAGCAGACAGTCGCGGAACGTCAGCCGCCGCTCGGCCGCGCCCGCCATGTCATATTGCCGCAAATCGGGGATCGCATCGGTCAGCGGCCGGTCGAGATCGATCCGCCCTTCTTCCGCCAGTTGCAGCACGAAACGGGTGGTCGCGATGACCTTGCTGACCGAGGCGAGGTCGAACCAGTGGTCGCGGGTCAGCGGCTCCTCGACCGGCACGCGCTGCGCCAGCCCGGCGACCCGCACCGACCGCGTACCGTCGGCGGAGACGATGCCGAGCGTGGCGCCCGGTATCCGCCCGTCCGCGACATGGGCGGCGGCGTCGGCAAAGGTACGGTCGATCATGCGTCGTCCTTCCGCGCCCGGATGCGGGTCAGCGCCGGCAGGATCGGGATCGCCGCCAGACTGAGCGCGCCCGACAACAGGAAGAACCCGTCATAGCCGATC
Organism: Sphingomonas sp. Leaf22; assembly: GCF_001421715.1. Classification (GTDB taxonomy): domain Bacteria; phylum Pseudomonadota; class Alphaproteobacteria; order Sphingomonadales; family Sphingomonadaceae; genus Sphingomonas. The sequence goes on from NZ_LMKP01000043.1 coordinate 139,160, forward strand.
ACCCCGACCATCGACCCGCCAGCGCCCGCCAGCATCCGCGGCAACAGGAACGCGAACCCCGTCAGGAACGCATATTGCGCCCCCGGATAGCGCGGGTTCACCAGCAGCGAGAGATAGACGACGAACACCGCGCCTGCGAACCCGTTGCCGAACTGGTCCAGCCCGGTCGCGACATACAGCATCGCCTCGCTGACCTGCTGATGCGCCAGCCAGACGAAGCCGAAATTGCCGATCGCCGCCACCACCGCCCCGACCGCCAGCGCCCATGCCATCGCCCGCCGCGTCACCATCCATCCGCCCAGCGCGACCCCGACCATGCTCGCCACCAGCGCGACCACGCCATCGGCCCGCCCGATCTGGCTGAGCGAATAGCCCAGCCCCTTGATCATCGGTTTGGACAGGTTCAGCGCCAGCACGTCGCCCATCCGATACAGCGACACGAACGCCATCAGCACGATCGCCGCCGTCCGATACCGCCAGAAGAAATCGACATACGGCCCGATCGCGGTCGAGGTCCGCGCCCGGTGCGTGGCCGGCAGCGTCCGGATCCACGGCACCGCCGCCGCCATGGCAAGGAACGGCACCATGCACAGCCCCAGCACCCATGGCGTCACGTTGCTCGTGGCATCGATCCCGATCGATGCCGCCGCCTGCAACAGGGCATAGCCGACCGTCGCCGTCACCGCCGCGACCACGCCCAGAATCACCGCCCCGCCCAGCACCCCGGTCGCCAGCGCCACCATCCGCCCGCCGCCCCGCGCCGCATCGGGCCGCATCGCCACCAGCATCGGAAACGGCAGAAACGCCGCCACCGCGATCGACAGATAGGCCAGCGCCCAGCCGCCATGGTCGGCCAGCAACAGCGCCCCGCTGCCCGCCGCGACCATCGCGCTGCGATATCCCCACAGGTTCGCGGCGACGATCGGCCCCTGCTGGTCCTGCGTCGGGAACAGCTCGATCCGCCACGCATCCGCCGCCACCTCCAGCGTCGTGGTCCAGAAGGCGAGCAGCACCGCGAACAACGCGGTCAGCGGCAGCGACGCATCGTCCGACGTCCACGCCATCGCCGCCATCGCGGTGACGATGCCCAGCTGCGCCAGCATGATCCACCCGCGCCGTTTGCCCCAGAAGCGCGCGAACCCCGGCACGTCATAGCGGTCGAGCAGCGGCGCCCACACGAACTTCAGCGTCGGCAGCAACTGCACCCATGCAAAGAAGCCCAGCACGGTCAGCGCCACGCCATGCGCCTGCAACCGCAGCACCAGCACCGTCGAAAACATGTAGAAGGGCAGCCCGGCGGCAAAGCCGAGCAGCCCGTACACCAGCATCGCCCGCCGTCCCGGCAGCGTCGGATGGGATGGGACCGCAGGCGCGGCGGATGCGGTCATGGCGGCTCCGGTCGTGACAAAGCGCGAACCTCCGACGATCTGGGGAACAGGTCAACCGGGGCATGACCCCGAGTTATGGGTTGGAGATGGCGGCGACCCGTCGACGGCGAGCGACGTTTCTCCAACCCGTCACCCCGGGCTTGACCCGAGGTGACGGGAGGGGAGCGCGGCCCTTACCCCTCCCGCTGCAATCCCCATCGGTCGTAGCGGAGCCTACGGTTGCCGATCCGCAGCGTCCCCTCGCTCCGGTCGAGCGGCGCTGCCCCTTCGGCCATCCAATGCGGCACGGCAATCCGATGCACCGGCCTTCCGAACGGTCCCGGCAGCGGCGGGTCGAGGTCGATCAACAGGTCGCGCCCGCCCAGCCGGGTCACCGCCTTCTCCGCATCGCGCCAGTCGAGTTCGCTGAAACGCTGCGACAGGTCGAGCGCGACCTGCGCGGCGGTCTGTCCATCGGCCGACACCCCGCCCGATCGCTCTGCGGCATGGTTCTGCCACGCCACACCCTGGTCGCGCATGACCTCGGCCAGTGCGCCCGGATGCAACGCCCCCTCGACCAGCCGGCGGTTGTCGCGCGGGATGACGATGTCGGGCGTCGCCTCGATCCGGCGCAGCGTCGCTTCGAGCTGGACGAGGTTGGGATAGACATGCCCGCCAAGGCCATGGAACCCGCCCTTGCGCGTCAGCAACGGCGTCAGATCACGCTCGGCCGGCCGCAGGACGATCGCGCGTGCCTCGGTAAAGGCACCGCGGTCGCGCGCGTGCCGATGCAGCCGCCCGATCCGCTGGAGCAAAACGTCGATCGGGGCCAGATCGGTGATGAGCAGGTCGGCATCGATGTCGAGCGATTGTTCGAGCGTCTGCGTGCCGACCAGCACCCGCCCGCCCGCACCGCGCGCCTTGCCGAACGCGGTCTCCACCGCCGCGTCGAGCAGCCGCCGGTCGTCGGGCGCGAACCGGCCATGGTGCAGCGTCGCGACGTCGCCGACCCGGAACGCCAATTCGGGCGCGCGCGCCGCCACCGCCTGCGCCACCGCGATCGCGCCGCCGACACTGTTGCGCACCACCAGCACCGCCGCGCCGGCGCAGGCCGCCGCCACCGCGCGTTCGGCGATGGCGACCGGGTCGTCGATCTCGCCGGCCGTCTCGATCCGCACCCGCTTCTCGCGCCCCGCCCCGGCCACGGCGCGAACGGCATCGCGACCCGACAGCGCCGGATAGGGGACCGCAACCGCCTGATCCTGCGACACGATCGGCTGTCGCAGCAACTGCGCCCGCGCCCGCGCGCCGAGCGTCGCCGACAACAGCAGCGCATGACCGCCCACCGCGACATGATGGGTCAGCAACCGGTCGAGCAGCCCGGCCATATACGCGTCGGAGGCATGGACCTCATCGACGACCAACAGGCTGCGCGCCAGCACCGATGCCCGGAACAGCGCGTGGCGCACCGGCAGCGTCGCGAGCAATGCCTGATCGATCGTCCCCACCGCCACCCGCGCGGCGAGAAACCGGTTGGCCCGCTCCGCCGCCCAGCGCGCATCGGGCTTGCCGCCCGCTTCGCCATCGTCCCAGCGGACGGCATAATCGGGCAGCGCCTGCCCGGTGGCATCGCCCGACTGCAGATAGCCCGGCACGGCGAGTACCGCTTCCGGCGCGTCGGCACCCCATAGCGATTTCAGCATGGTGTCGACGCGCCGGTGCAACTGCACCGCCGCCGACCGCGTGGGCAGTGCGAAGAACAGTCCGTCGACCTCGCCCCGTCGCCGCAGTTCGATCCAGCGCCACAACGCCGCCTCGGTCTTGCCCGATCCGGTCTCCGCCTCGATCAGCGCGACGGGGCCAAGGTCGTCGGCGGCGGCCTGCGCCTGAAACGCGAAAGGGTCCTTGCCGAACGCCGCCCGGAAATCACCGGGCGGCGTGGCCGACGGCAACAACCCGCGCGCCTGCGCCGCTGCCGCCGCGGCCACGTCCCGCACCGCGACCCGATCGGTGCCATAGGGTTCCTCGATCGGAAAGCGGTCGCTGTCGGACCCGATCCAGTCGGCCAGCGTCACCAGCCCGGCGAACAGCGCGACGAAGCGCGGTGCCTGCGGCAGCGGCTCGCCGGCCTCCCATGCCAGCGGCCAGCGCGCGCGGACGGCAGCAAGGACCGGCAGGACATCGGCGGCGGGATCGTGACCATGTTCCGGCATCCAGCATCCGGCGAACTTCATCCATTCACTGGTATCGGGCGGAAAGCGGAACGCATCGACCGGCCTGCCATGATGCGCCATCACCGCCGCGAAATGTTCGGCGGCACCCCAGGCGTCGAGCATCGCACCGATCGCCTGCGCCGCCTCCCCCGCCCGCAATTTCGAATGGCACAGCAGGGCTGCAACTGGGCCGGCATGGCCGATCTTCTGGTTCGCCTTCGGGTCGATCCGCGCCTGAAACCCGCGATTGGCCTTGCCGAGATCGTGCAACGCCGCGAGCGCGATGAGCCGCGCCATGTCCTGCCCCGTCAGCGCCCGCCCCGCCGCCGCTTCGAGCGGCCGGGTCCAGCCCGGCAACACCGCCGCCATCGCCGCTCCGACGTCGAGGCAATGATCGACCAGCGGCAGCGCGGCGGCCACCCGGCCGTCGGCATTCTTTTTCAGCTTCGCCCAGACCATCGCCGCTCCCCGTCCCCGCCCATACTGCACCCTATCCGTTCGATAGCCCGCACCCAAATGATCCGAAACGGAGGAAAGCCGCCAGCAAAGCGGACGCAACCTTCGTTGGCAGCGCGTCCGCCGGCCCGCACTGTCGTAAGCAGGAAAGGGGGCGCTCCGCATGGCCGACACGCAATCCACCGGCCGCGCCCCTGCGCGCGCCGGACCGCCGGGGGTCGGCCAGTTCGTGTCGCTGCGCGGGCGGCTATGGATGGTCGAGGCCGAACCCGACGGGCCGCTCGACGGCCATCTGCTCGCCTGTATCGACGACGATGCCAGCGGCGAGGAAGCACGCATCCTGTGGAGCGCCGAGGTCGATGCACGGCTGCACGACGAAGAGGCATGGGACGCGCTGGCCCGCGGCGGCGGCGATGCGGCGAGCTTTTCCGCCTATCTTCGCACGGTTCGCTGGCGCACCGCGACCGCTGCCGAGCGCGACCTGTTCCAGGCCCCGTTCCGCGCCGGCATCCGCCTCGATCCCTATCAGTTGCTGCCGTTGCGCAAGGCGCTGCGCCTGCCGCGCGTGAACCTGCTGATCGCCGACGATGTCGGCCTCGGCAAGACGGTCGAGGCCGGGCTGGTACTACGCGAGATGCTGTTGCGGCGGCGGGTCGATTATACGGTCGTGCTCGCCCCGGCGGCGATGACGCTGCAATGGCGCGACGAGTTGCAGACCAAGTTCGGGCTGGCGTTCGAGATCGTCGATGCCGCGCATCTGGAGGCGCTGCGGCGGCGTCGCGGCTATGGTGCCAACCCGTGGGCGGCGGGGTCGCGGTTCATCCTGTCGCACCGGTTGCTGGGGGAGGAAGCCTATGTCGCCGGGCTGCGCGACCTGCTCGGCGGCTTTCGCGCGCGCTCGCTGCTGATCCTCGACGAGGCACATCATGCGGCACCGGCGGGCGGCGGACGCTATGCGATCGAGAGCCAGTTCACCCGCTCGCTGCGCGACCTGTCGGACCGGTTCGAACACCGGCTGTTCCTGTCGGCGACGCCGCATAACGGCCATCCCAACAGTTTCGCGACGCTGCTCGAACTGCTCGATCCGCAGCGTTTCACGCGCGGGGTGCCGGTGCGGCCCGCCGATCTCGAACCGGTGATGGTGCGCCGGCTGAAGAGCGACCTGCGCGCGCTGGGGGAGGCGTTTCCGCAGCGGGTGGTCGAACCGGTCGGCTTGCGCGACCTGCCCGCCGATGCGCCCGAACTGGTGCTGGCGGCGATGCTGGCCGAATATCGCGCCCTGCGCGAGGCGCGGATCGCGACGCTGCCCGGCGCACAGGCGGCGCGGGCGCGGCTGGGTTTCGTCGGGTTGCAGCAGCGGCTGCTGTCCTCCATCCCGGCCTTTGCGCGGACGTTGCGGGTGCATCTCGACGGCCTCGACCGGGCGATGGTCGAGGCGGTCGACGCGCCCGAACGTGCCGAGGACGAAGCCGCCGCACTCGACCTGCTGGCCGAGCGCGAGGCGGCGATCGCGGCGGAGGCCGGTCCGCTCGCCGCCGAGCGCGACCATGCGCTGGCGATGCTGGCCATTGCCGACGCCGCGCGCGGCGGTCCCGATGCGCGGGTGCGGTGGATCGTCGACTGGGCGCGGTCCCACCTGCTCGACGATAACGGGCGGTGGCGCGACCGGCGGCTGATCCTGTTCACCGAATATGAGGATACGCGCCGCTGGTTGCAGCGGCAATTGTCGGTGCTGCTCGACCCGGGCGACGTGCACGAGGCGCGGCGGATCGACAGCTTTACCGGGCTCACCTCGACCGAACGGCGTGAGGCGGTCAAGCGCGCCTTCAACGATCCCGACGATCCGCTGCGCATCCTGATCTGCACCGACGCCGCGCGCGAGGGCATCAACCTGCAGACGCAGTGCCACGACCTGATCCATGTCGACCTGCCATGGAACCCGTCGCGGCTGGAACAGCGCAACGGGCGGATCGACCGCAAGCTGCAACCAAGCGCCACCGTCACCTGCCGCTATTTCGTCTATGCACAGCGGCCCGAGGACGTCGTGCTCGACGCACTGGTGCGCAAGACCGAATTGATCCGGCGGCAGCTGGGATCGGCCGGACAGGTACTGGGCGACCGGATCGCCGACCGGCTGGCGGGCGGCGGCATCGATCGCGCGGCGGCGGCGACGCTGGCCGGACGCATTCGCGATGCCGAGGCCGACGACCGCGTGCGCGCGGCGGTGCGTGATCTGGACGACGGGGCCGATGCACGGCTGGCGCGGCTGCGGCGCGAACAGGCGGACCTTGCCGCTGCTCTGGACAAGGCGCGCGAGCGGGTCGGCATCGATCCGGACGAATTGCAGTCGGTGGTCGGGCTGGCGCTGGCACGGTCGGGCGGCGGCTGGCACCGGCCGGCGGCGATCGGCACGACGCCGGTGTTCGCGCTCGACGAGGGCCGGATGGTGCAGGATGCCAGCTGGGCACCCCTGCTCGACGAATTGCGCGTTCGCCCGCTCCGGCCCGGCGAACGCCCCGGCGACTGGCGCGCCGATGCCGCGGTCCGGCGGGTGAGCTTCGCGCCGGCGATCCTGCCCGACGGCCGCGATGCCGGCGACGTTGTACAACTGCATCTCGAACACCGCCTCGTCCGCCGCCTGCTCGGCCAGTTCCTGTCGGCGGGGTTCCGGCAGGGGCTGGAGCGCGCCTGCGTGATCCGCGCGCCGGCCGCATCGTCGCCGCGCGTGATCCTGATCGGGCGTCTGGCGCTATACGGGGAAAAGGTGGCGCGACTGCACGAGGAAGTCCTGAGCATCGCCGCCGAGTGGCGTGACGACGGCCCGTTGCGGATCCTGGCCGAGGGCCGCGAGGCGGAGAGCCGGGTCCTCGACGACCTGATCGCCGCACTGAAGACCGCCGAGGACGCCGACCCCGCCATCGCGACCCACGCGACCTCCCGGTCGGCCCGCGACATCGCCGAGTTGCGTCCGGCACTGCTGGCGCGGGCGGAGGCGCATCGCGCGCGGGTCGCCACCGAACTCGCCCGGCGCGCGGCGGCGGAGGCGCGCGGGCTGGAAACGCTGCTCGACGCACGGCTCGCCCGCATCGGGCGCGAACGCGGCAGCGACGACGCGCAGTTGACGTTGCTGCTCGACCCGGCCGAGGCGCGACAGCGCGCCGCCGACCGCCGGTCGTGGGAACGCGCCACCGCCCGGCTCGCGGAGGAGCGCGTGCGTGAGCCCGAACGACTGCGCGGTGCCGCGACGATCCATGCCACCCGCGTCGAACCGATCGGCCTCGTCTATCTGTGGCCCGCCGCATGAGCCGGGCCGATGCCCACGGACTGCACGACTGGATCGGCTATCTCCAGCCGGTCGGGCTGGTCGTCGCCCCCGCCGCGCTTGCCCGGATCGGCGCGTGGCCGACACCGCAGCACGCCCGCGATTCCATGGCGGTCGCGGCGGCGCTGGCGGACGCCGATCCGTGGCGCTTGTTCCACGACATCCTCGGCTGGCCCGCCGACCGGGTGGCCGGCGCACCCGGCGGACCGGCGATCCCCGACACGCTGCGCATCGCCTTTCCCGAACAGGACACGCTGCTCGAACCGCATGGCGTCGTCCTGACGAACGACGGCGCGCCGCAATTGCTGGTGCGGATCGAGGACGTGATCCTCGACCGGCGCGGCACGCTCGACGGATGGGAGGCCACCGCGCAGCAACGTTTCGAACGGCTGCTGCGCGAAACCGGTATCCTCGCCGGGGTACTGATCGGCCTGCGCGAGACCGGGCGGCACGATGCACCGACCGAACGCGTCCTGCGGCTGGTGGTCGCGCCGCGCGGTGAGGTGTCGGGGCATATGAGCTGGCCGCTCGACGCGCTGGCGAGCGTCGGCGGGCGGGCGATGCTCGCCGGGCTGAAACTGTTGCTCGACGCCCATGCGCTGTTCACCGGACCGCCCTCGCACCGCCTGCCCGCACTCCTCGCCGAAAGCCGCGCCGCGCAGGCCGATGTGTCGGCACGGCTCGCCGGGCAGGTGCTGGCCAGCCTTCACGAACTGCTGCGCGGTCTCGACGCCGCCGCGCCGGAGCGGGTCCGCGCGCTGGCCGGCGAGCGCCCGCAGCATCTCTACGAAGCGTTGCTGACGGTGCTGCTGCGGCTGATCTTCATCCTCTATGCCGAGGACCGCGCGCTGATGCCGTCCGCCCCCGGCGGCGCGGCGGCGGCGCTGTATGAACAGGGCTATGCACTGGGTGCGTTGCACCTGCGGCTGCGCGAGGATGCCGCCCAGTATCCCGATACGATCGACGACCGGCGCGGTGCATGGGGGCGGCTGATCGCGCTGTTCCGGCTGGTCGATCGCGGCCATCCGTCGGGATTCATGCAGGCGCGCGGCGGCAAGCTGTTCAGCGAGGCCGCCTTTCCCTTCCTGCTCGGCCGCACCGCGCCGGACGATCCGGAAACGGTGCTGCCGGTCGGCGACGGCTGCGTGCTGCGCGTGCTCGACGGGCTGCTGATGCTGGGCGGCGAGCGCGTCGCCTATCGCTCGCTCAGCGTCGAACAGATCGGGTCGGTGTACGAAACGGTGATGGGCTTCACCGTCGAGCGCGCGGGCGGCACGGCGCTGGCGATCCGCGCGGGCAAGGGCAACCGCGTGCCGGTATGGGTCGATCTCGATGCATTGGCGGGCGTACCCGGCAGCGAGCGCGAAAAGCGGCTGCAGACCCTGACCGGTCGCGGGAGTTTCGCGCCCCCCGTCGCCCGTGCGATCCGATCGGCGGCCGATGCCGACACCCTCGCCATCGCCCTTTCCCCCGTCGTCGACCGCCGTGCCTGCCCGCGCGGGCAGCCAGTCGTGGCGGGGACGCCGATCCTGCAACCCACCGACGAACGCCGCCGCACCGGCAGCCATTACACCCCCGCCGCGCTGACCCGCCCGATCGTCGCCCATGCGCTCGCCCCCGCCTTCGCCCGGATCGGCCCCGATGCCGGCCCGGCCGACATCCTCGACCTCAAGGTCTGCGATCCCGCCGCCGGATCGGGTGCGTTCCTGGTCGAGGCGTGCCGGCAACTGGGCGAACGGCTGGTCGCGGCATGGAGCCGCTGCCCGGCGCAGCGCCCGACCATCCCGACCGACGAGGACGAACTGCTCCACGCCAAGCGGCTGGTCGCGCAGCACTGCCTGCGCGGCGTCGATCGCAACCCGCTTGCGATCGACCTCGCCAAGCTCTCGCTATGGCTGGAAACGCTGGCGAGCGCGCATGAATTCACCTTTCTCGACGCGGTGCTGCGCGCCGGCGACAGTCTGGTCGGCCTGCCCAATCCCAAGATCGTCGCGGTGACGTGGAACAAGGTGTCGGGGCAGCACAGCTTTGTCGAGGCGATCGTGCGCGACGGAATCGATGCCGCGGCCGAATTGCGCCGCCTGATGCGCAGCGAGGCGGAAATCGCGCCCTATGCTGCGCAGGAACGCCGCCATCTCGCCGCGACCATCGCGCTCGAACGCGCGCAGCTGGTTGCCGATGCGGTCCTGTGGTCGTTCTTCACCGGGACCGGTGCGCGCGACCGCGATGCGCGGCTGGCCGAGGTGCAGCAATGTGTCCTGGCCCCCGGCGCGGCCAGTTGGGCGCAACTCGTCGAATGGCAGGCGGCGTTGCGCGCGCCGCCGATCGGCATCACCAGCTTCCATTGGGAACTGGCGTTCGAGGATGTGTTCGCCCGCCCCGATCCGGGGTTCGACGCGATCATCGGCAACCCGCCCTTTGCGGGCAAGAACACCATCGCCGCCGGCCATGCCGCCGCCTATCCCGACTGGCTCAAGACGCTTCACGCCGGGGCGCATGGCAATGCCGACCTGTCGGCGCATTTCTTCCGCCGGGCATTCGGACTGCTGCGCACCGGCGGCAGCTTTGGGCTGATCGCGACCAACACCATCCGGCAGGGCGATACGCGCGAGACCGGCCTGACCCGGATCCTGCGCGACGGCGGCGTCATCTACCGCGCGGTCAGCCGCCACGTGTGGGAGGGTGAGGCGGCGGTGGTCGTCGCGCAGGTCTTCGTCCGGCGCGGCGGGCACGACGACGCGCCGCCGATGCTCGACGGACGACCGGTGCGGCGGATCTCGGCATATCTGATGGAGGGCGATCTGGACGGGTCGCCGGCGTCGTTGCGGGCCAACCGGAAACAGGCGTTCGAAGGTTCCAAACTCTATGGCAACGGCTTTGCGTTTCGCGACGATCGGCCCGCCAGCGAAGAACACCGGCTGGCCTCTATGCACGCCATTCTGGCCCGAGAGCCACAGAGCGCCGCCCGGATCAAGCCCCTGCTAGGCGGTGAGGACCTGAACAACCATCCCCTGCATCGCGCAAGCCGGTACGCCATGAACTTTTCCGGCCTGACCGAAGCGCAGGTCGAGAACGACTATCCCCGCCTGTACCGGCTGTGTCGCGACACGGTGAAGCGCGAGCGGGACCATGTCAGCACTCGGTCGACCCGCGAGAATTGGTGGCTGTACGAACGCGAACGGCCCGATCTCTATACCGCGATATCGGGGCTGGCCACGGTGTTGGCGCTGTGCCGGGTCAGCCCGCATCTGGCGATCGCCCGCGTCGATGCGAACCAGATTTTCGGCGAATCCGTCGACGTGTTCGCGCTGCCCTCGTTTGCGTCCTTTGCGGTGCTGCAATCCCGCATTCACGAAGTCTGGGTGCGGTTCTTCGCATCGTCGATGAAGGACGACCTGCGCTACACCCCGTCCGACTGCTTCGACACCTTTCCGCTGCCCCTAGACCATGCCGCCGACGCCGCGCTCGAAGCGGTCGGGCAAGCCTGTCACGATCACCGCGCGGCGATGATGGTCGCGGGTGGCGCAGGCATGACGCCAACCTACAACCGGTTCCACCGCGCCGCCGACAGCGCGCCCGACATCGCGACGCTACGCGACCTGCACGCCGCGTTGGATCGCGCGGTCCTCGTCGCCTATGGCTGGGACGATCTCGCCGCCGATGCGGCACCCGTCCCGCTCGATGCCGATCGCGAGGACGACCACCGGTACCACGACCGCCTGTTCTGGCCCGCGCCGTTTCGCGACGCGGTGCTGGGGCGACTGTTGCGACTGAACGAGGAACGCGCGGCGATGGAGCGACTGTTGTGAATGCCGATGGCGTGCGCGCCGAACTGGTCCGGCGGCTGCGGCGCAATCTGATCGGCCCGTGCGAACGCGACGATGCCGACCTTGCCGCCGAACGGCTGCCGCCCGGCGAAAACCCGTCGCGCTGGTATCTGGCGGGGTTCATCGCGCCGTCAGGCGAATTGACCGCGGTGCCGGACATCGCCGCCGATGCCGAACCCGACGATATCGACAGCTATCTGTTCGACGATGCCGGCTTCGGGGCCGGCGGAGCGGCGGGCGATCACGACGAACCCGATCCGCCACCCGCGCGTCGTCGCTACCTGCCGAGCAGTATCGGCCTGTCGACGATGGTCGATGCCGATGTTCGCACGATCGACGTAATGGTCGACTGGGGCGATTATGTTCCCGAACCGCCGCTGCCGCCCGATATGCTCGACAGCGGCGGCGAACCGCATGGTCAGCCGATCGGCTGGCGGCGGGTGCCGCGCAGCCATGGCATCGCGCTCCCCCTACCACCGGTCGACCACGGCATCGCCCACCATCCCCTGCCCGACACCGCCGCCACCGCCCGGCCCGGCGGCGCGCTGGAACTGGCGGTGCGGGCGCGGCCGTTCGCGCTGAAACTGCCCGACGGCACGACGCGCGCGGTCCGGGTCGTGACGGTGTTCCTGGTCAACAAACGGCTCGAACCGCCGTCGCGCTATCGCGACCTTGCCTATGCCTATCAGGTCCGCCTGACGCTCCGGTGCGAAGCGGGGTTCGTCGCGCAGCACGACCTGTCGCGGATCGCCCGCGACGATTGGGACGACCAGCTCGCCGACCTCCATTATCGCGACAGCGCCGCCTATGCCGCCGGGCTCGGCTGCGCGGCGGCACATCGTGTGGACGACGACGGCACGGTCCGCCAGGTCCACACGACGCATATGCCACTGGCCTCGGTGGAACGCACCGTCGCGGCCGGGGTCGATGCGGTGCCGTTCGGCATGGACCGCCTCGCCGAACTGGCACGCGGCGACGGTGCGGCGTTACAGGCGGCGCTGCAACCGCTGATTGCCGCCTATGCCGGCTGGACGGAGGGTCAGCACACCGCGGCTACCGCCACCGACATCGCCGGGGCACCGCAACGGGCCCGCACCGCCGCCGCGCTGATAGCCGCGCAACACGAAGCGCGTGGCCGCATCGCCGCCGGCATCGCGCTGCTGGGGACCGATGCGCGGGTGCGACAGGCGTTCGAGATCGCCAACCGCGCCATCGCCGACGCGACCCGCGCCCGACGGCCGGGCGACGCTCACCCGGCATGGCGACCGTTCCAACTCGCCTTCCTGCTGCTCAACCTGCCCGGCATGGCCGACCGCCGCCATGCCGACCGCGAGATAGCCGACCTGCTGTTCTTCCCGACCGGCGGCGGCAAGACCGAAGCGTATCTGGGCCTTGCCGCCTTCACCATCGCCCTGCGTCGCCTGTCGGGGGACGGGCTGCTCGGTGCGGGCGTATCGGTCATCATGCGCTATACGCTGCGGCTGTTGACGCTAGACCAGCTGGGACGGGCGGCGGGGCTGGTCTGCGCACTCGAATTGCTGCGCACCGGGGCCGGGTACCGCGACGCCGGCGGTCGTCCGCTGCTCGGCGACTGGCCGATCGAGATCGGGCTGTGGGTCGGCTCCGACGCCAGCCCCAACCAGCTGGGGCGCAAGGGCGACAAGCGCGAGGGCACCGCCGTCCGCCGCGTCCGCGCCTATACCAGCGGCCGCGACAGCCGCGCGCCCGCCCCGATCAAGGCGTGTCCGTGGTGCGGCACTGCCTTCACCCCGCAGAGCTTCCGCTGCGTGCCCCATGCCGATGCGCCGACCAATCTCGAACTGCGCTGCGTCAACTTGGCCTGCCCCTTCACCGGCGACCGGGCGTTGCCGGTGGTGACGGTCGACGAAGCGATCTATCGCCGCCTGCCCACGTTCCTGATCGCGACCGTCGACAAATTCGCGGCGCTGCCATGGATCGGGGCGGCGGGGGCGTTTTTCGGCCATGTCGACCGTGCCGACGACAGCGGCTTTTACGGTGCGGCCGAACCCGGCCGGGGTCGCGCGCTGGACGGCGGCCATCGGCTCGACCCGCCCGACCTGATCGTGCAGGACGAACTGCACCTGATCTCCGGCCCGCTCGGCACCGTCGCCGGTCTGTACGAAGCCGCGATCGACCGCCTCGCCAGCCGCAGCGTCGACGGACAACGGGTCCGGCCGAAGATCGTCGCGTCGACCGCCACCGTCCGCCGCGCCGGCGACCAGATCCGCGCGCTGTTCGACCGCGGCGAAACGCGCATCTTTCCCCCGCCCGGCATCGACCGCCGCGACAGTTTTTTCGCGCGCACCTGTCCCGAAAGCACGACCGATCCGGCGCGCTGGTATGTCGGCATCGCCGCCGCCGGGCGCGGGCCGAAGCTGGTGTTCCTGCAGGCGCTGGTGACCCTGCTCGGCGCGGCGCAAGGGTTGGCCGATGACGGCGGCGACGCCGATGCCTATCGCACGGCTTTGTGCTATTTCAACGCGCTGCGTGAACTGGGCGGCGCGCGTCGCATCGTCGAGGACGAGGTCGCGAACCGGCTTGCCGGCTATGGTACGCAGCGGCGACGGATCGAGCCGGTCGACCGGCCGTTCGGCGACCGGCTGCTCGGCGAACCGGTCGAACTGACGTCGCGCGTGTCGACCGATCAGGTCGCGGCGGCCAAACGGCGGCTGGAGACGGGCTTCGACGGGCCGGACCCGCTCGATGTGGCGCTGGCGACCAACATGATCTCGGTCGGCCTCGACATCGATCGGCTGGGACTGATGCTGGTGCAGGGCCAGCCCAAGACCGCGGCGGAATATATCCAGGCGACCAGCCGTGTCGGCCGCAATCCGGCGCGCCCCGGACTGGTCGTGGCGGTGTTGAACGTCCACCGCCCGCGCGACCGGATGCATTTCGAACAATTCAGCCATTTCCACGACACCTTCTATCGCGCGGTCGAGGCGACCAGCGTCACGCCATGGTCGGCGCGTGCGCTCGACCGGTCGCTGGCGGCGGTGGTGGTGGCGATCGCCCGCCATCTCGATCCGGCGCTGACACCCTCCGACGCGGTCGCGGCGCTGGCGAGCGCATCCGCCACCCGTGCGGCGGTGGTCGCGCATCTGGTGGATCGCGCGCCCGCCGGAATCGATGGCGGCCGCGACCGGCTGGCGGCGACGATCGAGGGGCTGCTCGACGACTGGATCGCGATCGCCGGCGAACAGACCGGCGCGGGCGGACGGTTCAGCTACGAGGATCGCCCGCAACGCCTGCTCCATCCTCCGCTCGACCCCGTGCTGGGCAACCTGTCGCCCGCGCACCGGCGGTTCCAGGCCGGATGGAGCATGCGCGACGTCGAACCGGCGGTGCTGGTCCGGCCGCGCGGACCGACCGGCGAACGGGTCGGCGGCGCAGGAGACATGGCATGACCGGCAAACCCGTGACGCTGCGCCAGTCGCAACTGGTGCTGGGCTTCGGTCCCGGCGCGATGGTCGACCTGCCGACGCGGTCGGTGGTCATCGGCGGCCTCGACCTGTGGCACATGCGCGAACGCGGCAGCTGGCGTCCGATCCACGAACCGCGCGCGGCGGCGGTGCTGGAGGCGCTGCTGCGCGGCAACGGGCGACTGGCCGATGGCGTCCGGCTGACCTTGCGCACCCCGCCGGCGCATGACGAGAATCGCACCGGCCCCGGCGAACCGCCGGGCATCGAGGCGCGCATTTTCCCCTCATGGTTCGTTGCCCGCGATGCCGACGACGCGGGCGACGTCCGTCGCCGCCGGCTGGTCCGCTGGCGCGACCTGAACCCGCGCGGCCGGGCCGAGTTGATCGACGATGACGGGCGCCGTCTGGCGGTGACGCCGATCCGCTTCGTCGCTGGCTGTCACAAGGGGCATTTGCAGGACATCGACTGGGCCTATGCCGTGCATGTCGACCTGCCCGGGCGCTGCGTCCAACCGCTCTGGCTGGAGGAGCGCGGGACGTCGGGCGATCCCGCCTCGACCCGGATCGTCTGCGGATGCGGTGCGGCGCTGTCGCTGCGCGATGCACAGGCCGATGGCCGGTTCGGCAAATGCCGGGGTCGTCGGCCATGGCTGCCGACCGACGACGCGGACTGCGGCGAAAATCTGCGCTTCCTGACCCGTACCGCGACCAACGCCTATTTCCCGCAGGTACTGACCGTCATCTCGCTGCCCGCCGGCGAGGACGAGCTGACCCGACTGGTCGAGGCGCATATGGACGCGATCGACTGGGTGACGGCCGAAGCGGAAATGGCGATCGCCCGCCGCGCCAACCCGGCGTTGCGCGCGGCGCTGGCCGGATGGAGCGATGCCGACATCGTCGCCCGCGTCGCGCAACTGCGCAGCACCGGCCATCAGACCCTGGCCAAAGCCCCCAAGGTCGCCGAATTCGACCTGCTCGCCTCCGGCCTGCCCGCCATCGGCAGCGACACCCCCGACGCCCGGCTGTTCGCCCGCACCCTGACCCGCGCCGAATGGGACGGCGATCGGCCGCGCCTGTCCCCGATCGCTGCGGCGGTCGCGGTCCACCGGCTGCGCGAGGTCGCCTGCCTGTACGGCTTTACCCGGTTCGAAGCCGCGCCGACCGCGATCGACGGCGATCTGGAGGAACTCTATATCGCGGTCGAGGGCGCGGCGCTGGCCGTCGATCTCGAATGGCTGCCCGCCGTCGAACAACTGGGCGAAGGCATCTTCCTGCGCTTCGATCCACAGGCGATCCGGTCGTGGCTGACCCGCCCGGCGGTGGCGGCGCGGGGGGAAGCGTTGCTGAGCGGATGGGACCGCTGGCGCAGCGGTCAGGCCTATGGCGACAAGCTGCGCTTTCCCGGCCTCGCCTATTACGCGATGCACGGTTTCAGCCACGCGCTGATGACCGAGATCGCCCTCGACTGCGGCTATCCCGCGACCGCGCTCAAGGAACGGCTGTATGCGATCGTTAACGAAGATGGCGAACGCTTCGGCCTGCTGCTCTACACCGCCTCGACCGGTACGCAGGGGACGCTGGGCGGACTGGTCGCGATATTGCCGCGTCTGGGGGCGATCGCCGAACGCGCGCTCGACCGGCTGGCATTGTGCAGCGGCGATCCGATCTGTGCCGAACATGATCCCGACGCCCATGCCGACGAACGCGCGCTGAGCGGCGCGGCCTGCCATAGCTGCCTGCTGGTTGCCGAAACGAGTTGCGAGGCGCGCAACCTGTACCTCGACCGCGCGCTGACTGCACCCACGGTGCTGACCGATGCGGCGGCGTTGTTCGGCGCATGACCATGTCGCCGCCCCACAGGCCAATGCCGCTACCGGATTCCTCCGCGAACGTCCCTTTCTCGTACCTCCGCGCAGACGGGGGTACGGCAAGATCGGGGCGCACGTTGCGACTTTCGCAGCGGTATCGCGCAGGGATGGAACCGAAGTGGCGGCGATCCTATGCGTGCTCTTGACTGCCCGGCTCCATCGGCCATGTTCGGCGGCGGGAGGGCGGCATGATCGGTTGGCAGGACGAAGACGGCCGGGTGCATCGCGGTTCGCTGTTCGCGGCCTTCGCGGCGCTGGCGGACGGGCAGGCGTGGAGCTTTCCGGCACTGCGCCCGCACCAGCGAGAGCCTTGGCATGCGTTTACGGTACAGGTGGCGGCGATGGCGCTGATCCACGCCGATACCGACACGCGGCCGACGGGAGAGGCGGCATGGCGCGACCTGCTGATGGGCATGACCCCCGACCTGCCCGAAGCATGGGAACTGGTCGTCGACGACTGGTCGAAGCCGGCATTGCTCCAGCCACCGACGCTCGCCCCGACCGACCGCGCCGCGTACAAGAACCGCATCCCCACGCCCGACGCGCTCGACATGCTGGTGACCGCGAAGAATCACGACCTGAAACAGGAGCGCATGGCCGGTGCCAGCGATGAGGACTGGCTGTTCGCGCTGGTCACGTTGCAGACGACCGAAGGGTTTCTGGGCGCCGGCAATTACGGCATCTCGCGCATGAATGGCGGCTTTGCGTCGCGCATGAGCCTCGGCATCCGGCCGCTTGGCGGCGCGGCACGGGCATTCGGACGCGACGTCGCGCGGCTGGTCGCCGACGCCCGCGCGCGACCCGACCGACGGACCGGCACCCTGCTGCTGTGGACCGCGCCGTGGGACGGCACCCTGTCGCTGGCCTATGACGGGCTCGACGAACTCTATGTCGAAATCTGCCGCCGGGTGCGGTTGCGGCGCACGCCTGCGGGCATCGAGGCGCTGGCCGCCGGGTCGAAATGCGCCCGCGTCGCGGCATCCGACCTGAAGGGCGCGACGCTCGACCCATGGGCACCGATGAAGGCGGACGGATCGACCAGCCACACCCCCAGCGGCGCGGGCTTCGGCTATCGGCAGATGGCGACGCTGCTCGACAAGGCGAAGATCACCCTTCCCCGGCTGGCCAAGGCCGATCCCGCCGACGACCGGGAAGGGCTGGCGATCGTCGCCGCCGCACTGGTGCGCGGACAGGGCAAGACCGAGGGACTGCACCGCCGCACGGTCTGCACCCCCGGCGCACTGCGCGACGCAGCAGGCCGCCCCCTGCCGATCGACCGCATCGGCGAGGTTGCCGGCAAGCGCGCCGAAGAGGGATTCCAGGCCAGCCGCCGTCTCAGCCGCGCGTTGATCTCGCTGGTATAAGGTGGCCCGGACAAGGCACGGCTGGACGATGATTCCGCGAAGAAGAAGATCGAACGCTGGATGAACCGGTTCAACGAAACGGTCGACGGCATCTTCTTCGACGGACCGTTCTGGGCAGAGGTCACCGCGACCGACGACAATCACCGCATGGCCTGGCGGACGACACTGTGCGACGTCGCGACCGACACCTTCGCCATCGCCGCCGAAGCCGCGCCCGGTAACGAGGTTCGCCGGGTTCCGGCCCGCGCCCGCGCCGGATCGCTGCTCCATTACGAGATGAAGAAATGGGTCGAGGAGGCCGAACATGGCGAGTAACCCCGCCGCGACGGGCGCAGCCCCGGCAACGGCAACACCGCCCGACGACTGGATGCGGTCGATCTCACGCCAGCTGCACGGCATGTCGAGCGGCGACCGCGCGGCATTGCGCCGGATGGAACTGACGAAATCGCCGGCGGCCGATGCGGTCGCGATCAAGGCGTTGCTCGGTGCGAAGGTACCGCAATCGCGTATCGAGCAGGACTGGACCCGACTGCGCCTGATCGGCCATTTCGCCGGGCTGTTGTCGGGTACGGCCGCGCTGTATCCGCATGACGAGAAACGCGGAGTCGGCGGTGCCTTGTTCGAGGCCGGCTTTTCGGAAAAGCGGCTGCTGCGCCTGCTCGCCAGCCGGGGCGAGGCGCTGGTCGATCAGTTGGCGCTCGCCGTCCGCATCCTGTCGCGGGAGCGCCAGCCGGTGAACCTGTGGGACATGTATCACTTGCTGGGCGGCGATCCGATCAAATCGGACAGCGC
Source organism: Sphingomonas sp. Leaf22 (assembly GCF_001421715.1). Lineage (GTDB taxonomy): Bacteria > Pseudomonadota > Alphaproteobacteria > Sphingomonadales > Sphingomonadaceae > Sphingomonas. Next base: position 157,812 of record NZ_LMKP01000043.1, read on the forward strand.
CCGGCTGCGCATGGCGCGGCATTATTACGCCGCGCAGGCCAAATCGAACTGAAAGGGATTTCGCATGACGACCACCGCAACCGACGGCATCGTGCCGAAATTCATCCAGATCCATTTCCTCGCGGCATGGCCGGGTGCCTTGCTCAACCGCGACGATGCCGGCCTCGCCAAGCGCCTGCCCTTCGGCACTGCCACCCGCACGCGGGTGTCGTCGCAATGCCTGAAGCGCCACTGGCGCATGGCCGACGATCCCCGCGCGCTGCACGAACTGGCGAAGCGCAACGGTGTCGAGGGCGTCCGCTCGAAACAAGCGATCGAGCGCGAGGTCTCCGGCCCGCTGCGCGCCCGTTTCGACAAGGACATGGTCGACGCGGTCGAGGAAGCGTTCATCACCAAATTCTACGGCAAGAACGCGAAGGACAAGCAGCAGCGGCAGGCGTTGCTGTTCGGTCGCCCCGAACTGGCATGGCTGGCGTCCGAGGCCGAACGCCTGCTGGCCGAAAGCGCGAGCGTAGCCGGCGTGAAGGCGGCGGCCGATATCTGGGTCAAGGAACAGAAGAACAATCTGAACCAGTTGCGCGATCAGAACCTGCTGGCGGCATCGCTGGAGGCCGCATTGTTCGGGCGGATGGTGACCAGCGACACCCGCGCCAATCGCGACGCGGCGATCCATGTCGCCCATGCCTTCACCGTCCATGCGATGCAGGCCGAGACCGATTATTTCACCGTCGTCGACGACCTCCGCGACCGGGAACAGGGTGACGATGCCGGGGCCGCGGGCGTATTCGACACCGAACTAACCTCCGGATTATATTACGGCTATGTCGTGGTCGACGTGCCGCTGCTGGTATCGAACCTGACCGGCTGCGACCGCAAGAACTGGACCGGCGACCACGACCGCGCGCTGGCGGCGCAGGTGGTCGAGCATCTCGTTCACCTCGTCGCCGAAATCTCGCCGGGGGCCAAGAAGGGATCGACCGCACCCTATAGCCGTGCGGAACTGGTGCTTGTGGAGGCGGGCGACCGTCAGCCGCGTACGCTGGCCAACGCCTTTCGCGATGCGATCGCGACCGATCACGATCCCGAAGGCTCGCTCGGTCAACGCACGGCGCACGCGATGGCAAAGCACCTCGCCGATTATGATACTCTCTACGAAACCGGCGAAGCCCGCCGCCTTACCGCGATGCCCGACCTGGCGCTGACCGGCATCGCCAACGGCCCGCTGCGGGAATTGGCCACCTGGGCCGGATCGGTCGTGCGGGACGCGGCTGCGTGAAACACCTGTTGCTCGATTGCGACGCGCCGTTGATGAGCTTCGGCGGCGATCTGGTCGATGCCTATGGCGTGGTGCGCGATTTTCCATCGAAATCGATGGTCGCCGGGCTGTTCGCCAATGCGCTCGGCTGGGAACGCTTCGACGTCGATGCCCATGCCGCGTTGCAGGGGCGGCTGGTGATCGGATCGGCGCGCGTGGTAGAGGGTCGGCGCGAGCGCGAGTTCCAAACCGCCCAGCTCGGTGCCAATGATCGCGGCTGGACCACGCGCGGCCGGGTAGAGGGGCGTGCGGGCGGTGCCGACACCTATAAATCGCCACATATCCGCTATCGCGACATGGATGCCGATGCCCGCGTCCTGATCGCATGTCGGCTGGAGCCTGCGGACGCCGCGCCCGATCTCGATGCGTTGGCGGAGGCGCTGCGCCGCCCCGAACGTCCGCTGTTTCTGGGCCGCAAGCCGTTCCTACCGTCGCGCCCGCTGCTGTTGGGCGAGGTGGAGGCCGACACCATCCCCGACGCGCTGGCGCTGGGGTTCGCGAAGATCGAGCTTCGCCGCCCCGCCGCGATCCGCGCGCAATGGCCGTTCGGCGAACCGACCGGCGGCGTCGTTGCACAGGATGCGCAGACCGAGGAACTGACCGACGAACGCCACTGGCCCGCCGGGGTCCATGCCGGGCTGCGTCGGGTGATGGTCGGACGGCTCGACTGGCCGGCGGTGACGCCGTGACCCTGCATCTGGCCCGCATCGGCATCCATGTCCGGGCGCTGGCGGCGTTCGCGGTGGCGCGGCGGCTGAGCGATGAGGATCTGGGCTATGCGCTGCATGCCGCACTCCTCGCACGGTTCGGCGATGCCGCGCCGCACCCGTTCCGGTTCCTGCCCGACCATGGGAAGGGGCCGCATCTGCTGGGCTATGTTCGGGATCGTACCGCGTTCGACGACGCCGCAGCATTGCCCCCGACCGATACCGAGGTGCAGGCGGTGTTCGACGGCGAGCCTCAGCTACAGCCGATGCCCGGGACCTGGCGGGAAGGCGCGCGCTATGGCTTCGAAGTGCGGGTGCGCCCGGTCGTGCGGTTCGGCAAGACGGTTCGCGCGGCACGGGCCGGTCGCTCCGACGCATGGCAGCGCAACGCCGGGGAGATCGACGCCCATGTCGCCGCGCGCGAACGGATCGAACGGGCGGGCGGCGATCCCGACACGGTCGACCGGGCGGCGGTCTATATCGACTGGCTCGCAACCCGCCTCGCCGGTGCCGCGACGCTGGACCATGCCGACCTCCGTCTGTTCCGTCGCACGCGCGCCTTGCGCAACACCCATCGCAGCGAAGGACGCCGCACCCACCGGGTCGAAGGGCCAGACGCGCTGATCGGCGGAACGCTGACGATCGCCGATCCGGTGGTCTTCGCCGACTTGCTTGCCAAGGGGATCGGGCGGCATTCGGGCTTCGGCTATGGCATGTTGCTGCTCGCGCCACCGAACCGGGCCGGGTAGATGCTGTCGGGTCGCCTCGGCCTTGAAAAGGCGCGTATCCCCCATGCCGATCGGCAAGGGCTGGTATGGCTGGATCGCGGACGGCTGGAGGTGGAGGATGGCTGTCTGCGGTTCGTGACGGCGGGTGGCGGGGCGCTGGGCGCGGGCGATTACCAGATTCCGTATCACGCCATCTCGATCGTGCTGCTGGGACCGGGGTCGAGCGTCACCCATGACGCGCTGCGCCTGCTCGCCCGCCATGGTTGCGCCTTGGCGGCGATCGGCGACGGCGCGGTCCGTTTCTACACCGCGCCGCCGCTGATGCCCGACAGTTCGGCGCTGGCCCGCGCGCAGGTTCGCCGCTGGGCCGATCCGAAGCTGCGCATGGAAACCGCGCGCGCGATGTACGCGATGCGCTTCGGCGAAATCGTACGGACCCGCGACGTCGCCGTGCTGCGCGGACAGGAGGGCGCGCGGATCAAGCGCGCTTATGTCCTCGCCGCCGAACGCCACGGCATCGTGTGGAACGGTCGCCGCTACGACCGCGAAAACCCGGAGGCCGGTGACCTCGCCAACCAGGCGATCAACCATGCCGGATCGGCGATGACCGCTGCCGCAGCGGTTGCCGTCGCCGCGACCGGCGCGATCCCGCAACTGGGCTTCGTCCACGAAGATTCTGGGCAGAGTTTCGTGCTCGATATCGGCGACCTGTATCGCCACGACGTGCTGCTCGACATCGCCTTCGGTGCGGTGCGCGAAGCGCGGGCACGGAGGGCTGCGCCGATCGAACGGCTGGTCCGCAAACGCGCCGCCCTGCTCTTCCGCCAGCGCAGTGTCATCCCCGGCATGATCGACCGGATAAAGGCATTGTTGATGCCGGCCAGCGCGACGGAACCGCCCGGTTCATCTGCCGTGACGCCGCTCCCGTCCGATCCGGGCTGACGCCGTGCCGCTGACCGTCGTCATCACCCGCGACGTCGAGGATCGCTATCGCGGCTTCCTCGGCTCGGCGATGCTCGAACTCGCCCCCGGCGTCTATGCCCAGCCCCGCATGAGCGCCGGCGTGCGCGGCCGCATCTGGACCGTCGTCGAGGAATGGCACACCCGCCTGCGCCGTGGCAGCATCGTCATGTGCTGGGCCGAACCGGCATCGGCGGGTGGTCTCGGCCTGTCGGTCCTTGGCGAACCGCCCAAGGACGTGGTCGCGCATGACGGCATCCTCCTCGTCCGCCGCGCATTGTCGGGACGCCAGATGCCAGAACCGCCGGGGTGAGGCTTTGAAGGGTGCGCGACAGGCGATCTTTGACATCGTGAACGAAACGAGGCAGTTGACCGGCAGAGTCTCCCCCGCACCCGCGGGGATCGACCCCCGTTTGCTTGTTTGTTCGCACTGGATTTCAAGGTCTCCCCCGCACCCGCGGGGATCGACCCCGCTTGAATGTGCCCGTACGCTTCTTCGTCGCGTCTCCCCCGCACCCGCGGGGATCGACCCTCGACCTGATCCGCGCCTTCATGAAGCAGAACGTCTCCCCCGCACCCGCGGGGATCGACCCAAACTCAAGCTAAGTCCGCAGGCGTCATACGGGTCTCCCCCGCACCCGCGGGGATCGACCCCCGCTCGCGCCGTTCTCACTAACAATGGCACCGTCTCCCCCGCACCCGCGGGGATCGACCCTCGGCGTCGGACAGCCCAGCATCGGCATAGGCGTCTCCCCCGCACCCGCGGGGATCGACCCCCGCAGATGGCCGGCAATCTGGCGTTCGGCCAGTCTCCCCCGCACCCGCGGGGATCGACCCAATACCACCGGCTATACCCGCCGCTGGCTGCTGTCTCCCCCGCACCCGCGGGGATCGACCCGGCGGGTAATTCGCGTACATCGCGGTATCGATGTCTCCCCCGCACCCGCGGGGATCGACCCTTCTCGACCGTAATGTGCGCCGGCAGGGCCGCGTCTCCCCCGCACCCGCGGGGATCGACCCCACCCGGCGACCGGATCGGCATGACGATCGCAGTCTCCCCCGCACCCGCGGGGATCGACCCGCTGCTGGATTGGGGGAAAGCTCGGGCTGAAGGTCTCCCCCGCACCCGCGGGGATCGACCCCAGCTTCAAGACGTTCCTGACCAGCCTCAACCGTCTCCCCCGCACCCGCGGGGATCGACCCAGTTCGAGGCGCGGCCCGGCGCAGTAGCGTTCGTCTCCCCCGCACCCGCGGGGATCGACCCGCGCCAGCGGCGATGCCGGAAGGCGTTGACGGGTCTCCCCCGCACCCGCGGGGATCGACCCATGGCAAAGCTCTATGCAATCGAGGCCGCCAACGTCTCCCCCGCACCCGCGGGGATCGACCCCAGCCCCGGCGACGGCGCCCAGGTGCCCGCGCGTCTCCCCCGCACCCGCGGGGATCGACCCTCATGGAGGCGGCCTTTAAGGACGCGATCGGCGTCTCCCCCGCACCCGCGGGGATCGACCCTCGACCTGGGCTATGCGGCGGCCGATCCGGCGGTCTCCCCCGCACCCGCGGGGATCGACCTTTATGAACGCGTTCCTACAGCTCCAGGGCGATGTCTCCCCCGCACCCGCGGGGATCGACCCAGGACATAGGACCGATCCACGCCGACCTTGGCGTCTCCCCCGCACCCGCGGGGATCGACCCGGATGCTATAGGTCGGAGCGCGTTCCACCAACGTCTCCCCCGCACCCGCGGGGATCGACCCGCTCATGCGCGACGTCGAGGCGGGGGAAGTGAGTCTCCCCCGCACCCGCGGGGATCGACCCAAGTCGACTGGCGATAGCACCAAGGGCCTTGCGTCTCCCCCGCACCCGCGGGGATCGACCCTTGCCAGCGGCGGCCGGTTCGATCGGCAGGCGGTCTCCCCCGCACCCGCGGGGATCGACCCTATCGCTACACTGCCTCGCTCGACGCCGCGATGTCTCCCCCGCACCCGCGGGGATCGACCCCTGTGCCTGCGGGTTGTACGGCACCGGACCGAGTCTCCCCCGCACCCGCGGGGATCGACCCTCGCCTTCCCGAACGTCACGCCAGCGCCTGCCGTCTCCCCCGCACCCGCGGGGATCGACCCGGGGCCGACGCGATCTCGTTGCCGTCCTTGTCGTCTCCCCCGCACCCGCGGGGATCGACCCCGACGATCTATGTCGAGCCACGCGACAAAGGCGTCTCCCCCGCACCCGCGGGGATCGACCCAGGGTCTGGCGGTTTAGGCGCGTCGTCATGCTGTCTCCCCCGCACCCGCGGGGATCGACCCATCACCGTGACCAAGCGCCCCAAGCCACCCGCGTCTCCCCCGCACCCGCGGGGATCGACCCTGGCGGTAATGACGTGGCCGAAGCTGGTCACGGTCTCCCCCGCACCCGCGGGGATCGACCCCCTATGATCACTGGCCCCGCTAACTTCCCGGTGTCTCCCCCGCACCCGCGGGGATCGACCCAGCATGATGACGGGATGGCCGTTCAACCTCATGTCTCCCCCGCACCCGCGGGGATCGACCCTCTGCGCTGGCTTCGTACTGGCCGATCAGCCAGTCTCCCCCGCACCCGCGGGGATCGACCCAATGCTCCTGATGCGCCGCAATGGAGCAAAGGGTCTCCCCCGCACCCGCGGGGATCGACCCCGCAGCGGGGCCGATCTGGTCGACCTGCGTTAGTCTCCCCCGCACCCGCGGGGATCGACCCATGGGACCTGGTGCGGCACGGCGCGAACCTGCGTCTCCCCCGCACCCGCGGGGATCGACCCGGTACGCAGAACGTGCCCGGGCCGCCCATCGTGTCTCCCCCGCACCCGCGGGGATCGACCCCTGTCCGATTACTGGGATGCTGCGCAGCTGCGGTCTCCCCCGCACCCGCGGGGATCGACCCATCGTCCGCAACGGCGTTACCGGCCCGCTGACGTCTCCCCCGCACCCGCGGGGATCGACCCGGCAATGATGAGTTCATCCAGGATTGCGCCGAGTCTCCCCCGCACCCGCGGGGATCGACCCCAATGCAGGGCCATGGGCGGCGCGTCAACGAAGTCTCCCCCGCACCCGCGGGGATCGACCCCTGTACCTAACCTTTGAAGGCTCAATGCCGTAGTCTCCCCCGCACCCGCGGGGATCGACCCCAACCCTGACAGACGCAACGGGGAGCAGTGTAGTCTCCCCCGCACCCGCGGGGATCGACCCGTCATCACCTACCGGCTGCTTACCACCCTTCCGTCTCCCCCGCACCCGCGGGGATCGACCCGCTATCGCCATGTCGGAGGCCCTGAACGCGGTGTCTCCCCCGCACCCGCGGGGATCGACCCACGGTCGCCGAGCGCGACGTCAAGCTCGACGGGTCTCCCCCGCACCCGCGGGGATCGACTCGATCTGAGTGGCGACGTTGCCAATCTCTTTCGGTCTCCCCCGCACCCGCGGGGATCGACCCGATGTCGGGGTGGACGCCCTGCATCCGCTCGCGTCTCCCCCCGCACCCGCGGGGATCGACCCTTGATCTCGGCTGGCAGCCCGGCCTTCTTGCGGTCTCCCCCGCACCCGCGGGGACTGTTTACACGAGGCGCGTTTTGGATTCTTCTGTGTTCCTTTGATTTGGACGGCGAGGACAGGATGCGTTGTCCAGCGTGCGAGGGGACCGACCTGATCAAGCGGGGCCGCA
>NZ_LMKP01000044.1 GCF_001421715.1 Sphingomonas sp. Leaf22
GAGACCGTCCGAAAACTTTTTGCGGGGAGACCGTCCGAAAACTTTTTGCGGGAGGTACCGAACGCCAGCGCTGCACGGTAAAGCCGGGAAAGCGTCGTACTCGAGCCTCGATGCGTGGCGAGGCGGGAAATGAGCGTCGCAGGGGGCAGTATAGGGCGTGGAACACGACGTGTCGGGTAGCCTGGCTCAGGCCTGCACCGCCCGGATCATCCCCGGCACGCCGATGAAGGCGATGGCCCGCCTGAGATTGTAGGCGAGTGCCGTCAGGCTGAATTCGGCGCGGACCTTCTCCAGCCCGCGCATCAGGAACGCGCCCTGGTTCATCCACTGCTTGATTGAGCCGAACGGGTGTTCGACCGTGGACTTGCGGATGGTGAGGATGCTCGGCCGCGTCGCGAGGCGTGCCCACATGCGCTCGATGACTGCCTCGTGTTCGCCGCGATTGATGCGTCGCCAGCGTCCCGTGGTGCAGCGCGCCTTGATCTGGCAGCCGGCGCAGGCGGCGGGGCTGGAATACTGGATCGACAGGTGTCCGCGCGTCACCGAAGCGTAGAGGGTGTCCAGCACCTGCCCGCCGGGGCAGTGATAGACGTCGGCCACCGGATCGTAGCGGAACCGCTCCTTGGGAAAGAGGCCGTTGCCGACGGCGGTGCCGCGACGCGGGCGGGGAATGTAGGGCGTGATGCCGGCCGCCTCGCACGCGACGATATCGTCTCCCGAGTGATACCCCATGTCGGCGACCGCATCGATCCGCTCGACCCCGAGCGCCTCCATCGCTGCGCCGGCGGTGGGAGCCAACAGCCCCATGTCGTTGCAGGCATTGGTGACGTGCTGCTCGACGATCAGGCTGTGTTTGGCGTCGACCGCGACCTGGGCATTGTAGCCGACCGTGACCTTGGAATGCGCGACCATCAGGCGGGCGTCTGGATCGGTGAGCGATATCTGCCCTTCGCCGCTGTCCTCCAACTGGCCGAGCAGCGCCGCACTGACCTGACGCTGTTCGCGCAAGCGGGCGATCTTCGTCGCCACGGTATCGCCGCGACCGGTGCCGGCACCATCCTCGCCGCGGTCGATCTCGTCCAGCTCGGCCAGGTAGCGCTCCAGTCGCGCATCCACCGCGGCGAGATACGTCGCCAGTCGCTCACGGCTGAAGTTGCGCGCCCGGCTGTTCACCGCCTTCAGCCGCGTGCCGTCCACCGCCAGCAACTCGCACCCGAACAGGTCGAGCTTGCGGCACAGCAGGACGAAGGCGCGAAACACCGCCTTGAACGCGCCCCGGTTGTCGCGCCGGAAGTCGGCGATGGTGCGAAAGTCCGGTCGAACCCCGCGCAGCAGCCAGATCAGTTCGAGATTGCGCGCCGCCTCCATCGCCAGACGCCGGCTCGACCGCACCCGGTTGAGATAGCCGTACAGGTACAGCTTGAGCATATCGGCAGGATCGTAGCCGGGACGCCCCGTCGCCTTCGGCCGCGCGCGCTGGAAACCGGCATCGCCCAGATCGAGGTCATCGACAAAGGCGTCGATGAACCGCACCGGGTTGTCCGCCGCGACATAGTCCTCAACCGACGCCGGCAGCAGCAGCGCCCGGTCCCGAGCATGACCCTCGATATACGCCATGACTGCAGGTTACACCGCCCAGACGACCCAGGGAATCCTGATCCACGTTTTCGGACGGTCTCACGCCCGGTCCCGAGCATGACCCTCGATATACGCCATGACTGCAGGTTACACCGCCCAGACGACCCAGGGAATCCTGATCCACGTTTTCGGACGGTCTCGAATGGCCAGCGAGACGGACGGGGCTTTCCCGGAAGAATGATATTTCGGGGCGGCCGTTACGATCGATCTGCACGAACGGCCAACGTTCTGGCCGCAGCCGCCGTGTCGAGCATCACCCGCGCGACATTCTGCGCCAGTTCATCGGCGAGCGCCCGCGTGACCTGCCCGGCATGGGGCAGCGTTTCCCCAAGCGCGAGCAATATCTTGAAGGCGCGTATCGCCACTTCCTCCTCGCCTGCCCCCTCCCGGACGATCGGCGCGAAGCCGGCGCGAACCAGCTCCTCGACAGAGGGGCGCGCCACGTGGACGGGCGGCCGATCATCGTCCGGCACCGCGCCCTGCGCAGGCAGTTCGCTCAGCGTTCGAAAAAGGGCGTTCAACACCTCCACCGCGGTGCCGGGATCGTTGGTGGCAGGGGCAAGCGCCCGCCCGGCGATCTCGCCCAGCGCGATCAGGCCGAGCCGGGGATCGTGCTCGAAATCGCGGTGCCGTTCGATAGTGAAGGCTTTCGCAAGGTCGCCGTCCTGTTCCCGGTCGTCGCCACCCACGACGTGCAGCAGCGGGCGGCCCTTGTGCACCAACGTGCCGGGGATCGCCGTGACGTACACCGCGATATCGCGGTGCCGGGCCTGCGCGGCGAGGCGATCGAAATCGATGTACGTCACATACCCGATCCGGTCCGACCGTACCGGCCGCGCACCGGCAGGGAGCGGCACGGCCGGTCGTCCGCCGCCAAAGGGGTCGCTGGCGAACGTCCGCATGGCGGAGCATGCCGCGTCCTCGACCCGGTCGATCACGTCCGACATCCGCCCGAAGGCGGCAAGATGCGCGATCCAGCGCAGCAGCGTGACAACGACAAGCGCCACGAGCAGGACGGTCGCGATCAGCAGCAGTACACGGCCCTGTCCACCGTACAGGCGCGTCTGCAAACCGATGATGCCGACGATGGCGAAGATGAACGCCCCGAGAAACGTCGAGAGCGCATTCTGCGACATGCGGTCGGAGATCAGCAATTGCGTCGCGCGGGGCGTCGCCAGCTGGGTAGCCGACGAATAGGCGCTGACCATCGCCGTTAGCGAGAACGTCGTGACGGCCAGCATCGACGAGGCGATGATCTGGAGCACCGTTCCAACGGCGTCCTGACCGATGTCGCCGGTGAAGTGATACGGCACTGCCCGCGCGACGATCCCCGCAAGGGCGGCGACCACGACGCTGGCCGCGCTGATGACCGCCGCCCGGAACCAGATCTTTCGTGCAACGCGGCGCACCAGCCAGCCAATACGCGCCTTCGAGATCATCTGATCCATCTTCCTTTTTTGCCGGTGATGTCACCGAAGTCGCGGATGATCGTTACGGTCTCGTCACCCGCCCATGGCGGTTGGGATCGATCGAGGTACAGCGGCATGGCTTGGGCCATTTACGGAGCCACAGGCAAGCGCACGCTTGGGGCAACGACCATATTCCTGCGCTGGACGGCGCTTTCGTTCCGGACGGTGCGCGGCGGACTGCGCGACGACTTCGGCATCGCGGCCAGTTCGATCGCGTTTGCGGCGTTCCTCGCGATCGTCCCGCTGGTGGGGCTGGTCGCGGGGGCCTATGGCTTCTTCGTGCCGGCCGCGACGGTCGCGCGCAATCTGTCCACCCTGACCGCAATCATGCCGCTCGACGCGCGATCGATCATCGAGCGGGGATTGCATAACAGCCTGACCACCGATCGCACCTCGGTCGCGACGCTGATCGTCTCGATCGGTATCACGCTGTTCAGCGCGCGCCGCGCCGGACGATCGCTGCTGCACGGTATCAACCTTGCCTACCGGATCGAGCGTGAGCGGCGCGGGTTGAGGCGACAACTCGCCTCGACCGCGCTGGTGCTCGGGTGCGCGGCGATCGTGCTGACGGCTCTCGTGTCGTTGTCGATCCTGGCGTTCCTGCAAAGCTATGTGCCGGACGGTCTGCCCGGCGCGCAGTTCGTCTCCGCGGCCACCCTGTTCGGCTCGCTGACGCTCGGCGCGGGTGCCGGATTGATCCTGATGTACCGCTACGCCCCCGCCGCCCAAAAGCCGATCGCATGGCGCGACGCCTTGCCAGGCACCATCGCCGGCGTGGCGATGTGGCTCGCTGCGACGCTGCTGTTCCGCACCTATGTCGCGCATGTCGCGCGGTTCGACGACACCTATGGCTCGCTCGCAGCCGTGGTCGTGTTGATGCTGTGGCTGATGGTGTCCGCCTGGGTGCTGCTCCTCGGGGCCCGCCTCAATGCCGAAGCGATGGCCGATGTCGGTACCGCAATCGAGGAGCTGAGCGAATGACGGAAGGTTCGGTGCAGGACCGCTATCGCAACCGCATGCTGACGATCATCGCCGCGATCCTGCTGATCGCGGCGCTGCAAGCGGGGTTCGCGGTCATCATGCCGATCGCCTTCGCCGCGATCATCGTCGCGGCCTTGTGGCCGCTCAAGCGGTGGCTCGGGCGCTACATGGCGTCATGGCTCGCCTATACGCTGACGCTTCTGTCGCTGATCGCGATCCTCGCTGCCTTTGCCGCAGCGGTGTACCTGTCGATCGGGCAGGTGATCGGTGCGATGTCGGCACAGTGGGCGGGGCTTGAGAACGCCTATGCGCGGATTGCCGCCTGGGCGGCCGATCACGGCGTGCCGATCGCGGGAACGATCAACCGCCAGCGCATCGTGGCGATGTTGCAGATGCTGGCGAGTGGTGCCTACGCCTTCGTCACCTATGTCGGCTTCATCGGCATCGTGGTGATGCTCGGCCTGCCCGAAGTGCCCCGGCTGCGGCGGCGGCTATACGAGATGTTCGAAGGCGGTGCCCGGCGCGGCATGCTGGAGGTCGGCGAGGAGATTTCGGGTCAGGTGCGCCGTTATCTCGGCACGACGCTCGCCACCAGCATCCTGACCGGCGTCGCCTCCGCGCTCTGGTCGTGGATGACCGGGCTGGAGCTGGCGCTGGTGTGGGGAATTCTCAACTTCCTGCTCAATTTCGTGCCGGTGATCGGTAACATCGTCGGGATCGTGCCGCCGGTGCTGTTCGCCTTCGTCCAGTTCGGCGGGTGGCAAATGCCGGCCCTGGTGTTCGTCGGCTTCGTCATCCTGCAAATGACGATCAGCAACGTGATCTACCCGCTGTTGCAGGGCAAGCAGCTGTCGCTGTCGCCGCTGGCGATCATCGTTGCGATGACGTTCTGGAGCTGGGTCTGGGGCATCGCCGGCGCACTGATCGCCGTACCTCTCACCGCCGCGATCGTCATCGTCTGCGGCCAGTTCGACCGCAGCCGATGGATCGCGAAATTGCTGTCCGCCTAGGGCATGACCGGACCATGTCGAACCACCGTCATCGCCCTAATCGTCCGCGCGCAATTCGACCTTGCGATAGGTCGGATTGAGCAGATGGAAGACCAGCAACGCAACCAGATATGCGACCCCGCACGCAACGAAGAACGGCCCGTAACTGCCGATCGTATCCAGCAGTATGCCTAGCGACTTCGACGCGATGAACCCGCCGACCGCTCCCGCAAATCCGCCCAGTCCGATCAGCGTTCCCTGTCCGAACCGCGGAAACTGGTCGCCGGGCAGTGCGAACAGATTGGTCGAAAACCCCTGATGCGCGGCGCAGGCCAGTCCGATCAGCGTCACTGCGATCCAGATGTTGCTGGCCTGTCCGGCGAACATCACCGGCAACGCGAACAGGGCGCAGACGAACATCGCCCGCTTGCGGGCGGCACCGGTCGACACGCCGCGCTTGAGCAGGTGCGACGAATACCATCCGCCGGCGATCGCCCCCAGATCGGCGAGGATGTAGATCGCGACCAGCGGTGGTCCGAAACGCTTCAGGTCGTAGCCATAGGTCTTGTTGAAGAAATCCGGGAGCCAGAACAGGAACGTCCACCACACCGGATCGATCAGGAACCGTCCCGCCATGTAGGACCATGCCTCGCGGTGGCGCAGCACCTGCAGGAACCCAGCGCGTCCATGGTCCTGTTGCGGCTCGACGTCGATCCAGGCGCGCTCCTCGCGGGTCAGGGTCGGGTGGTCGGCGGGCTTGTGATACAGCCGCCACCACGCGAACAGCCACACCAGATTGAACATCCCGGTGATGATGAACGCCCACCGCCAGTCGAGCAGCATCCCGGTGACGATGAAGCCGATCAGCAGCGGGGTGACCACCGCACCGACATTGGCACCGGCATTGAAGATGCCGATCGCCAGCGCGCGTTCCTTGCGGGGAAACCACTGCGACGCCGCGGCCAGTGCCGATGGATAGGTCCCTGCCTCGCCAAACGCCAACGGGATACGCGCGATCACGAAGCCGGTGGTCGAGGTGGCCAGCGTCTGCGCGAAATGCCCCAGCGTCCAGCTGCCCATCGCCAGCAGATAGCCGTATTTCGGACCGATCCGATCGATCAGCCACCCGAACAGCAGGAACCCGATTCCGTAGAAGACCTGAAAATACCCGGTGACGTCGCCATAGCCGGCGTTGGTCCAGCCATAGAGCTCGGCCAGCTGCGGCTTGAGCACCCCCAGCACGAGGCGGTCGATATACGACAATATCACCGCCACGAACAGCAGGGCGCAGATGACCCACCGCACCCGACCGCGCGGGCGGGGCACGGCAATAGCGGCGGTTTCGGGCGCCTGTCGCGCCGCATCGGTGACGACACCCATTTCCGTCCTTATCCCTCTATCCTGATTGTCGCGCCCTGTGACCGTCGCGCCGGAACGAGCCGTCTTACCAATGCCACAAGGTTCCGTCCTCGAGCCGGTTCACCGGCAGATACGCGCGCTTGTATTCGTGTCCTGCTGCCAGGGCCTCGTCGATATCGACGCCCAGCCCCGGCGCAGTGCCCGGATGCATCATCCCATCCTCGAAGCGATATTGATGCGGGAATACCGCATCGGTTTCGGCGGAATGCGGCATGTGTTCCTGCACCCCGAAGTTCGGGATCGACAGCCCGAAATGGAGCGCCGCCGCCATCGCGACCGGCGAAAGGTCGGTCGCGCCGTGGCAGCCGGTGCGGATCTGGTACAGATCGGCAAGCGCGGCGATCCGGCGCAGGTGGGTGATGCCCCCAGCATGGACGACGGTCGCGCGGATATAGTCGATCAGCTGGCATTCGATCAGCGCCTTGCAATCCCAGATCGAATTGAACACCTCGCCGACGGCGATCGGGGTGGTGGTATGCTTGCGGATCAGCCGGAAGGCATCCTGATGCTCGGCGGGCGTCGGGTCTTCGATCCAGAACGGGCGATACGGCTCCAGATCGCGCCCCAACCGCCCCGCCTCGATCGGGGTCAGCCGGTGGTGGACATCGTGGAGCAGATGGACGTCCGGCCCCAGCGCCTCGCGCGCGGCGGCGAACAATTCCGGCACGACGCGCAGGTATTTCTCGGTCGACCACACCGCCTCGCTCGGCAGGTCGCCATCGGCCGGTTCATAGCGTTGCCCGGGCTTCGCGACCCCATAGGTGGAGGCAAGCCCGGGCACCCCGCATTGCAACCGGATCGCCTTATACCCCTTGTCGCGCTCGGCGACGGCGGTGGCGATGGTGTCCTCGATCGACGTTCCATTGGCATGGGCATAGACCATGCACGCATCGCGCGCCGCGCCGCCCAGCAACTGATAGACCGGCAACCCGGCGATCTTGCCCTTGATATCCCATAACGCCATGTCGACGCCGGCGATGGCGGTCATCGTCACCGGACCGCGCCGCCAATACGCCCCCCGGTACAGATATTGCCACATATCCTCGATTCGGTGGGCATCGCGTCCGATCAGGCATGGCACGACATGCTCCGACAGATAGGCTGCCACTGCCAGCTCGCGGCCGTTGAGCGTCGCGTCGCCGACCCCTGTCGTACCATCGTCGCAGGTGATCTTCAGGGTTACGAAATTGCGTCCGGGACAGGTGACGATGACGCGGGCATCGGTGATGATCGGCATGATTTTCCTCGGATGATTTCGGGCACGACGGTCTGCGCGTCGCGGTTCTTCGGGCGGTTCATGATGATGTCGGGGCAGGCCGGCCGCACCACGTCGCGGGCGCGCAGGCCGACCGGCGCGCGTGGATCGAGATGGACGGGTAGGCGGGAGGCTGCGGGAAACGGCACCGGTGCCACTGCCCCGGGGCACGGCGGAGCAGGCAACGCCCGCGCGATAACCGCAGTCGATGAACGGGTCGCGGACACGCGCAAATCCTCTCGTTCGACGAATGTCCCGATCGATCGCCGGGACTTGCCAATCATACTGATAGCGGTAACATGGCCGAGCAGAAGCGGCGATGTCAATGCCGCCATCAGATGACAGGAGCGGTTCGATGCGGGCAGGTACGGGAATCGTGGGCGCGCTCGCGCTCTTTCTGGCCGGGGCGGCACGCGCCGAGGACGGTTACCGCCTGTGGCTGACGGCCCCCGCGATGCAACGCGTCGGCGCGCAGGTGATCGTGCTGGGCGAAACCCCGACGCTTCTGCTGGCGCGGCAGGAACTGGCGAACCGTCTGCCGTCCACGATGCATGTCACGTTGGCGACCAGCGGTACCCCCATGGTCAAGGCGCTCGATCTGCCGTTCGCGACGCTGGGCGATGAGGGCTATCTGATCCGTCCCGTCATGATCGGCGGCAAACCGACGCTGCTGGTCGCGGGCAACAGCGATCGCGGCGCGCTCTACGGCGCGTTTGCCCTGCTGCGCCACCTCGCGACCGGCGGAACGCCCGCCAATGCCATGCTGACCAGCACGCCGAAGTTGCAGCTGCGCGTCCTCAACCATTGGGACAATCTCGATGGGACGGTCGAGCGCGGGTACGCAGGCGATTCGCTGTGGGACTGGTGGACACTCCCCGACCGGATCGACCCCCGTTACACCGACTACGCCCGCGCCAATGCTTCGATCGGGATCAACGGCACGGTCCTCAACAACGTCAATGCCAAGGTCGACAGCCTGACCCCGCGTTACATCGCCAAGGCAGCGGCGCTGGCCGACGTGTTCCGTCCGTGGGGGATCAAGGTCTATCTGTCGGCGCGCTTCTCCGCGCCGATCGAACTGGGCGGGCTGAAGACCGCCGACCCGCGCGATCCGCACGTCGCGGCGTGGTGGAAGGCGAAGGCGGATGAAATCTATCGCGCCATCCCCGATTTCGGCGGCTTCTTGGTCAAGGCGAACAGCGAGGGGCAGCCCGGTCCGCGCGATTATGGCGCGACCCACGCCGATGGTGCGAACATGCTCGCCGCCGCGGTGAAGCCGCACGGCGGCGTCGTGATGTGGCGCGCCTTCGTCTATGCGGACACCGATCCGACCGATCGCGCGAAGCAGGCATATACCGAGTTCAAGCCGCTCGACGGCACCTTCACCGACAACGTCATGGTGCAGGTGAAGAACGGGGCGATCGACTTTCAGCCGCGCGAGCCGTTCCACCCCCTGTTCGGCGCGATGCCCAAAACGCCGCTGATGATGGAATTCCAGATCACCAAGGAATATCTCGGCTTCGCGACCCACCTCGCCTATCTGGGCCCGTTGTTCGAGGAGGCGCTGGCGGCGAAGACCGGGCGCGGTGCGGAAACGGTCGCATCCGTCATCGATGGCGGCAGCGAGGGGCACGTGCTGACCGGCATGGCGGGCGTCGCCAATATCGGGCGCGACCGCGACTGGTCCGGCTCGACCTTCAACCAGGCCAATTGGTACGTCTTCGGACGGATGGCATGGGACCCGACTCTGACCGCCCGGCCTATCGCGCGCGAATGGGCGCAGCAGACATGGGGTACCGACCCGCGCGTCGTCGATACCGCGGTCAGGATGATGATGGGTTCGCGAGAGGCGGTGGTCGACTATACCGGCGCGCTCGGGCTGGCGCACCTGATGGCGACCGGGCATCATTACGGGCCGGGACCATGGGTCGACGACCTCAAGCGTCCGGAATGGAACCCGGTCTATTATCACAAGGCCGACCGGAACGGCATCGGTTTCGACCGGACGAAGACCGGCAGTGACGCGGTTTCGCAATACTCGCCCGCGATCGCGAAATTGCTGGCAGATCCCGGGAACACGCCCGAGCGCGAACTACTCTGGTTTCATCATGTCGCATGGGACCGGAAGATGCCTTCCGGCAAGACGTTGTGGGAAGATCTGGTATCGCATTACGATCGCGGCGTTGCCTATGTCGGTGACATGCGACGGCAATGGGATGGCGTACGTGCGCTGGTCGATGACGAACGCTGGCAGAAGACCGCCACCAATCTTGCCGTACAGGAACGCGAGGCGCGCTGGTGGCGCGATGCGAGCCTGTCCTACTGGATGTCGGTCAATGGTCGCGCGCTTCCCGTCGGCGTTGCCCCGCCCGAACACGATCTGGCATGGTACAAGGCGGTACATTACAGATATGTTCCCGGTCATCATGACTGAACCGTTCCGGGCGCGCATATGCGGTCGCAGGGACAAGGCAGGATAAGCAACCTGCCTCGCCGAAGCCACCGTGCCGCGATCAAGGCCAGGGTGGCGTTGTCTGCGGTGACGGCGCGGCAGGCGCGGCAGTTCGGCATCGGCCGGGGAGCAACTGCCGTCTGGCACGGATGGTATCTGCGGCCGACCTTGCGGGCACGCGTCGGACGGACAAGGTGCATCGGCTCTCGCTGTTTGCCAGACGCTGGCTGCTGCTGATCGGCCGGGGTGCCGATATCGCGGGCAGCATATTGTGGAGCCTGTTGCGCGTGCAGCGGGGCATTGCCGGATATTTCGAAAGAGGCGAAAATCCATGTCGATGACCCGGACGATGCGCTGGTTCGGGCCGAAGGTCCCGGCTGTTGCACAGCGTCGTGGGCCGGTGAACTGGCTGCCTTGGCCGGTGTCGAGCGAAATCGACACCCGCCATGCGAGCCCCCCGGTGAACCAGTCGACGATCGCCACGGGATACACGAAGCCGCGCGCCATGGGGGTGTACGGGATGTCCGTCGCCCACACCCCGGCCTCCGCCGGGCGCACGCTCCGGATCGGCCGCGTGATCGCCGGACCAGTATCCATCCGCCGGGGATCGCAGAACCAATATCTTCCCACACCGCCATCGCCCTCGTTAAAGGCGAAAAACATCCTGACTGCCGGCGTTACCGCAAGGTGCCATTCTGAACACGCTTACCAAAAGGGAAAACATGGCCCATTCCGAAAAACTCTATCGGCGCGTGATCGACTTCGCTGTGGGGCAAATGCATGCCGGCACCTTTCCTATCGGTGCGCGCCTGCCGACCGAGCGCGATCTGGCGGAGAGCCTGGCAGTAAGCAGGGCCACCGTACGCGAGGCGATGGTCGCACTCGAAATCATGGGTGTGGTCGAGATCCGGAAGGGCTCGGGCATCTACGTCGTTGCACCATCGGCATTGAAGGGCCGGGTCGCCGCGCTCGATATCGGCGCATTCGAACTGCTCGAGGCGCGGCGGAGTATCGAGGCGGAGGTGGCGGCGCTGGCGGCGCAACGGATCGCGGCCGATGAACTCGCCGAGCTGGAAGCGTTGTTGGAGGTGATGACGCACGAGGACGTCGCCGTCAGCGAACGGGCGGATCGGGATTTTCATCTCTGCATCGCCAAGGCGACCGGCAACGCCGCGATGGTGAGCGTCGTCACCGATCTGTGGAACATGCGCGACCGCTGTCCGCTGGCCCGCACAATCCACCAGCGCGCACGTGGTGGTGATGAACTGTTGCGCCTCAACGAGCATCGTACCGTGCTCGACGCTCTGCGCGCACAGGACCCGGATCATGCCCGGCAGGCGATGCGGGATCATCTCGACGCTGTCATCGAGCATCTGTTGGCCAAGACCGAATGCGACGAACTCGCTGCCGTCCGTCTGCGAAGCGCCGAACGGCGTGGTCGAATACTCGGAAAATAGGTCTGATAAATTAGCCGGACAAGTTGGTTGACAGCGGGTCCGTTACCGCTACCATAATCCATCAAGGCACGGCTCCAGGAGTGAGCTGGCATCTGGAGATGGAAAAAGGGTATGTCTCGCGATATCTTCATGCGTGAACTGCGCGCATCGACTGCTTTCCTGCTGATCGCGACCGTCGCGTCGCCGGCACTGGCGCAGACCGATACGGCCGCGCCCCCCGCATCCTCGCAAGGCCAGGGGCAGACGGTTCCGGCCGGGACGGGTGGGGCCGAGCAGGAGGTCGCCGATGCCTCTGCCACCGGCAACGACGACATCGTCATCACCGGCTATCGCGCGTCGCTGACCAGCCAGACGAATGCCAAGCGCAACTCGATCGGCTTCACCGACACGATCTTCGCCGAGGATATCGGCAAGTTCCCCGACACCAACATCGCCGAATCGGTCAACCGCATCCCCGGCGTCACCATCAGCCGCGAAGTCACCGGCGAGGGCGCGAACGTCGCGATCCGCGGTCTCGGCACCAACTTCACCCGCGTGCTGCTGAACGGCGCGCCGGTCGCGATCGCCTCGGTCCGTTTCGATGCGCAGAGCACCAATCGCGAGGTCGATCTCGACCTGATCCCGACCGAGCTGTTCACCCAGCTGACCGTCAGCAAGTCGCCGACCGCCAGCCAGATCGAAGGGGGTGCTGCCGGCACCGTCAACCTGCGCTCGGCCCGGCCGTTCGACAATCCCAAGCCCTATCTCAGCTATGGCCTGCAAGGGTCGAAGGTCAGCAGCGCGGACAAATGGGGCTATCGCGGCCATGTGCTCGCCAGCGCCACCTTCGGCGATTTCGGCATCCTCGTCGGCGGCGCGGCGGTCAAGAACCAGTTCCGCGTCGACGGGTTCGAAACGATCGGCTGGACCAACCCGAACCTGACCGCGGCGCAGAGCAGCAGCGCGACCCGCAACGCGACCGGCGGCGGCAATTTCACCATTCCGGGCACGGTGCCCGCTAATGCCGGCAACGGCCTGGTCACCGGTACGGTGATCGATCAGGCGTTCCTGCTGCGCAACAACCCCGGTGCGACGATCGAACAGATCGACAACGGCATCCTGCCCCGTCTGGGCCGGCCGCGCACCGAGATCGGTGAACGCACCCGCTATAACGGCCTCGTCAGCCTCGAATGGCGGCCAAGCGACGCGCTGCATTTCTATGTCGACGGCATGTACGCCAAGCGCGATACCGAATTCACCCGCACCGCGATGAACTGGGCGGTGCGCAACGGTGCCGCGATCCCGCTCAACACCACCTATGACCAGACCAACTGCTCGGTCGGCTGCACCGTCACCGGCGGCACCTATGCCAATGCGCAGTTCTTCCTCGAATATCGTCCCTACAAGGATACGCAGGACTATTGGGGCGTGAACCCCGGCGTGGAGTTCGTGGTCAACGACTTCATCAAGGGCGATCTGCAGGCGAACTATACGAAGAGCACTTTCCGCCGCGAAAGCCCGACCTTCCTCGTCATCACCCCGCCCAGCAGTGGCACGACCGTCACCTATGCCAATGACGGCGGCATCCCGTCGATCACCAGCAACATCGACCTGAACGACCCGCGCAACTTCGGCTGGGCGGGCGGCGGCCGCGTCAACCTGAACGGTGAAGAGCGCGAGACCGAGACGCGCGGCATCCGTGGCAGCCTGTTATTCGGCGATGCGGCGAAGTTCAGCGTCCGCGTCGGCGGTGCCTATGACGATACCAAGCGCCGGATCACGCCGTTCGACAATACCAATCCGTGGCAGGCCGCGATCTGCGGCAACAACCCCAGCGTCGTGCTGCCCGGTCCGAACCGCCAGCCGCCGTGCGACGGCGCGAACCTGCCCGGCACGGTCGTGCCCGGCGGCTATCCGACCTATCCGGCCTATGGCACCGCCGCGACGCTCGGCGGCGCACCGCTGGTCTATCGCGGCTCGCTGATCCCGACCGCCGCCGTGCCGTCGTTCCTGCTGCCCGGCGACAATGGCTATGTCACCGTCGACTGGGACAAGGTGAAGGCCGCGACCGGCTATGACGCGCTTCTGGCCGGTGCGACCGAAACCGGCGCGGGCAGCAGCGGTGCCAATGGCGGCCTGATCCGCGAAAAGGTGACCGGTACCTTTGTCGAGATGAACGGCGTGTTCGACATCGGCGACGAAGATACGCTGCGGCTGAACGGCGGCGTCCGCTATGTCCGCACCGAACAGATCGTCGGCGGTCGGACCACCATCCCCAACCCGCTCAACACGCGGGGCGGCGTGACCTGCCCGGGCGTCAGCCCGACCTTCGCGCTCGACGGTTCATGCTACGCCCCGATCGTCAACTTCACCGAGACGAACCGGCTCTATTCCAACTTCCTGCCCTCGGCGAGCGTCGCCTACAGCTTCGGGCGCAAGGCGGTGGCGCGCGGCTCGATCTCGCGGACGATGACCCGGCCCGATCCGAACCAGCTGCTGCCCGGCGCCAGCTTCGTCCAGCCCTCGGCGGACGTCGGCACGCTCGGCAACAACGCGCTCAACCCATATATCTCGGACAATATCGACCTCGGCTTCGAATATTACACCGGCGGCGAAGGCGTCATCGCGTTCGCGGCGTTCCGCAAGTCGATCACCGGCTTCACGATCAACGGCGTGACCACCGTGCCCTTCTCGACGCTCGAACCGTTCGGCATCACCTTCTCGTCGCTGACCCAGGCGCAGCAACAGGCGCTGCTCGACCGCGCCCGTCCGTCGGGCATCGCCCCCGAAGCGGTGCCGATCCAGATCCAGCAGCAGGTGAACGCCAACGGCAAGCTGAAGGTCAACGGTCTGGAATTCCAGATCACCCAGCCGCTCGACTTCCTGACGCGCTATATCGGCGTGGAGGGCTTCGGGGTGCAGGGCAACCTGACGCTGATCGACCAGAAGGGCGAAGGCACCGGCGCGCCGGCGATCGCGCTGGGCGTCGCCCCCACCACCTATACGGTGACCGGCTATTACGAGGGCAACGGCCTGTCGGCACGGCTGACCTATACCTATAACGAAGGGTCGCAGCAGTCGGGCCTGAACCAGAACGGCATCGGCAACGCGGCGATCTTCGGGCGCAGCTACGGGCAGCTCGATTTCTCGGGCAATGTCGATCTCGGCAAGATCCTCGGCAACGACTATCTGCCGACGCTGGTGGTCAACGTCATCAACATCACCAAGGAAGCGCAATCGAGCTACTTCCAGTTCCCCAACGCGACCTTCAACGAATACAACCCCGGCCGCACGCTGCTGGTCGGTGTGCGCGGTCGGTTCTGAGGTTGCTTTCCTCCCCTCCCCGGAGGCCTACTCGGGCCGGTCTTTACGACCGGCCCATTTCTTTGGGGGGCGGAGGGCCATGTTCCTGCGATCGGAAATGCCAATGCGCCTGCTTTTCTTCGTAACCGCGCTGCTCTCCTGCCTCTCGCCGTCCGCCGCGTACGCGCGCGATCCGGAACCCCCGCGTCTCGAACAGCGTGGGAAAGCCACGCAGCTCGTGGTCCAGGGCAAGCCGTTCCTGATCCTGGGCGGGGAGATCCATAATTCGAGCAGTAGTGACCTCGCGTACATGGCGCCGGTCTGGCCGAAGCTGAAGGCGATGAACCTCAACACGGTGCTGGTGCCCATCGCATGGGAGACGATCGAGCCCGTCGAGGGACAGTTCGATTTCACGCTGCTCGACGGGCTGTTGCGCGGCGCTCGCGCGCACGACCTGAAGGTCGTGCTGCTGTGGTTCGGCAGCTGGAAGAACACCTATTCCAGCTACGTTCCCGCCTGGGTCAAACGGGACCAGACCCGTTTCGCACGCATGCTGACCGCCGACGGGCGCGGCACCGAGCGGCTGTCCACCTTTTCCGACGCGGCGCGCGATGCGGATGCACGGGCGTTCGCCCGGCTGATGCGCCATCTGAAAACGGCCGATGGTGCGCAACAGACGGTGATCTCCGTGCAGGTCGAGAACGAGGTCGGGGTCATCCCGCAGTCACGCGATCATGCGCCGGCCGCCGAGGCGGCGTTCGCCGGCCCTGTCCCGGCGGTGCTGATGGAACGGCTCGCCGGCGATCGGGCCCGCATTCACCCCGAACTGCGCACCGCCTGGGAGCGGGCCGGTGCCCGGAGGGCAGGGACGTGGCGCGAAGTCTTCGGCGACACCGGCATGACGGAATCGCTGTTCATGGCCTGGCACTATGCGACGTTCATCGAAAAGGTCACGGCGGCCGGGAAGGCGGAATACGCCCTGCCGATGTTCACCAATGCAGCGTTGATCCGCCCGAACTATCAGCCGGGCCAATATAATTCCGGCGGTCCGCTGCCCTTCGCGATCGACATCTACAAGGCGGGAGCGCCCTCGCTCGATTTCCTCGCCCCCGATATTTATTTCGAAGACTATGTGAACTGGGCGTCGCAATATGCGCGGCCGGACAATCCGCTGCTGGTGCCGGAGGCGCGCGGCGGTGCCGCGGGCGCTGCGAACGCGCTCTACAGCTACGGATCGCTCGGTGCGATCGGCTTTTCCCCCTTCGGCATCGATGGCGAGGGCGTGGTGCTGCAGGGGGATGCGAGCATCGGGCTGCAGGCGGCGGGCGAAGGCGATCCGGCGATGGCGCATCTCTACGGCCTGCTCGCTCCGCTCGCCCCGCGCATCCTCGACGCTCAGGCAAAGGGGACGGTCTCGACGGTCATCCTCGAAGGCGGTGCCCAGCGGTCGGGTCGCGGACGGATCGGCGACTATGTCGTCGACGTGCAGCGCGCGACCGGTCCCGATGGCAAGCTCGATCCGCTCAGCCGGGTAGCGGCGATGTTTCTGCAGACCGGCGCTGAAGAGTTCATCGTCGTCGGCGCGGGCGACATGCAAATATCCTTCACGACCGACCGGCCGGGCGCGCCGATCGTCGGGATCGAAAGTATCGACGAGCAGTTCCTCGTTGGCACCGGTGCCCCCCGGATCGGTCGTCGGCTGAACGGTGACGAAACGGGGCAAGGACAGGGGCTGCGCCTGTTCTCGACCGATACGGCCGACCACAAAGTCTATCGGCTGCGCTTATACCGTTATCGTTGAGTCCCCGGAATATTTGTCCGTCGGGCATGGCAACCGAAAGGCTTCTGCTGGCTGGAGCATGACCGGACCCTGGCCGAGGCACCGTCTGGCGTCATGGAACAGGTACGATCGCGAAGAAATCAGACCCGGTCGCGCTGGATAGACATGGTCCGAGCATCCGCGCATCTTGCCCGCCGGCATCCGAATACACCGAGAAACAATAGCGCCTTGCGTCGTCGAATGCCGCCGGTCGGGCGCGAATAGCATCGAAGACGGGATCGCCGGTTTCGCGGCGAATTGCGTTACGGGCGTTGGTTTCGATATGGTTGGCGGCGATGAGCGCATAATCCTGTTCGTCGAAACAGGTAGCAGCCGCCCCGTGACGTTCCATGCAGAAGCGATAGGCGGCATCCCGCATCGCCGGCGTCGCCTTCGACCAGTTTGCCGTCGAAAGGGGCCAATCGGCGACTGGCCCGAATTTCGACGCCCGCTGCGCATCCCTGATCTGTCTATCCATGTCCATCGCCGAAGGGGAGCAACCCGCCAGCAGGATCGAAACGGCAACCGGCAGACGCGCTCCACGCATTCCGAATTCTCTTGGCGTTCCATAAGGGGGCGACGCCAACCTATCGCAAATCGACGACGTTCCTGCCACCCAAAGGTCGCACCCCCACCCCCTTGCCCCGCCGCGCCATTCGCGCGAAAGGGCGCGCCCATGGATCATGTCATCGCACAGCGCGCGCTCCTCTCGGTTTCCGACAAGAGCGGCATCGTCGACCTCGCCACCGCGCTCAGCCGCCATGGTGTCGAACTGGTGTCTACCGGCGGGACCGCCGCCGCGCTGCGCGATGCCGGCCTCACCGTCCGCGACATTTCGGACCTGACCGGCTTTCCCGAAATGATGGACGGCCGGGTCAAGACGCTGCACCCGATCGTCCATGGCGGGTTGCTGGCGGTGCGCGACAATGCCGAACATGTCGCATCGATGCAGGAACACGGCATCGGCGCGATCGATATCGTCGTCGTCAATCTCTATCCGTTCGAAGCGACCGTGGCCAAGGGTGCCGACCGCGACACGATCATCGAGAATATCGATATCGGCGGGCCGTCGATGGTGCGGTCGGCCGCGAAGAACCATGATGCGGTGGCGATCGTCACCGATCCCGCCGACTATGCCGCGCTGATCGCCGAACTCGACGCGAACGGCGGCACCAGCCTAGCCACGCGTCGCCGGTTCGCCGCGAAAGCCTATGCCGCGACCGCCGCCTATGACTCGGCGATCGCGCAGTGGTTCGCCTTCGCCGACCAGGGGCAGGCGTTTCCCGACACGCTCCCCCTCGCCTTCACGCGCGGCGCGGAACTGCGCTATGGCGAGAATCCGCACCAGTCGGCATCGCTCTATATCCCGCGCGGGCCGGCTGCGCGCGGCATTGCGCAAGCCGAACAGGTGCAGGGCAAGGCGCTGAGCTACAACAACTATAACGACGCCGATGCGGCGCTGGAGCTGGTCAGCGAATTTCGCGACGGCCCGCCGACCGTGGTTATCGTCAAGCATGCCAATCCGTGTGGCGTGGCGACCGGCAACACGCTGATCGAGGCGTATCAGGCCGCTCTCGCCTGCGACAGCGTATCGGCGTTCGGCGGGATCATCGCCGTCAACCGCCCGCTGGACGGCGAGACCGCGCGCGCGATCAGCGGCATCTTTACCGAAGTCGTCGCAGCCCCCGACGCCGATGACGAGGCCAAGGCGGTGTTCGCCGCCAAGAAGAATCTGCGCCTGCTGCTGACCGGCGATCTGCCCGATCCGGCGCGCGGCGGCTTGAGCGTGAAGACCATCGCCGGCGGGCTGCTGGTCCAGTCGCGCGATGCCGGCAATCTCGATCAGGTCGAGCTGAAGGTCGTGACCAAGCGTCAGCCGACCGAGCAAGAACTGGCCGATTGCCGGTTCGCATGGACCGTCGCCAAGCATGTGAAGTCGAACGCGATCGTCTATGCCAAGGGCGGCAGCACCGCCGGCATCGGCGCGGGACAGATGAACCGGCTGGAATCTGCGCGCATCGCCGCGTGGAAGGCGAAGGACGCCGCCGACAAGGCCGGCTGGTCGCAGGCGCGGACGATCGGGTCGGCGGTTGCGTCGGACGCCTTTTTCCCGTTTGCCGACGGGCTGCTGGCGGCGGTCGAGGCAGGCGCGACAGCGGTGATCCAGCCGGGCGGATCGATCCGCGACGAAGAAGTCATCGCGGCGGCCGACGACGCAGGGCTGGCGATGGTGTTCACGGGGATGCGTCACTTCCGGCATTGATGGGAGGGTGGTGGTAACGTCGCTTCCCAGCCGATTGCGTACCCCCGCGCAGGCGGGGGTCCAGGGCGACAAAAGCAGACCGCGGTTCTATGCGGCTCTGGGCCCCCGCCTGCGCGGGGGTACTTCCACCCCGTAGCGGCTAACCGCCATTTGCCTCCGCAGTCCCCGCCCGGTACGACCGCGCCCATGCCATCGTTCCGTGATACCGCCTACGCCGCCTTCCTGTTCGACATGGACGGGACGCTGCTCGATTCCTCCGCAGCGGTCGAACGCGTCTGGCGGCGCTGGTGCGATCGGCATGGCATCGATGCCGAAGCGTTGATCGCGGTGTGTCACGGGGTCCGGGGCGAGGATACGGTGCGGCGCTTCGCCACGCCGGGCATGGATGTCGATGCCGAAGCCGCATGGCTGAATGCCGCCGAACTCGAAGACGTCGACGGCGTCGTGCCGATCGCGGGCATCCACGACCTGATCGCCGGCCTTGCCCCCGATGACTGGGCGATCGTCACCTCCGCGCCGCGCAACCTTGCCGAAATACGCCTGGCGGCGATCGGGCTGCCGGTGCCGGCGGTGTTCGTCACTGCCGAGGATGTGACGAAGGGAAAGCCCGATCCGCAGGGCTTCCACCTTGCCGCCGACCGGCTGGGCGTGGCGATCGGCGAGTGTCTGGTGTTCGAGGATTCGCCCGCCGGCGTGGCGGCGGGCAACGCGGCGGGGGCGGCGGTCGCGATCGTCGGACCGCGCGTTCCGGCCGAGGAGGGACGCTATGCCATTGCCGACTATCGCTGATGGGACGATCGGCCGCCGGACGCTGCTGGCGGCGATGGGAGCCACTGCGGTGCTGCCGCGCGCGGCGCTGGCCGCCAATCCGCCGATCCCCGGCTGGTATGCCGATCCCGAGATCCGCATCTTCGGGAACCGCTACTGGATCTATCCGACCTATTCCGCCGACAAGGGTCCGCCGGCGCCACAGAGTCGCTTCACCCCGTGGCAGGTGAAGGAGCGCAGCGCGCCGCACATCTGGCATCCGTTCCTGCGGCAGACGTTTCTCGATGCGTTTTCGTCACCCGATCTGGTGCACTGGACGCGGCATCCGCGCGTGCTCGACGTCGAGCGGGTTGGCTGGGCAGCCTATTCGATGTGGGCCCCCTCGGCGATCGAGCATCGCGGGCGCTATTATCTGTTCTTCGGCGCGAACGACATCAAGAACGATGCCCAGACCGGCGGCATCGGCGTCGCGGTTTCGAACAAGCCGGAGGGGCCGTTTCGCGATGCGATCGGCAAACCGCTGATCGACAAGATCGTAAACGGCGCGCAGCCGATCGACCAGATGGCGTTCCGCGACGATGACGGGCAGGTCTATCTCTATTATGGCGGATGGAAGCACTGCAACGTCGTGCGGCTGTCCGATACGCTGACCGGAATCATGCCCTTTGCCGACGGCACGACGTTCAAGGCGATCACCCCCTCGCCCGACTATGTCGAGGGGCCGTTCATGGCGAAGCGGAACGGCGTCTATTATCTGATGTGGTCGGAGGGCGACTGGACCGGCCCCGACTATCGCGTCGCCTATGCCACCGGGCCGAGCGCGGTCGGGCCGTTCAGCCCACGCGGCGTAGTCCTGCAACAGGATGCCCGCATCGCGCGCGGCGCGGGGCATCATTCGCTGCTGCGGCTTCCCGGCACCGACGACTGGTATATCGTCTATCACCGCCGCCCATTGAGCGAAACCGACGGCAATCACCGCGAGATCGCGATCGACCGGCTGACCTTCCGTCCCGATGGCAGCATCGCGCCGGTGGTGATTACCGACCAGGGTGTCGGGCCGAGGTTACTGACGAAGCGGTAGGCATATCCCCGCTCGCGCGGGGATATGGGTGCCGACCGCTTTACCCGTGCACGGCAACGATCGCCGACACCACC
Source organism: Sphingomonas sp. Leaf22 (assembly GCF_001421715.1). Classification (GTDB taxonomy): domain Bacteria; phylum Pseudomonadota; class Alphaproteobacteria; order Sphingomonadales; family Sphingomonadaceae; genus Sphingomonas. Next base: position 20,948 of record NZ_LMKP01000044.1, read on the forward strand.
GTCTGGATCAGTTGCTGGCGTTCCTGCACCGGCCGGGCCGTATCGCCGATCATCACCGCCACGGCATAGGATTTGCCGTCGGGGGCGGTCAGGATGCCGACATCGTTGAAGCCCGCCGTCCGCCCGCCCAGATCCTGTCCGGTCCCGGTCTTGTGCGCGACGCTCCACCCGGTGGGCAACGCCGCGCGAAGGCGGGCGCGGCCGGTGCGGGTATGGCTCATCGTGTCGAGCAACCAACTGGTCGATTGCGGCGTCAGCAACATGCCGTGGCGCAACCGTGCCAGCGCATCGGCGATCGCCCCTGCCCCCGCGCCATCGGGCGGATCGGCGACATAGGCCTGATAGGCGGCGCGGCGGACATTGGGGTCGAGCTGCGACCGGGCCTGCGCAAAGGCGTTGCCCTGCGAATATTCCTGTTTCCACGGCAGCCCGGCGGTCTTCGCCTGCAACAGCCGTTCGCCCGGCCCGAAGCGGATATTGCCGAGGCCGCGGCTGGCGATGAAGTCGCGCACCGCCACCGGCCCGCCGGCAAGGTTGAGCAGCTTGTCGTTGGCGGTATTGTCGCTGAGCGTCAGCGCGCGGCGCAGCAGATCGCCGACCGTCGTGCGGAACACGCCGTCCTTCATCAGATACGCGATCGGCTGATGAAACAGCGTCAGGTCGCTGCGGGTGATGGTGACCGGGGTGGCCAGCGCCAGCTTGCCTTCGTCGATCGCATTCATCGTGGTCAGCGCGACCCACAGCTTGCTGACCGATTGCTGCGGCATGCGCTGATCCATCGCATGGCCGACGACCCAGCCCTCGTCGATGCTGCGCACCGCGATCCCGACCCGGCCCTGAAACCCGCCGCCCAGCGCATTGATCGTCGCGACCAGCGCCGGGGGCGCGGGGCGCGTCGGTGCGGGCAGCGGCACCGCCACCGCCGCTTTCGGCACGGCCGCCTGCGCCGCGGGCGGCAAGGTCCGCGTCGCCAGCCCCACGCCGACAAGCGCCATCAGTCCCATCACCAGCGCCGCCTGTTGCGGCCGGACTTTCTTCAGCATCTGCACGATCTTCTCACCCCGTCCTGCGCCGACCATGCTGCGAGGGCGATTAACATTACAAGACGTTGTTGCCGCCTTGCGACGAATCTCCCCGCACAGACGACGAATGGCGCAAACCCATGCCGTAGCGTCAGGGGACGAGGATCGTATCGACTGCCTCCGCCGCCGTTTCGGGGTAATCGAGCGTGTAGTGCAGCCCGCGGCTCTCCTTGCGGTGCAGCGCGGACCGGACGATCAGGTCCGCCGACTGGAGCAGGTTGCGCAACTCGATCAGGTCGGGGGTGACGCGGAAATGGCCGTAATAGTCGGCGACTTCCTCGTTCAGCATCGCGATGCGGTGGCGCGCGCGTTCCAGTCGCTTGGTCGACCGGACGATGCCGACATAATTCCACATGAACCGGCGGATTTCGGTCCAGTTCTGCTTGATAACGACCTCTTCGTCCGAATCGGTCACGCGGCTTTCGTCCCATGGCCGGATCGCGGGCGGCGGGGGCAATGCGTCCCAGCGTTCGGCGATGTCGCGCGCCGCCGCCTCGCCGAACACGAAACATTCGAGCAGCGAGTTGGACGCGAGCCGGTTGGCACCATGCAGCCCCGATTGCGACACCTCGCCCACCGCATACAGGCCGGGCAGGTCGGTGCGCCCGTCGCGGTCGATCACCACCCCGCCACAGGTGTAATGCTGCGCCGGCACCACCGGGATCGGCTGGCGCGTCATGTCGATGCCGAGGCCGAGCAGCTTTTCATGGATGTTGGGAAAATGGCCGCGCACGAAATCGGGGTCCATGTGGCTGATGTCGAGATGGACGTAATCCAGCCCGAACCGCTTGATCTCGGCATCGATCGCCCGCGCGACGATGTCGCGCGGCGCGAGTTCGGCGCGCGGGTCGTAATAGGGCATGAAATTCTTGCCGGTGGTCGGGTTGATGAGCTTCCCGCCCTCGCCGCGCACCGCCTCGGTAATCAGGAAGTTCTTGACCTCCAGATTGTACAGGCAGGTCGGGTGGAACTGCATGAACTCCATGTTCGACACGCGGCACCCCGCGCGCCACGCCATGGCGATGCCGTCGCCGGTCGCGCCGCGCGGCGCGGTGCTGAACAGATAGGTCCGCCCCGCCCCGCCGGTCGCGAGGATCGTCGCGCGCGCGGTGTAGAGCTCGACCCGGTCGGTGGCGCGGTTGAAGGCATAGACGCCCCACACATTGCCCGCCCCCGAATAACGCTGCTCATGACGACTGGTCGCCAGATCGACCGCGACCATGTCGGGCAGCAGGGTGATGTTGGCATGCGCCCGCGCCGCCCGGATCAGCGCCTCCTGCACTGCCCAGCCGGTGGCATCGTCGACATGGACGATCCGCCGGTGCGAATGGCCGCCCTCGCGCGTCAGGTGCAGCGCCTCGCCATCCATGTTGAACGGCACGCCCAGCGCCGCGAGCCGTTCGATGGCGGCGGGCGCGCCCTCGACCACGAATTCGACCGCCGCACGATCGTTGAGGCCCGCACCGGCGACCATCGTATCCTCGACATGGTTCTCGAACGTATCGCCGGGTTCGAACACCGCCGCGATCCCGCCCTGCGCCCACGCGGTCGACCCTTCGTTCAGCGCGCCTTTCGCCAGCACGGTGACGCGGAACCGCTCGGCCAGATGCAGCGCAGCGGTCAGGCCGGCGGCGCCCGATCCGATGATGAGGATGTCGGTCTGGGCAGGGTCGTGGGACAAGGGGCACTCCGATCGGCTTGGGAGGGCGACTATGCGGGTTCGGGGCGGTGTGACAAGGTTGGATGCGGTGGCGAGGGCCGGCGCGCGGCGACCACGGCGTATCGGCGGCCTTCCGATCGCGGCCCGCCCGACAACTATCAGCAGTCCCGCAGCGGATAGCTACCGCTCGCCATGCTGCAAGTTGCACGTCGACGATGGTATTTGGGAAAGAGCGGCTTCGGGCGTAGAATGCATTCTACCAAGGCTCACGACCGAAAGTTTGCGGCCCGTAACCGACTGATCGGGAGACAAATCAACCGGAGACGCGCGCTGCTGCCCATATTGCCGCTGCGTCCAGCGCCGGGTCGGTTCCCTGAAGGATCGCATCCGCCGTCGAGCGGATGAAGACATCCGGTTCGATGCCCGCGTCAGGCTGCGGGGTCGTCGGAAAATAGCCGATCAACGGCAGGTCGAATTCGATTCCGCTTGCCGGCAGCTTGGTAAAGAAGAAGCCGCCGCCGTTGATCCCGCGTCGGTTGCCCCCGGTCGGTTCACCGAACAACCTGATCCGCCCACTGGCCCTTGCCGCATTGATGAAACCGAACGTCGCCGAACTGTTCGCCGGGCCGATCAACGCCGCGACCGGAACGGTCAGGCGCTTCGCCGCCGGGCGGATGGGCAGCAGCTTTTCGCGTTCCGGCAGCCCGTACCAGCCATCGCCCAGATCGGCGCCACCGACCCCGATGCGACGAAAACGATCGTCCCATGTCGAAACGTGGGGAGCCAACGCTGCCGGCACCTCCCGGAACCGAACTTTCGGCTCGAAGGTCCACCCTGCCAGATCGCGATCGATGAGACGGGCAAGGATCGGATCACCGCAGTCGTCACCGCCTTCGTTGCGGCGCAGGTCGATCACCAGACCGCGGGCGGTTGCCGCATCGTCGAGGCGATCGGACAGCCAGCTCCGCCAGTCCCATTTGGAGTTCCACATCGCCCAACCGGGCATATCCAGTATGGCGACCCCGTCCGGTCGCACATGATAGGTCCAGCGCGCCGCATCACTATCCTCGCGCACTCGGGTCATCGTCGCCTGCCGGGCGGCGAGACCGATTGCCGGTAGCGCGACGCGCAGTTCGCGCCGATCGGGCCGAACGATCGACAGACGATGCACGCCGCCTGCAGGCGGCATCAGCAGCCCTTGGAAGACGTCGAAATACTCGATGTCCTCGGCCCCCCGCACGCCCAGCAGCGAACGGCGCTTGCCGTCATTATGGCCGTCGGCACGGGTATGGGGCATCAGCGTATCGAGAACCTGCCCGGCGCTGCGTCCGTTGATCGCGGTGATGACGGTCCCCCGCGGCAACGCGCCCGTTCCACTATGGTCGGCGGTGACGACCATCGATCGCGCGATCCATTCGAAATCGAACGGCAACCGGGTCGGTCGATCGAACAGCGCCTTCACCGCGGGATCGGTCTGGTTGAAGAAATTGGGATAGCTGTGTCCGCAGCGGATCGTGGTCAGGAACCGGGACAGCGCGAGGAAACGGTGCGCGTGCGATCCCGCTCGTGCGCCGGCACCATAGTCCTGCTCGAAGGCGGCGAGATGTCGGGTGACGTCGACCGGCGACAGATAGCGGTGCAGCCCCGGATGGATCGCCATCGCCGCCCGCAGTACCGCCAGGTCTTCGCGGACACCTCCGAAATCGGCGGCGGCGGCGGCCCGACCAGCGTAGGAGATCAACGGAAGTGCGGCAAGGGCCGCGAGAAGATGGCGTCGGTTCATGCCCCGGGGATGGCAGGCAATCCCGCCTCCGGTCGCCTCGTTTCCGGTAACGCACCATGGTTTTTCGCTTTTGCGACGTGAGTCCGATACTGGGAAGGCGTCATCCCGGTCGTCGCTCGAAACGCCCGGTTGAAGCTGGCCTTCGATGCGAAGCCGGCTTCGAGTGCAAGGGTCAGCACATCGCGATCGTCGCTCGCTTCCAAACGGTCCACGACCGCGCAACACCGCAATCCGTTGATGAACGTCGAGAAGTTCTGACCCAATCCCTCGTTCAATGCGCGGGACAGATAGGCGGTGTTGGTCCCCAGCAACCGGGCAAGCGTTGCCACGTCAATGTCGGGGTCGCCGGCCCACCCGGCCAGGCGGGTCTGCTCGGCCCACTCCGCCCCCTGTCGCGACCAGTCGCGTGCCGGTCCTTTGCCCGGTATTGCCGGAACGCATTCGAGCGTCGACAGATTCGGAAATGGCAAGCTGGCATGACGCCACCCCTCGATCGCGAGGAACAGTGCGGCGGAAGCGATCATCAGATACAGCCACATCAACCCGGTATAGCCCAGCGGATCGAACCAGTCCCAGATCAGCACCGTTGCCCAGATGCTCCACAATATTGCGAAAGCGGCAATCGCGGCCGACAACCAGCGGGCGGCGAAGCGCGCATCGTCCCCGACGATATCGGCAAGCACCGCCCGGTACCGACGCAGCAGCCGCACCGACGCTGCCATATGCACCGCGAAGCTGCCGATCAGGGCGAGCGAGAGGATCGGCGTGACGACCGAAATGGCCATGCCGGCCCAGCGATCCTTGAAAGGCATCGGCAGGCAGAAGCTGACTGCCTGAAACGCGAACTCGGCCAATCCGGGCACGAGCATCCCGCGCCATCGCGACGGGAGGGTGTCCGTTACCAGCGCGTGGACGTAGAAGCGGAGCAGCGCGGGTACCAGCAGCGGAACCGCAACCGGCAGAAATGTCAGCCAGCGCCATCGGTCGTAAAAACCTGCGAACCCGATGAGCCACGGGGTAAAGACGCCGACCAGGACGATGGTCAAGAAGGCAAGTGTCCGGTTCGCCAGTCGATTTCGCAAACTCGATGCAAGGGCCGCTGCCAATGGGAGCAACACGAGCGTTGCGGAAAGCAGCATGGCGCTGCGCCAACCAAAGACCAGGTCCATCCCCGACCGTTAGCACAGTAGGTGCACGGTCATAGCAAGCCTGCGCATAAGCGGTCGTTTTCGATCCAATCCCGATGCTCGCGCGGGCTTGGCGACGGTCCGGCAGCGACCGCCTGTTCACGCAGAATGCCGTGGCCGGTGCCGGGATGCTTCGGGCTTGTCAGGTTCCAGGGCCGATCGACCTTCGGCGACAACTACGGAATCTCGTCATTCCCGCCTGCGCGGGAATGACGAAAGGGGATCGAACGCTATGCCTGCGGCCGCAGACCTGACAGCGGCCCGCTGCGTAGCGGTCACCCGCAGGGATGACGCGGAACGGTCGTCGCGCCGATCCGATCACTCAGGCCAACGCCGGATAGCCCGCCGCACGCGCGGCAGCGTCCTGCGCCAGGACGCGGTTGCGCAGACCGACACTATTCGCGATCATGCCCGTAATCCCGAGCTTCTTGGGAGCGTCGGCTACCGCCCGTTCCAGCGCGACACGCAACGGGATAACGATCTCCGCAGGCGTTGCAGCGGCTGTAACGAATGCCGGGGTCGCTGATGAGGCGCTTCGGGCCAACACCCGCAATTGTCCGGTCAGTTCGGGTTCGAAGCGGGAAAGCGCGGCGAATGTCACTTCATCGATCGCCGCAACATCCGCCTCGCCGGCCACGACCGCGACCGCGCTGGACCGGTGCGCGCCGGTCGTCAGGATTTTGCCGAAGAATCGCCCATGTTTTGCCATCGGCGCCACCGCATCGCGCAACAACGCCATGCCGGTGTTCGACCCCGCATCGTTGATTGCCGCCCGTAGCCCGCGCAGATCGGCCAAGTCGCACGCCGGATCGTCATGCCGCACCACGATCAGGCTGCGATGTTCGCCGGCTATGTCGGTCCCGGCATAGGCAGGATGGCCGAGCAACTGCAGACCGCTATGCTCCAATGCCCATGGCCGGGTGCAGATCATGCCAAGCAACAACCGGGGGTGGCCCCAGACCGCGGCAGTCGCCACGCCGCGGGTCAATGCCGCCGGCACGTGCGGGACGCCGGCCCTGAGCAAATGGTCGCGGATCGTCGTCCAGAACCGGTCGTTCGCCGCATGTTGTCCGGGATGATCGTACATACCCAGCCATGCGATCTCATCCATGCGGATGGCGCGCCGTGTCGTGCGCACGGAACGCGAACCGGCGGATCACATCGCGATAACCCTGATACCGCGGTTCGTTCCGTCCCTGCCGCCGCGTCTCGACAACCGGCAGGCGATACCACGGCGCGCCCGGATCGGCATGGTGCGCTGCGTGGAGATTATTGTTGAGAAACAGCAGCGCCAGCGGTCCGTGCGATATCACGGTCGCCGCGCGCGACGGCCCCGGCGCATCCGCCCGGTGCTCGGCAAACCCACGCAGTAACGACGCCGCCTGTCCCGGCAGCACGAAGCAGATCAGATAGGTGACGATCGGCAACTCGACCGCGCGCAGCCAGGTCAGTACCAGCGCAACGCCCAGCAGATGCGGCCCCCATTCACGCGCGAACGCCGCTGGCCGACGCCATGCCCGCGCTCCTTCGGTCGTGAGGAACAGCGCGATACTGGCGACCGGTCCGAGGATCATCTGCCCGGCCAGCGTGGATCGCAACCGCGCGATCCGCAACGTCCACCCCGTCCCGCCCGCGACGTAGCGCGATTCGGGGTCATGTACCGGATGGGTCGGCTCGGCCGAGCGATGATGCGCGACATGCGTGCGGCGATACACGCCATAGGGTAGCCACAGCGACAACGGCACCCCGCCGATCAGGTCGTTGACGTGGCGATGTCGCGTCGGATGACCGTGGATCGTCTCATGCTGCAACGATCCGTGCCATCCAAGAAACCAACCGCCGGCGAGCATCAGCAGCGGCACCGGCAATAGCCCATGGACGGCCGTCACCGTCATCCATCCACCATAGATTGCCACCGCCAAAGCGACCGTCGGCCATTCGATCTTCGTCGTCCGATTCATATTCCCATCTTATAGATGGGATAAAGGATGGCAAGTCCCGCTGCATTCCCTCCCCCGTTACCCGACGGACGTTCACGAGCGTTCGCGCCGAGCGTCCGGGTCGCAATATCCGCTTGCGCGCGAACGAGCGCGGACTAGCGTCGATCCGCGCGCCAACCGCCGGGGCCAGACGGTACCGATGCACGTCTCGGAACGGTCGACGCTGGCGCGCAGGCGGCAATTTCATGTCTATAGCGGTACGATGCCGCCCGGCTCGGGCGTTCGACGACCAAGGCTGCGCTGTGTTCGTACCGACCAATAACGATTGCCGGCTAGATCATCATCTTTTCGAACTGCGCAGTCAGTATCTCATCCATCGAAACACCGTTCCTCACGACGATACGTGCCGCGAGGTTCAGCGTTTCGATCAACCCTCTGTCCGGATACGCGACCAGGATCGCGGTTGCCTGGGCGTCGGCGAGCGCCGCGGTCCCGGCAACGACGCTGACGGACAAGACCCCGTTCGTCGCCGGGCGGCCCGTGCGCGGATCGAGTGAATGGTCGCCCCGGACATAGTTGCCCGACGTCGCGACGGCGCATTCGTGCAGCGCGAGGCGCAACGGCGGGTGTCCCGTGTCCAGCGGATCGTCGAGGTCGACCCACCACGGGTCGCCGTCCGGGCGCATCCCCCGCCCGACGCATTCCCCGCCGATTTCGACCAGACAATGCCGTACCGCCCGTTCGGCCAGCAGGTCGGCGATCGCGTCGGCGGCATAGCCCTTCGCCACGCCCGACAGGTCGAGCGCCAACCCGCCGGGCTGACGAAGACGCCGCCCCGCCGGGTCGCGGCGCAGGCGGGCCCATCCCCCGGCGGACCGCGCCGCGGCAATGGCCGCGATACCGGGTTCGGGCTGCGGTCCGGGCGGACCGAACCCCCACAGATCGACCAGACGCCCGATCGCGGGATCGAACGCGCCGTTGCTGGCGTGGGCCACCCGCAGCGACAGGTCGACCACCGCCGCAAAATCCGGCAACAGGTCGGCCCAGCCACCGGGGGCGAGCGCATTGAACCGGCACAGTTCCGACGACGGTTCCCAGTGACTCATCTGGTCGACGAGGTCGCGCAACCGGGCATCGATCGCGGCGCGCAGCCCGTCCCGGTCGGCCCCCGCGGGCAGCGCGCACGCCACCGTCCAGCGCGTACCCATCGCCACGCCGGTCAGGGTCGCTACGATCGCACCGGGATCGTGATCGGCGAGGGCCGCCGCCGACGGTTCGGTCGGCAGCACGATACGCGGGGTCAGGCTCAGGGCGTCGTCACCTCCAGCGTGGTGACATAGCCCATCCGCCGTGCGGTCGCGCGTGCGACGCTGGGCTTCGCATCCTCGTGCGATGCGCTGAGCCAATACATTCCCGCCGCCGGCCAATCGATCGCCAGCACGCCGTCGGTGCCCGTCGTCAACTCGCGCGCACCCTCCGCATTGCGATAGCGTTTGCCGCCCGGCACCACCGTCACCTTCAGCCCCGGTGCCGGCCGTCCGTCGACCAGGAAGCGGAACCGCGCCTGCTCGCCTGCGACCAGTTCGTCGGGATGGGTGACGAAATCGATCTCCAGCCCCTTGCCCGTCGGTTTCAGCACCGTGCGGGTCGGCTCGCCGGCGGTGACGAAAATCTCGTTGCGGTTGCTGGTCTCGATCAGCTTCACATCGGTCGCATCGGCGGGAATGTCGGCGACGGTCAGCGGCGGCCGGCGCACGCCATCGGGTCCCGGCGGTCCGCCGCGGCCGCCGACGCGCTTCTCCTCGCCATTCACCTTGAAGCTGCCCATCAGGCCCGACATCTCGGTCCCGATCTTCCACGTACCGGGCTGGTCCAGCTTCACGTCGAACACCGACCGGTAGCGGCCGGTCGCGCCATTCTGCACTTGCCCCGCGCTGCCGTCGGGCTGCCACACCTTGACCCCGTCCAGCCGTCCCGGCTGATGATCGGCATAGAACAGGTCGTTCGAGGCGGCGAAATCGACGGTCACCCAGCTATCGGTGCCGGAGAATACCGTACCGGACGGCAGCATCCACAGCCGATGCGCCGACACGACGGTGGGGATGGAGAACAGGGCGGCAGCGGCAAGCAGGTGGCGCGCGAAACGGGGCATGGGCAAACTCCTTCGAAGGGTCAGCGGGCGGTGAGCGTCACGGCACCCAGTTCGTGCGATCCGCTCGCACGGGCGGCCTTGGCGGGCACGGTCAGCGGCACCTGCACCAGTTCGCGGCCGCCGGTTTCGCGCGCGGCTTCGACGTTCAGTACATAGCTGCCGGGGCGCAGGTCGGCGGGCAGCGGGATGGTGTGGGCACCGGGCGCGCGGGTCGCGCCGCTCACGCCGTCGGCGGGCAGTTTCAGGCTGCGGCCGCCCTTGCGCCACCATGCGCGCAGATCGGCGAGCCATTTCGTCCCCGGCTCCGCGCCCGATTTGCGGACGTCGTACCACAGCGCCAGCGTCCGCGCCGCGCCGCCGCCCGCCGGTTCGACCCACACGGCGACATAGGGCCGGTGATATTCGGCGACCGACAGGCGCGGGATGGTGACGGTGATCGTCCCCGCAGGCGGTGCCGGTGCGGCGGCGACGGTCGCGCCGCCCAGAACCGCCAGTGACAGGATACGCATCAGGATATCTCCCCCCGAAAATCAGTGGATCAGGAACATGGTAAGGATCACCGGCAGCGCCACCCCCGCCGCCACCAGCGGCCAGGTCGACGGGCGACGCCTGGCATGGAGTTGCAGCAGCAGCAGCCCGGTGATCGAGAACAGGACGCAAGCGACGGCGAACACGTCGATGAACCAGAACCACGCGGTCCCGGCATTGCGCCCCTTGTGCAGGTCGTTGAGGTAGCTGATCCAGCCGCGATCGGTCGTTTCGGCGCGGATCGCCCCGCTGGCCAGGTCGATACTGACCCACGCATCGCCACCGGGACGCGGCAGCGCGACATAGGCCTCGCCATCGGACCATTCGACCGGATGCGCAGCGACGTTCAGCGTCACCTGCCGTTCGATATCGGCAGCGACGCCCGGCGGAATGGTCGCCTTTGCCTCGGCCGCCCTGCCGAGCGGACGCAGCAGGCTGGCGGAAAGCCGTCCCTGTCGTTCGGCGACGACCGGTTCGGCGGAGATCGTCGCGGCATGGTTCAGCGTGATGCCGGTGACCGCGAACAGCAACATCGCCGCCAGCGAGATGCCGGCGCTGATCCAGTGCCACGCGATCAGTTGTTTCGCCCACCATGCGCGCCAGTTGCGCCGGCGTTTGGCGGCAACGCTCATGCGTCGGCCCAGCGGCGCAGCAAATTGTGATACAGCCCGGTCAACTGGACCACCACCGCATCGCCCTGCCCGCGTTCCCCGCCCAATGCCTGGACCGACTGGTCGAGGTCGAACAGCAGCCGTCGTTCGCCATCGTCGCGGACCATCGACTGCGCCCAGAAAAAGCAGGCGGTACGCACGCCGCGCGTGACCGGGGTTACGCGGTGCAGGCTGGAGGCGGGATAGAGCACCATATGCCCGGCCGGCAGCTTCACCGTCTGCGGACCGAACCGGTCCTCGATCACCAGTTCGCCACCGTCATAGCTGTCGGGGTCGTCGAGGAACAGCGTCGCCGACAGGTCGCTGCGGATACGGAAGTCGGTTCCGGACTTCATGCGGATGGCGTTGTCGACGTGCAGCCCGAACGCCTCGCCGCCCTCATACCGGTTGAACAGCGGCGGAAAGACCTTCAGCGGCAGCGCGGCGGCGAAGAACAGCGGCGACCGTCCGAGCGCATCGAGCACGATGCCGCCCGCCTCGCGTGCGGTCGCGCTGTCCTCGGGCAATTGTCGGTTGCGCTTGGCCAGTGCGGATTGCGGGCCGGAGGTGACGTTGCCGTCGACCCACGCGCCACCCGCCATCAGCGCGCGAACGCGGTGGAGGGTGGCTTCGTCCAGCACGTCTGGAATTGCGATCAGCATCCGCCCCGGCCCGTCCCCGTCAGAAGTTGTAGTAGAGGCTGAGCACCGCCTGCCGCCGGTCGCCGGGCATCGCCCAGCCGCCGGTGACCGCGCCGGTCGTACCGTTCACGTTGCTGCGGATACCGGTCAGATAGCGTTCGTCGGTGAAGTTCTGGACGTTCAGCTGCAAGGTCGCCCGCTCCGCGATCGTATAGGCGAGATAGGCCCGGTGGATCAGGTAATCGTCCGCGCGGAACTGCACGGGCTGGAACGCATTCGGCACGTTCAGCGCGATCGACCCCTGATAGGTCAGGCCATAGCCCAGTTCGAGCCCGAACGGCAGCTTGTAGGTCGTGAACAGCGACCCGGAATGTTCGGGTGTCTGCACCAGCGTCGCCCCTGCCTGCGGATCGCGGACACCGGCGTTCAGGTCCCGGTCGGATATCGACTGCCGCACCCCACCGTCGAGATAGGTGTAGTTGGCAAAGATCGTCCACGCCGGCAGGATCGATCCCGACAGTCCGACCGCGATACCATCGACGCGCGCCCTGCCGTCCAGCACCTGCAACCCGGCGGGCAGTGCCGGATCGTTCGACGGCACCCGGTAATTGGTGCGTTCGTTGCGGAACACGGCGGCGGTCACTTCCAGCTTGCGCCCGAACAGCGCGGCCTTCACCCCCGCCTCGATATTCTCGGCGGTTTCGGGGGCCACCGCGCACGGATCTGCGGCACCGGCCGCGTTAGGCGTGGCCGACACCACGCCGCAACCCAGACGTACCGTCTGCGACGACGGCGTCTTCGACTTGCCGTAGCCGGCATAGATGCTGACCGCGTCAACCGGATGGAACACCACGCCGCCGCGATAGGAGAACAACCGTTCGTTCGAACGCTGCACCGCCTGCTGCGCCAGCGTCAACTGCGTGCTGCCCGGCGGAACGATCGCCAGCGGCAGGTTGCGGAACCGGGCGTCCTGCACTTCCCAGCGGACGCCGCCGTTCAGTTCGAACCAGCGGTTCAGCTCCAGCGTGTCGAACGCATAGACGGCAAGGTTCTGCGTTTCCGCTCGCGCCTGCGCCGTGACCGTCAGGTTGACCGGCCCGGTCCAGCGCGTGTCGGGATTGGCGATGGACAGGTCGGGAGGCGTCACCGCGACACCGGCCGCGGTACGCAACAGGCTGCCGCTGGTGATGTGATAGCTTTCGATTCCGCCCGACACGCCGATATTGGCGACGTTGCGCAAACCGCCCTTTTCGCCGGCCTCATGCCGCAGGTCGACCTGATCGTAGAGCAGGTCGTTGACCTGGTCGCGCGACAGCCCGCGCGGTCCCGACGGCCGCCAGTTGCCCCGCGCGAGGCCGGTCGGACAGGCGATGCCGACGGTCGCCGCCGCATTCGCGCCGACCGGCTGCAACCCGGTGGTGGACAGGCAATAGGTGCCCTGCGGCGCGCTGGTGACGCTGTCCTGCGCGACCCGCTGCCACCGGATCAGGTTGCGTACCGAAAGCTGGTCGTCGATCGCATGGCGGAACGTCGCGGTGAAGCGGTCGACCGTCTGGTCCTGCCGATCCAGATTGGCGATGCCGTAATAATCGGCGCGATCGACACCGGGCAGCACGCCGCCGCCGATCGGACTCTGGAAATACGGCACGCCATATAGCGGCGTGTTGCGGTCTTCCTGATGGACATAGGCGAGCGTGAGGCTGGTCGGACCGCCGATGCCGATCGTCACCGACGGCGCGATGCCCCAGCGTTCGAATTTCTCGACGTCACGGCCGGGCACGCCGTTATGGTGATAGGCCCCGGTCAGCCGCACCGCGACCAGATCGGACACGCGCTTGTTCGCATCGATCGACGCGCGGTAATAATCGTCGGTACCGACCGATGCCTGCACGATCGACAGGTCCTGCACGCCCGGCACCTTCGATACCAGATTGATCGTGCCGCCGACCGATCCCGATCCGTTGAAGACGGTGTTCGCGCCGTTATAGACCTCGATCTGTTGCAGGTTGAACGGGTCGGTCCGGCTATATTGGGCGGAATCGCGTACGCCGTCGACGGTGATGTCGTTCGCGGCCGAATACCCGCGCAGGTTGATCGAATCGCCATAGCCGCCGCCACCTTCGCCGGCACCGAAGGTGATGCCGGGAATGGTCTGGAGCGCGTCGCGCAGCGTCTGCAAATTCTGTTTGCGGATCGTCTGGTCGTTCAGGACCGTGATCGTCTGGGGCGTGTCGCGCAGCGCCGACGTCGCCTTCGGGCTTTCCACCTTCGCATCCGCAGCTTTTTGTCCATTCACGACGATCACGTCGCGATCGTCGACATGGTCCTGCGCCGTGATCGGTGCCGCCACCGGACGCACGTCCTTTTCCGCCGCCAGCGCCGGCGCGGTGGCGATGAACCCGACGCAGGTCATTGCGAGAAAGCTAGTCTTTTCGATCATGTCGTCCCCCTGTTGGACGACGCAGCTATTGCGAGTAAGTCGCAGAGTCAATGCTAATGAGAGCCATTCTTATGGCACGCTGCCTGTGCGCCTTCATGGCTCGCTGCCGACGACCCGCTCCCGGTCAACCCGTCAATTCCCTGCGAACGATCGCCGCCCCGGCCCCCAGTGCCTTCAGCTTGCCCTGTGCGACGCTGCGCGACAGCGGGGCCATCCCGCAATTGGTGGCGGGATAGAGCTTGTCGGCATCGACGAAGCGCAACGCGTTGCGCAGCGTGTCGGCGACCTGTTCGGGCGTTTCGATCGTATCGGTCGCGACGTCGATCGCGCCGACCATCACCTTCTTGCCGCGGACCAGTTCGATCAGGTCCATCGGCACGCGCGAATTCTGGCACTCGAGCGAGATGATATCGATCGTCGACTTCTGGAGGTTGGGGAAGGTTTCCTCATACTGGCGCCATTCGGAGCCGAGCGTCTTCTTCCAGTCGGTATTCGCCTTGATGCCATAGCCGTAGCAGATGTGAACGGCGCTCTCGGCCGTCAGTCCTTCGGCCGCACGCTCCAGCGCGGCGATGCCCCAGTCATTGGCTTCGTCGAAGAAGACGTTGAACGCGGGTTCGTCGAACTGGATGATGTCGACGCCGGCCGCCGCCAGTTCGCGGGCTTCCTCGTTCAGGATGCAGGCAAATTCCCATGCCAGCTTCTCGCGGCTCCGATAATGCGCGTCATACAGGGTATCGATCATCGTCATCGGTCCCGGCAGCGTCCATTTGATCGGCTGCTCGGTCTGCGCACGCAGGAAACGGGCGTCGTCGACGAAGACCGGTTTCGGTCGCGAGACGGCCCCGACGACCGTCGGCACGCTGGCGTCATAGCGGTTGCGGATGCGCACCGTCTCGCGCTTCTCGAAATCGACACCGGCCAGATGCTCGATGAAGGTCGTGACGAAATGCTGGCGCGTCTGTTCGCCGTCCCCCAGAATGTCGATCCCCGCCTGCCGCTGATCGTCGACCGCCAGACGCAAGGCGTCCTGCTTGCCCGCGATCAGTTCGTCGCCCTCCAGTTTCCACGGCGACCACAGGGTCTCGGGCCGGGCGAGCCACGAAGGCTTGGGCAGGCTGCCCGCGGTGGTCGTCGGCAACAGGGTCGTCATGATGCAAAATCCTTCGGGTAGCGGGGAATCACAGGCCGCAGGTCGCGGACCAAAGCCGGAGCGCCGCGCCATGCGGCTTGATGACATGCTCCTCGGCGAACTTGCCCTGCCGGGCGGCGAGCCGGCTGCGCTCCTCGCGATCATAGACGATGCGGGTCAGCGAATAGTCCTGGTAGGTCAGGCTCGGCCGATATTGCGCGGCGGCGACCGAATTGGCGTTGTAGATCTCCGGCCGATAGATCTTCTGAAAGGTTTCCATCGTGGCGATCGTGCTGGCCAGTTCGAGGTTGGTGTAATCGCTGACCAGATCGCCGATATGATAGAAGGCCAGCGGCGCGACGCCGTGCGGCGGCATGAAATAGCGCACCGTCATGCCCATCTTCGCGAAATAGGCGTCGGTGGCCGAGGCGCGGTCGGTTCGATACTCCAGCCCGAGGATCGGATGCGTGTTGGCGGTCCGGTGATAGACTTCCTTGCTCGACACGCTCAGGCAGATGACCGGGGCCTTGCGGAAACGGTCGCGATAGGCGCTGGAACCGACGAACTGCCGGAACAGATTGCCGTGCAGATCGCCGAACCCCTCGGGCGCGCCGCCGCCCCCGGCCCGGAGGTGATCGGGCAGGACGACGCTGAAGTCATAGTCGCGGACATAGGAGGAGAAGTTGTTGCCGACCATGCCGTCGGTCCGCTCGTCGCGGGTCCGGTCGACGACGACGGTGTGCAGGATCTCGATCAGCGGAAAGGGTTCGGCGTCCTCGCCGGTCCGGAGCGCGGCCGAAACGATGGTCAGCTCCAGCGTATAGCGATCCCCGGTGGGATTGTCCCAATGCATCAGCGCGTTGAAGCGATGGTCGATCATCGCCAGCGTGTTGCGCAGATTATCCCGGCGGCTGTCCCCCCGCGCGAGATTGGCGAAGTTGGTGGTGATGCGCGTGTTGTCGGCCGGACGATATTCTTCGTCGAACGCGATGCTGCCGAGCGTGAACGTGAAGCCGCTATTCGTCATGACTCAACCCAGGCTTTGCGGGCGGGAGGTCTGGCGAAAGCGCGCGGGATACGGACGGGCCGGAACGGCATCACGCCACGGACCGTCGCATCAAGCGCGATCCACCGGAGGAACCCCCGTCCGAGGAACGTTATGGCGTCGAAAGGCAGGTCTCCTGGCTCACGGGTCGCTGCGGTGGCTCCGGCCTTCCCAGGCTCCTTGCGGGAACCCAGTGACACGAAATGGAGCCGCCGCTCGCCGCTTACAGTTGCGGGGGCAGCGCCGGATTCTGCCCCGAAGGGCACCACCGGCTTCCCGTCTTAGCCCCATCACCACGCCTGGGATGGGGAACCTCGACGCGGGCGTTCAACACCATCGGGCCGACCCTGTCAATGACGATATAAAGATATCTTTATATCACGACTTCGCTCGCGGAGCGAAGACGGGTACGGCGACGGTCGGTGCTGCGGGCAATGCCGAAACATCCGATCGACAGGAGCCCGATTGCCCGCAACGCTGCAGCGTTCAACCGCGGGGTTGCACGAGATTCGACGTAAACGGGCAGCAGGTCATGGCGGGCCGACACCCGCCATGCTGCTCCTGTATACCGGCCATTCGTTCGGGAACGCCGCCGTATCCGGCCGCATCACAAGCGTGTGCGCAGGGTGATGCCATAGGTTCGCGGGTCACCCAGCGTACCGGCAATTGCGCCGGTGTTGGCGGCGGAGCGTGACAGGAAATACGTCTCGTCGGTCACGTTGCGACCCCATAGTTGGATATCGAACAGCCCGTCCCCGGTGCGAAACCCGAAGCGCAGGTTCACCAGGTCATAGGCCGGGATCACCGAGTAGCGGCTGAGACTGGCGGTGGTGTTGGTGTTCGAGCGATAACTGTAATCGCTGCCGAAATAGACCTCCCCGCCCCGCCCGGCCATATTGGCGATCGGTGCGCGGACCTCGCCGCCCGCCGATGCTGCCCATTCCGAAACGCCCGGCAATCGCTGCCCCGACAGGTCGCACAATGTCCGCCCGGTGATCTCGATCGGGCAGGGCGCATTGGCGTAGGAGATATAGCGCGCATCGTCATAGGTGCCCGATGCGTAGAGCGTCAGCCACCGCGTCGGCGTCGCGCGCACATCCCCCTCGAACCCGCGCGTGCGGACCTTGGCGGCGTTGGTGAAGAAGCTGACGCCGTTGCGTTCGATATCGATGATCGTCGTCTGATAGTCTTTCACATCGGTCCAGAAGGCGGCGGCATTGGCGGTCAGCCGCCCGCCGAACCACGTCGTCTTCACGCCTGCTTCGTAGCTGTCGATCGTCTCGGGCGCGATCACCGGATTGGCGGCGAACTGCCCGGTGGTGGTGATGTTGGCGAGGTTCAGCCCGCCGAACTTGTTGCCGCGTGCATAGGTGACATAGCCGAGTACCGGCTCGGCGACCTTCCACGACAGCGTCGCCTGTCCCGACAGCCGCCCTTCCCTGGTTTCCGCGTCATAGCGATTGGCGATGCCGTAGCGCGACCGGATCGTCTGTGCCGCCGCCTGCTGCGCCGCGGTCAGCCCGGCCAGCGACCGCCCGGTCGCGACCTGATCGAAATACCCGGTCTTGGCCTCATAGGTATAGCGCAGCCCGGTGGTCAGATCGACGCCCGGCACGACATGCCATGTCGTCTGCGCGAACGCGGCATAGCTGTCGGTCACCGGCCGCGACTGGCTGACGACATTATACTCGTTCAGCGCCGCTGCGCCGACCGCGGCATTGGTGGTCGGCGGCAGGAACCAGTCGGCGGCACGGGTCCCGTAGCGGTTGACCGCCTCGGCGCGGATCGACTGGTAGAGATAATAGAGGCCCGCGACATAATCGACCGGCCGGTCGCCGTTCGACGCGATGCGCAGTTCCTGGCTGACCTGTCGCTGCTCGTTGCTCTGGTGGAAATCGGCCCCGGCATCGATGCTGGTGCTGTCGCCGTCGTTATGCGGATACCAGTTCCACGCGCGATAGGCGGTGACCGACGTCAGCGTCGCCGCACCCAGATCGAGATCGGCGGTCAGGTTGATACCATGCTGGTTCATCGCATAGCGCGGATTGGCATCGACATCGGTGGTGCGCAGCTTCGGGTTGGCCGGCACCGGCGTGTAGCCCAGCCGCGCGGCACGGTCGTAATAGTTGTTCGCGAAGTTGGTGCCGTTGTCATAGCTGCGGATCGCGCCCAGCAGGATCGTGCCGGCGGTGAACGAACGCTGCCGCCCCCAATCGCCGATCAGCCGCAGCGTCAGCGCGTCGGTCGGTTTGTACAGCAGCTGTCCGCGCAGATTCAGGTCGTGGAAATCCTGTCCCAGCCGTCCGTCGAAGCGGTTCGGGGTAAAGCCGTCGCGATCGGTCTTCGACACGAACAGCCGCGCGGCAAGGCTGTCGGTGATCGGTCCCGAGACATAGGCATGCAACTGGCGGAACCCGACATTGCCGAGCGACACGTCGCCGCCCGCCTCGGGTTCGAACGTCGGGGCCTTGGTCGTGACGACCACCGCACCGGCCGAGGTATTCTTGCCGAACAGCGTCCCCTGCGGCCCGCGCAGCACCTCGATCCGCTCCAGATCGGCAAGGTCGAACACCGTTTGTCCGGGCCGCGCCAGATAGACGCCATCGACATAGACGCCGACCGCCGGCTCCAGCCCGTCATTATACACCGCGACATTGTTGCCGAGACCGCGGATGTTGATGCTGGTGTTGCGCGGGTTGGTATTGGTGACGACCAGGCTGGGGGTCAGCTGTTGCAGGTCGCGCAAATTATAGGTCCGCGTCGCCTCGATCTGCGCCGCCCCGAACGCGTTGATCGCGATCGGCACGTCCTGACTGCGTTCGGCGCGGCGGCGTGCGGTGACGACGATATCCTCGCCGCCTGCCGCTGCCTTGGGTGCCTCGGTGTCGACTTCGTCGGGCGTCGGCACCGGATCGGCGGCAAAAGCGGGGGTGGCGAACAGGGCGGCACCGGCGAACAGCGACAGGCGGCGGGCGCGGGCAGGCGGAATCGGCATCGATGGTCCTTCGTCGAATGGCGGCGGCACCCGCCGGACCGCCACTGGCTAGAATAGGGACGCCACCAAAACGAACGCACTTATTCCCATCGATCTGATATATATTCTTTATTGTTGCATTTCGCGTGGGAGCTATGCCGGGCATGTAACCTTCGCCACCTTCGGAGACCCCATGCCGGCCAAGCCCCTGATCGCCGCCGCCCTCCCCGCGCTGCTGTTCGCGCTCCCCGCCACCGCCGCACCCCAAACCCCGCCGGCCCCGGCCGCGCCTGCGGTCGCACCCAAAGACTCCCCCAATTTCCTCGTCATCGTCGCCGACGATCTGGGCTGGTCCGACCTCGGCGCGTTCGGCGGGGAGATCGCGACCCCGAACCTCGACGCGCTGGCGCTCTCGGGCGTGCGCTTCACCGGCTTCCACACCGCACCGACCTGTTCGCCCACCCGCTCGATGCTGATGAGCGGCGTCGACAATCATCAGGCGGGCCTCGGCACCATGGCCGAATTGTTGAGCGACGCGACCCGCGGCCGGCCCGGTTACGAAGGCTATCTGAACGACCGCGTCGCCTCGATCGCCGAACTGCTGCGCGCCGGCGGCTATACCACGCTGATGTCGGGGAAATGGCATCTCGGCCTGACCCCCGACCGCGAACCGGCGGCGCGCGGGTTCGACCATAGTTTCGCGCTGCTGCAGGGGCTGTCCAACCATTTCGGCGCGGACCAGAATGCGGCATGGACGAAGGCCGAGCTCGAACCCAGCTACCGCGATGACGGCAAGCCTTCCGCCCTGCCTGCCGGCAAATATTCGACCGACTATTTCGCCGACCGGTTGATCGGTTATCTCGATCAGGCGAAGCGCGCGGGGGACGACCGCCCGTTCTTCGCCTATCTTCCCTTCACCGCCCCGCACTGGCCGCTACAGGCACCGCCGGAAACGATCGCCAGGTATAAGGGCCGCTACGATGCCGGCTACGAAGCGTTGCGAGATGCCCGGCTCGTCCGGCAGAAGCGGCTGGGGCTGGTCCCGGCGGACGCCGTCGCCCACAGCACCGAACAGGTCCGCCCATGGGCCTCGCTGTCGCCGGACGAACGCGCGATCGAAGCGCGCAAGATGGAGGTCTATGCGGCGATGGTCGACCGGCTCGACCAGAATGTCGGGCGGGTGATCGCGGCGTTGAAGGCGCAGGGTCGCTACGACGATACGATCATCCTGTTCCTGTCGGACAACGGGCCGGAGGGTAATGAGATCGACCGGCCCTCCCCCCGGTTCAAGGTCGCCGACCCGAAGGCACCCCCGGTCGATCCCGACGCGCCGACGCCCCCCGATCCGGCCCTTCGCATCGACAACCGCCTCGCCAATATCGGTGCGGCGACCAGCTATGTCGGCTATGGCGCGGGCTGGGCACAGGCCAATTCTACCCCCTCCTGGCTGGTCAAGGGCTATCCGACCGAGGGCGGCATTCGTGTCAGCGCCTTCGCTGCGGGCAAGGGGGTGGCCGGCGGCGGACGCATCGCCACTGCCAACCTCGACGTGCGCGACATCGCGCCGACCCTGCTCGACTATGCCGGCCAGACGCAGCCGGCGACCTATGCCGGACGCCCGATCGTGGCGCATCAGGGGCACAGCCTGCGCCCGGTCCTCGCCGCCACCGCTGCCGAGGTGCGCTCGACGGACGAAGCCGTCGGCTACGAACTCTTCTACCGCCGCGCCTTGCGCAGGGGCGACTGGAAGGTCGTGTACCTGCCCGCCGGGACCAACCGCTACACCCGCAAGGGGGTCAGCACCGGGCGCTGGCAGTTGTTCGATGTCGCGCGCGATCCGGGGGAGACGCGCGATCTCGCAACGGCCGAGCCGGCACGCCTCACCGAACTGGTCGCGGCCTATGACCGCTATGCCCGGGATAAAGGGGTCGTTCCGCTCCCCGACGCACCGGCACCGGCCGCCACGGGTGCCGCCACGGGTGCGAAACCATGAGGCGGACGGCGGTGCTGCTGCTCGCGGCGGCGGCACTGGTCTCGACCGGCGCGTACCGCCCGACGCCCGGCTGCGATGCGACGGACCGCTGCGTCCCGATCCCCGCCGGCACGGTACTGCTTGGCGAGGACGGTGCCGGTCGACCTGGCACCGCGACCTCCGTCGCCGCGTTTCGCATCGACGCGCATGAGGTAACCAACCGGCAGTTCGCCGCCTTCGTCGCCGCCACCGGGCATCGGACCCGTGCAGAACGCGACGGCGGGTCGGCCGTGTTCGTCGCTCCCACCGAACCGGTCCCGCTCGACAATGCCGCGCGCTGGTGGCGGTTCGTGAAGGGTGCGGACTGGCGCCATCCGCAGGGGCCGGGCAGCTCGATCGCAGGGCGGTGGCAGGACCCCGTCGTGCATGTCGATCGATCGGACGCCGCCGCTTACGCCACATGGGCCGGCGGCTTCCTGCCAAATGTCGAACAGTGGGAACGCGCCGCCCGCGGCGGGCAAGCGACGCCGCGCGACGCGATGGCGTGGGCGTTCGATCATGGCAAGGCACGGGCCAATGTGTGGGAAGGCGTCTTCCCGCTGATCGATACCGGCGCCGACGGCTATGCCGGTATCGCACCCGTTGCCCGGTTCGCAGCGAACGGCTTCGGCGTGTACGATATGGTCGGCAATGTCTGGGAATGGGTCGCGGGCGATGGCGCCGTCGGACAGGTCAAGGGCGGCAGTTTCCTGTGCGCCACCAACTATTGCGCGAACTTCCGTCCCGCCGCGTTCCAGGCGCAGGAACAGGACTTCCCGACATCGCATATCGGGTTCCGCGTCGCCTACAGCCCGAAATGACCCACCCGACCCCATTTTCGGCCGTTCGGCAGGCACCTTGGCAGTCCAGCGGCGGGCGTTAGTCCGCACGCCTACGCGGTAAAAAAGGGTGCACTATCGGGTGCGTTCGTGCATCGCATCGATATGAAGATCCGGATCCAGGCCAAGCTCGATTATCAGTTCGAGCACCCCACCGACATTCTGCTGCAGGTGGAGGCCGCGGCCATCCCGGAGCAGACGATCGAAGAAACGCATATCGACATTTCAGACAACCAGTATCTTGCCCGGGTGGATGCGCAGGACTCCATCGGGGAGCGCATATGGCTGCGAACGCAGGGTCATTTCACAGTCGATTATCGGGCAACCGTGTCAATTAACCGGCTATTGTCCGATTGCCGGACGCTGCGGATGGTCCCGCATCATCGCCTGCCCGGCGAAACCGTCCAGTACCTGATGCCATCGCGCTACTGCCCGTCCGATCAGTTCCAGAGCTTCGTCGATGCCGAGTTCGGCGGATTGGAGGGCGGTGCGAAGGTAATCGCCATTCGTGACTGGGTGAAGACCCACTTCAGCTACGTGCCGGGCGCGAGCACTGCGGAAACGACAGCGGCGGACACCTTCATACGTCGGCAAGGCGTGTGCCGCGACTACGCTCACGTCGTCATTACGCTGGTTCGCGCGGCTGGCATTCCAGCCCGGATCGCCAGTGTCTACGCTCTCGGCGTCGAGCCGCAGGACTTCCACGCCGTCGCCGAGGTCTTCATCGGCGGCGAATGGCATCTGGTCGATGCAACGGGCATGGCGCAGGAAGCAGCGATGGCCAAGATTGGCATTGGCCGCGACGCCGCCGATGTCGCCTTCCTCACCGCCTACGGGAAGGCGGTCATGAACGCGCAGCTGGTCGCAGTCGAAGCAGTATAGCTGATCAGGCAATCCGGTTTGACGGCTCCGCCCCAATAGTGGCCGTTGGCGGAAGCGTGCCGACCTCCCGCAAGCGGATATACCTTCACAATCGGCTGCCTGGGGTATGCGTGATGGTCAAGCCGTTCCACCGACGCGGTGTTCGATAGTATGCATCGGCGCTGTCGCGGTCGCGTCACATAGCTTGCATAGGAGCAACCGCGACGTTCGAGGGTGACGGGTGTGAGTTGGCTCCGCGACATTGATCGATGGTTCATGGCGGAGGTGCTGCCGTTCGGCCGGCCTATCGTCGCAAGGCAACGCTGTTCTGCGGTGCCGGTGAAGCGGACGATCTGGTGCAGGAGGCCTATGCCCGCGTGCTGGCCACCGCCGATTACCGGTCGATCCAGAACCCGCGTGCCTTCGTCCTGACGATCGTCCAGAATCTGGCGATCGAACGGCTGCGTCGGGCGCAGGTCGTGTCGATCGATCATCTGGCGACGCTCGACACACTGGCGCTTGCCGATCCGGCCCCGGACGCCTTCGGCGTCGCGGCGGGCAAGGCGGATCTCGACCAACTGTTGCGGCTGATCGACACGCTGCCGCCGCAATGCGCGCGGGTGGTCCGTTTGCGAAAAATCGACGGACTGTCGCCGGGCGGGATAGCGGAAATGCTTTCCATCTCCGTCTCTACCGTGGAAAAGCATCTCGCCAAGGGATTGTCGCTGCTCACCACGGCGATGCGGACGGCGGGATCGGACGCGCAAGAGAACAGCCGGAGCGAATGGACGACCACGCAGCAGGTACGGAACTGACCGACGGGGCGGCGGCATGGCTGGTGGCGCTCGACGCGGGCACTGCCGATCGTGCCGCGTTCGAACGATGGCGGGATGCCGATGTCAGGCACGCCGTCGCCTTTGCCGAAGTCGCGGCGACATGGCGCACGCTGGACGGGGTGCGCGCGTTGCGACCGTTGCAGCAGCCGGCGCAGCCGATGCCTGCCCCACGCCGCGCGTCGCGTCGGATGGTCCTGCGCGGGGCGATCGGCACCGGTATCGCAGTGGCGACGGGCGGCGGCTTCGCCTACAGCGCCTATGCCCGCGACCGGGCGGAAACCGGGGTCGGCGAACGACGGATGATCCGCATCGACGACGGATTGACGGTCGATCTCAATACCGACAGCATCCTGTACTGGCGGACCGGCGGCGATCGTCCGACCTTGTGGCTCGATCGGGGCGAGGCGGCGATCGACTGTCGCAATGGCGCGACACCGATCGACCTGCGCACCCCGTCCGGGCACCTGAAACTGGGCGGCGGGTCGTTCAACGCGCGACTGGGCGCATCGGAATGTGCCCTGACCGTGCTCGACGGCAGCGCGGCCGCCGGCGACCGTACCGCACACGGCGGCGAACGGCTGTCGCTCACCGCCGATACGGCACGGATCGAACCGGACGACGATGCCGCGATCGAGCGTATGCGCGGTTGGCGGCAGGGGGTACTGGTGCTGGAAGGCGACCGGCTCGACCATGCGCTCGCCGAATATAACCGCTATCTGCGGCACAAGATCGCGATCGGCGAACCGAAGCTGGCCGGTCTGCGCCTCGGTGGCCGCTTTTCGACCAGCGACGTCGGCGAGTTCCTGTCGGCGATGCACGCGAGCTTCGGCATCGTCGCGCGACGCGATGCCGATGGTACGATCCTGCTGGTCACCGCATAAATAAATTTCGGGATCGAATGGCGGTTCCGTACCGCTGATCCGTCGTTCCATCCGAACGACAGAGTGTTCGGGGGATTTCATGTTTCGGTATCTGAACGGCGTCGCACTGCTGTGCGCGGCGGTGCCCGCTGCTGCCCAGGCGGCGGAGCGGACCTATCATTTCGACATCCAGGCGGGCGATGCCACCACCGCCTTCAACCGGTTTTCGCAACAGGCCGGGGTGCAGATCCTGTTTCCCTACGATGCGTTGGCCGGGCGGCAGGTGCGGGCGCTGCGCGGCACCTATACCCGCGATGCGGCGCTGCGGCGGCTGATGGCGGGGCAACCGCTCGAAATCCGGACGCAAAGCGCGACGATGATCGCCTTGCGCGCTGTCGCTCCGACCGCCAGGCCCCGCCCGACCATCGTCGGCGAGGCGACCGCGCCGGAACCGGAGACGCAGGAGATCATCGTGCTCGGACGCGGCCAGTCGCGCCAGAGCCAGACGCTGTCGCCGCGCGAACTCGCCAAGGAAGCGCCGGGCACCTCGCCGCTCCTGACGCTGTCCAAACTGTCCGGTGTCGATTTCGTCTCGTCCGATCCGCTGGGCGCATATGAATGGGCGCAGCAGATCACCATCCGCGGCTTCACGACCGATCAGATGGGCTACACGCTCGACGGCGTGCCGCTCGGCAACATGCAGTATCGCAACAACAACGGCCTTTCGATCGGTCGCGCGCTCATCACCGAGAATAATGGTCCGGTGACGCTGTCGCAGGGCAGCGGCGCGCTCGGCACCGCGTCGACGAGCAACATCGGCGGGACGATCGATTTCACCTCGCTGGCCCCGACCGACGATTTCGGCATCGACGTGGCCCAGACCTATGGCAGCGCCGATACGTGGCGCAGCTTCGTCCGTGCGAACAGCGGCATCCTGCCCGGCGGCGGGCGCGTGGCGCTGTCGTTCGCGCATCAGCATACCGGCAAGTGGAAGGGTGCGGGCAAGCAGCAGCAGGACCAGTTGAACGTCCACTATGTGCAGCCGATCGGCGACGCGGTCACGGCGACCACCTATCTGAACCTGCAAGACCGACGCGAGGACGATTATGCCGATGTGTCGTTCGATCTGGTGAACCGGTTGGGCTGGGACGTCGACAACGTCACCGACAATTTCGCGCTCGCCGAAACGCTGGCGCGTGCATTGCAGAACGGCACCGCGGTACCTGCCCCCTATAAGAACGCCGACGACGTCTATTACAATGGCGGCGGGGTCCGGCGCGACATGCTGACGTATGAAAAGCTCGCCTATCGGCTGTCCGACACGTTGAGCGGCAGCACGACGGCCTATTGGCATCTCGACAAGGGCATCGGCACCTTCGCCAGCCCCTATGATCCCAGCCCCGCGGCGTTCGGCGGATCGCCGGTGTCGGTATCGGCGGTGAAGTACGGCATCGACCGCAAGGGTGTCGTTTCACGCATAGCCGCCGATCTCGGCGACCATCATGTCGAAGGCGGCATCTGGGTCGAGGACAACCGGTTCCACCAGCAAGCCTATTATTACGGGCTGACGGCGGGTGTCGCGCCGAAACGGTTCCAGAAATTCTACCAGAACCCGTTCTTCACCCGCTGGAACTATCGCTTCACGACGAAGGTCATGCAGCTCCATCTGGGCGATACGTGGCAGGCGACCGACGCGCTGAAGCTGAGCGCGGGCGTCAAGGCACTCGTCACCAGCAACACAGCCGAGACGATCACGAGCCGTCAGCCGATCGACGGCACGATCCGCGCCACCAACTGGTTCCTGCCCACGCTCGGCGCGCTCTACCGGATCGACGGCAACAACGAGGTGTTCGCCGACTATACGCGCAACATGGCCGGCTTCGTCGCATCGGCCGCCAGCGGCCCGTTTTCCACGACCCAGGCCGGGTTCGACTTCATCCGCGACGGACTGAAGCCCGAGACGACCAGCACGATCGAGGGCGGCTATCGCTATCACGACGCGGCGCTGCAACTGTCGCTGACCGGCTATCACGTCCGCTTCGCCAACCGGCTGCTCGCCTCGTCGATCAGCGCGACGGTGGTCGGCAACCAGAACGTGCTCCAGAACGTCGGCAGCGTGACGTCCCGCGGGGTCGAGGGTGCCGCCAACTGGCGGTTCGCGCCGGACTGGTCGCTTTATGGTAGCTGGGGCTACAACGTCGCGACCTATGACGACGACGTGATCGTCCCCGGCCGCGCAGCGGTGCTGATCGCGGGCAATCAGGTCGTCGCCTCGCCGCGCAATACCGGCAATCTCGAACTCGCCTATGACGATGGCCGGTTCTGGGGTCAGGCCGGTGGCCATTATCGCAGCCGGCGCTTCTATACCTTCACCAACGACCGCCCCGTGCCGGGCGCGGCGACGGTCGACCTGTCGGCGGGCTATCGCCTGACGGGCACAAAGGCGCGGCCGGGGGCCGAACTGCTCGTCAACGTGGTGAACCTGTTCGAGCATCGCTATTACGCCTCGCTCGGCACCAGCGGGTTCCGCAACAGCGACCCCGACGGCACCTACACCACCTTGCAGGTCGCCCCGCCGCGTCAGGCCTATGCGACGATCCGCGCCCATTTCTGACCGACCGGAACCACGGGCGGCGCGATCGGCCGGATCGCGTCGCCAGTGGCGTTTACGAAGGAACCGCCATGCACCGCCGCCATCTGCTGTCCGGCGCGATCGCCGCGCCGCTTGCCCTGCCCGCCGCCCGCGCGATCGCCGGTTCGGCGGACCCGGCGTTCCGCTTCGCCTTCGTCACCGATTGCCATATCCAGCCCGAACTGGATGCGGCGCAAGGCTGCCGGCAATGCTTTCGCGAGGTCGCGCACGGACATTATGATTTCGTCATCCAAGGTGGCGACCATGTCTATGACGCGCTGGAGGTCGATCGTACCCGCGCGAACCGCCTCATGGACCTGTATGTCGAAACCGAACAGGTGATGGGGCACAAGGTCCATCACGTGATCGGCAATCACGACTGTTTCGGGGTATTCCCGACCAGCGGGGTCGCACCGTCCGCCCCCGGCTACGGCAAGCAATATTACATCGAACGCTTCGGCCCGACCCATTACGCCTTCGACCACAAGGGCGTGCATTTCGTGGTGCTCGATTCGATCGGCCTTACTCCCGACCGCAGCTACGAAGGGCGGATCGACGCCGGCCAACTCGCGTGGCTGGCAAAGGATCTGGCGGCACAGCCCAGAGGGCGACGCATCATTGTTGCCACGCACATCCCGCTCGTCACCGCGCTGTCGATCTACGAACCGGAAGAATGGACCCGCACGCCGCACAACTGGACCAACATCGTCAACGCGCGCGAGGTGTTGCGAACGCTTCGGCCGTACAACGTCATCGCCGTGTTGCAGGGGCACAGCCATGTCGCGGAGACGGTAACCCTGAACGGCATCCCGTTCATCACCGGCGGCGCGGTCAGCGGCAACTGGTGGCAGGGCAGTTTCCTTGGCACCGCCGAAGGGTATATGGACGTCGCGATCGATGGCGACCGGGTCATCGCGAGCTATCGGGGCTATGGGTTCCGTACCATCGAACGACGCGACGTTGTCATCTGACCCAGAAACTATCACACCGGACGACGCTCCTGCGTCCCGGCTTTTGCCATAGGCGCAGAGCATCGCAAGCGCCTTGTGCCGGCCATGCTCTTTCATCTTGAATAGATTGGTGCCTTGCCGGCCTGCCTAGGCCAGGAAGCCGGCACGCAAACCATGACCCGCGAACAGGGCGGGATCATAGTCCGCTACCGCGCGCGCCTCGACGGCCGGAGCGACGGTCTGTGGGCTGATGCCATGCGCGGTTAAACGTCCTTCTCGACTGGCATATCGATGGCACCTTCCATTCCATCCTACGGCCAACGGTAAAAATTCCCGACCGTCCCGGCAGCGCTTCAAGTGCGACCCGATCGGCTTCTTCCACAGGCACATTGCCGAGGTGCAGACCGCCGAGGGCAAACTCTGCCGGTTCGTCGGCGTCGACCGCACCAGCAAGTTCGCGGTCACTCCGCTGGCCGACAAGGCGGATCGACGAACAGCGTGGGAGTTCCTCGAACACCTGCCGAGAGCCGTGCCTTATCGCATCCACCCGATCCTGACAGACAATGACATCCAGTTCGCCGAACAACCTCGCGACCATAGCCCCTCGTCCATGATTTGATGGCCGAACCGGCATGCGACAGGATTGCCAGAACAACATATTAAGATTGCTGCGGTAAAAAAGATGAATGAGCGCGTTCTTCGACAGATATGTAAGGACAGTGAAGGCTTGGTCGCGCGACCAGCGAGCGCCTGTTAGTGGTGGAAGCCGTTCGCTCACCTATCTGCTTTGGGGACTTGTCGGGCTGGCGTTCCTGACCTGCATCGCGGCCATCGGCTTCCTCGTCAGTCGCGCCGATCATGACGCCAACGTGATTGCAGGAACGGCGGTCCTGGGCGCGCTCGACCGGGACCGATCCCGCGTCAGCAACGAGACGTACATCAACGCGTGTTGGGACGACGCGGCCGATCACGTCTATCACGCCATCGACGCACGCTGGGCGCAATCGCAATGGAGCGGCCCGATCGCGTATAGTTTCGTCATCGACGCGTCCGGCCGTACACTATTTTCGCATTTGCCCGATGGCAGCGCGCCGCCCCTGAGCACGATGATCGATGCACGGACACTTTCCGAATTGCTAAAGCGCGTGCCCGCGACCGAAAAGCTGGTTCGTGCGCGGCGTGACGCGACAACATTGGTAGCGCGCTTCGGCGGGCAGCCAGCGTTGATCGGCTTTTCTCCGATCGTGCGGGAGAAGGGGGCCACCTCGCTGGACCGGCGGTCCTACCGGATCTTCGTGGATGTGCTGCCGCTGAGCCACGAGGTCTTGAGCGAATGGTCGAAAGGCTTCGGCTTTTCCGATCTGCGCTGGTCGACCACGGACTTGAAAGCCGGAGATGAAGCGTCGATCGACGTAAAGGACTGGCGGGGCTTGCCGATGGGCATGATCACCTGGCAGCGACTGAGGCCGGCTGTCCTGGCGCTGCGGGCGATACTGCCCGTGATCCTTGGTTGCGCAATGCTCTTCCTGGTTATCGCGACGTTCGTCGTCCGTCGGGTGATCGCGCTGAACCGGCACCTCGCGGTCGAGACGCGGCTCGCCGACGAAGCGGCGCGCGACCAGCAGATTGCCCGCCAGGCCGCCGAGGTTGCGCTCTGCGAAGCGGAGGCGGCGCGCCACGCCAGCGAAGAACAGACGAAGCAACGGATCGCCGGCGAGACGCGGCACCGCGCCGAAATGGCAGCGGCGTCGAACGTCGTCGCCGATCAGCTTCAGGCGACGGTCGCCCCGTTGATCGCCAACCTGCGCATGTCCGCCAACGATCTGGACGCCAGCGCCGATCATACGCTCGCGACGATCGTCGACCAGCAGCGGCAGGCGGAAACCGCGCATTCCGTTTCGATACAGGCAAGCGCGGCGACGTCTGCGCTGCTCGAAACCTTGCGGTCGTTCGCCGAGAACGTCGATGTCGTCGCGGCAGAGGCCGGTCGCTCCGCCCGAACGACCATTCAGGCGGCAAGCCATTCGGCGGCAGCGCAGGCCGCCAACGAAACGTTGATGCGCAGCGTCGGTTCGATCGAACAATCCGCTGCCCGGATCGCGGTATTGAGCAAGGCGACCAACCTGCTCGCGCTCAATGCGACGATCGAGGCGGCGCGGGCCGGCGAAATGGGACGCGGCTTCTCCGTCGTCGCGCAGGAGATGAAGAACTTCTCCCATCAAACGGCCGGCACGACGCACGAGATCGCGGACCGTATTCAGGACATCAGCACGGCAACGGTGTCCGCCGTCAAAATGAACGAGGCGCTGCGGAACGCGCTCGATCAGCTTGCATCGTCCGCGGTGCACACCGTCGAAACGGCAAGCCGGCAGCACAAGGCCAACGCCGAGATCGAAGGCATGATCGGCGCGATCCGAACCAGCACGGCAACGACGCGTGACATTTTCGGATCGCTGACGGAAACCTTCGACGAAACCGCGTCGGTCGCGCATCGCACCCGCACGATCGGCGCGGAAATGCGGATACGGACCGAAACGCTGCAACGCGAGTGCGACCGGGTGGTGGCGATGTTGCGTATCCCTCCCGATGGCAATGCCGACGAAGTGCCGCGGCTGGCGACGGGGTGATGGCGGGGTAGGGCCGAGGGCGTGTGAAGCCGGCCCCCTGAGACTTAAATGGCGTGCCGGTCGGGTGCGCCCACCCGCGCCCTGCCCGCGAACGTGTCGACTTCGACCACTTCCCCATGGCGAGCTCGATTGGCGATTCGTGCCGCCAGCGTCGATTCAGCGGGACTTCGGCTGAATTCATCCGGTCGTGCGGTGAGAAAGGCTGGATGATATCAACAAACCGACCGACCACCTGCAATCGTTTGTTGCAATCCATTGCAGTTCTGGCTACTTTTCCTGCATAAAGGCCTGCGGTCAGCGTGGGCAGGTCGGGAGAGGGTGAATGAAGAAGACGTCGTATCTGCTCGTCAGTGCTGCACTCAGTGCATTCCTGCCGGCTGCCGCGCTGGCGCAGACGGCCCCCGCGCCAACGAATACGCCGGTCGAGAATGCTGCGACAGACCCTGCCAACGCCAATGACGATATCGTCGTAACCGGCACCTCGCGTCCCGAACGTCGCCTGACGACCAGCATCTCGATCAGTGCCCTCGACTCCGCGCAGATTGCGCAGACTGCGCCGCTTGGCAGCGCCGATCTCGTGCGCAACGTCCCCGGCCTGCGTTCCGAGGCATCCGGTGGCGAAGGCAACGCCAATATCGCGGTTCGTGGCCTGCCCGTCGCCAGTGGCGGCGCGAAGTTCGTACAGTTTCAGGAAGACGGCCTGCCCGTGCTCAACTTCGGCGATATCGCATTCGCGACCGCCGACGCCTTTGTCCGTCCCGACAACAACGTGCAGCGCGTCGAGGTCGTTCGCGGCGGTTCCGCTTCGACGTTCACCAGCAACGCGCCGGGCGCGATCATCAACTTCATCAGCAAGACCGGCACCACCAGGGGTGGGAACATCGCGCTGACCAAGGGGATCGACTTCAACCGGACGCGGATCGACGCCGACTACGGTGCCCCGATCGGGGGCGACTGGAGCTTCCACATCGGCGGCTTCTACCGCATCGGCGACGGCGTGAAAGACATCGGCTACAACGCCGAGAAAGGTGGCCAGATCAAGGCCAACGTCACCCGCAAGTTCGCGAACGGCTTTGTCCGCATCAATGGCAAGTTTCTGGACGACCGGTCGCCGGTGTACATTCCGGTTCCGATCCGTAACACAGGCAGCAACAGCGATCCGAAATTCAGTGCCTTTCCCGGCTTCGATCCCAAGAGCGATCCGCTCCAGTCGCCATATTTCCGTTCCGATCTGGCGGTCGGCCTGAACGGACGTCGGATTCGTACCGACGTCGCCGACGGATATCGGACCAAGGTGCGCGGCATCGGCGGCGAGGCATCGTTCGATCTGGGCGGCGGCTGGAACGTCGACGAAAAATTGAACTACGCGAAGAATTCGGGTGGCTTTACCTCGCCCTATGCCGCGAACGTCAACACCGCGGCGTCGTTCGCGACGTCGATCGGCGGCGCTGGCGCGACGCTGCGCTACGCCAACGGCCCCAATGCCGGGCAGACGATCGCCAATCCAGGCGCGCTGAACGGCAACGGCCTTGCCTCGAACTCGCTGCTGTTCAATGTCACGCTCGACGATTTCACCAATGTCACCAATATCCTGACGCTGGGCAAGGATCTCGACGGCGGGAGCATCGGGTCGGGCTCGGTCACGCTCGGCTATTTCAAGTCGTATCAGGCCGTGAAGATGGACTGGCACTGGAACAGTTATCTGCAAGAGGTATCGGGCAACCGCCCTGCCCTTCTCGACGTCTACAATGCCGCTGGCCAGATCCAGACGCAGGGTGGCCTGATTGCTTACGGCGAGCCCGTATTCGGCAACTGCTGCGCACGCTACTATGACGTCGACTACAAGATCGACGCCCCCTACATCGCCGCGACGTGGAAGGCCGGCCGCCTGAACCTCGACGGCAGCGTCCGGTGGAACAGCTCGAAGGCCGACGGGATCTACGCCTCCAACAACGGCCTTACGACGCTCGACGTCGATCAGGACGGGTCGATACAGGTGCCCGAGCGGTCGGTTCCTGTGGTCAGCCTCGCCAATGCCAAGCCGGTCGATTACCGCAAGAACTACTTCACCTGGTCGGTCGGCGCGAATTACGAGTTGCAGACCGACCTGGCCTTGTTCGCCCGCGTCAGCCGGGGTGCGCGGTTCAACGCGGATCGCGTCCTGTTCGGCGGCGGCGTCCGCGACAATGGCAGCATCGCGGACGACGTCGCGGTCAATTTCGTCAACCAGCAGGAAGCTGGCGTGAAGTACCGGTCGGGCGGCTTCTTCGCCAACGTCACCGCCTTTCGCGCGACCACGGCGGAGTCGAACGAGATCATCATTCCGCAGCAGCGGACGATCAACAACAAATATCGCTCGTACGGCGTCGAACTGGAGGGGGGCCTGAACTACGGCATCTTCCAGCTTACCGGCGGTGCGACCTACACCCATGCACGCATCGTCGAAAGCGAGGTCACGCCGGCGCTGAATGGCAACACCCCCTATCGCCAGGCCGCTCTGATCTTCCAGGCATCGCCGCAGATCGCGATCGACGGGTTCAAGCTGGGTGCGAACTTCATCGGCACGACGTCGTCCTACGCCTCGGACGTCAATCAGCTGAAGATCCCGGGCTACGTTATGACCGGCGCGTTCGCCTCATACGCGATCACGCCTGCGCTGCAGGTGTCGGTGAACGCACAGAACCTCTTCAACGTCCTTGCGATTACCGAATTGGGGCTGTCGGGCGACACCCTTCCGACCAACGGTATCAACACCGCGCGCGCCTTCCCGGGACGCAACATCAGTGCGACGATCGGCCTGAAATTCTGATCGGTCGCACCGTGAAGACCGACGGTCCGCTTCCGGGCGGACCGTCGGACATAGTGGATGAGAAGGGAATAGGATGACTCTGCGCAACGTCTTCCGCGCGATCGCGATCGGGATCGGAGCCGCCACTCTGGTTGGAGCCAACCTTGCGCCGGTCACCGTGGCTGCACAGACGACGCGGCCACCCGTCGATACATCGACCGGTTCCGCTGTGTTGTCCGACGTTACGGGCAACTGGCTTGTCGTCCCACGTCGCACGCCGGACTCGGTCGCGATCGGCGGTATCCCGCGCTCGTTCAGACTGGCGAACGATCGAGGCACGGTGAAGGGGATGTTCCGCTTCAATGGCTGGGACTACCCCATTGCCAACTGGGTTTCGCGGCCCGATGGCTTCGCGTTCGACCTGACCGGCAAGCCGCCGTTTGTCCAGATGCGCGCGAAGCTGACCGCCGACGGCCGGTTCATGGACGTGTGGATCGGCAACGCGGTCGTCGGCGTCGCGCCGTTCCTGGCGCGCCGGGTGAGCGCTGCCGAACTCGCCGCGATCGAGCAGAATGCGCCTCGCCCCGACAATATGGTAAAGCTGCCGCTGCCGGCACCGCGGAATTTGCGGGTGCGCAACCTCGCGCCATTGCCACCGATGGGCTGGAACAGCTGGAACGTGTTCCGCGAAGCGGTAGACGACCAGTCGGTTCGCGCAATGGCGGACGTGATGGTCAGCAGCGGACTGCGCGATGCCGGCTATCGCTATGTCACGATCGATGACGGCTGGCAGGGCAAGCGCGACGCGACGGGTGTGCTGCACGCCAATGCCAAATTCCCCGACATGAAGGGGCTGGTCGATTACGTTCATGCGCGCGGGCTGAAGATCGGCATCTACAGCTCGCCCGGCCCCGTCACCTGCACCGGCTATGTCGGCAGCCATGGGCATGAGGCACAAGACGCGAGGACCTTCGCCGAATGGGGGTTCGACCTGCTGAAATACGACTGGTGCAGCGCCGGCAACATCTACGACACCAAGGTCGAGATGCAGGCGCGCTACCAGATCATGGGCGCCGCGCTGCAGGCAACCGGGCGCGATATCGTCTACAGCCTGTGCCAATACGGCCTGTACGACGTCGGCCGGTGGGGCAATGCGGTCGGCGGCCACATGTGGCGCACCGGCGGCGACAGCATCGAGGGCGATCTGTGGCACGCGGTTGATTACCGCTTCGATCACAATGGCAGCGCGGAGCATGCCGGGCCGAGTGCGTGGAACGATGCCGACATGATGCTGGTCGGTATCGACGGGCTGACGACGGAGGAATATCGTACGCACTACACCTTGTGGACGATGGCCGCGTCTCCGATCATCCTCGGCAACGACCTGCGCACCATGACGCCGGCCGTACAGGCGATCATCGCCAATCCCGCCGTGATCGCGGTGGGACAGGACCGGCTTGGCAAACAGGGGCAACGCGTAGGCCAGGCGGGCACCACCGAGATCTGGGCCAAGCCATTGGCGGACGGTTCGAACGCGATCGCGCTGTTCAACCGTGGCGCAGCAGCGACGGTGATCACGGTCGACTGGCAGTCGATCGGCCTGCCTGCGCCGAAACACGTGCGCGATGTGTGGCGCGGCACCGATGTGCCGCCTGCGGCCGATTACACAGTTCAGGTCCCCGGTCACGGGGCTATCCTGTTGCGCGTGTCCTGAGCCGGTGACGCCGTTCGAGCGGCGGCTCGACCGCTTGGCGCAACGCTCCGCCGGCAGCTGGAGCGATTGGACGGCACGACGCATGACGTGGGAGCATAGTGGACCCGGATGGACGCGGTGATCGGGGCGGGTGCCTCGGCGCGACCCGAAGCGATGCCGTCGCGGGCGGGCGGCGGCCTTGCGGTCGCCGACGCTCTAAGGGTCCAGCCGGCGCTCGACACGATGGCGGATGTCGAGCCACTTGCCCAGCGGCGGCGCGCAACGGCCGGCCGGCTTCCTGACGCAATCCGCCTTCACCGGCCTCGCGCAGGCCTTGTCCTGTCTCGTGCCTCCGCTGCTGATGTGGTGGGGCCCCGACAAGGATGCGGTGGACGCCAACGGCATTCCCGACGTCACGCGCACCGCCTTCATCGTCGGCGCGATCCTGTCGCTGCCGACGATTTTGTGGTCGGTGCTGCGCGTTCCCGGACTGCCAGTTCGGGATCGCGATACCGCGCCAATGGTATGCGATGTTCGCCTATTGGCAGTTCATCGCCTTCGCGCTCGCCCGGTCGCTGCACGGCATCAGCGATGCGGGTAGCCAGGGCTTCCGCGACTCCTCGGACGGTGGAGCAGATCGGTGCCTTCTACGACCCGGTCGCCTTTGACGGGGCGCTGGCGATGGTGCCGGTGACCCGCCGCTATGGCGCGCGCAGCGTCCATGCGGCATGCCTCGCCGTGTCCGGCGCGGCAATGCTGGCGATTCCCGGCGTCGCCAGCAAGCAGTGGCTCTACCTGCCGATGATCGGCATCTGCTGGGCGAGCATGATCGGCAATGCATAGGTGATGCTCATCGACACGTCCCGCCGGCACCGTTCGGCATTTACATGGGGATATTCCACATGCTCATCGTCATCCCAATGATGATCGAAAGCCTGACCATCCCGCTTTTTTACCGCCCGCTGCTGGGCGGCGATGCGCGGGGCATGCTCTATGTCGCGGGCGTGTTGATGGTGATCGGAACGGCGGTGACCTTGCGGGTCGGCAACATGGCGAAGCGGAGCGTTGCGGCATGATGCGATGGATATTAGGTGCCGCGTTGGCGATCGCTGCCCCCGTGGCAGCGGCTCCGGCACAGGATGCGGCGCGCGATGCCGCCTTCATCGAGACCGAGGTCGTGCGGCTGTGGCCGGGGCGGGCACCCGGTGCGACGGCCGATACAACCGAACAGACGCCGACCATGACGATCTTCCGCCCGCAAAAGGGGCAGGCGAATGGTGCCGCGGTCGTCGTTGCTCCCGGCGGCGGCTATATCGAGCTAGCGGACAACATCGAGGGGCGCCAGGTCGCTGACTGGTTTGCCTCGCGCGGCGTCACGGCCTTCGTCCTGCGCTATCGTTACGGTCCAACGGCGCGCCTGCCGATGCCGTTGCTGGATGGCGCACGGGCGATCCGCTCGATCCGCGCCGATGCGGCCAAGTACGGCATCGACCCGGCCCGTGTCGGCATGATCGGATTCTCGGCCGGCGGCCATCTGAGCGCCATGACCGCTGCCACGGCCGATCGAGGACGAGCGACCGCGACCGATCCCGTCGAGCGGCAGAGCAGCCGGCCGGACTTCCTGATACTCGGCTATCCGTGGCTGGAGGCGACGGTGATCGATGCGCAGGGGCATTCCCCGTATTGCACTTTCGCCGGAAAGGGCTGCGATCCCAAGCTGTACGAACGCTTCCTGCCCGCGCGGGCAGTGACCGCTGCGATGCCGCCGACCTTCATCTATCATACCAGCAACGACGTCGTCGTGAAGGCGGATGGCATCCTGCGCTTTTACGACGCCTTGCAGGCCATGGGCGTTGCCACCGAGCTCCATGTCTTTGCGAAGGGCAGCCATGGCACCGGATTGGGCGGGTCCGATCCGGCGCTGGCACGGTGGCCGGAGTTGATGGAGCATTGGCTCCGCGCAAACGGCGTGTTCAGACGGTGACCATGTTACGTGACGGTCCCCTCCGGTCACCGCACACCCTGTAACGCCACCGTCAGCCGGCAGGGATCGGGCCGCTGGCGTCCGTCAACGCGCGACGACAGGAAATCCTGCGTTCCAGCGTCGTATAGCCCGGCCCCATGGGGAGCGGCGGTGTCGGTCCGCACGTTCATGCGCGAACATCCTCTTCGTGGTCCATGATAGAACGGGATTGCGTCGGTCCGATCCACGCGCGGGTCTCGCGCAGCAGTTCGTTCGACAAAGCCGCGTCATCGATCGCACGCGACAATATGACAGCGCCCACCATCGCTGCCCAGCGCCCGATCGCCGCACGGCGCCGCTCCGCGCCATCGTCTCCCGGCAATGCTTCCGCCAGACGGCCGATATGCGCGTCCAGCCCTTCGGCCATGGCACCGCGCGCTGGGGGTGTCTGATGTCGCATCAATCCGGCGAGGCTCGCCATCGGGCATCCCTGATCGGCATTTTCGCGATGCAATAGCGACAGATAGGTGTCGGTCCATGTATCGATATCGTCCATCCCGGATCCGTCGCCCGCCAGTGCGTCGGTGACCGTTGCCGTGATCAAGTCGTCCTTCGATGCAAAATGGCCATAGAAACCGCCATGCGTCTGCCCGGCGGCTTTCATGACGTCGGCGACCGTTACCGCCGCGAAGCCACGCTCGCGGAACAGCCGGCTTGCCTCCTGCAGGATGCGGCGACGGTTAGCGACCATCTGCTCGCGGCTGACCTTCATTGAAATAATCTCCATCGAGCAGTTGACGTTTCATGACGGCTATCACATTTAATAATCATGACGCATGTCATCAATATAGCGACGCCTATGGAAAGGGCAATCCGATGACCGACCCTGCCGTTCTCATCACTGGTGCTTCCACTGCTATCGGTGCGACCAACGCCGATCGTCTCACGCGCCGCGGGCACGGCCTTGTGCTGGTCACCCGCGACGAGGGTCGCCTCGATGGACCGGCGTTGCGACCGAACGATGACGCCGGCGTCGCGGTCGAGGTCCTGCCCGCCGATCTAACGCAGCCCGACCAGTTCGCCGTCGTTAAGCCGCGGTTGCACGATAACGACCGGATCGGCGTCCGCATCGACAATGCGGGGGCGGGCTTTGGCGGCAGCTTTACCGACCAGCCGACCGACGCGATCGATTGGCTCGCGGAGCACGCGGCATGAAGGCGTATGTGCTGGAACGGTACGGCAAGGGGCAGCAACTGAAGCGTTCCGACGTGACCGACCCCGTTGCCGCAGCCGGCGAGGTGCTGGTCGAAATCCATGCGACTGCAGTCAATCCACTCGACGGAAAAATCCGTGACGGCGCGTTCAAGCCGATCCTGCCATACAAGCCGCCCGTCATCCTCGGACATGATCTGGCGGGCATCGTGGTCGGCGTCGGTACAGGCGTAACCCGCTTCAAGGTCGGCGATGCCGTCTATGGTCGTCCGCGCGACCGACACATCGGCACCTTCGCCGAGCGGATCGCGGTCAACGCGGCCGATCTGGCACCGAAGCCCGCCAATGCAACGATGGCGGAGGCGGCGTCGCTGCCGCTCGTTGCGCTGACCGCGTGGCAGGTGCTCGTCGAGGAAGCCGGTCTGAAGCCGGGGCAGAAGGTGCTGATCCATGCCGGCTCGGGCGGGGTCGGCACGATCGCGATCCAGCTCGCCAAGTATCTCGGCGCGACCGTCGCGACGACGGCGAGCGCCACCAACGCAGATCTGGTCCGCAGCCTCGGTGCCGACGTCGTCATCGATTACAGGACGCAGGACTTCACGACCCTGCTGTCGGGATACGACGTTGTCCTCAACAATCTCGACCCCAAAACGCTCGAACGATCGCTGAAGGTGTTGAAGCCCGGCGGCAAGCTGATCTCGATCTCGGGACCGCCCGATCCCGCCTTTGCGAGAGCGCAGGGCCTCAATCCTCTGATCCGCCTCATCCTGCGCCTGATGAGTGCCGGCATTCGCCGCCGGGCGAGGCGCGCAGGCGTCGATTATGCCTTCCTGTTCATGCGGGCCGATGGCGATCAACTCGCCCGGATCGGCGCGCTGGTCGAGGACGGTGCGATCCGACCTGTGGTTGGCCGAACCTTCACTTTCGATGCGCTGAACGAAGCGATCGACTACGTCGATAGCGGCCGCGCGAAGGGCAAGGTGGTGGTAACGGTCCAATGACGGATACACGCGTCCCGCTCCTTCGGATCGCACAAGCGAGGGAACCGCAATGACCCGGGCGCGAGCGAGAACTCGTCGGATCTGACGCGCCGCATCCCCGGGGCCGAACTCGTCCTGTATCCCGACGCCGGGCATGGCGGCATCTTCCCGTATCACGCCGCCTTCGTGGCGAGGGCCATGGCATTTCTCGACGCCTGCCCGACCGGGGTCGTCCGGAGCGTCTAACAGATAAGGAGACACCGATGAATTCGACATCCAGCAGGATCGCTCTCGTGACGGGTGCCTCTTCCGGCATCGGAAAGGCAAGTGCCGAGGCCCTGGCTCGCACGGGCTTCACGGTTTTCGGCACGAGCCGCAGGCCGAGTGGCGGGAGCCCTGAAGACGTCACGATGCTGGCGTGCGACGTGACCGACGATGCGTCCGTCGCAGCACTGGTGACGACGATACTCGAACGCGCCGGCCGCATCGACGTGCTGGTCAACAACGCTGGTCTGGGCATGTTCGGGGGTGCCGAAGAATCTTCGGTGGCCCAGGTCCAGCAGCTGTTCGACGTCAACCTGTTCGGGGTGATGCGCATGACCAACGCCGTGTTGCCGTCGATGCGGCTGCAGCGAGCAGGACGTATCGTCAATATCAGCTCGGCCCTCGGTTTCGTTCCCGCACCATATTCAGCGCATTATGCGGCAAGCAAATACGCACTCGAAGGCTATTCGGAATCGCTTGACCACGAAGTCCGGGCGTTCAACGTGCGCGTGGCCTTGATCGAACCGGGCACCGTCCAGGGCTCGTTCGACCATAGCTCGCTCGAACCGGATGCAAAGCTGGCGGCATACGCGGCAGGCCGCGCTTGGGTGCATGACTTCTATACCAAGTCCAAGCTCACCGCCGACACTCCCGACGACGTAGCGGACGCCGTACGTCTGGCCGCCACGGTCGCACAGCCGCGCCAGCGTTACCCCGTCGGCAAGGTCGCGCGGCAAATCAGCCTGCTGCGTCGCCTCATGCCCGCGAGGCTGTTCGACAAGGCGTTGCGGCAGCAGTTCCGCATGCCGACCTGAGCCCGCGCCCCGGACGGCGCGCGGCGACAGCCCTACGACGGGCCATCAAGCAACGATGCGCGGGTATTGCTCAGCCCCCGGCGGTGCGATCATGCATCCCAAGATGCCTGCGCCGCGTCGCCGTCAATTTCCAGTGTTTGCAGCCAGATCGATCGCGTCTGCCATGACCTTGTAGCCGACGTCTTTTGGGGGAAGTTTATCACCGTCGCGGTACCGAGGATCGGCTTTGTCAGCGATCACGGCCGAAGCGGTCGAGCGCCTGCCGTACAGCCTCGCATCGCTCGCTTTCACCGGCAGTATCCTGTCAGGGC
This sequence comes from Sphingomonas sp. Leaf22, assembly GCF_001421715.1. Taxonomy (GTDB): domain Bacteria; phylum Pseudomonadota; class Alphaproteobacteria; order Sphingomonadales; family Sphingomonadaceae; genus Sphingomonas. Next base: position 61,804 of record NZ_LMKP01000044.1, read on the forward strand.
GGGATCGTCCGCGCGCTCGATGATCTGCTTGTCGGCCGCGATCAGGGCATCAGCCGTGACTGGATCGCCCCCCGTTGATCTAAGCTGCGGTCGATGTCGTTGATGCCCGGGTCGCGCTGCCAGCCGATCGGTCCAGCCCCGAAAGGCATTGATGGTGGAACCGGCACCTTCGGCGACAGAGGCACCCAAGGCAACGACGACGTTCGTAGACTGCGTTGGTGCTACGTCGACCTGGGTGAGGATGACCGGCGCACGGATGGAGACCGACAGTCGATCGAGCGCATCGACCGCCAGCGGGATAGGACCGCTTCTCAGCGGCGTCGCGTGGAAGGTGCTGCAGGACCGTCGCCTCTACTAATAAGCGCGCTGTCCCGCGACATTGCCGGCCGGCACGTAGCGGCACACGACATAGTCGTCGCGCGCGTTGCTCGCCTCGGCACAGCCGAACCGCTGCGTCGTCCGCCACATGATCTGGGTGTAATGCCCGACATCGCCGAACTTGCCGGTGCGGGACACAGCGGGCAGCACGCCCGGCAGATAGTCGCGCCGTTCGGCGACCCAATGCCCGACCATTTCGTCGTAGCGATAGGCACCGCGCGTGCCGGTCCACAAATTCTCACCTTGTTCGGGGGCCCCGCGCGGTTGCGCCGAATGTTCGAACCGACCGGTCTTCGCCAGCGTATCGGCATAGCGTCCGGCATCGCGCGCCAGTGCCGGGTCCCAGTCGAGCGGGGCCAGTCCCGCCGCTGCCCGCGCCGCCCGGTGACCCGCGTCCATCGCCTGTCGCAACAGCGCCGGTCCGTGCGGTGCCGGCCCTTCGAACGTGCGCGGTTCGACGATGCGTTCGGGGCCTGCCTCGCCGCCCGACGAACAGCCGGTCAGCAGCAAAACCGGCGCGAGTATTTGTATCGATCGCATGACGCCCATATGGGACGGCGATGGTGCCCGACCAACCTCCGCTCACGCTGCCGCCGCTGGCGCTCTACGTCCACTGGCCGTTCTGCGTGTCGAAATGCCCCTATTGCGACTTCAACAGCCATGTCCGCGATACGGTCGATCAGGCGGCGTGGTTGCAGGCGCTACTCGCCGATCTGGCGCATGAGGTCGCCGCGCTGCCCGACCGGCGGTTGGCGTCGATCTTTTTCGGGGGCGGTACGCCGTCGCTGATGCCGCCGGCGACCGTCGCCGCGATCATCGATGCCGCGTGCCGCGCGTGGCCGCCGACCGATGATATCGAAATCACGCTGGAGGCGAATCCGTCGTCGGTCGAGGCCGCGCGCTTCGCCGATATCGCCGCCGCCGGCGTCAATCGCGTGTCGCTGGGCGTGCAGGCGTTGCACGACGATGCCCTCGCCTTCCTCGAACGCGCGCATGGCGTCGAGGAGGCACTGGCCGCGCTCGGCGTCGCGCAGCGCCATTTCGCTCGGGTCAGTTTCGACCTGATCTATGCCCGGCCCGGCCAGTCGCTCGACCAGTGGCAAGCCGAACTCGCCCGTGCGCTGTCGTTCGGGACCGAGCATCTGTCGCTGTACCAGTTGACCATCGAGCCGGGCACGCGCTTTGCGACGCTAGCGGCAAAGGGGGCGCTGACCCTGCCCGATTCCGACCTTGCCGCCGACCTGTTCGAAACCACGCAGGCGATGACGTCGGCCGCCGGCCTGCCGCTGTACGAGGTGTCGAACCATGCCCGGCCGGGTGCGGAGAGCCGCCACAACCTGACCTATTGGCGCTATCGCGACTATGCCGGTATCGGTCCGGGCGCGCATGGCCGGCGTGGAGGCATGGCGACGGTCCGACGCAAGAAGCCCGAGAACTGGATCGCGGCGGTGACGCGCAACGGCCATGGCATCGAACGCGAGGATGCGCTGACCCCCGACGAACGCGTGACCGAGGCGCTGGTGATGGGCCTGCGGATGCGCGAGGGGATCGACCTTGCCCGCGTCGCGGCGCTGGGCGCACGACCGATCGACGCGGTAGTGCGCGCCCCCGCGGTGGCGCTGCTGGCGCGGCAGGGACTGGTGGCGCGCGAGGGCGACCGGCTGGCGCTGACCCCGGCGGGGTTTCCGGTGCTCGACGCGGTGCTGCGCGAGATCGCGGTATAGGCTTGCCCCGTTCCCGGCGACTGCGCACAACCGCGCATCACCAGTAAAAACGGGGCCGACCATGCCGACCATGCCGACCATCACCCGCCGCACCGCGATCGCCGGCCTCGCCGCCGCCACCGCATCGGCGACCCTGCCCGCCCGGCCGCGTGCCGGCGGCGTCCTGCGCGTCGCTTCGACATGGGACTTCGGTGCCGCCGCGAACGATGCCGCCGTTGCCCGGTTCAAGCGCGGCGGCACGTTGATCGACGCGCTCGAAGCCGGGGCGCAGGTGCCCGAAGCCGACCTGACCAACCATTCGGTGGGCAAGGGCGGCTATCCTGATCGCGACGGGCGCGTCACGCTGGACGCCGTCGTCATGGACGACAAGGGCCATGTCGGTGCGGTGGCGGCGATGGAGGATATCGCCCATCCGATTTCGGTCGCGCGCGCGGTGATGGAGCGTACCCCGCACACCTTCCTGGTCGGCGACGGCGCACGGCAATTCGCGCTGGCCAACGGCTTCACCGCCGAAAAGCTGCTGACCCCCGAAGCCGAGGCCGAATGGCGCAAATGGCTGAAAACGTCGAAATATGCGCCGGCCGCCAATAGCGAGAACGCCCGTGCCCCGCTCGGCGGGTCGCTCGACCATGACACGATCGGCATGATCGCGCGCGCGCCCGACGGATCGCTGGCCGGTGCCTGCACGACGTCGGGCATGGCGTTCAAGCTGCACGGCCGGGTGGGTGACTCGCCGCAGGTCGGCAGCGGCCTGTTCGTCGAGGCCGGGGTAGGTGCCGCAACCGCCACCGGTCTGGGCGAGGAAGTGACTCGGATCGCCGGCACCGCCCGCGTCGTATCGTCGTTGCGCGCCGGCATGTCGCCGATGGCGGCCTGTCGCGAAGCGGTCGAGCATATCGCCCGGTTGCGCGGGTCGGCGCTCGACGGGGTGCAGGTCGGTTTCCTCGCGATGGACGCGCGTGGACAGGTCGGCGCCTTCGCGATCCTGCCGGGCTTCACCTATGCCGTCACCGGCGACGACGGACGCAGCACGGTGTCGAAGTCGGCGAGCCTGCGCAGCGCCTGACGCGAAAAGGCCCTGTCACCGCGATGGTCACAGGGCCAGTTCGTTACCCGAAAAGCAGGATCAGAAGTTAACGGTAGCGCCAATCGAAATCTGACGACCCAGCGAGTCGTAGCGCGCCGGGATCGTGTTGTTGCGCGCCAGCGATACGTCATAGGAGTTCGGCAGGATCGGCGGCACCTTGTCGAGAAGGTTGTTGGCGGAGAAACGGAGCGTGAACTGCCGCCCGACCGCGAACGTTGCCGCCAGATCGAAATAGCTGACCGGATCGAAGCGATAGAAGGTCTTGCGTGCGTCCTCCGGCGTGCCGCCGAGGGCGGGGTCGCCCGAGTTCTTGGCATGGGTCAGCGAGCCGACATAGCGCCAGTTGAACGAGATCGACGCGACCTTGTCCGGCGTGATGTAGGTGGTGCGCAAGCCATGGGTCCATTTCGGGATCAGCTGCCCGCAACCATTGCCGAAAAGCCCTGCGCAGTTGCGTTCGTCGCGGATCGGCGATTCCTGATTGCCAGCCAGCGTCGTCCACGATCCGTTAAAGATCCAGTCGAGCGTACCGAACCGGTCGATCGGCAGAACATACTGGCCCTGGAAGTCCCAACCATGCGCCTTGGTCTTGTACGTGTTGGTCGTACCCTGCTGTATATAGCCCGAGGTCGGATTGCTCGCCGGCGCGCTGTACAAAATACCGGTGGTCGGCGCGCGGACGATCTTGTCGCAGAAATACGAGTCGCCGCCTGACGTCAGACAGCCTTCCTGCCAATAGCTGTAATCCGCATAGCCGATCGAGTCATCGATATCGATCAGGAAGCGATCGACCGAAAAGGTCAGCCCCGGCAGGAAGCGCGGCTTGAGCACCACCCCGAACGTCTTGGTCCAAGCGGTTTCGGGATCGACGGTAAAGCCGCCGGTGAACACCGTGCACTGGTTATTCGGGCAGTTCAGCGTCGGGCTGCCATACAGCGAATCCGCAAGGCCGGTGGCGCGACAGACGTCGATCGACGCACGCGGTGCTACGGTTTGCGTGATGGTGCGCGTGGGATCAGTGGGATCGGGTACCTGAATGGTTGTGCTGGCGCAGAAGTCGTTCTGCGAACCACCCTGCGTGCCGTACTGCCGCTGTGTCGCCTGCCGGATCTCGATCACGGTCGGCGCGCGCTGCGCCTTGTTGAACGCGCCGCGGAAGGTGACGTCCTGAATCGGAGCCCACAGCGCCTCGATCTTATACGTGCTGAACGTATCCGGATTGGTATCGTACTTTGATAGGCGATAGCCGGCATTGACCTGCAACAGATGCGTCCAGCGCTGCTTCTCGACCAGCGGCACCTGCACTTCGACGTTGGCTTCCTTCACGCTCTGCCGCAGCTGGAAATTCTCGCCGCCATTCTGCTCACGGAACGCCTGGTTGGCGGTGCCGAGGAAACGGTCCTTGCGATATTCGGCCCCAATGGCGAATGCCACGCCCTGGTCCGCCCATGGCGCAGTGATACCGTACTTGCCCAGGTCACCCGACAGGTTGGCCACCACGTCGAACAACTGAGTGACGTTGCCGTACGTACCGTCGCGACCGCTGAACAGATAATCGTAGAGCGCCGTATTGTTGTTGTTCGCAGTGAAGGCATCGAACGGGACGCAGCCGTCGGCGGTACCCGTGGCGCACGTCGGCGTGCCACCCACGTTGACGACGTTCAGCGACCGGTTGATCTTTGCGAATTCCGGGAACGGACCATTGGTCACGTCCTGCTGACTGCGCACATAGACGCCGGCGACGTCATAGCTCCACGCTTCGGCGATGGTCCCGCGCACGCCACCGACAGCGCGAATGCCCTGATTCTCGTACAGATCGGCCGAATAGGGCAGCGCGTTAAAGCGATAGCGTACCTCGATCGGCAACAGCGTCGACGTACCCGCCGCCGTACCGCAGATCGCGGCCTGCTGTGCCGTCGACATCAGCGGGTTGTTGCAGTTCACGCTGAACGGGGTCGAACCATAGGCGGTGAAGCTGAACACCCGTGCCGGGAAACGATTGTACGACTTGTCCTTGAACCACAAGCCGTTACCATACAGCTCGACCGCGTCCGACAGCTTCAGCGATACGAACCCGCCGGCATTCAGGCGGTTGCTTTCGCGCTGGTACGAATACCCGTCGAACGGATTCGCCTGGATGCCCACGCCGAACGGAACGAACGTCCGGGTACCATCGGGGTTGTTGGCATAGACACGGTTCGCCTGCGTGCCGCCGCGCGGGCTAAGGTAACCGTACTGGGTGTAGGTCGAGGTCGAGCAGCTGAGCGGGCCATCGATCCCGGCCTCCACCAGCTGACATGCCGAGCTGGCGCGGGCATCGTAAGGGACCAGGTCAGCCTTGCGATAGTTGACGAAGCCCATGACGCTCAGCCGGTCGTCGAACAGTTTCGTGCCCGCCGACAGCGTCAAATCGACGCGCGCGCCGTCGTTGGTCAGGCCACGCGGCACCGGGAACCCCGCCGCGCGGGCATAGGGACTGACCAGCGTGTCCTTATTCTCGTGATTGTAGAAATTGTAGTTGGCATTCAGATTGATGCCGTCCAGGTCCTTGCGCAGGATGAAGTTGACGACCCCGGCGACGGCATCCGAGCCGTAGACCGACGATGCACCGCCGGAAAGGACGTCGATGCGTTCGATCAGCGCCACTGGGATCATACCGGCGTCGACGCCGTTCTGCGTACCCAGCCGCAATCCGTCGACCAGCGTCAGCGTGCGTTCGAAGCCGAGGCTGCGCAACTTGATCCGCTGGCGACCGTCCGAATCCTGATAATTCTGCTGCGCATCCGGTGCGATCTGCGGCAAGCGGTTGAGAACGTCCTCGACATTGACAGCCGCCTGCAAGCGGATTTCTTCCGACGTAACCGACTGGATCGGCGCGGCCGACGTGGCATTGGGCCGACGTATACGCGTGCCGGTGACGACGATCGCGTCGTCGTCGTTGTCGGTCGTCGCGGTGTTCGTATCGGGCAGTGCCTCTACGGGCACGACCTGCGCATGGGCGGTACCAGCCAGCATCGTCGCGAGACAGGATGTGGCGAGCAGCTTCGTTATCGATTTCATTGAATCCCCCTTGTTGGCGCAGCGTCGCGTTTGTCGCTTGAGGAAGGGTCCGGCCCAGTCGGGTCGCACCGTCACCCGTCACGTCGCACGGCCTGTTCACCTGTGCGACAGTTTTCCGCCAGCACGCACACGGGTCAATATCGAATGAAACTAGATACCATATATGCGACACGTATTGCTAACAGCCGTGCTAATTCCGCAACACACCTTCGGACTATGACAGCAACAGATGCACCACCGTCGCGCTCGGCTGTGCCACCGCGCGGACGCCCGGCAACGTCGCGGGATCGATCGTCGCCGGTTGGGCCAGTTCGACGCGCATCCGGCCCGCCAGCGGTTCGACGCACAGGATCGCACCTGCCCCGCCCAACGCCTCGATCAGCGCCGCCGGAAGGGTGGGCTGCGTGACAGGCACTTCGGCTGACGGGACCGGGGGCGGGGGGGCGGCCGGACCGTTGGCCCCGGCTTCGCGAATTTCTTCCGCTACCTGATCGGCGATCGGGCCGACCACGACCTGCACCGCGCGTGCCGAGGGGCGCAGCACGCCCATCGCGCCTAGTGCCTTCAGCGCCGCTTCGTCGACCAGCGCTTGGTCCGCAACGACCAGCCGCAGCCGGGTGGTGCATGCCCCGATGCTGACGAGGTTGCCGCTGCCGCCCAGCGCGGCGAGGAACGCCCGCCCGCGCGCGCCATCGCCGGTGGCCGGGGCGCCGGTCATGGTCGGCGCACTGGCATCGCGGCCCGGCGTCTTCAGGTCGAACCGCACGATGAAGAAGCGGAACACCCCGTAATACAGCGCGAAATAGACGGCACCGACCGGCAGCAGCATCAGCGGCCGGGTCGCCTTCCCATAGTTCAGCACATAGTCGAACAGGCCGGCCGAAAAACCGAAGCCGAGCTTCACCCCCAGCCAGTCCATCAGCGCCATCGACAGCCCGGTCAGCACCGCATGGATCGCGTACAGCACGGGCGCGAGGAACATGAACGAGAATTCGATCGGCTCGGTCACGCCGGTCAGGAAGCTGGTCAGCGCGAGGCTGAGCAACATGCCGCCCACCGCCTTGCGCCGGTCGGGCAGCGCCGATCGGTACATGGCAAGGCATGCGGCGGGCAGGCCGAACATCATCACCGGGAAATAACCGGCCATGAACGCCCCCGCGGTCGGATCGCCGGCGAAGAAGCGACGCAGATCGCCGGTCGTCCCCCCGAAATCGCCGAGCACGAACCATGCGACGTTGTTGAGGATATGATGCAGCCCGGTGACCAGCAGCAGCCGGTTGAGCAGGCCGAACCCGAACAGGCCGAAGCTGCCCGACGCCACAAGGCCCCGGCTGAGCAGATCGAGCGCGGTGGTGATGCCGCCGAAACTCAGCCCCACCACGATGGCGATGCCGATGCCCACCACGCCGCTGACGATCGGCACGAACCGCCGCCCGCCGAAGAACGCCAGATATTCCGGCACCTTGATCGTCGCATAGCGATTATAGGCATGACCGCCGATCAGCCCAGCGACGATCCCGATCGGCACGTCGAGCTTGGCAAAGGCCTTTGCCTTCCACGCCGCCGACAGCGTCGCTGTCACGCCCGCATCGAAGCCCTGCGTCACGTCGGCCGGTACGGTCAGGAACACCGGCCCGCCATTCTTGACAACCAGATAGCAGACCACGCCGGCAAGGCACGCCGCGCCGTTGCCGTCGCGCGCGATACCGCAGGCGACGCCGATCGCGAACAGCAGGCCGAGATTGTTGAACAGCGCATCGCCCGCCGCCGCCAGCAGGGCGATGTCGAGCAGGTCGGGCTGGCCCAGCCGCAGCAACAGCCCCGCCACCGGCAGGACCGCGATCGGCAGCATGAGCGCACGGCCGATCGGCTGCAGCGTTTCGACGATCGACTTCATACGCCCTGCTCCTGAAGAAATTCGCGAACCATGATCCGCACTTCGGCCGGCGATGCCGCCGCAAGCGCGCGGACCGCCAGCAACCGGCAGCGATGGGTATCGAGCCGCCGGACCAGCGCCTTCAATTCGGGCACGAAGCGCGGGGACGCCGACAATTCGGTGATGCCGAGCCCGACCAGCAGCGGGATCGCCAGCCGATCCGATGCCAGCCCGCCGCATACCCCGACCCAGCGACGATGCCGTGCGGCCCCGTCGGTCGTGTGCGCGATCAGTTGCAGCACGGCGGGGTGCAGCCCGTCGATGCCGGACGCGACCGCCGGATTGCCGCGATCCATCGCCAGTGCATATTGGGTCAGGTCATTGGTGCCGATCGACAGGAAATCGGCATGCGCAGCCAGCGTCGCGGCGGTGACCGCCGCCGCCGGGGTTTCGACCATGATGCCGACCTCGACTCGGTCGGTGATGCCCAGTTCGGCGCGCAACCGGTCGACCACCGCGCGCACGGCGGCGATTTCGGCGACGCTCGCGACCATCGGGATCATGATCCGGCATTGCCCGACCGGCCGCACCGACAGGATGCCGCGCAACTGGGTTTCGAGGATATCGGGCATAGCCAGCGCGACCCGGATGCCGCGCAGGCCCAGCGCCGGATTTTCCTCCGGCGCGATCGGCAGATAGGGGGCAGGCTTGTCGCCGCCGATATCGAGCAGCCGCACGATCAGCGGCCGCCCATCGAGTTCGGCGGCGATCGCACCATATAGCGCGGCCTGTTCTGCGACATCGGGCGCGCTGTCGCGGTCGAGGAACAGGAATTCGGTGCGCAGCAGCCCCGACCCTTCCGCGCCATTGGCCATCGCCGCCTTCGCATCCTCGATCGAACCGAGATTGGCGAACGCCTCGATCCGGACGCCGTCGAGCGTCACACAGGCTTCGGTCGCGCAGGCGAGCGCGGCGTCGCGGTCGGCGGTGCGGCGATCGGCATGGGCGCGTGCCTCGGCCAGCGTCGCGGCATCGGGATCGACGTGCAGCACGCCGCCATCGGCGTCGAGGATCAGCGTCGCGCCATCGGCGACCTTACCCAGCGGCGTACCGATCGCGACCAGCGCGGGCAGACCCATTGTCGCCGCGAGAATCGCGACGTGCGAGGTCGGCCCGCCACGCTCTACCGCGAGGCCGATGACGCTGGCCGGATCGATCGCCATCACCTGCGACGGCAACAGATCGTCGGCGAGCAGGATAGTGCCGGCGGGGAAGGTCATCGCCTCCGCCTCCGTGCCGGTCAGTTCGCCAAGCACCTGCCGTTCGAGGTCGAGCAGATCGTCGGCACGCTCGGCCAGCCGCGCGTCGCCGAGATTACGGAGCGTCGCCGCCTGCGCCCGCGTCGCCGCGCGCCACGCATGGCCGGCATCGCGCCCGTCGCCGATGGCGCCGTTCGCGGCGTCGCGCAGATCGGCATCGTCGAGGAACGCGATATGCGCGGCGCGGATCGCCGCCCCCTCGCCGGTGGTCGTGGCCAGCGTCTCGCGCACCGCCGACAGCGCCGAATCGAGCCGTGCCGCCTCGATCGCCGCGCCTTGTCCATCGACCGGCACCGCGATGTCGGCGACGCGCAGCCAGCGGCCGGTGCCGATCGTATAGCCCGGCGCGGCCAGCGTGCCCGCCAGCTGCCCCTCGGGCAATGCGACCGCTGGCGGCGGCGGTGGCGGAGTGACCACGGGACTGGTCGCCGCCTCTCTGGCGCGCTCCCCCATGCCGCTCTCGATCAGCGTCACCAGCGCGGCGACGGCTTCGCGCGCGTCGGGGCCGCTCGCGATCACGTCGATCGTGTCGCCGAACCGCACGCCCAGCCCGAGCAGGCCGACCGCGCCGGTGGTGCGGGCTTCGGCCCCGTCCCGGCCCAGCCAGCTGGTCGCGACGAAGCCGCGCGCGACCTCGCCGATCTTCGCCGCCGGCCGCGCGTGCAGGCCGTGCGCCATCGCCACGCGCACCTGCCGGACGATCCGCTCGCCCTCCGCCGAAGACGGGGCGGCCATCGTCGCGGCGATCGGTTCGACGGTCATCAGCAACTGGCCGATCCCGACCACCCGGTCGGTCTCGCGCCGGACGATGCGAAAGGCATCGGCATTGGTGACGATGAGCGGCGTCATCAGCGACGGTGCCGCCCGCACCAGCGCGTCGAGGTCGAAATCGATCAGCGGCTGACCACGCTCGACCCGGTCGCCGACCCCCACCCGCGCGGTGAAATCGCGGCCGCCCAGCTGCACCGTGTCGATCCCGACATGCATCAACAGCTCGACCCCGCCCTCCCCGCGCAGGGTGATGGCATGGCCGCCGGCATGGAGCGTGAGGACCTCGCCGTCGCACGGCGCGTGCAGCGTGCCGCCGGTCGGGTCGATCGCGACCCCGTCGCCCAGCATCCGCCCCGCGAACACCGCGTCGGGCACCTCGTCGAGCGCGTTTGCCCAGCCTTGCAGCGGTGCGGTCAACAGGATGGCGGTCATGGTCGGCCCCTTCGTGCGCACGTCCGCCCCCCGGCGATCCGCGCGGATGCTGTTGTTCGTCCCGGCGAACCGGGATCAGACGATGCGGTTGCCCGCAATCCACGTGCCGCGCACGGTCAGGTCCCGGTCGAGCCAGACGAAATCGGCGCTATGCCCGATATCGAGGCTGCCGATCCGGTGCGACAGGCGCAGGAACGCGGCCGGATTGGCCGATGCCATCGCCACCGCATCCTCGAACGCGACACCCAGTGCGTGGGTGTTGGCCACCGCCGTCGCCATGTCGAGATCGCATCCGGCCAGCGTGCCGTTGGCATCGACGCACACGCCGTTTTCGACATGGATCGGTTGCCCGTTGAGCACGAATTCCTTGGCTTTCGCACCGACCGTCGGCATCGCATCGGTCACCAGCATGAACCGGTCGATCGGCCGTGCCGCCAGCGCCACGCGGATCGCGGCGGGATGCAGATGCGCGCCGTCGACGATCAGCCCGGCATAGACCGACTTGTCCTCCAGCACCGCCCCGACCACGCCCGGATCGCGATGCTTGAGCGGCGACATCGCGTTGTAGAGATGCGTTACGCCGCGCGCGCCCGCGTCGATCGCGGTGCGCGCCTCTTCATAGGTCGCATCGCTATGGCCGATGCTGACGATCACCCCGGCCGCGACCAGCCGCTCGATGGCGGCGGGTTCGTTGCGTTCGGGGGCCAACGTCACCATCACCACGCCCTTGCGCGGCCGGGTGAGCAACTCGATCGCCGCATCGTCCAGTGCGCGGAAATGGTTCGCGTCGTGAATGCCCTTGCGTAGCGGGTTCAGGAACGGCCCTTCGACATGGATGCCGACCACCCCCGGCACGCCTTGCTCGATCGCGGCATCGACCGCGTCGAGGCCCGCGGCAACCACGTCCAGCCGGTCGCTGATGAGCGTCGGCAGGAAGGCGGTGGTGCCATAGGTCGCATGCGCCGCGCCGATCGCGGCGATGCCCGCGACGGTCGGGTGGTCGTTGAACAATACCCCGCCGCCGCCATTGACCTGCGTATCGACGAAACCCGGGACCAGCCAGCCGCCGTCGAGGTCGATCACCTGCGCATCGTCACCGGCGTGGAAATCGGTGATGACGCCGCCCTCGACACGGAACGCGCAGCTTTCCTGCTGGCACTGGTCGGCGAGCACGCGCCCGCCGCGGAAGACGAAGCTGCTCATCGCGTTTCAGTGACCTTGCGCAGATGCGGCGGCTGATCGGGGTTCAGGCCCCGGCGCAGCGACACCGTGTTGACCATGCGGTAGAAGCTCTGGATCATCAGGATCGGTTCGATCGCGGGATGGCTGCGGATCGTCGGCGGGTGGCTGTCGCCATCGGACGCATCGGCCAGATGCACCGCCGCGCCGCGCGACGCGAATTCCGCCGCCGCCGCGCGAACGTCGTCGCCGGCATCGTCCGACGTCGCGAAACCGAGCAGCGGGAAGCCGTCGTTGATGATCGCCATCGGCCCGTGGCGGACTTCGGCGCTGCTGAACGCCTCGGCATGGAGCGCCGAGGTTTCCTTCATCTTCAATGCCGCTTCCTGCGCCACGCCGAAGCTGTAACCGCGCCCAATCACGAACAGGTTGCGCGCCTGTACCAGCGTGTCGGCAACCGCCGTCCAGTCGAGCCCGAACGCCGCCTCCAGCTGTTCGGGCAGCGCGTCCAGCGCCGCCAGCAGCGCCACATCCTCGCTCCAGTGCGCGGCGATCGCGGCGAGGCCGGTCAGCGACGCGATGAACGACTTGGTCGCCGCGACCGACGTTTCCGGCCCGGCCGACAGCGGCAGCACGGTGTCGGCCAGCGCGGCGAGCGGCGAATCCTCGACATTGACCAGCGCGACGACTCGCGCCCCCGCCGCCTTGTAGCTTTCGACCGTGCGCAGCAGGTCGGGGCTGCGGCCCGATTGCGACACCGCAATCACCAGCGCGTTCATCCGCTCCATCCGCGTCGCATAGACCGACGCGACCGACGGCGCGGCGCTGGCAACGGGCACGCCGCACAGCGTCTCGACCAGATATTTGCCATAGGTCGCGGCATGATCCGACGACCCGCGCGCGCAGGTGACGACCAGCGCCGGCGGATCGGCGCGCAGCGATGCGCCGAGATCGGCCAGCGCCTGCGCATTGCGCGACAGGAAACGGGCGGCGGACGCACCGCCCTCCCCCGCTTCGCGGTGCATGGCGGTATGCTCGGCAACGACCGGCTTCGGCCCGGTTTCGACGGTGGACGTCATGAACCCCCTCTTGGTGCCGGCCCGCGCCGGATCAGCTTGCGTTCAGTTCGGCGACCACGTCGTACGCGTCGCCACGATAATAGGACTGGGTAAACTCGACCGTGTCGCCATCGGCGAGGAACCCGCGCCGTTCGATGAACAGCCCGGCATGACCGGTCTCGACCCCCAGCCGCCGCGCCTGTTCGGCGGGAAACGCCATCGCGCGCAACCGCTGCAACGCACGCACCGGCCGCGATCCCGCCGCCTCCAGCGCCGCATAGAGCGAGTCGCCGACCGCATCGACGCCCGGCAGGCAGTTGCCCGCGATCGTCGCATATTCGACCGCCATCGGCACGTCGTCGGCATAGCGCATCCGCTGAAACCGATAGACCGGCGCGCCCGGCGACAGCCCCAGCGACATCGATTCCTCGGGCGTGACCAGCCCGGTCGATTTCGACACCCACGCACTGCTCGGCACCCGGCCACGCGCGACCATATCCTCCGAAAAGGACGACAGCTTCGAAAAGCTCTTGTCGACCCGCGCCGCGACGAAGGTCCCCGCCCCGCGCCGCCGGACGACCAAACCTTCCTTGGCCAGCCCCTCGATGGCCTTCCGCACGGTGATGCGCGACACGTCATATTCGACGGCCAGGTCGCGTTCGGGCGGGATCGCATCGTCCTGTTGCAGGATCTTCCGCTCGATCGCGGTGCGGACCAGCTGCTGCAACTGGACATAGAGCGGCGCGTGCGCGTCGTCGCGCAACCGGCCGACCCGATCTGAAAATTCCATACCCACGCCCTTCATACCCATCGGGCGATCAACGTAAAGGGCGGTCTGGACGTTCACAATCACCGTAATAGGTATGTTTTTGGTACTACACAAGTGCGCGAGCGGAACGAAAACCGGGGACATCAGCCGGTCGTCCGGCATCGTCGTACTATGATTGGCACTACCTCGAACCGCCGCCTGATCGCTACCTACTACTGTATACGGTTAACCAGCCCTTCCGTATTTTTGTAAGTATATTGCGCGTGATCGGCGGATAACGGTGTGAATCGGCCAAATTCACTAGGTACAGCATCATATTTTCTCACCGGTGCAACTCTTTTTCATTTTTATGTAGATTTTATTATCGTAATTGGTCACATTGCGACCGACCAAAACGAGCTTGCATGGTACCAATATAGTACCAAAGCGTGGCGCATGGCGTCGTTGCCCGTCGCGGCCAATCGGGGAGGGCGCAATTCGCGCCTGGATAGAAGGGGTAGGGACCATGGCTTTTTCGCGTTTCGCATATCTAGCCTCCACCGCGCTGGTCGCCGTGGCGACGCCGGCACTGGCACAGGAAGCGCCGACCACGACGCCGCCTTCGTCGGCTGACGACGACACGATCACCGTCACCGGCATTCGCAAGTCGATCGCCGACTCGATCGCGACCAAGCGCCGCGCAGATTCGATCGTCGACGTCATCTCGGCTGAAGACGTGGGCAAGCTGCCCGACAGCAACATCGCCGACTCGCTCGCCCGCCTGCCCGGCGTCACCGTCGACCGCCAGTTCGGCGAAGGCGAGCAGCTTTCGATCGCCGGTACCGAGCCCGCGCTGAACCGCGTGACCATCGACGGCCATTCGGTCGCCTCGGCCGACTGGGGCGGCAACCCGTCCGACCGTTCGAGCCGTTCGTTCAACTATTCGCTGCTGTCGCCGACGATCATCAGCCAGGCGGTCCTGTACAAGACCCCCGAAGCCCGGCTTCAGGAAGGCGCGATCGGCGGCACCGTCGATATCGTCACCCGCAAGCCGCTCGAGCTGAAGTCGAACACGATCGCGGCCACCGCCGGCGGCGAATATAACGACCGGGCCAAGCGCGGCAGCTTCCGCGGTTCGGCGCTGTACAGCTGGAAGAACCAGGACGAGACGATCGGCTTCCTCGGCTCGGTCAGCTACGACAAGGAACAGCTGAGCCGTGCCGGCGTCGCCAGCTACTGGTATCGCACCGGTGCCGCGCTGCTGGAGAGCTTCAGCACCACCAATGCCGACGGATCGCGCAATCCGATCCAATATGGCGCTGACGGTCGCGCGGTCATGGGTGCCACGATCAACGGATCGCGCCCGAACGCCGCCACCATCGCGGCGTTCAGCGCCTCGCGCTATGCCTCGTTCCTCGCCCGCGAATTCTTCAAGCAGGAACGCGAGCGCGTCAGCTTCAGCGGCGCGGTTTCGGCCAAGCCGACCGACAACCTGACCGTCACCGGCACCGCGCTGATCATCCGCGGCAATTACGACAACGTGTCGAATTCCGAATATACATATGGCTTCGAAGGATCGCGGATGACCGCGGCAACCTTCGTTCCGGGACAGAACGGCCAGCCGGGCATCGTCGATTCGGCGACCTTCACCGGCATCACCTCGGGCACCGGATCGACCGGTCAGCTCGACACCTATTATCGCCGTACCCGCTTGAAGAACGACTCGGTATCGCTGCTGGTCGACTGGACGCCGGGCGACTGGGTCATCAACGGCAACCTCGGCGCCACCCGCGCGACCGGCGGCAAGGACCCCGAATATCTGCTCGACTTCCGTACGCAGCAGGGCTTCACTGCCGGCGCGAACGGCCGCAACACGCAGGTCAACTGGAACTCGCCGGCCAGCGACGCGACCAAGTGGCTGAGCAACTTCACCGCCAATGGCGGCGAGAACATCACCGCCACCGATGGCCGCAAGTTCTTCGGTCGCCAGATCGGCGGCATCCCGCTCCAGTCGGGCTTCACCACCGACAACGAGGTCTTCGGTGAAGTGAACGTGAAGCGCGACGTCAACTTCGGTCCGCTCAAGACCATCTTGTTCGGTGGTCGCTATGCTTCGCACCTGAACGGCAACACGACCTACAGCAACGCGATCTTCACCAACCAGAACTATACGCTGGCCGATCTCGATTTCTACGTTCAGGACAGCAACCTGTACAACGGCCTCGGCACGTCCGGGAACGGCACGCCCTATGCCACGCTCGACAAGGACGGCATTCTCGGCGCGCTGACCAAGTACGGCAACTTCACCGACGATCGCGGCCTGTCGAAGGGCGATTACTGGCGCGTTCGTGAAAAGATCGCGGCGGGCTACATCCAGGCGAATTTCGAGCTGGGCAAGGTTCGCGGCAACGTGGGCGGCCGTCTGGTCAACACGTCGGACCGTTCGACCTTCTATGAAACGAAGCAGGACAATTCGGTCCTCCTGACCACGGTCAATTCGGACGAGACGCGCTTCCTGCCGGCCGCCAACGTGATCTTTCAGGCGGGTGAGGACGTCGTGCTGCGCGCCTCGGCAGCCAAGGTCATTGCCCGTCCGCGCTACGGCGATCTTGCCGGATCGACCAACGTGCGCGTGCTGACCGCCAATCCGGCCAATCCGAGCACCGACATCGGCGAAGGCAGCGGCGGCAATGCCGACCTCAAGCCCTATGCCGCGACCAATTACGGCCTGTCGGCGGAATGGTATTTCGCACCGGCCAGCTTCCTTGCGGCGGAATTCTTCTACCGCGACATCTCGAACTATGTCGGCAATTCGGTGCTGGACGAAACGCTGGTCAACGATGCGACCGGCCGTACCGGCGTGTATTCGATCAACCGTCCGCGCAATGGCGGCAAGGCGTCGGTGACCGGCATCTCGCTGTCGGGCAACACCAACCTGATCTGGGGCTTCGGCGTGCAGGGCAGCTACACCTTTGCCGATGCGGAAACCCCGTTCGCCAACGGCCTGCCCTTCCTGTCGCGGCACACCTTCACGATCGTTCCCTATTACGAGGAAGGTCCGTTCCAGGCCCGGGTCAGCTACAACCGGCGTTCGAAGTATTTCTATCGCTTCGGTCGTCAGGCCAGCTCGGACTATACCGACTCCTACCGTCAGCTCGACGCGCAGATCAGCTACGCGATTTCGGAAGGCATCGGCATCACGGCGGCGGCGTCGAACCTGCTCGACGAAACCTATTATCAGTACAGCAGCACGCCGGACGCACCGACGTCGATCTACAAGAACGGTCGCGTGTTCTCGCTCAGCGCCACCTTCCGCATGTAAGGGGGCCGGCGATACGGGGGGTGCGGCCCGTGCCCCCCGATTCGTCGAAGGCCCCGGCTTTGCCGGGGCCTTTTTTCGTTCGGGCCGCTAGAGTTCCTGGCACAGCGAATCGGCGTGCCAGCCACAGGGGAGTATCAGCGTGAAGCATTTGATCTGGGCGGCGCTTGCCGCGACCACCGCGACCATCGCTCCGGTCCATGCGCAGACCGCCCCGCTCCTGCCCCTGCCCGCGCGGATCGCGCCGGCCAGCGGATCGATCACCATCGCCGATGGCGCGGGCATCGTCGTGCCGGCCGGCGATAGCGGCGCCGCCACCGCCGCGCGGCTGCTGACCGACCGGGTGAAGGTCGATCGCGGGCTGACCCTGACCAGCACCGCCACCGGCAAGATCCGCTTCGTTCGCGATGCGGCGATCACCGGTGACGAGGCCTATCGCCTGACCGTCACCCCAAAGGCGATCACGATCACCGCCAGCGGCGACCGGGGCCTGATCTGGGGCGCGATGACGCTGGCCCAGCTGCTCAGCCCCGACACCAAATTCGGCAAGCCGGTCCGCATCGCCGCGACCGTCATCGACGACAGCCCACGCTTTCGCTGGCGCGGGCTGATGGTCGACGTGACGCGGTCGTTCCAGCCGATCGAGACGCTCTACCCGATCGTCGACACCATGGCCGCGCAGAAGCTCAACACGCTGCACATGCACCTGTCGGACGATCAGGGATGGCGCGTCGAGATCAAACGCTATCCCAAGCTGACCGAGATCGGCGGCTTCCGCTTTCCCCCCGTCGCGGGCGGTGCCCCGGGTCCGAAGGTCGGCGGGTTCTACACGCAGGACGAACTGCGCAAGCTGGTCGCCTATGCTGCGGAGCGCGGCATCACCATCGTCCCCGAAATCGACATGCCCGGCCATGCGCAGGCGGCGGTCGCGGCCTATCCGGAAGAGGTCGGCGTGCTCGGCGACCGCCCGCCGGTCGGGCATGACTGGGGCGTCAATCCGTGGCTGTTCTCCCCTTCCCCGCGCAGCATGACCTTCATCAAGAACGTGCTCGACGAGTTGCTCGACATCTTCCCCGGCCAGTTCATCCATGTCGGTGGCGACGAGGCGGTGAAGGACCAGTGGCAGCGTTCGCCCGAGGTACAGGCGCAGATGCAGGCGCTGGGCCTCAAGACCGAGAACCAGATGCAGGGCTGGATGATCTCCGAACTCGGCAAATATCTGGCGTCGAAGAATCGCCGCCTGATCGGCTGGGACGAAATCCTCGAAGGCGACGTGCCCACCAGCGCCGCCGTCATGTCGTGGCGCGGCGAGGCGGGCGCGGTCGAGGCGGCGAACAAGGGCCATGACGTGGTCATGTCGCCCGCCCCCAACCTCTATCTCGACAATATCCAGTCGACCGCCGGCGACGAACCGCCCGGCCGCATCGGGCTCCAGACGCTAGAGATGGTCTATGGCTATGAACCGGTCCGCCCCGGCGTGACGGCACAGGCCGCCGCGCACGTGCTGGGGGCGCAGGGAAATGCATGGTCCGAATATCTGGCGACGGCGAAGCAGAAGGAACACGCCACCTTCCCGCGCCTGTCGGCGATCGCCGAATTTACGTGGAGCCCGCGCGACAAGCGCGACTTCAAGGGGTTCGTCGAACGCATCCAGCCACAGATGCTGCGCTATCAGCGGCAGGGGATCGCCGCCGCCGACGCGGCCTTCGCGGTCGGCTACACGCTCGATGGGTCGAACGGCGACGTGCTGCGTCAGAAGCTGCCCAAGCTGACGATGGCCACGCAGACCGGTGCCGGCACGATCCGCTACACGCTTGACGGCAGCCAGCCGACCGCCCGCTCGCGCGCCTATGCCGCGCCGATCGCGGTGAAGCCGGGTCAGGTCGTCACGGCCACGGCGTTCGCGAAGGACGGTCATGCGCTCGCCGTGCCGCGCCGCTTCGACGCGACCCGTCCGGCGCTGCTGCGCGCGACCGGCGGCAACGACATGGTGGCGTGTCCCAAGGGGGCGCTGGGCCTGCGCGTGCCGCTGGTCTCGGGCCAGAGCGGCGATGCGCCCGCCTATAACGTCAACCTGTTCGACACCTGTACCCAGGCGCTGAAAATGCCGCTCGACGTCACACAGGCGTTCAAGGTCACCGTCGCGCGCCTGCCGCGCAACTATGGCCTCGCGCATGACGAGGGCAAGGTCCGCCTGCATTATTCGGTCACGCAATATGGCGAGCTGGTGATGCGGGTCGGCGGATGTGACGGCGTGGTCGCCGCGACCTTCCCGCTGCCCGATCCCGACACCGCGCCCAACCGGTTCGACTTCACCGGCCGTTTCCCCAAACAGGCGGGCGATGCCGATGTGTGCCTGCAATTCACCTCGCCGCTGTCGCATCCCTTCTACACTATCGACACGCTGCAACTGGAAGAGTCCAAGTGAAGCCAGCCCTGTTCCTGTTGCTCGCCGCCGCCCCTGCCGCACTCTGGGCCGCGCCGCGCGAAACGGTGACGCTCGACAAGGGCTGGGAGGTTCGGCTCGCCCCCGGTGATCCGGCGGCGAAGGAGCACCCGAAGGCCGCGCGCTGGCTGCCCGCCAGGGTGCCGGGCTATGTCCAGACCGATCTGATCGCGGCGAAGATCACGCCCGATCCCTTCCTCCGGCTGAACGAGGCGACGATTCAGTGGGTCGGGCGCAGCGACTGGGACTATCGCGGACGCCTGAACGCGACGCCGGCGCTGCTGGCGCGCGACCATGTCGATCTGGTCTTCGACGGGCTCGACACCTTTGCCGAGGTGTATGTCAACGGCACCAAGCTGCTCGCCGCCGACAATGCGCACCGCCGCTGGCGCGCCGACGCCAAGCCACTGCTGAAGACCGGCGCGAACGAGATCCGCATCGCGTTCAAATCGCCGCTCGGCGTGCTCAAGCCGATGGTCGCAAAGATCGAAAATCCCCTGCCCGGCGAATATGATTCGACCGCCGGCGACGAGCCCGAGGCGCGGCAGACCTCGCCCTATATCCGTAAGCCGAAATACCATTATGGCTGGGACTGGGGCCCCCGCATCGTCAATGTCGGCCCCAATGGACCGGTCCGCGTCGATGCATGGGACGATGTCCGCATCGATAGCTTGCGCGTCCAGCAGGAGGCGGTGACCCCGGCCGAGGCGCGCCTGTCCGCCGACGTGACGCTGATCGCAGATCGCGACGCGACGGTGCAGGTCGATGCGATCGTCACCGCGCCCGACGGCAGCAAGGTCCGCGCGACCCGCACCGTCGCGGTCACGGCGGGCGAGAACCGGGTGAGCGTACCCGTCGCCATCGCCAACCCGAAGCTGTGGTATCCCGCCGGCTATGGCGCGCAGCCGCTTTACACCGTCGACACCGAAACCCGGCTCGACGGGGAACTGGTGGACAGCCAGCAACGCTCGACCGGCATCCGCACCGTCGAACTGGTGCGGGAGAAGGATGCGATCGGTCGCGGTTTCCTGTTCAGGATCAACGGCGTGCCCGTCTTCGCCAAGGGCGCGAACCTGATCCCGTTCGACAGCTTCGGCCCGCGCGTCACCGATACGTATATGGCGCAGATCATGGGCGACGCGCAGGCGGCGAACATGAACATGCTGCGCATCTGGGGCGGCGGCATGTACCTGCCCGACAGCTTCTTCGACACCGCCGACCGGCTGGGGCTGATGATCTGGTCCGACTTCATGTTCGGCGGCGCGATCACCCCCTATGACCCCGAGTATCGCGAGACCGTGAAGATCGAGGCCGAGGAACAGGTCGACCGCGTACAGGCGCACCCCTCGATCGTGCTGTGGTCGGGCAATAACGAAGTGCTGTCGGGCTGGGAGGGCTGGAGCGACCGCACCGCCTTCAAGAAGCGCGTCGGGGCCGACGAACAGGAACGCGTCGGCGTCGGCATGGCGATCCTGTTCGACCGTGTGCTGCGCGATGCCGCCTCCGCCCGCGATGCCGACGTGCCATACTGGCCCGGCAGCCCTAGCGCCAATTACGAGGGCAAGCCCGATCAGGACGGCAATGGCGACCGCCATTATTGGGACGTGTGGGGCGGCAAGAAGCCCGCCACCGCCTATCTCGACAGCTGCCCGCGCTTCATGTCCGAATATGGGCTGCAGGCGATGCCCGACATGGCGACCATCGCGAAGTTCGCGAAACCCGCCGATTACGCCATCGACTCGCCCGTCATGACCGCGCACCAGAAATTCCTGAAGGGTGCCGGGCAACAGCGGCTGCTCGACTATATCCGGATGCGTTATCGTGAACCCCGCGACTTCGCCGACTTCGTCTATCTCAGTCAGGTGATGCAGGCCGACGGCATCCAGCTGGGCGCGCTCCACCACCGCGCCTGTCGTCCGGTGACCAGCGGCACGCTCTATTGGCAGTTGAACGACGTGTGGCCCGGCGCATCCTGGTCGAGCATCGATTATTATGGCCGGTGGAAGGCGCTGCACTTCGCCGCCCGCCGCTTCTTCGCCCCGCTCGCCATCTCGGCGGCACGCAAGGCCGATGGCCCGACCGAGGTTGCGCTGATTTCCGACGCGACCCGGCCGGTCACCGCGCGCTGGCGGGTGCGGACGATCGATGCCGATGGCCGCGTCGCCAGCCAGTTCGAACGCGCGGTGCAACTGCCGGCGCTGTCGTCGACGAAAATCGCCACGCTGACCGACGCCGATCTGTTCAAGGGTGCCGATCCCAAACGCAGCTTCGCGGTGTTCGAACTGCTGGTCGATGGTCAGCCGACCTCGCGCGCGCTGGTATCGGCGCTGCCCGAAAAGGCGATGGACCTGCCCGATCCGGGACTTACCACCAGCTGGTCGACGCAGGACGGCAAACCGGCGCTGACCATCACCGCCAAGCGGCTGGCCCGCGCGCTGTGGATCGGCTTCGGCACACTCGACGTGCAGGCGTCGGACAATTTCCTCGACCTGCTGCCCGGCGAAAGCGTGACGGTGACGATCGACGGCAAGGCATCGACCGGCGCACTCAGGAAAGCGCTGCGCCTGCAAACGCTGGGAGCGAACAAGTGAGCATCCTTCTCGCGCTGCTCGCCGGGGCAGCGGAACCCGATCCGCAGATCGCCGCGACCATCGCCGCGATGACCCCGGCGGAAAAGGCGGCGCAGCTGCAAAGCACCGCCCCGGCACAGGGCGACGTGCTACCCGCCTACGACTATTGGAACGAGGCGCTGCACGGCCTCGCCCGCAACGGCGTCGCCACCGTCTTTCCGCAGGCGATCGGGCTGGCGGCGACATGGGACGCGCCGCTGATGGAACGGATCGGCACCGTCGTGTCGACCGAGGCGCGCGCCAAATACAATGCGCTGCCGGGCAGGAACCGGCGGCG
The DNA here is from genome assembly GCF_001421715.1 of Sphingomonas sp. Leaf22. Taxonomy (GTDB): domain Bacteria; phylum Pseudomonadota; class Alphaproteobacteria; order Sphingomonadales; family Sphingomonadaceae; genus Sphingomonas. The sequence continues at coordinate 84,108 of NZ_LMKP01000044.1, forward strand.
GTACGAGGGGCTGACCCTCTGGTCGCCCAACATCAACATCTTCCGCGATCCGCGCTGGGGGCGCGGCATGGAAACCTATGGCGAGGACCCGGTGCTGACCGGCGCGATGGCGGTCGGCTATGTCCGCGGGCTGCAAGGACCGGACCCGCTGCAGCCCCGCGTCATCGCCACGCCGAAACATCTGGTCGCGCATAGCGGGCCGGAGGCGGGCCGCGATGCGTTCAGCGTCCAGACCGCACCCTATGACATGGAGGCGACCTACCTCCCCGCCTTCCGCCGCGCGCTGACCGAGGGGAAGGCGCAATCGGTGATGTGCGCCTATAACGGCATTCACGGCGTCCCGGTCTGCGCCGCCGGCTGGCTATTCAACGAACGGCTGCGGCGCGACTGGGGCTGGAACGGGCTGGTCGTGTCGGACTGCGACGCGATCGGCAACATCGCCCATTATCAACGCTATGCCCTCGACAACGCCGCCGGCTCCGCCGCCGCGATCAATGCCGGCATGGACCTGAACTGTGGCGCGGCCTATGCCGCGCTGCCCAAGGCGCTCGAACGCGGCCTGACCACGCCTGCCATCGTCGACCGCGCGCTTGAGCGTACCTTCGAAGCCCGCAAGCGCCTCGGCGACGCGTTCGGCAGCAAGAGCCGCTGGGACTCGATCCCGGCCAGCGCGCTCCACACCCCCGCCAACCGCGCGCTTGCGCTGGAGGCGGCGCGCAAATCGCTGGTCCTGCTCCAGAATAACGGCGTCCTGCCGCTGAAGCGCGGTGCCCGGATCGCGGTCGTCGGCCCCAATGCCGACAGCCTCGACGTGCTGGAGGCCAATTACAACGGTACCTCCGCCGATCCCGTAACGCCACTCAAGGGCCTGACCGACCGTTTCGCCGTCACCTATGCGCAGGGGTCGACGCTGGCCGACGGCGTGCCCCTGCCCGTGCCCCAGACCGCCTTCGGTTCGGGCCTCAAGGCGGAGTATTTCGCCGATCCGGCGATGACCGGCGCGCCCGTCCTGACCCGCACCGACCGCACGATCGATTTCAACTGGCGGCGGACCAGCCCCACGCCGAAGCTGCCGGTCGACCGCTACGGCGTCCGCTGGACCGGTAGCCTGACCCCGCCGGGGCCGGGCCGCTACACGCTGCGCATCGACATCAACCGCTGCTGGGACAAATGTTCGGGCCGCGACGCGGTGAAGCTGTGGGTCGATGGCCGCGACGTGCTGAGCGCCACCGGCACCGCCGCCGTCGAGGGCGCGGCCAACGACAGCAAGTCCGAACGGACGGAGGCGACGCTCGACTTCGCCGATGCCAGCCCGAAACCCTTCCGCCTCGACCTGACCCATGCCAGCACCGACGACAGCATCCGCCTGACATGGATCGCGCCCGCCGCCCCACAGCGCGCACAGGCCGTCGCCGCTGCGCAGAATGCCGACGCGGTCGTCGCGTTCGTCGGCCTGTCCCCGGCGGTCGAGGGCGAGGCACTCCGCCTCGAAGTCGCCGGCTTCTCGGGCGGCGACCGCACCGACATCGCCCTGCCGGCGGCGCAACAGCAACTGCTCGAAGCGGTCAAGGCATCGGGCAAACCGCTGATCGTCGTCCTGCTGTCGGGCAGCGCGGTGGCGATGGAATGGGCCAAGCAACATGCCGACGCGATCGTCGCCGGCTGGTATCCGGGCGAGGTAGGCGGCACCGCCATCGCCGACGTCCTCGACGGCACGACCAACCCGTCGGGCCGCCTGCCGGTCACCTTCTACGCCAGGACCAGCGACCTGCCCGCCTTCGTCGACTATAATATGAAGGGCCGGACCTATCGCTATTTCGACGGCCAGCCGCTCTGGGGCTTCGGCCATGGCCTCAGCTACACCAGCTACGCCTATGCCGACGCGAAGGCCCCGGCGACCCTGACCGCCGGCCAGCCCCTGACCGTCACCGCGCGCATCACCAACACCGGCAAACGCGCCGGCGAAGAGGTCGCGCAAGCCTATCTGATCGCCCCCGCTGCCCTCAACAAGGTCGGCGCATGGAACGACCCGGTCCTGCGCCACAGCCTAGTCGCCTTCCAGCGCGTCGCGCTGAAACCCGGACAGGCCAAGACCGTGACCTTCACCCTCGACCCGCGCCTGCTCAGCACCGTATCGCTCGACGGCACCCGCGCGGTGCGGCCGGGCGATTACCACCTGTTCATCGGCGGCGGCCAACCCGGCAGCACCGCCGGACAGGACATCGCCTTCACCATCGCGGGCACGCAGGAGTTGCCGAAATGACGACGCTTTCCCGCCGCGCCCTGCTCGGCGGCACCGCCGCACTGGCGCTGATCGATGCCCTGCCGGTCGGTGCGGCCGGCACCGCGCCCGCCCGCCCCGACCTGTTCATCGGCACCGGCGGCGACGGCCATACCTTCCCCGGCGCGACCATGCCGTTCGGGATGGTGCAGCTGTCCCCCGACACCGACACCGCGCGCTGGGCGACCTGTTCGGGCTATCACAAGGATGACGGCTCGATCCTCGGCTTCAGCCACACGCACCTGTCAGGCACCGGCATCGGCGACATGCTCGACGTGCTGGTTGTGCCGACGCGTGGCCCTGTCCAACTCGACGGCGGCCCGCTCGACGACCCCGACAAGGGCTATCGCCAGCGTTTCTCGAACGAGGTCGCCGAACCCGGTTACTATGCCGTCACTCTCGAAAGCGGCGTCCGGTCCGAACTGACCGTCACCGACCGCACCGGCATCCAGCGTCATCGCTTTCCGGCCGGCCCCGGCCATATCCTGATCGACCTGTCGCATCTGGTGATGGAGGGGCCGAACCAGCGCCCCTATATCGACGAAGCCGCGCTCACCCTTGAACCCGATGGCAGCATCACCGGCACCCGTCGCGTGTTCCGCTGGGCGAAGGGCCGCCGCATCTTCTTCGCGATGCAGTTGTCGCGCCAGCCCGACCGCATCGAATTCTTCGGCGACAACGACACGCCCGCCGGTGACCAACGCGTCACCGGAAAACGCCTGAAAGCCGTGCTGCATTATGACGACGCCGGTGCCGCGCCGATCGTCATCCGCACCGGTATTTCCGCCGTCGACCTCGCGGGCGCGAAAGCGAACCTGACCACCGAAGCGAAGCATTGGGATTTCGATCGCTACGCCCGGTCGGCACGCGCCGCATGGGCGCGCGAACTCGACCTGATCCGGTTCGAGGGCGGCACTGCGCAGCAACGCACCGTCGCCGCCTCGGCGCTCTACCACGCGTCGATCGGGCCGACGCTCTTCTCCGACAGCGACGGTCGCTACATCGGCCTCGACCGGCAGGTGCATTCCGTGCCGAAGAGCGAGGCGGCGTACAGTGCCTATTCGCTCTGGGACACGTACCGCGCCTTCCACCCGCTCCAGACACTGATCCGTCCGACGCTGACGCAAGCCTTCACCCGCGACCTGATCCGCCAGACGCAGCAAAGCCCGTTCGGCCCGCCCGTCTGGCCGCTGCAGGGGGTCGAGACCGGCACGATGATCGGCTGGCACGCCGTTCCCGTCCTCGCCGAAGCCCGCGCGAAGGGCGTCGCCGCCGATTATGCCGCGGCATGGGGCGGGGTAAGCAAGCGTTCGTTCGACTGGTCGACGCCCAATCTCGACAACAGCATCGGCGTGCGCGCCTATGACGAACTCGGCTATGCGCCCGCCGACCGCATCTTCGAAAGCGTGTCGAAGACGCTGGAATTCGCCTACGACGATTATGCCGGCGCGTTCATCGCCGATGCGGCGGGCGACGCCGCCGGGGCCGCCCGCTTGCGCAAACGGTCGGGCAACTGGCGCAACGTGTTCGATGCGAAGATCGGCTTCGCGCGCGGACGGCTGGCCGATGGCAGCTGGGCCGAACCCTATGCCCCCAATGCGCTCGGCCATTCGAAGAAATGGCGTGACTTTACCGAGAGCAATGGTTGGCAGGCGACCTTCCTCAACCAGCACGACATCCAAGGCCTGATCGCGGCGATGGGCGGCGACGCCGCGTTCGAGGCGAAGCTGGACGGGCTGTTCACCGCCTCCTCCGAACTCCCCGCCGACGCCCCGCCCGACATTTCGGGACTGGTCGGGCAATATGCGCACGGCAACGAACCCAGCCACCATGTCGCCTATATGTACGCGTGGTGCGGCGCGCCGTGGAAGACGCAGGCGATGGTCCGCCGCCTGCTGACCGACATGTACCATGACCGCCCCGACGGCATCATCGGCAACGACGACTGCGGCCAGATGAGCGCCTGGTATCTGCTCTCCGCGCTCGGCTTCTACCCGGTCGACCCGGTCAGCGCGACCTATGTGCTGGGCAGCCCGCTGTTCGACCGCGCGACGGTACAGGTCGGCAGCGGCAAGCGGCTGATCGTCGAGGCGCGCGGCAACGCCCCCGACAAACCCTATGTCCGTAGCGTCACGTGGAACGGACGGCCATGGACAAAAAGCTGGATCGCCCATGCCGATCTGGCGAAGGGCGGGCGGCTGGTGTTCGAGATGTCGGCCGAACCCAACAGGGCGTTCGGTCGCGATCCCAAGGACCGGCCCGGCCACGCATGATCGCCGCCGCCCTTCTCGCCACCGCCGCGCCGGTCGTCATGCCGCTGGATATCGCCTGCGTTGTCGGCACCGACCCGGCGGCGCAAGTGCTGCGAGAGCGGTTGCAGGAGCGCGGCGCGGTCTGCCCTTCCCCGTCATCCCGGCGAAAGCCGGGATCCATGGATGGGCAGACGGCAGCGAAAGAGCCGAGAACACCCGATACAATGGATTCCGGCCTTCGCCGGAATGACGAAGTAGCGGCAGGCACCATGCCCCGCCAGCCAGCGTACCCCCGCGCAGGCGGGGGTCCAGAGCCAAGCAGAACCGACGGTTGTGAGTCCCACTCTGGATCCCCGCCTGCGCGGGGATACGGAGTGCGCGCGGTTCCGGTCACCATCCGTTTCGCCTCCGCCCGGATGACCCCCGAAGCCTTCGCCATCACCACCACCCCCCGCACGATCACCATCCGCGCCGCGACCACCCGCGCGCGCCTCTACGCCGCCGGCTGGCTGCTCCGCAATCTCGACGACCTGACCCTCACCAACCCGACCAACGTCACCGAAACCCCGACGATGGCGATCCGCGGCACCCAGATCGGCTACCGCGCCAAGAACAACAGCTATGACGCGTGGGACGTGCCGATGCTGACCCGCCGCATCGAGGATGTCGCACTGCTCGGCGGCAACCGCATCCAGTTCGTCGCGCCGGTGTCGGACGATGCCGCCACCTCGCCGCTCTCCCCGCTCCCCGCCACCGAAACCCTGATCGCGGTCGCTGCCGCCACCCACCGCCTCGGCCTCGACGTCGCGCTCTTCTATCCGCTGCTGCGCGATTACGAGAAACCCGGTAGCGCCGACGCCGAAGTCGCCGACTTCGCGACGCTCGCCGCCAAGCTCCCCGTGCTCGACGCGCTCTACATTCCCGGCGGCGACCCCGGCCACACCGCCCCCGACCGGCTGTTCCCGGTCGCCGAACGCATCGCCGGAACCCTCCGCCAACGTTTCGCAAAGGCCGAGGTCCTGCTCTCGACCCAAGGCTTCGATGCCGCCGGCCTGAACGCCTTCCACGCCCAACTCGCCAAGAACCCGCGCTGGCTGACCGCGATCTTCGTCGGTCCGCAGACCCGCGACAGCATCGCCGAGCATCGCCGCCGCATCGCCGGCCGTTACCCGATCGAAACCTATCCCGACACCGCGCACACCATGCACGCGCAATTCCCGATCCCCGACTGGCATCCTGCGTTCGCGCTCACGCAAGGCCGCGAGCCGGTGAACCCCCGCCCCGCCGCGACCCAGCGCATCTTCAACTATCTCGCCCCGCAAACGCGCGGCTTCGTGACCTATAGCGAGGGGGTCAATGACGACTGGAACGTGAGCCAGTGGTTCCGCCTCGGCTGGAACCCGGCGATCCCCGCCACCGATATCGCCGCCGACTATGCCCGGATGTTCGTCGGCGACATGGCCTTCGCCGCCGTACCGCACGCGCTGGAAACGAACTGGAACGGCGATCCGTCGGCCAATGCCGGGATCGATGCCACCGCCCGGCTGGTCGCCGACCTGAAACCCGCCCGATGGGCCGACTGGCGCATCGACCTCTATCGCTACCGCGCCACCTATGACGCGCTGGTCCGCCACCGCCTGATCGCCGCAAGGGCCGCACAGGGCGAGGCGCTCTGGACGCTGCGTCAGGCACCCGCCACCGGGGCCGAACCGGCCGTCGTCGCCGCGCGCTTCGCCTATGCCCGGCCCGAACCGGCGATGATCGCGCCGCTGCGTGCCGACCTGACCGCCATCGCCGACCGGCTGTGGCGGCGCGCGCGGATGCAGTTGTCGGTCCCGCGCCACGGTGCCTCCAACTGGGAACGCGGTGCCAATCTCGATCGCGCCGATATCCAGCTCAACGACCGCACGTCCGTCGAAGCGGCGATGGCCGAGGCACTGACCCGGCCGGACGCCGCCGCCCGCCTCTATGCGATCGGCGATCCGTGGCGCAGCCGCGACATGGCGCTCTACGACGATCTCGGCGACCCGACCGCCGAACCGCATCTGGTGCGCGGCGCAGGGTTCGACGCCGATCCGCAATCGCTAGCCAGCGCGATCGACGGCGTCGCCGACCATATCCCCGATCAGGGCTGGCGCATGGCGGACCTGAGCTATGCCGAGGGGCTGTACGAAACCCCCGTCCGCCTGTCGTACACCGGGCTGGAGCGAGGTCGCCGCTACCGCCTGATCGCGCGCTGGGCGGGCGAGGACTATGCGCTGCCGATGCGCCTGGCCGGCGACGGCGTCGAACTCCACGATTTTCGCACGCGCAAGGGCGATCGTGAAACGGTCGAAACCCTGATCCCGCAAACCCTTACCGCCGATGGTGCGCTGACCCTCGAATGGCACCGTCCAGCCGGCATCGGCGGCGGCGGGCGCGGTCATCAGATCGCGCAGACGTGGCTTATCCCCGAACCCCTTTCCCCCGAACCCAAAGCCCCCGGAGCAGAGCAATGAAGTTTTCCCGCCGCAGCCTGATGGGCAGCAGCCTGATCGCCGGTGCCGCCGCCTGCACCCCGCGCACCACGCCCGGCGTCGCTGCCGCGCGCGACTGGCACGTCCTGCCTGCGCCATGGGGGGCCACCCCCTCGCCCCGCCAGCTCAAATGGCATGATCGCCGCCAGTACGGCTTCATCCATTTCTCGATCAACACCTTCACCGACAAGGAATGGGGCTATGGCGACGAAGACCCCGCCCTGTTCAACCCGACCGATTTCGACCCCGACCAGATCGTGGCGGCGGCCAAGGCCGGCGAACTCACCGGGCTGATCCTGACCGCCAAGCATCATGACGGCTTCTGCCTGTGGCCGACGATGTTGACCGAACATTGCATCCGCAATTCGCCCTATAAACAGGGCAAGGGCGATATCGTCGGCGAACTGGCGGCGGCATGCCGGCGCGGCGGGATCAACTTCGGCGTGTACCTGTCCCCATGGGACCGCAACCGCGCCGATTACGGCACGCCCGGCTACATCACCTATTATCGCGCGCAGCTGACCGAACTCTGCACCCGCTACGGCAATCTGTTCGAAGTGTGGTTCGATGGCGCGAATGGCGGCGACGGCTATTATGGCGGCGCGCGCGAGACGCGGAAAATCGATGCGGTTCAATATTATGACTGGCCGTCGATCGTGAAGCTGGTCCACGACCTGCAACCGGACGCCTGCACCTTCGATCCGCTCGGGGCCGATATCCGCTGGGTCGGCAACGAGGACGGCCACGCCGCCGATCCCTGCTGGCCGACCATGCCCAACGAGCCGTACGATCAGGCCAAGGGCAATACCGGCGTGCGGGGGGCCGAATTGTGGTGGCCGGCGGAGACCAACGTGTCGATCCGGCCGGGCTGGTTCTATCACGCCGATGAGGATGCTCAGGTAAAATTACCCAGCAAAATCATGGAGATGTACGATAATTCGGTCGGCCATGGCACGACCTTGCACCTGAACCTGCCCCCCGATCGCCGCGGTCGCATCCACGACCGCGACGTCGCCAGCCTGACCGCGTTCGGCAACGCGCTACGTGCAACCTTCGCCAACAACCAGGCCGATGGCGCGGTCGCGACCGCCAGCGCCGACCTGTCGGGCACTTCCGCCCGCAACGTCAATGACGGCAATCCCGACACCTATTGGCTCGCCCCGCCGGAAGCCAGAAATGCCAGCCTTATCCTCGACCTGCCGCCCGGCCGCAGCTTCGACACGGTGCGCTTGCAGGAATGGTTGCCGCTGGGCCTGCGCGTCACCCGCTTCGCGATCGACGTGTCGGACGGCGGCGATCAATGGACGACCGTCGCCGAAAAGGACATGGTCGGGCCCCAGCGCCTCGTCCGCCTGCCCCAACCGATCAGCCCCCGCCGCGTGCGCTTCCGCACCGTCGCCGCCGAAGCCGGTCCGGCGATCCGCGAATTTGCGCTGTTCCGCTCGGTCGCGCCCGTCGACCTGCCGCCGCTGAAGGTCACCGACGCGAGCATCGTCGACCGGGCGGGGTGGAAGGTAACCGCCGCCAGCGCGCCCGGCGGCGAAGCGATCCTCGACGCCTCGCCCCGCACCGCCTGGACCAGCCCCGCACCGGCATCGCTGACCATCGACATGGGCCGTAGCGAGACGCTGGCCGGCTTCACCCTGACGCCGACCCGCCACGTCGATCCGAACGCTGCCCCGCCAATGAAATACCGCGTGGAAACCAGCGTCGACGGCAAGACATGGACGCCGGGCGGCGAAGGCGAGTTCCAGAACATTAACTACGCCCGCGCGACGCAGCGCCTACCCTTCCCGAAGGCCCGCGCCGCCCGCTACCTCCGCTTCGCCTTCCCGCAGCCGGCGGTGCCGGCACCGGCGATCGCCGTCGCGGGGATCGGGGCGTTCCGGTGAGATAGAACCGCTCATCCTTCCCCGTTCGGTTCAAGCAGCTTCGAGCAACCGGGGAGGGAGGGCGGTCTTCGACAGGCTCTGCCCGACCCCGGCCGGGGTCGGGCACCCTAACCCTTCGGCGCCAGCCGCGCCGCCCCGGTAATCCCCGACCGCGCACCCGGCACCGCCTCGACCAGTACCGCAACCCCCTTCGCCCCGGCGGGCACCGGCACCACCAACGGCGCAGGCGTCGGATCGGACTTCATCGCGACCTGCCGTCCGTCGACATAGACGGTCGCCCGCCCCTCGATCTGCGCGAAGCTCAGCGTGCCCCCTTCCGCCACCACCCGCCGCCGCACCGGCAGCGCCGCGCGGTACAGGCGGAACGACGGCCCGGCCTCGGGTACGGCGGGCGTGCCGCTGCGGGTGAAGTCCCAGCTGTTATTGTCGTTCACCGGCGGCATCAGCACCGGATCGGGCGCGGTCGCGAACGATGGCGACCGTCGCCAGCCCAGAATGAACGCCCCCGGCGGCGTCACCGTCACCTGCGCTCGCGGGGTCGCCGCCACCCGGTCGATCACCAGCCGCGCCGGCCGCAGTCCCTCGGCACTGGCGACGATCGTCACCTTGCCGCGCCCCTCGCCTGCCTGCACCAGCATCTGCGCGAGGCCGTTGAACAGTGACCGCTGCGGTGCCTTTTCGCTTTCATGGCTGTTGGAATCGCCGTTGCCGACGCCGATCAGCGTCGCGCCGTCGATGGTGAAGCGGGTCATCCGGTTCTCGGTGGGGACATGCCGCCCCTTCGCATCGATCGCGTCGATCGTGACCGGCACGACATCCTCGTTATCGCCCAGCATCTGCCGCCGCGCCGGGGTCAGCCGCAGCGCGACCGCCGGTCCCGCCGTCTCGTGCACCGCCCGCGCGACCTCGCGCCCGCCGCTCAGCGCCACGGCCTCCAGCCTGCCCGGTGCGTAGGGCAATGTGAAGCGATTGCCCATGATCCGGTCGACCGCCTGCTCGCCGATCATCCGCCCGTTCAGCACCAGCCGGACGCGTTCGGCGTTGCTGGTGACCAGCAGCGCGATCGGCTGCCCCTCCCTGCCCGGCCATGTCCAGTGCGGGGCGACGCCGACCACCGCCCGATCGTCGATCCAGTGCGCGCGGTGGATGTCGTACGCGGTCTTGGGAAAGCCGCACAGGTCGAGAATGCCGAAAAAGCTGGCGATGGTCGGCCAGGTGAACGGCGTCGGCTCGCCATGATAGTCGAACCCGGTCCACACGAACCCGCCGGCGATGAAGCGGCGCTTGGCGATCTCCGCCCATGCATCGCGGTGCGTCGCGCCCCATGGTGCCGCCTCGTCGTCCATCGACGACATGACGTGCGCGGCCTTGTCGGTAGTATAGGCTCCGCGCGTCATGAACGCGCTGGTATCTTCCGACGACGTGCTCGGCTTTGCAGGGTTCAGCGCGTGGAACTTGTCGTAATCGCCCTGATAGTAATTGAACCCCATGACGTCGACGACGCTCGACACGTTCTTGGGGTCATAGAACGACCCGTTCATCGCCGCCGTCACCGGCCGGCTGTCGTCCAGCGCATGGACCTGCGCTGCCATCCGCCGCACCATCTCGACGCCCGCCTCGGTGCCCTGCATCGGTTCCTCGTTGAACACCGACCACAGGATGATGCTGGGATGATTGCGATGCGCGCGGACCAGCCATTCCAGCTGCGCCATATTCTCGGGTGCGGGATTGAAGACGCGGTTTTCGTCCATGACGACGAACCCCATCCGGTCGCAAAGCTGGTAGAAGGCGTCGGCCTGCGCATTGTGCGAACAGCGGATGGCGTTGACGCCGGTATCCTTCATCCGTTGCAGCCGCCACGCCAGCAACGCGTCGGGCACCGCCACGCCGACCCCGGCATGGTCCTGATGCAGGCATACGCCCTTCAGCTTCACGGCCTTGTCGTTCAGGAAAAATCCCTGTGCGGCATCGAAGCGGATCGTGCGGAAGCCGATCGCGATACGGCGTTCGTCGCCACCGCCCGGGGCATCCGTCGTGACGCGCACGGTGTAGAGCGTCGGCGTCTCGATCGACCAGCGCTGCGGATCGGCGACCGGCAGCGACAGAGTGACCTCCGCCTCGCCCAGCGGCGGCAACTGCGCCTGCCCGCGTGCGCTGGCGACGACCTTTCCGGCGGGGTCGAGCAGGTCGACCAGCAAGTTCGCCGCCGCCATTTCGCGGGCGATACTGTTCAGCGCGACGGTAACCGGCACGCTCCAGCGCCCGTCGCTGCCGGCGCGCGGATCGCAATGCACGCCGTCGGTCGCGATCGACACCGGCGCGCGCTTCGACAGCCAGACATGGCGGTACAGGCCCGCGCCCTCGTACCACCAACCCTCCATGGCATTGGCGTCGACGCGGATCGCGATGACGTTCAGTTCGTCGCCGAACCGCGCGAACGGCGTCAGATCGATGTCAATCGCGTTATAGCCCGAGAAGTTGCGCGCGACGATGCTGCCGTTGATCCAGATCGTCGCCGCCGTCGCAATCGCGCCGAAATGCAGTTCCAGCCGCTTGCCGCGATCGGCGGGGTCGAGCCGCAGCGTCCGGCGATACCAGCCGATCCCGCGCGGGCGATACCCCTGTGCGACGTTCGCGGTCTCGACAAAGCCCTGCGCCGACGCCCAGTCGTGCGGCAGCGTCACCGCCGCCCAGTCGCTGTCGTCATAATCCATCGCCGCCGCGCCGCGCGCGTTGCCGGCCTTGGCATTGCCATAGGTATCGTCATGGGTGACCGGCGGCGGCGCGACGATGTCGCCTTCATGGAACAGCCAGCCCAGCGCGAGCAGCGTCCGCGACGGGTCCTCGACCGGCAACCGTTCGAACAGGCCGTCGCGCGGGGCCAGACCATGGAGCAGCCCGCTTTGCTCCGCATCGCGCGGGGCGGCGAGCGCGCGCGTCGGCAGCGTCGCCGCCGCCAGCGTGCCCGCGCTTCCGGTCAGCAGGGCGCGGCGTCCCAGCGGCATGAACGTCATCCGATCTCTCCCGTTATCCATCGATCGCGGCGCGCAGCGCCCGCACGACCGTCTCATCGGTCCGCGCCAGTCCCGGCCCGGCAAAGCCGAGCGCCTGGACACGCGCATCGTCCTGCGGGACCGCGACCCCGGCCGAGGCATGGACCTCCACCGCGCCGGTCGCCGACAGCAATGCCACGACATTGTCGGGCCGGACGCCCGATCCCGGCATCACCGCGATCCGCCCCGCCGCCGCGCGGTGCATCGCGGCGATCACCGCCGCCCCATCGAGAGCACGCACTGCGCCACCCGATGTCAGGATGCGGGCAAAGCCATGCGCCACCGCCGGTTCGATCGCTGCCACCGGATCGGGCAGCAGGTCGACCGCGCGGTGCAGCGTCAGGTCGATATCGTCGCGGACCGCGCGCACCGCCGCGACCCATTCGCGAAGGACCGCTTCGTCGATCGCGCCATCCCGCGCCGCGCCGAACACCAGCCCGTCGACCCCGGCGGCGATCAGCGCCTGCGCATCGGTGATCGCGGTCGCGACTTCGCCGGCATCATAGGCAAAGTCACCCGCACGCGGCCGGACCATCGCATGGACCCGAACCCCCGCCGCCCGCGCCCGCGCGACGACCAGCGCCGCCAGTCCCGGCGAGGGCGTCAGCCCGCCCACCGACAGCGCGCCGCAAAGTTCGATCCGGTCCGCTCCCCCGGCAATGGCCGCATCGCATCCCGCGACGCTGTCGATACAGATTTCCAGCGTCCTGCGCGTCATGCCGCCCCCGTCGGTTTATAGGACCAATGAAGCGTCGCGGCAGAAGGTCAAGCCGCTTCCCGCGCTTGACTCGCGGACGTGCCCGGCATAAGCGCGCCACCAAGCGTCGTGGCTGGATTCGTCCATGTCCGACGTCCGTCCGAGACAGCAGGTGCGGGTTTCCCGCTTAATGTCCTGCCGAGGCGGGGAATGCGTTAACTCGCCGGGCGCAGCTTTATGCGACGCCGGGCCAGCCATGGGAAATCCGCGCGACTGCCCGGTTTCTTCGCATGGCGACCATGCCCCTTCACGGACTGTCGCCCCGTTTGTCGCATCTGCGGCGGGCGGATTGTTCGCGGGCGTTTTCCGAATTGTCGGAAATACGCCCCAGTTAAGGAGAACGGCATGGATCGCACTCAGAAGAGTGAAGCCGTCGCCGAGCTGAACCGCACCTTCAACGAGGTCGGCGTGGTGGTCGTCACCCGCAACCTCGGCATGACCGTCGCACAGTCGACGGGCCTGCGTAACAAGATGCGTGACGCCGGCGCGAGCTACAAGGTCTCGAAGAACCGTCTTGCCCGGATCGCAGCCGAAGGCACGCCGTACGCGGTGATCGCCGACCTGCTGACCGGCCCGACGGCGCTTGCGACGTCGACCGACCCCGTTGCCGCGGCACGGGTCATCAACGACTTCGCCAAGACGAACGACAAGATCGAGATCGTCGGTGGCGCGATGGGCGGCCAGCTCCTCGATGCGGAAGGTATCAAGGCACTCGCCTCGCTGCCGTCGCTCGACGAACTGCGCGCCAAGATCGTCGGCCTCATCGTTGCCCCGGCAACGAAGCTGGCGACCATCACCCAGGCTCCCGCGGCACAGATCGCCCGGGTCCTGTCGGCATATGCGGAGAAGGACGCAGCCTGATCGGCGGCTTCCGACCCCTTTACCCCTATCTGATTTACGGAGAATATCATGGCTGACCTCAACGCAATCGTCGACCAGCTGAGCGAACTGACCGTCCTCGAAGCAGCTGAACTCTCGAAGCTGCTCGAAGAAAAGTGGGGCGTTTCGGCCGCTGCTGCCGTTGCCGCCGCTCCGGCCGCTGGCGGTGGTGCCGCTGCCCCGGCTGCTGAAGAGCAGACCGAATTCGACGTCATCCTGACCGGCGACGGTGGCAAGAAGATCAACGTCATCAAGGAAGTCCGCGCCATCACCGGTCTCGGCCTGACCGAAGCCAAGGCGCTGGTCGAAGGCGCTCCGAAGGCCGTCAAGGAAGGCATCAACAAGGACGAAGCCGCCAAGATCAAGGCGCAGCTCGAAGGCGCCGGCGCAACCGTCGAAGTCAAGTAAGCCGCAGACGGGACAGCGGACCCCACGGGTCCGCTATCTCCGTCAAGGCCGGCCGGCGGGCCGCAAGGCCCGACCGACGGGATCGAATTCACTTCGATCCCGGCTTGCCGACAAGGAAGAGGGGCGATCCGGCAACGGGTCGCCCCTTTTTTTGTGCAACGCCCGCAACGTCCAATCGTCGAGCCCGCGCAGCAACCGAAGACCGGCGTCGCCTTGCGTCGGTAACAAAACACCCGCATCCTCCATGCCATGGCAATCGCATCGCTCGCGCTGTTCCTGACGGCGGCTACCACGTCCGTCGTGCCGCCGCCCGTCCAGCAGCATCTGACACGGTGGACGCCCGGTCCGGTCCGATGCGGCGGTACCGTCATCGATCCGGTCCGACTGGTCCGGTCGCGCCCCGAACTGGCTTGGGGCGAGGTGCCGCTGAAGACGACCACCTTGCGCTTCCGCATCGATGCGAGCGGCCGGCCGCTATCGATCAAGCGGGAGGGCGGCAATGAGTTCATCCCGCTCGGCAGCGATCTCATCCCGGCCTTCACCGCATCACAGTTCGCGTCCGGCAGTCCGCGAAACGACTGCGCGATCGACTATTCGCTCGAACTGACCCCACTGGCGACGGCGGACCGGGCCGACCTGATGGCCTATTCGCTCGATCCGAGCAGTGGCCCGTTACCCCCGGAAGGCTGGGACCGGATCACGCCGCCCGATACCGATTGCCGGCGTCGGCCGCATCCGGCGGACCTGTTGCGCGCCTTTCCCGATTTCGACAAGCTTCCCGGGACGCCGGGCGAGCGGCAATGGTCGATGACCGGTTACGACCTCGACAAAAAGGGTCGCCCGATCCACGTTCGGACCGTTGCCGGTACCGGCGACGCGGCACTGGATACGGCGGCGCGTAAGGCCGTGGCCAAATCCCGGTTCGTCGCCGGTGCGCGCACCGGCTGCATGTACCCCTATTGGCGCGGCCCGCTCCGGGTCGCGGCACCACCCGCACCGCCGGAAGAAGCGTTCGGCCCCACCCCGCACTGCCCGACCGCGCCATGGGTCCAGCAACCACGGCTGATCTATCCGCCGGCGTGGAACCGCCGTTCGATCGAAGGATGGGCGGTGGTCCAGTTCGATGTCGCCCCTTGGGGCGAAGTCGGCAACACCCGGGTGCTGGCAAGCGAGCCGTCCGAGGATTTCGGTCGGGAAGCGATGCAGGTGGTCCGCACCGCGCGTCGCGCACCGTCCACGACCGGTGCCAGCGGCTGTATCGAACGCATCCGCTTCGCGATCCGACCGCCGGGAGCAGCCGTCGGTACCGACGTGCCGCCGCCACCCCCGGTTGTCATCGAGTAGCGCCGGGGCGGATCGCGCCGCCCCGGCTTCCCAATTCACGGGACCGTCACCGTCTGCACCGGCACGCCCTTCAGCTCCGGCAGTGCGCCCAGTTGCGGCTTCACTTTGACCAGATCGCCGACCACGACCAGCGTGAACTTGTCGAGCGGCAGGCTCTGCCGGATCGCGCTGCTGAACTGCGCGTCGCTGACCGCCATGGTCGCCGGGACATAGCGGTCGAGCCAGTCGGCCGGCAGGCCCAGCGCGTCGCGCGTCGCAAGTTGCCCGATCAGCGAGGCGCTGTCCGAACTGCGCAATACGAACAGCCCGGCATTGTAGCTGCGCATACCGCCGGCTTCCTCGGCGCTCGGCGGGGTCGATTGCAGCGTCCGGATTTCGTGGAACACCTCCTTCAGCGACGCGCCGGTCACCGCGGTCGTCACATCGGCATCGAACGTCCAGCGGGCGTCGCCGGGGCGCTGGGCGATGCCCGATCCGGGCGAATAGGTATAGCCTTTGTCCTCGCGGATATTGCGGGTGATCCGCGACGAGAAGCTGCCGCCGAGCAGCGCATTGGCGACGCGCAGCGGAATGTCGCCGTCGCTTCCCGCCAGCGGCGATGCCCAGTCGAGCCGGATCGTCGATTGCGGCGCATCCGGCCGGTCGACCAGCAACACACGGGGTCCCGCCGCGGCGGTCGGCACCAGCGACAGCCGTGCCGGCCCCTTCTGCCAATCGCCGAACGCCTGCTGCACAGCGGCCTTCACCTGCGCCGGATCGAACCGTCCCGCGACATACAGCCGCGCGCGCTGCGCACCGAAATTGGTGGCATAGAAGCGCTTCACCTGATCGAGCGTATAGCCGTTCAGCTGCGCAGGGGTCGGCAGGATGCGACCATAGGGATGGTCGCCATAGGTCGCGCGGGCCAGCGCGTAGTCGGCGAGCATCCCCGGCTGCGCCAGCGACTGGGTCAGCGAGCGGGCGCTGTTCGCCTTGACACGATCGAACTCGCCGGCCGGAAAGGTCGGACGACGGGCGACGTCACCGATCAGCGCCACCGCCTGCGGTGCGAATTCGCTCAGGCCGCTCATGCTGATCGACGTGCCGGTATAGCCGACCCGCACGCCCAGATTGCCGCCCATGCCAGCGGCGGCGGTGGCAAGCGCCGCGGAATCGCGACTGCCCGCCCCTTCCTTCATCATGCTGCCGGCCAGATCGGCGAGCCACGGATCGCGCCCCTCCTCCAGATTGCCGGCATAGACCTGCAACACCATCGTGACCTTGGGCGCATTGCCATAGGGGATCAGCGTCACGCCCATGCCATTGGGCAGGGTATAGGTTTCCGAAGCCGGCACCATGAACGGCTTGGGAGCCCCGATCGGCGGCGCAGGGAGCGCCAGCGGCGGGGTTTGCGCGGCGAGCGGCGCGGCGATCAGCGCAAGGCCGGCGAGAAGGATCGAACGGCGCATCTCACTTGCCTCCCTTGGCGGCATTGCCGGGCACGATGGTGTAGATCGAACGGTTGGTCGGGCGCAGATATTCCTGCGCCGTCTTCTGGATCAGCGCGGGGGTCACCTTGCCAAAGCCTGCTTCGATGCGGTTCACCGCCTGCGGATCATTGTCGAACAGCGCATAGACCGCCAGCAGATCGATCAGCCCGACGCGCGTGCCGCCATCGACCGACGAATACAGGTCGGAACGCAACTTGGTCCGTGCCCGATCGAGTTCGGCTTGCGTGACCGGGGTCGTCCGCAATTGCTCCATGACGCCGTCCACCGCCTGCCGGATGTGCGCATCGCCGAATTGCGGATCGTGGGTGAAGTTGAACGCCCACAGCATCGGGCCGTTATAATTATACATGTTGCCGAGCGAGGCGTTGATGCCGCCCGACAGGTCGCCGGTGATGCCGGTTTCCGACACCAGCTTGCGCGACAGGCGGCTGTCGTCGCCCTGCACCAGCATCTGGTCGATCAGCCCCATCGCATACCATTCGGGCGTGCCGCGCGGCGGCATGTGATAGCCCGCCGCCCAGCCGGGCTTGGGTGCCAGCGCGTCGACGCGGCTGCGGGTCTTTTCCGCGGTCTGGCGCGGTTCGGTCAGGTCGGGCAACTTCACCGGCGCACCCTTTTGCAGCGGCCCGAAATATTTGCGGACCATCGCCTCGGCCTGGGCATAGTCGATATCGCCCGCGACCACGAGCACCGCGTTGTTCGGGCGGTAGAAGGCGGAGTGGAACTGCTTCGCATCGGCGACGGTCGCCGCTTCGATCTCCTTCAGATCACCGTAGAAGTTATGGCTGTTATACCAGTTGGTGTTGGCCAGCATCGGCAGGTCGATCCACGGCCAGGTGCCATAGGGCTGGTTGAGGACGTTGACCTTCACCTCGTTGCCAACGACGCCCTGCTGGTTCTTCAGCACCGTGTCGTCGATGACCGGGCGGGCCATGCGATCGGCCTCCAGCCACAGGATACGCTCCAGCGCATTCGAAGGTGCGATCTCGAAATAATTGGTGAAGTCGAACCGGGTCGATCCGTTCAGCACGCCACCGGCATTGCTGATCGTGTTGATGAACACGCCCTTCGGCGCGTTCTGCGAACCCTGAAACATCAGATGCTCGAACAGGTGGGCGAAGCCGGTGCGTTCGCGCGGTTCGACGCGGAAGCCGATGCCGTAATAGACGCCGACCGTGACGGTCGGGGCCAGCGTGTCGCGCGACAGTACCACCTTCAACCCGTTGGGCAGCGTCAGGTAGCGCATGTCGATCGCCAGCCTTGCCGGCGCGGTGGCGGCGGGGCGCTGTTGCGCCGCCGATACGGTCGCCGTCACCGGCAGCGCGGCCAGCGCCGCCCCCAGCAACAGCCGCTTCATGATACGCGTCATCGTTCCCCCTTTTGCTTATCAGTCGTCGGTATCGTTTTCCTCAGCCGTTTCGGCGTGGATCAGAATGTCGCCGGGCTGGCATTCGAGCACGCGGCAAATCGCATCGAGCGTGGTGAACCGGATCGCCCGCGCCTTGCCGGTCTTCAGGATCGACAGGTTGGCGAGCGTGATATCGACCGCCTGCGCCAGTTCGGTGAGTGTCATGCGTCGGGCAAGCAACACTTCGTCGAGGCGGACCAGCACCGCCATCAGACCGTCCCCTCCAGATCCTCGCGAAGCGCCGCACCCTCGGCAAACACCCGGGCCAGCACGAACGCGACCAGCACCGACAACCAGCCCCCGATCGACAAGGACGAGCCGTCCGGCCCGACCCCGATGCCATCGAAGCGCGGCAGGATCGCGAACAACGGAATGTCGAGCAGCTGGATGGCGAGCAACGCCCAGCCGATCGCGCGCACCCGCCGGGCGTTGGGCGACGCGAACGTCTCCCCCGCCAGCACGGTGCGGAGGACGGCGATCAACCGCGAGAAGATGACATGAGCCGGCACCGACGCGACGACGCCGAGCAGCAACAGCGCACGGATGCCGCCGATCACGCGTTCGACATCGATCGCCGGATATTTGGCGGCCATCCGCGCGGCGAGCATGTCGTGCAACGGCAGGCTGGCGATGGCCGCCAGCAGAAAGACGATCGCAAAAAGAATATTGAGCGCGAGCAACAGCCGCAGCACGCCGAGGGTCAATCGCAATATCCGGTCCCGCCGCCCCATGCCGCCCTCCTGTCCCGTGCGGACGCTACCGGGTATATCGATTATCGCCAAGGGCGATGGCGGCGTTATGTGCGCCGCACCTGTCCATAGAGCCGCACTTCCAGCCGATCGGTCATGCGGTCGCCGCGATCGGTGAAGATCGGGGCGAGCTTGCCCTGCGGCGCGGCGGGACCGACCATGAACGCGGCGGTGGTGCGCGATTCGCGACCGTCCTCCCACCGATAACGCGCGTCGATCGCGATCATCGGCACGAAGAATGGCCGGTCCCGCGCGGTGACGATGTTCACCGCCACGCGCGGAAGGGTCATCGTCGCCTCCAGATGCCGCTGCTCGCCCGCACCCAGCGCGAACGGGTCGAGCCCGCGCTTGCCGTCATTGGCGAAGAAATCGGCGATCGCGTCGTCCTGTCCGGCATGGGCGGTCAGCAGCATCGTCGCGACGCTGACTTCGGTCACCGGCATCGAGGCGGGATTGCCGACGGTCAGGTCGAAATCGAGCAGGATGCGCTCGCCCTCGGTTCCGACGCGGATCGGGGCGAGCTGGAATTCGAGGAACGGCCCCGGCGTCGGCGCGGGCGCGGCGGGGGGTGGCGGGACGACCGGCGCGGGGGGCGGCGGCGCGGCGCGCGGCGGGGCGGCCGGGGGTGCCGGTTCGGGCGGCAGGACCGGGACCGGCGCGGCATCGTCGACCACCGCCGCCGATCCGCGCTGTCGCCGGGCGAACAGCAGGGCCACGCCGGTCGCGACCACGATCCCGCCGAGGAACCACAGCCACCATGGCAGCGAATCGCCGGTCGGTGCCGGAGCGGGTTCGGCGGCGGCGGGGGTCGGGAGCGGGTCGGGCGTGGGCGAGGCGAGCGGCGTCGTCAGCACCTGCGGCGCTGCATAGGTCGCCGCCGGGGTCGGCACCGCCGTGGGGACGGCGACCGGGGTCGAAGTTGGCGAAGGTGTCACGCGCGGACGTGGCGCGGCCGGGGTCGGCGTGGCGGTCGGGACCGGGGCGCGGGGGGCGCGCGGGGTCGGCGTCGGGCTGGGGCGCGGCGTCGGGGTTGCGGTCGGCGTCGAAGTTGGCACCGGGGTCGGCACGACCTGCGGCGTGATGTCGTAGATCGGGATCGATCCGCCGGGTTGCGCCTGCTGCGCGGCGGCGGGTACGGCAAGAGTCGCGAGGATCGCCGCGCACGAAAGCTGGAACTGCATCGCCGCCCTGAACCGGGCTTTCCGCGCGAGCGTTAGCCCATCCGGCCCCCGGTTGCGACGAAACGGGTTGGTTCCACGGCCAGTCGAACCGGCGGCTGGCCCGCGTTGACACACTCCGCCACCGCTTCTATATGGACGGCTTGCGACAGGACCGGGAAAGAATGCGTCGTCGCGCAACGCATTCCATGCATAGGCCCGTCGCCATTCCAGGACGCTCGATCAGCTGCGGCCCATCATGGGTGACGCGGCTTTCGTCGTCCCGATCGCACGCCAGCCCGGTGGCAACCGGGCACGAGATTTGACTGCAAGCGAGGCCCACGACTCCATGGCGACCAAGGCAACCGCAACCGGCACGCACAAGCGCCGCATCCGCAAGGTGTTCGGCGACATCCACGAAGTGGTGCAGATGCCGAACCTGATCGAGGTTCAGCGCGAGAGCTATGAACAGTTCCTGCGTTCCGACCCGTCGATCGGCTATGTCTCCGGCCTCGAAAAGACGCTGCGGTCGGTATTCCCGATCCGCGACTTCGCCGGCACCGCCGAGCTCGACTTCGTCACCTACGAACTGGAAGATCCCAAGTTCGACGTGGAAGAATGCCGCCAGCGCGGCATCACCTATGCCGCGCCGATGCGCGTCACGCTGCGCCTGATCGTGTTCGAGGTCGACGCCGATACCGAAGCCCGGTCGGTGCTCGATATCAAGGAGCAGGACGTCTATATGGGCGACATGCCCCTGATGACGGGCAACGGCACCTTCTTCATCAACGGTACCGAGCGCGTGATCGTGTCGCAGATGCACCGGTCGCCGGGCGTGCTGTTCGACCATGACCGCGGCAAGACCCACGCCAGCGGCAAGTATCTGTTCGCCGCGCGCGTCATTCCGTATCGCGGGTCGTGGCTCGATTTCGAATTCGACGCCAAGGACATCGTCAACGTCCGCATCGACCGCAAGCGCAAGCTGCCGGTCACGTCGCTGCTCTATGCGCTGGGCATGACCGGCGAGGACATCCTCAACCACTTCTACAACCGCGTGACCTTCGTCCGTGGCGAAGGCGGCTGGCGGATTCCGTATGCGCCCGAAAACTGGCGTGGCCAGAAGCCGTCGTTCGACATCGTCGATGCAAACACGGGCGAAGTCGTGTTCCCGGCGGGCACCAAGATTTCCCCGCGCCTCGCCAACAAGGCGGGCAAGGACGGGCTGACCGACCTGCTGATCCCGACCGAGGAAATCTTCGGCCGCTACAGCGCCTATGACCTGATCAACGAGACGACCGGCCAGATCTATATCGAAGCCGGCGACGAAGTGACCGCCGAGAATCTCGAACTGCTCGATCAGGCAGGCATCGAGCGGATCGAGCTGCTCGACATCGATCACGTGTCCACCGGTCCGTGGATTCGCAACACGCTGAACGTCGACAAGGCCGAGGAGCGCGAACAGGCGCTGTCGGACATCTATCGCGTGATGCGCCCCGGCGAGCCGCCGACGCTGGAAACCGCCGAATCGCTGTTCGCCGGCCTGTTCTTCGATCCCGAACGCTACGACCTGTCGGCCGTCGGCCGCGTGAAGCTGAACATGCGCCTCGACCTCGACGCGCCGGACACGGTGACCACGCTGCGCAGCGAGGACATCCTGGCGGTCGTCAAGACGCTGGTCGACCTGAAGGACGGCAAGGGCGAAGTCGACGATATCGACAATCTCGGCAACCGCCGCGTGCGGTCGGTCGGCGAGCTGCTGGAAAACCAGTATCGCGTCGGGCTGTTGCGCATGGAGCGTGCGGTCAAGGAGCGCATGTCGTCGGTCGACGTATCGACGGTCATGCCGAACGACCTGATCAACGCCAAGCCGGCGGTTGCGGCCGTTCGCGAGTTCTTCGGTTCGTCGCAGCTGTCGCAGTTCATGGATCAGACCAACCCGCTGTCCGAAGTGACGCACAAGCGTCGCGTTTCGGCGCTCGGGCCGGGCGGTCTGACCCGCGAGCGTGCAGGCTTCGAAGTCCGCGACGTTCACCCGACCCATTATGGCCGTATCTGCCCGATCGAAACGCCGGAAGGCCCGAACATCGGTCTCATCAACAGCCTCGCAACGTTCAGCCGCGTCAACAAGTACGGCTTCATCGAAACCCCGTATCGTCGCATCGTCGACGGCAAGGTCACGAACGACGTCGTGTATCTGTCGGCGATGGAAGAGCAGAAGCACACCGTCGCGCAGGCGTCGGCCACGCTGAACGAGGACAGCAGCTTCGCCGAGGAACTGGTGTCGGCACGTCAGGCCGGCGAATTCCTGATGGCGCTGCCGGAAAACGTCACGCTGATGGACGTTTCGCCGAAGCAGCTCGTGTCGGTCGCCGCGTCGCTCATTCCGTTCCTCGAAAACGATGACGCCAACCGCGCGTTGATGGGTTCGAACATGCAGCGGCAGGCCGTGCCGCTGGTGAAGGCGGAAGCGCCGTTCGTCGGCACCGGCATGGAAGAGACCGTGGCGCGCGATTCGGGCGCGGCGATCTCAGCCAAGCGCGCCGGCGTCGTCGATCAGGTCGATGCGGCCCGTATCGTCATCCGCGCGACCGGTGAGGTCGATGCGGCGGAGAGCGGCGTCGACATCTACACGTTGATGAAGTTCCAGCGTTCGAACCAGTCGACCTGCATCAACCAGCGTCCGCTGGTGAAGGTGGGCGACGTGGTGAAGGCCGGCGAAGTCATCGCCGACGGTCCGTCGACCGAGTTCGGCGAACTGGCACTGGGCCGCAACGCCCTCGTCGCGTTCATGCCGTGGAACGGCTACAACTACGAGGATTCGATCCTCATCAGCGAGCGGATCGTGAAGGACGACGTGTTCACGTCGATCCATATCGACGAGTTCGAAGTGATGGCCCGCGACACCAAGCTGGGGCCGGAAGACATCACCCGCGACATTCCGAACGTGGGTGAAGAAGCGCTGCGCAACCTCGACGAGGCGGGCATCGTGTATATCGGTGCCGAGGTCGAACCGGGCGACATCCTGGCCGGCAAGATCACGCCCAAGGGTGAATCGCCGATGACGCCGGAGGAAAAGCTCCTGCGCGCGATCTTCGGCGAAAAGGCCAGCGACGTGCGCGACACCTCGCTGCGCCTGCCGCCGGGCGTGTCGGGTACGGTCGTCGACGTTCGCGTCTTCAACCGTCACGGCATCGACAAGGACGAGCGCGCGATGGCGATCGAGCGCGAGGAGATCGAGCGCCTGAAGAAGGACTCGGACGACGAGCGCGGCATCCTCAACCGTGCGACCTGGTCGCGTCTGCGCGAAATGCTCGAAGGGCAGACCGCGACGGCCGCGCCCAAGGGCGTGAAGAAGGGCGTGGTCATCGACCGCGAACTGCTCGACAGCGTCGAGAAGCATGAGTGGTGGCGCTTCGCCGTCGCCGACGATGCGGCGCAGGGCAATCTCGAAGCGGTCAAGGCGCAGTATGACGAGGCGGTGAAGCGGATTACCGACAAGTTCCATGACCGCCGTGAGAAGCTGGAGCGTGGCGACGAGCTGCCGCCGGGCGTGCTGAAGATGGTCAAGGTGTTCGTCGCGGTGAAGCGCAAGCTGCAGCCGGGCGACAAGATGGCCGGCCGTCACGGCAACAAGGGCGTCATCAGCCGCATCCTGCCGGCGGAGGACATGCCGTTCCTCGCCGACGGGACGCCGGTCGACCTCGTGCTCAACCCGCTGGGCGTGCCGTCGCGCATGAACGTCGGGCAGATCTTCGAAACGCACCTCGGCTGGGCCGCCCGCAATCTGGGCATGGAAGTCGCCCGGTCGCTGCGCGACTGGCGCGAAGCCAATCCGGACGCGGTCGGCGGCGAAATGCCGGCGGCGGTCAAGGACCGGCTGAAGGAGATCTACGGCGATCACTATGCCGAGGACATCGACAGCCGTTCGAACGAGCAGCTGGCCGAGCTGGTCCAGAACATCAGCACGGGCGTGCCGATGGGCACCCCGGTGTTCGACGGCGCACGCGAAAGCGACGTGTCGGACATGCTGGAGCTGGCCGGTCTCGACACGTCGGGTCAGTCGGTGCTGTTCGACGGGCGGACCGGCGACCAGTTCGACCGGATGGTCACCGTCGGCATCATCTACATGCTGAAGCTGCACCACCTCGTCGACGACAAGATCCACGCGCGTTCGATCGGGCCGTACAGCCTCGTTACCCAGCAGCCGCTGGGCGGCAAGGCGCAGTTCGGTGGCCAGCGTTTCGGGGAAATGGAAGTGTGGGCGCTCCAGGCCTATGGTGCCGCCTACACGCTCCAGGAAATGCTGACGGTGAAGTCCGACGACGTGGTCGGCCGCACCAAGGTCTATGAAGCGATCGTCAAGGGTGACGACACCTTCGAGGCCGGCATCCCGGAAAGCTTCAACGTGCTGGTCAAGGAAATGCGCTCGCTGGGTCTCAACATCGAGCTGGGCAGCATCGAAAAGCCGGAAGAACTGGCCGACGCGGCGGAATAAGCGACCAAATCTCCCTCTCCCCGCTTGCGGGGAGAGGGCCGGGGAGAGGGGCAGTCCACTACCCTCTCCGCACTTCCCCTCTCCCAACCCTCTCCCCTGAAGGAGAGAGGGCTATGAGGTAAGATCATGAACGAACTGACCAATTTCGCGAACCCGGTGGCCAAGCCGGAAACCTTCGACATGATCCAGATCGGGATCGCCAGCCCCGAGCGTATCCGCTCGTGGTCGTTCGGCGAGATCAAGAAGCCCGAGACGATTAACTATCGCACGTTCAAGCCCGAGCGTGACGGCCTGTTCTGCGCGCGCATCTTCGGTCCGATCAAGGATTACGAGTGCCTGTGCGGCAAGTACAAGCGCATGAAGTACAAGGGCATCGTCTGCGAGAAGTGCGGTGTCGAGGTCACGGTGTCGAAGGTCCGCCGCGAGCGGATGGGCCATATCGAACTGGCCGCGCCGGTTGCGCACATCTGGTTCCTGAAGTCGCTGCCGTCGCGGATCGGCCTGCTGCTCGACATGCAGTTGAAGCAGCTTGAGCGGGTGCTGTACTTCGAATCGTACATCGTCATCGAGCCGGGCCTGACCGCGCTCGAAAAGTATCAGCTCCTCACCGAGGACGAACTGCTCGACGCGCAGGACCAGTATGGCGAGGACGCGTTCTCGGCCGGGATCGGCGCCGAAGCGGTCAAGCAGATGCTGATCGACCTCGACCTCGAGGGCGAGAAGCGCGACCTGCTCGAAGAGCTGGCCGTCACCAAGTCGGAACTGAAGCCCAAGAAGATCATCAAGCGGCTGAAGGTCGTCGAGAGCTTCCTAGAGTCGGGCAACCGTCCCGAATGGATGATCCTCGACGTCGTGCCGGTCATTCCGCCCGAACTGCGCCCGCTGGTGCCGCTGGACGGCGGTCGCTTCGCCACGTCGGATCTGAACGACCTGTACCGCCGCGTCATCAACCGCAACAACCGGTTGAAGCGGCTGATGGAACTGCGCGCGCCGGACATCATCGTCCGCAACGAAAAGCGCATGTTGCAGGAAGCGGTCGACGCACTGTTCGACAACGGCCGTCGTGGTCGCACGATCACCGGCGCCAACAAGCGTCCGCTGAAGTCGCTGTCCGACATGCTCAAGGGCAAGCAGGGCCGCTTCCGCCAGAACCTGCTCGGCAAGCGCGTCGACTATTCGGGTCGTTCGGTCATCGTGACCGGGCCGGAACTCAAGCTGCACCAGTGCGGCCTGCCCAAGAAGATGGCGCTCGAGCTGTTCAAGCCGTTCATCTATGCGCGCCTCGACGCCAAGGGCCTGAGCATGACGCTCAAGCAGGCGAAGAAGTGGGTCGAGAAGGAACGCAAGGAAGTCTGGGACATCCTCGACGAAGTCATTCGCGAGCACCCGGTCATGCTGAACCGCGCGCCGACGCTCCACCGTCTGGGCATCCAGGCGTTCGAGCCGGTGCTGATCGAGGGCAAGGCGATCCAGCTTCACCCGTTGGTCTGCTCGGCGTTCAACGCCGACTTCGACGGCGACCAGATGGCCGTCCACGTTCCGCTGTCGCTCGAAGCGCAGTTGGAAGCGCGCGTCCTGATGATGTCGACCAACAACATTCTGTCGCCCGCCAACGGCAAGCCGATCATCGTGCCGTCGCAGGACATGGTGCTGGGCCTCTATTACCTGTCGATGGAAAAGACGAACGAGCCGGGCGAAGGCATGCTGCTGGGCGACATGGCGGAGGTGCATCAGGCACTCCACGCCGGTGCCGTCACGCTGCATACCAAGATCATCAGCCGCGTTCCGCAGACCGACGAGAACGGCAAGCAGTATCTCAAGCGCTATGAGACCACGCCGGGTCGCATGCTGCTGGGCGAAACGCTGCCGCACAGCCACAAGGTGCCGTTCGAAACGGTCAACCGCCTGCTGACCAAGAAGGACGTCGGCGACGTCATCGACGAGGTGTATCGCCATACCGGTCAGAAGGAGACCGTGCTGTTCGCCGATGCGATCATGGCGCTGGGCTTCCGCCACGCGTTCAAGGCCGGCATCTCGTTCGGCAAGGACGACATGCTGATCGCGCCGGACAAGGACAAGCTGGTCGACGAGACGCGCGACCAGGTGAAGGACTTCGAGCAGCAATATCAGGACGGCCTGATTACCCAGCAGGAGAAGTACAACAAGGTGATCGACGCCTGGAGCCGGTGCGGCGATCAGGTGGCGACGTCGATGATGGACGAGATCAAGGCGGTCCGCCGCTTCGAGGACGGTCCCGACAAGGGCCGCGAGAAGCCGATCAACTCGATCTACATGATGGCCCACTCCGGGGCACGCGGCAGCCAAGCGCAGATCAAGCAGCTCGCCGGCATGCGCGGGCTGATGGCCAAGCCGTCGGGCGAGATCATCGAAACGCCGATCATCTCGAACTTCAAGGAAGGCCTGACCGTCCTTGAATATTTCAACTCGACTCACGGTGCCCGCAAGGGTCTGGCGGATACGGCGCTCAAGACGGCGAACTCAGGGTACCTCACCCGCCGTCTGGTCGACGTGTCGCAGGACTGCGTCATTATCATGGAAGACTGCGGTACCCAGCGCGCGCTGGAAATGCGGTCGATCATCGAAGGTGGTGCGACGATCGCGTCGCTCGGCGAACGCATCCTCGGCCGCACCACGGCAGAAGACGTCGTCGATCCGAAGACCGGCGAAGTCGTGTTCCCGACCGGAACGCTGCTCGACGAGGCGATGATCACCCGTATCGAGGGCATCGGGCTTCAGGCGATGAAGATCCGCAGCCCGCTGGTCTGCGAAGCCAAGGTCGGCGTCTGCGGCACCTGCTACGGCCGTGACCTGGCCCGTGGTACCCCGGTGAACATCGGCGAAGCGGTCGGCGTCATCGCGGCGCAGTCGATCGGCGAGCCGGGTACGCAGCTGACCATGCGTACCTTCCACATCGGTGGTGCGGCGCAGCTGAACGAACAGTCGAACCTCGAAGCGCCGGTCGACGGCACGGTCGAGTTCCGCGACCTGCGCCTGATCGAGGACCAGCGCGGACGCCGGGTGGTGCTCAGCCGTTCGGGTGAAATCGCGATCGTCGACATGGACGGCCGCGACCTGTCGGTCCACCGCATCCCGTACGGTGCCTATGTTCTGTTCGACGATGGCCACATCGTTTCGCAGGGCGACCGCATGGCGGAATGGGACCCGTTCACCGCGCCGGTCATCACCGAAACGGGCGGTACGGTGAAGTTCATCGATCTGATCGAGAACAAGACCGTCACCGAACGAGTCGACGAAGCGACCGGTATCGCCCAGCGCGAGATCATCGAATATCGCGTGACGTCGAAGTCGAAGGAGGATCTGCGTCCGCGCATGACCCTGCTCGACGCGAATTCGGGTGAGGCCGCACGGTACATGCTGGCACCGGGCGCGGTGTTGTCGGTCGAGGATGGTGCACAGGTGCAGGCGGGCGACGTTCTTGCCCGTGTCGCCCGTGAATCGGCCAAGACCCGCGACATCACCGGCGGTCTGCCGCGCGTCGCCGAATTGTTCGAAGCGCGTATCCCGAAGGAAGCGGCGATCATCGCCAAGGTTTCGGGCCGCGTGATCTTCGGCAAGGATTACAAGGCGAAGCGCAAGATCGGCATCCAGCCCGAGGATGGCGGCGATGTCGTCGAGTATCTGATCCCGAAGTCGAAGGTCATCGACGTTCAGGAAGGCGACTATGTCAAGCGCGGCGACAACCTGATCGGTGGTTCGCCGAACCCGCACGACATTCTGGAAACGCTCGGCATCGAGCCGCTGGCCGAATATCTGGTCAGCGAAATCCAGGGCGTCTATCGACTGCAGGGCGTGAAGATCAACGACAAGCACATCGAGACGATCGTTCGTCAGATGCTGCAAAAGGTCGAGATCACCGACGGTGGCGACACCACCCTGCTGGCCGGCGAACAGCTCGACCGCGACGAGATGGACGAAGCCAATGCGAAGCTTGCGCCGGGTCTGGCCCCGGCACAGGGCAAGCCGGTGCTGCTCGGCATCACCAAGGCGTCGCTCCAGACGCGGTCGTTCATCTCGGCCGCATCGTTCCAGGAAACGACCCGCGTCCTCACCGAAGCATCGGTGCAGGGCAAGATCGACAGCCTGAACGGTCTGAAGGAGAACGTCATCGTCGGTCGCCTGATCCCGGCGGGCACCGGTGCCGGCATGAACCGCCTGCGCGTGGCGGCATCGTCGCGCGACGCGGCGCTGCGGGCACAGCAAAAGGCGTTGCAGGGCTTCGTCGCGCCGCATTCGGCCGAGGAAGAGCGCGCCGCCGAACAGGCCCGCTCGCCCCGCGACGGACAGGGTGCCAATGATCCGCTGGCCGATGTCGTGCCGTCGGGCACCGGCACCGACGCCGATGCGGGCGAATATCTGAACGACTGATCGTTCGGGTTTTCGTGAAACGAACGAGCCGCCGTCCGGGCAACCGGGCGGCGGTTTCGTTTTGGGGGTACATGCCCCGCCCTCTCCCCTGGACAGGGGAGAGGGATAGCGGAGCTTGCCAGCCTGCTGGCTAGCGTAGCTTGGGAGAGGGGCGAAGCGAGCCGCCGGCTCGCGCGCGCTCCGCGCGCTTTCCCCTCTCCTAGTTTCAACCAAGACCGATCGACATTCAGCTGTCAGGCCAGTGAACTTCTCCCCTCCCTGACAAGGGAGGGGCTGGGGGTGGGTCGGTCCGGGGCTGGCGAGTCGCTCCCTCGCGAGCCAACCCACCCCCGACCCCTCCCTTGTCAGGGAGGGGAGAAGTTGAAAAACTTGCTGAAGGTCGATCGGCCCTAGACCTATGCCGCGGCAAAGACTAAGTCTGCGCATCCCTCCCCCCTACCGGGGCGAGGGAAGGTTGCGGCCCGATCGCCGTCAAACCGCATTCCCCTTCTCCGCTTGCACCCCTACGCTGTCGGCCAAAGGGGGAAATTGATGAAACGCATTCTGTCGACCTTGCTGCTGCTCGCAGCGCCTGCCACCGCCCAAAGCTATCGCCCCGATTTCGACCCGTCGGCGCATAAAGGTCCGCGCAACGGCCCGGTCAACGAGGTCGCGGTACTGGGGTCGACGCATCTGTCGCAATTGCCCGACCGGTTCCGCCCCGAAGCGCTCGGACCGTTGCTCGACCGGTTGGCGGCGTGGAAGCCGCAGGCGATCGCGATCGAGGCGCTGTCGGGGGCACAATGCGATCAGTTGCGCCGCTATCCCTATCGCTATGCCGACATCGTTCCCGTTTATTGCTGGGACCCGGCCCCTGCCACGGCCGCGACCGGGCTCGACGTGCCGGCGGCGACCGCGGCCTATGAAGCGATGCTGGCGACGCTGCCCGCCCAGCCCGCACCGGCGGATCGGCGCAAGCTGGCGGCGCTGTTCCTCGCCGGTGGCGAGCAGGCGTCGGCGCTGGTCCAGTGGCTGCGGCTGCCGGCGGTCGAGCGCAAGGCGGGCGAGGGTCTGGACAAGACGCTGGTCGCGCGGCTCACCACGCTGGAGACCAAGCGCGACGAAAGCCTGATGATCGCGGCACGGCTGGCCGCCCGGCTGGGGCTTCAGCGCGTCTATGCGATGGACGATCATAGCGCCGACCGATCGGTGCCGAAGGCCGACGAGGCGGCCTATGGCAAGGCGATCCAGACCGCATGGGACAATCCGGCGACCAAGCGGCGGATGGCGGCGATCGACGTGATGCAGCGCGACCTTGCCACCGGGGCCGGCGTGTTGACGATGTATCGTGGCTTCAATGCGCCGGGCCAGGGGCAGGTCGCGTTCGACAGCGATTTCGGTGCGGCGTTGGAAGAGCCCTCCTCACCGCGGTTCGGACGGCAATATGTCGCATATTGGGAGGTGCGCAATCTGCGCATGGCGGCGAATATCCGCGACATGCTGGCCGAAATGCCGGGGCCGGGGATGCGCGCGCTGGTGGTCGTCGGCGCGTCGCACAAGCCGTATCTGGAGGCGTATCTGAACCAGATGCACGACGTCCGGATCGTCGACATCCGCCCGATGCTGCGCTGACGGAGCCGCGACCGGCGTCGATCGTTCCGATCGTGACACAGAACCATCCGGGGATGCGACCATGGCCAAGGACGACGCGACCGCCGACACGCTGGCCGACAACGTCGACGACGCCCTGCTCGCCAAGACCCGCCCGCCGGTCGGCGCGATGCTGTTGCTCGGCATCGCGGCGGGGGCGCAGATCGCCTTCGGCGCGATCGGCTATCTGGTGGCGCAGGCCGGGGCGACAGCGGGCGGTGCGACGCAGTTGCTGTCGGGTGTCGCCTTCTCGGTCGGGCTGATGCTGGTGATGGTGACCGGCACGCAATTGTTCACCGGCAACACGATGCTGGTCCTGCCCGCCGCGCAGGACCGGTTGGGGATTGGCGAGACGGTGCGCGACTGGGCGATCGTGTGGGTCGCGAACCTGATCGGCAGCCTGGCGATCGCCGCGCTGTTCGTCGCGTCGGGCGCGCCGCACGCAATCGACGGCGCGGTCGCACAGGCGGCGCTGAAGACCGCCGATGCCAAGCTGGCCAAGGACGGGGTGGAACTGCTCGCGTCGGGCGTGCTCGCCAACATGCTGGTCTGCCTCGCGGTCTGGATGGCGACCGGCGCGCAGTCGGTGGCGGGCAAGATCGTCGGCGTCATCGGGCCGGTCGCGCTGTTCGTCGCGGCAGGGTTCGAACATTCGGTCGCGAACATGACGCTGCTGCCGATCGCGTGGGCCATCGATCCGGCGGCGGTGCCGGCGACCGCGATGGCGGGCAATCTGTTGCTGGCGACGGCGGGAAATATCGTCGGCGGGTCGCTGGTCGCGATCGTGCTGGCAGCGGGGCATCGCACGCTGAACACCGCATAGGGCGGATATGAGAGAGGCCGCCGGGGTCTCTCGACACCCGACGACCTCAAGCATGGTCAGCGGCCGGAAGTTCCAGCCCGGGAGACCATGCGAGCCGCATTCATGGCGCCACGGCGTTGACTGAGGGAGAATACCCCCCGCACGTGGCCCACGCTTTAGCGGCGCGTCTCCCGAACGAACTGAACCGAACCCACTGCTGAACCATGAGACATCGGATCACCTCCTTTCGCTAGTTAAAGCCGTTACGCCCCGAACGGTGGCGCACACGGAATCTGGGGCATCTCGCCGCTGCGTACAAGACTTGTATTGCACGATGTTTCCGCCATAGTTCGCGCCCTGCCGACGCAGACTCAGCGCAGTCCCGGCCGGCACCCCCGCACCACCGTTCCGATCGCCTTGTCGCCGGGCAGTTGCGCGACCGGGCCGTCGTCGATGGCGAAGCCGATCGCGCCGGCACGGGCCAACGCGTCGAGAAAGGTCTGCCCGGTCGTCACCGCCGCTTCGGCCGCGCCGTCGACGGTCTGCGTCGGGAAGGTTGCGGCGGCATCGGTGACATAGAGGCGGATCGTGCGGCCCTGCCCCGGATGGACGAAGACGATGCGCTTCGCCCGCGGGTCGCAGCGGATGGCGAAGGCCGCCGCGCCGTTCGATTCGTACAGCGCGGCGCTGCCGCTCGCCGATGCCTGATAGCGCCAGCGCCCGGCCAGCGGCGTCGCGCCGTCGAGTTCGGGGGTCGGCAACTCGCCGGGCTTGAGCGCGCGTGGCGAAGGCGTGGGCCGGGGTGTAGGGGTCGGGCGCTCGGTCGGGGCCGGCGCAGGCGGCGGTTCGCTGGAACAACCCGCCAGCAGCACCAGCGACCAGAGCGCGACTCCCCGCATCAGCCGCGGCAATCCTCGGTCACGCGCAGGATTTCCGCCCAGCTCGGCAGGACCAGTCGCCCGATCCCGGCGCCTTCGACGACGAAGCGGCCCCGGCTGAACCCGATCGCGTCGAGCAGCCGGTCGCTGGCCGGCAGCGCCATACCGACGCCGCCGTCCATCGGCTGCACGGTGACGCTGCGCTGCGTGCTGGTGGTGCGGATCGTCACCGTGCCGGCGGCGGGGCGGGGCGTGGCGAGGACCATCGTCACCTGCTTCGCCGCGCGGTTGCAGGTCAGGGTCGCGACCGGGGCCGCACCGCGAACGCCATAGATCGCCGCCGATCCGGTGCCGAGCCCACGATACTGCCAGTCGCCGAGAGTGCGCGGCAGGTCGCGCCAGTCGCTCACCGGCGGCGAGGTCGGCGCGACGGCGGCGGGTCGTGGCGCGGGCGATGGTGCGGTGACCGGCTCGGGCGGCGCACCCGGCGGCACGCACCCGGCCAGCAGGAGAGCGGGGGCAAGGAACTTGATACGCATCGCCACCTTATGGGCGATGCGGGCGGCGGCCTCAACCGGCGATGGGGCGTCGCGCCGCTTCCATCGAACCGCTCGTCATTCCGGCGCAGGCCGGAATCCATGGATCGGGAACGGTCGTGATGGAGTCGAGAGCATCCGACCCAATGGATCCCGGCCTGCGCCGGGATGACGATCTCTAAGCCATCTTCACGCACGCGCAGGCGGAAGGCCATACACGCCGACGTTGCGTGTTCAGCGTTGGCGTCAGTGTCTACGAATCCGGCCCAAGCCGGGATGACGACCGTCGGCTACCGCCCCCGCCCGCCCCCGCCGGCCATGCGCATCGCCTTCTGCTTGCCATAGCGGGTCTTGCGGGTACCGGGCTTGCCTTCGTTCGATCGGCCCATGATCGGTGCCTTGTGCTCGCTCGCCGGCAGGCCGAGTTCCTCGTTTTCGAGACTGCGGATCTCGTCGCGCAGCCGTCCGGCGGTCTCGAACTCCAGATTGGCCGCCGCCTCGCGCATCTGCTTTTCGAGGCTCTCGATATACGACCGCAGATTGTGGCCGACCATGTGGCGCGGGCCGTCCTCGTCGATCTCGACCGTCACCTGATCGCGCGAGGCGACGTCGGCGATGATATCGCCGATCTGGCGCTTGATCGTCGTGGGCGTAATGCCGTGCGCTTCGTTATATTCGCGCTGCTTTTCGCGACGGCGATCGGTTTCGGCAATGGCGCGTTCCATGCTGCCGGTCATCCGGTCGGCATAGAGGATCACCCGCCCGTCGACGTTGCGCGCGGCACGGCCGATCGTCTGGATCAGCGAGGTTTCGCTGCGCAGGAACCCTTCCTTGTCGGCGTCGAGGATCGCGACCAGCCCGCATTCGGGAATGTCGAGTCCTTCACGCAACAGGTTGATGCCGACCAGCACGTCATAGACACCCAGGCGCAAGTCGCGGATCAGCTCGATGCGCTCCAGCGTCTCGACGTCGCTGTGCATGTACCGGACTTTCAGACCGGCTTCGTGCATGAACTCGGTCAGGTCTTCGGCCATGCGCTTGGTCAGCGTGGTGACGAGCGTGCGATAGCCGTTCTTCGCCGTCTCCTTGGCCTCGTGGATCAGGTCGTCGACCTGTTCCTCGACCGGGCGGATCGTGATCGGCGGATCGATCAGGCCGGTCGGGCGAATGACCTGTTCGCTGAACACGCCGCCGGTCTGCTCCATCTCCCACCCGCCGGGCGTCGCCGACACGCACACCGTCTGCGGCCGCATCGCGTCCCATTCGTTGAAGCGCAGCGGCCGGTTGTCGATCGCGCTCGGCAGGCGAAAGCCATATTCGGCCAGCGTGATCTTGCGCCGGTGATCGCCGCGCGACATGCCGTTGATCTGGCCGATCGTCTGATGGCTTTCGTCGACGAACAGCAGCGAATTTTCCGGAAGATATTCGAACAGCGTGGGCGGCGGTTCGCCCGGCAGGCGTCCGGTCAGGAAGCGGCTGTAATTCTCGATCCCCGCGCACGAACCGGTGGCGGCGATCATTTCCAGATCGAAATTGGTGCGTTGTTCCAGCCGCTGCGCCTCCAGCAGCTTGCCCTCCATGACCAGTTCCTTCAGCCGCTCGGTCAGTTCGTGGCGGATCGCCTCGCCCGCCTGTTTCAGCGTCGGTCCCGGCGTCACATAGTGCGAATTGGCATAGACGCGGATCGAATTGAGGCTGGCGACCTTCTTGCCGGTCAGCGGATCAAATTCGGTGATCTCCTCGATATCGTCGCCGAAGAAGGTGATCCGCCACGCGCTGTCGTCATAATGCGACGGGAACAGTTCGAGGCTGTCGCCGCGCACGCGGAAATTACCGCGCTGGAACGCGGCGTCGTTGCGCTTGTATTGCAGCGCGACCAGCTTGCGGACGATCTCGCGCTGGTCGACGACATCACCCTTCTTCAGGTCGAAAATCATCGCCGAATAGGTTTCGACCGATCCGATGCCGTACAGGCACGATACCGACGCGACGATGATGACGTCGTCGCGCTCCAGCAGCGACCGGGTGGCCGAATGCCGCATCCGGTCGATCGCCTCGTTGGTCGAGCTTTCCTTTTCGATATAGGTGTCGGACCGCGCGACATATGCTTCGGGCTGGTAGTAATCGTAATAGCTGACGAAATATTCGACGGCATTGTCGGGGAAGAATGACTTCATTTCGCCGTACAACTGCGCGGCAAGGATCTTGTTGGGGGCAAGGATCAGCGCCGGGCGCTGCAATTTCTCGATCGTCTTGGCCATGGTGAAGGTCTTGCCCGAACCGGTGACGCCCAGCAGGACCTGATCCTTCTCCCCCGCGCGCGCCGCCGCGACCAGTTCGCGGATCGCGGTCGGCTGGTCGCCGGCGGGTTCGTAATCGGACTTGATGACGAAGCGTTTGCCCGCATCCACCTTGGCCGGGCGGGCGGGACGGTGAGGGACGAAGGTCTGGCCGGTTTCCGGCTCGGACAGGTCGGTGCGGATCGTGATCGCCATGCGGATGGATATGGGTGACGCGGAACGGGACGGCAACATCGACCCTCGACACTTTGGCGAAAGCGGATAGCTTAAGGCCCAAAGGGGACCCAACATGCGCACACTGATCGCCACCGCCGCCTGCCTGTTCGCCGCGACGCCGGCCATGGCCGAACCCGACTGGGCACCCGCCGTCCGCGCCGATTACACGGCGTCGCTGGGCGGGATGTGGGACTGGTTCCACCGCAATCCCGAATTGTCGTTCAGGGAGGTGAAGACCGCCGAGCGCATGGCGACCGAGCTGCGCGGCGTGCCGGGGATGCAGGTGACGACCGGCGTCGGTGGCACCGGCGTGGTCGGCGTGCTGAAGAACGGGGCCGGCCCGACCGTGCTGGTCCGCGCCGATATGGACGGGCTGCCGGTCGAGGAGAAATCGGGCCTGCCCAATGCCAGCAAGGCGCGGCAGGTCGGCGTCGACGGGGTCGAGGCGCCGGTGATGCACGCCTGCGGCCACGATACCCATATCACCGCGATGGTCGGCACCGCCCGCCGGCTGGCCGCGCTCAAGGACCGGTGGAAGGGCACGATCGTCTTCATCGTCCAGCCCGCCGAGGAACGCGTCGGAGGTGCGAAGGCGATGCTGGCCGATGGCCTCTATAGCCGCTTTCCCAAGCCTGATTACGCGCTGGCCTTCCACGTCGCCGCCGGGCTGCCGGCGGGCATGGTATCGGCATCGGAGGGAATCCAGTATTCGTCGTCGGACTCGGTCGATATCGACGTGCCCGGCATCGGCGCGCACGGGGCCAGCCCGCATGCCGGCAAGGACCCGGTCTATATGGCATCGCAGCTTGTGATCGCCTTGCAGGGCCTCATCAGCCGCGAACGCCAGCCGCTCGACCCCGGCGTCATCACCGTCGGTTCGTTCCATTCGGGGCTGAAGCACAATATCATCAGCGATATGGCGAAATTGCAGGTGACCGTCCGCGCCAATGACGAGGGGACGCGCAAGCAGCTGCTCGACGGGATCAGGCGCGTCGCGGGCGGCATCGGCACGCTGAACGGGATGCCCGCCGACAAGATGCCGGTGGTGAAGGTGATCGAGGGCACGCCGACCACGATCAACGACGCGCCGCTCGCCCGGCGGCTGAACGCGGTGATGGCGACGACACTGGGCCCGAAGAACGTGATGCCCTTCGAACAGACCGGCATGGGTGCGGAGGACTTCGCCTATCTGGTCCAGCCGGATTCCAAGGTGAAGGGCTATTATTTCGCGGTCGGCGGCACGCCGATGGCGGACATCGTCGCGGCGCGGAATGGCGGCGCACCGGTGCCGTCGCACCATTCGCCCCTGTTCAAGGTCGCGCCCGAACCGTCGATCGTGACCGGCACGATCGCGATGACCGCCGCGGTGCTGGATCTGCTGGGGCCGAAAAAGGCGGGCTGACCCCGCCTTATCCCCGCCCCACCCCGTTCGGTTCGAGCAGCTTCGAGCTTGTCGAGAAGCGCCCGTCGAGAACTCGCTGTTCGGGGCAACCCCTTCTCGACTTCGGTTCTCGACAGGCTCGAACCTGCGCTCGAAGCAAACGGAAGGGAGGGTGGAAGTACGAAAAAGGCCGTTCGTGCTGAGCAGGGGCCGAGCGAAATCGAATACCCGTATCGAAGCACCCGCCACCAATGGTTCTTCGATACGCCCCTTCGACAAGCTCAGCGGCTACTCTGGACGAACGGGTGGAGTCACCCGAACACCGACCAATCCGCCTTGTCTGCCAGCAACTCCAGCGCGCGTATGCCGAGGATCGAATTCCCCTGCCGGTCGAGATTGTTCGACCACACAGCGATCGACGCGACCTGCGGCACGATGGCGAGGATGCCGCCTCCCACCCCGCTCTTGGCCGGCAGCCCGACCCGGTATGCGAAGTCGCCCGACCCGTCATATTGCCCACAGGTCGTCATCAACGACAGCAGCCGCCGCGTCCGCGTGGCGCGCCTGTCGCCCGCCGCATCGCCGGTCCGCGCGGTGCGGGTCAGGAACAGCCCGGCCTTCGCCAGCGACTTCGCATCGATCTCGATCGCGCATTGGTGGACATAGGCCTCCATCACCTCGTCGATGTCGCAATGCAGATTGCCGTGATGCTTCGCGAAACTCATCATCGCGCGGTTCAGGTCGCCGCCGGTGCGGCCGGTTTCCAGCACGTCCTGATTGAGGATCACGTCGGCCAGCCCGGCCTCGCGGCCAATGAAGTCGACCACCGCGCGCGCGCAATCGTCGGCCTGGTGCTCGACCAGGATGTCGCACACCACCAGCGCGCCGGCATTGATGAACGGATTGCGCGGCACGCCCTTGTTGCGTTCGAGGTCGACGATCGAATTGAACGGATCGCCCGACGGCTCGCGCCCGACGCGCTTGAACACCGCGTCCCCGCACGCCTCCAGCGCCATTTCGAGCGCAAAGACCTTGGCGATGCTCTGCAACGGAAAGCGGATATGGGAATAGCCGCCATGGAACAGCCCGCCATCGGGCGTCGCCACCGCCATGCCGAACCAGTCGGGCGGATAGTCGAGCCCGGCGTCCGCCGCCGCCTCGATTTCGGCGGCGTTGGCGGTGATCTCCTCCGTCACCTCGGCGACGATGCGGGCGAGGTCGGTCATGGTGCTTCCTTGTTGCGAGACGGACGGCAGCGTTAGCACGCACCCGTCACCTGCGTGAACCGTTCCCCGGCGCAGGCGGGGATACGGCTTTAGGACCGATCGACATTCAGCTGTCAGGCCAGCAAACTACTCCCCTCCCTGACAAGGGAGGGGCTGGGGGTTGGGTCGGTCTGCGAGGGAAAGTGGGCGCGCCACAACCGGCCTACCCACCCCCGACCCCTCCCTTATCAGGGAGGGGAGAAGGCAAGACCGTACTGAATGTCGATCGGCCCTAAATCTGCACCAGATTGTTCAGGTTGATGATCGGCAACAGGATCGCCAGCACCATCATCAGCACCAGCCCGCCCATCAGCAACAGCACCATCGGTTCGACCAGCGCAACCAGCGTCGCCACCAGCGCGTCGAGTTCGCGCTCCAGCTCGCCCGAGGCGCGGTCGAGTGCCGGTGCCAGCCGCCCCGACGTCTCGCCGGAGGCGACGATCGCGACCAGCATCGACGGAAAGATTTCCGCCTCCGCCATCGCCGCGCGTAAGGACAACCCCTCGCGGACCCGCGCGGCGACGGTCAGCGCCTTGTCGCGCACGAAGCGGTTGGGGGTGACGGCGGCGGCGGCGTGCAGCGCCTCGACCAGCGGTACCGCGCTGCCCACCAGCGTGGCGAGGCTGCCGGCGAAGCGCGCGGCATTGTGCTGGCGGCTGAACCGGCGGAACGGCGCGCGCGTCGCCAGCCGCC
Organism: Sphingomonas sp. Leaf22; assembly: GCF_001421715.1. GTDB lineage: Bacteria > Pseudomonadota > Alphaproteobacteria > Sphingomonadales > Sphingomonadaceae > Sphingomonas. Next base: position 122,896 of record NZ_LMKP01000044.1, read on the forward strand.
GGTCGACCGCCAGCCGGTTGCCCGGCACCTTCAGCCAGCGCGCCCCGACCAGAAACAGCACCAGCGCCGCCACCGCCACGTACAGACCGTAGTTCTGGATGAACGCCGACAGCGCGATCAGCGCGCGGGTCAGGAACGGCAATTCCGCCCCGCGCGACACGAACACGCGGACGATGTCGGGCACGACATAGACCATCAGCAGCACCATCATGCCGAAGCTGACCGTCGCCAGCAGCGCCGGATACAGCAACGCCAGCTGCATCTTCTGGCCATTGGCCTGCCGCGTCTCGACGAAGTTCGCGAGGTGGTTGAGCACGTCGGGCAGCCGCCCCGACTGTTCCCCCGCCGCGACCGAGGCGCGGTAGAATTCGGGAAACGCCTTGGGATGCCGCGCCAGCCCCTGCGCGAAGCTGCGCCCGTCGAGGATCGCGGCGCGCACGTCGAGCAACAGCGCGTTGACCGCCGCATTGTCGGCCTGTCCGGCGACGATGCGCAGCGATTCCTCGATCGAAATATCGGAGCCGACCAATGTCGATATTTGTCGCGTCAGCGTCGCCAGCGCCTTGCTCGACACCCCGCGCCGGAACAGCCGGGGCAGCTGGATGCTGCCGAGCTTCGGACCTTTTTCCGCGGCCTCCTCGACCGACAGTGGCAATTCGCCGCGTTCGCGTAGGATCGCGCGGGCGGCGGCGGGGCTGGACGCTTCGACCACGCCCTTGACGGTCGCGCCAGTGCGGGAGGCTGCGCGGTAGGTGTAGGCGGTCATGGCACCCCCCTATCCAACCCCATCCCCACCCAAACCGTTTGGTTCGAGTAGCGATCGAGCTTGTCGAGAGCGCGTATCGAGAACGCCTCTCCCCGGGCGAACCGTTCTCGACGGACGCTTCTCGACAAGCTCGAAGCTGCTCGAACCAAACGGATTTTGCGGGGTTGAGGGTTCGAGCGCGAAAGGATCACCCCTCGTCCCGCACGACCCGCGCGACCTCCTCGACGGTGGTCACCCCCGCCTTCACCTTCGCAACGCCATCGTCGAGCAACGCCGGATTATCGACCCGCGCCGCGCGTTCCAGTTCGGCCTCGGCGACGCCGTTGTGGATCATCGCCTGCAACCGGTCGTCGACCGCGACGACCTCGTACAGCCCGGCGCGGCCGCGATAGCCTTCGTGATGGCACGCCTCGCACCCGCCCTTGCGCCACAGCTTCTTGCCCGGCTTGATCGCGCCGCCGAGCAGGACGCTGTCCGCCTCGGTCGACCGATCCTGCCACCGGCATTCCATGCACAACCGCCGCACCAGCCGCTGCGCGACCAGCCCGACCAGCATCGGGGCCAGCAGATACCGCTCGACCCCCATGTCGATCAGCCGGGTGACCGATCCGATCGCGGTGTTGGTGTGCAGCGTCGACAGCACGAAATGGCCGGTCATCGACGACCTGACCGCCGTCTGCGCGGTTTCCTGATCGCGGATTTCGCCGACCATGATGACGTCGGGGTCCTGCCGCAGAATCGCGCGCAGCCCCCGCGCAAAGGTCATGTCGGTGCGCGGATTGACCTGCGTCTGGGCGATGCCGGCCAGTTCATATTCGATCGGATCCTCGACCGTCATCACATTGCGGCGACGATCGTTGAGGCGGGTCAGCGCGGTATAGAGCGTCGTCGTCTTGCCCGATCCGGTCGGTCCGGTGACGAGCAACAGCCCATGCGGCCGTTCGAGCAACCGCCCGAACACGCTTTCGTCGCGCTCCGACATACCCAGCCCGCCCAGGTCGAGCATCATGCCGCCACGTTCGAGCAACCGCAGCACCACCCGCTCGCCATGCTGGGTCGGCATGGTCGACACGCGGGCATCGACGTCGTGCCCGCCGATGCGCAGCGTCACCCGCCCGTCCTGCGGCGTACGGCGCTCGGCGATGTCGAGTTTCGCCATCACCTTGATCCGGCTGACCAGCAGCGGGGCGAGCGCGCGCGGCGGCTCGACGATGTCGCGCAGCACCCCGTCGATGCGGAAGCGGACGACGAGGCGCTTTTCCTGCGTCTCGACATGGACGTCGCTCGCGCCTTCCTTGATCGCTTCGAGCAACAGGGCGTTGATGAGGCGGATGACCGGCGAATCGTCGCGCGCGTCGAGCAGGTCGTCGACCGCCGCCGCGCTGTCTGCCAGCGCCGCCAGATCGGTTTCGGCCAGTTCGATGTCGGCGGCGGTGGTCGCGCTGCCGCCATAGCTCGCCTGCAACGCCGCATCGAACGCGGCATCGTCCAGCGGAACGAACGCGATACCCGGCGCGACCCGCTGTACCTCCAGCATCGCATCCAGCGTCGCATCGGCGCGGTGGACGCACTCCATGCCCGCCTTGCCCAGCCGGATCAGCACGCCCCCTTTACGCGCATAGCCATAAGGCAGGCGGACGGGTTCGGCATGGAGCAGCGTATCGGTCATGGTCGGAACTCCACGCTGGCATTGACCCGGCCGGAGGTCGAACCGCGCTGCATCGTCACCCGCCGCACGGCAATCGTGCTGGTCGATGCGACCGAACTCAACCACGTCACCACCGCCGGATAAGGCGCGTCGGTCAGCGTAGCGGTGACGCCGCCATTCGCCTCGGCCAGCACCGGCTGCAACCCGGCGGTCGTCGCTGCCGATGCGATCACCGTTTGCGGCGGTCCGGCGGCGGTCGTCGCCGGTGCGCTTTCCAGCCGCCCGGCGGCACGCACCCGCGCCATCAGCGTCTCCGCCTGCCGGATATCGGCACGCGCCTGCGCCCGTGCTGCCTGCACCGGCTTGACTACGCCGTACACCAGCACGACCCCGGCGAGCAGCGCCGCCAGCGTCCCCACCAGCACCCGCTCGCGCATGGTCAGCCCCTGCCACCAGCCGTCGAACCGGGCGAGGGCGGCCTCGATCCGGGCGCTGCGCCGGACCATGCTCATGCCCCGCGCGCCACGATGCGCAGCGCCCCGCCGGGGGCGGCGCTCACCTGTGCGGCGACGCCGGCGGCGGACAATGCGGCGCGCAGCCGGTCGGCCATGCCGGTTTCGGGCGACTGGCAATCGAGGGTCAGCGCGTTTCCTTCGAAATCCATCCGGTTAACGACCAATGCCGGTCCGATCGGCGACAGCGCCCCGGCAACGCGCGACAGCAACGGCACGAAGCGGTTGGAACCGGTCGGGCGCGGCAGCAGGTCGGCGACCCGCACCATGAAATCGTCGCCGCCGGTCGGCACCGACGGCGCGGTCGTCACCACCAGTTGTTGCAGCGCCGCCTGCCGCCGCTCGGCGATGCGTTGCAACATCAGCGTGTCGGCGACCGCGATCACGCCATGCGCCAGCGCGGCCGCACCGAGGATCATCGCCACCTTGCGCGTCGTGCTCGGCCATGCCGTCCGGCGGCGGGCATAGGCACCCTGCCGCAGATCGATCGGCGCATCGGCGATGCGCTGGTCGAGCGGCGCGGGCGGGAACGCCACGCCGTCGCCCGCCATCGCCGCTGGCAACGGGTCGCCCAGCGCCTGCACGGCCGGCCGCCCCGCCGCCTCCCACGCCGCGACCAGCATCGGCAGCGGCATGGCGAAGCCGGTGCCGTCGGCGGCGCGGACCAGCGCGCGGCCACCGGTCACCTCGACGCTCCATCCCTCGACCGGCGCGGCCAGCGTCAGCGCGTCGGGCACGAACGCCGCGCCGCCGATCCCGGCGGCATCGGCGATCGCCACCCATTCGGTCATGACGCCGTGCCGCACGACCGCGACCAGATAGCGCCGGTCGCCGATCGCATCGCCCAGCACCAGATGCACGGCATCGATCGGATCGGCTATCCGGTCCTCGACCGCGAACGGCAGCGCCGCCAGCCGTTTCGCCCGACTGGGCAGCGGCAGGTCGACGCTGAGCAGAAGGACCGATTCGGACGGGACGAGCAAGGTTGTTGCGGGGACCGTGCCATCGACTACAATAGCATTGCCGCCCGCGACAGCCCACACGCCGGCGGCCGGACCGGCGGGGGCAGGTTCGATTGTCAAAATGGCTTCATCGTGTGGACGCATTGGGGCGTGGATGCGCATCTTATTCCGAAAGTTTCGTGACACCTTGGCCGCGAACCCCGCCGCCCGCAAGGTTTCTGTCCCCGACCGCGAGGCGGGGCTGACATTGGTCGAAATGATCGTCGTGCTGGCGATCATCGCGCTGGTCGCCGCACTGATCGTGCCCAACGTCATCAACCGCCCCGATCAGGCGCGGGTGACGACCGCCGGCACCGACATCAAATCGATCTCCGCCGCGCTGAAAATGTACCGGCTGGACAATGGCGACTATCCGACGACGACGCAGGGGCTGAAGGCGCTGTTCGAAAAACCGACCCAGCCGCCGGTCCCCGGTGCCTATCCGCCCGACGGCTATCTGTCGCAGATGCCGCAGGACCCATGGGGCAATCCCTATGTCTACGAATCGACCGGCGGACGATTCACGATCAAGTCGCTCGGCAAGGACGGCAAGCCCGGCGGCGAGGGACTCGACGCCGATATCGACGGGACGGCGCGCTGATCGAGCCCCATGATCGTCACCCCCGCGCAGGCGGGGGTCCATATCCGCCGACGCCGCGACTCCATCGCGACCTTGGGCGGCAATGGACTCCCGCCTGCGCGGGAGTGACGGACCGTGATTCCCAATCCGGCATGACCCTGATCGAAATGCTGATCGTCCTTGCGATCATCGGCGTGGCGGCGGGTGCGGTCAGCCTCGGCATCGGTGCCGCCACCCGCGCCCCCAATGTCGAGGCGGAGGCGCGGCGCTTCGCCGTGCGGCTGCAGGCGGCGGCGGACGATGCGATGCTCGGCGACCAGCTGATCGCGCTGACCACCGAAACCCATGGCTATGGCTTTGCGCAGGTCGGGGCGAGGGGCCTGACCCCGCGGACCGACGGGCCGCTGGGGTTCCATACCCTGCCCGGCGGCATGGTGATGACGCTCGACGTCGCCCCGCCGGTGGTCCTCGGCGTCGATGGCACCGGCCAGCCGCTGGGCGCGACGATCACCGGCGGCGACCAGACGTGGCGGGTTCGCTATGACGGCATCACCGCCCGCGCGACCAAGGTGACGCAATGAGAATCCTCCCCATCACATGGGGAGGGGGACCATGCGCAGCATGGTGGAGGGGGATCGCCGCATACGACGGCACAGTTGCGTTGCGCCGCCCTCCCCCTCCACCATCCGCTGCGCGGACGGTCCCCCTCCCCGCAGGCGGGGAGGATTTGGAGCAAGCCGGCTTTTCTTTGATCGAGGCGATGGTGGCGCTGGCGGTACTGGCGATCGCCACGGTAGGGCTGATCGGCGCGGTCGAGCAGCATATCGATTCGACCCGCGGCGTCGAACGCCGTGCGATCGCGATGTGGGTGGCCGAAAACCGGCTTGCCGATTTGGAAACGGGGACGCCGGAGGCGAATGCGGACGCGGTGGACATGCTGGGGCGGCAATGGAGCGTGGCGGTGAACCGGACCGCGACCAGCGACCCCGCGCTCGACCGGGTGACGATCACCGTCGCCCCGGCGGGCGAGGCCGTGGCCATGGCCCGGCTCGACGGTTTCCTGCGCAAGGACGCGGCATGATCGTCGTCGAACGGCTGCGCTGGCGCGAACGCTGGGTCGACTGGCTCGCCGCCGCCGCGATCGTATCGGTCGCGTTCGCGCTGGCCGGCCTCGTCTGGCGGATCGCGGGCCATGCCGGCACCGGCGCGATCACCGTGCCGTCCGCAGCACGCACCCGCGCGGTCACCGTCGACACCGGCCCGGCGCTCGCTTGGGCACCCTTCGGCAGCCCGACCGCCGCCGACGCCACCAGCCCCACGGCCATCCAGGCGGTGTTGAAGGGTGTGGTCTTCGCCCGCCCCGCCGAACTGTCGATCGCGTTCGTGTCGATCGGCAACGAAGCGGCCAAGCCGTTCAAGGCCGGCGATGCGCTGGCCGGCGCGCAGGTGACTGAAATCCGCCGCGACCGCATCATCCTGAACAATGGCGGGCGGCTGGAATATCTCGCCTTCCCCGATCCGTTCGGACAGGCGACGCCGACCCCCGGCCAAGCGGCTCCCGCCCCCAATTTCACCGTACAGCCCTCCACCGCCCCCGCCGCAGCCCCGCCGCCGCCGCCCAGCGCGCAGGCAGTGCTGTCGCGGCTGAACGCGACCCCGGTCGCCGGCGGTTATGCGATCGGTGCGAACCCGCCGCCCGGCATGCGTGCGGGCGACGTCATCCAGTCGGTCAACGGCGCCGCCCTGACCGACCCGTCGGCGGTCAACGCCGCCATCGCCAGCGCCGCCGCATCGGGGCAGGCCCAGGTCACCATCCTTCGCGACGGCAAGCCGAACACCGTCTCCATTCCCATTCGTTAGGGTTTCCCCGCCGTGCGCCATCGCCTCGTTTCCGCGTTCCTGTCCCTCACGCTCGCCGCGACCAGCCTGTCGCCGGTCATGGGCCAGACGCAGGCGGCCGACATCGTCGTCAACATGCGCGGCGTCGAGATCGCCGACGTCGCCGATCAGATCAGCCGCATCACCGGCCGCACGCTGATCCTCGACCCGACGGTCAAGGGGCAGGTGACGGTCACCTCCGCCGAACCGCTGTCGCCGGCGGGCGTGTGGGAACTGTTCCAGTCGGTGCTGCGCGCCAACGGCTTCGCGGCGGTCCGCTCGGGCTCGGCATGGCGGATCATTCCGCAGGCGAACGCGGTGCGCGACGGCGGGGTGCGCGGGCGCGGCGTCGGCGGGCAGGAACTGACCACGCGGATGGTGCGGCTGTCGAACGTCCCCTCGGCGGATGCCGCGCGGATCGTCCGTCCGCTGGTCGCGAGCTTCGGCAGCGTCGAACCGCTGACCCAGCCCAACGCGATTGTCGTCACCGACTATGCCGACAATGTCCGCCGGATCGAGGCGCTGGCCCGCTCGCTCGACGGTGGCGGTGGATCGACCTTTGCCACGATCACGCTCGCCAACGGCAACGCCGCCGATATCGCGACGGCGATGCAGACGGTGCTGGGCGAAGGCGGCGCGCGGGTCGCGGGCGATGCGCGCAGCAACACCATCCTCGTTCGCGGCACCCCCGCCGGCGTCGCCGAGGCGCGGCGCATCGCCCAGTCGCTCGACGCGCGGGGCAGCGGCACGACCCCCTCGACCCGCGTATTCCGCCTGAACTATGCCGATGCCGAAAGCGTGACCGAGGTCCTGCGCGGCATTCTCGGCCAGCAGCAGTCCGCCTCGAATCCGGTCGCGCGGAGTCTCTCGACCACCAGCCAGCGCAACAATGCCGGCGCGGCGCTGTCGGGGCTGATCGCCAATGGCGGCGCGAGCGCGGCGGGGATCGCCGCGGCGAGCGGCGTCGGCACGGGCGGCAACGGCGGCAGCATCAGCACCGTCGGCCAGAACGCGTCGACCACCCCGGCGCAGGGCTTCACCACCCCCGACATTACCGTCCAGCCCGCCCCCGACATCAACGCCGTCGTCGTGCGCGGCACCCCCACCGCCATCGCCCAGATCGAACGGCTGATCCCCGATCTCGACGTGCGCCGTCCGCAGGTGCTGATCGAGGCGGCGATCGCCGAGATTACCGGTCAGGATGCCGAACAGTTGGCGGTGCAGATCGGCACCTCGGGAGCGGCGCTGACCCGTGTAGAAGGGGTTGCCACATCATTCGACAATGCTGGAGCGTCGCTCGGCGGCATTCTGCGTGCGTTGGGCGTGCCGGCGGGTAATCTGCTCGGCAATGGCATCACCGGCAATATCGGTATCGGCAACGACTTCTCGATCCTTGTGCAGGCGCTAAGCCAGTCGACCAAGGCAAACCTGCTCTCGACGCCGCAGATCACGGTGCTGGACAACAAGCTCGGTGAGTTCGTCGTCGCGCAGGAAGTGCCGTTCGTCACCGGATCGATCCTGACCGGCAACGGCACCGCCAATCCCTATACAACCATCGAACGCAAGGATGTGGGCATCACCCTGCGGGTCCTGCCGCGCATCAATGCCGGCGACACGATCCGCCTCGAAGTCAGCCAGGAAGCGTCGTCGATCGCACCTACCCAGGTCAGCGGCGCGGCCGACATCATCACCAACAAACGATCGGCCAACACCACCGTGCTTGCCGATAATGGCCAGACGATCGTACTCGGCGGCCTGACCAGCGACGATTATCAACGTGTCCGCAGCCAAGTGCCGATCCTCGGCGACATTCCGATCATCGGCGAATTGTTCAAGGGCCGCAACGAGAGCCGTCAGAAGCGCACGCTGTTCGTCTTCCTCAAACCCACCATCCTGCGTGACGGTGCCGACGCCGCCGCCGCCGCCCGCACCCGCTACGACCGGCTGCGACAGGAGGAAGTGTTGCAGGGCGACAAGCGCAGCCTGCTGCTCAATCCCCCCGCCCCGCGCCTGACGATGGAAATCGACGGAATCTACTGACGCGACCCGCCGCCCGGCCCGGCCGAACGGCACCGTTACTAGGGTCAAACTCTATCACCTGTGGTTGCCCTCACCATTCGCCGCCTTCGGCGTCTTTCCCTCTCCCGGCGGGAGAGGGAGGGAGCGGCGCAGCCGCGGAAGGGTGAGGGCGATCACATTTGATCGAAAGCGACTCTAACGGGCGGGCGCGGCACGCCGGTCCGATATCGGCGCTTTCCTACACCGCGCGATCCTGCGCAGGATCGACGGCCGGGTTCGCGATCCTCGGCTGCTGCGTTTGTCGATCCGCCTGAACCATCGGCACGGTACCGATTTCGGTTGGTGGCAAGGCGGGAGAGAGGCGCGGTGCCGAAGCATCGTAACCGACGCGCAACGCCGCCACGGCCCTGAAATCGGCCTGCCGCGTCGTGGCCGGTCGGTGGCGCAACTCTGGGGCGATGTCCCGGAACCGCATCCGCCGCACGATGCGCACGAGTGTGACTTTCGTGACCTTTGAACGCGAAACGGGCGGCGGCCTTTCGACCACCGCCCGCCCCGATATCGTAGAATCAAAGACTTACAGCGCGATCACGCCGTTGTCCTCCTTGGTGATGACCACCGTCGCCGAGCGCGGACGGCTGCCCGCCGTCGTCGCCGGCCAGATGCTGGTGATGTTCGACAGGTTGCCGTTCTCACCGGGATGCTGGATGTTCACGAACAGCGACCGGCCGTCCGGCGTCGAATCGACCCCGGTGATCTCGCACCCGACCGGCCCGACCAGGAAGCGGCGCAGCGTCGTGCCCGGTGCCTTGCCGATTCGGGTCGTGGCGGTGCTGGTCGCCGACACGCCGGTATTGGTGATCGTGCGCGTGCCGCCGTCGCCGACGGTGCCCGGCATCGCCGCCAGCATCATGCAGTTGGTGACGTCGGTATAGGCACCGTCGTCGGTCTGGATCCACAGCACCGGCGTCACCTGTCCGCTGGCGTTCGACGCGCGACCGAACCACAGGCCGTCGGGGCTGGAGAAGTCGTTGGTCGCGTCGAGGCTCGACAGGTTGATGTTCGTCGGGTCGAGATCGGCACCCGCGCCGAACGCATAGACGTCCCACGTGAACGCCGTCGCCTCGGTCGTGTCGCCGCGCTCGCGCAGGCGGACGATATGGCCGTTGGCGTTGCCGGTCGAACGCGTGCCGTTGGTGCGCGGATCGATGTACGAGCGCGGATTGGCGGCGTCGACCTGCGCCGGTGCGCGCGACGAGTTGTTGGTCAGCGTGCAATACATCTCGCCGGTCGCCGGGTTGACCGCGGTCCATTCGGGACGGTCCATCCGCGTCGCGCCGACCGCATCGCCGGCAAGGCGGCAGTGCGTCAGCACATCGGCCTGATCGGCAAAGGCATAGAGCGGGTTTGTGGCGGTCAGGCCATTCTGCCCGAACACCAGTGCAATCCATTCGCCCGAGCCATCGGCATTGAACTTCGCGACGTACAGCGTGCCGCTGTCCAGATATTTGTCACCGATGGCGAGGCGGTTGGTCGCCGCCGCGTCCGCCGCGACCCATGCGGTGTTCGACACGAACTTGTAGATATATTCGTTCTGCGCGTCGTCGCCCATGTAGAAGGCCGGCTTGACCCCGGCGAACACGCGGCCCGGCCATACGCCTTCATGGTTCATCCGGCCGAGCGCGGTGCGCTTGCGCGGCGCGGCGGCGGGATCATAGGGATCGATCTCGACGCACCAGCCATATTGGTTCGGTTCGTTGCGGAAGTCGCCGGTGCCGTTGGCGGGCTGCGTGGCGTCGACGGTCGCGTTGAACTTGCGGATCAGCGTCTGGCCCGACACCGCCTCGGCCGCCGTGGTCCAGCTGTAATTGCCGCCGCGCAGCGTATCGCCGGTCGCGGTGTTCAGGCCGTAACGGGTGAATGCCTGCACCGCCTTCGCACCCAGTGCCGCAGCGCGCCGCACATTGTCGCCCGCGTCCCGCCGGAAATAGCCTGCCCAGTTTTCCTCGCAAGTCATGTACGTTTCCCACGGCATATGGCCGTTGGCGCAATTGTTGATCGTGCCGCGCCCGGCGGTACCGTCGGGCGAATAGGCGGTGAACAGCAACGCGCTGCCGCGCACCGGACCGCTGAACGTCGTCGGCGTATAGGGCGTGATCCGACGGTTCAGCGCCGACCCCTGCACATAGCTCCAGCCGCCGGTCGACGCGCGGGTCACTTCGACCACCGACACGCCGTGGCATTCCATTTCCTTGACCACTTCGGCGGTCGGACGGACGCCGTTGACCGACGTCACGCCGTTCACGTGCAGATACTGTTCCGAGATATTCTCGTGGTTCATCACCAGCACGCCGCGCGTCGAATTGTTCGCATCCTGCGTGGTGCCGCTGGCGGCGAGACCGAAATAGCTCATGCCGTCGTGATGATCGCCCGCACGCGCCGAAAAGCCGGTATCGGTGCCGTTATTGGCATAGGCGGCGGTCGCGCTGTTGAGCGGATCGCCCAGCCGGTACAGGACGGTCGCGGTATAGCCCGCCGGAACGGTCAGCGCATCGGCAAGGCTCTTGGAAACGGCGGAGAAGCCCAGCGTCGGCGGTGCGACCGCGACGGTGATGTCGGTGCTGCTCGCCGCGCCCTTCACGTCGGTCGCGGTGTAGCGGAAGACGAGGTTGGTCGCGGTCGACACCGCCGGGGCCATGAACGTCGCGGCACCGGTGTTCGCGTTCGACAGGGTGACGGTCGGGCCCGACACCTGCGTAAAGGCCTGGGTGACGATGGCGTTGTCGTCGGTGGCGGTGCCGGTCAGCACGACCACACGACCACCGGTGGTCGCACCGCTCGACCGAACGCCCACGACCGGCGGCGTATTGTCGATGCCCGCGACCTTGTCGTCGCACGCGGCGAGCAGAGACCCGCCGAACACCGCGACCGCCGCGGTCGACGCACCGCCGCGCAGCGCCTGCCGCCGCGAATAGCGTTGGTCGACCAGATCCTGCAGGCTCGGCCCGTTGCTCAGGTTCGTTTCGATATCGCCATCGTCATAGCCGATGGTCAAGTCGTTGTTCGCCATGGAAATCCCCGCAATCTATCCCGGAAGCCGGCACGGCCGGCGTCCTCCCCACCCCCCGTTGGCGCAAAGCTGCGACACGGCGATTGCGGATCGAAGACGATCGCGTGGCGGAATGAAGACGGTTCCGTGACGGGGGTGTCGATCGACGACGCCAGCCCGATCGCGCTTGTCCACCGACCGCCCCCGGGCGTAGGAGCGGACCATGGCCGACCCCCGCCCCGCCAATGACAGCGCGCCCGTGCGGCCCAGCCTGTTCGACCGGGCGCTGGGCGCGGCGCGGCCGGCATCGCGCCCGCCGGTACCGGCCGATCCGCCCCCGGAGCCTGCCGAACGGCCCCGGCCCGATCGCGCCGGCATGATCCTCGCGCTGGCGATCGTCGCCGCCCCGCTGCTGACGGTTGCCGGGGCGACGCTGATGACCACGCAGGTCCGGCGCGAGACCCGCGCCCTGACCGAACGATCGGCACCGGCCGTCGCGGCGCGCACCGAACGCGATCGTGGCCGCGCCGCGCTCGCCACCGCGTGGCATGCGCCGACGCTCGGCGCGACCGTGGAGGCGATCGCCCACGCGCTGCCCGAGGATGCCGCGCTGCTGCGCATCGAGCGCGACACCGGCCCGCTGACCATCGACGTGGTCGCCCCCGATCCCGATCGCGCGCTGTCGGCGCTCCGTCGCGATCCGGCGCTGGGCGGGCTGCGCGCCGTCGCGCAGAGCCGCGCCGATGGCGACGGGCGGATGCGGATCACGCTGGAACAGGCGCGATGACCCCGCGCCTGCCGCTGATCGCGCTCGGGATCGCCGCGCTGCTCGCCGTCCCGACCGCCGGCGCGCTCGACGATCTTGCGACCGCCCGTGCCGATCGCGACGCCGCCCGCGCGGATCTTGCCGCCACCCCGGCGACGGTCGCGGTCATCGGCGCGGCCTTTCCCGCCGACAATGCCACCGACGCCGCCCGCCGTCTGGCGGCCCGCGTCCGTGCCGATGCCGCGCGCGGCGGGGTGCTGATCGAAAGCCTTGCCGCCGATCCCGCCGCCCCCGCCCCGCTCGCCATCCTCACGCTGCGCGCATCGGGCAGCGAGAAAGCGGTGGTGGCGTTCGCCGACCTGCTCGAACGGGGCGGGCCGACGGTGCGGATGGCGGCATGGCGGCTGACCTCGGCACCGGGCGGGGTGCGGCTCGACGCGCGACTGGTGGCCCCATGGCGGGGATGAGCCTGCGCGACCATGGCCTGATCGCGGCGGCGGTGCTGGTCGCGCTCGCACTCCCGCCATGGCTGTTGCGCGACACCAATCGCGGCGACGCGTCGGCACCGGTGGTCGCGCCGCTGGCCGCCCCGGCCACTCCGCCGCCGCTGCGCGCCGCCTTTGCCCGCACGCTGTTCGCCCCGCCCGCCGCCGATGCCCTGCCCGACGACGCGCCGGCGTTGCTGGGCGTGGTCGGACGCCTCGGCCGCGATGCCGTCGCGCTGGTGCGCGGCGCAGAGGGCACGCGCACCCTGTCGCCCGGCGACAGCGTCGATGGCTGGCAATTGCGCAGCCTCGCGATCGACGCTGCCTATTTCACCCGCGGCGGACAGACGGCACGCGTACCGATGCCCGGCACCGACGATCAGCGATAGGTGAGCCTGACCCGCGCCTCATTGGGCAGGGTGCGATCGGACAGCGGCGCTTCATACGAGGTCGACTTCGCAGACAGCCGCAGCGTACGCGTGACGCCCGCACCCGTCGCCGTCGCACTGGCCAGCGGATGCTCGACCAAATGGTAGAAACCGAAGCGTTTGCTGGCGCATCCGCCGATCGCATCGAACATCCCAATCAGCGGCATCGTTAGCAACGACGCATCCGCCTTTGCCATGGCCACCATCACCCGGCATTGCGCGCGCAGGTCGCCCAGTCGCCGGTCCTCCACTGGTACCGCTCGACAACACGATCGGGCGCAGGTGCATGCCCTGCGACTGCGCCGGCGCGGTGAGGAACCAGCGTCCGGCGGGCAAGGTCGCAAATACGACCCGGCCATCGCCGTCGATCGTGACCGGCAATTGCCTGCGCGCCCCGTCGGTCAGCGCCAGTCCGACGTCGGCCGCCGACATCCGGCTGTGCCCGCGCCACATTCGAACCGCAGCGTCGCTTGCGGGGCGTAACTCGGCCGATCCTCGGCGAAGCGCCGCTGTGCCGCGCGCAGGAGCTTTGCATCGACGCGCAACGGCTTGCCGGCAACCACAACGATATCGGGGCCATCGGGTTCGACGTCCTGCGCATCTGCCGGCATCGCCGCCATCATCGCCAACCCTGCCACCATCATCCGCATTGCACACTTCCGATCGTTTCGGGATCGTCATCATGCCCGATTACGGCGGCACCATGGTCACATCGCGACGATGCGCGTCGCCAGCCGTTCCGCTTCCGCCGCATCATGGGTCACGTACAGGATCGGCAGGCGCAGCGTGTCGCGCAGCCGTTCGATCGCGACCATCACCTCCTCGCGCCGCCCGCGATCGAGCGAGGCGAGCGGTTCGTCCATCAACAGGAACCGTGCCCCCGACAACAGCGCCCGCCCGATCGCGACCCGCTTCGCCTCGCCCCCCGACAGCGTCGCCGGCCACCGGTCGAGCAGATGCTCCAGCCCCAGCAGCGCGATCATGTCTGCATAGCCGATCGGCGGCGTGCCCCGCCCCATCCCATAGCGCAGATTGGCCGCGACCCGGCGGTGCGGGAACAGGCGCGGCTCCTGAAACACATAGCCGCAGCACCGGTCGGGTACCGCGACGTCGATTCCCGCCGCGCCGTCGTACAGCGTGCGCCCGCCGACCCGGACATGGCCCGCCGCCGGGCGCAGCAACCCCGCGACCATGTTGAGCACGCTCGACTTGCCGACCCCCGACGGTCCGAACAGCACCGTCAGTCCGCTGTCCTGCCCGTCATCGGGTACGACCGCGCCGACCACCGCCTCGCCCAGCCGGACGGTGACATCGATGTCAAAGGACATGGCCGCCCCGACCGCCGCGCCGCGCGAGCCATTCGGACAGCACCAGCGCGATCAGCGACAGCGCCACCGACAGCGCCGCCAGCCGGACGACGCCCGTCTCCCCGCCGGGCACCTGCAACGCGCTGTAGATTGCGATCGGCAGCGTCGCGGTTTCGCCCGGCACGTTGGATACGAAGGTGATCGTCGCCCCGAACTCCCCCAGCGCGCGGGCGAAGCCCAGCACCATGCCGGCCAGCATCCCCGGCAGGCTGAGCGGCGCGGTCACCGTCCAGAAGACCCGCACCCGCCCGGCCCCCAGCGTCCGCGCGACGCTTTCCAGCCGCCGGTCGACGCCCTCGATCGACAAACGGATCGCGCGGACCATCAGCGGCAGCGCCATCACCGCCGCCGCGATCGCCGCCCCGGTCCAGCGGAACAACACGCTCACTCCGAACCATGATTCCAGCCAGCCACCGATCGGTCCGTTCGGCGCGAACGCCAGCAGCAACAGCCATCCGGTCACCACCGGCGGCAGCACCAGCGGCAGATGGACGACCCCGTCGAGCAGCACCTTTCCCGGAAACCGCCCGCGCGCCAAGGTCCATGCCAGCGCATAGGCGACCGGCAGCGCCGCCAGCATCGCCACCCCGCCGATCTTCAACGACAACAGGACGATCGCCCACTCGGCGCTGTCGATCATCAGCGCGCGGAAAAGCCGTAGCGTTTGAAGATCGCCTTGCCGGCCGGGCTGATCAAAAACCGGCGGAACCGCTCGCCGTCGACGTTGCGCGATGCCTTTAGCCGCGCGATCGGATAGACGATCGGCGGATGGCTCGCCGCCGGGAAGACACCGACGACCCGCACCTTCGCCGACGCCTTGGCATCGGTGGCATAGACGATGCCGAGCGGTGCGGCCCCGCGCTCGACCAGCGCCAGCGCGGCGCGAACATTCTCGGCCCGCACCACCGACGGCGCGACGCCGTCCCATGCGCCCAGCCGGGTCAGTGCCGCCTTGCCATAGCGCCCCGCCGGCACCGCATCCGGATCGGCCATCGCCAGCCGTCCGCCGTTCAGCGCCCGCGCCACGTCGACGCCCGGCCGCAACGTCACGCGAACCTTGCTGTCGAGCGGCGCGATCAGGACCAGCCGGTTACCGAGCAGGTTCACGCGGCTGTTCGGCGCAAGCAGTCCCCGACGGTCGAGATCGTCCATCCACTCGACATCGGCCGACACGAACAGGTCGGCCGGCGCACCCGCTGCGGCCTGCCGCGCCAGCGCCGAGCTGGCGGCAAAGGACAGCGTCGGCCGGACATGACCACGTCCGGCCCATGCATCCGCCGCCGCGTTCATCGATTCCTGCAGGCTGGCCGCGGCCAGCACCACCGGCGGCTTCGATTGGGCGATTGCGGTTCCTGCCAGCGTCAGCAGGGCGAACAGCCACAGGAACCAACGACCCATTCCAATTCCTTCAGGTTCAGCGACGACCCATCCGTCGCAGCCCATGGCCGCGACGGATCATCGGCATAGACCGATCAGTCGCGCCCGGTCATCTGTCCGATGGCACTGCGTCCGAACTGGGCGATCATCTCGCCGACTTCGCGGGCTTGCGTCATCGATCGCGATCCCTGTTCGCGCATATATTCCGACTGGATCTTCATCACTTCGTTCAGGTCGCGGGCCTGCGCGGCTGCGCGCATCGCTCTGAACGCTTCCTGCGTATTGGATTCGGCCTGTGACAGGATGGTCAGGCCGAGCTGCGATCCCTGTTCGGTCATCTGCGTGCCGGCCGCCTGCAGCCGCTCGCCCGCTGCCTTCATCTGATCGTTAGCCTGCTGCGCGCCGCCGAACGTGCGATCAGTGTCGGTCATGTCGTTCTCCATGTCGTGATGCCGAAACCGGCGTCCCGCCGACGTTCGAGTCGGCCAAAAGTTCCACGATAAAACTCGATCCGAATCACTCGGTCCGAATCGCATTCGAAACGTTTGCAGCCCGAATCCGGGCTAATTTCGCTACGCCAAACAGGGTGGAAAAAAAATTTTAGGGCTGTCGGGCCCCGTTAACCACACATTGCAGCTGCGAAGGCGCTCCGAAAATATCGTTCCATTTTGGCACGTGCGGTCGGCCCGCAGCTTTTGCACTGCGCAAATATTGTTGTGCGGTGCAGCAAATGCACGGTTTCTGCAGCAATTTTACGCCAAAACCGGGCCATCACAAATTTGCAATCGTCGTCGGTTTCGAACAATCTGTCCCAGACAAGAACACGGAGGGCGAGGATGCACACCAAATATTCCGGGCGAGCGACCATCGCCACTATGGTCGGTATGGCCGCCATCGGCTGGGCCGGGGTCGCACTGACCGTCCAGATGGTGATGAGCGTTCTGGCGTAAGCCAGCACTGCCTACATCGAAAAGCGGCCGGTGCCCCCATGGCACCGGCCGCTTTTATGTTGGCCGTCGATGATCGCCCCGACGCCGGTCGGGGCCGGGATCAGCTTTCGTCGCCCATGCGCAATGCGGCGATGAAGGCTTCCTGCGGGATGCTGACCGATCCGTATTCGCGCATCTTCGCCTTGCCCTTCTTCTGCTTGTCGAGCAGCTTGCGCTTGCGGCTGGCGTCGCCGCCATAGCATTTCGCGGTCACGTCCTTGCGCATCGCACTGATCGTCTCGCGCGCGATCACCTTGCCGCCGATCGCCGCCTGGATTGGGATCTTGAACAGGTGGCGCGGGATCAGTTCCTTCAGCCGCTCGACCATGCCGCGCCCACGGATCTCGGCGGTCCCGCGATGGACGATCATGCTCAACGCGTCGACCGGCTCCTCGTTGACGAGGATGCTCATCTTGACCAGATCGCCCTCGCGGTACCCGATCTGCTCGTAATCGAAGCTGGCATAGCCCTTCGACAGCGACTTCAGCCGGTCGTAGAAATCGAACACGACTTCGTTGAGCGGCAGTTCGTACGTCGCCTGCGCCCGCCCGCTGACATAGGTCAGGTTCAGCTGGATGCCGCGCCGATCCTGACACAGCTTCAATATGCCGCCCAGATATTCGTCGGGGACATAGATCGTCGCCTTGATCCACGGCTCGCTGATCGTCTTGATCTTGTTGACGTCGGGCATGTCGGCCGGGTTGTGCAGGTCGATCTCGGTAATACCCGCCGGATCGGGATGGGTCAGTTCGATCTGATACACCACCGACGGCGCGGTCGTGATGAGGTCGAGGTCGTATTCGCGCGTCAGCCGCTCCTGAATGATCTCCAGATGCAGCAGGCCGAGGAACCCGCAACGGAAGCCGAAGCCCAAGGCCGCCGAGCTTTCCATTTCGAAGGTGAAGCTGGCATCGTTCAGCCGCAGCTTGCTGATCGACTCGCGCAGCTTGTCGAAATCGGCGGCATCGACCGGGAACAGGCCGCAGAACACCACCGACTGCACTTCCTTGAACCCCGGCAGCGGTTCGGCGGTCGGGCGCCTGGCGTCGGTGATCGTGTCGCCGACCATCGTCTGCGCCACTTCCTTGATCTGCGCGGTAATGAAGCCGATCTCCCCCGGCCCCAGATCGGGCAGCTGCTCGATCTTCGGCCGGAACGCCCCGACCCGATCGACCAGATGCGTCGTATCGGCGTTCATGAACTTAATCTGCTGGCCCTTGCGGATCGATCCGTCGATCACGCGGATCAGGATGACGACGCCCAAATACGGATCGTACCAGCTGTCGACCAGCATCGCCTTCAACGGCGCGCTCGCATCGCCCTTGGGCGGCGGAATCTGGTCGACGATCGCGTCGAGGATCTCGTCGATACCGATCCCGGCCTTGGCCGATGCCAGCACCGCGCGCGACGTGTCGAGGCCGATCAGGTCCTCGATTTCGGCCTTTACCTTTTCCGGCTCGGCGGCGGGAAGGTCGATCTTGTTGATGACCGGAATGATCTCATGGTCATGCTCGATCGACTGATAGACGTTGGCGAGCGTCTGCGCCTCGACCCCCTGCGCGGCATCGACGACCAGCAGCGCGCCCTCGCACGCGGCAAGGCTGCGCGACACTTCATACGCGAAGTCGACATGGCCCGGCGTGTCCATCAGGTTCAGGACATGGCCCTTCCATTCGAGCCGCACCGTCTGCGCCTTGATAGTGATGCCGCGTTCCTTCTCGATCTCCATATTGTCGAGCACCTGCGCCGACATCTCGCGCTCGGCGAGGCCGCCGGTCCGCTGGATCAGCCGGTCGGCAAGCGTCGACTTGCCATGGTCGATATGGGCGATGATCGAGAAATTACGCAGTTTGTCGAGCGGAGTGGCCACGGTCACACAATCGGTAAGAGAAAATCGTGTCCGCCCCGTAGCAGCTTCGCGCCCAAAGCCAAACAGCGCGGCGTACGAATCCCGCTTGCGGACCCGGTGACCGCCCGCTATAGGCGCGCCTCCAAGCAACGGCGGGTGCCTTTGGCAGCCTGTCGATACTCCGTCGGGGAGTAGCTCAGCCTGGTAGAGCACTGCCTTCGGGAGGCAGGGGCCGGAGGTTCGAATCCTCTCTCCCCGACCATTGGATTTCAAACGCAAGGCTGTTGTCGCACGGACGGGACGACCCGTCACCGATCGCGCGCAGCCGATCGTGCTCCCAAGACATTGTCGAGTTCGCTGCTGACGCTTGCGTCCTGCGCCGCCCATACCGGCCTGCTACCGGGAACCCCGCGGAACCGCATTCGCGCGACCAACTCGACCGCCTTGTCGGCGATCCGCACGACATTCGTACTGCGTGGTCGGCAGCAAAAATCGGTCGGGCCAGCCCGACACGCGAATTGCCGCGGATGTCGTAGCGATGCCCGCCCGTTCTTCCTACCCGGTCACCCATCGCCCATCTGCACGGATAGCAGGGTCGGGTAGCGGGCCGGCACCGCGAAACGCTTGCGCGCCCGCCGTCAAACCGCCGTTCAGATCGTCGGTCGCGGTACGATCTGCAATTCAGGACGCGCGCGTTCCTCCGTCGCGACCGGCGTCGTGAAGAAATAGGCTTCCCAAACTTCCTCGTCGGTTTTCCGCGCGTGCGAAACGGGGTTCGCCCGATCTCCGTTACTGGTCTGCATCGATGCCCCCATCGCTTTCCTGCCGATATTAACCAGCGTTCCCCACCTTGTATATGCATTGCATCGGTATCGGACCCAATCGTCCGAAGGATGCAGATCGCCATTCGGACCCCCGATCGACCATCCGAAATCCCGCCTGCCACCTTTCCTATTGTGCAGCGCAGCATCGACGCCATATCTTGTCGCAGCGGCCAGCGGATGCCGTGACGAGAAGGCGTACGCTCATGGTTTCGTTGTCCACCACCCTTGCCCGTCTGTCGCGGATGCAGCAGCCCGGTTCGCCATCGGGCATGACCGACCGGCTGCACGACCTGACCGGTTTTGCTCCCGATCCCGGCAATTTGCGCGCGCGGATGTACGTGCCCGCCGACCTGAAGCCCGGCGCGGCGCTAGTCGTCGCATTGCATGGCTGTACGCAGGATGCTGCGATCTACGATCACGGCACCGGCTGGTCGACGCTGGCGGAGCGGGAGGGATTTGCGGTGCTGTTTCCCGAACAGCGGCGCGCGAACAACGCCAATATGTGCTTCAACTGGTTCGAGGCGGCGGACATCGCACGGATCGGGGGCGAGGCCGAATCGATCGCGGCGATGATCGACGCGGCGATCGCCGCGCATGCGATCGATCCGGCGCGGGTGTTCGTCACCGGGTTGTCTGCCGGTGGGGCGATGACCGCGGTCATGCTGGCGGCATGGCCCGATCGCTTCGCCGCCGGCGCGATCATCGGCGGCCTGCCCTATGGCAGCGCGATCGGCGTACGCGCCGCGATGGAACGGATGCGCGGCCAGTCGCTGCCCGATGCGCGCAGCGGCGCGGCGGCGGTGCGATCGGTCGCCGGTCGCGCACCGATGCCGCGCGTCGCCATCTGGCACGGCACCGCCGATACGACGGTGGTCGTCGGCAATCTCGACGCGCTCGTCGCGCAGTGGTGCGGCGTCCATAGCCTGTCGGATGTTACGCCGGAGACGACCGCCGAAACCGGCTGGCGTCGCCGGACGTGGCGCGACGGGTCGGGCGCACCGCTGGTCGACGAGTGGCGCGTCGCCGGCATGGGCCACGGCGTACCGGTCGACCCCACCAGCGGCATCGGCCATGCCGGACCGTTCATGCTCGACGTCGGCCTGTCGAGCACCGTCGAAATCGCACAATCCTGGGGCCTGACCGATGCGGTAGCGCCGGTCGCCACCCCCCGCCCGGCACGCACCGTCCGGCCGGAGCCGATGCAGCCCGAGCCGACGCAGCAGCATCAGCAGCAGCAACAGACCGAAGTATCGGGCGTACAGGCGACGATCGAACGCGCGCTGCGCAGCGCCGGGTTGATGCGCTGAGGCTTGCCGCATCGGGCGCAGTGCGGCACGGAACGGCATGTTCGTCCGCCCGCCCCGCCCCCGATCGCGTGCCTCGCGCGTCGCTGCCGATGATGCCGGCCGGCGCGGCGAGCGGATCGCGGGCTGGTGGCTGCGACTTAAAGGCTGGCGCATCCTCGCCCGCCGCGTGAAGACCAGGGCCGGCGAAATCGACCTGATCGCCCGCCGGGGCGGCATCGTTGCGTTCGTCGAGGTAAAGACCCGCGCCACCGCCGCCGATCTCGATCACGCCATCGACGAACGCCGGTTGGCCCGCGTCGCGGCAGCGGCCGAAATCCTCGCGCCGACCTATGCCGACGGGGCCGATATCCGCATCGACGTCATCCTGCTGGCCCCCGGTACACCGCCCCGTCATATCGAGAATGCGTGGATCGGATATTGAGCAAGGGCGGGGCGGATATCGCCCGATTGCGGACGTCTTGTGTGGAGTTGAAGAGCATGGCAAACTTTCATGATGACAGATATATCGACCACGGGCGTTTTTGCATGTCTCGCGGCTTCGGCGCTGTCTGCGAGGCTATTGCCGCCCGGATCGTTCCTTGGTCGCACAACGCCATTAATATGCGTTGTTCCTGCTATCTTTTCCGCATTCCGCAAGATTGAAATATCCGTTCCTGAGTCGTTGAACACAGCAATTATGATCGTTGCGCTTGTGGCGATTATTATTGACGGCTTTCTCAAATATAATGGTTCTGATCACGGGGTCAGAGTTACTGATTCAGCCCGTTGATCTTGTGGCCTGGATCGGCAGCTTTCCAACAGAACCAGCCATTCGCGCTTTCCTACAACCTTCCCGCCTGCGAAGATCGTCGCCGTTCATCGTCCCATCCCGCTCTTTGACCCAGTCGCATCCCGACCCACCCTGCGCACAAACCGCATGCAAGTGTGACTTTCGTGACCTTTGGTCCACCGCATACCGAAACCGGCCGCCAATTTCCGATTTCGTGCTCACCCTCGCGATGCTATCCCCAACACCGACCGGCCCGGCGTGGCGGTCGCAGGGAGGTTCCGACCATGCTCATGCTGTTGCTTGCCGCGATGACCGAACCTGCCGTGGCACCCCCGCTACCTCCGGCCCCGCCCGAGAAATGCGAGCGCGCCACCGTGCAGCATGCCGGCCTTGCCCCGCCCGCCCGGATACAGCCCTTGTCGAAAGAGCCGCCCGCTCGGCGGGAGGTGGCGCTTGCCTATAGCGAGAACGGTTGCCTGAAGCCGGTAACCATCGCGAACGGCAGTCTGCGCAAGCTGCCCGACGCGAAATAGACCGCGGCGCGAAGCGACCGCCCGCCCGCCGTCCCGACAGGGCCTATCCGAACCCCGGCACTTCCGGCGGGATCGCGGCGTTGCGCCAGCGTTCGACCGGTACGGCGATGCGCACCGCCTGGGCACCTTCGCCGCGCTCGATCCGCTGGATCAGCGTCGCGCCTTGCTGCACCGTCTCGCCGATCGTCGCGCGGGTGCGGACCCAGAAATGGTCCGATTTGAACCGGGTTCCGCCGGGTGCGGTCACGTCCTCGCGCGCCAGATCGTCCTTCGACAGATAGCCCTGCCGGTTGCGTAAGCCGATCAGCCGCTGCGCCTGCGCCGGTTCGAACAGCACCGCCATCAATTCGGGCGTCGCCGCGTTCAGGTTGATCGCGGTATCGCCGGGCAGCGCGGTCACCATCCGCGCCAGCAACTGCGCCTGTTCGGGCGGCAGGAACACGGCGAGCGGCCGCAAATCCTGCACCGGCCCCTGCGCGCGGATCAGCGCGATCGCCGCCACCGCCTTGTCCTCCTCGATCCCCGCCGCGCGCGCGATGCGCAGGAACAGCAGCTGCGGGATCGGGTCGAGCTCGCGCCGCACCGAATTGACGTTGAAGCGCCCCTCGGCATCGGCAATGGCCAGGTCGAACCGCCCGCCATCGATGGCGATGCCGTTTTCGCTGATGCCGCCCCATGGCTCGCCCGGATAGTCGGCCTCGGGCGCGACCCGCGCGTCGCGCTGCAACGCCGACAATGCCGACAATTCGCCGCCGCGTACCACCGCCAATGCACGCGCCGCCTCGCGCGAGCGGATCGAACGGTCGAGCGCCACTTCCTCACGGTTGATCATCAACAGGACCAGCCCGCTGGCAATCGCCACGAACATCAGCACGTTGACGAGGATCATGCCCCGTTCGCCCTCGGGTACCGCGCGCATCATGTCGTCCTCGCCGGGATCGGCAGCGTCACGATCCGCCGCAGATTGCCGCCGCCGGGACCGCCGACCTGCAATTCGACCACCACCGCGCGCGGCCAGTCGAGCGAGCGGTCGGGCGCTGGCGGCCAGTTGTCGAGCCAGCCGCCGTCGAAATAGCGCCAGCGCGCGGCCGTCACCCGATCGAGCACCAGCTGCGCCCGCCCGTCGACGACGCGCAGCAACTGTCCGCCGGCGATGCGATAACCGACCCCGATCGCCGGCCCGCCCAGCCCCGGTGCGCTGCGCCGGAACCGCACGCCCGCCGCATCGCCCCCCATCGGCCCCGGCGCGATCTGGTCGAGGTCGCTGGAGATCACCACCATCGCGCGTTGCAGGTCGGCCACCCGGTCGAGGCGCGCCTCGGTCCGGCCATCGACGCCGATGACGCTGTCGACCAGTGCCAGCCCGGCGACCGCGATCAGCGCGAACAGCCCCAGCGAGATCATTAGTTCGAGCAGGGTGAAGCCCGCTTCCCCCGCGCGGCGCGGCGTCATGCGCCGCGGCTCTCCGCCACCTTCTGATACACGCCGTTAGTCGGGACGAGGATCGCGAAGTCGCGCGCGCAGCTGCCGTCCGACCGGAAGCGGACGCGCCCGGTCACGCCGTCGAACCCGGCGTCGCGCAGCACGCCTTCGCGGGTCATCGCATCGGCCTCGCGCAGCGTCTTCGCGATCATCGCCGCGTCATTGCCCAGCGCGGCGATCGCGCCGGGCCGGCCGCCGTTGCGCGCCGCATATTCGGTGGCGAAGGTCGCGAAGCGGTCGGGATCGGGGCTGGCGATCCATGCCCCCTCCAACGCGCCGACCGCATCGGCGCGGTAATCGAGCGCCTGTACCGTCGCCAGCAACTGGATGCCGCGCGCCTTGAGCGTCGGGGCCAGCGCCACCGCCGCACCGGGCACGAAGGCGGCATCGCCCTCGACACCGGCGGGCAGTGTACCGTTGGTCACCGGCACGACGGTGATGCTCAGCCCCAGATCGGTCTCCGCTGCCTTGGCTGCCGCGACCGAGGCACGCGACCAGGGCGACCCGTCATCGACCGCAAGCACGCGGCGGATGCCGCGCGACCGGGCATAGCCGAGGATCGCCGATGCGGCCTGTGCCGGGGTGATGCCGAACACGAACGCCCCGCCGCCCCGCGCGCCTGCATCGTTGGTCAGCGCGACCACCGGCACCACGACCGCCGCCGCGACCGCGCGGGTCTCGTCGGCCGACAACGGACCCAGCAGCATCGTCGCGCCGCCCTTCACCGCCGCCTGCGCGGCGCGCACCGCACCGGCGGCGCTGCCACCGGTATCGATCACCGACAGCGCGGCGGCATCGGTTTCGGCGAGCCTCGCCGCATTGGCTATGCTAAGCCCCAGCGCGCTACGGTCTCCGGTCAGCGGAACCAGCAACGCGGCGGAGCGCTTGGCCCGGCGCGCAGCCAACAGGGGGGACGCGGCCCATGCCGCAGACGACAGCAGCACCGCATCCCGGAACAGCCCAAGCGTCGAACGTCGCGATCGCATCACCGAGTCTTTCGAGGTTGCAGGCACGTCGGCACAGTATCCGCTTCGCGGGCCTCGGCATAGCCTCGTTCGTGGTCGCGATCGTCGCGACGCTGCCCGCCAGCCTGATCGCCGGCAACAGCGACTGGCGCAGCGGCGTCGGCGGCACGGTGTGGAATGGCGAGGTCGGCGTCGCCGGGGGCAGTCGCCTCGAATGGCATTTCGCGCCGTTGCGCAGCCTTACCAGCCTCGGCTTCGCGGTGGACTGGACCGCGACCGGTCCCGACACCGATCTGGGCGGACAGGCGCTGATCCGGCCGGGCGGGGTGCGGCTCGACCGGGTGGCGGGATCGGCCGATGCGTCGCTGCTCGCGGCGTTGCAGCCCAATCTGCCCTTTGCCTGCGACATGCCGTGGCAGGTCGACATTCCCGTCCTGTCGACGATCGCCGGATCGGCGATGGCCGAGGGTCGCGTCGCGATCGAACCGGGCAGTTGCGTGACCCGGCCGGGCAATGTCGCGACCCCGACCCCGGCGATGCTGCTGACCGCCGACCATATCGGCCGGCAATCGCGTATCCGGCTGGTCCCCGATCAGCAGCGCCGCCGCACGTTGATGGATGCCACGGTCAACGAGGATGGCAGCCTGCGCTTCACGATGACCGGCGACGGTGCGGCAATGCTGCCGTTCACCGGCCTGCCCGGCGGCGCGAGCGTGCAGGGCAGTTTCTGACCCTGCCACGCCCGAAGTAGCGCCTAGCGCGGCGGCAGCGCGAAGGGATCGTCGCCGCGTTCCTTCGATTCGGTCAGCAGCTCGTCGCTGCGCGACGGGCGCTGCTGCGTCGTCGGGGTCAGCAGATCGGCGGAGGTCGGCGTCGCAGTCGCGCCATAGGGGGCGGGCGGCAGCGACGCATTCTCGCGCGGGCGCAGGTCGCGGCGCTGGCCACAACCGGCCAGCGCCAGCGCGACGCCGAGCAGGACGAGCGCGCGCATCACTGTCCCCGCGCGACAGCGATGGCCTCGCGGACCCGTTCGGGCGCGGTGCCGCCGAAGCTCTTGCGACTGGCCACCGACGCATCGACGCTCAGCACGTCGAAGATGCCGGCATGGATACGGTCGTCGATGCCGGTCAGGTCATCGAGGGTGAGGCCGTCGAGCCGGCAGCCCTTGTCCTCGGCCAGCTTGACCGCGCGACCGGTGATATGATGCGCCTCGCGGAACGGCACCCCCGCTTCGCGCACCAGCCAGTCGGCAAGGTCGGTGGCGGTCGAAAAGCCGGTTTCGGCCGCCGCGCGCATCCGTTCGGGGCGGAAGGTCGCGCTTTCGATCATGCCGGTCATCGCCGCGATCGACAGCGCGAGCAGGTCGGTCGCCTCGAACACCGGCGGCTTGTCGTCCTGCATGTCCTTCGAATAGGCGAGCGGCAGGCCCTTCATCGTCACCATCAGCGACGTCATGCAGCCCATGATCCGCCCGCTATGCCCGCGCACCAGTTCGGCGGCATCGGGGTTGCGCTTCTGCGGCATGATCGAGCTGCCGGTCGACCATTGGTCGCTCAACGACACGAAACCGAACATCTGCGACGCCCAGATCACGAACTCCTCGGCGAGCCGCGAGAGGTGCAGCGAGCATTGCACGGCGGCGGTCAGATATTCGATCGCGAAGTCGCGGTCGCTGACCGAATCGAGCGAATTGACCGTGGGCCCGGCAAAGCCCAGCGCCTGCGCGGTCGCATGACGATCGAGCGGGAAGCCGGTGCCGGCCAACGCCGCCGATCCCAGCGGATTGTAGTTCAGCCGCGCCCGGCAATCGGCGAAGCGCCCGCGATCACGCGCGACCATGGTGTGGTATGCCATCAGGTGATGGCCGAGCGTCACCGGCTGCGCGACCTGAAGATGGGTGAAGCCGGGCATGACCGTCGCGGCATGTTCCTCGGCCCGCACCAGCAACGCCGCCTGCAACTGCCCCAGCGCCGCATCGACCGCGTCGATCGCGTCGCGGGTCCACAGGCGGAAGTCGGTCGCGACCTGATCGTTGCGCGACCGTGCGGTGTGCAGCCGCCCGGCGACTGGCCCGATCTTCTCGGCCAGCCGCGCTTCGGTCAGCATATGGATGTCCTCGAGCGTCAGGTCGTCGGGGACGCCGTGCCCGGCATAGTCGGCGGCGACCGCATCCAGCCCGTCGAGGATCTTCGCGACGTCCGCCGCATCGACGATGCCCTGCGCGCCCAGCATCGTTGCGTGCGCTTTGGACCCGGCGATATCCTGTCGCCACATTCGCTTGTCGAAGGGGATAGAGGCGTTTATCTCACGCATCACCGCCGACGGGCCTTCGGCGAAGCGCCCGCCCCACATGCTGTTGGAGCTTCCCATGCGCCCGGTAATCGCGCTTCTCCTTGGACTGAGCCTGTTCGTCGGCGCTTGCGATAAGCGAGCCGCCGCGCCGGAGCAAGCCGCTGTGACGGAGGACGGCACCGTTCCCGACGTCGCCGCCCCCGCCAACACCGCCGCCCCCGAAGCCGCGGCGAAGGTCGACCGCAGCCACAAGGGCGAGGCCATGCCCGCCTACCAATTTCAGGACGGCGCGGGAAAGGCGGTGACGCTCGCCGATTTCCACGGCAAGCCGGCACTGGTCAATCTGTGGGCGACGTGGTGCGCGCCGTGCGTGCATGAAATGCCGACGCTCGACGCGCTGGCCGCGCGGGAAAAGGCGGGGTTGCACGTCGTCACCGTCTCGCAGGATATGGAACCGGGCAAGGTCCAGCCGTTTCTGACCGAGCGTAAGCTGACGAATCTGGTCGCCTATCGCGACGCGGACCTCAAATTCTCGACCGGCATGGGCGTCAGCCTGCCGACGACGATCCTGTACGATGCGTCGGGCAAGGAAGTGTGGCGGGTGACCGGCGGCATGGACTGGGCGGGAGCCGAGGCCGCGAAGCTGATAAGCGAGGCGAGCGCTTGAAGCTCCTCCCTAGCAGGGAGGGGTTGGGGTGGGTTGGCCTGCGAGGGTAAGGACGCTTTCCGCAACGGGCCTACCCACCCCCGACCCCTCCCTTCCAGAGAGGGGAGACCCATTACCGGTCCGGTGCGCGTTCCGCAGGCGGCACCCCGGCCCCTTCCCCCGACGCATCGTCGTCGAAATTCTCGCCCTGCGCGCCGCCGCCGGCATTGGCACCGCTGCCATGCACCTCACCATTCGGACCGATCGAGGCGCGGCGACCGGCATCGGGCGGGATTTCGCGGCCGTCCGGTGCCGGAGCGACGCTGGAGGCACGCGCTTCGACCGCGGCCTGCTGCGCCTGCCGCTCGGGCGAATATTCCTGGCCCGAATGGCCGGTCGGATTGTCGAACGCGTTGCGCGGCGCGGTCCGTTCGGGATCGACCTTCGGATGTTCAGGGGTGTCGGCCATGGCTATTCTCCTTGGCCGACATAACCGCTTCACATCAGGCGGCGTTCCCCGGCGTGGCGCGCGGTTCGAACCGGTCGCGCAACCGCAGGCCGATGAACAGCATCGTCGGCCAGAACATGGTGTTGAGAATGTCGAGCGACGTATCCTCCCAGCGCCACGACCCCCAGAAAATGCGGTCGAGCACTTCGTTGCCCAGTTCGGCCAGCGCCACCACCGCCAGCGGCACCGGCGTCGACAGGCGATAGCCGGTGACGATGCGCGTGATCAGCAGCACCGCCATGCCGGCATGCACGTGGAGCAGGCTGTCGGCCATGCCGGTGCCGTCGCCGATCGCCTGAATCAACCGTGCGTAGAGTGCTGGAATATCCATCGCCGCCCGATGGGCCAGCTTCGCCGGAGTCTCAAGCGGTTTGCGTCAATCGCGGTTGAGGCGCACGGTAACCTGCGGGTCGAGGACCGACATGATGAAATATGCCCCGGCCTGTTTCACCCGCGCCCACCAGCCCGAACGTTCGCGGTGCAACTGGCGGGTGACGCGCCGCGAATCGGCGACCTCGCGATCCATATAGGCGCGCAGATGTGCCGCGAACGCCGCATCCTCGACGCGCAGCATCAGCTCCATGTTCAGGAACATCGATCGCATGTCGAAATTGGCCGACCCGATATGTACCGCATCGTCGGCGAGGAAGAGTTTGGTGTGCAGCTTGGTCGGCTGATATTCGTACAGCTCGATCCGGTGGCGCAGCAGGTTGCGATAGGTGAAGCGCGCCGCGAGCAGGGCGATGGCATGGTCGGTCTTGGCGGGTACGACGATCCGTAGCCGGGTCCGCTTCGCCGCCTTGTCCAGCCGCCGCATCATCAACGGGCCGGGCGCGAAATAGGCGGCGATCATGTCGATGCGCTCGCTGGTGCGGATCTCGTGCTTCACCGTCCGCGCCCATGGCGACAGCCGTCGCGACGGACCACCGAGCAGCCAGCGGACCGGGCCGCTGTCCTCGCTCCATTCCCGCAACATCCGCGACAATTTGCGTAAGGGAGCACCGGGCAGCGCGATCGATGCCTTCAACGCATCGAAATAACCCGCCAGCCGCCCCGCCGCCGGCCCTTCGACCAGCAGGCCCAGATCGCGCCACGCCTGTTGCTCGACGGTACCGAAATAGGCGTCCTCGACATTGAAGCCGCCGACGATCACCCGTAGGTCGTCGGCCAGCGCCAGCTTCTGATGATTGCGCAACAGATAGCGCCGTCCGATCCGCGGCACGAACACGCAGACATCACCGCCCGCCTCGCGCAACGGCCCGAAAAAGCCGCGGCTCGCCGCCGCCTCCGCACCCAGCCCGTCGACGATCAGCGCGACGCGAACCCCGCGCCGGGCCGCCGCGACCAATGCATCGCGGACGCGGGTGCCGGCGGCATCCTCTTCCCAGATGTAGAACAGGATGCGCAGCGACCGGCGCGCACCCGCGATCAACGCCAGCAACGCATCGAGCCGCGCAGGGCCTTCGGTCAGCAGCGTCAGCCGATTCCCAGCCACGGTAAAAACAGGTTCGTCCGTGCCGTTCATGCGCTCGCCCATCCGTTGCCCCGTCGTAACGGCCGGGACCTTGGCGAGTTTCATTGACTTCCGACCGGGCGACGCGTAGGCAGCACGCTTTCCGATACCCTCCGTTCTTGCAAGGAAGGCGTTTCATGGCGCGCGTCACCGTCGAGGATTGCGTCGACAAGATCCCCAACCGTTTCGACCTGGTGTTGATGGCCGCTCAGCGCGCCCGCCAGATTTCGGGCGGTGCCGAACTGACCCTCGATCGCGACCGCGACAAGAATCCGGTCGTGGCGCTGCGCGAGATCGCCGAGGAGAATATCACTCCCGACCATCTGCGCGAGTCGGTCATCACGTCGATGCAGAAGGTGCAGATCGACGACGAGGAAGCGCCGGACGAACTGGGTTCGCTGGCCGCGTCGGCCGAGGCACTGCGCCTCACCGCCGCCGCCCCGCCGCGCAACCAGAATGTCGGCGGCGATTACGACGGCTGAGGCCAGCGGATCGATGCGATAAAAAGGGGCGGTCCTGCGGGGCCGCCTTTTTCGTTTTGGGGTGGTTCCGAGCGCAGGCGACGACGGTTGCGCAACGCATGGCAACCGGGCGAGGACAGGGCATGTTCGCCTCCCCTCCCTGACAAGGGAGGGGTCGGGGGTGGGTAGGCCGGTTGTCGGGAGCCTACCCTTCCTCGCGGGCCCACCCACCCCCAGCCCCTCCCTTGTCAGGGAGGGGAGTTCCGGTCGTGTCGATCGCGCTGGCGCGCATCAAGTCCGCCGCGCACCCGGTCGACTACCGAGCGCATCCAACGCGTCGGCATTGCGCCGCCCCCAGTCATAGAGCAACGTCACCGGCTCGACGAACCGACAACCTAGCTCCGTCAGCCGATATTCCACCGCCGGCGGCATCACCGCCTGCACCTCGCGCTCGATCAGGCCGATCGCCTCCATCTCCCGCAGCGTCTGGGTCAGCATCTTCTTGGAAATGCCCGGCAGGCTGCGCAGCAGCACGCCGGTCCGTGCCGCCCCGCCATGACGAGTGTGCAGCGTATGCAGCACCATGCTGGTCCATTTGGTTGCGAACAGCGACAGGACGCGGCGCGGCGCGCAATCCTCACGCCATTCGATTTCGTCCGATCCGGGCTGCATGACTGGGTACCTTCTGGTGCCTGGGGGCGGTTCCGGTGCCGTCTTCAACCCCGGTGCGATCGTGCCTAGCTGTCTGTCTTCGTTCGGCAAAGAAAGTTTGGATATGACGAAGACAGCTTTGGTGGTGGGTGCCAGCGGGATCGTCGGCAGCGCGACCGCGACGCTGCTGAACGCACAAGGCTGGGCAGTACACGGGCTTGCGCGCCGCCCGGTCGAACGGGACGACGTCCGCCCGGTCGCGGCCGACCTGACCGATCCGGCGTCGACGCGCGCGGCACTGGCCGATCTGCGCCCCGATACGGTGTTCATCACCACCTGGGCGCGACAGGACAGCGAGGCGAAGAATATCAGCGTCAACGGCGCGATGGTCCGCAACCTGCTTGACGCCCTGCCCGCCAGCGACGCCCCGCGCCATGTCGCGCTGGTCACCGGCCTGAAGCACTATCTGGGGCCGTTCGAGGCCTATGGGCAGGGCAAGCTGCCGCAGACGCCGTTCCGCGAGGATCAACCGCGTCTCGACATCGCCAATTTCTATTATGCGCAGGAGGACGAGCTGTTCGCCGCCGCCGAGCGCGACGGCTTTACGTGGAGCGTCCACCGTCCGCACACCGTGATCGGCAAGGCGGTCGGCAATGCGATGAACATGGGCACCACGCTGGCCGTCCATGCGACGCTGTGCCGGGACGCGGGACGGCCGTTCGTCTTCCCCGGATCGGCGGCGCAGTGGCAGGGGCTGACCGACATGACCGACGCCGGGCTGCTCGCCGAACATCTGCTGTGGACGGCGCAGACCGACGCGGCGCACGATCAGGCGTTCAACGTCGTCAATGGCGACGTGTTTCGCTGGCAATGGATGTGGGCGCGCATCGCCGACTGGTTCGGGGTCGAGGCCGCACCGTTCGACGGGACAGTTCGCCCGCTGGCCGAGCAAATGGCCGACGATGCGTCGCGCTGGGCAGCGATCGCCGAGCGCTATGGCTTGGCCGAAGCCGATCTGAACCGGCTGGCCTCGCCATGGCATACCGACGCCGACCTCGGTCGCCCGATCGAGGTGGTCGCCGACATGTCGAAAAGCCGGCGGCTGGGCTTCACCGGCTATCGCGCGACCGACGACGCGTTCTTTGCGTTATTCGAACGGCTGCGCGCCGACCGGATCATTCCGTAAGCGCGTCCGGGGACGGTTCGTCCGTCCCCGCCCCGGCCTCTGCCGGAACGTCGCGGCGGCCCTTGAAGTTCGTCGCGATGACATACCATTCGGACGAATCCTTGCGGCTCSCCGGCGGCTTGGCGTGCTTCACCGTCTGGAAATTGCGCTTCAGCTCGACGACCAGTTCGTTGTCGGCCCCGCCCGCCAGTACCTTCGCGACGAAATCGCCGCCGGGACGCAGGATTTCGCAGGCGAACATCACCGCCGCCTCGACCAGCGCCATGGTGCGCAGGTGATCGGTCTGCGGATGGCCGACGGTGTTGGCCGCCATGTCGGACAGGACGAGGTCCGCCTCCCCGCCGAGTTCCTCGCGGAGCCGGTCGGGGGCGTGGTCGGCCAGAAAGTCCATCTGCAGGATCGTCACGCCATCGATCGGGTCGACCGGCAACAGGTCGATGCCGACCACCGTGCATTCTGGCCGGACCTTGCGCACGACCTGCGTCCAGCCGCCCGGCGCGATGCCGAGGTCGACGACGCGCTTCACGCCGCGCAACAGCTTGAAGCGTTCGTCGAGTTCGATCAGCTTGTACGCGGCACGGCTGCGATAGCCCTCCGCGCGCGCCTTCTTCACATAGGGGTCGTTCAACTGGCGTTCGAGCCAGCGTGTCGACTGGGCCGATCGCGCGCGTGCGGTACGTACGCGCTGCCGGCCGGGGGGGCTTCCGCGGGTCATCGGGTTCCTGCCATCAAACGGCGCAGGATTCCTTCGCGAATCCCACGGTCGGCGATCCCTAGCCGCTCGGCGGGCCAGAGCGCCAGAATCGATTCGAGGATCGCGCAGCCCGCGACCACCAGATCGGCGCGTTCGCTGCCGATACAGGGCACCGTGCCGCGCTGCGCCAGATCCATGCCGGCCAGCCGCTGGCTGACCGCCAGCATCGCGTCGGCCGGCACGATCAGCCCGTCGATCTGCGACCGGTCATAGGCGGGCAGGCCGAGATGGACGCTCGCCAGCGTCGTCACCGTGCCGCTGGTGCCGAGCAGCCGGCGGGGCTGGTCGGTATCCGGCAAGCGTTTGGCAAACGGCGCGAAGCTTTCCTCGACGCACGCCCGCATCCGCTCGTACGCGCCCGACGCCATCGGTGCGGCGCGACCGCCGCCCAGACTCTCGGTCAACGATACCACCCCCCATGGCGCCGAATGCCAGTCTAGCACGCGCGGCACGGGCGTGGTCGCATCGAGCAGCACCAGTTCGGTCGATCCACCGCCGATATCGAACACCAGCGCCGGCCCGGTACCGGGTTCGAGCAGCGCATGACAGCCGAGCACGGCCAGCCGCGCCTCCTCCTCGGCAGTGATGATGTCGAGGTGGATGCCGGTTTCGTCGAGCACGCGTTCGACGAAGGCAGGGCCGTTCGTCGCCCGCCGGCACGCCTCGGTCGCGACCGATCGCGCCAGCGTCACGTCACGGCGCTTGAGCTTTTCGGCGCAGATCTTCAGCGCAGCGACGGTGCGATCCATCGCCAGATCGGACAGGCGACCGGTCGCCGCCAGCCCCTCCCCCAGCCGGACGATCCGTGAAAAGGCATCGACGACGGCAAAGCCGTCCCCCTGCGGCCGGGCGATCAGCAGCCGGCAGTTATTGGTGCCAAGGTCGAGCGCGGCATAATGACGCGCGCCCGGCCAGCGCGGGCGCGCTGGCGTATTCGGTGCCGGGCGGGAAGTGCTACGCGCTCCCCGGTGCGGCAACCGGGCGGACATATCCCCCATGCCGTCACTCGCTTATATTCTATCCGTCACGGCCGAACGCCGCTCGGTGCTTGGACTTCAACCTAGCGAAGCCGGTCGCGATCGACAAGGCACCCGGACGGATCGTGCGATTCTTCGTTGACACGCCCGCCCGTCCAGCCTAACCGACCGCCCTCGCTGCGACGCTGCCCTGTCGTCTAAAGGTAAGACTACGGACTCTGACTCCGTTAATTGAGGTTCGAATCCTCACGGGGCATCCAGCGAACTACCAAAATCGACGGTATTCCGAGGCGTTAGGCCTTTGGCTTGGCTAACCTCTCGATTTGGTTAGCCATTACCTTCGACATAGCGGCGTCCGCACGGTCCGCGCGATCTGCATCGCCGGCGTAGCGCAGATACTCCTTCACGCTCTTGTGACCGGTAATCGCCATCCCCTCTTCGCTGGTGCAACCAGCTTCGCGGCAACGCCGCGCTGCTGATTTTCGCAGACCGTGCGGTGAGCAGTGCGGTAGGCCCGCAGCGATGCAGGCCTTCTTGATCATCCCGTAAAAGCCTTTGGGGGTGAAAGGCTCGCCGTCGCGGGTTTCGATCAGCGTCTTCCGCCCCAGGGGGCCGGCGCGCAGTGCTTGGGCCAGTGGCTCCACTACGGGCACGTCGACAGCGTTGGTCGTTTTACTCTGGTTCAATTGGATGCGGCCGGAGCGGATGGTCTCATGCGTCATGTAGCGAACATCCCCGCTGCGCTGGCCGCCGTAGAGCAGCATCGCGAACGCGAGGCGAGGTTTGGTGCCTAATGGATGTTTCGCCTCGAACTGGGCGAGCTCATCCTCTGTCCAACGGTGATACCCGATGGTTTCTGCTTTCGGGGGCTTGGTATCTCGAACCGGGTCAAAGCCGTGAGCCACGAGCTTCCCCCGGCGCGCGATCACGAACAGTTGAGCGAGCAGTTTCCGCAACCGGGCAGCGGCGTGCGGCTTATGCCGCATAGCGTTCATCAAGCGGGCAATACGTTCGGCATCGAACGCCCGCATCGGCGTGTCGCCAAAGGCGTCGCGAAATCGTTCGAGGACACCACGATACACCGTTTGGGTTGCTGGCCTGAGATCCTGGAACGCGTTGTCCGAATAGTAGCGCGCGATGACGTCAGAGACGCTGCCAGGAATAATGCGATCGCCGCCGACCGGCACCGGTTCGGCATCGAGGCATGCCGCATACTCCCGCTCGAACGCTTTCGTCCCGACCGGTTCGCGAAAATAGTAGGTAGCATAGCCCTTCCGCCGAAAGCGGTAGCGGCGCTTACCGTGGCGGTCGAGAAAGCTTGAAACATACGCGAGCTTCTTTGGCATCATAGGGATCCGAAAGCCTCCAAGCGGGCGTCGAGGTCGCTTGGATCGGTGGGGAGGGATAGTTCGGCGGCTGTCATTTGAATCGTCACGCCGCCCTTGCCGTCGATGTGACCATGGATGGTCACCCGTTCCTCGCGAGCGATCCGTGCCCAGCGCCGAAGATCGGCTTCCCGAATAAGTGCCCGAACAGCCATTATCGAACCTCGCGGTGGGCTGAGGAATTTGAGTGGTTCACTTCACGGCTCCCGCCTGTTCGAAGCACCAGCAATGCAGGATCCGGTCGGCGCGTGAGTTGACGGTCTTGGCACCGACGAACTTGCGGATGCGCGACGTCTTGAGGTGGCGCTTGAGCTCGAGCATCGGCGGCAGCGGTAGCCGGCGCTCGCCGCAGATCTGCTCGAACTGGGTCAGGTTGACCGCGATCACGTCCGGATTGCGGCTGTGGTCGATGGGACTGCTGAACCCAGGCGGCTCGCAGCCTTGGATGTAATCGAACCGCTCCCAGAACAGCTCGACCGTCGGATGGTCGCCCGCGATCGCCCGCTGCCGCTCGAGCAGCATCCGCTCAATAAGCTGCCGCCCAGCCTGGTGGTCGCGCGACTGGATCGGCACGACGGTGGCGAGCGCATCTAGCATCCCGACGAGCTGGGCATGGTTCTTGGCCAAACGGCCGTTGCGGACCTCAGGCTGCGCCAGCATCGCCCTCTCAGCCGCCTGGAAGCTGTGACGGTACACCTCCAGCAGCTCGGCCTCGCGCCGGGCGACGTGGACGATGAACCCTGAGACGTCCTCGATCGGCATCCGCGCCAACGTTTCGGCCGCCGCCTTGGTGTTCGGCCCCCAGCCTGTCTTGTCGAACTCCATGTGCATGATCCGCTCGAGGATGGCGGGCGAAGCGTTGACCGGGTCATTCTGCTCGATGACGATCGCCCCGCGGAACGGCGGCTCGAAGGTCTCCATGCCGCCATTGGCGACGCCCCGCGCGCGCACCGAGCGGCCGTTATAGGCGGTCTTGAGCTCGTCCCACTCGAAGCGCTTGGCGTGCGGCGTCGTGGCGTCGCGGTCGCCCTCCATCAGCACGACCGGCATGTTCGACACCTTGCCGAGGATCCGCGCCATGGCGGCGGTAGTGGTCTTGGCCGGGTCGTTGCCTTCGAACCCGGCGCGGCCGTACAGCTTCCACAGGAACTCGATCAGCGTCGACTTGCCCGACCCCGGAATGCCGGTGATTTCGAGGAAAGCGAGGCTCTGCTGCTCGGCGCGGATCTGCTCGGCGAACAACGCCCCGAACCAGAAGGCGAGCGTGACGAGGCCCTTTGGACCGTAGGCGGTGATCAACGGCTCGACCCATTGGGTGTTGAGCTGGTCCGGGTCGTAGCGGATGTGGCGCAGCAGCTGTTCGTTCGAGCGCAGCTTCACCGCGTGCCGGCCGAACTCGAAATAGTCGTCCTCGTTGCGGGTTACGACGCGGCCGCCGGCAACGCCAATGTCACCGAACACATAGGCGCCATGCTCGGCCGAGTAGCCGGTGAAGTGGATCGCCTCGACGGTCTGGATGCCGGCCAGCTGGCGCTGCATGATGCGGTCGAGCTGCTGGGTGGTGCCGGTCCAGATGCCGCCCGGGGCAAGGCTGATGAGCCGCTTCTTGAACTCGGCGCCGGCGGCGAGCGCCGCGCCGGAGAACGTCCCCTTGATGCGGTTCTGCCGCACGGGGAAGTCGACGCGCAGATAGTAGCAGCTGTCGTCGGTGGCTTCGTCGCGCTGGTAGTACAGCGCGCGGAAAGTGCAGTTGGCGATCTCGCGCACGGGATCAAGATCACGGACCTGCGGGTTGTCGGCATAGGAGGCGATGGTCTCGGCGATACGGGCGGCATCGAAGCTTGCCCAGAACTGGCGGGTCTCGAAGGTGAACGGAAAGCTCGCCCAACCCTCCCGGCACCAGATCAGGTGCGCCTTGTCGATGGCGGTGCCAGCGATGAGGATATCGCCGTTCCACCGGTAGGTATCGAGCTTGTCGGCACCGAGGCGATCGCGCAGCGCCAGGTCGTTCCAGTCGAGCTTGCCGCCCTCGCCTTCCGCTACCGGCTGCGCCGCGCCGCAGTCCCAGCCCTCGAGCCGAGCTTGCGCCACGAAGCGGCGGGTATACTCCGCGCCGGCCTTGCCGACGTCGAACGCCCAGATGAGCTTGGGCCGCAGGTTCGGGGTCGGTCCATTGGCGATCGCCTTGCGCAGCTCGGCCAACGCCAGCGCCGGGTAGTTGTAGCAGCTCATCGCCGACACGGCGGTAACACCGGCGTTGTTGAGCGCGATGGCGTCGAAGATACCCTCGCAAATCCATATCTCGAGCGCGCCAGCGAGCTTGGCCATCGTCTGCCATGGCGGAGCCCACCAGTGGCCGGCGTAGCTCTTGCCGGGCGCGAAGCGGGCCTTGCGGTCGAAGCGCGACGGCTGGTCAATGAGCCGTTCCCACCACCCGCCGCCGGGCAGCGCAAAGCGCACGGTGGCCGAACCAATATCGCCTTGGCGGAAGTATTCCTGCGTGTAGGCGTCACGGATGCCGAGCAGCGACAGGCCACGGCCGTGCTGGAGGTAGGCGTCCGCCGCCGCCGTCGGGTTGCTGTCGTTCGCCTGGTAGCGGTTGGACCAGTGGTCAAAGAGCTCAGGATAGTGGTCCTTTACATGGACCTCCCACCCGCAGCGCTCGAGGCGGCCGCACTTCAACAGCCACGGCTTGTCGGCCTTGGCGTAGACCTCGCGCTTCGAGCAATCCGGGCAACGGCCCTTCTGCAGCCACGCACCATTGGTGACGAAGCCGAACTCGGCCATCAGCCTGGTGGTGACATCGGACAGCAGATCGAGGCGCATGGGATCCTGACAAGGCGATGCCGGTCCCGGAAAGCACATGCGCTACCGGGTGGCTGGGAATGGGGAAGGTCGGAAGAGCGAAAGGCGGTAGGGCAGCAGCGCGACCGGCACCGCCGGTCGGTCGTTAGGGGTTCAGCGGATCAGTCCCGCCGGTGGCAGGGACAGCAGCAGTTATCGTTGGCGGTATTCGGCCGATAGAAAACACCGCCCGGATTACATGCGACGGCGCCCGGCACAGCCGCTACCACCGCCCCTGCCGCACCATCGCGGGGATAGATGTCGGGACGCAGCAGATGACGCGACACACCGGTACGCGCTTCGATCGCCAGCACCCGGGCGGCAGGCGCCTGCTTGTGCTTGTGGATCCAGCGAAACACCGAGGGCTGGCTGACGTCGCATACGGCGGCGATCTTGTTCTGGCCGCCGGCGATGCGAACCGCCTCCAGCAGCGCTTCGTGCGGGGTGAGGTGACCGGAGTCGGGAGGTAGCGTCTGCATAGGCGCACTATTAGCCACAGGAATACATTGGTCAATAGCCGCTATGCAGTAGCGCGCCATAACTGGAGTGATAGATGGAAACGGGAGGTAGCGTCTGCATAGGCGCACTATTAGCCACAGGAATACATTGGTCAATAGCCGCTATGCAGTAGCGCGCCATAACTGGAGTGATAGATGGAAGGGATGACGCTCGCAACTCGCCTGAAGGCACGCATGGACGAAGTCGGCATGTCGCAGGCCGAACTGGCGCGGCGGCTTGGCCTTGCCCAGCCCACCATCGCCAAGCTCGTGTCGGGCGCTTCGCAGCGGACCTCGCATCTGCACCGGATCGCCCGCGAGCTCAGCACCACGCCGGCCTATTTGATCGGCGAGACCGAAGATCCGTCCGAGGGTGCGGTCCCGCTGCCGACGCTCGAGACCGTGCTTGAGCAGTTCGGGCAGGTGTTCGTGCCGCTGCTCGACCTCAGCGAGCTCGTCGGCGGCACCAGCACCACCGCCACCCCGCGGTTCGAGCCGTTCCGTCGCGAGCGGATCGAGCCGATGATTCGCGGTCGCTTCGACCAGGTCTTTGCCTTCGAGATGCAGGGCGACGTCATGGAGACCGGATCGCGATGCAGGACGAGATATACGTCGTTGCCGTTCCGGGCATGATTGCGGTCAAGCGCGTCCGCGCCAAAGCGGACGGCAGCTTCGTGCTGATGGCGGACAACCGCGCCGTACCCGACGACTATGCTGGCAAGGACGAACTACACGTTGTCGGGCGCCTCGTTTGGCGGGCCGATAGGCTGTGAGCTTCGTGGCCGTTGGGAATTTTCGATATGGGCCGAATATGTGCGCGTGCCAGTATCGGTTGCGATAGGCGTAGATGACCCCGTTCCTATCTTCGTCAGCGGCTTAATGTTGGACACAACACAACGATTGATCAGGACGTTGAAATCGATCTTGCGGAAGTCTGTGTTCCTCGACACGCTTTTGATTAGAGGCATTCGCCTCAAGAACTTTCTAAAATTCGAACTTCGGACACGCGAAGCGAACCGCCGCTTGCGTTCAGGTTTAATCCAGTCGCACTTGATGGCGCAGCGATGAGTTCGGAGATGACACCTTCACCACCGTTAACGAACACCTCGATTGAGCCGACATCGAGGAAGAGGCTGACCGTTACCGTTCCACTAGCGGCGTCGTACTGAACGCTGCGATTCTGCCGCCATGCTACGCTGTTCGCTCCGTTGGGGCCGCTCGTGTCACGCTTTACGAAGATCCGGTTGTCGCGCAGTTCGAAGCCGATCTGGGTGAAATACCCTTCGCCGCCGCGTACCGACAGCCATGCCCCGCCCGGCCAGTCGGTACCGACGCGGGTTAGCGTCAGGTCGATCCGCCCAGCGACGATGCCGGCATTGGCTGGCCAGACATAGTCGCTGCCGTCGGTGATCGTCTGGTCGGTCCCGGTCACGACCCGCTGGAACGCACCGTTCTGTGCCGCGATCGGTGACATACGCAACCGAGGGGTACCGGTGGAGGTGCGTTGCAGGCGGATCTGGCGGACGATGCTCAGCTGGCCGCGATAGCCATACGGTGCCGGTAGGGTGTTGGCGTAAGACCAGTTGTTCATCCAGCCTAGCGTATAGGCGCTGGCCAACGGATCGGCCGCCTGCGGATCGCGCCATACAACCGCCGCGTAATAATCAGCCCCGCCGTCGAGCCACTGGCCGATCGCACTGTCGGCGGTGAAGGTCGTGCCGTCGAAGCTGCCGACCCAGTAATAGGTGCCGATGGTAAACCCATTCGACGTACCGTCGCCGCCGACCAGCAGCACCCATTTATCGCCCTTCGTCGTCCCGTCAGCTTCGTACAGGTGTAGCGGGAAAAGGTGCGAACATTCCATCACCCCGCCGACCAGGTTCGATCCAAAGCCGCTCGCGTAGCTCCACTGTTTCAAGTCGGGCGAGGTATAGAAACCGATCTTGCCCTCTTCCGACAGGGTCAGCACCCAGCGCGACGTGGGCGCGTGCCAGAACACGGTAGGATCGCGAAACGGCTTGTTACCCGGGAAGTTGGGATGGACGATCGCGTGGAAGGTGAAGCTTGCCCCGCCGTCGCGCGAATACCAGAGCGCGGTTGACTGGTTCTGTCCGGCGGCATTGTCGGCGGGCATCGTCGCGAGCGCGATCAGCGTGCCCGCACCGAACCCGGCGGTATTGTTGGTGTCGATCACCGTGCTGCCGCTCCACACGTCGCCGAAGGACGTGGTCCGCCGCGGGATCGACACCCCGCGATCAGACCAGGTAACCAGATCGGTCGAAGTCCAGCGCCGCCATTCGGTGCCGCCATTGGGCCAGGTCGGGTTGTAGAGCGCCCACATCGTCCAGCCATCGCCGATCCGCACCGGCCGCTGCGGGTCGTTGATCCACCCGCCATCGGGCGCGGCGATGTGATAGCGCGGCCGAGCGCTGGCGGTGGTGGCAGTCGCGGTGGGCGTCGGGGTGGAAGTCGGCATCGGGGCCGAAGTCGGACCGGGCGTTGAGACCACTCCGCCGCCCCCATCGCCTGATGCGCCGCAGGCGGGCAGAATAGGGAGGGTCGCGAGCAAGCCGAGCGTCTGACGCCGGGAAACGATCGATGGCATGATGATATCCTCTCCGCGCACGGTGCATGGCCGCGCGACATGGGTCGCGCGCCGCCTGTTCCGACGGTTCGCGCGGGGGGTTGGGGTAGTCGGACGGCAAAGGGGCGGCGGCGCGGCGATGCGCGCCACCGCCGGCCCTACATCTTGAAGCGGACGCCGAGACTGAAATACCGGCCCTCAACCCGCAAGTCGCGACCGAAAGACTGGGTTTCATTGTAGAACCGATAGTTCTTGAATGGTTGCGCCAGGATGTTGCTCACGTTGGCGACCAGTGAGATGTTCTTGAACGCATCGTAGCTTGCCGAGAAGTCGAGCCGCGAGACGGGCTGGACCAGTTCACCGGCATATTGTTCCTCGTTAATGTTGCGGTTGTAGCTGCTGGTCGACCGCGACCGCCAGTTGTACGACAGTCGGGCGGAGATGCCGGCCTTTTCATAAAAGCCGGTCAGATTGTACGCCCATTTCGACAGGCCGGTGATCTCGACCTGCCGGTCGCCCTCGCCGAGTACCTGCGGCAACTGATTGGTGCCGTCGAGATACGTCACGTTCCCCTGTACGCCGAACCCGGACAGCGCGCCGGGCAGGAAGTCGAAGAAGGTCTGGAGCGACGCCTCGACCCCCTTGATCCGACCGTTGCCGGCATTCTCCGGCCGATTGAGCTGCACCCGGCCATAGATCGGATCGTTCACAACCTGCGTATAATAGCCGATGAAGCCGTTCAGATCGCGATAGAAGGCGGCGACCGACGCCGATCCGTTCTTTGAGAAATACCATTCGAGGCTGGCATCGTAGTTTTTGGACGTCAACGGGCGCAGGTCGGGATTGCCGCCGAAGCCGGTCGCGTCGAACACCGGCGGCGTGCCGTCCGGCCCCACGCTGTTGCGGGTGATGTTGATCGACGGGTTGAGCTGCCCGAACCCCGGCCGGGTCCGCGTCTGGGTATAGCCCAGCCGCATCTGCCATTCGTTCGAGAAGCGGACGCGGGCGATGGCGGAGGGCAGGACGTCGACATAATTCTGCCGCGTCGTGGTAGGGACGATGCCAACCGTGCCGTCGGCCGCCTGCACCCGACTGAACCCGCGATAGGTGCCGTCGGTGTTGACGATGCGCGCGCCGACGGTGCCGTCGATCCGCATCCCGCCCACATCGACATCGAACTTGCCTTGGCCATAGGTGGCATAACTCGCCTCGCTGGCGGTGAAGCCACCCAGCGGATCATAGGGGATGTCGGCGGTCGCGAACTTCGTCACCGCTTCGCGGATGCCGTTGTCGAACGGGAACAACACGGTCGCGCGCTGCACCGATTGCAGCGCCAGCAGGCGCAGCGCCTCGCCGTTGTCGCGAATGCCGTCGCGACTGGGGGCCAGCCAATTCTGGAACCGCTGCGGATCGCCACGGAACCCATCGGTGATGAGGCCAAGGCTGCCGCTCGGCAGGCTATCGAGCGCAATGTTCAGGCCGGCGGTATAGGCATAGCGGTTGTTGTTCTGCGACGATGCATTCCGATCGCTAGCACGGAAGCCGAATTGCAGACGCGGCAGCCAACTCCATTCGGTTTCAAGGTCAAGGTCGATCCGACCCTGCACTCCGTCGCCCTTCGTCACAAAATCACGTTGGTAATAGCCGCGCCAACGGGTGTTGGCGGGGTTGTCGATCGCATAGCCTCCGAGATCGAACACCGCGGATCCGCGCACGTCCCAGTCGACGTTGATCGTCGGCGCCGATGCCAGCTGCGCGTCGAGGCTGTATTCCGACGCCTTGTACTTACTGTTGGTGTAGGCGAAGTCGCCCGACAGGATCGCGCGGCCGGTGGTCCATTTGAAACCCGTTGCCGCCTGCCACGTATCGGTGCTGTCGTTCTGGGTCGACCGATAGAATTCGGGGACATAGCCGCCGGTCTTGGTAAAGCTCGCCGCCTTGTTCGGCTCACCCGGCACCAGCACGACATTGCTGAGCGTCGGAGCGACGCCGTTCACGTCGCGGCGTTCGAAATTGACGTTGAAGGCGTCGCGTAGCACCTCGCCACGATAAGCCTGCCACAGCCCTTCGGCGAATAGTTCGAGGTTCGGGGTCGGCCGCCACTGGATTGTACCGTTCACGGCCGGACGATGCCGCACACCCTTTTCGTAGAAATTTCCAGCATTGGCCGGAAAGCGGAAGTCGTTGCCGACGCCGGGCGTCGTGACCTTCAGATCATCGGTTGGATCGTCCGCACCGAAGCCGCGCGGCGAAATCACGGCGCTGTCGGCGTAGCGATCGGCGTTGCGATACGTCGAGCGGACATAGCTGACGTTGACCAGCGCACCGATCTCACCGATCGGAGTATCCCACCGCTTCGTGACGAGCAGGTTGCCTGCCGGGTCGAACGCCTTCGCCTGGTCGTTATACGATGCGCGCAGTTCGCCCGCGATCTCGGTATCTTTCACGTCGAACGGACGGCGCGATCGCAAGTTGACGAGGCCGGCGAGGCCCGGTTCGATCAGGTCGGACGTACCTGATTTATAGACCTCGATTCCCGCCGCGACGCCCGCCGGGAAGTCCTGCAAGTGCAGCACGCGGTCCTCGGCTGAAAAGAACTCGCGCCCGTTGAAGGTGGTGGTGACGTCGGGCAACCCGCGCACCAGAATCACGCCGGCTTCGTCGTTGTAGCGCTGGACCGTGACGCCAGTGACGCGCGCAATCGCCTCGGCCGCGTTGTTGTCGGGCAGCTTGCCGATGTCGTTCGACACTATCGCATCGACGATCGACGCAGAGTTACGCTTGATCTCCTGCGCCGAGCCCAATGCGGCGCGGTAGCCGGTGACAATAATGTCGGCACTGCCGTCGTTTTCGGGCGCGGCGTCAGCTTCGGCCTGCTCGGTCGGCGCGGCCTGTTCGGCGGAAGCCGTGGCCTGACCATGCGCGGGAATGGCGGTCAGCGGTACAAGGGCGCTGGATGTCAGCAAGGCAAGCAACGTCTTCGGCATAAATCCTCCCAGATTTCCGTTATTTTTTTAGTTGTTCAGTGCAGCGGTTGGGCGGGCGTTCAGCCCGGTACGGTCGCTGCCGCCGTATCGACGAAGCGGATCATGTCATCGCGCCGCCGCCTTCGCCGTCATCGGCCACGCCTGCATCGTCAGGCGTGCCGCCCCGCCGCGCGCCATTGCGCTCCAACGAAGCTGTCCACCGCCGCGAAAGAAGCGATCGGTGATCGTCCGCGTGCCATCCGCAGCATAGACTTCGAGGATCGATTCATCGGCCAGCACTCGCAGGCGTATCTTGCGCCCCTTCAGGTCGACCGGAGCGATATGGCGGTTGGCGAATCCGTCGTGGAAATGCGGCCCCGACCGGGTGCGATCGACGAACAGTTCGTCCACGCCAGGATTGACCCCGATCAGCGTCTGATACCCCTGTTCGTCGGTCAGTGCGATTGTGACCTGTTCGGCAGTGTCGGTGTCAAGGTCGATGGTCAGGTCGGCCGATCCACCCGCGATAGGCAGGTCGGTCGGCGTCTCGCCCAGCGTCGCTGAGAAGTCCCGCCGCGCGCCGCGCAACGTCGCGACCTCGCGCACCGGCATCTGCGCGATGCGATAGCCGGCGGGTGTCTTTTTCAAAGTCACTTCGCGCGGCACGGTCATCAGCCCGCGAGCCGGCCAGGTCGGGATCGCCTCAGCATAGCGCCAGTCGTTCGCCCATCCGATCCAGATCCGGCGCGCATCGGTCTTCGGCAAATCGTTCCACGATACGGCGGCATAGAAATCCGCGCCGTAATCCATCCAGTGTGCCTCGCCCGGCCAACCGGGAACGGTAGTAAACCGCTTGCCGTCGAAATCGCCGACGAAATACTGCCCGCCCGAACCGCCACCGACGGCATTGTCGCCCAGGTTGATGCCCAGCACCCAGCGCT
The DNA here is from genome assembly GCF_001421715.1 of Sphingomonas sp. Leaf22. Classification (GTDB taxonomy): domain Bacteria; phylum Pseudomonadota; class Alphaproteobacteria; order Sphingomonadales; family Sphingomonadaceae; genus Sphingomonas. Next base: position 167,695 of record NZ_LMKP01000044.1, read on the forward strand.
TCTCACCCGGGGTGCCACCCTCGACCGGCAGCTCGAACAGGTCGGGGCATTCCCAGTTCTTGCCGCGCGCACCGGCGGGGCCGAAGCTGCTGGCAAAGGTCCATCGCTTCAGGTCGGACGAGGTGAACAGGACGGCACGGTTCTCCAGCGCCATCACCGCGACCATCACCCATCGCCTGGTCGCAGCGTGCCAGAACACCTTGGGATCTCGGAATTCAGGCGATCCTACGCTCAGCACTTCGCCATGAACGGTCCAGGTCCGGCCCTTGTCGTTGCTGTACGCGACATATTGCGACTGCAGCTTCGCCTTAGGATTATGGCCGGTATAGATCGCAACCAGCGGCGGCTTGCCGCCCTTGCCGAACCCGGTCGTGTTATTCCAGTCGACCACCGCGCTGCCCGAAAACGCCATAACGTCGCCGGTTTCGGGAATGGCGATCGGCAGTTCCTGCCAATGCACCAGATCGCGGCTAACCGCGTGGCCCCAGTTCATATGGCCCCAGCGATCGCCATGTGGGTTATACTGGTAGAACAGATGGTACTCACCCTCGTAATAAACGAGGCCATTGGGATCGTTCATCCAGTTGGCAGCCGGCGCGAAGTGATAGGCCGGGCGCGGATCGGGTCGCTGTGCCGACGCGGCGGTGGTGAGCATCAGACCGGTCATGGCGAGGATCGCGAGCCGCTTCATGCCGCATTTCCCTTCAGATTCATGTCTTCCAGCGCGACGCCGTTCGTCTCCGGCATCACCCGCACCGTCCACACCAACTGCAACAGCATCATCGCGCCGAAGAAGGCGAAGACCCATCCGCCGACCGCGCTCGCCACGATTGGGAACAGCCATGTGATCGCCGCCGCGGCGACCCAGTGGGTGGTCGATCCTAAGGCCTGCCCCTTGCCGCGCACGTGGCTGGGGAATACTTCGGAAATGAACACCCAGATCACCGCGCCCTGGCTGATGGCAAAGGCTGCGATGAAGGCGAGCAGCCCGCCCAGGATCAGCATGCCGTTGGGCGTGCTGCGTTCGAGCTGGAACCCGACCATCAGCAGCGCTGCGGCACAAACGATCGATCCAACGAGCAGCAGCGGCCGCCGGCCGAACCGGTCGATGAAAAACAACGCAGCAACAGTAAACACCAAGTTGGTGCCGCCGACCGCGATCGACTGCAACAGTGCGCTGTCGGCACCCGCCCCGGCCAGTTCGAAGATGCGCGGCGCGTAATAGAGGAGCGCGTTGATGCCGGACAGCTGGTTAAACAGCGCGATTGCGATGGCGCAGGCGACCGGAAAGCTGTGCGCGGGCTGGAACAGGCGAGTGTCGCCCTGCGCTACGTCGCGCCGCTCCGCCGCCTCGATCCGCGCTAGCTCGGCCTGCGGGTCGAGAAAGCCTAGCCGAGTCATGACCTTGATCGCTTGCCCCTTCTCGCCCTTTACCGCCAGCCAGCGCGGGCTTTCGGGCAGTAGAAAGGTGACCCCAAGGAACAACGCGGACGGCACCGCGACGATGCCGAACATCCACCGCCATGCCACTTCTGGCGGCAGCGACTGCGCAATCAGATAGTTGCTTAGGAACGCGATCAGAATGCCCAAGACAATGTTCAGCTGGTTCATCGCCACTAGGCGCCCGCGAAACTTCGCGGGCGATACCTCCGCGATATAGATCGGCGTCACCACCGACGCCGCGCCGATCGCCAGACCACCCAGGAACCGGAACGCGATCAGCATCGGCCAGCTCTGCGCCAGACCGGTGCCGAGCGACGACACGACATAGGCGATGGCGACCGACAGCATGATCGCCTTGCGACCATAGCGGTCGGCGGGCGCCCCGGTGACCAGCGACCCGATGACCGTCCCGATCAGCGCGGAGGCAACGGTGAAGCCCAGCGACGCATCGGTCAGCGCGAAACGTTCCTGCAGCGCCTGCGTCGCGCCGGAAATAACGGCGGTATCGAACCCGAACAACAGCCCGCCCAATGCCGCGCCGGCCGCGCTCAGCACGATCGCGGTCGTCGCCCGTGCATCGTCCACATCCTGCCGGCCACCCGGCGTCGCGACGCTATGCATCGGCGGTCTCCTTGTTCACTTGAAAGGGTTCAGCAGTGCGCCAGTGCATCGGCCATTGCCGGGTCGCGGTGCGATAGGCGAGTGCCAGCGCCCCAGTCAGCCCAGCCGATGCGCCCGCGGTCGGCGCGGCAATATAGTCGCTCATGTCGATCGTCCGCATGCTGGCGTCATAGCCGGCGAGCTTCGAGACCAGCGCGGCGCGCACGCGCGGATACATTTGCGGCTGCATCACGCCGCCGCCGACGATGATCCGGTCGGGCCGAATAACATAGGTCAGCGTGGCGCACAGCGCGGCGATATAGTCCGCCTCGATATCCCACGCCCGATGATCAGCGGGAAGCTGTTCGGCCGGAACGCCCCACCGCGCCCGCATCGCCGGCCCGCATGCCAGCCCTTCCAGACAGTCGCCGTGGAACGGGCAGATGCCGGCGAACGCCGCATCACCGGCGGCGCGCGGCACCGCGATATGCCCGGCCTCAGGATGGTTCGCCCCACCATGCGGCGCTCCGCCGATCAGCAGGCCGACGCCGATGCCGGTGCCGATGGTGACATAGCAGAAGCTGTCCAGCCCCTGCCCGCTGCCGAACAGCCGCTCCCCCACCGCCGCGCAATTAACGTCGGTGTCGAGCGTCATCGGTGCATCGACGCCCTCGCGGAGCGTGCCCAGCAGGTCGACATTCTCCCAACCCGGCTTAGGCGTCGAGGTGATGTAGCCGTAATCCCCGACCAGCGGGTTGAGCGACAACGGTCCGAAGCTGCCGACTGAAAATGCCGATAGTGCGCCATGGTCGCGCCGCGCATCGCGGAAGAAGGCGGTGGCCGCGCCCAGCGTTTCGGCCGGGGTGGTCGTGGCAATTCGAGTTTCGGTCAGGATGGTCCCATCACGGTCAGCGACGGCGCATAGGAACTTCGTGCCCCCCGCCTCAATCCCACCGAGCAGCAGTGGTTCGTTCACCACCGGTACCCCGCCCGGCCTTTACGACGCGAACCCACCCTCATCATCACTCTCCCCTCGCCGCCGCTTTTCACGGTCCGTACGACTAAATCTACAAAGGTGATTTAGTAGGTCAAGGGGAGAAATTAGCGCGTTATCAGTGTCTTGGGCGACAATCGTTTGCTGTTACCGCTAACGAGCCTTGGCGCTTCGTGAGGAAAAGCGGCATATCTAGTATTGCGATCGCGTTGGGCGGGGTCAGGCGCGCTTGAACAAACTACTGAGATCAGGCGAATATTGCGCGTGCAGCGGCAGCAACCCGGCCCCGATCGCTGCCGCCCGTTGCCCCAGCGTTCCGACCCGTATGTCAGGCGCAAAAAAATCTGGTGGGGCATCGGCGGCAAGCTGCCGCTCGACCGCTGCGGCGATGCCGGCCAGCTCGTGCGCGTCGAGCGATCCGTCGAGAATTACAGCCTCCAGATCGAGCAGGCTGTTGGCCCCTGCAATCGCAAAGGTCAGCGCCTCGGTACAGCGGTGACGCCAACCCTCCAGCGCGGCGGGAGTCGTCGCCCGGTCGCGGTCGTAAAGCGACGCATGATGGATAAGCGAATCGCGTCGGCCGTCGACCATGACCGGCATCGAAGCCAGCGCCCCGGCATTGCCATGCCGCCCCTGCACAACCTGCCCGGCCACCACCAGCCCGCCGCCGACAAAGGTACCGAGGTTGATGAACAGATAGCTTTGCAGGTCGCCCCCCGCCCCGCACAACAAATGCGCCAGCGTCGCGGCATTGCCATCATTGTCGAAAAAGGTCGGACAGTTCAGCCCGGCACGCAGCCGTTCGGCCACATCCTCCCGCCGCCATTCCGCCGCCTGACGTTCGGAAATGCCTAACTCGTCGCGCCATTCGCCCAGAAACCATGGCATGGCAATGCCAATGCCCAGAAACGTACCGGGCTCGCGCAGCGATGCCGGCAGTTGTTCGTGCAGAAACCGGCCGATCCGCTCCACCGCCAAATCGATGGTCGGAAACGGGCTCGCATCGCATTGCAGCGCCTGCTGCTGACCATCGAAATCGAGCAAGACCAGCGTCATCGCATTGCGCCCGATCTCGACACCAACCGTGTAACCACGCGCGCCGTTGATGCGATAAACCGTGGCCGGCTGCCCCATGCCGCCGGTGCGCTTTTCGGCTTGGAACAGCAAGCCGTCGCTATCGAGTTCGTCGATAATCCGTACGACCGCTTGCGGCGACAACCCGGTTACGCGCGCAAGTTCGGCCTTTGAAGCACCGTTCAATCGCCGGATCGCCGACAGGATCAGCCGTTCGTTATACCGCCTCATCCCGCTAGCGTTCGTGCCCTTTCGCGCCATATGCATACGGGCATCCGCTCCATTTCGACCGTTCATCTGAGCATGCCATACACAGGTTTCCTCGGAGAATACCGCGCTTTGTAGCAATTTATCTCGCGAGCGACGGTTCAGCCCCGGTAGGGAAAAAGGCGTGATCCTGGCAAAGATTGGCGTCCTGACAGGCCGGAGCCGAACAGTACCGCTGGTGTTCCCGAGGTCCGGTCACGCGAGATTGAGCCGCGGCAGTCGGGCTCAGACACGAATTCCCGAAGCGATCGCTAGGGCGGACGGTCCCGCTCGCTTCACGGCGCATTCGACCGTGCTACCGCGAGTACGGCGGACGCGAATTCCCGCTACTCGTAGCGCACAATGGTCAGCGTGCCGGGCCAGGACAAAGTCCGTGCGTTCGATGGTCAGCATCAAGATGGACACTGCCCGCTCGCGTTGCGACCCCGAATTACACGCTTTTCCCCCCGCCTCGCCCGCGCGCTTTTCGTGGCGCTTTCGACGCATGCAGCGTCCCTAGCGAAACCGGCGGGAAAGCTGGGCGGAATGCCGCCATTCTTGATCGCAGCCGCGACGCAGATCGACGCACCTGGACGGGGTGCCGGCGGCGGCCCGTGTGAACGCGTCCGGTAGCGCCAAACCCGGCGCGCGATCGCCAGCGAAAACCGGTCAGCGAACGCCTGAAAACGTCCATATCGTGTGCGTTTTCGAAGGTGGTTTAGTAGGCAGGGGGGAGGCGGGAAACTTCTTACCTGTCGAACAGTCGTGCAATTTCAATGGCTTGGGACGTTACAAAGACGCTTATCCCATCGTTACTGATAATAGACTTAGTTTCGAATATTTTGGTTTGAGAATATCGTGTTTTTACAGTGGGATAAGTGTTTTCGCTGGGGGCATGTAGGAAGCGATAACGCCGAGCGTGTTACATCGAAAATGCCGGATTTCCGCCGTTTCTTAGATCATCAAACCGGGGGATAAAGGAGATAAGACTTTTCCCGACCCCCCTCCCAAGCCGTGTTGTCGGCAGGAGGTTCGTCCTCGGCCAGCGGCGGTAGCGCACAGCAGAAGGGCCGGAGCGCGCATCCGCGTTCCGACCCTTTTCTGTACTCCGTCCGCCCGTCGGGGCAAAGCTCAGTCGGTGTCGGTGAAGACCCAGCAGTGGATGCCGCCGCCGGTCAGACGGCTGTTGACGGTCTTCGCCCCGATGTAGCGCGGGTCGCTTGCCCGCAGCGCCCGGCCCAGCTGGGTGTCGAGCTTTAACGCGATACCCGCTCGCTTGAACTCTTCTGCGAGCGCCGTGCGGTTGATGGCCAGCAGGCCGCCGGTCCGGCTGTGGTTGAAGACGACGCCGCGTCGCTTCAGTTCGGCAATGCCTGCCCAGAAAGGGGCAACCGCATCAGAGGGATGCGGGGCATCGAAGCCCAGATCATCCATCGCCGGCGGGGCCATGCCGATGTCGCGGCAGAGATCGCCGATCATCGCATGGATGACACGGCGTTCGGTGCGGTTGCGGGTGTGCTGCAACCTCGCGGTCAGCCGCAGCACCTGGTTCTGGATCGCGATGCGCGACTGGATCGGCATCGCGGCCGGTCGTTGGGCAGCGCCGTGGAAGTGATTGAACAACACCCGGAATGCACGGCGCTGATACGAGACGATGAGTTCGCGCTTGAGAGGATCGCGAACCCGATCAGGATGAAGCGTCACAAGCCACCCGTGGAACTGTTCGAGTTGGAGTGTGACCGCCTCTTGTTCACCGCCTGCAGAAGGTATGTGCGTTACAAACATACCCTGCCGGATGGCGGGGTGTCGGTTGATACGTTGATACTGCCCATTCCAGTCGAGGCCGAGGGCCGCAACGATCGGTTTCATAACAACGAAAATGTCGGCGTCTCGCTGGATTGTCGCGATCTGCTGCGTGTCGAATGGCACGAGCTCTAGTCGGGTTGCCATGGCCTATCTCCTATGAGCTAGCGTCAACCGCGACGGCCGTGGGAAAAGGTCATGTTGTCGAGCATGGTACCCAATCGATCGCTGAGGACCAGCATCAGCGCTGACAAGTTGTGGCAGGTGATTTCCGGCGTCTCGGTTGCACGTTCGATACGGCCATCAAACGCCAGCTCTGCAACACCTGCTAGCGCGTCGCGTACCAGCGTTAGGTTCATGAACTCGTTTTCGGTGATGGCGTAATGCCCTTCCTCGACAACGGAACGCCGGGTATTCTGTGAAGTAGCCTGGGCCATGGGTGATTTCCTTGGTTCGGGTCAGGCCCAGCGCAGGGTGGCAGCCTTGCGCTGGGCTGCATTTGTGATAATCACAAAATATGTCGAACGCAATATCTGATAATCAAAAAAGGCGCGTAGGGCGACCGGCGACAGGAAGCGATCCCATGGTTGGGGTTCGACTTCCTCCAGCGATTACAGCTCGGTTGGACGCTTGGGCTGATGATCGGCATGAAAGTCGAGCCGCTGCGATCCGGTTGATGATTGTCGAACGTCTAGATGCAGACGGATACTAAACGGCCACGAGGCCGCCCCCGTGTCGGTTCGATAGCTGTGTCCGTCCGCGTCCCACCGGAGGAACTAGCTGTGCTTGACCAGTGGATTGCGGAACAGCCCGACCGGCTATCTCGACCAGAAGCGTTGCGCCGGCTTGCGAAGTTGGCGATCGCGTCTGAGCAATAAGCAGCAGCTGGCAGCAATTCCGGACGGCAGTCCGGGCGGCAGTCCGGGCGGTTGCCCGTTGAAAGCCCCGGCCATCTTCCGAACAATCGACAAGCAACCGAACGCCCTGCCACGACGATTGTAGGGAGTCAGGAAGCACAGATCACGCTGCGTTCAGCTGTGATAAGTGGCTGTTTTTGCACAGTTACGACCGGTTACTAACGCGGCAGGCAGCTGCGTACGTATGCTAACAACGGATTGTTGGATACTTTTCAGCGCCGTCGATCCACTTGCGTATCGCTCATTTCTGTCGATCCTGACCGTCGTGACCCCCGGCGGACGGGCGGCAGCAATCACAGGACGAACCAGTGCGAACGACCCTTTGCGCCCCCGAGGCAGCCACGGACGCGGCTTGCCCCTGCCCCAACGAAGTGGTCGTGCGGGACATCGATCGCGTTATGGCGGATCACCTCAGCGTGCTGGATGCGTGGATGGGTGCGCTGTGGCGCGTCTGCGATCGGGCTGAGTATGAGGGTGCCCTGCCCCCGCCGCGTCATCCGACGACCGGAGATCCGGCCACGGCAGACAGGGAGGACACATGAGTTTCGGACGTAAGGCGCTCGGCAAATCGATCTCGTTCGCGCCGGGTCGCTATGCGATGCTGCAGGACGAAGCGGCTCAGGAAGGCATACCGTTCAGCGCGCTGGTCGAGCGGTATCTGGCGATGGCCATGGAACCGCGTCCTGATTCCGACGACGCTCTGCAGTCGTTGCCTGCACCGTCAGAGGCGACAGTGCCGGCAGTACGCGTCGAGCCCGCGCCGCCGGCACCCGTCGAAGTGGCGCCCCGCCCGGTCCGCGTGCTGGAGGCGGAGCCCACCGTAGATGGCGGACCGCCGCCGCGCCGTCGGCAACGCTACGCGTTCGATGGCTCGACGGGGCTCGGTATGCTGATCGGCTTTATCGCGGCGCTCGCCGTGCTGTTGCTGGTCCCCGGTGATGGCGTCGTTGCGGAGAAGATCGCACTGGCCGCGCTTGGGATGCGCGGTGACGGGTATGGCGCGGGCGTGATGTTGCTGAACCGGCACGCGGGCGAGGACGATATCACCCGCTACCTGTTCGCTACCGCCAACATTCCGGATAACCGCAAGCGGCTGTTCGCCTGTGCCAAGCGCGCCGGCAAGGGCAGCGATTATCGCGAGCTTGAGCCGTGCCGGATCTACGTTCCCGGGCAGCGGCGCGAGCGCGAGTTGTTGCAGGGCATCGTTCGATGACGTCCGGGCGGCCGCCATGCTGACCCCGGCGGTCGTCCGGTCCGCGTCCGGGGCGGCGAGCTACTATGCCGCCGATAACTACTACACCGATGGGCAGGCGACCGAGGCGAGTGTGTGGGTCGGCGAAGGGGCTGCGCAACTCGGGCTGACCGGAGAGGTTAGCCGTGAACCGTTCGAAGCGGTGTTGCGAGGCGAGCTTCCCAATGGTTCGACGATCCCGCCCGGGGCGAATGGCAACCATCGTGCTGGCATGGACTTCACCTTCTCCGCGCCAAAATCGATGTCGTTGCTAGCCTATGTTGGCGGTGACGCGCGGTTGCTGGCGGCGCACATGGCGTCCGTCCGCTCGACAGTCGGATGGATCGAGCGCAACCTTGCCGAGACGCGGGTGGCGAAGGACGGCGCACAGGAGACGGTGCGGTCGGGCAACCTGATCGTCGCACTGTTCCAGCACGATACGAGCCGGGCGTTGGATCCTCAGGCACATATCCACGCGATCATCGCCAACGCGACGCGGGGGCCGGACGGCAAGTGGCGGGCGGTTCTCAACGACGCGTTGTGGGAGGGCTATTCGACCGCCGCCTCGGTCTACAACGCGGACCTGCGGCAACGGGTTGAGGCGCTGGGCTATGCGACCGAGCGCGTTGCCAAGCATGGTCAGTTCGAGATTTCGGGCATCCCTCGCGAGGTGATCGAGCGGTTCTCCACCCGGTCCGCGGAAATCGACGCGGCGATGAAGGGTATGAAGCACCAGACACCGGAGGCGAGGTCGGCGGTGACGATTGGGACCCGGGCCGCCAAACCGGCTGAGATCGATCGGGCCGAGTTGCGCGGAGAGTGGGTAGCGCGGGCGGAGAAGACCGGCATCGATCTGCCGGCCATGGTGGCGGAAGCGAGCCGGATTGCGGCTCTCAGTCCGACGGCTTGGCGACGGTTGGTTGATGGTACGCGCGGTGTCGGTGCGCAGGGTCTCGCCCTAGCCGAACGGCTTGGCATTCGAGTGAAGGCGCCGGACCCGTTGGTGCCGGAGCGAACCGGGCGGTTGCACCCAACGGCATTTGCAGCGGCGCACGCGGTCGCTTCGGCCATCCGGCATTTGGCCGAGCGTGAGGCTGCCTTTCCAGCGCGGGAGGTGCTGAAGACGGCGCTCGATATGGGCGCGCCGATGGGTGCGGCTGCGGTCGAGACGCGGATGGCGACGTTGGTCGGTCGCGGATTGCTGATCGCGGGTGCCGACGGGCGGATGATGACGACCGCCGCTGCACTGGCGACGGAGCAGGCGATTGTCGACGGTGTGGTCGACGGCAAAGGTGCTGTGGCCCCTGTTCTGGAACAGGCCCAAGCGAAAGAGCGTGTTGCTGCGGCGGCGCGGGCGGACGGGCGGCGTTTGAACGCTGGGCAGATGAGCGCCGCCACCCGCATCCTATCAAGCACTGACAGGATCGTCGCGGTTCAGGGCGTGGCTGGCGCTGGCAAATCGTCGATGCTGAAGCCTGCGCTGGCGATCGTCGCCGAGGAAGGGCGCACCGTGCTCGGACTGGCGGTGCAGAACACGGTTGCACGGCGGCTTGGGCAGGACACTGGCATCGAGGCGCGGACCGTCGCCTCGTTCCTGCACGAGCATGATGGGCGCGTTCGGACTGACCAGCATGAGCGGCGATCGGTCGCAGTTCTCCGGGGCTCGGTCCTCGTGATCGACGAAGCGTCGATGCTCGGCAACGACGCAATGCGGCGGCTTGTCGACGTTGCCAATCGCTACGAGCTCGGAAGGCTCGTGCTGGTCGGGGATAGTCGTCAACTTGGCGCGGTCGAATGTGGGCGGCCGTTCAACATCGTCCAGCGTGTCGGCGACACAGCGTTCATGCCGACGAACCTGCGTGCCACGAACGACGAGATGCGCGCGATCCATGCCGCTGCGCAGGCCGGCAACGTCGGCGAGCTGATGGGGCTACTGAAGGCGGACACGATCGAAGCGCCGGGCGAAGGGGCCGAAACCGTCGCGCGGATGTGGATGGCGTTGCCTCCCGACGAACGCGGCCGCACCGGCATCTACACCTCCGGTCGCCAGTTGCGTGCCGACGTAAACAGCGAGGTTCAGCGGCTGCGAATAGCGAACGGCGAGCTGGGCCAAACGCCCGCCAGACTGTCAATCTACGATCCCGTTCACCTAAGCCGCGAGGAAGAGCGGATCGCGCACCATTACACCCCCGGTCGCATCGTGGAGTTTGCGAGGGACCTTCCGAGCCAGGGTATTGAGCGCGGGCTGGCGCTTGTCGTTCGATCGGGGCGCGGGGTCGTCACGTTGCAAAGGCGCAGCGGCGTCGAACAACGGTATCTGCCGGGCAAGCTTGCACCCAACCGCAGCGAGGACGCGGTGCGGGTGTTCGAGTTGCGCAAACTGACGCTGTTCGCCGGCGACCAGTTGCGCTGGACCGGCACCGACCATTCCCGCGGTTTAGTCAACGCCGACACCGCCACGCTGCGCGAGGTCCGGCCGGACGCTCTACTGATCGAAACCAACAGGGGCGAACGGGTCGAGTTGGCGCCGAAGGATCCGATGCTGCGGCGGATCGATCTAGCCTATGCCACCAGTGCTCATGCCGCCCAGGGCGCTACAAGTGATCGGGGTATCATTGTTGCCGACAGCCGTGAGGGACGCTTAATTTCTACCAGCTTGATGCGGGTGTTGACGACCCGCGTGCGGGAGCATGTGACGTTGGTCGTGGACAATGCCGTGCGGTTAGAGCGAGTTGCGGGACGCCGGGATGGTGCGAAGACGGAAGCGTCGCTTGTTGGAGAAGCCACTGCAAAGAGCGCCCGCCTGCCAGAAAAGCAGATTGCGCTCGAAATGACCGGAAGGGAGCGGGAACGATCGATCGAACTCGAAATGTAGCAAATAGTGGAGAGCGGTCTGATTGGTTTGGACATTGCCAAACTCGGCCAGCTCTTCGAGTATCGTGATGCAAAGCGGCAACAGCTGGCGGATACGGTCAGGATCGTCCCAGCCCGCTCCCCCCTTTTTGCCGCCATGGAAGAGGTTGTTGGCGGCGATATGATCTGCGCCAGCCTGCGAAGGCCGATACCGGCCTTCATCGGCAGCGACGGGATCCTTTCAGCCCGGCCGGGCCGGGGCACCGATATCGCGTGACACCAGCAAGTTCGCTTCCTTTAGTCCGGATTTGAAGCGCGAGAACCGGTAAAAGAAGTCATAGATGAGCGGGCGCAGATCATCGCCGACTTCTTCATAGTGCACTGCAACTCACCGTACTGACTGTCTCCCGGATCACGTTGACGGGCGGCACGTCTGCGAGACAAGATAGAAACTATGATCCTTCTCGACGAAACCGCCGCGCTCTCGGGCATCCGCGCGCTGCTCGCCGATGCGACCCACGCTAGGCTGGCGGTAGCCTTCTGGGGAAAGGGTGCGATCGAACGGCTGGGTCTCGACCGGCCGGGGCTCACCGCCGAGATCCTCTGCAATCTGGAATCCGGCGCCTGCAATCCCAAAGAGCTGCGCCGCCTTTACGACAATCCGAGGATCACGCTGCGCTCCCATCCCGCCCTGCATGCCAAAGTGTGGTGGACGGCGGGCGGCGCGGTGCTCGGATCTTCCAATGCGTCGGCGAACGGGCTGGCGGTCGAAGGCGACGCCGCTGGCGGATGGCACGAGGCCAATGTCGAGATCAGCGAAGCGGGCGTGCTCACTGATATCGACCGTTGGTTTACGCGGCTGTCGGATGCCGGCTATGCGGTCGGACCTGAGGATATCGATCGGGCGGCGGAGCTGTGGAATGCGCGCGTGCGGATCGCGCCCACCGGCCGCCGTCTTGCCCATACGCTGTTCGAAGCATGGCGGGCATCGCCGTCACACACCGTTTGGAAAAAACTGCATGTGGCGTTCTGCCGAGACGGTCTTACCTCCGGGGATGAAGCATGGCTGGCGCAGGAGGTCCCGGATGGGCGGCGCACCTCTGGCATCTCGGCCTACGAGGGTTGGAACGCCGCACTGTCGCCCGGTGATCTGGTGATCGATTTTGGCGTCAGCGGCCAGACATCGGACTTTGGCGGACTTTGGCAGGTTCTGCCTAAATCGCCCAAGGGGCGGCTGGTGGTCGAGGTGCGGCAGCTGGCGCTGCGCAGCCTCGGAAGGTTCGTGCTGACGGCGGAAGAGAATGCCGCGCTGTCCAGTGTTACGGCGGTTGTGCTCGCGAGGGCGGAGGACGGGCGCAATGCGCTGGTGAGTTTCGGCGAGGCGATGGCACTGATCGATGCCGGCCGGGCACCGGAGCGGCCGGCGGCACCGGACCCGCGCACGTTCGACCGGGCGATGCAGGCGATCTACGACGAGGCGGCGAGCTTCGGCTATCAGCCGACCCGATTCCGCCAGATGCTCGCCGAGCATGGCGGCGTCGAGACGGCGCGGCGGCTGATCAGAGGTTCGGCCACCAGTGGGTTCGATACGCTATGGGAGCATCAGCGGCTCGATCTCTCCGTAGAGGCACTGGTGACAGATTCAAAGTGGCGCGCATTGTTCTCAGACGAGGAAGCGAATATGGCCTCCAGGCGGCTGAAACAGTATGGCTATACGCCCGCCACGAAAGGCTGAGCGACGGCTGTCGGTTTGCCTCAGGCCGGTGCGAACCGTGTCGATCGAGCCAGCGTCTTTGCCGCCAGACCGACATACCAAGCGTTCATTCGGCTGTCCCAGCTCCGAACCTCGACAAACGTCTTCCAGTCGAACTCGTGAACGTCAATCAGCTGCCAGTCCTCGTCGATCCGTACGATGAGCAGATATTCAAATAGCTGTTTGTCGCGATCGTCACGGTCGGGATAGATGGTCCCCGTCTTGCGCCCGTCGAGCACGCCCTTGATCGAAAAGCGGTCACCTCGCCGGGACAGCGCATCGACATTCTGTGTGCCCGTCGGCGCCGGCTGGAGGTTCGGGCGCCCTGGCGTGCCGTTGTAAAACGCGATGACAAGGCTCTCGGCCGCCTGACCGACATTGGAGGCAAGACCGCGCCGTTTGAGTTCGGCGGCGACCCGAGCCCGCAGCCGCAGCAAATCGAGATCACTCAGCGCAGGAAGCTGCTGCTGCATCTCCGACACTTCGATTACCTTTGCCGTCATACCCCAGCGATCCCCTGTTCCATAAGCTGCGTGAACCTCACATCGCCCCGGATGAACGCCACCATTGCGCCGCTCACCTCGGTCGCCGTCAGCCGATTTTTACCGCGCAATGCGCATTCCCACACCCATAGGCTGCGCCAGCCTGCGGCTTCCAGCGCGGCAACCGCCGCAGCATCCCTCCGACGGTTGCCTTCGATTTTGGCAGACCAGAATTCGGTCCGCGTCGCCGGCAGGCGGAACAGCGAACAGCCATGACCGTGCCAGAAGCAGCCATGAACGAAGACCACCGCGCGCCAGCGCGGCAACACGATGTCGGGGCGGCCGGGCAGATCGCGGCGGTGGAGACGGTATCGGAAGCCCTGGTCATGCAGCAGGTGCCGCACGGTCATTTCGGGCTTCGTATCCTTCGCGCGCACCCGGCGCATGTTGAGCCGGCGCTGTTCCGGCGTCAGCCTATCGGCCATCGCTCCCGGCCGCCTGATCTGGCATCTCAGCGTCTTCCTCGGCGAGCGGCGCCCCAATGGCAAGATCGGCCGGCACCGACGGAAAGGCGGCGCTGAGCGCGGTGAAGGCGTCCGATCCGGCCGTCACTATCGCGACGCTGCTCTGGAAGCTGTCGGCGAGGCTGGCCACGATGCCGGCATGGAGGAGGCGTTCGCGCTGCCGACCGATAAAGGTCATGAGGATCGGATGGTCGCCATCATTGCCGACGACCGACCGCAGCAGCACGAAATCCTTGCTGTCGAGGAAAGCGCAGCCATTAGCGGTGATCTTGCGCCCGCCCAGCCGCCAGTTCTTGCCCACCTTGCCGACGTTCCTGAGCTCGCGGTTGCCATAGCCGCCATAGACGCAGATCAGATCGAGATCGGCCCCGCCGGCTGCGAACAGCCGGTCGCTGAGCAGCCTGCGCGCCACAGGCGTGGTGAGCGCGATTGCGCGCTGTTTGCTGGTCGCGCTCAGGCGATGCATCGAGAAAATGCCGAGATCGGATTCGGCGAGCGAGCGGACGACGATGATCTCCTCGCGCTTCGCCATCAGCGGCCGGCCCCGACGGCGCGCGGCTGATCCGGCTGCTCTTCCATGTCGGTGCCGCAGCCGGCGGTATCGCCGATCAGCTGACGGCGAAGCGTGGTCGCGACCGCTTTGGCGAGGAGTGGCGGGACGGCATTACCGATCTGGCGGAATGCCGGGTTCATCGTGCCGGCGAAGCGGAACCCGTCCGGGAAAGACTGGAGCCGTGCCGCCTCGCGCACCGAGATCGGCCGTGCTTGGCGGCTGTCATAATGGATATGGCTGTAGCCATCCTTGCCGAGATGGGCGAGCAGCGTCCGCGCCGGCGTCGAGGCTTCCATCTTGCGCCATTTGTTCGGAAATTTTCCGGCGTCATAGGGGGGCACAAATTTCGCCTTGAGCGCCTTCCAGTCCTCGCTGTCGTTCTCGGGACGCGCGCCATTGGCCGCGAGCCGCTCGAGTTCGGCCTTGAACAGGCTGAGCGCATGCCGATGCGCCTCGGGATACTGATCGCCCGGCTTGAGACCTGCGAAAATGCGATAGTCGCGTGGCAGATAGCGAATCACATGGTCGCGGACATGGCCGACGCCCTCGAAGCCTTTCCAGCTCCGCATCTTCTTTACATAGTCATGCTGCCGGTTGTGCCCGCCATAGGGAAGGTTGGCGTCGAGACGCCGTGTCCCCCGGCGCAGTTCGCCCGCCTCCAGCAGTTCGCGCGCGAGAATTTCTGGCAGATCGCTGATCGCCTGCTCGGTCGTGATCGCGGGCGGGAGCGTCTTCACGGCTTCGGGCGCCGCCTTATAGGCGCTGCCGCCGTTCGTCGGGGTCAGCAGGTCGCCGCTGGTCGCCAGCTTCAGCGCGACCGCGCGCGAGCCCTGATAGCCCGACGGAAGGTCAATCCAGTGGGTCGGCTCGGGGAGTTCGACATCATCGGCAATCTCTTTGCGGATTGCGATCAGGATCATCCGCTCGCGCATCTGCGGCACGCCGTAAAAGGCGGCGTTGAGTAGCGTGTAGCGCACGACATAGCCCTTGCCGGCGAGGATCTCGCCGATCTCGGCCGCCAGATTATGCCCGCCATGGTTGAGCATGTCGGGGACATTCTCGATCACTACCGCGAGCGGCGCGCAGGCTTCCACATAGCTCAGATACTCGATGTAGAGCCGCGAGCGCGGATCGTGCCGGAAAGCTTCGGGATGTTCCGCGATTTCGCGCAGCTTTGATCGCCCGACTCGCGCGAACGCCTGACAGGGCGGGCCGCCGACGATGACGTCGAACGCCGACGATGCCGGACCGAGACCGAGCGCTTTGGTCAGCTCCTCAGCCGAGGTGGTGGTGATGTCCCGCGCGGTGCTGTGCCGGTCCTCGCCGCCGTGAAAATTGAGACCGTGCGAGCGTGCCGCATCAGCATCGAACTCAACCGCCGCGGAAATGTCATATCCCGCCGCCAGGAACCCGAGCGAGATTCCGCCGCACCCCGAAAACAGATCGAGCACGCGCGGTTTCGCGCCGGCGCGCAGGCGCTGGATCTTTTGGCGGATCAGGCGCGGGTCGGCGCTCACGGCCGCTCTTTCCCGAGCGGCAGCTCGACCTGACCGGTGCGTGTCGACAGATACTGCAGAACCGCCTGTCGGATGACCCAGGCCGATGATACGTCATTGGCTGCCGCAACCGCCTGCACTTGGCGGTGCACCGGTTCGGGCAGCAGGACAGTGCTTCGGACAGTCTTTCCAGTGGCCAAGATATCAGGACTCCCTGTGGCCCGATACACCAGTTCGCACCAGCATGCACCAATTTACATCAACTCTCCCCGGGCGCTGTGCGGCCGGATCGGATAAATCTACCGGGTCGTGATAGAAAAGGCGCAATTGCCGAGCGGTGCGGGCTGCGTTTATTCTGCTGCAGTCCGACTCCGGTGCGCGTCGGCAGCAATCTGACTGAAATGCCAGACACCGGAGACTTCCGCTGCGACCTGTCGAAATCAATCCTTCCCCGCGCGCGCTGCTCCGGTCACTGCGGGGCCTGGGCTATTCGCCCGAAACCGCGCTCGCCGATCTCATCGACAATTCGCTCGCGGCCGGCGCCCGTAAAATCGATATCAGACTCGACTGGCGCGACGGCGACCCGCTGGTCGAGATACTTGATGACGGTACGGGCATGGGATTGGGCCGGCTGATCGAAGCGATGCGTTTCGGCGGCGAGGGGCCGGACGCCGAGCGGGGCGGTGATGATCTCGGCCGCTTCGGGCTCGGCCTCAAGACCGGCTCCCTTTCCCAGTGCCGCGAACTGACCGTCGCCTCGCGCCGCGACGGCAATGTCGCGCGGCTGGCCTGGGACGTCGACCGCGTCGGTGACGGCTGGTGCGCGGATGCGCCCGACGCGTCGCCCGCCGGAGAACTGGCGGCTGCGTTCGACGGCGGTGGCGACGGCACGTTGATCAGCTGGAACCGGATGGACCGGCTCGGCGGCCTTTGGGGTCTGGACCGCGACGCGTTTAACGACCGAATCGCCGCTATTCGCGCGCACCTCGCCATGACCTTTCACCGCTTTCTGAGTGGTGAGGCGCGGCGGCTGGCGATCACCGTCAACGGCCTCGCGGTCACCGCCTGGGATCCGTTCTGCCGTCGCCATGACGCGACTATGACGCTACCACGCGACGTCATCCGCGGACCCGACGGTTCGATCGCGGCGCGGTCCTATATCCTGCCGCACCGCGACCGCTTCGCCAGCGAACGCGATTGGGAGGAGGCAGGCGGGCCGGGCGGCTGGGTCGAACGCCAGGGCTTCTATGTCTATCGGGGCGACCGGCTCGTCTCACCCGGTGGCTGGCTGGGTCTCGGAGGTTCGCGAGCCTGGACGCGTGAGGAATCGAGCCGGCTCGCCCGCATCGCGCTCGATCTGCCGGTTGCGATGGACCAGGCTTGGCGGATCGACATCCGCAAGTCATTGGCCCGCCCGCCCGCCTGGGCGCGGGCGCGGCTGGCGGGGATCGGCACCGACGCCCGCCGACGTGCACGCGAAGTGTTCGCTTGGCGTGGCACCGGGCATGTCACGACCCGGAAGCGTACCAGGAAGGATGAGAGTGAGGTTTGGCCGTGGGAAGCGCGCGGCGGCACCGCGGTCCCGCGCTATCGCGTACGGCGCGATCATCCCGCGGTGGCAGCGGTTGCCGAGCTGCTTGGCGACGACGCGCCGCTGCTCGGAGGAGTGCTGTCGGCAATCGAGCTGACCATTCCGGTCGAGCGAATCTGGCTCGATGTCGCCGAACAGGGCGGTGCCGAACCGGTGCAGCCGGCGGCGGCCGAGATCGCCGAACTGGCCGCGCCCCTTGCCAGACTCGTTAGCAGCATGAACACTCCGGACGAATCCGGCGACCGTCTCGATTCGGTGCTGCGTTCGCTGGGCGTGACCGCACCCGCGTTGCGCGCCGCGGTCATTCGGCAGTTAGGGGAGAAGTGAGGCGATGGATCCGGTGACCCAGCTTGCCAACACGGCGCGCGTCGCGCTCGGGCCGCGTGCTGGTGACCGCACGCACAGCGTCGAGGAGATCCGCGCCGTGGTGGCAGCGTCCGCACCGCTGGTCGCGCTCACAACCGGGCGGGCGATCGGTGAGGCGGAGATCGAGGCGGCGACGCGCGATCTGGAGGCACTGTTCGTCGTGGGGCAAGGGCCGTCGATCCGGCTGCAGAACGGCCAGCAGGTGCCGCCCCCCTGGTACCTGGGTGATAAACGGCGGCCGGGCGACTGGCTGAAACGATATCTTCAAAAACTCAGCGAGGATGGCTGGGCACCGCGCGCGCTCGAGGTTCTCGAAGAGAGCACGCTCGAGGTGATGGAGCTGATCGACGATCCGCACCGGCCGGGTCCGTGGGATTGGCGCGGGCTGGTGGTCGGCAATGTTCAGTCGGGCAAAACCGCCCACTATGCCGGGCTCATCAATCGTGCTGCCGATGCCGGCTATCGTGTCATCATCGTCCTGGCGGGGATGCATAATGTGCTGCGTCGCCAAACGCAGCTGCGCCTCGATCAGGATTTTCTGGGCTTCGATACCGCCGGGGTCAGCGGCAGCGGCGGCCGGCGCCCAATCGGGGTCGGGATGCTGCCGGGCCCGGTTCTGCTGGTCGATAGCCTAACCACCTCGCAGCTCAACGGTGACTTCAATCGCAACGTCGCCAAAAACGCCAACTTTGCGCCGGGCGAGCGGCCGTTCATCTTCGTCGTCAAGAAGAACGGCAGCGTGCTCAAGAACCTCAACCGCTGGATCACCCGACTCCCGCCGCTCTCGCGCGACGCGCCGCTGCTGGTGATCGACGACGAAGCCGATCAAGCGTCGCCCGATACCGGCGATCAGGGTTTTCTCGCCGACGGCAGCTTTGACGAGGATTATGATCCCAAGCGGATTAACGGCGAAATCCGGAAACTTCTCGGCGCGTTCAGCCGCAGCATCTATGTCGGTTACACAGCCACCCCGTTCGCCAACATCATGATCCATGATGAGCGGTCTGCCGAGGACTATGGCGCTGACCTGTTTCCCTCGACCTTCATCCTCTCGCTGTCGGCACCCGACGATTATTTCGGACCGCTGGCGGTCTTTGGTCGCGACGACGATGCGGATTCGGTGGGCCTGCCGGTGCTCCGCCATCTCGATCAGACGGCGGAAGCCTGGATCCCCGATCCGCACGACAAGACGCTGCGGCCGACTTGGCGCGGCGAGGCGCGGGTGCCGCCGAGCCTGTCGGCGGCGATCCGCAGTTTCGTCGTTGCCTGTGCCGCGCGCACCGCGCGGGGGCAGATCAGCGCGCATCGTACGATGTTGGTCCATGTCTCGCGCTTTCAGGATGTCCATGACGTCGTTCACGCGCAGGTCGAGGCCGAGCTCCGGGTGATCCGCAACGCGGTCGCCGCCGGCGATGCCGCCGAACTGGCAGGACTGGAGCGGCTGTGGACCGAAGATTTCGAGCCGACCAGCGCGGCAATGGCGCCAACCGTGTTCGGCCGCGCGATCCGTCCGGTGAGCTGGACCGAGGTGGCGGTTCATCTCTCCGCAGAAGTCGACCGCATCCAGGTCGCAGTAGCCAATGGCCGCAGCCGGACCAGTATCGACTATGACGCGGCCGAGGCGGCGAGGCAGAATCTGTCAGTGATCGTCATCGGCGGTGACAAGCTTTCGCGGGGGCTGACGCTCGAAGGGCTATCGACCAGCTATTTCCTGCGCATCTCGCGCCAGTACGACAGTCTGCTGCAGATGGGCCGTTGGTTCGGCTATCGGCGCGGCTATGCTGATCTCTGCCGGCTCTACACGACCCCAGATATGGAGGCTTGGTTCCGGCATCTGGCGACGGTCAACGAGGATTTGCGCGCGCAGCTCGCGCATATGAAGATCACGCTCGCGCGGCCCAAGGATTACGGCTTCAGCATCGCCACGCACAGTGTCATGACCATCACCGCCGCCAACAAGCGGCGCTACGCGGTCGAGCGGCCGGTGAGCTATGGAGGTGAGGGCAAAATCCAGACCGTGCAGTTCCGTGACACTGACAACGTCATCGTGAACGCCGCGGCGATCGACGGGCTGCTTAAGGAACTCGGTACACCCGAGACCGATCCGGCACGACCGGGTGGGCGCGGCGCAGCGTCCGGCCTCATCTGGCACGGCGTTTCCGGCAGCCGTATCGCCGCGCTGCTCGATTCCGTGGCGTTTCCGCCCGAAAGCATCGATGTCGATGGTCGCCGCATGGCTAGTTATGTGACCGCGCAGCTCGCCCGCGGCGAGCTGACCGATTGGACGGTGTTCGTGCCTGCAGGGACGGGGGCACCGGTCCTGGCCGGTGGGCACAGCCTGCGCTCGGTCCGGCGTTCGCCTATTTCGACCAGCGACACGCGATTCATCACCAAGTCGATCCTTAGCCCACTCGATGAGGCGATCGATCTCACCGACGATCAGTATCGCCGCGCGCTTGAGATGACCAACCGCATCCTAGGCGAAAAGGGAGAGCTGCCGGCCGACCGTCCCTCTGGACAGCAGATCCGCACGGCGCGCGGTGACGACCCGCGTTACGGTCTGCTGCTCCTCTATCCAATTGATCCCGCCAATGCCGGTCTGGCGCCGGGCACGCCCGTATATGGTGTGGTGGTGAGCTTCCCGCGCTCGCCGACCGCGGCGGCCGAATGGCGACTGGAGAACTCAGTGCAGCAGCGCGGCGCCTTATGAACGCTGGTCCTGCCCTGACGTCCGCTTCTTCAGACCTGCTTGGCGCCTGGACGGCACTCGAGGCGGTGATGCCTGGTGACCGCCTGTTCAGGAGCCGCCGGCTCGACCGGCCGCGAAGGCTCGATCTGCGCGTCGGACTGCGTGAAACCGATGGCGCGCCCTGTCTGATCGCACGGCCCGAAGGCGATGACGGCGGACTTGCCCTGTTCGAGACCGCCGGCCTCAGACTGTCGCGGGCTGCCGACCCGGGTGGCAATCTGCTGGTCCTGTCGCTCGAGGAGTCGTCGCGCCGCGATCTGTTCGCCGAGGTGTGCAGCGACGTCTTGCGCGTGCTGGTGCGCAGCGAGGACGAAGGTGACACCGATCTTCTGCCCGAATTGAGCGCCCGGCTGGCCGCTTGGCGTGCATTTCTGCGCGATCAGTCAGGCGGGCTGTCGCGTCAGGAATTGGTCGGGCTGATTGGCGAGCTGCTGGTGCTCGAGGCACTGCTGGCCCGATCGGCTGATGCGCTGGCCGTCTGGAAATCGCCCGATGACGGTCTGCACGATTTTGAAGCCAGCGGTCATGCTCTGGAGGTCAAGACCTCGCTTGGCGCCGCGCGGCGGCTGCATATCTCGGCGCTCGACCAGCTAGACGCTGCCGGGCTCGCTTCACTCCATGTTGCGCATGTGCGTCTCGTCGAACAGCGTGATGGGGTCACGCTCGGGGCGCTGGCGGCACGCATGGCCGGTCAGCTGGCATCTGATCGCGACCGACGCCTGTTCGCCAATGCGCTGCTGCGACGGGGGCTGGCACCGGGGCCGACTGAGGATCCCGGACCTTCCGTCCGTCATGACGGCACCGAATTCTACGCGGTGCGCGACGGCTTTCCGTGCCTCAACCGGGCAGCCGTGCCCGCGGGCATCGCCGATGCGACCTATCAAATCGAGGTGCAGGCGCTAGCCGGGTTTCGCGGGGACGGCGGAGATGTCATGACGGTCCTCGGGGACAGGACTGATGGCTGAGGATGCAACCGCGGAATTCGCGCGCGCGCTGGCGGATGCGGTGGATGCGGCGCGCGACGATCCGGCGGTTGATCGCCCGTCGACGGAGGCGCTGTTCACCCGTATCGTGATCGATGAGCTTGAGGAAATCGGACATTTCGAGGCGGCCTTCGATTTGCCGCAGGAAGGCCGGGTTGGCCGTTCGCCGTTCCAAATCAGCGGCTATGCGATCGACGAGGACGCCGGGCATCTGACGCTGTTCGCCACGCATTATTCGGGTGATCTGCCGCCGCGCCGCGTCCCCGCCGCCGAACTGCTGAAGACCGCCCAACGCGCTGGCACCTATGTCGCAGCGTGTATCGGCGGGCTCGCGGACCGAATCGAGCCGTCGTACACTGAGGCCGGCGATCTTGCCCGGACCGTTGAGGCGCTGGGTGAGCGGATCGACCGCTTCCGCATCGTGGTGCTGACGGATGGCATTTCAGGCGGTGCGCTGCCGGCATCGATCGAAAGCCATGGCAAGGCGGTTGAGCTCGAACTCTACGACGTGGTCCGGCTGCACCGCGTGCTTGGCGAAGGTCAGACCCGCGCCGATATCGACGTCGACTTAGTCGCGCTGGCCGGGCATCGCATCGCCTGTCTGCCGGTCGCGTCGGGCGCCGGCCATTATGAAGCGTTTCTGGCGGCGTTCCCAGGCGAAACCTTATCGCGCATCTATGACCGTTACGGCACGCATCTGCTCGAACTCAATGTCCGTGCCTTTCTGGGTCTGTCGGGGCGCAAGTCGGTCAATGCCGAACTGCGCCGCACGCTGGTCGAACAGCCTGAGATGTTCCTTGCATTCAATAATGGTGTGGTCGCGACTGCCGACGAGGTTCGGCTCGAACGTGAAGGCGGGGCTGTGTTCCTGATCGGGCTGCGCGGCCTACAGATCGTCAATGGCGGTCAGACCACCGCTTCGCTGCACCGCGCACGGCGCAAGGAAAGCGTAGGGCTCGGATCAGTCGAGGTGCCGGTCAAGATAATCCGTGTGACTGAGGGTGATCTTGAGGAAATGGTATCCTCAATCTCGCGCGCGGCCAATCGGCAGAACACCGTCCAGCAAGCCGATTTCTCGGCCAATGATCCGTTTCACCGCGAAGTCGAGATGCTCGCTAACAATGCTTGGCTCGAATCCGGACGCGGCCGCTGGTTCTATGAACGCGCGCGGGGCTCCTGGCTGGCCGCTGAACAGAAAGCCTCCTACCGCACCACCGAACAGCGCGCGTTCCGGGAGCAGACGCCCAAGGCTCGCCGGTTCGGCAAGCTCGATCTGGCGCGCTATCTCTCGGCCTGGGACGGTTATCCCTGGCGGGTTGCGTTCGGCGGTCAGAAGAATTTCCAAGCGTTCGTGCAGCGGCGCAAGGAGACGACCGCGCCGGCGCCCGACGCGGCATGGTTCCGGCGGCTGATCGCGCTGACCATTCTTTACCGCACGACCGAGAAGCTAGTCCGCGCCATGAAGTTCCCGGCCTATGGCGCCAACATCGCTGCTTATCTGGTCGCGGCGATCGGCGAGCGCACTGGCGGTCGGATCGATTTTGATCTGGTCTGGCGGCAGCAGAAACTGTCGCCCGAACTGGAACGCCTGATCACCGACTGGGCGCCGCAGATCGAGACGGCGCTGCGCGCCAGTGTCGGCAGCCGCAATCCCACTGAATGGTTCAAGAAGGAGGACTGTTGGGCCGACGTACGCACGCGCCTGCCCGCCCTTGCCGATCCGCTGCCGCTTGAGCTTGCCGGTGCGCTGGCGCCGAACGGCAAGGCGGTTATTACCGACAGCGCGGCTGGGAGCCTCAACGTCGCCGATTATGCGCGGATCGAGGAATGTATGCGGATCCCCTCATCTGTCTGGGTAGCGACCGCCGAAGCCGGCCAGCGCAGCGGCGTACTGCATTTCAAACTCGCCGGCATCTGCATGACCCTCGCCAACTATGCCGCCGGCGGCTGGTCGCGCCGTCCCTCAATCAAGCAGGCGAAGCACGGGCTCGAAAGTGTCGCCAAGGTGCGCGCCGCCGGGCTGTTTGACGAGGATCAGCGCGAGACCGGGTGACTTTCGCCAAGTGCATACGGGCTAACGCCCGTCGACCGGCCGACCGCTCGCAAACTGCCGACGCAGAGATCGTCGGATAAATCTGGCCGCTATGTGATGCGGAGATTGGCAAGCGTAGGCGCTTTCCGATCGTGAGCTGAGTGCGGGCCCCTCCCGATAGCCGCGGTTGGGTCGGCGGATTGGAATTGTGCGTGCACAAAGGCGTCGTTCGACGTCGCGGTAGGGCGACGTCGTGAATTGTCTGTGATCTTGACCCAGTGAAACCTGTACATAGGTTAGCCAAACGCACTTCGCCGTGGAGGCAGTTTCTACGAAAACGCAGGTAGGGTAGCCAACATAGCAATTTGAGATTGAATGATATTCTCAGTCCTCACGGGGCATCCAGCGATTTCTGATCTTTCCGGCACGACCGACGCTGCCTTTACAGGCCGCTGGACCAGTCGACTGTGCCGCGCCGCGATCGTCAGCACGATATGACGAGGCGGGTGATGCCCACCATTTGATCTTTCCGGGAACGCCCCGTCCGTCTCGCTGTCCGTTCCCGATCGGGAACGCCGGCTGGGCTCCCATTCCGCAAACTGCACCATTTCGTCAGACTGACGGGGTGGAAGCGGCGGTGCTTGCCAGCCTCCACCCCGATAGCGGCGTCACATCTTGAATGCCGCTCCCATCCAGAACGATCGCCCCTGGGTCGTGGCGGTGGTCGTCGCGCCCGCCGACAGACCGGTCTGCTCGATCCAGTAGCTTTTGGTGAGGTTGCGCGCCTCGGCGAACAGCGTCAGGGTCGGCAACACCGTGACGGTGGCCTGTGCGTCGAGCCGCTGATAGCGATCGATCCAGACATCCTGTGCCGGCGTCGCGCCGAACGCGCCGGTGAAGGTGCGCCCCCGCAGACGCCAGGCGAGGTTCAGTCCGACCGGCCCCGGATGATAGGTGAGCATCAGGTTGGCGAGCCATTTGGGCTGGTTGCGCAGGCCATCGACCGTGCGCTTGCTGCCATCGGTAAAGACGACGTTCCATTCCCCGTCGAGCAGCGTGTAGTTGCCATTGAAGCCGAAATGCGCGAGCGGTCCGGGCAGCATGTCGAACCGGTCCTTGACGATGCTCGCCTCCAGACCGTGCAGCTGGGCGCTGCCGGTGTTCAGCGGGATGGTGTCGATCTGACTCAACACGCCGTTCGCGTCGAAGGTGTTGCGTACCTGCCGGAACGTCTCTTTCGCAAGATCTTTGCGGAACAGGCCGAGCGAGACGAAGCCGCCGGCAAAATACCATTCGATGCTGCCGTCATAGTTTTTCGCCTCCCGGGGATCGATCTGCGGGTTGGCACCGCTGACGATCCTGACGCCCGCTGCATTGAAGCTCGTCGTCACGCCGTTGGCGAAGTCCGCGAAATCGGGGCGTGCGATCGTCTCGGTATAGGCGAGGCGGACCTTGAAGGTCGCGGTCGGGCTGATCGCCACCTGGATGTTGGGCAGGATCTGGTCGTAGCGACGACGGCGGACCTGCGGCAGCGTCACCCCAGAGGTCACGACGCCGGTGCCGTTGTCGACATCGGTCCGCTCGACGCGCACGCCGGCCAGAACGCGCAGGCCCGGCATCGTCCAGACGCCGGACAGATGACCGGCCAGCACGTCTTCTTCGAGCGTATAGTCGGTGGTCGGCGCGTCATCGCGCGAAAAGGCACCGTTCGCGGTGATGAAGGCGATATAGGCGTCACGGTTCACAAACACGGGGTCGGTGCCGTTGGGGACCTGCGGTCCCGCTGCGGGGTCGAGCACGTCGGACAGGCGATAGACCCGCCCGCCGGCGAGCGTGTAGTTGAGTGTCGTCTGGTCGAAGCGCCGGTCGAGCCGCCGCCAGCCCAGTCCGCCGATCAGGCCGAGGCCGCGTGCGCTCGCCTGCCCGTTCCAGTTCAGTTCGGCGCTGGCGTTGTAGACGTTGTCGCGGTGTGGAAGCTGCTGGTCGAAGGCCGCGCGACCGGTACGCTGGACCCAGTTGGCGGGATTCGATGCCATCGCCAGCGATGTCGACGACAGCGCGACGCCCGGCATGTCCGGGTCGAGCGTATAGCTGCCGCCGAGGCCGGACAGCTGGAACCGCTCGGACCGGAACAGGTCCTCGTCATGGTTGTAGCGGGTATAGGCACCCCGCAGCGCAAGGGACGCGGCGGGCGCGATCCGGTAATCGAGACCGCTGCCGATCAGGATCGTTTCGCGGTCGAGCCGGTAACGCTCGAAATAGGTTTCGCCCACGCCATTGGTGAAGGCACCGGCATCCCGCGTCGCGCCGGTGACGCGCGTCGCGGTGAGGAACGTCCCGCTGCGATTGAAAGACTGCGCCAACCGATCGTTGAAATAGCTGGCCGACAGGAAGCCGTAATAGCGGTCCTCGGCGCGCGTCTCGATCTTGCCGTACAGCGCGGTGCGTTCTTGCCTGCTCGGGAACCGGCCGTGGAAGATGTCGCCGTTCGGCACGTCGATCCCGCGAATCTGGCTATAGGCGGTCACCTCGTTATAGCGGTCGAAGAAGCGATGCTGTTGATATTCACCGCCCAGCACGACGCCCCAGTTGCGCCCCGGGCCGAAGGTGAATTTCGTCACCCCGTCGGTGCGGAACGATGGACCGCCCGACGCCGGATAGCCGTCCTGTTCATACAGGCCATAGGCCGCCCGGACCTTCGAATAGGTCTGCGTCCCGCCGTCGAACGCACGCAGCGTGCGCAACTCGATATGCGCGCCGATCGAATTGGCGTCCTGATCGGGCAGCACGGTCTTGAACACGTTGACCTGGTTGACCACCGCCGCGGGGAAGACGTCGAGTTGTGTACCGCGGTTGTTGCGCGACGAGTTCCAGACGAGGTTGCCGTCGACCTCCATCGAATTGTAGCGCGCGTCGAAGCCACGGACCGTTACGGTGCGCGCGTTGGACGACGAGAAGCCCCGATCGGCACTGACGCCCGGCAGCCGCTCCAGTACCTCGGCGAGCGAGCGGTCGGGCAGTCGCTCGATCTGCGCTTGCGTCAGCGCATCGACGACCTGATCGGCATCCTGCTTGATCGCGCCCAACGGCTTGTTGATCGTGCGAAACCCGGTGACGACGATCTCCTCGCCTTCGGGTGGTGTCGGGGTCTGTTCGGCGGTTGGTGGCATCTCCTGCGCCCCGGCACCGGCAGGTATCGCGAGCGCGACGCCGAGTGCCCCCAATGCTGCGCCGGTCCACATATGCTCGATCCTGATCATTGCCCGCCCTTTTCCCCTCATGACGGCACTGCCGCCGTTGCGAGCCGGCCAATAGGGCATGATTGCGACACATAAATTGCATAGCACAAATTATGTGTCTGATCGTTCCTTCGTGCTAGGTCTCCCGCCATGAAACTGCTCAAGCTATCGGCCAGCGAACGACGGGTGTTCGACATGATCTGGCGACGCGGTCCGATCGCGCGCGGCGATCTTGCCGCCATGTCGGGGTTGACTGCGGGATCGATCACCAGGGCGATCCAGACGCTGGCGGAGTTTCGCCTGGTCGGCGAGCGGGTCGACCGTGCCGGATCGCGCGGCCAACCGACGCGTCCGGTCAGCGTCGCGGTGGACAGCGCCTACGGCGTCGGCGTCTATTTCTCGCACCACAATGTCGAGATCGGTCTGGTCGACATGGCCGGGCAGCAGGTCGACGTCCGGAGACAGGCCCGCGACATCAGCCTCGAATCGATCCATGACCTGGTCGTCGGGTTCGTCGACGACGTTCGGACGCGCGGGATGGTCGACGAGGCGCGGCTGGCCGGGATTGGTGTCGCCCTGCCGGCCGATTTCATTCGGGGTGCCGACCAGCTCAACGCCCATTCCTATTTCCCGAACTGGCGCCAGGCCGGCGCATTGGCGGCACTGCGCGATGGCCTGTCGCTACCCTTGTTCGTCGAGAACGATGCGGCGAGTGCAGCCCTGGGCGAACGGCTGCTCGGTGCGGGGCAGAACATCGACGACTTCCTGTTCGTCCATATCGGGCACGGCGTCGGCGGCGCGATGGTGCTGGGTGGCCGGCTCTATCGCGGCGTCCATGGCAATGCCGGGATGATCGGGATCCACTTTCCCAACGACCGCCCGCGGCCTTCGGGACAAGACTTGTTCGCGCATTTGCACCGCGACGGAATCGAGGTCGATGACTTTCCCGATCTGGAGGGATTGAGCGTCGGTGGATGCGCGCCGCTGCGCAGCTGGATCCGCCGCGCGGGACGACAGTTGCGCGAACAGCTGAGCCTCGTCGCCCGGGTGATCGATCCGCGCGCCGTGATCGTGGGCGGACGACTGCCGCTGCCGCTGCTCAACGCGCTGGTGGCGGAGATCGACACGCCTGATTTCTGCGAAGAGGGTGTCGGTCTGCCGCGACCCAGCGTCATCGCGTCACCACTGGGCAATCGTGCCGGCATGGTCGGCGCGGCCTCGCTGCCGATCTACCGATTGCTGGTCGATGCGGCGGACTGCGAACCGGCCTTTCTGCCCGGTATCCGCGTCTGACCGGTCAGCAACGGCCAGCGGCGGTCACCGGATTGCACCGCACGAAGCGGCCGTCGGCGAAGCGTACCGCATAATTCGACAGGCGGCGGTCGGGCACCGGGTAATCGGTCGAGACGATCTGCGCGCCGCTGGCAAACGCGCGGTCGCGCGGCACGGGGTCGTCGGCACGGGCCTGCCCGGTGTCGGCATCGGCGCGCGTATAGGCCAGCATGCCTTGCCGGATAGCGGTGCCGATCCGGGGATCATCCGGGCGGGGAAGGATCGCCCAGCGCGGCCGTACGGATGGCAGCGGCTGACCCTTGCCTGGCCGGGCACCGGTAAAGAGCAGCGGCTGCCGGTTCTGTCCATCGCGATAGGATCGTGCCGTCTCCTCCGCATCGAGCAGGAAGATCAGTATCTTGCCGCGTGCCGCATCGATCGTCGGCCAGCCGGTGCCGGCATCGGCCGGCGTCAGGATCCGGTTCCGCCCCAGTGCGCCGACCAGTTCCTTTTCCAGACGATGCCAGCCGTCCGCGCACAGGTCGGGACATCGGTCCGCAGCCGCCCGCTTCACTTCGAGCATCAGCAGGATCGGAACATGCGCGGGATGCGCATCCGACCAGCGGGCGATCTCGCCGAGGCAATCGGCGAAGAGCGGGCAGGTGCTGCGCGGATCATAGTCCGCCTTATGGATCGTCTTGAAGCCCGGCTTGCGCAGGACGCCGGCCGGGTCCCACGGGATGGTCTGCGGCAAACCCGCTGCATGCAGATGGTCGATGAAGCCCGGTCGAACGAAACGTGTGCCCGTCGGATCGTCGTTCACGTCGAGTTCGAAGGCGCGGATGCCCAACTCCAGCTGTGTCGTCAGCGGCAGGTTCGAATAGCCGATCGCGCGGGCGAGTTGCGGACCCGACCAGCTGCCATCGTGGAAGCCGGCGGTTTCCAGCCAGACCGTCACCTCCGGGTCGGGCGCGAGATGATAGCTGTTGTGCGTTTCGATATACTGGACCTGATCGATCCGCAGCTGGCCGAGGTCGGTCATTTCCGGAACGGGCAGCGGCGCTGCCAGGGCAGCAACGAGGAACAGGGAACGCATCGGGCACCACAGCAACAGGGACAATAAAGTCAATATCGCAAATTATTGCGGCGGCTTGATGACGGTTCCGGCGATCCGTTCGTTCGAAGGACGCGTCGCCGATCATCGGTAGAGCATGACCGCCATGCGGGTGACGAAGGCAATGCTGCGGCGATCGCGTGACGGCGGCCATCGGCGCCTTATTCCCGCTACCGGCTGAGATAGGGACCGAAACACCCGAGCACCGTCGGTGCCTGCGCGCGGGCGTCGAGCAACAGCACCCGATAGCTGTCGCCGTCAGGGGCGACGCGGATCAGGACATGCCCGCCTTCGCCCGTGACGGTCCGGTCCAGCACCGGCCCCAGCGCGACCCGCGTCGCATCGAACACATGCGTCGCGAACAGATCGCGCGGTCCCGGCCAGAGTGCCGGTGAAGCGATGCGGTGGACGACCTCGCCGCCGGGCTGGTCGGTCGTGTAGACCTGCTCGACCATCACCCGCGGCTGTAGCTTGGCCAGCAAGCCGCTGTTGGTGCCGTCGCGATTGCCGTGATGGTCGAGCGCCATCGCATCGACTGGCCCGACCAGTGGGGCGATGGCGGATTCGGTATCGATCGTGTCGGGCGCATAGGGCTCGTCCAGCCCGGTATTGTCGCCGCCGGTATAGTAATCGAACCGGCCATAGGACAGGCGCAGCGCGATGCTCAGCGGGTTTTCCTGCGGATTGCCGTCCTTGCCGATCGCGCGCGCCGGATCGAACGCGGTGGTAACGCCGCCATACCCGTCCATGATGCATACGCCGGCCTTGATCCCCAACAGCTTGAAGGTGGGATAGGCCGCGGGTGCGCCGAGCGTGATCTGATCGGTGCGCCCGATCGCGAGCGGGGAAAGCCGGGTGCCACGATGGTCGTGCAGATAGCGTGCGAACGCGGCATAGTTGCGGATGCCGGCGTCGTCGCGGGGCGCGGGGTCGCCGGGCTGGAACCGGTCGACCAGCGTACCGATCGGCAGCACGTCGCCGACGTCGGTGATTCCCGACAGACGATAGGCGCGGGTCGCGGACCAGGGGCTGGCCGCCACGACCGCACCGACATGATCGGCGTGAAAATGCGTGAGGATCGCATAATCGATGCGCCGATGATCGCGCGGTGCGGTCTGCCGAATATAGCGCGCGATCCATTGGCCGGGGCGAAGGCCGGCATCGGGCACGGCCGGTGCCAGCTTCAGCGGGGCGTTCGCGACCTCGATGCCTTTGGGATCGAGGTCGCCGGCATCGATCAGGATCGTCGTGCCGTCGGGCGCGACGATGAAGGTCGCATTGCCACGCCCGGTGTGGATGTGATGGATATCGAGCGTGCCGGGCGTCCAGGGCGTGAGCCGGTGCCGCGGCACGGCACCCGTCCGACCGGCAAACACCGATCCGACGAGCGCCGCCACGAACAGGTTGCGTGAGAGTGTCGGCATGGGTTCAGAACCGGAACTGGGCACCGACGGTATAGGACCTTCCCGACTGGATCGCGGTGATTGCGGTTCACCCCCGTCACCTCGCGCCACCAGCTGTTCGTCAGGTTGCGGGCCGCCACGAAGACCTCGATGCGCGTGACCGGTCGCACGGCGATGCGCGCGTCGAGGCTGTCATAGGACTGGATATAGGTGTCGCCGGCCGCGGTAGCACCGACCCCGCCGTTGAACGCCTGACCACGCCGCGCATAGGATAGCGAGCCGGTGAACGGACCCTTGTCGTACACCGCCATCGCATTGGCGATATAGGTCGGCTGCTGGTTCAGCGCGCCGATCGTGCGCCCCGATCCGTTGGCGTTGAGCACGCCGAGCCTGCCCCACAGCCGGGTGTAGTTGGCGCGCAGCGTGACGCCGTCCAGCACCGGCGTCAGCCCGGTGAAATCGCGCCATTCCGCGTTGAGTTCGAGGCCCGTCACCTTCGAGCTGGCGGCATTATACGGTGTCGACAGCTGTGACGCGACGCCGGTCGTCGGATCGTTGGTCGTGGTCGTCAGGAAGTAGATTTCGCCGCTGATGTCCTTGCGGAACAGGCCGGCTGACAAGAAGCCGTGCGACAGGTAGGATTCGACCGCCAAGTCGTAATTCTTCGCATGGCGCGCCTTCAGGTCCGGGTTGCTGCCACGGATCAGGACATTCAGGCTGCTGAAATTGTTGATCGTCAGCCCCTGCGCGAAGGTCGTGAAGGTCGGTCGTGCGATCGTCTCGGTATAGGCCGCCTTCAGGCGCAGCACCGGCAGCACGTCGACCGATGCCTGCACGTTGGGCAGGAGATAGTCATAGCTGCGGTGGAAGCTGACCGGCGTCGCGACGCCGGCCCTGAGCGTGGCCGTCGCATTGTCGAACGCCGTCTTCTCGTAGCGCACCCCGGCGAGCGCATGGACGATGTCGCTGTTGTAATGGACCGCACCATAGCCCGCGATGACGTCCTCGGTCAGGTCGAAGCTGCCCGTCGGCGACGTGGTGCGATTGTTCGTGCCGTTGGCCCTGACGAAGTTCCAATAGGCGTCGTGATCGACATAGACGATGCCCTGCCCGTCGAAGGTCGATCGCTTGCCGCCATCGACCAGTACCTTGTCGAGCGTATAGGCGGACCCGGACGGCAGGGTGTAGTTGTCGGCCGACTGGTTGAACACGCGGTGCAGGCGGCGCCAGTTGACGCCCGTGGACAGACCCAGCCCCTCGCTGAACGGAAAGCTGTTGAAGCTATAGTCCGCCCGTGCGGTATAGACCTTGTCGGTCATCGGCAGATGCGTGACGACCGCGGCAGACGCCGGGTTTGCCGACCAGTTCGCCGAATTGGACAGCCCGTTCGCGGGATTGAGCGCGAGATCGACCTGGTTCTCACCGATCGCGTAGGTGCCGGCGAGTCCCCCGAAGGTATAGATCGCGCCGTTCTCCAGCGTCTCGTCATGGTTCGACTTCTCGACCGATCCCACCAACTTGAGCTTCGAATTGTCGCCGACCTTGACCTCGCCACCGGCGGTCGCCGTCATGAGTTCACGCGAGATCGAATATACGCGGCTATAGGCCTGCGCGCTCGCGCCGGTGAAGCTGCCGCGCCCCTCGGCGGTGGCGGTCACATTGGCCGCGTTGACCGTGGTTCCGCCGCGATAATTGTTCTGGACGATGTCGCTGTTGAAATAGGTGCCCTCGACGAAGCCATAGAAGCGATCGGTCGAGCGCGCTTCCAGCTTGCCGAGCAAGCTGTAGCCCTTGTCGTGAATGTCGAAATCGCCGCGCTGGAGCGCGCAGGTCGGCACGTCGATCCCGCCCGAACGATATAGGCGGAAGTGTTGTTGTAGGTCTGGCTGTAGCGATCGTCATGCCACGACGCCGCACCGACGAACCCGAAGTCGCCGTCGGCCCCGAAGGTCCGCTTGACGACGAGGTTGCCGATCTTGCCCGGCCCGTGGCGGTCGGGTGCGCCGCCCTTGTCGAACAGGTTGAGGCCGAAGTCGCCCTTGGTCACCGCCGCACCGCCCAGATCGAACGCGCGCAGCGTGTTGATCGACAGGTGCCAGCCGATCGAGTTGGCGTCCATGTCCGGCGTCACCGTCTTGGTGACGACCAGTTCGTTGATCGCCATCGCCGGCACGGTGTCGAGATAGACGGCGCGGTCGTTGCGCGTGGAATCGAAGAACATGCCACCGTCGAGATCGACGCTGTTATAGTTGCTGTCGAGACCGCGGATCGTCGCATACCAGCCCTTCTGGAACTGGAAGCCGCGCTGCAGCGACACGCCCGGCACGCGTGCCAGCGCGTCGGCGATGGTCTGGTCGGGCAGCTTCTGGATTTCGAGCGCGCCGACACTGTCCACCATCGCGAGGCTGGAACGCTTCGCGTCCTGCGGCGCGCGGCTGAGCCGGCGCTGCCCGGTGACGATAATGTCGTTCTGCGGTTCGACGTCCGGCTGCGCGGTCGCCATCGCCGCGCCCGCCTGCCCGCCGGGATCGCCGGCCACGGTCTGGGCAGTCGCCGGTACGGCGATGAAGATCGCGCTGGCGAGCAAGCCGGCGCGGCGCTGAATGGTGATGGTCACGATATCCCCCTTGGATCGAAGCGGTGCAACGGATCGCACCGGGTCGACGGCTCCCTACCCCGCGATCATGACGCTATTAAGTACACTTAACTTAATACTCGTTTGGCGTGAGGCTGCCATTTGGATAGACGCGACCGGGATGGCTTCCCTGTCCCCCCTTCGATCGCTGACCATAGCGGACCGCCGGCTTGCCGCCCTGCTGCTCGATGACGGGCCGATGCTGCGCAGCGAACTTGCCCGGCGGATCGGGGTGAGCCGACCGGCGATCACCCAGATGCTCGCCAGTCTCGACCGATACGGACTGGTCGAGGAAGGGGAGGCGACCCGGGGAACCCGGGGACAGCCCGCCCGCCCGGTCGGCATTCGGGGAAATGCCGGTTATTCGGCCGGGGTCAGCTTTTCGCACAGCTATCTCGATGTCGCGATCATCGACATTACGGGGCGTGAAGTCGCGTTTCACCGGGCACGGCTGACCGAGCCGACCCCCGATGCGGTCGCGGAGGTTGCTCGCCTCGCGCTGGCAGCGGCACGCACACAGGCGACTATCGGCACCGCGGATCTGATCGGGCTGGGCTTTGCGCTTCCCGGCGATTTCCGCGTCGACACCTTGGAGCTTCAGGCACACCGGTATTTCCCGGCATTCGATCAGCTGGATGCGCACGCATTCTTTCAGTCGCGCTTCGCGGAACCGGTTTTTATCGAGAATGACGGACGTACCAGCGCGATGGGCGAACGGCTTGCCGGATTGGGTCGGGGGTGCCGCGACTTCCTGCTGATCCACATCGGACACGGCGTCGGTGGCGGTCTTTTCCTCAACAATCGCCTGTATCGCGGCGCGCATTTCAACGCCGGCCCGCTCGGCACGTTCTTCCCGCTGGATGCGCCGCGCCCCTCGGGACAGGATCTGCTCGAGACGTTACGTAGGCGCGATATCGCGGCCGGCGACTTCGATGCGCTGGACGCCATCGCCGACGAGCATCCGGGGGAAGTGGAGGCGTGGTGCGTTCGGGCAGGCGGACAACTCGCTCCCGTCCTTCGTCACGTCGCCGATCTGATCGACCCGGCCTTCATGATCGTGGGTGGCCGCCTGCCTGCCCGGCTGTTGGCCAAGGTGGCACGCGCCACCGGTTTTCCGTCCGAAAACGCCCCGGTGCGGTTCGCCGGTCAGGCCCCGATCGTCCGACCGTCGTTGCTGGCCGCACGCGCGGGAGCGATCGGAGCCGCTTCGATTCCCGTGCTGGATCTTTTCCACCCATAGCTTGGGAAAAGCGGAGGCGGCGGCTCGGGCCAAGAACAACGGCGAACGACTATAAGTTTCGCCGAGGCCGCACGGCGCGTCGAGACCCCCGATGCCGAACTGCGCGCCGGCCATGATGCCTGCATCGACGCTGCCCGTCGCGACATGGCGCGTTTCGGCCACACAAGGCGTCCCCGCGCTGGTCATGAGGATGCGCGGGGCAGTCGTCTGCTGCCGATCGCCAAACCGTTCAGCGCAGCCGCAGCGCCTTTCGCACCTTGTCCCACGCGACGAATTTGAAGTTCTGCGTCTCCGGCGCGTTGTCGCCGTCCTGTGCGACCATCAGGCCGTGGCGCAGGCCGGGGCCGAAATCGCCGAGCATCAGGTCGATGCCGTCGGTCTCGCTGGTCCCGTCGATCGCGCCACCGCCGATGCGGAAACGGCCGGCATAGGTGACGCCCGGCAGGCGGTAGAGGGTGTACGCATTGTCGCCCTGGCTGCTGACGACCAGATAGCCGCCATCGCGGCCCTTAGGGGCCAGTGCCAGCCCTTCGGCATCGGCGACCAGCGTCGTGCCGTCGACCTTCGCGACGGCCATGCCGGTGACGGGCGCGGCGGGATCGGCGGCGAAGCGCCACAGGCCGATATCCTCCTCGGCGACGTAGAGCAGCCCCGTCCGGTCGTCGACCACACAGCCCTCTGCCTGCGTGCCGACCTTTATCGACCGCACGGTGCGGACCTGCGGCGTCGCGCCGGTCGTGTCGATCGACACCTGATCGATGCGGCCGTCCTTCATCACGACGAAGCCGAACAGCGCGTGATCGCGCGCGCGGGTCCACAGGCACATGCCATAGGCTTCGCCGGGACCGACCGGATAGCGGCCCATCGGCACCAACTTGCCCGCAACCGTATCGAGGGTGAAAAGCGCGACATGCGCCTCGCCAACGTCCGCACGGTCGCTGGCGACGGCGATCACCCTGCCGCCAACGTCCCGCAGGTCGACATTGTTGAGCCGCGCGGCAGGCGTGAAGCTCAGCCGTTTGCCCGACAGCGCATAGACATGGATACCGGCCTGCTTATCGGTGCCGATCACGAGGCTAGCGGCCGGATTGCGCCGGTTGCGCCAGATGGCGGGATCGTCGGCGGCGTCGGCAGCGGTGTCGACCGGATCGGTCTCCGCCACTGCGGCGACCATCGGCACAGCATTCGGCGTCACCGGCGGCGGGGGCGTTACCGCACACCCGCCGAGCAGCAACGCCGCGACCGCGAACCGCCGCATCAGAAGTTCACCCGCACGCCGGCCTGATAGCGGCGGCCGAACGTCTCACGCTCGATCGTGTAGCGGGCGTCGCGGACGTAGCGACGGCCGGGACCGTTCAGCAGGTTGCTGAAATTGCCGAACAGTTCGACCTGGCTGGTGACCGCATAGCGCAGCGAGGCGTCGAGTTCGTTATCCTTTGCCCAGTAGAAGTCGCCGCCGTCGACACCACGATTGACACCGTTGATGACATCGAACGCACCTAAGTCATCGAGCCATCGCGAGCGGTTCTGATACTGAACCCGCGCCGAGAAGCCGTATTTCTCGTAATAGGCCCCGATATTGTACACCGCGTTCGACGCACCCGGCAGCGGTACGCGGCGGCCATCGGGGGTCTCGGCGCGGCTGCGGTTGAGCGTGGCGTTCAGCTGTACGCCGAAGCCGCCTACCCAGTCGGGCAGGCCGAGATCGGTCACGAACGGATCGAGCTGCTGCTGGATCGCGCCCTCGACACCGAGGATCGAGCCGTCGCCGCCATTGTCGATGGTCGAATACAGGTATTGCGACCGGTCGACGCCGCCGAAGTTCAACAGATCATTGCCAACCGTCCGTGTCGTGTCGAACAGTACGCCACGCAATCTCTTGTAATAGGCGCCGAACGACAGGAAACCGCTGGGGACAGCATAATATTCGACATAGGCGTCGACGCCCATCGCCTTTTCCGGCTTCGCTGCCGGATTGCCGCCCTCGATGGTGAAGTTTCCGTCATTGATCGACAGGTTCGGACGAAGCTGATCGTAATCAGGGCGTGCTGCGCCGGTGCTGAACGACAGCCGCGCCTTCGTATTTTCATCCACGTCGTAGTTGATGTGCAGGCTCGGATAAACCAGCGTCTGACTGGTTTTCACTTCGAGACGCTGCGGTCCGGTGCCGAACGCGCCGGAGTCATTGCGGATATGCTCGATCCGCGCGCCGCCGACGACATTGCCCCATTCGGTGACGACCGTCGCCATCGCATAGCCCGAATAGATGCGCTCGTTCACGTCATACAGGTTGGCGGTCTGGTCGACATAGCGGCCGACCGTCTTGGCGCGGTCGACGAGGTCGAGGAGCTGGTCCTTGCCGAAATACTGGAAGGTGTAGCCCAGCGGGATTTCGCCCTGGAATCCGCCGGGGATCGCGATCTGGCCATAGCCGGTCGGGATGTTGGCGGCGGCGAACTGCGCGGCGGTGTTCAGGTCGAGCAGGCGTTCGTCGACCGACTTGGTGCGATCGTCGAAGCGCAGGCCGACCGCAAAGGTCGTCTTGTCGCCGAACAGTCCGTCGACATCATGCTGCACGTCGAGGCGCGCGGTATAGGCGTCGGTGGTGTCGGCCGCGAGCAGCGAGCGCAGGCGGACAAGTGAACGCGGGAAATCCTCGATCGCGGTCACCCGGGCACCGCGGGCAAAGGTGCCATTGGTGTTGCGGATGGTCCGGAACAGCTGGACGCGTGCCAGTTGCGGATCGGTGAAGTCGTAGCCGACGGTCAGCCGGTTGGCGGCGTTCGCGCCGTTGGTGCCGAACGACGGGCTGTCATAGTTCAACTGTGCGGGCTGGGTCCGGTCGTCGATCGAGCGGCTATAATTGGCCCGCCACGATACGCGCCACGTGTCGAGATCATGGTCACCGCCCAGCGTGTTGGTGAACACCGACTGCTTGTACGCGCGCACGGTGAAGTTCGAATTCAGATCGATACCGTACACCGTGCCCTGAAGCGGGGTGTTGCCGGTGCAAATATCTGCATAGCCGGTCGTGCCGGTGGCCGGCGTCGCATTGACCGCGCAGGCAGCGGTTGCGGTCGACAGGCGTGACTGCTGATCGTCGAGATCGAAGATATAGTTGTTGCGCTGTTCGTCGTCCTGGAACGCCGAATAGATGGTTTCGGCGAAGATGCGGTGGTCGGGCGACGGCTTCCAGTCGAGCCGGGTCGACAGCGCATAGTTCTTGCGGACGAGGCGATACAGCTTGTTCTCGGTTTCGCGTGCCCAGATGCGGTCGGCAAAGCCCGGCCGCGCGTCCTGCGCCACGGTTTCCCAATCGGTCTCGAAATTGTCGGTGACCATGCCGCGCCGGTACAAGCTGGCCGACGAGGCAATGCCGAATTCACCGATGCCGGTGTCGAACCGGTCGGACACGACCAGCGATCCTTCGAATTCGCGACGGTCGCCCAGTTCGACCAGACCATAGGCGGCCTTGCCCGCGACATGGAACCCGTTCTGGTCGAAACCCGAACGGGTGATGATGTCGACATTGCCCGAAATGGTTTCGCCGACCATGTCCGGGGTCACCGCCTTGCGGACGATGATCTGCTTGGCGATCGCCGACGGAATTGAATCGAACCGGGCGGCGCGACCTTCGGGGCTGACGACGTTCACGCCGTCGAACGACAGCGTGGTCCAGCGCTTCGGCGCGCCGCGCAGGTTGACGTAGCGGGCCTGACCCTGGTCGCGCTCGACGCCGACACCGGGCAGGCGGCTGATCGCCTGAGCGATGTTCTGGTCGGGCAGGCGACCGACCGCGTCGGAGGCGATGACCGAGACGAGCGCGGTGCTGTTGCGCTGGATTTCGAGCGCGGCGGCTTCGGATTCGGCGATCGGGCGGCTGCCGCGCACCACGATTTCCTGTTCCTCTTCGGGGGCCACCGGATCGGCGACGACCGGCATATCCTCGACCGGATCGGCCAGCGCGGCGACGGGCAGGAACGCCGCGCCCGTCAGCAATGCGCGCACGACGACGGCCCGCGAGGACCGGGCGAAGATACCAACCATGTCAGAAAGCCCCTTGTTAGGGGAGCGTTAACGCTCCCGCCTTGGGGCTGCCCCTGACGTCGGGGGGTGAAACGACGGTTACGGCCGCGTTACGTAATCATTACAACGGGCGCTGTTGCCGATCGGCAACAGCGCCCGCCTTTCGTGACCAGAAGGGAGCGTAGTTCGTCTATCCCTCTACCTGATCGACATACGCGCCATAGCCTTCGCTCTCCATCGCTTCGCGAGGGACGAAGCGCAGCGCAGCGGAGTTGATGCAGTAGCGCAGGCCACCGCGATCACGCGGACCATCGGGGAAGACGTGCCCCAAATGACTGTCGCCGCCCGCCGAGCGGACTTCGGTGCGGACCATGCCGTGCGTCGTGTCGTTCAGTTCGGCGACATTGGCGGGCTCGATCGGCTTGGTGAAGCTCGGCCAGCCGCAATGCGAATCGAACTTGTCGGCCGATGCGAACAAAGGTTCGCCCGACACGATGTCGACATAGAGGCCGGCGCGCTTCTCGTGCAGATATTCGCCGGTGCCGGGCCGTTCGGTGCCGCTCTCCTGCGTCACATGGAATTGTTCGGGAGTCAGGCGGGCGATTGCCGCCTCGGTCTTGCGATATTCGGTCATCATGGGCTTCCGTACTGAGGTGCCGGATAGATGGGGGCGCGACGGCGGGTTCGCAAAGCCGGTCAGAACAACTCGCCGAGGAACGCGACGACCGACGCCCAGGACCGGCGATCGGCATCGGCATCATAGGCCATGCCCTTCTCCGGCGCAGCGGCATGGGGGTTGGTGAAGGCGTGCATCGCCCGGCCATGCGCGTGCAACTGCCAGTCGGCATGCCGCGCGCCCATTTCCTCGGCAAAGACCAGCACCTTGTCCGGCGCGGCCATCGGGTCCTGCCAGCCATGTTCGACCAGCACCTTCGCCGCGATCGGGCCGTGACCGCCCAGATCGTTGCCATCGAGCATGCCGTGCAGGCTGACCACGCCCACCACGCCGTCGGCCCCGCCGCGCGCGAGGTCGAGGGCGCACAGCCCACCGAAGCAATAGCCGATCGCCGCGATCTTCGTCGCGTCCACCCGGTCGAGCGACGCGGCGAACGCAACGCCTGCGCGCATCCGCTGCAACAACGCGGCGCGATCGGACAGGAACGGGCCGATCAGATGGCTGTTGTCGCCCGCCGGATCGCCTTGCACGTCCTTGCCGAACATATCGATCGCGATGCCGACATAGCCAAGTTCGGCGAGCCGCTCGGCAGTCCGATGCTCGTCCTCGCCGCGTCCGGCCCATTGGTGCGCGATCAGCACGGCGGGGGCCGGGCCGTCCCCGGCGGGGAACACCACGCCCGCCTGCAACACCGTGTCGCCGTCGCGATAGTCGAACTGCTGCACCGTCATTCGTCCTGCTCCATGATGGGAAAGTCGCGCGCTGAACGGTCGGACCGGCTGGGGGGTTGCGCGTGGCCGGGTCCGCTTCGTACGATGCCGGCGAAGCGCCGGAATACGGGCGCGATTGCAGGAGGTTGCGCGATGTGGATGGTGTGGGCGACGATGGCGGCGGGGATCGCCACCGCCGGGGTGGCGCAGGACGCCCCGACGCTGGGTGCCAGCAACCATGCGGTCGATATCGCCATCGCGCCACCCGCCGGCGCGCCGACCTTTGCCGACGAATTTACCGGCAAGACCATCGACCCCGCCCATTGGCGCTTCGATACCAGCCGCAATCGTGACGGCTGGTACAATAACGAGCGGCAATATTATGCGCCCGCCGACACCCCTGCCAATGCCCGGATCGCCGATGGCGCGCTGGTGATCGAGGCGCGGCGGGAGAAACCGAAGGGCGGCGATTCCGGCGGACAGGACTATACCTCCGCCCGGATCGTGTCGGTGAAGCCGATGGGCTATGGCTTTTACGACATTCGCGCGAAGCTGCCGTGCGGGCGTGGCATCTGGCCGGCGCTGTGGATGCTGCCGCCCGATGGCAAATGGCCCGACGAGGGCGAGATCGATATCCTCGAACTGGTCGGCTACGAACCCGATCTGGTCCATGCGACGCTGCACACGGCCAAATTCAACCACGCCCGGGGCACGCAACGCGGCGGATCGCGCAAGATGACCGACGTTTGCGGCCAATGGCACAACTACCAATTCGACTGGACCCCGCAGGCGATCACCATCGGCATCGACGGGCGCGGCTATATGCGCGTCGCCAACGACCAGCCGGGCGGGCGCGCGGCATGGCCGTTCGACCGGCCGTTCGACCTGATCCTGAACGTCGCGGTCGGCGGCGACTGGGGCGGCAAGATGGGCATCGACGACAGCAAGTTCCCGCAATCGATGCAGGTCGATCATGTCCGCTACTGGCGGCGCTGAAGCGCGACGATCTCACCACAGGCGGGGATGAAGTCGACCGCGCGGGCGAGCGAATGGCCGCCGAGCACCGCGCGCAGCGTCGCGATCGGTCCGCCATGCGCGACGACCAGCACGCTCGGTTCGCGGGGCAGCGCCGCCCATGCGGCCAGCACCCGCTCGGCAAGGTCGCGTCCGCTCTCCCCGTCACCGGGGCGGTAGGTTTCGGGATCGGTCATCATCCGGTCCATCTCCGCCCCCGTCTCGCGCCAGATCGCGTTCCACGACCGGCCCTCCCACTTGCCGAAGTCGCGTTCGAGCCAGCGGGGATCGGTCGTGACGACGATGTCGCCGCCGCGCGCGATCCGCTCGGCCAGCCGCCCGGTGCGGAGTGCGCCCGAATGGACGATCGCGTCGATCGCGGTAGCGGCGAGGTCGGCGACGATCCGCGCCGCCAGTGTCTGGCCCTCGCGACTCCACCCCATGTCGGAACGGCCATAGCAGCGCCCAGCCCAAGCCTTCGCAACCGGCGGATGGCGCAGCAGCAACACCTTCACCGCGCGGCGACCGCCAGCAGCAGCGCCAACTGCCCCATCGCCGCCGCGAAGCCGAGACAGTCGCCGGTACTCCCCCCGATCCGTTGGACAAGGAACCGGCGCAGCCAGAGCAACAACAGGAGCATTGCGGCAAACGCCGCTCCCGTCGCGCCGGGCCGCAGCCACAGGATCGGCGCGAGGCCGGGCAGCGCCAGCACCCCCGCCAGCGCCAGCCGCCCCGGCGGCATCCGCCCGGCACGCACCGCCATCCCCGCGCCGCTGCCGACCGGGGCGACGATCGCCGCCAGCGTCACCGCGCACAGCCGCCCCGCCGTCGCCGCGCCGACGATCGCCGCCGCCGCGACCGGGGCCGGCAATGCGACCATCGCCGCGATCCGCAGCACCACGCTCAACGCCAGCCCGAGCGCGCCATAGCTGCCGATGCGGCTGTCCTTCATGATCGTCAGCGCGCGCTCGCCCGACGCGGTGCCGCCGAACGCATCGCAGAAATCGGCGACCGCATCCTCGTGAAACGCGCCGGTCAGCAACGCCTCGACGATCAGTGCCAGCGTCGCCGCGACCAGTGGCGGCCAGAACCAGCCGGCAACGACGAACACCCCCGCCGTCACCGCGCCGATCAGCGTGCCGACCGGCGGCAGCCACGCCATCGCCCGCGCCAGCCCCGCCGCCGCCTGTTGCGCCGTCAGCCGGGCGAGGATCGGCACCGGCAGCCGGGTGAGGAACTGGACCGCCAGCAACGGCGCGGCCCAGCGCGGCACGTCAGTCGGCACGATCCGCCCCGATCTGATCGAGCCGCACCACGTCGTTGAGCAGCGCCGACGCGGCATCGAGCAGCGGCAATGCCGTCAGCGCGCCGCTTCCCTCGCCCAGCCGCATCTCCCAGTCGAGCACCGGCGTCAGCCCGAGCGCGGCAAGCGCCGCCTGATGCCCCGGCTCGGCCGAACGATGCCCCGCGATCATCGCCTTCGCACTGCCCGGCGCGAGCGTCTGCGCGATCAAGGCGGCGGCGGTGGCGACATAGCCGTCGAGCAGCAGCGTCACCCCCCGCGCTGCGCCCGCCGCATAGAAGCCGGCCATCCCCGCGATTTCATAGCCCGCGACCGACGCGATCGCTGCACGCGGATCGACCACG
The DNA here is from genome assembly GCF_001421715.1 of Sphingomonas sp. Leaf22. GTDB lineage: Bacteria > Pseudomonadota > Alphaproteobacteria > Sphingomonadales > Sphingomonadaceae > Sphingomonas. The sequence continues at coordinate 210,361 of NZ_LMKP01000044.1, forward strand.
CCCCGTGCGCGGTCGGTCGCTACGGCAACGACGCGGCGCTTGGCGGCAAGCACCGTGTCGTCCGCCCCTGCCCCGCGCCCGACCGCCGCTTGCGCGTCGAGTCCGGTCAGCAGCGCGGTCAGGCAGGCGGCCGGGGTCGTGTTGCCGATCCCCATTTCCCCGGCGATCAGCAGCACCGCGCCTTCGTCGATGGCGCGCTCCGCCTCGCCGGCACCGATACCCCACGCCGCATCGAACTGCGCCACGGTCATCGCCGGCCCGGTCCCCAGCGGCGCGGTGCCGTCGGCCACGCGGGCATCGCGGAAGAACGACGGTCCCGCGACCCGCGCACCCGTCATGCCGACATCGACCAGCCGCAACGGGCAATCGGCGGCAGCGGCCAGCGCGTTGCTGGTCGCTTGGGCACACAGGATGGTCGCGACCATCATCGCCGTCACCTCGGACGGCCATGCCGACACGCCCTCCGCCACACAGCCATGGTCGCCCGCGAACAACACCGCCTGTCGGGGCGAGGTCCGCGCGTCGATCCGCCGCTGCGTCAGCGCCAGCTCGGTCGCCAGCGTCTCCAGCCGTCCCATCGCCCCGCGCGGTTTGGCCAGCGCGTCGAGATGCGCGCGAATGTCGTCGATCATGGGGCCTCCCCGGCAATGTCCAGCAATGCGTCGATATCCAGCGCCGCTTCGAGCGCCCGCGCCACCCCGTCTAGCGCGGCGTCGATACCCTCGCGCCGGTCGAGCGGGTCGGCCTGTGCGCCGATCCGCCGCAACAGGCTCGCGCGGGCGCTGGCGGCATCGAACAGGCCGTGGACATAGCAACCGGCGATCTGCCCGTCGCGCGCGACTGCACCGTCCGGCGTCCCATCGGCGAAGCGCAGCAGCGGCGGCGCGCCCGGCGCGACGGTCGTGACGCCGGCATGTATTTCATACCCGGCGAACGCGGCACCATCGACCAACGTCCCCGTGATCGGCCGCGTCGTTTTCACCCCCGCGATCACCGTATCGATCGGCAGCAGACCCAGCCCGGCGACCCGCCCCGCCGGTCCCTCGATCCCGTCGGGGTCGGCAATCGATGCCCCCAGCATCTGATACCCCCCGCAAATCCCCAGCACCTGCCCGCCGCGCCGGACATGCGCGGCAAGGTCGATATCCCACCCCTGTTCGCGCAGGAACGCGAGGTCGGCGATCGTCGCCTTGGTCCCCGGCAGGATGACCAGCGCGGCATCGCCCGGCAGTGGCTGGCCGGGCGGGATCATCCGCAGCCGCACCGCCGGATCGTGCGCCAGCGCGTCGAAATCGTCGAAATTGGCGATGCGCGACAGCATCGGCACCGCGATCAGCGGGCCTTCGCCGCGCTCGGCCCCGCGACCCAGCGCCACCGCATCCTCGGCGGGCAGGCGCGCGGCGTCCGCTAGCCATGTTACCAGCCCGATGTCGCGCCAGCCGGTCCGCGCGACGATCTCCGCGCGACCATCGTCGAACAGCGCCGGATCGCCGCGAAACTTGTTGACCAGGAAGCCGCGGATCATCGCCGCGTCCTGCGGGTCGATCACCGCCTGCGTCCCGACCAGCGCCGCGATCACCCCGCCGCGATCGATATCGCCGGCCAGCACCACCGGCACCCCCGCCGCCCGCGCAAAGCCCATGTTCGCGATGTCGCCGGCACGCAGGTTGATCTCGGCGGGCGATCCCGCGCCCTCGACCACCACGATATCGGCATCGGCCGACAATCGGCGATAGGCCGCCAGCACCTCCGCCAGCAATTCCGGCCGCCGCCGCCGGTAATCGCCCGCCGCCATCGTGCCCGCGACCCGCCCGCCGACGACCAGTTGCGACGTGCGGTCGCTCTGCGGTTTCAGCAGGACCGGGTTCATGGTCGTAGTCGGCGGCACCCGGCACGCCATCGCCTGCAACGCCTGCGCCCGGCCGATCTCGCCGCCATCGGCGCAAACGGCAGCGTTGTTCGACATATTCTGCGCCTTGAACGGGCGCACTCTGAGGCCGCGATCGGTCAGCAGCCGGCACAGCCCGGCGACCAGCACCGATTTGCCGACATCCGATCCGGTCCCCTGAATCATTACCGCAGCCATGCGACGCCCCCGACCAGCAGCCACAGCAACAGGCAGGCGGTACGATAGATGCCGAGCGCACAGGTCAGATCGCCGGCATCGGGCCGCGGCCCGTCGCCCAGCACCGCACGCTGCGTCGGCTCGCCATCATAGCTCACCGCCCCGCCCAGCCGCCGCCCCAGCGCCCCCGCCATCGCCGCCTCCGGCCAGCCACCATTGGGCGAAGCATGGTGGCGCGCGTCGCGCAGCATCGCGTGCCAGCCGCCGCGTCCGGCCAGCGCGATCAATGCCCCCGCCAGCCGCGCCGGCACGAAATTGACGACATCGTCGGCTTTCGCCGCCGCCCAGCCGAACGCGCCGAGCGCCGGCGTGCGATGCCCGACCATCGAATCGGCGGTGTTGATCGCCTTCACCGCGAACAGCCCCGGCAGCCCGAACAGCAACAGCCCGAGCGCCGGCGCGACCACCCCGTCGCAGAAACTTTCGGCCAGACTTTCGATCGCCGCCGTCGCGACGCCGGCTTCGTCCAGCGCCGCCGTATCGCGCCCGACGATCATCGCCACCGCTTGCCGTGCCGCCGCAAGATCGCCCGCCATCAACGGCCGTGCCACCGCCGCGACATGATCGTGCAGGCTGCGCTGCGCCAGCCCCGTGGTGGCGACCAATGTCGTGACGACCGTCCCCAACCGCTCGATCGCCAGACCCAGCACGACCGACAGCGCAACCAGCAGGACGACCAGCGCCACCCCCTCTAGCCGCCGCCGCCGGTTCCAGCGCCGTTCGAACCATCCGATCAGCGCGCCAACGCCCATCACCGGATGCCACCAGCGGCGCGGATAGCCGAGCGCCGCCTCGACGATCAGCGCCGCCAGCACGATCACCGCGCGACCGGCAGGATGTAACGATGGCCCTGCGCCGTGCGGCCGATCTCGACATCGATGCCATAGGCCTCCGCAATCGCCGGCGCGGTCAGCACGTCGTCCGCCGCTCCCGACGCGACGATCCGCCCGTCCTTCAGCAACACGGCGTCGTCCGCCACCCGCGCCGCCAGATGCAGGTCGTGGAGCACCAGCACCACGCCCCGGCCGCCCGCCGCGACCCCGCGCAACCGCGCCAGCACATCCAGTTGATGCGCGGGATCGAGGCTGGCGAGCGGTTCGTCGGCGAGCAGCCAGTCCGGCTCCCCGGCCAGCACCCGCGCCAGCAGCGCGCGACCGCGCTCGCCGCCCGACAGCCGCTCGACGCCCCGCCCGGCCAGCCCGGTCATGTCGGTCGCCGCCAGCGCCGCCGCCACCGCAGCGCGGTCGGCCTGCGTCTCACCCCAGCGGCCGCGATGCGCGAACCGGCCGAGGCCGACCAGCGTCGCGACGTCGATGTCCCAATGCACGTCGGCCGATTGCGGCAACAGCCCGATCGCCCGCGCCCGCGCCCGCCGGTCGATCGCCTGCACGTCCGTCCCACCCAGCCGCGCTGCACCGCTATCCGGCCGGCGCAACGCGGCGAGGCAGGCGAGCAGGCTCGATTTGCCCGCGCCATTGGCCCCCAGCAGCGCGGTCACCCGCCCCGGCCGGAACGCGAACGACACATCGTCGAGCACGCGCTTGCCACCGAGCATCAGCGAAATCGCATCGGCCACCAGATCGGTCATGCCAGCCTCCGCCGCATCGCGAACAGCAGATAGAGGAAGAACGGCCCGCCCAGCATCGACATGGCGATACCGAGGCGCAATTCGCTGACCGTCGGGGCCAGCCGCACCAGACTGTCGGCAAAGGTCAGCAGCACCGCCCCTGCCAGCGCCGAGGGCAGCAGGATTGCTGATGGACGATTGCCGGCGAACGGCCGCACCATATGCGGCACGATCAGCCCGACGAACCCGATCATTCCCGCCGACGCCACCGATGCGCCGACCGTCAGCGCGACGCCGGCGATGACCAGCCGTTGCAGCCGCGCCGGATCGACGCCCATCGACCGCGCCGCCGCCTCGCCCAGCGTCAGCGCGTCGAGCGACCGCGCGGTCAGCGCCAATACGCCCATACCCGCAACGATGAGCGGCGCGGCGACCAGCACATCGTCCCAGCTGCGATCGGTCAGTGCGCCCATCAGCCACGTCACGATCTGCGACGATACGAACGGCGTCGGCGCGACGCTGATGGCCAGCGCGGTCAGCGATCCGGTAATGCTGGTCAGGATCATGCCGCCCAGCGTGAACAGGATCAGGCTGCCCGAACGACCCGCGATCAGCGCCAGCAGCGCCATCGTCACCCCTGCTCCCACCAGCGCGAAGCCGGGCAGCAGCCACATCTGCGCGGCATAGCCGAAATACAGCGCCATCACCGCCCCGAATGCCGCGCCCGACGACACGCCGAACAGCCCCGGATCGGCCAGCGGATTGCGCAGATAGCCCTGCATCACCGCCCCCGACAGCCCCAGCGCGCTCCCCACCAGCAGCGCCAGCACGGTGCGCGGCAGGCGCAGTTCGACGATGATGATGGAACGCGGATCGTCGGCGGTCCACGCGTCGAACGGCACCCACACCTTCCCCGCCGCCACCGACAACGCGGCCGCGATCAGCATCAGGACGAGCAGGCCGAGGGTCAGCCGCTTCACGACGTCACCTGCGCGCGCACCTGTCGCAACCGCGCCATCGCCGCGATGATCGTCGGCCCGCCGCAATTCATCAACCGCGTGGGGTATGCGGCGACGGTAATATGCTTCCCCAGCCGCCGCACTGCCGGATGCCCGGTCATGCGGTCATCCTGCACGCCCTCCGGCGCGGTCGACAGCAGCACACGCGGCGGATCGGCGACCAGATATTCGAGCGGGAGGATATCCCATTGCTTCAGGCCGTAGCGGGCGCTCATGTTGCGAAACCCGGCGCGGTTCAGCAGATCGTCGGTCAGCGTGCCTGACCCCGGCACCAGCCCGTTCCCCTGCCAAACCAGCGCACCGACCGGGCGTGTGGTCGACGGGATCGCCGATGCTGCGATGCGGGCGGCAAGCATCTGGCCGCGGTCGGCATGGCCCGTGGCCGCTGCAATCTCACGCACCTGCGCCATGCTTTCCGGCACCGATTCCGCGACAGGATATTGCACCAGCGCGATCTTGAGCCGCTTCAATGCGGCAATGGTCGCCGGTTCGACATGCGGACCGGCCAGCACGATATCGGGACGCAGCGCGACCACTTCCTCGGCCGTCCCGGACGTCGCCTTGAACCGCTGCGCCCATGCCAGCGGCACCGAGGTTGCCCGCGTATCCCGCGAATAATGGCTGATGCCGACGATCTGCGCCGGGTCGGCGACGAAGCGCAGCACCGCATCGACGCACGGATTGATCGACACGATCCGGGGCGCACGCGGCGCGGCCGACACCAGCGCGGGTGCCGCCAGCAACAGGGCGAGCGGACGGATCAATATTCGACGCCCTTCTGCGCCTTGAACCCGGCATGATAGGGATGCTTCACCTCGCCGAATTCGGTGACCAGATCGGCGAGGTCGAGCAGCTCGGGCTTCGCGTTGCGGCCGGTGATGCAGATATGCTTGGTGAGCGGCCGGTCCTTCAAGAACGCGACGATCTCGGCGATCGGCAGCGTATCGTCGCGCAGCACGATGTTCAGTTCGTCGAGGATGACGAAATCGATCGCGGGGTCGAGGATCATCTCCTTCGACCGTTCCCATGCCGCACGGGCGGCGGCGATGTCCTGCGCGCGGTCCTGCGTTTCCCAGGTGAACCCCTCGCCCATCACCTCGAAGCTGGCGAGATCGGGATGGGCGTCGAAGAAGTTGCGCTCGCCCGTCTCCCATTTGCCCTTCACATACTGCAGGATCGCGACGCGCATCCCCCAGCCGATGCTGCGGATCGCCATGCCGAACGCGCTCGACGACTTGCCCTTGCCATTGCCGGTATGGACGATCAGCAGCCCGCGTTCGAGCGTGCGGCGCGCCTGCATCTTTTCGCGCGCCACCGCCATGCGCTGCATCCGTGCATTGTGGCGGGCGTGATCGTCGGGCGTCTCGGTCATCGGGGAAACTCCGCTAGGGCGGTGGTCAGGCGCGACAATGCCGCGTCGTCGGGTGGCAGGCCGATCCGCAACCGGTCGCGCCGGTCGGCGAACGGTCGGGTCAGGATGGCATGGTTGCACAAATGGCGGAACAGCGCGTGCGCGTCGCGGGCCTCGATCAGCCGGAACAGCGGCGCGCGGCCGACGATATCGACCCCGGTCAGCACACGGTCGAGCAGCGCGCCGACCGTCGCGATCCGCTCTGCCTGTGCGTCGGCAAAGGCGCGATCGGCATAGGCCGCCGCCCCGATCCGCACCGCCGCACTCGACACCGGCCAGTCGCCGAGCAGGTGACGCAGCGCGCCCGCCACCCCGCTCCCGGCAAGGACGAAGCCCAGCCGCAATCCGGGCAGGCCATAGAATTTGCCGAACGATCGCAGCACGATCAGCCGGTCGGACGCCTCCGCCGCCAGACCGCCCACGGGATCGGCATAGGCTTCGTCCACCACCAGTGTCATCCGCCTTGCCACCGCACGCAGATCGTCCGCCGGCGTGACGAAGCCATCGGGATTGGCGGGGCTCGCCAGCACCAGCAGATCGGCATCGCCCGGATCGCCGAGCGCCGCCACCGCGCTTGCGTTCGGCCATGCAGCAGCGTGGCCGGCATAGCCCGGTCGCACCACCGCCGGTCGCCTGGCGGCAAGGATCACCGCCAGCAACCGCAGCGCCAGATCGGTGCCCGGCACCGCGACCACCGACGCCGGATCGGCGACCCCGAACGCCTGCGCCGCCACCCGTTCGAGTTCGGCCAGTTCATCCGGTTCGGGCAGCCGGTCATGGCCCGGATCGATCGCACCATGGGGATACGCCCATGGCGCGATGCCGGTCGACAGGTCGATCCAGTCGTCTCCGCCGAACGCACGCATGGCGGCGGTCACCCGCCCGCCATGCGCACAGAATTCGGCGAGGTCGTGCATCAGTAGCGGAGCCGCACGCCGCCATAGGCAGCGCGTCCCGGCGTCCCGTACTGGAAGATCGTCTGATAGCGTTCGTCGAACAGGTTTTCGACGCGGCCATAGACGTCGATCCGCTCGGTCACCGGGAACGACGCGCGCAAATCGGTCAGGACATAGCCGTCCAGTCGCCGCGCGTTCGACGCATTGTCGAAACTGTCGCCGATCATCGTGACGGTCGCGCCGACGCCAAGACCGAACGCCCAGCGATAATCGGCGTTGACGGTCAGGCTGTCGGCTGGCCGCCGCGCCAGCTTGCGCCCGAAATTGGCGGTCCCGGCCGACCGGTTCTCGGCGTCCAGCCACGTATAGGCGGCCACGACGGTGAACGCCTCGACCGGCCGCAGCTTCAGCGCGACTTCGACACCCTTCGCCTCGGCACGGGCGATATTGTCATAGGTGCCGTTCGGCTTGCCGACACAGACGCCGGTCGTCACGCCGAAGCACGAGACGAACGCGATCAGATCCTTCGACGTGCGATCGAACCATGTCGCGCTCGCCTCGACCGCGCCGTTCAGTCCGCGCTGGGTAATGCCCGCATCCCAGCCCTGCGAACGTTCCGGGGTCAGCGCCGCATTCCCATATTCGCTCTGCAACTGGAACAGGGTCGGTGCCTTGAACCCTTCCGAATAGCTTGCGCGGAACACAGTGCTGCCGGCGTTCGGCGACCACACGCCGCTGCCCGAAAACACCGTCGCCCCGCCGAAGACATTATGGTCGTCATGCCGCACGCCGCCGGTCAGCGTCAGGTTCTCGATCGGCGTCACCGCCAACTGGCCATAGACGCCCAGCAGCCGCGCGCGACCGGTAGCAGTCGGACCGCCGAAGCTCGACGTGGTGAAGCGCGACACCTCGCGCTCGACGCCGAAGGTCGCGAACACTGCGTCCGTCACGTCGAACGACCCCTGATAGTCGATACGGTCGTTGCGCCCCTTCCCCCGGAACGTCTCGGTCGGCGTGCCATCGGGGTCGGTATTGGTCCGGTTGCTCGACGTATGGGCATAGCCGACGCGGTTGCGGAACCGCCCGTCAAACAACGCGGCGTTCAGGCCGGTATAGCCGGTCCATTGCTCGGCATCGCCGTACTCGCGGGTATCGCCGAAGCTGAAGCTCGGCGCGGGAAAGCCGTCGATCTCGGTCCGTCCGTTCGAATAGAAGCCGCGGACATCGACCGATACGCTGTCGGCCAGCGCCACCGACACGCTACCGTTCGCGCCATAGCTGCGATAGCCATCCTTTTCGCGACCCGGCGCATAGGCCGAGATGCCGTCGGTGGTCAGGAAGCCGCCGCCGATGCTGGCCGATACCGGCCCCGCCTTGCCCGAGATGTTGGCGAACCCCTGTCCGGTACCGAACGAGCCGCCCTCGCCGCGCACGTTGATCGACAGATCGTCGGTCGGCTGGCGGGTGATGAGGTTGACGACGCCGCCGATCGCCTGGCTGCCCCACAGCACCGACTGCGCCCCGCGCAGCACTTCGATCCGGGCGATATTGCCGATCAGCAGATTGCCGAAGTTGAACCCGCCACCCGGCGACGACGGGTCGTTCAGCTTCACGCCGTCGATCAGCGCCACGGTCTGGTCGCTGTCGGCGCCGCGGATGTTGACGCTGGTCGTGGTGCCGATGCCGCCGTTGCGGGTGACGGTGACGCCCGGCGTCTGGCGCAACAGGTCGGACACGACCACCGCCTGCCGCTGTTCGATGGTGGTCAGGTCGAGCACGGTGATCGCCTGCCCCACGGTATCGACCGGGCGGGCTTCGCGGTTGGCGGTGACGACGATCTCGTCGCCTTCCCCCGCCACGCGTTCGAGGCCGAGCGACGATTGCGCGCTCTGCGCAAAGGCCGGGGCCGCCGCGAACAGGCACGGCAGCAACAGCAAACGGGTCTTCGAAATCTTCATGAGGCACTCCCCCCTGACATAACCAAGGGGACGCGCACCGATGCCGCCGGAACAGGCTGTTCCCATGCGCGCACGACCCCCAACGACGTCGTCACGCGAGGAAACCCTCGATCGCCCGGCACACCCCGTCCGCGCGAAGGACAACCGCGACGGGCAGGTCTCCTGGCTTCCGGGTCGTCGCCTTGCCCGGCCTTCCCGGACAAAAGTCCAGTGGCACACGGGGGAGCAGGGCTCGCCGGTCACAGTTGCGGGGGCAGCCCCGGATGGCGCGTCCAAAACGCGCTTCCGGGTTCCCTTTTCATCCCGTTTCTGGGAACCTGTCGCATCCGCGCCCTTAGAGCGCATCGGGGCACAGGACAAGATGGCGACGACAACCCTGTTCGTGGGCGGCGCGCGCTCGGGCAAGAGCCGGCTGGCGCAGCAGGCGTGCGAGGCGCTGCCGGGGCCATGGACCTATCTCGCCACCGCAGAGGCGTGGGACGAGGAGATGACCGACCGCATCGCCCGCCACCGTGCCGATCGCGGGCCGGGATGGCAAACGGTCGAATGCCCGATCGATCTGGCCAGCGCGATCGATGCGGCGACGGGGCCGGTGCTGATCGATTGCCTGACGCTGTGGCTGTCGAACCTGATGCTCGGCGACCATGATATCGACCGCCACACCACCGATCTGCTCGCCGCGATCGGCCGCGCGCCGCATCCGGTGCTGCTGGTCGGCAACGAGGTCGGCATGGGCATCGTCCCCGACCATCCGCTGGGCCGCCGGTTCCGCGACGCGGCGGGGCGACTCAATCAGGCAGTGGCGGCGACGGTCGACCGCAGCTGGTTCGTCGTGGCGGGGATGGTGTTGCCGCTCGAGCGGTTCGATCCGGCGACCTGACCGTACCCCCGCGCAGGCGGGGGTCCAGAGCCGCAAACGCCGCGCCCGATTACCCTGGATCCCCGCCTGTGCGGGGATACGAATGGGTTAAGGTGCCACCACCTCCCGCAACGGCGTCCACGCCACGTCATACCGCCCGTTATCCACCGGTGCCGACGGCGCGCGCCCGTCGAACATGTTGTGGAGATACTGCATCCCCTGCCACGCCGGAAACACCTGATCGCGCGCGGGGAACAGCCGGCGCGTCACCCCGATCATCCGCGACAGCGCCCCCAGCGATCCGGCGCGCAGCAGGCCATAGGGCCGCCCCGTCACCTCGCCCATCAGCGCCGCCAGATCGCGGGCGCTGACCTCGGCCCCCGCGATATGCAGGTCGCGCGGCGCGGCGGGATCGAGTGCGGCGGCGGCGGTATAGGCGGCGACATCGTCCTTGGTCGTCAGCGCGAACTTCGTGTCGGCATCGCCCCAATAGAGCACCCGACGCACCCGCCGCTGGATCAACGGCATCTGTCCGTTGAGCATATCGGCGAACGCGCCGTTCAAGATCGACGTCGCCATGATCGGCGCGGTGTCGATCCGGGTGCGGAACGCGCGGCGCAGGTCGAAATTGCGGTTGGTGCCGGTCGGCAGCGCGCGGTAATCGATCGAGAAATCGGACGGAATGAACCGCGCCGCGCCACCACCCAGCGCCGCATCCAGCAGTCGTGTCTGGGTTTCCAGAATCGTCTCGCCCAACCCGTTCAGCGCCGACACCACGCACACCACGCCGCGACAGGCATGGGCCAGCGCCTGCGCATCGTCGAAATCGACCGGACAGGGTTCGGCCCCGATCGCTTCCAGCGCGGCAAGCCGATCGGCCGCCGTCCCGGCGCGGACCAGCGCGCGCACCTTCGCACCGCGCGTCACGGCCGCCTTCGCGATCCGTCCGCCCAGATCGCCGGTCGCCCCGGCGACGATGATCGTGTCGTTGGTCGTTTCCCGCATCAATCCTCCGAACCGCCAGGCGACGTCGTGCGTTCCCCGACGCGGCAACGCAAGGGGGCGGAAGGGATGAATCAGGATTGGCCACGCTGCCCGATCTGCGGCAACGCCAACTGGCACGACCGCGCGCTGCCCGAATGCACCCATTGCGGGCTGGCGGTCGCCGATCTGGCCTTCGACCCGCCCGCGCTTCGCGCGGCGATCGACGACACCCTGCGCACCGGCACGCCCGAGCGCGGCTTCGCGCTGTCCCCCCATGCCCGTCGCAATGCCGCATGGGCGCTGGGACTGGTCGACGGCAAACCGGCGACACCGCAGCCACACGCCGTCACGCTCGGCATGATCGCCCGCGCCGGTGAGGCGGACGGGATCGCGGCGATGCTGGCGGGGTTGCGACCCGACTTCCCCCGCGCGATCGTCCTGCTCGACGGCACGCGCGACGACGCGGCGGCACTGGCCGGACGGGTGCCATGGGCGCGGATCGTCGCGCATCCGCTGAACGGCGACTTCGCCGCGCAGCGCAACCAGGTGCAGGCATTGGCGACCGGCTGGGTACTGCAACTCGATACCGACGAACTGCCCGATGCCGCCTTGCTCGCCGCGCTCGGCTGGCTGACCGCAGCGGCCGATCGCGACGGGCTGCGATCGCTCGGCCTGCCGCGCCGCAACCGGGTCGACGGGGTGCCATCGGCGCTGTGGCCCGACATCCAGTACCGGCTGAACCGGGCGGAAATCCGCTTCGCCGGCGTCGTCCATGAACGCCCGGTGGTGCCGTTCGAACGCACCGCGCTCGCGCTGGCCGGGGCGATCGACCATTTTCTAAGCCGGTCGCGCGTCGTCGAACGGTCGCGCGTTTACGAAGCCATGTCGACCGGGGCCGGCCGCCCCAGCGACGAGGCCGCCCTGCTCCGCCCGTTCGCCGCCACGACATAGGCCGCCGCCGTCTCCGCCGCGAGGCCGGCGCGGGTGAACCGCCCCGCCGCCACCCGCGCTGCGGCCGACAGCGCCAGCCGCAGCGCATCGTCGCACAGCATCCGCCGCAAGACCGCGCCCAGCGCGATGGCCGTGCAATCCTGCGCCAGCAATCCCGCGCCACTGCCGCCGACGAACAGCCTCGCGCTCGGGTCCTCGCCGCACGCCGCGATCGGCCGGCCGAACGTCATCGCCTCCTGATACACCAGCCCGAAACTCTCGTAGCGCGACGGCGCGACGACGATATCCGCCGCCGCCAGCGCGGCATGGAGCGCATCGTCCTCGACCCGGTGATGGACGTCGATCCGCCGGAGCGCCGCCTGTGGCAACCGGTCGAGTTCATGGCGGTGCAGCCCGATCATCGTCAGGCGGAAATCGGGCAGCGTGCCGGCATCGGCCTCCGCCGCCAGCGCGGGCAGCGCGCCGATCAGCGCATCGGTTCCCTTGCGCGGTTCGTTGCGCCCGACAAACAGCAGGCGCAACGCGGCATTGCCGGGCGGATAGGGCGCGGCCTGTCCCGCCGCCACGATCGCGGGCGGCAGGCTCAGCCCGATCACGGCATGTCCCGGCCCCGGCGGCACCGTGCCGTACAGCGCCGCGACCTTCGTACCATGCGCTTCGGTATTGGAAATCAGCCCGGCGGACTGCCGCGCCGACAGCGCCTCCAGTGCCACCGCCGCCCAGCGGTCGATCCGGTCGCGCAGGGTGCGGGGCTTGGCGGCGCTGGTCGCGACCGGCGTCGAATTGCGGGTGACCAGCGGCACCGGCCCGGTCAGCGCGACCCACAGCCCCGGCGCATACCAGTTGGTCGCCTCGACCACGTCGAACGGGCGCTCGGCATGCAGCCGCCGCACCGTCCGCGCGATCATCGCCGGGCCGCATGCATGGCCGATGCCCGGCCAGCGCCGCAACCGGGCCAGCCAGCCATCGCCCTGCGCACCGATCACCTCGACCGCGCCGTCCATGCTGCGGTCGCGGCGATCCATCGTCACGACGCGGACGTCATGCCCCGCCTCGGCCAGCGCCTGCGCGATCTCCTGCGCCGCGCGCGACAGGCCGCTCTTTTCGGGGGGATAGGCCCAACTGATGAGTCCGACCCTCACGCCACCGCCCCATGCGCCAGCGCGATCCGTTGCCGGTACAGCGCCACATATTCCTCCGCCATGCGGGTCGCGGTGAAGCGCGCCTCGAACCGTTCGCGCACCTTCGCCCGGTCGAGCGTGTCGATCCGCGCCAGCGCCGCGACCGCCTCCTCCTCGTTCTTCACGACGAAGCCGGTGACGCCGTGGTCGACGACCTCGCGCACGCTGCCGCGATCCCATGCGATCACCGGCGTGCCGCAGGCCATCGCCTCGATCATCACCAGTCCGAAGGGTTCGGGCCAGTCGATCGGGAACAACAGCGCCGCCGCTTCGCCCAGCAAGGCCTGTTTGCCGCGGTCGTCGACCTCGCCGACGTGGTCGGCATCGTCGCCCAGCAACGGTGCGACCCGTTCGTCAAAATAGCGCGGATTGCCGACATCGATGCCGCCGGCCAGCCGGATCGGTCGCCCGGCCACGCGCGCGACGCGGATTGCGACATCGGGCCGCTTCTGGTCGGTCATCCGCCCGATAAACGCGACCCCCGGCCCGCCCGGACCGGCCGAGAACCGCTCGGCCGGAATGCCGTGATGCACCACCCCCGCGCGGTTGGCGCGCGGCAGGTCGCGCGCCTGCGCCGCCGAGATCGCGACGACCGGCAATTCGGGAAAGCTGTGGAAGAACAGCTTGCGGTCGAGCTCGTCCAGCCGCCAGTGGACCGTCGTCACGCTCTGCCCGATCCGCTTGCCGAGCACCGCGGCATGGGCGAACTCGCCATGGCAATGGACGATGTCGAACTCGTGCAGATGCTGCGCCAGCAGTCCCAGTTGCGCCGCTTCCAGCGCGGCGGGCACGCCCGGCGCGACCGGCCCGTGATACGCCTGCAACGCCTGCAGGCTGGGATGCGCCGACAGGTGGCGGGCGGTGGTGATGCTGTCGCTGGGAGCGATCAGCGTCACGTGATGACCCATCGCCATCAACGCCTCGGTCAGATCGGACACGACACGTTCGGTCCCGCCCGTCCTGCCCGGTGGCGTGGGGTAGATGACGGGGGCGATCTGCGCGATCCGAAGCGGGGATACCATCGCCCACCGGAACCAAGCGAAAGCCGAACGGTTCCTGTGAGGACGGGCACAAGTCCGTATTTTTTAACGGGAAAGTTCCGTAATGTTCATCCTCCACCTCGCGCTTCAGGGCTGTCTTCGTGCGCACGAGGTGGAATATGGCGTCACCGCCGACACCGGCGGCCACATCCGCTACCTCCTTGATCTTGTTGCCGCGACGGGTCGGAACGACGCGATCACCCGGACCGAGATCGTCACCCGCGCCTTTCGCGGCGGTGCGCTCGGCGACGGCTATTGGCGCGCGGTCGAGCCGATCGACGACACGACGCGGCTCGTCCGCCTGCGCTCGGCCAGCGACGCCTATCTGCCCAAGGAAGCCCTGTGGGGCGAACAGGACAGCATGGTCGACGCGCTGGTCGCGCATATCGAGGGGCTGGACGCTCGCCCCGACCTGATCCACGCCCATTATGCCGATGCCGGCGCGGTGGCGGCGGCGGTCAAGGCGCGGCTGGGCATCCCCTATCTCTTCACCGCCCATTCGCTGGGGCGGGTCAAGCGCATCGCCTTCGGCACCGACTGTGCCGAGACGCAGGGGCTGGAGCGCCGCATCGCCATCGAGGACCGCGCGATCGCCGATGCCGACGCGATCATCGCCTCGTCCCGCGACGAGGCGGAGGTGCAATATGCCGGCTATGCCAGCTATGATCCCGGCCGCATCCGCATCATCCCGCCGGGCAGCGATCTGGCGATGTTCGCGGGCACCTGTACCGATCCGATGGTCGATGCGCGGATCGACCGCTTCCTCGCCGATCCGTCGAAGCCGGTGATCCTCGCGCTCGCCCGGCCGGTCAGCAAGAAGAACCTTGCCGCACTGGTCCATGCCTATGGCCGTTGCCCCGCGCTTCAGACCGCCGCCAATCTGGTGATCGTCGCCGGCACCCGCGACGATCCGCGCAGCCTCGAACCCGAACTGGCCGGCAACATGGCCGAATTGTTCGCGCTGATCGACCGCTACGACCTGTACGGATCGGTCGCGATCCCCAAGACGCACGCCCCGCACGAAGTCCCCGCCATCTATGCCCATGCCCGCGCGCGGCGCGGCATTTTCGTCAATCCGGCGCTGAACGAACCCTTCGGACTGACGCTGCTGGAGGCGGCGGCATCGGGCCTGCCGCTGGTCGCGACCGACAGCGGCGGGCCGAACGACATCATCGAAGGGTGCGGCAACGGCATCCTCGTCGACCCCCGCGATGCCCAAGCGATCGGGCACGCGATGCTGACCATCCTGTCCGACGATGCGCTGTGGGACCGCTATTCGCGCGCCGGCGCGACCGCCGCCGAGCTGTACGACTGGGATGGTCATGTCGCGCGCTATGCCGAACTGGCGCAGGCGGTGATCGCCCCGCCCGCCCCGGTCGCGGAGGCCCCGCGGCTGCTGCTGGTCTCCGACATCGACAATACGCTGCTGGGCGAATCCGAAGCGGCGCAGGCGTTCAACCTGTGGCACGGCGACCAGCACGACATGCTGTTCGGCATCGCCACCGGGCGCAGCCTGCACAGCGCGCTGGCGATCCTCGCCCAGAATCAGGTCGCGCCGCCCGCCGTCATGATCACCTCGGTCGGCTCCGAAATCTATCACCGTGCCCATGGCGGCATCTATGTCCGCGACGATAGCTGGACGGCGACGATCGACGCCGGCTGGGACCGGGCGGCGATCGGCGCGCTGCTCGCCGCCCGGTCCGACCTGTGCCCGCAAAGCCCGCTCGAACAGCGCAGCCATAAATTGAGCTACTTCACCGCCGGCGAAACCGACATCGCGCAGCGGGTCCGCGACCTGCTCGCCGATGCCGGCTTCGCGGCGTCGGTGATCCACAGCCATGGCCGCTATCTCGACATCCTGCCGCTCGCCGCGTCGAAGGGGACGGCGGTCGAGTATGTCCGCCGGCGCGCGGGGATGCGCCGCGATCAGGTGATCGTCGCCGGCGACAGCGGCAACGACGTCGAAATGCTGCGCGCCTGCGCCCATGCGATCATCGTCGGCAATTATTCGGACGGCCTCGCCCAGCGCCCCGACCTCGCCCACAGCTATGTCGCACGGCGCGGCTATGCCTTCGGGATCATGGAGGGGGTCGCCCATTTCCGGGCGCAGCCGCAGCCGGTCCAGCAGCGCCTGTCGGCGTGATCTCGGTCTGCACGCTGGTGCGCGGGCGGACCGCGCACCTCGCCAACCTGTTGACGGGCATCGCCGCACAGACCCGCGCCCCCGACGAACTGGTCATCGCCTATATGCAGGATGCCGCCCCCGCCGACCTGCCCGATCCGGGCGTGCCGGTGCGCGAAGTGTTCGTGCCCGGCGACCCGATGCCGCTGGCCGAGGCGCGCAATGCGGCGGCGTTGGCAGCGCGCGGCGATAGCCTGATCTTCCTCGACGTCGACTGCATCCCGTCGCCGTCGCTGGTCGCCCGCTATGCCACGGTGCTCGACGATCGTCCCGCCTGTTATCTGGGCGAGGTCCGCTACCTGCCGCCCGGCACGGTCGATCCGGCGCAGGCGGTCCGCCACCCCGCCAAACCGGCGCTCGCCGATGACGAAGTCCGCCCGGTGCCCAGCCATGGCGAGCTATGGGGCCTGTCCTTCGCCCTGCCGCGCAGCGCATGGGAGGCGGCGGGCGGCATGGACACCGGCTATGTCGGCTATGGCGGCGAGGAGACCGACTTCGCATGGGCGCTGGCGGCGGCGGGCGTGCCGATGGCATGGGTCGGCGGCGCGGTCGCGTGGCACCAGCATCACGCGGTCCATGTTCCGCCGCTGCATCAATTCGACGCGATCCTGCGCAACGCCACCCGCTTCCGCGCGCGCTGGGGACGGTGGTGCATGGACTATTGGCTGGGGCAATTCGCCGAAGCCGGGCTGATCCGCTGGTCGCCCGACGCCGATATGATCGCGGTGCTGCGGCATCCGACCCCGGCCGAAATCGCCGCCAGCCACCGCCGCGACGCGTTGTTCAGCTAGGACCGATCGACCTTCAACTGTCAGGCCAGCAAACTTCTCCCCTCCCTGACAAGGGAGGGGTCGGGGGTGGGTCGGCCCGCGAGGGAGCGTTACGCCAGCCCCAAACCTACCCACCCCCAGCCCCTCCCTTGTCAGGGAGGGGAGCGGTCGAACCCTTACTGAAGGTCGATCGGCCATAGGCCGACACCCCGGCTTTCCTACAACGAACCGTTCTGGTTACGTTCCACCTCCAACAGGAGGACCATATGGACGCGACCCAATTGATCGAAGACGTCATCGACCGCGAAGGCGGCTATGTCGACCACCCCGCCGATCGCGGCGGTCCGACCCGGTTCGGCATCACCCAGGCCGTCGCTCGCGCCGAAGGTTATACCGGGCCGATCCGCGAACTGCCGCGCGCCGCCGCCGCCAGCTTCTACCGTCACCGCTACTGGCAGGCCCCGGCCTTCGACCGCGTCGCGCTGCGCGCCCCCGTCCTCGCCGCCGAATTGTTCGATACCGGCGTCAACATGGGACCGGCGGTCGCCGCGACCTTCCTGCAACGCGTGCTCAACGCCCTGAACCGCGCGCAGCGCGACTGGGCCGATATCGCGGTCGATGGCAACATCGGCACGAAAACGTTGCAGGCGCTGGATGCCCTCCTCGCCACGCGCGGCCCGACGGCGGAGACGGTATTGGTAAAGGCAATTAACGCCTTGCAAGGCGAACGCTATCTCCGCCTCGCCGAAACGCGCCCCGCCAACGAAGCCTTTCTATACGGCTGGCTGGCGCATCGCACCACCTGATCCGTGTCACCTTTGGCAACTTCCGACGACAGGAACATCCATGCTCAACACCCTGATCGCGCCGATCGCGGCGCTGCTCGACAAGCTGATCCCCGACCCCCGCGCGCGCGACGCCGCCAAGCTGGAACTGCTTAAACTGGAATCGACCGCCGATCTCGACCGGGTAAAGGCGCAACTCGCGGCGATCGTCGCGGAGGCGCAGTCGACCGACCCTTGGACCTCGCGCGCCCGTCCCGGCTTCCTCTACGTCATGTATGCGCTGTTGCTCTGGTCGATTCCGATGGGCCTGATCTCGGCGGTCCAGCCCGACATGGCCGCCGGCATCGCCCGCGGCATGACCGCCTATCTGCGCGGCATCCCGGAGGAATTGTATGCGCTCTTCGGCACCGGATACCTGGGGTACACCGCCGCAAGGGCATGGGGGAAGGCGAAGGGTGTAGAACGCTAAAATCCTCCCCGCTCCGCGGGGAGGGGGACCAGCGAAGCTGGTGGAGGGGGGTGTCCGCATCCGGAACCGTTGCGTTGCGCGGCCCACCCCCTCCACCAGCCTGCGGCTGGTCCCCCTCCCCATGAATGGGGAGGAGCTTGCGCCGGCTTTCAGCTTCCCCATATCCGCGCCCATGAGCAAAGAGACGGTGTGGCACGGCACCACCATTGTATCCGTGCGTCGCGGCGGTCAGGTGGTGATCGCGGGGGATGGACAGGTTTCGGCCGGACAGACGGTCATGAAACCCAATGCGCGCAAGGTCCGCCCGCTGGGCGATGGCAAGGTGATCGCCGGCTTCGCCGGCGCCACCGCCGACGCCTTCACCCTGTTCGAACGGCTGGAAGCGAAGCTGGAACGCCATCAGGGCCAGCTGCTGCGCGCCGCCGTCGAACTGGCCAAGGATTGGCGCACCGACAAGTTCCTCCGCAATCTGGAGGCGATGCTGATCGTCGCCGACAAGGACGTGACGCTGGTCGTCACCGGCAATGGCGACGTGCTCGAACCCGAAGCCGGCATCGCCGCAATCGGTTCAGGCGGCAATTTCGCCCTCGCCGCCGCCCGCGCGCTGTCCGATTATGAAGGCGACGCGGAAAAGGTCGCGCGCAAGGCGCTCGCCATCGCCGCCGAACTCTGCGTCTACACCAACGATCGCGTCACCCTCGAAGCGCTCGACAGCGCGAACTGACGGACATCCCATGCAAGACAATCTGACGCCCAAGGCGATCGTCGCCGCGCTCGACGCGCATATCATCGGCCAGCAGGACGCCAAGCGTGCCGTCGCCGTGGCGCTGCGCAACCGCTGGCGTCGCCAGCAGCTCAGTCCCGACCTACGCGACGAGGTGTCCCCGAAGAACATCCTGAT
Organism: Sphingomonas sp. Leaf22; assembly: GCF_001421715.1. Lineage (GTDB taxonomy): Bacteria > Pseudomonadota > Alphaproteobacteria > Sphingomonadales > Sphingomonadaceae > Sphingomonas. The sequence goes on from NZ_LMKP01000044.1 coordinate 229,459, forward strand.
GATCGGGCCCACCGGCTGCGGCAAGACCGAGATCAGCCGCCGTCTGGCCAAGCTCGCCGACGCGCCGTTCGTGAAGGTCGAGGCGACCAAGTTCACCGAGGTCGGCTATGTCGGCCGCGACGTCGAACAGATCGCCCGCGACCTGGTCGAGGAAGCGATCCGGCTGGAACGCGAACGCCGCCGCGTCGCGGTGAAGGACAAGGCCGAGGAAGCGGCGATGGCGCGCCTGCTCGACGCGCTGACCGGCAAGGGTGCCAGCGAGGCGACCCGCGAAGCCTTTCGCCAGCGCTTCGCGGACGGCCATCTCGACGACAAGGAGGTCGAACTCGAACTCGACGCCGCGCCGCAGATGCCGTTCGAAATTCCCGGTGCCGCGCCGCAGATGATCAACCTGTCCGAGATGATGGGCAAGGCGTTCGGCGGCGGCCAGCAGAAGCGCCGCAAGCTGACCGTCCGCGCCGCATGGGACAAGCTGGTCGAGGAAGAGGCCGACAAGCGGCTCGATCAGGACGAGGTCAGCCGCGTCGCGCTGGCCGATGCCGAGGCGAACGGCATCGTGTTCCTCGACGAGATCGACAAGATCGCGGTCAGCGACGGGCGCGGCGGCGGATCGATCAGCCGCGAAGGCGTGCAGCGCGATCTGCTGCCGCTGATCGAGGGGACGACGGTCGCCACCAAATACGGCCCGATGAAGACCGACCATGTCCTGTTCATCGCCAGCGGTGCGTTCCACGTCGCCAAGCCGAGCGACCTGCTGCCCGAACTACAGGGTCGCCTGCCGATCCGGGTCGAGTTGAAGGGGCTGACCGAGGCCGATTTCGTCGCGATCCTGTCGGATACCAAGGCGTCGTTGCCCGCCCAGTATCGCGCGCTGCTGGCGACCGAACAGGTCGGCATCGACTTCACCGACGACGGCATCGCCGCCGTCGCCCGCATCGCCGCCGAGGTGAATGCCGAGGTGGAGAATATCGGTGCCCGCCGCCTGCAGACGGTGATGGAAAAGCTGCTGGAGGAAGTCAGCTTCGACGCCGAGGACCGCGCGGGACAGGCGGTGACGATCGACGCCGCCTATGTCGACAAACAGCTGGCCAGCATCGCGCGCAACACGGATTTGAGCCGCTACGTGCTGTAAGAGGTTCTGGACAAGCTCGAACTGAACGGGGGTGGCAGGCGCAACCTGGCCCAAAATCCGTTCGGTTCTAGCAGCTTCGAGCAAAGTCGAGAAGCGTCCGTCGAGAACCGGCCCGTTTGGGCCACCTGAGTTCTCGACAAGCTCGAACCAAACGGAACGGGGCTGATCACCCGACCTTGTCGTACGGCACGAAGTCGCCGAACGTGCAGTCGCCCGACGGGATCGATACCCCGCGATCGATCAGCCGGAACCGGTCGTTGCGGCACACATTGGTCCCGTACAGGATCGACACCACGATCTGATCGTCGCGCAGGAACGGGCAGCGATCGCGGACCTGGCTACGCCACAACCGCTTGCCGCTCTGCCGATATATCAACGAATCGCCGACGATCTGCGGACCGTCGATGAATCCGGTCGGCAGGCAGTTTTCGGGCTTGCCCGCGACCCGCCCTTCCAGCGTCTTGGCAAGCAGCCGGTCGCCCTTCGCCTGCATCTCCGCCTGTTGCTGCGGGGTCGCACACGCGCCCAACAGCAGCGCCGCCGTCCATGCCAATCGCTTCATGCCGCCTCTCCTTATCCGGTCAGAACGCATCCTTCGCCGCGCGGTGCCGTGCCAGTTCCTCGACCGAGCCGCTACGCAGAAACGGATTGGTGGCGAGTTCCGCACCGATCGTGGTCGGCACCGTCGCCTCGCCCTTGTCACGCATCGCCTCGACCGCTTGCATCCGCTCAACGATCGCTGCATTGTCCGGCTCGGCGACCAGCGCATACCGCCCGTTCGACAGCGTATATTCGTGCCCGCAATAGACCCGCGTTTCGGGGGGCAGGCCGGCATAGCGCCGCATATTGCCGAACATGTCGGCCGCCGTCCCTTCGAACAGGCGACCACAGCCCATCGCGAACAGCGTGTCGCCGGTGAACACCAGCGCGTCGTCGGCGAAATGGAATGCGATATGCCCCGCAGTATGCCCCGGCACCGACCACACCGTCGCCTGCGCGTTACCGACCGACAGCATCGCGCCTTCGCCGACACCACGGTCGAGGTCGGCGATCGTCGCCCGCTCTGCCTCCGGCCCGGTCACCTCCGCGCCGGTCGCCGCCTTGATCGCCGCATTGCCGCCGACATGATCGGGATGCCAATGCGTGTTCCAGATCGCGCCTATCGTCCAGCCGCGCGCGGCCGCCGCGTCGAGCAGCTTCTGGCCCTCGCCCGGATCGATCGCTACCGTCTCGCCGCTCGCGTCGTCGTGCAGCAGCCACGCATAATTGTCCGACAGGACGGGGACGCGGACGACCTCCATCACCACGTCCCCACATTGGGCATCGATGCCCAGGGTTCGGCGGCGGGCAGCGACCCGTCCTGCAACAGTTCGATCGAGATGCCGTCGGGCGTCTTCACGAACGCCATATGCCCGTCGCGCGGCGGGCGGTTGATCGTCACCCCGGCGTCCATCAGCCGCTGGCACGTCGCATAAATATCGTCGACGCGGAACGCCAGATGGCCGAAATTGCGCCCGCCGCCATATGGCTCCGGGTCCCAATTATGGGTCAGCTCGACCTCGGCCACGCCCTCCTGCCCTGGCGCGGCGAGGAAGATCAGCGTGAACCGCCCCTTTTCGCTGTCCATGCGCCGGACCTCGTTCAGGCCCAGCATGTCGAAAAAGGCGATCGTGGCGTCCGGGTCGGTCACCCGGATCATGGTATGGAGATAGCGGGTCATCGACGGCTCCGTTGGTTCGAACCCGGATATCGGGTCGCCGTCGCATCGCCGCAACCGCCTCAGGCCGGCGGCAGGGTGTCGAGCGCGGCCGATGCCGCCTTTGCCTGGGCGCTGTCGGGGGCGAGCCGCTGAACCGCCTCGAATGCCGCGCGCGCCGCCTTGGCATCCCCCGACAGCCCGGCGATATTGCCCAGCTCCAGCTGTACCGACGGGTCGTCGGCCGACCGCCGCACCGCTTCGGCGATATCGGTTCGCGCCCGGGCCAGATCGCTGGTCCGCCGCGCCAGCGTCGCCGACAACAGCCACGCCAGCGGATCGGCCGGCGCATCCTTCAGTGCGCGGTCGATGTCGCCGCGCGCACCCGCCAGATCGCCCGCCGCGACCCGTATCCGCGCCCGGTCGAGCTGCGCCTCGCCCCGCGCCAGTCCGGTCAGCGCCCCGCTGGCCAGCGCCGCGTCCAGCGCCGCGCCTGCCGCGATCGTATCGCCATCGGCCAGTCGCGCATTGCCGGCCTGTGCCCAGTAATTGGCGGCACGGACGTCCTTCGCCACCTCCGCCTCGCGCGCGGCCTGTTCGAACGCCTCGGCCGCCGCGCTCCACTTCTGCCGTGTGGCATAGCTCATGCCGAGGCATTGGCGGGCAAGGAAGCCGCCCCCGGCCAGCCGCCATTGTCCCGCGATCCGCTCCGCCACGTCCGGCGTCGTCGTCGCGGCATCGACGCACTGGTCGTACCAGGCCTCGGGCGTCGCCCCGGCTGGAAGCTGCGGTCCGGCGGCGGCTTGCAGGGCGAGGAACAGCAACGGCGACAGCATCAGTTCAACACATCCTCGATGGCGCGCAGGATCAGCGCGATATCACCGTCGCGCGACAGGCGATGGTCGCCATCCTTGACCAGCACCGTCTGCACATCGGCTGAACGAAGCCGCGATGCGAGGTGGACCGCACGTTCCCACGGCACATCGGCATCGCGCTGTCCCTGGACCAGCCGCACCGGCACGTCGATCGGCACCTCACCGTGCATCAGCCGGTTCGCCTCCCCCGACGACCAGAAGGCGCGGGTGAACACGGTCGGCGTATCGGCATAGGGCGATGGCCGCTCGATCCGCCCCTGCGTCAGCATCGCCATCTTCTCGGCCTGCGAAAAGCCCCAGTCGGTGAAGTCGGGCGCGGGCGCGATGCCGACCAGCCCGACGATCCGCTCCGGCCGGGCGCGCGCCGCCAGCAGCGCGATCCAGCCGCCCATCGACGATCCGACCAGCACCACCGGCCCGTCGACGCACAAGTCGATCATCGCCAGCGCATCGTCGACCCAGCCCGCCAGGGTCTGTTCCTCGAACACGCCGGGGCTCTCGCCGCATCCGGCATAGTCGAAGCGCAGGAACGCCTGCCCCCGCGCCTTGGCCCATGCTTCGATCGCCAGCGCCTTGGTTCCAGTCATGTCGGACGCATAGCCGGGCAGGAACAGGATCGTCGGGCCGGCACCGGGCGTGTGACGATAGGCGAGCGGGCGGGGATCGGTCATGCCCGCGTCCATGCCATGCGCCGCACCGCGACGAAAGCCGCCGTCAGCGAAGCGTGCGCAAATGCCCCCGCACCAGCCGCCCCGATTCGGTCAGATCGCCGGCAGGCCATCCCGCCACCGCCTGTGTCCCGGGCTTCAGGATCGCCGAAGCCTCGTCCTTGTTCGCGACCGACCAGTTCAGATAGCTGATGCCGTTCCTCGCGCACCATTCCCACCAGGTGCGCGTTTCCGCCGCGTCGATCGGCGCATCGCCATTGGCGGCGGTCGTGCCATATTCGGTGACGAACAGGGCGATGCCCCGCCGCATCGCCAGATCGGCCTTGGCCCGCAACTCGGCCTTATGGGTCGCGGCGTAGAAATGCAGCGTGTAGGCGACATTGGCGAAGGGCAGCGGATCGGCCGCCGCTTCGTCCACATCCTGCGACCAGCTCCGCGTGCCCGCCACGACGAACGCGCCCGGGTCGATCGCCCGGATCGCTCCGATCACGCGGATGTGATAGGGTTTGAGCACCCTGGTCCAGCCATGTTCGGGCAGCGGCTCGTTATAGGGTTCGTAGATCAGGTTGGGGACGCCGCGATATTTGCGGGCGATATGGGTGAAGAAGGTCACCGCATCGTCGGCGCGCGGTTGATGCGCGTGCCAGTCGACCACGACATAGATCCCCTTCGCGATCGCCGCGTCGATCACCGTCTCGGCCCGCCTGGTTTCGACATCGGGTTGCTTGTCATAGCCGCCCGACTGCGCCCCGATCGCCGCCCGTACCGCCGTTACGTGCCAGTCGCGGACCAGCCAGTGGATCGTCGCGGCGTCATAGTATCGCGGCTGCCACTGGCTCCAGAACAGCGACATGCCCTGCACCGCATAAGGCTTGCCCTGCGCATCGACGACCCGATTGCCTTTGACGGCCAATCGCCCATGCACCGCGACCGGCGATCCGGACGGCGGCAGGGACGACGCCCACGCACCCTGTCCGACCAGCAATGCGACCAGCAGCACCCACCAGCGACGCATGACACCTCTCCCATTCCTCATTGCGGCAAGCGTGCCGATCCACGTCGACGCGGTCAACGCGCCTGCCCGGCAGGAACTACTGCTGCGGTGACGTATTCGGTTCAACGGAAGGCGGCGAATCGTTCAGCTCCCGCGCCTGCCCTTTCCGGCGTCGGAGGTTCTGGCGGAGTGCGTGTGCCAGCCGCGCCTTGCGTTCGTCGTCGTTCATCCGCGCTTTCTACGCTTTTCGCGGCCAATTCGACAACCGTCGCTTGACATCCCGGCCAATGGCTGCACATAGGCCCCTCCCGCCGCCGAGGGTTTCCCCCGGCTCGGAGTGCTGCCGTAGCTCAGTGGTAGAGCGCATCCTTGGTAAGGCTGAGGTCGTGAGTTCAATCCTCACCGGCAGCACCATTTTCTTCCGATTGTGGAGGATCACGAAGCGGACGGACGAACCGTGCTTCGGACCCGGTAATCAGCCCTTTCCGCGCCGGAACTGATGCATATGGCATGCGAAGCCGTCCGCATATGCCGCAACGCGACTGTCGCTATGCCGAGCTAATTGGTAAGTTGGAGTAGACGACCGCGTCGAGCCGATCAACCAAGCCAAAATTGGCGGAGACGGAGTCTGCCAATGTATTGTCTGAAGGGTTCTAAAGATTTCTAATAAGAACAGGTTTTTGAGTACTTTAGTCGTATTTGTCGTTTAAGAATGCACAGTACCGTTCAACATATTCCAAATATTTTTGTTGGTTGATATGTTGCCGGGATGAGTGGCAAAAAACCATCGGGACGACACGAAGAGAAGCGGCTTAGCGCGGCCTTCGTGCGAACGGTCAAGGAACCGGGCTTTTACGGCGACGGTCACGGACTGCATCTAAAGGTCGATGCATCCGGAGCGAAGCGTTGGGTGCAACGATTGGTCATACACGGCAAGCGCCGTGATATCGGCTTAGGCTCGGCATCGCTCGTAAGCCTCGCAGAAGCCCGAGAAACGGCCTTACAGCATCGAAAGACTGCCCGGGCAGGGGACGATCCGGTTGCGGCAAAACGGCGTGCTATGGGCGTCCTATCGTTCGAAGACGCGGCACGGAAAGTGCATGAACTTTCGAAGCCAACTTGGCGCAATGACAAGCACGGCGAGCAATGGCTTAACACCCTTACGACTTACGCTTTCCCGGCGTTGGGATCGAAGCGCATCGACACAATTACCAGTGCCGACGTGCTGTCCGCTCTATCCCCGATCTGGAATGAAAAGCCCGAAACCGCCCGCAGGGTGAAGCAGCGGATAGGTACAGTGTTCAAATGGGCGATGGCAAACGGTTGGAGGGTCGATAACCCCGCCGACACCATCACCAAGGCGCTACCGAAGCATGACCGGTCAAACGTCGAGCATCGCCAAGCCCTTCCTTACGATCAGGTGGGCAAGGCGTTAGCGGCAGTTCGTAATAGCGATGCGGGTATGGTAACGAAGCTCGCCTTCGAGTTCCTCATACTTACTGCAACCCGATCAGCGGAAACCCGCGAAGCCCTTTGGAGCGAAATCGATCTGGAACGGGCGATCTGGACGATACCGGGTAGCCGTATGAAGGCGAAGAAGCCGCATAGGGTTCCGCTCTCGCCGCGTTGTTTAGCAATCCTCTCAGAAGCCAAGGCACTAAAGCTGATCTGGCCCCCGTTTTACCGGACGGAATTAGGCGGTTGCAGAAACCAGTGCGCGATGCTCGCGCGGCGAACGCATTTTGAGCCCTGAGTGCGGGTGGTTGTCGTTGTAGTCCA
>NZ_LMKP01000045.1 GCF_001421715.1 Sphingomonas sp. Leaf22
TCGGTCCCCTCACACGCTGGACAACGCATCCTCGGTCCCCTCACACGCTGGACAACGCATCCTATCCTCCCCGTCCCAAATCAAAGGAACACAGAAGAATCCAAAACGCGCCTCGTGTAAACAGTCCCCCTGAAAGGGAGGGGTCGGGGGTGGGTTGGTCCGTTGGGGAGCGTTACCGCCGCTCGCCGACCGCCCCCCCCCCAACCCCTCCCTTGTCAGGGAGGGGAGCAATACCGCGATCCGTTCGGTCTGCAAGCAATCCACCCTACCCCTTACGCAACGTCGCCGGATCGCCCGACAGCGTCGCGGACCATCCGTCCGCACCGGTAGCGAATAGCACGACCGTGCGCCGGTCGGCCGACGCCAGCGCAATGCCGTCGGGGGTCGGCCGCCATCCAACGACGCCCGGTGCCAGTGCGGTCAGGCATCCCGTCGCATCCTCGACCGCCCATGCATTGGCGGAATCGATCCGTCGGGCCGTGAAATCCACGGCACAATCGCCCCTTTGCGTCGCGACGATCCAGCGTCCGACCAGCGTCGCGGGCTCCTCCAGCCTCAAACTGCCGCTCGATTGTGCCGGTTCGCCGTGAAGTTGCGTCATCTCGATGTCCTTCTTCGTACCAAGCGTTGCGGATGCGGGCGTATTGATAAAGAATACTAATGGGGCGACACCAAACGTCATTCCCCGAACGTACCGAAATACGCGTCCGCTCCGTGCGATCGTGGCGCGTCTGTGTGGAGAATATCTGTGGCCGTAGCGCATTCCACAACTCCCGTTATCGGAAACATGTCCGAACAATATTTCGACGGACCGACCGGTCCCGATCCGACATCGTTATTGCACCGGCTGATGAACGATAGCAACGCCGTGATCGGCGGCTATGACTTGCCGGCGATTTCGACAGCACCAACCCCGTCCGCCGTCATGGCGATCGCCGCTCCCGGCGCATCGTTCGGCTTCGGGTGGGACGCGTGGCAGTCGCACCAGTCGTCGCAGACGGCGGCCGCCGCCGAGGGATGCCATTGCTGGGGCTGCATGAACGGCGGCACGCCCGATCAGGGAACCGGATCGGGTCCGCAGGCGGCGCTGAACGGCGAGCAGCGCGGCGATGCCGGCCCGAACGGCAAGCAGTCGCTGACGATCGGCGAGGCCGCCGCACAGATCGGCCGCGCGAACCAGACGTGGAACGGCTCGACGCTGGGACAGGCGGCCGAGGTCACCTATGCCTTCCGCGCCACCGCGCCCACGTCGATGCCCAACGGCACCGCCGGGTTCTCGCGCTTCAACGATGCGCAGATCGAACAGACCACGATCGCATTGCAGGCATGGGCCGATGTCGCGCGCGTCACCTTTCGCCGGGTCGACAGCGGCAACGGGTATAGCAACAATGCGCAGATGCTGCTGGGCAATTATTCCAGCGGCGCGTCGGGGGCGGCGGCCTTCGCCTATTATCCCGGCAGCGGCGTCGGCGGCGACAGCTGGTACAACAGTTCGCTCAGCTACAACCGCGCGCCCGACAATCTGAATTACGGCGGGCAGGTACTGATCCACGAAATCGGCCACGCGCTCGGCCTCGGCCATCCGGGCGACTATAATGCCGGCAACGGATCGCCGACCTATGCCAACAGCGCATCCTATTACGAGGATACGCGGCAATATTCGGTGATGAGCTATTGGTCCGAAACCAACACCGGCGGCGACAATGGCGGCTATTATGCGGCGGCACCGTTGCTCGACGATATCGCCGCGGCCCAGCGGCTCTATGGCGCGAACAACGCCACCCGCACCGGCGACACCGTCTATGGCTTCGGGTCGAACACCGGGCGCGACTATTATACCGCGACGTCGGGCAGCTCGGCGCTGATCTTCGCGGCATGGGACGCGGGCGGCAACGACACGTTCGACTTTTCGGGCTATGCCAGCGCGCAGCTGATCGACCTGAACGACGGCAATTTTTCGGACGTCGGCGGGCTGAAGGGTAATGTCGCCATCGCCCAGGGCGCGACGATCGAGAATGCGCGCGGCGGGTCGGGTGCCGACCGCATCCTCGGAAACGAAGTCGCCAACCAGCTGGTCGGCAATGCCGGCAACGATGTGCTGATCGGTGGCGGCGGGGCGGACGTGCTGACCGGCGGCAGCGGGTCGGACGTCTTCGTCTTCACCGCGATCAACGATTCGACGTCGAGCGTCCGCGACCGGATTACCGATTTCGCCACCGGCGTCGACAAGATCGACCTGTCGGCGATCGATGCCAACCCGTCGCTATCGGGCGATCAGGCATTCAGCCAGGTCGCACAGTTTAGCGGGCGCGCGGGACAGGCGGTGATCGCCAGCAGCAACGGCACGACGACGCTGTCCCTCGACCAGAATGGCGACGGCGTTGCCGACTTCATGCTGTCGGTCACGGGGACGCTGTCGGGTAGCGACCTCTATTGGTGAGCGACCACCGGGGCGGGCATCCTACCCGCCCTGGCCGGTTCACGCGAGCATGACGCTGTCGGCGTTGACCAGATCGGCACCGACCAACGTGCCGACCAGTCGGACCCGCTTTTCGACTTCATCCACCGGCGTACGGTGCAGTTCGAGCTGATACCGCCCGCCCAGATCGCGCCGCAGGTAAAAGGCACCACCTTCGCGGATCAGCGTTCCGCTTTCATCGATGCGGGTGCCGATGGTCGGCATCGCCGCCCGGCTCAGCGGTCGCGTTCGGCGCGCTTGCGGTCGGCCTTGCGGGCGCGGCTGATCGCGGCGGCGCGTTCACGGGCCCGCTTTTCCGACGGCTTTTCGTAATGCCGGCGCAGCTTCATTTCGCGATACACGCCTTCGCGCTGCAGCTTCTTCTTGAGCGCTCGCAGCGCCTGATCGACATTGTTATCGCGAACGATGATCTGCATGAGGTATAAGGTCCTAAGTTGATTCGAATCGGCAAGAGCCGGTTTTGCCGGGCTATCCGGCACCGCCTATTACGATTAGCTTACATTTGGCAATCCGCGATCTGTCCTGCGGCTCGCGCGGACCATCTCATCGATCCAGTGCAGAAGCAAGGTCGTGTATGTCCGCTGGTGCCGAGGATCGCGCATCGCATGGGTCGCGCCGTGCAGAATCCGGTGGCTGAGAGAGTTCGCGTTGCGAAACGCCGACTGATAGGACAGCATCGCTTCGCGCGGAATTTGCTCGTCCTTTTCGGACTCGACGATCAGCACGTCGCCACGAAAGGCCGCACAGGCGGCGAGCGCCCGGTCGCCCCGCTCGTCCTGCGGCTGCTGGCGATAGGCGCGCACGACCTCCTTGTCGAGCAGCGCCTTGGGCGTGTCCCAATGCGCGTCGGGGTACAGCGCCGGCACCCGCAACGCCATCCAGCGGATCGGACGCCGGGCACTCAACAATGCCGACAGATAGCCGCCATAGCTGGTGCCGATCACCCCGATCGCCCCACGATCGATCAACGGGTGGGATGCGAGATGGTCATAGGCGGCAATGACATCGTCGAGGCTGTTCTGCCGCGTGACCTCGTTGCGGTCGGCATCGCTGCCGGCATGGCCGCGCAGGTCGAAGGTGAAACAGACACATCCGAGCCGGGCCAGCTCCTCGGCCTGTCCGAAATCCTCCGCCTGATCGCCGCCCCAGCCATGGACGAACAGGAAACCGGGCACCGGTGCCTCGGGTTCGATCAGCGTACCGGTCAGCTTCTGTCCGTCGACGCGCAGCATGACGCGCCCTTCGTCCAACCGCTCGGGATCGCTCACGCCAGCCTCACCGCATATTTGGTCATCGGCCCGACCCGCGGATCGACGCCGCGAAAATAGACCGTTGCTCCGGTCGGCGGATCGATCTCGGCATAGATTTCGACCGTCGAGCAGCGCACGGCATGGGCGTCGGGTTCGTCGCGCAACGCCTCGAACGCAGCGATCTCGGCACCGCTGGCCCCGCCGACGCGCCACGATTGCTCCAGCACGCCGATCCGCCGGGCACCAGCCGCATCGGTACCCTCGATCACGTCATAGTTGCGGCGCGTCAGCAGCAGGTCGGGATAGGCAAGCTGCGCCGCCCGGTCGAACGCCCCGGCACAGGCCACCGCCCGCGCGATCGCCGGCGACAACGGTTCGGCGGCGAGCGTGTCGAGCCCGCCGCGCACGACATACAGGTCCGACCCGCCATATACCTCGCGACCCTGATGGTCGGTCGCCAGATTCTGGCTACCCCAATAGCTGATCGTGCGGTGGCCGAGTTCGATGACGCCGACGCTGTAGGTTACGACTTCGGTAAGATTTTCCTCCAGCACGATACCGCAATCGGCGAGGTCGGCGTCGTCCTCGCGCGACAGGGCGTCGGCGAGCGCGGCTTCGTGATGGACCACGATCTGCCCCAGCCCGGCCTTGGCACACACGTCCTTGATGCGGACCGGGCCGGTGGCCAGCAGGCGCTGCCCGGCGGCGAACGCATCCTCGCGGTTGAACGCGGTATAGCCGGTCAGCGCGGCATCGCCCATCAGTTCGGCCATCGCCGGCGACCAGAGCGGCGGGCATCGGGCGTCGGGGTGCAACAGGCCGTGGGTGATCGCCTTGGTCGCCACGAAGGCGGCGGGAACGACGCCGCCCAGTATCTGGTCGCGCCGGCGGATGCCCAGATCCTTCGCCACCGCCGCTTCGATCGCGTCGCCCGGCACATGCAGCGTCGCATCCTCGACCGGTTCACCGATGCCGATGTCGAGCAGTGCCGCGATCCGGGTCAGCAGCATTTCGCGCGAGCGGTGGTCGTGAACGTTGCCGGTGCGGCGATCGACATCGCCCGGCGCGGCGACGACGCGGATCGGGGGGAGCGGAAGCACCGCCGGGGTCGGGTCGATCGCGGAAGCGTGGAGCATGCCGTTTCGCCTGCATCAGAGGAACGTCGCGCCAACGCACCGTGCCGCGAACCGGTTCAGCGAAGCCGACAACTTCCCCGTCCGTAACGATCCCGCCCGACCAGCCCTCGGCGATGCTACCGCAGCGACGGGCGGGCCGGGGCGGACGCCGCATCGTCCTCCTCGTGCAATTGCCCCAGCGCGCCTGCCGCGCGCGCCTTGCGGCCATAGACGATCTCGAACAGCGGCGACGCCATCAGCGTCGTCACGATCGCCATGATGACCAGCATCGAAAACAGCGCCGGGCCGATAATCCCCTTTTGCAGACCGATATTGATGATGATGAGTTCCATCAGCCCGCGCGCGTTCATCAACGTGCCGACCGCCATCGCCGTCGCATTGTCCTGCCCGGTCGCCCGCGCCGCCGCCCAGCACGCCACGCCCTTCGCCCCGACCGATCCGATCAGGATGACGGTCGCGACCAGTATCAGGTCGACGCTGTTGACCATCGTCAACTGCGTGTTCAGCCCCGAAAACGCGAAGAACATCGGCACCAGCAGCGCGGTGGTGAAGGGTTCGACCTGCTTGCGCACCTCGCGCGTCAGCACCCCGCGCGGCATGACCACGCCCAGCAGGAAGCCGCCGAACACCGAATGCATCCCCGCCGCATCCATCGCCCACGCGCTGAGACCGAACAGCATGACGACGACCGCCAGCATCGGCTGCGTCACCCGCCCCTCGCGTTCGGCCCAGCGCGTCAGCGGGGCCAGCACCTTCGGCCCCAGCACGATCATGAACGCCGCGAACGCGCCGCCGCCGACGATCGCCCTGACCGCCACCTCGCTGCCGCCGCCGAAGCTGGCCAGCACGATCGCCAGCACCACCCACGCCCCGGCATCGTCGATCGCCCCCGCCGACAGCGACAGCGACCCCAGCGGCGTACCGGTCAGCCCGCGCTCATGAATGATCCGCGCCAGCATCGGAAATGCGGTGATCGAGATGCACGCCCCCATGAACAGCGTGACCTGCAGGCTGGTAATCCCCTTCCCGAACAGGTCGAGGCCGAGCAGCCACGGCGTCAGCGCGAGCGCGACGAGAAACGGTGCCGCCATCCCCGACAGCGATACGGCGATCGCGCTGCGCGCGTTCAGCCGGAAATGATCGGTGCGGAACCCCAGCCCGACGAGGAACATGTACAGCCCGACGCCCAGCTGCGCGCAGACGTACAAGATCGGCTTGGCATCCTTGGGAAAGATCGCCGCTTGCAGATCGGGCGCGACCAGTCCCAGCAGCGATGGGCCGAGCACGACCCCCGCGATCATTTCCCCCACCACCTGCGGTTGGTCGAGAAAGCGTTTCCCGAACCAGCCCATCGCCCGGCACGCGCCGACGATGACGAAGATTTGCAGGAAAAATGCTACGCTCAGTTCCGGTAACGCCATCCGCCCCTCCCCCGGGTCGTTTCGTCCGACCGCTTCGGGCGGCTCGGTAATTGCCAACGAATTGTCGCAGCGACGGGCAAGGGCAAGCGGCATTCGCAGCGACCGCACGGATGCGGCTTCGTTTTTCCCTCGCCACGCCGCCGAATGTTGCCGCGACGCTACACCGCAGCGACGCGGATGCGGCCCGTGCCGCCACCGTCCCTACAACAGCTTGTCCAGCGTGATCGGCAGGTCGCGGATGCGGCGACCGGTCGCGTTATGGACCGCGTTCGCCACCGCCGCCGCGACGCCGGTGATGCCGATCTCACCGATGCCGTGCGCGCCCATCGGCGTGTGCGGATCGGGAATGTCGGTCCAGATCACGTCGATCTCCGGCACGTCGAGATGCACCGGCACATGATATTCGGCGAGGCTGGGGTTCATGATCCGGCCGTTGCGTTCGTCGAACTGCGTCTCCTCCATCAACGCCATGCCCAGCCCCATGACGATGCCGCCGCGAAACTGGCTGGCGGCGGTGCGCGGGTTCAGGATGCGACCGCAGTCGAACGCGCCGAGGAAACGGCGCACCCGCACCTCGCCCGTCACGTCGTCGACCCCGACTTCGCAGAACAGCGCGCTGTGCGAATGCATCGACCAGTGCATGAATTCGAGCGGGGGTGAACCGGCCTCGGTCACGCTGATGCTGTCGCGCCCGGCGCGGCGCAGGATCGACGCATAACTTTCGCGTCGGGTGGGATCGTCCAGCTTCGCCAGCCCCCCGCCCTCGCTGCCGATCTCCTTCGCCGACAGGCCGGCCAGCGGCGAATCGTTGCCGGCCAGTTTCAGCAGTTCGGCGGACAGCGCATTGTGCGCGGCGATGACCGCCGCACCGATCGCCGCGGTCTGTTGCGATCCGCCGGCCATGATCGCGCCGGGAATGGCGCTGTCGCCATAGCCGACCTCGACCCGGTCGAGCGGCAGACCGAGCCGTTCGGCGGCGACGATTGCGGTGGTCGTGCCGGTGCCCATGCCCATTTCCGCCGCCGCGACCTCGACAAACGCGCGCACGTCGTCGCCGTCGCGGGTCAGGGTCAGCCGGGCCTTGGCTCCGGGCATCCGGTAATAGGGATAGGTACCGGTCGCGCAGCCCATGCCGATCCGCCACGCGCCATCGCGCCGCGTCGCCGTCTGCGGCCGGTCGCTCCATCCGAATCGTTCCGCCCCCTGTCGCCATGCGGTGACGATATGCCGCGACGAAAAGGGCAGTCCCGAGGTCGGGTCGCGGTCGGGTTCGTTGCGGATGCGCAGTTCGACCGGATCGATGCCCAGATCGTCGGCCAGTTCGTCGATCGCCGATTCCAGCGCGAACGTACCGACCGCCTCGCCCGGTGCGCGCATGAACGTATTGGCCAGCATCTGCATCCGCGCCACCTCGACCTTCAGCGCGATGTTCGGCACCGCATAGGCCGACCGCGTGCCGAGGATGAAGGGTTCGGGCATCGCATTGTGCGGCGTCATCACCGACAGCCCGCTGTGGACCAGCGCGGTGAAACGGCCATCGGCCTGCGCACCGATCGCCACGCGCTGTTCGGTCAGCGTCCGCCCGCCGACGACGCGATAGACGCCCTCGCGCGACAGGGCGATGCGGACCGGGCGCCCGGCGAGCTTCGCGGCGGCGGCGGCGATTACCTGATGCTCCCACAGCCCCTTCGACCCGAACCCGCCCCCGACATAGGGCGATGTCAGCCGGACCTTGTCGGGCTTCATCCCGAACACCTCGGCCATGGTCTGCGCCTGTTGCGCGACCATCTGGCTGGCGTCGTGGATCACCAGTTCGCCGTCGATCCATGCCAGCGTCGCGGCATGCGGTTCGATCGGGTTATGGTTGTGGCGCGGCGTCGTATAACGCCGGTCGACGCGGTGCGGTGCCGCCGCCAGCGCCGCCTCGGCATCGCCGATGTCGTTGCGCAGTGGCTGTCCCATGAACAGCCCCTGTTCGATGCCCCTGGCCTTTGCCGCCGCCAGCGTCGTCACCGCCGGCACTTCAGCATAGGTGAAGCGCAGCAGCGAGGCGGCATGGTCGGCCTGTTCCTGCGTTTCGGCGAGGACGCAGGCGATCGGCTGTCCGTTCCAGTGTACCTGATCGTCCTGCAGGATCGGGATCGTGTCCGGCCCGACCGCACTCATCGACGTGCCGAACATCGCCGGGGTCTTCATCCGCGGTGCATTGCGGTGGGTCATCACCAGCACCACGCCCGGCGCGCCCTCCGCCGCCGCGCCGTCGATCGCGGTGATCCGCCCGCGCGCGATCGTCGCATAGGCGAGCGCGGCATAGGTCATGCCGTCGAACCGGAATTCGGCGGCGAACGGCGCGCCGCCGCCGACCTTCAACGGCCCGTCGAGCCGCGACACCGGCGTCCCGATCAGCCCGTGCTTGCGTGCGATCAGCGGGTCGGGAACCCCGCCGGGAATCCAGCTGTCGGGGGCCAGCGGCACCAGCTTTTGCAGCGCGCCCATCACCAGCCCCTGTGCGGTCTGCTTGGCGCTGTCGATGATGCTCATGCCCTTGCCCCCGTCGCCAGTTCGCCCAGCACCGCCGCCAGCGTCCGTTCCGCCAGCACCGGTTTGAATCCATTGTCGCGCAGCACCTGCGCATCGGCAAACTCGGCCGCCGCCGCCGCGCGGAACGCCACTTCGCCCGGCACCTGCCCTATCAGCGTCGCTTCCGCCGTTCGCGCGCGCCACGGCTTGTGCGCGACCCCGCCGAACGCGATGCGCAGTTCGGCGATCCGGTCGTCCTCGATCGTCAGCGCCGCCGCGACCGAGATCAGGGCAAAGGCATAGCTCGCCCGGTCGCGGACCTTGCGATAGGTCGAATTCGCCGCGACCCGGGCGGGCGGGACCTCGACCGCGACGATCAGCTCGCCGGGTGCCAGCACCGTGTCCAGATCGGGCCGGTCGCCGGGCAGCCGGTGGAACCGGTCGAACGCGATCGCGCGCATGCCATCGGGGCCGGCGACCTGCACCATCGCGTCGAGCGCGGCGAATGCCACGCACAGGTCGGACGGATGCGTCGCCACGCACGCCTCCGACGCGCCGAGCACCGCATGGATGCGATTGAACCCGCCCAGCGCATCGCACCCCGATCCGACCACCCGCTTGTTACAGCGCGACCCGTCGGTGTCGTAGAAATAGGTGCAGCGCGTCCGTTGCAGCAGGTTGCCGCCGACCGTCGCCATGTTGCGGATCTGTGCCGATGCCCCCGCGAGGATCGCGCGGGACAGCACCGGATAGCGGCTGCGGACGGCGGGATGTTCGGCCAATGCAGTGTTGCGCACCGCCGCGCCGATGCGCAGCCCGCCGCCATCGGTCTCCTCGATTGTGTCCGACAGGCCGGTGACGTCGATCAGCCGGGTCGGCCGCGCCACCGTTTCGCGCATCAGGTCGACCAGATTGGTGCCGCCGCCCAGAAACGCGGTGCCCTCCCCCGCGGCCATCCGCAACGCCGTCGCCACATCGTCCGCGCGCGCATAGTCGAACGGGGTCATGCCGCCGCCCCCATGCTGTGCCGGATCGCATCTATGATGCCGTTATGCGCGCCGCACCGGCACAGATTGCCGCTCATCCGTTCCTGCACCTCTTCGCGGTTCAGCGTGACGGCGACGGTCAGGTCGACGGAGACGTTGCTCGGCACGCCGCGCTTCGCCTCGGCAATCATGCCCAGCGCCGAACAGATCTGGCCGGGCGTGCAATACCCGCACTGGAACCCGTCATGCTCGATGAACGCCTGTTGCAGCGGGTGCAGCACATCGCCCTGCCCCACCCCCTCGATCGTCGTGATCGACCGGCCGTCATATTGCACCGCCAGCGCGAGGCACGACAGAATGCGCTCGCCATCGGCCAGCACGGTACACGCCCCGCACGCCCCCTGGTTGCAGCCCTTCTTGGTGCCGGTCAGGTGCAACGTCTCGCGCAGATGGTCGAGCAGCGAGGTGCGGGGATCGGCCGGCGGCGCGACCGCCACCCCGTTGATGATGAGCGACACGCCTGTCTCCGTCGGAATGGCTGGATCGCGACAGGCTATCACAGTGCGAAACTTTGAAAAGCTGCCATTTTCGGTCGGCCCGGCACCGACGCGCTACCCGATATGGCGTATTTCCGGTCTGCCGCTCTCCCGTCATCATCACGTCGGGCCGCCGCCCCCATGCCGGCGACCAGGGGAAAGCCACCATGCCGGATGCCAGGCTGTTGCGTACCTTCACCCGCAAGCGGTTCGATCCCGCGCGGATGCGGATCGATCCCGCCCGCCTCGCGCAACTGCGCGACACGCGCGCGGCGCGGATCGCCGCGCTGCTCGGCACGCGGAAACTCTATAAACTCGACACGCCGTGGCTGACGCTGCGTCCCGATCAGCCGATCGTGCCGGGCAAGGGCTGGGTCGAATATGTCAGCCCCAGTTCGGTCGGCATGGGGCAGTTCGCCGATGGCAGCTATATGTATGCCGCCTTCGACCTGATCTTTCAGAAGGACATGCCCTCGTCCTATTCGGTCGAACGGCCGCAGGTGCTGATCCGGCTGGTCGACCCGCCAGCGGCGACGATGCTGATCGAGGTCGATCTCCACTGCTATGATTTTCCGCCGGGCGATCCCGAGTTCGAGGTGCAGGCGGCGAACAAGCAGGTGATGACGATTTCGGAGGGGCATCGCGAAACCATCCTGTTTGTGATGCGCGACTTCGCCTCGATCCAGTCGGCATGGGCCACCGGCGAGAAATTCTGGGACCGCGACGGCAACTGGGCCTTTTTCGAGGCGCGGATCACGCCGGTCGACTGATCGCGCGTCACAGCGGCGTGCCGGTCACCCCGCTGACGAAACCCGGCCCCCAGAAGCGGGTGACGAACACCCAGGTCGCCAGCACGATGAACAGGCTGGCCGCAATGAGCGCCACGACCGCGCCGATCGCCAGCGCCGCGTGCGCCGGGCGACGTCGCGCACGGATGAACAGTTCGGCGACCAGCAGATTGGGCAGGTAGAAGGCGAACGCCATCACCGCGTCGAAAGGGCCGTGGAAATCGCTGACATGGCCCGCCTTGCCCATGGTCAGGAACCACAGGCCATATTCCATCCGGTACAGCCAGGATCCGATCACCAGCGCGAACAGGCGGATCGCCCATGCCCGGTGCGCCGCGATCCGTCCGCTCCACGCCCGCTGCCACGCCAGCACCGCCGCGCCGACGACCAGCAGCCCGTACAGGCCGAAGCCGACATCCATCACGATCCCGCCGATCGTGCCGCGCGTGGCGATGAAGCCCAGCCCCCCTGCCCCGGTCACCGCCGCCGCGACGACATAGACGCGGCCCAGCCACCGATGCAGCGCCGGCCACGCCGCCCGCAGGCGTCCGATCAGCTGGATCGGGCCGAGCAGCAACAACACGCCGCCCGCGACGAAATGCGCGCCGATCGCCACCGTCCCGACCGGTCCCGCACGGTCGAAGAGCGCGGGCAGCGACGCGTTCCATTGTTCGGGATCGCCGCGCAGCGCCGCCCCGCCGAAGAACGCGACGATATACGCGCCGAACAGTGCCGCGCTGATCCATGTCACCACGACCAGCAGCGTCGCCGCCCATCGTACCGCGTATTGCCCCGTCGTCCCCATCGCCGCACCCTTACGCTGGCCCGGATGGTCATGCTATGGCGACGCGGTGTTCGTACCTTCCGTTCCGCCCGTCGATTTCGTCGTCATCGATGTCGAAACCGCCTGTTCGCGCGTCAGCAGCATCTGCCAGATCGGCATCGTCGGCTTTCGGGACGGCATCGAGGTATTCGCCTATGAAACGCTGCTCGATCCCTGCGACGAATTTTTCCCGTCGAACGTCCGCATCCACGGCATCACCAGCGACCATGTGTTCGGCAAGCCCAATTTCGCCGACATCCATGCGACGGTCGGCACCTATCTGACCGGGCGGGTGACGGTCGCCCATTCGTCGTTCGACAAGAGCGCGCTGGCCGCCGCCTGTGCGCAGCACGGCCTGCCCCCGATCGAGACGCGCTGGCTCGACAGCGTCGGCGTCGCCCGCCGCGCATGGCCCGAATTGCCCAGCCACCGGCTGAACATCCTGACCAAATTCCTGAAACTGCGCCACAAGCACCACGATGCGCTGAGCGACGCGCGGGCGGCGGGCATGGTCGTGGTGCGGGCCATGGCACATACCGGCCACGACCTCGCCTCCCTGTTCGCGCCCGCGCCCAAACGGGGTTCCGCGCCCAAGGCGGCCGGTGACGGCCCGTTGAAGGGGCAGCGTGTCGCCCTGATCGGAGCGACCCGCGACGGTCCGCTCGCCCATCGGCTCGCGGCCCTCGGCGCGCGGATCGCCGCCGGGGTCGGTACGACCACGACGCTGTTGGTGATCGGCAATGCCCAGACCTTTGGCCGGTTCGTCCACGCCCATGCCGATTATCGCCGCGCCGAGGAATTGAACCGGGCGGGGGCTGCGATCGAGATCGTCGAGGAGGATGTGCTGCTGGCGCGGTTGGCGGTCGTGGATTGAGCCTCTCCCCTCCCTGAAAGGGAGGGATCGGGGGTGGGTCGGCCCGTTGGCGGACGTGACCGTCCCTCGCAACCCGACCCACCCCCAGCCCCTCCCTTGTCAGGGAGGGGAGTCATCTTGCCGACATTCTAACGGTGCCGATACCTCCGCCTAACCCCTTGTCCCCCATCCCCCCACCGGCAATGATGCAGCGATGATCGCCCGCCTTCCGCTCGCATTGCTCGGCGCGTTCGCGCTCCTGCTTCCCGCCCGTCCGGCGCTTGCCCAGACACCGCCGGTGCCGGTCGCGATGGTCGCGGGCGACCTGCGTCCGGCCACCGACCTGACCGGACAATGGCATTATTCGATCGATCCGTACCGCGCGGGCATGCGCGGTTTCCATGGCGAGGATGCGAACGTCACCGAACGCCGTTGGGCCGAAACCGACGTGCCCGCCGAACTGCGCCGCAACCAGCAGGCGCTGTTCGAATATGACATGGCCGCCGCGCCGATCGCGACGCTGCCCGGCGGATGGATGACCCATGCAGCGGAGATGCGCCATTATCAGGGGCTGTTATGGTACCAACGCCATTTCAGCGCACAGCCGACTGCCGGCAAGCGCCGCTTCCTGCGGTTCGGTGCGGTCAATTACCGCGCGCGCGTATTCCTGAACGGCCAGTTCGTCGGCGAACATGAGGGCGGCTTCACCCCCTTCGCGATCGAGGTCACCGACCGCGTCCGTAGCGGCGACAACCAGATCACCGTCGCGGTCGATTCGGCAGTCGATGCCAGCAGCGTGCCGCCGCCGGTCACCGATTGGGAGAATTATGGCGGCATCACCCGCGACATCCGCCTGATCGAAACGCCCGCGACCTTCGTCGACGATGCCTGGGTCCGGCTGACCCGCACTGGCCGACTCGCGATCGACGTGAAGCTGAACGGCACCACCGCCGCCAACGCCCTGCTACGCCTGACCATTCCCGCGCTCGGGGTCACGCTGTCGAGCCGCACCGATGGCGAAGGTCGCTGGCATGGCGAGACCGCCGCGCCCAAGGCCCTGCGCCGCTGGTCGCCCGAGACGCCGCAACTCTATGACGTGAGCGTCGAGGCGGGCGAGGATCGCTGGCGCGACCGGATCGGTTTCCGCACCATCGAGCGGCGCGGGGCGCAGATTTTGCTCAACGGCCGTCCGGTTTTCCTGCGCGGGATCAGCGTGCATGAGGAAGAGTTCGGCAACAATCCGGCACGGGCTATCACGCCGGCGGCGGCGCGCGCCTTGCTGGCCGAAGCCAAGGACGGGCTGCACGCCAATTTCGTCCGCCTCGCCCATTATCCGCATGGCGAGGTGACGACGCGCCTTGCCGACGAACTGGGGCTGCTCGTGTGGAGCGAGGTGCCGGTCTATTGGCTGATCGCGTGGGACGATCCGGCGACGCTCAAAACGGCCCGCGCGATGCTGGCCGACAATATCGTGCGCGACCGCAACCGCGCGTCGATCGCGATCTGGAGCATCGCCAACGAAACGCCCAACTCGCCCGCGCGCAACGCGTTTCTGGGCGCTTTAGCCGACGATGTCCGGCGGCTCGACGATACGCGGTTGCTGGGGGCGGCGTTGCTGACCGACCGGTCGACCAGCGACGGCCATCCGCTGATGACGATCAACGATCCGTTGGCGCAGCGGCTCGATGTGATGGGGGTCAACACCTATAATGGCTGGTATTCGCCCGACCGTCTGGCCGATCTGCCCGCGATCGCGTGGCAGGTGCCGACCGACAAGCCGCTGATCCTGTCGGAGTTCGGCGCGGGGGCCAAGGCCGGTTTCCACGACGACCGCCCGGCCCCGCAGAAGTTCTCGGAAGAATATCAGCGCGACT
This sequence comes from Sphingomonas sp. Leaf22, assembly GCF_001421715.1. Classification (GTDB taxonomy): domain Bacteria; phylum Pseudomonadota; class Alphaproteobacteria; order Sphingomonadales; family Sphingomonadaceae; genus Sphingomonas. The sequence goes on from NZ_LMKP01000045.1 coordinate 14,667, forward strand.
ATTACCGCGCGACGCTGGCGATGGCGGCACGGATCCCGACGCTCACCGGCCTGTCGCCGTGGCTGCTCAAGGATTTCCGCTCGCCGCGCCGCCAGAACGGTTGGCAGCAGGGCTATAACCGCAAGGGGCTGGTGTCGGAAACCGGACAGCGCAAGCTGGCGTTCGACGTGCTGGCGGGATTTTATACGGAGCGGGCGGAGCAGGACGCGAAATAGGCGCGATCGATCGGTAAAATCGATCAATGGCAGTGGTTCAAGTCGTTAGCCTTACCCGATCCGCTGGTTCATCCTGCCGCCATATACAGTCGAGAGGAATGTACCGATGGACGCCATACCCGAAGGCAGCCCGATCAACGATCCCAAGAAGCAGCCCGCGGCGATGCGCCGCCTGCTGGGACATACCGCCCGCGACTGGTGGCCCGAAGCACTGTCGATCGACATCCTGCATCAAAAGGGTGTCAGCGGGAACCCGATGGGCAACGACTTCGACTACCGCAAGGAATTCGAGGCCATCGACTATGCTGCGTTGAAGGCCGACCTGACCGCGCTGATGACCGACAGCCAGCCATGGTGGCCGGCCGATTACGGCCATTACGGCCCTTTCTTCATCCGCATGGCGTGGCATTCGGCCGGCACCTATCGCACCGGCGACGGGCGCGGCGGGTCGTCGGCGGGGCAGCAGCGGTTCGCCCCGCTCAATTCATGGCCGGACAACGGCAATCTCGACAAGGCGCGCCGCCTGTTGTGGCCGATCAAGCAGAAATACGGTCGCCAGCTGAGCTGGGCGGACCTGTTCATTCTGGCGGGTAACGTCGCGATCGAATCGATGGGCGGCCCGACCTTCGGCTTCGGCGGCGGACGCGAGGATGTGTTCGAGCCGGAAAAGGACGTGTATTGGGGCACCGAGGAGGAATGGCTCGGCCAGACCCGCATCGATGAGGAAGCCGGCCTCGCGCTCGAAAGCCCGCTGGCCGCGATCCAGCACGGCCTGATCTATGTCAATCCGGAGGGTCCGGGCGGCTGCCCGATGCCCAAGGGATCGGCACGCGACATGCGCGAGACCTTCGCCCGCATGGGCATGAACGACGAGGAAACCGTCGCGCTGACCGCCGGCGGCCATACCTTCGGCAAGGCGCATGGCGCGGGCGATCCCAAGCATGTCGGCAAGGAGCCGGAGGGTGCCGATATCGCCGCACAGGGTCTGGGCTGGGCATCGACGCATGAGACCGGTCTGGGCGATCACACGATCACCTCGGGCTTAGAAGGGGCATGGACGCCGACGCCGACGAAATGGGACATGACCTATTTCGACATGCTGTTCGATCACGAGTACGAACTGACCAAGAGCCCGGCGGGCGCGCACCAGTGGCAGCCGGTCGGCAATCCCGAGGATACGCTGGCCCCGGCTGCGCATACCCCGGACAAGAAGGTGCCGACGATGATGTCGACCGCCGATATGGCGTTGAAGGTCGACCCGGCATATAACGCGATCTGTCAGAAATTCCGTGCCAATCCTGATTATTTCGCCGATGTCTGGGCGCGGGCATGGTTCAAGCTGACCCACCGCGACATGGGTCCGAACGTCCGCCTGATCGGGCCGGAAGTACCCACGGAAGACCTGATCTGGCAGGACCCGGTCCCGAAGCTGACCGGCGAGCCGCTGAACGAAGGCGACGTTGCGACGCTGAAGCAGGCCATCGCCGGATCGGGCCTGTCGATCGCCGAACTGGTGACGACGGCCTGGGCATCGGCCTCGACGTATCGCGGGTCGGACAAGCGCGGCGGGGCCAATGGTGCGCGCATCCGCCTCGCCCCGCAAAAGGACTGGGAGGTCAACGAGCCGGAACAGCTGGCCAAGGTGCTGGGTGTCTATGACGGCATCAAGGGCGATTTCGACGGCAAGGGCGGCACGACCGTGTCGATCGCCGACCTGATCGTGCTGGGCGGTGTCGTCGGTGTCGAACAGGCGATCGCGCCGACCGGGCACCATGTCGCCGTTCCCTTCACGCCGGGCCGGACCGACGCGACGCAGGACTGGACCGACGTCGAGAGCTTCGACGTGCTCGAACCGAAGGCCGATGCGTTCCGCAACTATCTGCAGGTGCAGTTCAACGTTCCGACCGAGGAACTGATGGTCGATCGGGCGCAGCTGCTGGGGCTGTCGGCACCCGAAATGGCGGTGCTGGTCGGCGGGCTGCGCGTACTGGGGGCGAACCACGGCAAGGCTAAGGAGCACGGCGTGTTCACCACGCGTCCGGGCCAGCTGACCAACGACTTCTTCGTCAACCTGCTCGACATGGGCACGGCGTGGAAGCAGGTCAGCGACGACAGCGATCAGGAGTTTGTCGGCACCGATCGCCACACCAAGGAGCAGAAGTGGACCGCGTCGCGCACCGATCTGGTCTATGGTTCGAACTCGCAGTTGCGGGCGATCGCCGAAGTCTATGCGTGCGACGATGCCGGCGAGAAGTTCGTGCAGGACTTCGTGGCGGCATGGACCAAGGTGATGATGGCCGACCGTTTCGACCTCGGTCGCGCATAGGCCTTGGGATCGGCGGGGAGCAGGCAACTGCTCCCCGCCTTTTTTTGGCCGGTTACGACGGAACCGCTATGCGCCGCCCACGCTTGATCTGCCGCACCGCGGCCAGTTGCCCGGTCAGGATCGCAATCGCATCCGCCTCCGGCACGCTCAACTTCTCCATCGGCACATGCTTAAGCAGAGCTTCCAGCACGTCGCCGATCCGGCCGATCTGTCGGCCATAGCTTCCGACCTCGTCCAATATCTGCTGTTCGACTTCGGGCGCGGGCGTGCTGCCCAGCTGAATGTTGACGAACCCGATCTGGGCACCCTGCTGATAGAAGCGCCACGGGTTGATCGCCTGGATCAACTGCTCCGGTGCTATCGCATAGGTCATCGTTTTCATCGTGTATCTCCGCTTCCGGGGGGTCGGTACAGATACGCGTGCCCGGTTGTTCATCGCCGGCCTTGCCCGGTCAAGATCGATCGGCGCGAAAACGACCACTGAACTTTCCACTGATTACGCTTGCCGGATTGAAGCATGCGATGGCATATAGCTGCCGACAAGCTTCAAACTGCGGATCGGACCCAAACATGAATGCAATCGTCGCCCAGATCGGCGATCTTGCCGATGCCGGCGAGCGGATGATCGAACGGTTGCGGCGCAAGGCGTTCCTGCCCGAGAGCCGCAAGGCGCTCACCGTCCGCTTCGGCATTGCCGAAGCCGCGCAACTGCTCGGCTGTTCGACCAACCGGATCCGCATGGCCGAAGACGATGGCCGCCTGCCCCCCGCCCCTGCCGCCGAAAACGGCCGCCGCCTCGGCTATAATGTCGAGGAATTGCTGCACATGCGGCAGGTGCTTGGGGCCTCCCCCGCGCGCGCACCGCTCGACGTGCCGGCGATCATCGCGGTGCAGAACTTCAAGGGCGGTGTCGGGAAATCGACGGTAACCACGCATCTTGCACATTATTTTGCGGTGCAGGGGTATCGCGTGCTGGTCGTCGATTGCGACAGTCAGGCGACGACCACGACACTGTTCGGCTTCAATCCGCATTTCAACATCACGCGTGAAGAGACGCTCTACCCCTATCTCTCGATCGATCCGACGCAGAACGACCTGTCCTATGCGGTCAAATCGACGTCGTGGCCGAATGTCGACCTGATCCCGTCGAACCTCGAACTGTTCGACGTCGAATATGAACTGGCGGCGTCGGGATCGGACGGGCAGTCGGTGCTTGCCGCGCGTTTTCGGAAGCTAAAACAAGGGCTTATCGATCTTTCCCGACACTATGACATCGTCCTGCTCGATCCGCCGCCCGCGCTCGGCACGATCAGTCTGGCGGTGATGCAGGCCGCGAACGCGCTGCTGGTGCCGCTCGCGGCGACCACGCCCGATTTCTGTTCGACGGTTCAATTTCTGTCGATGATGGATCAGGTGTTGCAGCAACTGGGCAGCGCCGGGATCGAGGTCGATTACAGCTTCGTCCGGCTGATCTGTTCGAAGTTCGACGGCAACGATCCGAGCCATGCGATGGTCCGCGCGATCATGGAGCAGAGCTTCGGCCCGGCGCTCCTGCCCGTTCCGATCCTCGAATCGGCGGAGATCAGCCACGCGGCGATGCGGATGATGACCGTCTACGAACTTGAAAAGCCGATCGGCACGCCCAAGACGCACAAACGCTGTCGTGCCAATCTGGACGAGGCATTGGGGCAGATCGAGCAATTGGTGCGGCAGGGTTGGGGCAGGATCGCGCCGGCGGGGGAAGAGGTGCTGTATGCGGCGGTTTGACAGCGCACAGCGCGCGGGCAAGGTGCCAAACGTACCAAGCCGGCTCAAACCGCCCGGCCGGCGGGCGTCGCGCCCGACCGACGCGTTGGCGAAGGCCAATGCGTCGCGCGTAACAAATAACCCGACCCACAAGGCCCATGCCCATGGCGCGTAAGCAATCCGATTACCTCGCCGCGTTGCTCTCCGACGAAGCGCCGCAGCCTGCCGACGCCCCCCCTGCCCCGGCGGAACGCGGCTCCGATCGCCTGCGCGGCACGACGCTGCTCGGCCGAGAGTCCGCGCTTGCTCGCGTCGCATCGGGCGAGGTTCGTCAGGTCACGCAGTTGCTGCTCGACCCGGCCCGCGTCCGCATCTGGCCGGGTAACGCCCGCTCCTACGCGCATCTGACCGAGGCGAGCTGCCGCGAACTGATCGATTCGATCATCGCCGAGGGTGGGCAGAAGGTCCCCGCGGTCGTGCGCCGGGTCGAGGGCGACGCCGCGCACGACTATGAGGTCATCGCCGGCACCCGCCGTCACTGGTCGATCTCTTGGCTGCGCGCGCACAGCTATCCCGACATGATGTTCGTGGCGCAGGTTGCGACGCTCGACGACGAAGCCGCCTTCCGTCTCGCCGATCTTGAAAACCGGGCGCGGGCCGATGTTTCGGACCTCGAACGGGCGCGCAACTATGCCGCCGCGCTCAAGACCCATTATGGCAACCACGCCTCGCGCATGGCCGACCGGTTGAAATTGTCGAAAGGCTGGCTGTCGAAGATGCTGCGGGTCGCGGCGCTGCCCGACCCGATCGTCGCCGCCTTCGCTTCGCCCGGCGATGTGCAGTTGAAGGGCGGCTATGCGCTGGCGCAGGCGCTCGACGATCGCGCCGATGCGGCGGTCATCGGCGGCGAGGCAAAGGTCCTTGCGCGCGAGCAGCAGCACCGCAGGGAGAAGGGGCTGCCCCCCATCCCCGCCGCCGACGTGCTGCGCCGGCTGATCGACGCGCCGAAACGCGGACAGGAAGCGAAGGACCGGTTCGTATGGACCACGCCGCACGGCCGCGTCGCGGTGACGGCGCAGACGATCAACCGGCAGGGGGTGACGCTGCGGCTGCATGCCGGATCGGGCCTCGGCCATGACGACATGGTCGAAATGGTCCGTCGCGCGCTGATCGAGCTCGACGCCGACGGACGCGGACTGCAACGGTGACCGGGCGGGGGCCCCAAGTTTCCCCGGGGAAACATCGCCCGCCCCCTGCCCCTTCTCCCCCGAAGTTTCCCCGGGGAAACCCGCCTGCGGACCTGAAGCCATGACCCGCCCGAATCCGGAAAAGATCCCCGAGCAGTTCGACCTGTTCCTCCCTTATCTCGCCGACATGCCGCTGCGCGATCAGCGCGAGATGATGGAGCGGCCGTTCTTCAGCCTTGCGAAGACCAAGCGGCTCAAGCCGATCGACTATCGCAGTCCCGACGGGGAGCTGTGGGTCCATGTCTCCGCCAATGCCGATTACGGTATGGCGACGATCTGGGACGCCGACATCCTGATCTACTGCGCCAGCGTGCTGGCCGATATGGCACGGCGCGGGGTCAACGACGTACCGCGCAAGCTCCATTTGATGCCCTATGACCTGTTGCGCGCGATCGGACGGCCGACGACCGGGCGTGCCTATGAGCTGCTCGGGCAGGCGCTCGACCGATTGGTGGCGACGACGATCAAGACCAATATCCGTGCCGAGAACCGGCGCGAGGCGACGTTCAGCTGGCTCGATGGCTGGACCCAGCTGGTCGATGAAAAGACCGAACGATCGCGCGGCATGACGATCGAACTGTCGAACTGGTTCTGGGAAGGCGTGATGATGACCGGCGGCGTGCTGTCGATCGACCGCGCTTATTTCGATCTGACCGGCGGACGCGAACGCTGGCTGTACCGCGTCGCGCGCAAACATGCCGGCGGGGCCGGCGAAGCCGGTTTCGCGATCTCGATGCCCACCCTGTTCGAAAAATCGGGTGCCGAGGGCCAGTATCGCCGCTTCAAATTCGAGATCGCGAAGATCGTCGAACGCAACGAGCTCCCCGGCTATTCGCTGGCGCTCGAACAACCCGCCGAAAAGCGCGAGCCGTTGCTGCGGATGCGCCGTCGCGCAGGTGGTGCCGCGCGAACCACCGTTGTCGGCGCGCCCCCCGCCCCTACACCGGTCGCCCCGCCGGCTCCCTCTCCCGAACGAACCGAGGAACTGGTCGATGCCGCCGCGCTGATCCGGGCGTCGATCAGGGGCCTCGCGAACCGGGCGACCGACGGCGAGATCACGTCGCAGACGCTGTCGCTGCTCCGCAATGAATGTCCGGGCTGGGATTACCAGACGCTGCACGCCGAATTCCGCACGTGGATCGAAGCCGACAGCACCCGGACCCCGGTCAGCTATCAGGCGGCGTTTATCGGCTATGTCCGGCGTTGGGATGCACAACATCGGCATGAACTCGGCCGGTAACGCCGCGGGGATGTGGCGGCGGGGCCCTGCCCCCGGTCTTTTTGCGGCCCTTTCAACGCATGCCGCCCTACGACCAAGCGCCATTCAGCGGTAGCTACGGAATTTCGTCATTCCCGCACAGGTGGGAGTCCATATACGCCAGCGTCCGGATCCAACCAAACCGTCAGCGTATATGGATTCCCACCTGCGCGGAAGTGACGAACGGGGATCGAACGCTATTCCTACGCCCAGCGAACTGAATGTCGATCCCGCCTAGCAATGCCGGCATCAGTCAGCCCGAAGAATCCATCAAACCGTCCCCGAACGATCGACCACCCCCGCACCCGCGTTCCCGAAGTGTCGTGCGGCACATGCCCCGGTCCGCCGATTGCGTATGAAATGGAATATCCCCACTCCAATTGAACGTCCCCCACCGCCACCATCGACGAATTGATTCAATCGGGGCGGTCGACCGGGCGGTATCGGGGAGCCGTCGACACTCCGGGAACGCGGTTCGACCCTTTGGGAACGATGGGCCGACACATCGGGAACGAGAGGGTCGATCTATCGGGAACGAAGCATCGAACTTTCAGGAACGCGGACACCCACGCGACTCGTGGTTGCGAGCCGATTCGGAAGCCGATTCCGCGCCCCTAACCTGCTAACCTTTCAATAAACCGTCTAACCATTCCGATGGTTTGATTTCAGCTTTTGAGTGTAGCAGATCGATCGGCGGCAAGTCGTTTGCGGGTAAGGGGAGGGTGCTCGTACAGATCGCGCAACGCCCTGTACCGGAAGCGATTCCACCACCGTTGCCAGCGATGTTCGGCCGCATCGTGCAGGATATGGCACCGCTGGCACAAGGCGGCGAGGTTGGCGGCGGTGTTGTTGCCGGGATCATGGTCGAGATGGGCACATGCCAGCACCACGCGGGTCATCCGCACGCGGGCGAGGGGCACCTGAACGGTTGCGATCCGCCGCCCACGTGGCGACCGCCAGCAACGGCCCTCCGCATCCCACCAGCGACCATCGCCCAGATGCAGCACCCGTGCCAGATGGGGCCGGCCGCATCGCTCGCAGCGGCCCCCGGCGCGGTCGAACCGGATCGTCGCGGACAATTGCGTCCAGTCGATCGGGTAGAGCCAGCGATTTTCGGCGCGGATCGGCATGTCGATTCTATGAGTCGGTCGCCCGCGAAAGGGAAGCGAAATGTTCCCGTCCTGTCCCACAGGTCCAAGCCTGCCAGACGATATCGACGGCCTCGACCGACTTTGGCCCCGGCGCGGGCAGAGCAGTGGAGCCTTCACCCGACGCATAGCGCCGGTCGTGCACCGGGAGGACGATCACCGGCGCATCGCCGAACTGGTCGGCGGTGATGTCGATGACGAAGCCACCTGCCTCGACCCAGGCATGGCTTTCCCATTCACCGGCTGCGCGAAATCCGAACGACGCGGACGCCGGTTCCCGTTCGTCGGCAAGCGGGACGCCCGACCGCAGGACGCCGACGATGCCCTGTTCGGCGAGCAGGCGAACGACGAACAGGCCGCTACGGACACAGGTATAGCGCGATGGCGGCGACGGCACGCCCCAGTCCGCATGCCATGCCGGCCAGACAGGCGCGACGAACCGTCGTGCGACGCTCGCCAGCCTGAACAGCCGGCGTCGCGGCAGCCTATAACCGATCGAAATCGATCGCCCCATGCCGGTCGAGCATCGCATCGGCGGAGGGCAGGGGGTATTTCAGCCCGGTCGCACAGTTGAACAGGACGACCTCCTCCTCGGCATCGACCTCGCCATCGCGCAGCGCTTGCCGGTACGCGGCCAGCGTCGCGCCGCCTTCGGGACACAGCAGCAGGCCGTCGTGGCGGGCACAATCGTCGACGGCCTTCAGGATCGGCGGATCCCCCACCGCCAGTGCCTTGCCACCCGACGCCCGCACCGCGCCCAGGATCAGGAAGTCGCCGACCGCGCGCGGGACGCGGATGCCGGCGGCGACGGTGTGGGCGTCTTCCCAGCGATCGGCATGGTCCTGTCCCGCTTCGAACGCTCGGACGATCGGTGCGCAGCCAGCAGCCTGCACCGCATACATGCGCGGCCGTTCCGACCCGATCCAGCCCAGCGCCTCCAACTCGTCAAAGGCTTTCCACATGCCGATCAGGCCGGTACCGCCGCCGGTCGGGTAGAAGATCGCGTCGGGCAGCCGCCAGCCAAGCTGTGCGGCCAGTTCGAGGCCCATCGTCTTCTTGCCCTCGATCCGGTACGGCTCCTTCAGTGTCGAGAAGTCGAACCAGCGTCCCTCGGCAGCGCCCTTCGCGACGATCGCGCCGCAATCGTCGATCAGGCCGTTGACCCGCCACACCCGGCTGCCCTGCGCCGCGATCTCGCGGACGTTCACCTCGGGCGTGTCTTCGGGGCAGAAGACGATCGTCTCGATCCCGCAGCGCGCGGCATAGGCGGCCAGCGCCGCGCCGGCATTGCCGTTGGTCGGCATGGCGATACGGCGCACGCCCAGCTCCCTGGCCATCGCCACCGCCATCACCAGCCCGCGCGCCTTGAAACTGCCGGTCGGCAGGCGGCCCTCGTCCTTGACCAGCACCCGCGCGCCGCCGGTGCGGGGGATGGGGATCAGCGGCGTCTCGATCTCGCCCAAGCTGACGATGTTCGCGGCATGGCGGACCGGCAGCAACTCGCGCCATCGCCACAAATCGGTATCGCGCGCCGCCAGCGTGTCACGCGACAGCGCCGCGCCGGCCGCCGCGAGATCGTAACGGACCAGTAACGGCTTTCCGGCCCGCGACAGATTGTGGAGCGTATCGGCGTCATACCGCTCCCCGGTCAGCGAACATTCGAGATGGGTGACGAAGGTCGGGCGATGTGCGGTGAGATTATCGTGCATGGTCAGCATAGTAGCGGCCGATCCGTCCGGGTCCATGCGTTCGGCCGTTAACCGGTTGCGGCAAGCATCTCTTTCACGCGAACCCCGCGACGCCGCCGATTCGCCATCCGATTCGAGTATCGGAAAGTATTTCTCCGCTTTTGTACGAAACCGAACGGAGTGATTGCGAAGGTCATTCCCTATAGCCGATAGTTAACGGCGCCGGAATATTGGTAAATTTCCGAACCTTGTCCCGGTTCCGGACGATCCGTGTCGCCCTGATACGAATGGTTGAGCGTTGAAGTGCGATCCCGCTGCGTGAGTGCTTGCGAATGTCGCGATCAGATGCCAATCGCGCTGCCACCGAGCCGCCGGGGATCATGGCGAGCGATCGGTGGCGATACAGGGATGGACAAGATGGCAAGCGCGACCCCGATCACGTTGGACGGCAATCTGGGCGATTGGACCGCACAGGACCGCATCGATCGCGGGCTGGAGGACGGCTATGCCATCTATGCCAAGAGCGACGGCGATGCCTTCGCCTTCGCGCTGAAGGTGCCGGGCACGGTCGGGATCAACACGACGGTCTGGCTGAATACCGATCGCAATGCGCAAACCGGCTATCAGGTGTTCGGCTTTGCCGGCGGGGCCGAATACAGCGTCAATTTCGACGCCGACGGCTCGGTCGCGCTGTACCGCGGCGCGCCGGGTGCCTCCGCCCCGGTCGCGACGCTGCAGGCGGTGTGGTCGGGCGATCGTTCGACCGTCGAGTTCCGCGTCGACAAGGCGGCGATCGGCAACCCGCAGGCGATCGACACGCTGTACGACGTCAACGACCAGACGTTCCTGCCCGGCAGCTATTCGGCACCGCCCTTCACGGTCTTCAACGATGCCGGCATCGTCGCCGACCCGGCGCAGCGCGTCGCGATCGTGTGGTCGGAAAGCACCGCCAACGCCTATTTCAGCAAGACCGCCTATTCGCAGCTGTTCATGTCGGTGCAGGCGCAGGCGATGCAGGCGGGCGTTCCGTTCGACATCCTGACCGAAGACGATCTGACCAGCCTCGCCACCGTTTCCAAATATGACTCGATCATCTTCCCGTCGTTCCGCAACGTCGATGCGACCAAGGTCGATGCCATCGCGCAGACGCTGGAACAGGCGACCAAGCAGTATGGCATCGGCCTGATCGCGGCGGGCGAGTTCATGACCAACGACGCGGCGGGCAATGCGCTGGCCGGCGACAGCTATGCACGCATGAAGCTGTTGTTCGATGCGACCCGCGTGACCGGCGGCTTCCCCGCCGACGTGACGATCAAGGCGACCGACGCGAGCGGCCTCGTCCTCGACGGCTATGCCGACGGACAGGTCGTCCATGATTACAAGCAGATTGGCTGGAACGCGTTCAAGAGCGAGAGCGGCACCGGGCAGACGATCGCGACCGCGACCGTGAACGGCGAGACCTATTCGGCGGCGATCGCGACCCAGACCGGCGGGCGCAACGTGATCTTTTCGTCCGAAGCGGTGATGGCCGACGACAACCTGCTGCAAAAGGCGATCGATTATTCGGTGCATGGCGGCGGGCTGTCGGTCGGGTTGCAGATGACCCGCAACGCCGGCCTGTTCGCGTCGCGCACCGACATGGACCAGAGCCAGGAACGCGACGAGGTGAACCCCGAAGGGACCGCGCCCGGCATCTACGACAAGATGATCCCGATCCTGGCCGAGTGGAAGGCGAAGTATAACTTCGTCGGCAGCTATTACGTCAATATCGGTAACGATCCGGCCAATGGCCAGGCGACCGACTGGGCGGTGTCGCTGCCCTATTACAAGCAGCTGATCGACATGGGCAACGAGATCGGCACCCACAGCTATACCCACCCGCACGACACCAACCTGCTGACCGACGAACAGATCAAGTTCGAATTCGGCCAGAGCCGCGCCGAGCTGGAAGCGAAGCTGAGCGACTATCTCGGCCGGACCGTGTCGGTCGGCGGCGCGGCGGTGCCGGGCGCGCCCGAACAGATCGCGACGTCGCAGGAAATCCTGAAGTACGTGCAATATCTGTCGGGCGGCTATTCGGGGGTCGGTGCCGGCTATCCCAACGCCATCGGCTATATGAACCCGGCCAACGCCGCGTCGAACCAGGTCTATATCGCGCCGAACACCTCGTTCGATTTCTCGCTGATGGAATTCCAGAAGAAGACCGTCGCCGAAGCCGAAGCGGTATGGGCCAAGGAACTGGCCACGCTGACCGGCAACGCCGATGCGCCGGTCATCGTCTGGCCGTGGCACGATTACGGCCCCACCGCATGGGCGCTGGACAATGACGGCAACCCCAGCACGACTGGCAGCCCCTATGTCCGGTCGATGTTCGACAATTTCATTGCGGCGGCAGCGGCCAAGGGCGTCGAGTTCGTGACGCTCGCCGACCTTGCCGCCCGCGTGAACGCGTTCGACAAGGCGCAGATCGTCAGCAGCGTCGTCGGCAACACCATCACCGCGTCGGTATCGTCGTCGATGGGCAGCGGCCTGTTCGCACTCGACGTCGACGGGCAGAAGGCCGGGCAGGTAATCCAGAGCGTCAAGGGCTGGTACGCCTATAACGACGACGAGGTATTCCTGCCGACCAAGGGCGGCAGCTTCGACATCACCATGGGCGCGAAGGCCGACGACGTCACCCACATCACCCAGCTGCCGATGCGCGCGTCGCTCGAAACGCTGTCGGGCGACGGCAGCGACCTGTCGTTCACCGTGGCGGGCGAGGGCAAGGTCGTGATCGACCTGAAGGCGCCGGGCACCAACTGGATCACCGTCGAGGGCGGCACGCTCGAATCGCTGGTCGGCGAGATCGCCACGATCGACATCGGTGCGATCGGCAGCCATGCGGTGAAGGTGACGCAGACGGTCAATGTCGGTCCGACGATCACGTCGTTCGGCGGCGGCGATGCGGCGTGGCTGCCGGCAATGGCCGAAAACGGCATGGCGGTCGCCACCATCACCGCCACCGACGCCAATGTCGCGCAGGGCGACCGGGTCCGCTATTCGATCGAAGCGGGTGGCGAAGGGGCGCTGTTCACGATCGACGCGACGACCGGCGCGCTCAGCTTCCTCAAGGCTCCCGATTTCGAAAACCCGCAGGATGCGGATCGCAACAACATCTATGACGTGAACGTCGTCGCCACCGACGCCCGCGGCATGGTCGACAAGCAGATGGTCTATGTCACGGTCAAGAACGTGACCGAACAGACCGGCGGTCCCACCATCACCTCGTCGGGCGGCGGCAGCTGGGGCAGCATGGCGCTGAACGAGAATACGACGCTGGTCGGCACGGTCACCGCAACCGATCCCGACCTGCGCGACGGCGATGTCATCCGCTATTCGATCGCGCCGGGCGGCGAGGGTTCGCTGTTCACGATCGACGCCAATACCGGTGTGCTGAAGTTCGTGGCCGCGCCCGATTTCGAAACCGCGCGCGATTCGAACCATGACAACATCTACGACGTGAACGTCGTTGCCACCGACTCGTTCGGCGCGACGTCGCGGCAGTTGCTGTGGGTCTATGTGAACAACGTGAAGGAGCAGACCGGCGGTCCGACGATCACGTCGGCGGGCGGCGGTGATCGCGGTTCGATCACGGTCCTCGAAAACGGCACGACCGTCGGCACGGTCACCGCGACCGATCCCGACGTCCGCGACGGCGATGTCGTCCGCTATTCGATCGCGCCGGGCGGCGAGGGGGCGTTGTTCAGCATCGATGCGACGACCGGTGTCCTGAAGTTCAACACCGCGCCCGATTATGAAAATGCGCAGGATGCGAACCGCGACAATATCTACGACGTCACCGTCGTCGCCACCGACGCCTATGGCGTGACCGACCGGCAGCTGCTGTCGGTGACGGTGAAGGACGTTGCCGGACTGAACCAGACCGGCACGCTGCGCGACGACGTGATGAACGGCACCGGCGAGGGTGACACGCTCGACGGCAGCTGGGGGCACGACGTGCTGAACGGTCTCGGCGGGAACGACCTGCTGATCGGCAACTATGGCAACGACACGCTGAACGGCGGCGACGGCAACGACACGCTGAACGGCGGCGATGGCAAGGACGTCCTCGACGGCGGCAATGGCAACGACCTGCTGATCGGCGGCGACGATCGCGACGTGATGACCGGCGGGGCAGGGCGCGACGTGTTCCGTTTCGAACGGACCGGCGATACCCTGACCGCTGCCAGCCTGCGCGACGTCATCACCGATTTCCGCGCCGGCGAGGACAAGATCGACCTGTCGGCGATCGACGCCAACATCTCGATCTTCGCACGCGGCGATCAGGCCTTCACCCTGATCGGCGAGAATGGCCGGTTCTCGGACGGTGGGCAGCTGCGCTATCGCTACGAAATGTCGGGGGGCAAGGAATATACCATCGTCGAGGGTACGACCTTCGGCAAGCTGCCCGATTTCTCGATCGCGCTGTTCGGACATCACGTCCTGACGTCGGGTGATTTCTTTCTGTAAGGGATTGCTGGGCTAGGAAGCGTCGTCGGGGGCGCGAATGGCGGGAATCGGATTCAAACTGGCACAGGTTGCGCGCGAAGGCGGCGTCGGCGGTATCGTCGGCGCCGCTGCGCATGGTGCCGTCATCAGCGCGGGACCGTGGTTGATGACCGCGGTCGCGATGGGGCTGCTCGAACGCTGGGCGGCGGTGCATCTCATGCCGGCCGACGGCATGGTCCTGCAGACGGTGCTGATCTATGCGTTCAGCCTGTCGGCGCTGGCGGCGGCACCGATCGGTATCGTCGCGACGCGACTGGTCGCCGATCGCATCTTCGCGCGCGATGCGGCGGGGATACCGGGAATCGTGCTGCTGGCACTGGCGGCGGGCGGCGTGATCGGGCTGGCGGCGGGGGCGGTGCTGTTCGGCGTGCTGGGACGATTGCCGTTCGCGGAGGCACTGGCGGCGAGCGTGGCGCTCGCGTGGCTGGCGCAGATCTGGATCGCGGGACCGATGCTGACCGCGCTCGATCGCTATCGCGCGGTGCCGGTCGCCTATCTGATCGGGACCGGGGTCGCGGCGGGCACATTGTGGTTCTGGCCGCAGCGCGAACTGGTCGGGGTGCTGCTGGTCGTCACCGGCGGCATCGGCCTGACGCTGGCGGCGATCCTGCTGGTGCTGCGTCGCCACTTCGCGGGCGACGTGGTGCTGCCGACGCGCGAGGCGATGCACCCGCGCCTCGGCTTCATCATCGCGCTGGCCGGCATTGCCGGGGTCGCCGCGATCTGGATCGACAAATGGATCCTGTGGTTCGGCCCGGCGAGCCGGGTCGCGATCGGCGCGTTGCGGCTCAACCCGATCAACGACGGGGGCAGTTTTCTCGGGCTGCTGACGATCGTGCCGGGGCTGACGCTGTTGCTGATCGTCACCGAAACCCGGTTCGACCGCGCGTTCGGCAGCATGTTGGCGCGCTGCACCGGCACGTCTACGCTTGAGCGGATCGAGGAAGCGCGTAGCGAGGTCCTGCGCGTGATGTTCGACAGCCTGCGCCTGCTGGTGCTGGCGCAGATGCTCATCGCCGCCTTCGCATGGGTGCTGGCGGTGCCGTTGTTCGACGCGATCGGTGCCGATGTCCGCGCGATCTTCGCCTTTCGCCAGACATCGGCGGGGGCGGTGTTCCACCTCGTGGTGATCGCGACGACGGTGGTGCTGGCCTATTACGACCTGTTCGGGCGCATCCTGTTCACCTGGGCCAGCTTCGCGCTTGCCAGCGCCTTTGCTACTTATGTCCAATTCGACGCGGGTTTCGCGGCCTTTGGTTGGGGCTATATGGCCGGGGCAGTGGTGGGGGCCTTTGTCGGCCTCGCGCTGGTCGCGGAGGCAAGCACGAATATGACCTATCTGTTGTTCGTCGGAAACAATCCGGCGGTCGTCGGCCATGGCGGCCGCTGGCTGTGATCGGCCGCAGGCAGGCGATGGCGCTGGGTGCGGGCGCGGTGGGGCTGACGCTCGGGTTGCGCGGCGCGACGTCGGGACAGGTGCGCCCCGCCGGCGGCGACGCGTCGCTGCGCTGGGCGGTCGATTACGGTCCCGCGACCGATCCGGTATTGGCCCGGCGGTATCAGCTGCTGGTCCTCGAACCGCATCATCCGCGCCCCATCGCGCCGTTGCGCGGCGAGGGGGCGGTGCTGCTCGGCTATGTCAGCCTCGGCGAGGTCGAGAAGCGGCGGCCCTATTTCGCGGCGCTCGACCGGGCCGGGGCGCTCGGCATCGCCAATCCCGACTGGCCCGATGCGCGCCGTGCCGATCTGCGCCATCCGGCATGGACCGCGACGGTGGTCGACCAGATCGTCGCGCAGATCCTGCAACGCGGCTATGACGGAATCTTCATCGATACGATGGATAATGCCGAGGCGATGGAACGGCAGGACCCCCTCGGTGCAAAGGATATGGTGGCAGCGGGCGCGCGCCTGATCGTCGCGATCCGGACGCGATTCCCCGCCATCCGCATCATGTTGAACCGCGGCTATGCCCTGCTCGACCGGGTCGCGCCGTCGATCGATTACGTGCTGGGCGAATCGATGGCGTCGCGCTGGAACTTCGCGACCAAGCGCTACGACATGCTGTCCGACAGCGACTGGCAGTGGCAGGCCGACCGGCTGCGCGCGGCCAAGGCGATCAACCCGACGCTGGTCGTGACCACGCTCGATTACTGGGACATGGCCGATCGCGGGCCGGTGGCCAAGCTCTATGCCCGCGAACGCGCGGCGGGGTTTGCGCCCTATGTCTCGACGCTGGCGCTCGACCGGTTGTGGCCGGAGCCGACCGGATGAGCGTGGGCGACCAGCGCTGGCTGGCGATCGGCGTGCCGATGGTCGGCGGCGGGGCGGCATTGGCCGCCGCGATCCTGTTGCTGCCCGGCCGGACCGAAATCCTGCATGTCGAGCGCCGCGCCCATCCGGTGACGGCGTCGATCGCGCTGCCGCCGCCGATGCCGTCGCCCGCACCGCCGGCGGGACCGCAGCTGCCCGCGCTGGCCGATACGATCAAGCGCGCCGATGCCGCCGAACTCGCCACGCTGACCGCGCAGTTGCAAGCGGCGGGGCAGAAGGTCACGACGCTGCAGGTCGCCTATGATCTGAAGGCTGCCAATCGCGGCGCGGTGGCGCTCGCCTATCTGGCGGCACGCCCCGACGGCACGGCTGCCGAGACTTGGCCGTTACGCGTCGACCTGCTGGCCGAGGCTGGACAGCGCGAGGCCGCGGCGAAACTGTTCGATGCGGCCAAGGGCGTGCCGGGGCCGGCGATCGTCGCCGCCGCCTATACGCTCGACCGGCCCGACCTGCTGGTTGCCGCCGCCGAACGCGGTGCGATCCCGCGACCCGACGCCGCGCTGTCGCTCGACCTGGCCCGCCGGTTGGAGCGGGCGGGGCAGGGGGCGTGGATCGCGCGGCTCGCCCGGGTCGGCAGCGACTGGCGCGCCGCTGATCCGTGGCTCGCGATCCGCGTCGCACAGGCGGCGGGCGACCAGCGCGCGGCGCTGGCGGCGGCGGGGATGCTGCCGGGCGATCAGCGCGATGCCGCGCGCGAAGCGATCCTGACGCGTGCCGGCGACCGGGGGGGGTTGCGGCAGATGCTGCTTGCCCGGGCGCAGGTGCCGGGCACCGATCCGCTACCTATCGCCGAGCAATTGCTGGCGGCGGGGGCGCGCGACGATGCGGTCGGCGTGCTGGCGGCGGCGGTCGGGCAGGGTGGCCCCGACGGCCCGGCGGCGCGGCGGCTGCTCTATCTGCTCGGCCCGCGCCCGCGCCAAAGCGATGTCGCATGGCTGCGGCAGCGCACCCTGAGCGGCGCGCCGGCGCAGCAACTCGACTGGATCGCCGCCTATGCCGATCGCGACCGGCCGGGCGATGCGGCCGCGTTCCTCGCCCGCCATCCGCTGGCCGATCGGACGCCGGTGCTGCTCGA
This sequence comes from Sphingomonas sp. Leaf22, assembly GCF_001421715.1. Classification (GTDB taxonomy): domain Bacteria; phylum Pseudomonadota; class Alphaproteobacteria; order Sphingomonadales; family Sphingomonadaceae; genus Sphingomonas. The sequence goes on from NZ_LMKP01000045.1 coordinate 32,252, forward strand.
ACGGCTGCGGCTCGCGCAGGCGGCGGGGGACGATTCCGCCGGGCGCGCGGTGCTGGCCCGGCTGTTCGACGGACGTGCGCTGTCCGCCGATGCGGTGCGCGCGGCGGGCGACGCCATGCCGCGCAGGCCCGACCCGGCGCAGCTCGCCGCGCTGCTGCGTGCCCGCGTCGCCACCGGCATCGCCGCTCCGCGCGACCGGATGGATCTGGCGTGGAGTGCGTGGAATGCCGGCGATGCGCCGCGCACGGTGCAGATCCTGCGCGACTATCTGACGACGCAGGGCGACGATCTGCCCGCGCTGCGGCTGATGGCCGATGCGCAGGGCCGGATCGGCGGCGATCGCGCCGCGCGGCCATGGCTCGAAAAGGCGCTGGCCAGGACGCCCGCCGACAGCCGCGCCGCCGCCGAACTGCTCGACCGGCTCGGCCGTCGGCGCGAAGCGGTGGCGCTGGTCGAACGCCTGCGACAGGCGACCCCGAACGACCGACAACTGGTCGCGCTCCATGCCCGGCTGCTGATCGCCGATGGCCAGCCCGGCCGCGCGCGCATGGTGTTGTCGCAACAATGATCGCCGCACTGGTCCTAATCGCGGGCATCGCCGGCCCGGTGCTGCGCGTGCCGCCGGCGATCCTTGCCGATGGCGAGGTCGCGGGCGGCGATCCGCAGCTGGTGTGGCCCGCCGGCACGACGCTGAGCGTGGAGGGCGATGGCGGCGAGATCGTCGTCCGCGCCGACCGTCCGATCGACGACGGCGCCATCGACCGGTTCCGCGATGCCGCCGGCGACGCCATCGGCGATTTGCGCTGGAATGACGACAGCCTCGTGCTGCGCCCCGCCGCCGGGCGCACCCTGCGCTGGCGGCGTAGCGACAACCGTATGACGATCGGCTTCACGCCGGACAACGACGGACCGGTCGCGGCGGTCGCGCAGGACGCCGCCGATCTTGACCCGCAACTGCTGACGATCGAGGCCGATGTCGCCGCCGGTTATCCGGGCGAGGGCCGCCGCCGTGCGGAGGCGCTGGCGACGCAGCATCCGACCGACCGGCGCGTGACCCGCATCCTCGCCGATGCCCGCAGCGCCGATGGCGACGCCGCCGGTGCGACGCGGCTCTATCGCCGCCTCGGCGCGACCGACCGCACCGCGCGGCGGGCGGCGGCCTTCGCCCCCGGTGCGGCCTCGACCAGCGTGACGCTGCGCGACGGCAGCGACCTGTCGCAGATCGAAAGCGCCGCGCGCGTCGATGTCGCGCTCACCGATCGCACGACGGTCGGCGGTGGCGTGCGCCATATCGCCAGCACCATCGGCGACGACCATCGCGGATCGACCGTGGCCGAAGCCGGTGCCACCGTCCGCGTCGGTGACGAGGCACGGATGCAGGCGGTGCTGGCTGGTGCGCTCGACAGCGGCGTCACCGGCGGCGGGGTGCGCTATGCGTCCGGCTCGGTCGAGGGGCAGTGGCGCGCCGGGCTGACGCTGCATCAGCCCGATTATTCGACCCGCGAACAGGCGATCGACGATGGCTGGCTGTCGCGCGTTTCCGCAGGAGCGACCTATCGCATCGCGCCGGGGCTGGTCGGACAGATCGATGTCGGCGGCAATCGCTATGGCCTTGCGGGCGCGGGCGGGGCGGTCGACACGATCACGCTGGCCGGCGGGCTCGACTATATCCGCCGGCGCGGTGGCTTTGCCTTCGGCCTGACCTATCGGTTGGAGGCCGAATATGTGCAGCGCCTGCGCGGTGGAATCGATTTCGCGACGCGCGAAAACCACACGATGCAGGGGTTGGTGAGCGGCGCGATCGGCGAAGCGCAGCTGACCGGCCTTGCCGGATGGACGGTCGACCGCTTCGGCGGCGACGGTCCCAATGCCAGCCTCGGGCTGGCGCTGCCGATCGGCACCGCGTGGCGGGTCGAGGGGAGCGGCGGGATCAGCTCGGTCACGCGGCCGGGCTTTGCGGGGCAACAGATTTTCGCGCGCGCGGGCGTAACGCGCGGCTTGGGGAACGGGCGATGAGCGCAGGACGTCACCGGTCGCTGCGCATCGCCATGGAACTGGCGGCGGGTTTCGGGGTGCTGATCGCGCTCGACCGGCTGCTGCTGGGCGGCACGGCCTTTACCGGCGTCGATCCCAATCCGCTGTGGCTGCCGGTGGTAGTCATGGCGCTGGCCTATGGCACCTTTCCCGCGCTGGCGGCGGCGGGCATCGCCAGCGGGCTGTGGCTGGCGATCGGGCAGGAACCGGGCGTCGAGCGCGATTATCTCGATCACCTGCTGCACCTGTCGCTGCCGCCGCTGCTGTGGTTCATGGCGGCGGTGGCGATCGGCGAGGTGACGATGGTGCGCGCACAGCGGCTCGTCCGGCTCGAACGGACCAAGAATACCGCGCGGCGCAACGTCGTCCGGCTGACCGAAGCGTTCCACCGTCTGGTCGATACCAACCGCGCGTTGCAGGTGCAGGTCGCGACCGACGACCGCAGCATCGGCCATGTCATCGCCACCGCCGCGCGTCTGGGCGATGTCGACCCGGCCGAACGCCGCGCCGCCATGGTGGCGCTGATCGCGCTCGCCGCGCACACCCGCGACTTCACCTGTTACCGCGTGGTCGGTGGTGAGGCGCGGGCATGGTTGCGTGGCGACGCGGCACAGGCGCGCGCCGACACGCTGCCGCCGCCGCTCCTGCTGATGGCGCGGCGCGGCGATGCGATCCATGTCGGCCGGCCGTCGGATCGTGCCGCGTTGGTCGGGATCGGCGTCGCCGCCCTGCCGCTGATCGACGGCGATGGCGACCGCGTGGTCGGGATGCTGGTGCTGCACGACCTGCCGTTCGAGGCGCTGGGCGCGCATCTGCTGGCCGAACTGACCGAAATCTGTCGCTGGCTGGTGCCGCTGCTGGTCGACGAACCGCGTCGCCCGGCGATGCTGGCGGTCCGATCGCCGGGAAAGGTCGCGTGATGCGCGCGGTCGTCGCGCTGGCGGTGGCCGACATGGCGATGCTGGCGGCGGCCCCGGTCTGGCCCGGCCCGCTGCTGCTGATCGGCCATATCGGCTGTTCGATCGCGGCGATCATGCTGCGGCTGCGCGACGGTCGTGCGCTGCGGTTCAGCGCGATCGTCTTCGGCATGATCGCGCCTGCGGCGTTGCTGGCGGGCGAATGGGCGAGCCGCACGCTGCCCGACGACGATCGTCCGCCGGCCCCATTGCCCGAACCGGTCGTCCGGTCGGGCAAGGCGCAGCGCGGGGCCAGCCTGACCATCGCGCGGATGCTCGACGGCCGCGTGCTCCATGCCGAAGCCGATGCGCTGCATTCGCTGGTCACGATCATGCGGCACGGACAGGTCGCCGAACGGCGGCGCGCGCTGGAAACGGTAGTGCGCTCGTTTCAGCCGTCGCTTTCGCCGCTGATCGCGCTGGCGCTGACCGATGGCGATCAGACGATCCGCGCGCTTGCCGCCGCCGCATCGGCGCGCATCGTGCAAAATCTGGCGACCGGTCGCGCCGCGCTCGAAGCGGCGAGCGGGCCGGAACGCGATGCGGCGCTGGCGGCGATGCTGGCCGATCATGCGCGCGGCAACGTGCTGTTGTCCGATACGCAGCGCGCGCATCTGCGCACCGATGCGCTGGCCCTGATCGGTGACCACCCGCTCGACCCGACCCGGATCGAGGCGCTGTGGGCGGCGGGCGACTATGCCGCGATCGATGCGATCGTCGAACAGGCACCGGTCGATGCCAGCCCCTACGACCGCGTCGCCCGTGCGACCGGATGGTGGCGCGGACAGACGATCAGGCATCGCCCGTGAACGCGCGGATCAACCCCGGCCCGCCCGCCGATATCTGCCTGATCGTCGAGGGGGCGTACCCCTATGTCGTCGGCGGCGTATCGGGATGGTTGCAGGACCTGATTACCCACCTACCCGAGCTCCGCTTCGCCATCGTCGCGATCAAGCCGTCCTCGGCCCCGCTCGCGATGCAGCTGATCCCGCCCGACAATGTCGTCGAACTGGTCGAGATCGCGCTGGCTCCCGAAGCGACGATGCCGCGCGGCTATCCGGCGGCGCAGGCGGTGGCGATCGCCGACGCGCTGATCGATTTCGTCGACGGGGGCGGGGCGGGGACGCTCGGCACGCTGATCGCGCTGATCGACGGCGTCGGACGCCCGCTGACGCCGGGCGACATCCTCGCCCATCCCGCGACCTTCGCGCGGTTGCGCCGCCATTATCAGGCGCTGTTGCCCAAGGCGTCGTTTCACCATTATTTCTGGGCGATGCGCGTCCTGCTCGGCGGGCTGCTGGCGGTGCTGACCGCGCCGCTGCCGCGCGCGCGCGCCTATCACACCATCTCGACCGGGTTCGCCGGGCTGCTGGCGGCGCGCGCGGCACAGGTCAGCAGACGTCCGGCTTTCATCACCGAACATGGCATCTACCTGCTCGAACGACAGATCGAGGTGATGATGGCCGAATGGATCGGCGATCAGGTCGATACCGGCCTCGCCATGGACCGCACCGTCAACGACCTGCGCGACCTGTGGGTGCGCGCCTTCACCAGCTATGCGGGTGCCTGTTACGATGCCTGCGATCCGATCGTCGCGCTGTACGGTGACAATAATGCGGTGCAGCGGCGACTGGGCGCGGCGACCGACCGGGTGCGGGTGATCCCCAACGGCATCGACGCACGGCGTTTCTCGCACCTCGCCGATGCCCGCGATCCCGACCATCCCCTGGTGGCGCTGCTCGGGCGGGTGGTGCCGATCAAGGACATCAAGACCTTCGTCCGCGCCTGTGCCATCGCCCATGTGCAGAAACCGCATCTGCGTTTCGTCGTGCTGGGGCCGGAGGACGAGGACCGCGAATATGCTGCCGAATGCAACCAGCTGGTCGCCGATCTCGGGCTGAACGACGTCCTGCATTTCGCCGGGCGGGTGCGGATCGAGGACTGGATGAACCGCATCGACCTGCTGGTGCTGACCAGCCTGTCCGAAGCGCAGCCGCTGGTGATATTGGAAGGGGGGGCGTGCGGCATCCCGGTCGTCGCGCCCGACGTCGGCAGTTGCCGCGAGATGATCGAGGGGCGCGGGGCCCATGATCCCGGCCATGGCGGCATCGTCACGCCGCTGGTCAATCCGCAGGCGACGGCGGCGGGCATCTGCGCGATCGCCGGCGAACCGGCGGTCCGCTGGGAAATGGGTGAGGCGATGCGCCGCCGGGTGCTGCGCGATTACGATCACCCGACGATCATCGGGTCGTATCGTGCGCTCTATGGGGAATTGATCGGCCGGTAGAGGTTAGCGCCTAACCCTCCGCACAACCGTTCGGTTCGAGCAGCTTCGAGCGAAGTCTAGAAGCGTTTGTCGAGAACGGCCCGCTTTGGGCGCTGCCTTCTCGACTTCGGTTCTCGACAGGCTCGAACCTCCGCTCGAAGCGAACGGCAGGTGGGTGGCGTGTCTTACGACAGCTTCTTGCCACGCAGCGTATTCAACACCGCGATCGCCGCCACGCCGGCCAGCGCCGCGCTGGTCCACGGACGGTCCTTGGCAAAGCCGCGCGCCTTGTCGGCGATCGGGGCGTCGCCGCCGAAATGCTTCTTGAACGCATCGGTCAGCTTGGTCTTGCCGTTCGAAACGGGGATGTCGCGATTGGTGATGAGCGTGTCGGCCATGAATCTACTCCTGATCGGTGAAGGTCGCGGGTCGTAACGCACGACCCGCGAACCGGTGCCATCGCCGTCCCGATCAGAAGTTCAGCCGCGCGCCGATAGCATAGCGCGGGCCATAGGTTTCGAACGCGATCACCCGTTCCTTATAGACCGAATAGGAAAAGGTCTTTTCGTTGAACAGGTTCAGCCCCTGCGCGAACAAAGTCAACCGATCGTTCAGCGCATAGTTGATGCTCGCGTCCCAAATGCCATATGCGTCGACATTGACCGGCTGTCCGCGATTGCCCTGCTGCGTCTGTTCATACGCGTTGCGGTAATTATACGCGATCCGCGCCTGCAACGGCCCTTTTTCGTAGAACGCCACGGCATTGTACGTCGTCGCATCGGGATCGACGAGGCTCAGGTTCGCCTGCACGCCCAGCCCGTCGAGCGGCGCGGGCAAGCCGGTAAAGGTATATTGCCCCGAAAATTCGATACCGCGATAGCTGCGGCTGCCGATATTTTCCGGCCGCGTCCGCCGGAAATCTAGGCCGAGCAGCTGGATCGTCGACGTCACCGATTCCGAGATATTGTCCAGATCCTTGGCGAACAGCGCGACGCTGACGAAGCTCGACCGGTCGAGATACCAGGTCAGCGCTGCATCGTAATTCCACCCGATCATCGGTTCGAGGCCTGGATTGCCGTCGGTGATCGCCCGTTCGCGCGGACGCGGGTTGATGTTGCGGATGAGCAGCAGGTCGGACAGCGTCGCGCGGGTCAGCGTCTTGGCGACCGCCGCCTGCAACACGACATCCTCGAACACGTCGATCTTGAAATTGGCACTGGGCAGCCACTGCGCGTAGGAGCCGGTCTGACGGATCGGTTGCGCCGCCGAGAGGTTGACGATCGGATCGCCGCCGGGCGGGGCGGGGGTGATGCTCACGATCTCCTGCCCGAACCCGCGCGAGGTCACGTCGGTGCGGGTATAGCGCAGCCCGATATTGCCCGACCACGGCCGCGACCCGAAATCGCCGCCGAACGTCGCCTGCACATAGCCGCCGATCGTCCGCTCCTGCGCCGATCCGCTGTTGCCGGGCACCGGAATGACGCCGAAGCCGCCGCCATTGGCCGCCAGCGCGGCGCGCGCCGCCGCCGGACTGGCAAGCTGGTTGATCGCCGCATCGCTCAAGAGATAGCTGGCGAGGTCCGCCGCCGAATAGGTCGGATAGGCGCTGTCGAACATTCCGCTGCCGAGGAAATTCGTCGCCCCCGCCGGCCGCCCGAACACATTCTGCGGCACGCCGACGCCCGCCCCGCAATACAGGCATTGCAGCGCATCGGGCGTCTTGAACGAGAACCGGGATTTCTTGCGATCCGAGAAATTATACCCGCCCGAGATCTTCGTCAGAATGCCCATATCGGCATCCCATTTCAGGTTCGCATTGCCCTGATAGATCTGGTCCTCGACGCTGACCCCCTCATAGGTCAGGAACCCCGCCTTCGCGTTCGACGTGTCGAGCAGGTTGCCAAGGCCGGTATAGACCGGCAATCCGGTCGGCCCGATCGCGAAGCGTACGCCGGCCGGCGAATAGCTGGGCGTCGCCAGATTGCTTTCGAACCATGCCTGATTGCCGCCGGTATCGTCGGTCGCCTTCGACCACGAAAAATCGACGGAGCCGGTCAGCCGGTCGGACGGGGTCCATGCCAGATTGCCGCCCGCCTGATAGGTGGTGGCAAGCCGCGGGCGGACCTGGTTGGTGATGTTCGGACCCGATGCGATGCCGGTATAGCTGGTAATGGTCTTGTTCGAATCGACCGTCGCGGCGGTGATGTCGCCGGGGCCGCCATAAACGAAGAACACCTTGTTGTCGTCGTTCACGTCCAGCTTCGAATACAGGCCGTCGAGCGTGAACAGCAACGTGTCGCTCGCCCGCCACTGCGCGGTCAGCAGGCCCGAGAGGCGCTTGCGACTGGTGCGGTTGGTGCCCCATTCGACATAGGTCGGCAGCGACACGCCGGTGAATTCGGCCGTGCCGTCCTTGTTCAGGTCGAGCGACTGGTTCGCTTCCCATCCGTCGGTGAAGATGCGCTTCCCCTCGATCTTGCGATCGATATAGGAAAACGCGCCGAGGATGCCGAAATCGCCGCCGCCGAACGTCGTGCTGAACAGCCCCGATGCCTGTGGCGAGAATTCCCCGCGCAGCTTGTCGTAATTGGCCTGTCCCGACAGCGCGACCTTGGAGCCCGAAAAATCGAACGGCCGCGCGGTGTACATGTCGACCGTCGCGGCGATGCCGCCCTCGATCTGCGCGGCGGTCGGCGTCTTCGAAACATCGACCCGGTTGATCAGCTCGGCGGGCAGGATGTCGAAGCTGAACTCGCGCCCCTGATTCTCGGTCGCGAGGATGCGGCCATTATACAGCGCGCTGCTGAACGCCGGCCCCAGGCCGCGGACGGTGATGAACTGCCCCTCGCCATTGTCGCGGGAGATGGTGACGCCCGGAATACGCTGGATCGCCTCGGCGATATTCTGGTCGGGCAGCTTGCCGATATCGTCGGCGACGATCGAATCGACGATGTTGTCGGCGTTGCGCTTGATATCGGTCGCGCGGCGCAAACTGGCGCGCAGGCCCGTGACGATGATCTCGCCGTCATCGGCGGCCGTCGCCGCATCCTGCACCGTGCCGGCGGGCGGGGCCGGATTGTCGGCCCCCTGCGTCTGCGCCGTGGCGGGGGTCATGGTCAGCACCGTGGCCATCCCGGCCATCGTGAGCAAGCGGAACCGCGTATCGGATTTCATGCCGAATCCTCTCCCTATCGCTTCCCGTATCGCCATGCCGTTCGTGCGGTCATCGGGTCGGAAGCTGCGACAGGTTTAACGATCAACCTGCCGCACGGCAAGCGGGCATGTGCGGTGGCGTGTTGATAGAGAAAGAGGTTGGGGTTCACGACGGCGGGCAACGGCATTCCGCTACCCGCCGCCAATGTCAGTCGAACCGGCTGTTTAAGCCGTGCGATATGCGCATGCGGTTCCATCCGAGCTATTCAGAATGGCGCGATGAACTCTTGAGAACGGGGTCTGCGGCACGACACAGCGAATGATCCCGCTGTTTAGAACCACACCGGTTTGCGGATTGACCAGTCGAAAGCTAGCGAGCAAGCCGGCACTGACTACGGATGCACCCGGAAACCCCAAGGCGTACCATATACCAGATCTCGCGATCGCCGTTCCGCCGGTCTGTTCGACCGCTACGCGCAGGATATAGGTTCGTGCGGGGGCTTTGCCGTCGGTGGCTAACAAGGGTTCCAACTGTAGTGCCACTTCAAGCGGCGACAAGGCTCCCTTTTCAGCGGCATTCAGAGTCGTCGTCAACGCGTCTGCGGTTAAGACAGCTGCTTTTGCTTCATTGTTTGTACATCCCCGTCGGGAGTCTGTTAATTTTTGTAGTTCCTTGTAGTTTTCTCGGATTTTACTATCCGAGCCAAAATCGGAAACTTCACCGGGAATAACGAACGATGTTTTTTTAGGTGCCTTCTCGCTGGCACCCTTGAACTGGCGCCATACTCTCGAAAACGGAAAGGTCTCTCCATCCTGGTTCATAGCCACGGCATTTACCAGCAAGCGGTCGTCAAAATCAAATTTTACGGGGGAAATCGCGATATCGGTAGCTATCGCACCTGCAATATCGGAGGCAATGAGTTTTGGTTCATCGTTATCGGTGCCGGGAAACGCCTCCATTTTCATGCCATCTGCGGTGACATATTCTGTTTCGCATTGCGCCTTTTTGACATAATCTCGGACAGACTCGATCCGGTCATGAACGATACGCACCATCGCTAATGATATTTGCTGGTCGTGCGACATGACCAGAACCCTATCCTCTTGGTCAACCGCTTTTTTCGTCACTCCGGCAATGATCGCGCCGGCTTCCAGCATGGCGTCGCTCGCCAACAGGCTCGCCTCGATCGCGCCCGCGCCTTCGTTGATCGTCGTTTTTCCCGATGCGGCTTCGAGGCCTAGCGCCGCGATCAGGCCGGTCTGGGTGGTATCGTCCTGTGCCAGCGCCGGTGTCGATGCGACGACCAGCGACGCGGCCGTCATCAGGCCGGTAACCCGGAATGCCATAGTCATCATGCGTCCTCTCGTAAACGCGATGGCTGGCCGCCGATGGTTACAGGCCTCGATCAAATGGCCATAAATATCGTCATCGAACAAGGAAGAATTTGTTTTTGTCTACTCAAGACGGAGTAGAAAGAAAAATTTTGTGACGATCCAGATCATCATACGCGTACCGCAGCAGTATTTGCGGGCGTCGTCACGACGTCTTCCACCTAAACGGAAGACGCGTGCCGCAGAGGCCCGGTTTTACCGGGCGCAGATTGACGCCGCTACAGAAGCCGCCTGTGCCGTCGTCAGATCGACTGCCACACCGCATAGCCGCTGAGCAGTGCCGACGCCGATCCCGACATGCCGACCAACAGATAGCCCATATAGGTCAGCATCGCCGGATTGGGCCGCTCCATCCGTTTGTTGCGCGCCGCGCCCGACAGCACGAAACTCGCCAACAACCCATAGGTGAACACTGCCGTCTCGACCATCGCTCGCGCTATCCTTTGCCAGTGCGGGATGCCCCCCGGCTCTCCGCTGTTCGTCCTAAATCATAGGCCGGTCAGACTAGCAAATGGTTAACGCGGAACCGATCGCTCGATCGAGGCGTTTCATCGTGTTGGTTTAAAAAATGGGGCTGATTGTTTCGGTGCGCGATCTTACGCCGACTTCCGAATGAACAGCTGACCGCCGTCGCGCCCGATCAATGCTGCGTCACCATGGTCGCGGATATGACGCCACGCCATGCGACGGCATTGCTGGTCGTGTTCGATCTGCCGTTCGACCCATCGCCGCCATGCCGGATCGGCAAGCGCGATCCTCTCGGCGTCCAGGATGCTCACCGCATGCGCGGCGCGCAGGTGCTTGATATGGAGGATCCAGCGATTGCGTTCGGTCACCACTGGGCGGCCTCCCGCACCGCCACCCCATCCGATCCGAACACCAGCATCCGGCCCGGATCGGCGTACAGCCTCACCGCGCCCGTCACCGCGTGATGCCCGTTCAGCTTCGCGCGAAATTCGTCGCCTGTCGCCAATCGGCCGTAGAGATAGGTCGAATGGCCCAGCGCCTCGACCGCCTCGACCATCATCGGCAGCGCGACGCCGTCCGCCCCCGGCTGCAACCGCAGATGCTCGGGCCGCAGCCCCAGCGTCACCCGCTCGCCCTCCGCCAGCGCGCCGGCCGTCCCGGCGATGCGCACGCCCCCGGCCAGTTCGAAGACCGCCGCCGTGCCATCGCGCGCCACGACCGTCGCCGGCAGCAGGTTGATCCGCGGCGAACCGATGAACCCCGCCGTAAAGATGTTGGCGGGACGGTCGTAAATCTCCAGCGGGGTGCCGACCTGCGCGATCCGCCCCTTGTCGAGGATCACGAGCCGGTCGGCCAGCGTCATCGCTTCGACCTGATCGTGCGTCACATAGATCATCGTACTGCCCAATCGCCGGTGCAGCGCCGCCAGTTCGTGCCGCATCCGCACCCGCAGATCGGCGTCGAGGTTCGACAGCGGTTCGTCGAACAGGAAGATCGCCGGATCGCGCACGATCGCCCGGCCGATCGCCACCCGCTGGCGCTGTCCGCCGGACAGCTGGTGCGGCATCCGGTCGAGCAGCGCGTCGAGTTCGAGGACCGTCGCGGCACGGTCGACGGCCTGTGCGATCGTCGCCCTGGGCGTGCGGATGTTCTTCAGTCCGAACGCCAGATTCTCGCGCACGGTCATGTGCGGGTACAGGGCGTAGGACTGGAACACCATCGCAACGCCGCGATCCGCGGCGGGGACATGGGTCACGTCGCGCTCGCCGATGCGGATCGTGCCGTGGCTGACGCTTTCGAGGCCGGCGATCATCCGCAGCACCGTCGACTTGCCGCAGCCCGACGACCCGACCAGCACGACGAACTCGCCCGACCGCACCTGCAGGTCGATGCCGCGGATCGTCTCGACCCCATCATAGGACTTGCCGAGACCTTCGAGCACCAATGCCGTCATGCGCAGGTCCCTTTCGACGCGGCGGCGCTGCTGTCGCCGATCACGAATTCGGCCTCGATCGCGATCGGGGCGGCACCGCCATCGGTGTCGCACAGCAGCCGTTCGGCGGCCTTGCGTCCCTTCTCGAACGCATTCTGCCGTACCGTGGTCAACCGCAGCCCGCCGGCTCCGCGGCCGGGCGGGTCGATCCCGTCATAGCCGGTCACCGACATCCGCCCCGGCACCGCCCGCCCCAGCGCGTCGCACGCCGCGATCACGCCATGCGCCAACCGGTCGGAGAAACAGACGATCGCGGTCAGGTCGCGTTGCCGCTGCAACAATCGGTCGACCGCGCGCGCGCCGCCTTCCTCCGCATTCATCGTCTCGCACACCAGCACGCTGTCCTGCGCGATGCCGGCGGCGTCGAAGGCGTCGCGACAGCCGAGGATGCGTTCGTGGACGACGTAATTCTCGTCCGAAAAATCGCGGTCCAGCGCGTAAATCTCGCCATGATCCTCGGTCCATGGAAAGGTGACGATCGCGATCCGGCGGTGGCCGAGCGCGAGCAGGTGCGACACCACCGCGCGCATCATCGCCCGGTCGTTGGTCAGCACGCTGGGCAGCCCCGGCGCGTCGAAATCGACCACCACGGTCGGCAACCGCCGCGCGAGCGCTTTCTGGATCGTCGGATTGCTCTTGTACGGTGCATTCAGGATATAGCCGTCGACGATCGCGGTCAGCGTGTCGCGCCGTTCGGGATGCCTGTCCTTCAGCGGGATCAGGACAATGTTGGCGCCCTCCTCCTCGCACACCGACGAGATGCCCCGCAGGAACGCGATGTCGTGCGCGTCGGTAAAGGCATAGCTTAGCTGGTCGTTGAACAGCACGCCGATCGCGCCGCATTGTCCGGTGCGCAGCGACCGTGCGGCGGGGTTCGGCCCTTCGTAATGGACATGGCGGGCATGGGCGAAGATGCGGTCGCGCAGGTCTTTCGACACCTTTGCCGGGTTGTTGTACGCATTCGACACCGACGTATGGGTGATGCCCAGATCGGCGGCGATCGATTTCAGCGTGGCGCGTTTGGGGCGCGGCATGGCATCCTCTCCATTCGGCCGTTCCGCCGGTTGGCCCCTGCCTACCGCGCCGCCTTGACAGCCGCAACTGCCAATGTTTAACGATAAACCCGCACCTCGAAACGGGGGCGGTGGAGAGGAACGGCCGCTTGTGAAGACGACCCTGCGCATCGGCGCGGCCGCGCTGCTAGCCCTTGCCATTCCCTTACCGGGCAGGGCGGTCGCGCAATCGATTGCAGCGGCGTCACAACTACCGATACGTGGCAACTTTGTCCACTTCGACCATCTCTATGCCGAACGCGACTTAAACGGCGAACGCGTCGGCATCCTGCATATCTACAGCGAAGCCCCCGACTATCGCTTCGCCATCGAACCGCGCGAAGGCTATACCTGCGTCGATGATGTCGCGCGCGGCATCGTCCTGCTCGCCGCCACCAACCCGGATGCGAAGCGGCGGCACCGGATCGAGATGCTGACCCGCTTCGTCCTGCGAATGCAGGCGGAGAACGGCTATTTCCACAATTTCCTGTGGGGCGACGGTCGCATCAATCGCGACTATCGCACCTCGCTCGCCGAGCTGAACTGGTGGTCGCTCCGCGCGCTGTGGGGGCTGGAGGCGGCGCTGCCGCACCTTGCCCCCGACACTGCCGTGCGCGCCCGCACCGCCGCCGACCGCCTCGTTGCGAATCTGAAGCGCGACCTGCCGGTCAGCGCCAGCGGGACGACGACGGTGGCGGGCCTGACCGTCCCGACATGGCTGCCGCTCGAATCGGGTGCCGATGCCGGATCGGTCGCGCTGCTCGGCCTGCTGCCGCACTGGCAGCGCACACAGGACCCCGCGACCCGCGCCCTGATCGGGCGGATCGGCGACGGGCTGGTCGCGATGCAGGCGGGCGATGCCAGGCGCTTCCCCCACGGCGCGTTTCTCAGCTGGCAGAATCGATGGCACGCATGGGGCAATGCGCAGGCCTATGCGCTGCTGCGCGCCGGCAAGCTGCTGGGACGCGCCGACTTCACCGCCAGTGCCTTGCGCGAAGTCGATCATTTCTACCCCTGGTTGCTCAAGACGGGCATGCGCTCCACCTTCGCGCTGCAAAAGGACGGGCAGGGGTTCAAGGCGGTCGAGGCCGAACGTTTTCCGCAAATCGCCTATGGTATCACCCCGATGATCCTCGCCGCGACCGAGGCGCATCGCCAGACCGGGGAAGGGCGCTATCGGTTGCTGGCGCAGCGTCTAGGGACATGGTTTACCGGCACTAATCCCGCCCGCCGGGTGATGCTCGATCCCGCCACCGGCCGCGGCTATGACGGGATCATCGCCCTGGGCAAGATAAACTCGAACTCGGGCGCGGAGTCGACGATCGAGGGGCTGTTCGCCGCCACCGCGCTGGCCGGAACCCCGCTGCCATGACCAGCAGGCGCGACGCCCTGCTGCTGGCGCTGGGCGGTGCGGCGCTGCTGGCCGGGTGCGGGCAACCGCGCAGCGAACGGCGCACCGACCGCATCCGGCTCTGGGTCGCGCCCAATGCGGCGGAGGAGGGGTTCTGGAAGATCGCGGTGGCGAAATGGAACGCCGCGTGGCTCGGCCTGCCGGTCGAGTTCACGACCATCCCGACCGCCGGCAATTCGGAGGATACGGTGTTGTCGGCGCTGGTCGCGGGCACCGAACCCGATCTGTGCACCAACGTCTTTTCGGGTTTCGCGGTACAGCTGGCCGCGCTGGGACAGGTCGCCAATCTCGCGGCGATGCCGGGCTATGATGCGCTGCTCGACCGGCGACACATGCGATCGATCATGGCGGGATGGGAACAGGGCGGGCAGGTCGTCGCGCTGCCGATCTATTCCAGCCCGACGCTGATCTGGTGGCGCGCCGACCTGCTCGAAGCAAACGGCCTGTCGGCGCCACCCACCACCTATGCCGATGTCTATCGCTTCTGCGAACGCTATGCCGTGCGCGGCTCGCGCTACGGGATGCAGGTCGTCGCCGGGCGCGCGTGGCAGGACCGCTGGTTCGACTATATCTCCTATTACTATGCCGCATCGGACGGGCAGCCGTACCTCGCGGGTAACAAGGCGCTCTACGACAATCCGGCGGGGAGCCAAGCGGCGGGGTTCGTCGACCGCATGTACCGACAGGGTTGGACCGCGCTCGACTTCGATGCCGAGGAGCCGCTGGTGTCGGGCCTTGCCGCCGGTGCGGTGCGCGGGCCGTGGGATGTCGAGCGGTTCGCGAATATCTATCCCGATACGCTGGCGCGAATCGCGGTCGGGCCGATGATCGCGGAAGGCCCGTCGACGGGCACGCGATCGACCTTTTCCGACAGCAAGGGCGTCGTCCTCTTCCGCAACAGCCGCGTGCAGCGCGAGGCGTTCGACTTTCTCTGCTGGGCATTGGGCGATGAGGCGCTCAACCTGCTCTGGCTTCAGCGCACCGGCCTGTCGCCCGCGCGCGACGATCTGCTGACCAATCCCGCCTTTGCAGATTATTATCGCGGCAACGCCATCGCCCGCGCCTATGCGAACCATGTCGCCACCGCCCGGCCGCCGGCGCTGTCCGAACATACCATCGATATCCAGAAGATCATGAGCGCAAGGCTGGTCGAGCCGCTGATGCTGGGCGCGACCAGCCCCGCCGCCGCACTCGCCGATGCCGTCGCACGGACGAACCGGATGCTGGAGGTGCAGGGATGAAGCAACGAGCCGCCTTGTCGCGCGAAGCGGTGATCGGGCTGTCGCTGGCGGGTGCCTATCTGGCCTTTACCGCCGTGTTCTGGGCCTATCCCTTTTTCTGGCTGGCCAAGCTGTCGGTGACGCAGTGGCGGTTCTTCGACGAACCGGTGTTCACCGGCGCGCGCAATTTGTGGCTGACGGTGCAGGACCCGCAATTCCTGCAGGCGCTGTGGAATGTCGTGCGGTTCCTGGCGATGTACCTGCCGATCGCGTTCGGCGGGGCGTTGATCGTCGCGTTCGGGTTGCAGCATGTCGGGCGGGGCAAGGCGTTCGTGGCGCTGTGTTTCCTGCTGTCGAACGTGTCGTCGGGGGTCGCGCTGTCGCTGGTGTTCGCCAAGGTGTTCAGCTCGACCGGGCCGCTCAACACGATGTTGTTCGATGTGGCGGGGGTGCGGGTGCCGTGGACCAACGATCCGACGCTGGCGATGCTGGCGATCGCGCTGGTCGTCGCGTGGAAGTTCGTCGGCTATTACGGGCTGATCCTCTATTCGGGGCTGCTGGCCATCCCGAAGGAAATTTATGACGCCGCGCGGCTCGACCATGCCGGGCCGTGGACGCGGCTGACGCGGATCACGCTGCCGATGATGAACCCGCAGCTGATGATGGTGCTGACCTTCGCGATCCTCGTGTCGTTCGGGCTGTTCACCGAACCGTTCATCATCACCGGCGGCGGCCCGAGCGACAGCACGGCGACGCCGCAGATGATGATCTACGAAACCGCGTTCCGCCGCCTGCAACCCAGCCATGCGGCGATGATGAGCATCCTCGTCGCGCTGGTCACCTATGCGCTGGTGCAGCTCGCCCGGCGGCTGTTCGAACGAAAGGTCGTGCTGGCATGAAGACGTTGCTTGCCAAGCGCAGCATCGGCGGATGGGCGGCGACGATCGCCATCTATGCCCTCGCGCTGACATGGCTGTACCCGTTCGCATGGATGGTCGCCGCGTCGCTGAAACCCGCCGCGCAGATCTACAATACCGGGTTATTCGAGGGCGACTTCACGCTCGACAATTTCGCCTTCCTGTTCGCGACCGCCGACAAGCTCGACCGGCCGTTCCTCGGCGCGCTGGGCGTGTCGGCGGTGGTGACGCTGACCGTGACGGCATCGGTGCTGCTGACCTCCGCCTTCATCGCCTTCGCATTGGCGCGGATGCGGTTCCCGGGGCGCAAACTGTTCGGCGATTTCCTGCTGCTGCAAATGGTCATTCCGACCAGCATGTTCATCCTGCCGCTGTTCGTGCTGGTGAAGGAAATGGGGCTGCTCAATTCGCTCGCCGCGCTCATCCTGCCGTCGATGATGTCGGGCTGGGGCATCTACATGATGTCGCAGTCGTTCCGGACGATGCCCGAGGAATATTTCGATGCGGCCCGGCTCGATCGCGCCAGCCTGTGGCAGACGGTGACGAAGATCGTCGTGCCGCTCAACAAATCGATCATCGCCATCGTCGCGCTGTTCACCTTCACCGGCACCTGGGACAATTTCCTGTGGCCGCTGATCGCGATCTCCGACACCGACAAGATGCCGTTATCGGTACTGCTGGCGACGTTCAGCAAGCAATATGGCGGCTATGCCGGACCGGTGATGGCGGGTGCGGTGTTGCAGACGCTGCCGCTGGTGCTGCTGTTCCTCCTGTTCCGGCGGCATTTCCTGCAGGGCATGTCGCTGTCGCTCAAATGAGAAGGTTTCCGCATGTTGCAGCGTGATCCGCGCAATCCCGTCGTCACGCCCGAGATGGTCCGGCCGAGCCGCCCCGAATGGCGGGTCGACGGCAGCTTCAATGCCGGCGTCACCCGCTTTGGCGAGGAGACGATCCTGCTGGTCCGCGTCGCCGAGAGCGTCGTCGCCGACGATCCCGACACGGTGATCGTGCCGCTGCTGGAGGAGGTGGACGGCGCATGGGCCTGCACCACCCGCAGTTTCCGTCGCGACGATCCGGCCTATGACTTTGCCGACCCGCGCATGGTGCGCTCGCGCGCCGATCCGCGCGACGTGTTCCTGACCTCGCTGTCGCACCTCCGCCTCGCGCGCAGTCGCGACGGGGTGACGTTTGCGGTCGACGACGCGCCGTTCCTGTTTCCCGCCGACCGCAGCGAACGCTTCGGGTGCGAGGATGCGCGGATCACGCAGATCGAGGGGCGCTGGTACATCAACTATACCGCCGTCAGCGACCTCGGCATCGCCACCGCGCTGGCGGTGACCGACGACTTCGTTTCGGTCGAGCGGATCGGCATTATCCACGCGCCCGACAATCGCGACGTGTGCCTGTTTCCGCGCAAGGTCGGCGGGCAGTATTGGTGCCTGCATCGTCCCGCGCCGCTGCACCTCGGCACGCCCGAAATCTGGATCGCCAAGTCGCCCGACCTGCTGCACTGGGGCGATCACCGCCATCTGGCCGGACGGACCAGCGCCGCATGGGAGGCGATGAAGATCGGTGGCGGCGCGCAGATGATCGAGACCGATCGCGGATGGCTGCAAATCTATCACGGGGTCGATGCCGATCAGCGGTACAGCCTCGGCGCGCTGCTGCTCGATCTCGACGATCCGCGGATCGTGCGGGCGCGGTTGGACCGGGCGCTGGCGGTGCCGGACGAAGCCTATGAACGCACCGGCTTTTTCGACAATGTGCTGTTCAGTTGCGGCGCGTTGGTCGGGGGCGATACGCTGCGCATATATTATGGCGCGGCCGACCGGGTGATGGCGGTGGGCACGGTGTCGCTCGCCGAATTGTGGCAGGCGATGGGCGTTTGAGGACACGCCCGACCGTACTCCCGCGCATGCGGGAGTCCAGGGCCAAGCAATACCGCGTCCCGATCGGGACTCTGGACCCCCGCCTGCGCGGGGGTACGGATGCAATACAGGAAAACAGCCATGCACCATGACAGCATTCCGCGCGTCAAAACCCGCCATGCCGCCTTCGCCGCCGAGCCGCCACAGGGGCGGACGGGCAAGCTGACCTTTGCCGGGGTCGACGGGCTCGACGTCTACAACATCTCCGCGCCGTTCCGCGTCGGCGAGCGCACCGTCATCGCCGGGCGGGTCGAGGCGCGCGACAGCGAACATTCGACCGCGATCTTTTTCGAGGAAGCGGACGGCGTCTGGCACCCGATCGACGGCGCGCCGCGCCTTGCGTTGCAGGACCCGTTCGTGACCTTCGTCGGCGGTGAACTGGTGTTCGGCGGGGTCGAGGTCCGCTTCGGCGTGGGCGAGCCCGAATGGTGGACGGTCTTCTATCGCGGCAACGACCTGTTCGACCTGAACCCCTTCTTCGCCGGGCCGCTGGGGATGAAGGACATCCGGCTGTGCGAACTGGCCGACGGCCGGGTCGCGGTGTTCACTCGGCCGCGCGGGGCCAAGGGCGGGCGCGGTACGATCGGCTATACCGAGGTCGCCTCGCTCGACGCGCTCTCGGTGGAAGCGATCGACGCCGCGCCGATGCTGGAGGGCATGTTCCACCCGCTCGACTGGGGCGGGGTCAACGAAGCGCATCTGCTGGCCAATGGCGAGATCGGGCTGATCGCGCATATCGCCTCTTTCGAGGATGATACGATCTATAGCGCGCGGCACTATTATGCGGTGTCGTTCGTGTTCGATCCGGCGAGCCGCGAGTGGCGCGACCTGCGCATCCTCGCCGGGCGCGACCAGTTCGGACCGGGTGCGGCGAAGCGGCCCGATCTGACCGATGTCGTGTTTTCGTCGGGCATCGAACGCATCGGTGCGGTCACGCGGCTCTATGCCGGCACGTCGGATGCCGAGGCGCATTGGGTCGAGATCGTTTATCCGTTCGACGTGCCGCTCGCCGGCGAGGCAACGACCACCGACGCGCCGCAGTTGATCGTCGCGCCGCAGCGGCTACAGGCCTGAATATGCTACGCATCGATCCTCATCCCCGCCCGCTCGGCCAGAGCGATATCGTCGTTTCCCCCATGGCATGGGGCATGTGGCGCTTCACCGGTAAGGTCGCGGCGGCTCGGACGCTGGTCGAGGCGGCGCTGGAGACGGGCATCACCCTGTTCGATACCGCCGATATCTACGGCACCGATACTCCGGCGGGTTTCGGGTCGGCAGAGGCGCTGTTCGGGCAGGTGCTGGCCGAGGCACCGTATCTGCGCGAGCGGATGGTGATCGCGACCAAGGGCGGCATCCGGCCCGGCATCCCCTATCGTTCCGACCGCGCCTATCTGACGGAGGCGGTCGAGGCATCGCTGTCGCGGATGGGGATCGATCGGATCGAGCTGTACCAGATCCATCGCCGCGATTTCCTGACCCATCCGCAGGAGGTGGCGAAGAGCCTGACGGCGATGGTCGAGGCCGGCAAGGTGCGCGGGATCGGCGTGTCGAACCACAGCCCGGCCGAAGTCGATGCGTTGCAGACGTTTCTGGGCCTGCCGATCCTGTCGACCCAGCCCGAATTCTCCCCGCTGCACAGCGCGCCGTTGTTCGACGGGGCGCTCGATCAGGCGATGGCGAAGGATATGGCGGTGCTCGCCTGGTCGCCGCTCGGCGGCGGGCGGCTGAGCGATGGCGCGCATCCGGCCGGCGCGCTGCTCGCCGAACAGGGCGCGCGCTTCGGGGTCGATGCCGCCACCGCCGCGCTGTCATGGGCGATGGTCCATCCGGCGCGGATCATCCCGATCATCGGATCACAAAACCCCGATCGCATCCGTTCGGCAGCGGGGGCGCTGACGGTCGAGTGGACCCCGGCTGAATGGTATGCGGTGTTGCAAGCTGGGATGGGAACGTCGCTACCCTGACGATCCACCCGCCGGTTGTAGCGGACCCGACGCATCTGTATATTGCTGACGAGTCTGTAGCATCGTGAGGCGGCAAGTCGATGAACGCGCATAACGGTCGGTTGGTAAGCGGGGGACGGTTGCAGCTGCCCTCCGACGTTCGTCGCGAGCTGGGGCTGGCCGATGGCGATCAGGTCGTGATGCGCGTGGTCGATGGAGAACTGCATATCCGGCCGCGCCGCGACGTGCTTAAACGGATTCAGGCGATGTTGCAGCCCTATGCCGCGACGAACGGATCGGTCGTCGACGAACTGATCGCCGACCGGCGCGCCGAATCAGACCGTGGCTGACCCGGTCTATGTTCTCGACGCATCGGCGGTGCTGGCGGCATTCTTCGACGAACCCGGTGCCGATGTCGTCGCCGACCATATGAGCGGTGCGCTGATGAGCGCGGTGAACTTGTCCGAAGTCGTCGCAAAGCTGATCGACCGGGGCGCGTCGCCCGACCAGATCGCGGAGATCATGACGCAACTGGATATCGACATCGTCCCGCACGACCGGTCGCAGGCGATCACCGCCGGCTTGCTGCGCCGGGAAACGCGGTCGTCCGGCCTGTCGCTCGGCGATCGCAGCTGTCTGGCGCTCGCGATCGATCGCAAGGCGGTCGCGCTGACCGGGGATCGGGCATGGCTGTCGCTCGCCGAACCGCTGAAGGTCGAGGTCGTGGCGATCCGGTAGGCGGGGGCGGACACGGAAAAATGCCCTCGCCGGGGATGGGCGGGGGCAGGGGGGAACTTTGAATTTCTCCCCTCCCTGACAAGGGAGGGGTTGGGGGTGGGTCGGCCGGTTGTGGATCGCTTACCTTCCCTCGCGGGCCGACCCACCCCCGACCCCTCCCTTCCAGGGAGGGGAGCGGCTCAGAACCGCACGTTGACGCCCGCCGTCACCGTCCGCCCGATGCGCGTCTCGAACAGCGTGTCCTGCCGGACGCTGTCGGTGTAGAGGACGTTGCGTTCGTCGGTCAGGTTGGTCGCCTCGACGATCAGCTTGATCTGGTCGGTAATGCCATAGGATGCCGACGCATCGACATAGAGGGTCGGCTTGTTGCCCTGAAGATCGCTGCCGGGGGAGGCCGGAATGCCGCGGATAAAGCGGTCGCGATAATTCGCCGTCGAACGGATGCTGAACTTGTCGTCCTCGTAATAGAGCGTGCCCGACGCGGTGTTCTTCGACAGGCCGACCAGATCGTTGGTGGTGGTGACGGTCGGCACCCCGCCGACGCTGGCAAGGATATATTCGATCTCCGACGTCACCCGCGTGTAATTACCCAGCACGCCGAAATTGCGCAAGAAACCCGGCAGGAAGTCGAGGCGGAATTGCGCATTGACCTCGAACCCTTTCAGCGGGCCGCCCGGGGTATTGAATGGCTGCGAAACGGTGAACAGTTCGTCGGGCGACGTCTGGCTGTTTTCGAGCAGCGCATTGGGCAGGCCCAGCTGGTTGAACGGGATCTGGCTGTTCACATTCTGAATGTAGCTTTTGATATCCTTGTAGAAATAAGCGACCGACAACAGCGAGCCGGGCTTGAAATACCATTCGACCGCGGCGTCGAAGGTGTTGGCGCGGATCGGTTCGAGGAACGGGTTGTTGACGTTGCCGACCCGCGTCACCGGGTTCACCCCGCTGGTCGGCGTCAGTATGCCGAGTTCGGGTCGGGTCATCACTTTCGCCCCCGATACGCGGATCAACAGGTCGCGGACCGGTTCGACGACGATGTTGGCCGAGGGCAGCCAGTCGTCATAGCCGCGCCGCGCCTGCGCATATTGGCCTATCAGGTTGGTGGGGGAGGTCTGTCCGGCGGGCGGTGCGACGGCGATATAGCCCGAGGTGGACAGGTCGGTCTTGACGTAGCGCACGCCGACATCGCCGCGCAGCCCCAGCCCGACCATGTCGGTCAGGTCGAAATTGCCCATCAGATAGGCGCCCTTGACCTCTTCCTTCACCCGGCTGCGTCCCGCGCCGCATTCGACGCCGCAATAGCGGACCTGATCGTAGCCAAAGGTCGATGCCCATTTGTCCGGGTCGATCGCCGCCCATGCATTGGGCGCGCCCGATCCGAACAGGTCGCCGACGCCCTCGATCTGGCGGGTGATGCTGGCGAGCGAGGTGCCGGCGGGGAGCGCCCGGACGACGGTGTCGGCATTGTAGGGGCGAAGGAAGGACGAGACGAAATCGCTCTCGCGATACTGGCCGCCGGCCTTGACCGTGAAGCCCTCCGCCACGGTCCAGCCCAGATTGACCTCGCCGGTCGTGTTGTCGGTGGTGTTCTTGGACGGCTTGCCCTGAAAACTGAAGCCGCCGAGCACGGTGCCATCGGACAGGCCGGGGGCGTAGTTGAAGTTCGCGGGGTCGGCGACGTCGAAGCCGAAACCGATCGTCGGCGTGCTGCCCTTCCCCCGGAAATCGATCGAGAAATTATCGCTGTCGATGACGTCCATGAACGTCTGCAACCGCTTGCGCCCGTCCCACACCGACTGGTTGCGCCCGACCAGCATGGTCAGTTCCAGCGCGTCGTTGAAGCGATGCTTCAGGTTGAAATTCGCCTGTTTGAAGGTCGAGACGAAGTGGTCGACCAGCCCTTCGGAACGGACGTCGACACCGTCGAACAGGCCGTAGAGCAGCGATCCCTTGTCGCTGAACTGCGCGTCGCGCACCGACACCATCGGTTGCCCGTTATTGCCGATCGCGCGGCCGAACGAGATGCCGGCGATGTAATTGTCGCGACGGGTGACGTCGAAGCGCGAATAGAGCAGATCGACCGAGATGTCGGTATTCTCGTCGGGCTTGAACTGGACCGTGAAGGTACCGCCGATCCGTTCCTGATCCTGTTCGGAATTGAGATAGCGTGGCAGGCGCGGGAAGAACGCGCCGCTGCCCGGCGTGTTGGGCAGGTCGGCACGGCGCAGGCCGAGAATAGTGTTGTAGGCCGCGACCGATCCGGTGCGCGGGTTGCCGGTCGAACAGTCGCCGATCGTCGAGCCCTTGGTACCGAAGGCCGGGTAGAGCGGATTGACGCCGAGCGGCGAGCAGAACAGGCCGTTGGTATTGGCCGACAGGATATCGACCGCCGAATAGCCGACCTCGCGCAGATGCCGCTTTTGATAGGCGACCGAGGCGAGCACGCCGAACGTGCCGTCGGCGAACTTCTTCGACACCAGCATCGATGCGCGCGGGTCGACCTGCTTCGACAATTCGTTCCAGATGCCGCGCGCGGTCGCGGTCAGGACGAAATCCTCCCGCGAATCGAGCGGCTTGGGTGCGGACAGGTCGACAGTCGCGCCCAGTGACCCTTCCTCGACATCGGCCGACGGCGTCTTGCGCACCGACAGCGACGAGAAGATCTCGGTCGGGAAGACGTTGAAGTCGAAGCTGCGGCCGTTATTGCCCGCGCCATAGATGTCGGACGATCCGGTCTGGGCCGTGCCCTCCATGCCGTTGATGCGGACGCGGGTGAAGCCGGCACCGAGACCACGGACCGAGATGTTGCGCCCTTCGCCGCCGTCCCCGCGGGCCAGCGCCACGCCCGGCACGCGCTGCATCGATTCGGCAAGGTTCGCATCGGGGAATTTGCCGATATCCTCGGCGACGATGCTGTCGACCGCCGCCGTCTCGCGCCGCTTCTGGCCCAGTGCGCTGTTGAGTGAGGCGCGGAAGCCGGTGACGATGATCTCGCCTTCGTCAACTTGTTGCGGGGTTGCGGTGTCGCCGCCGGTGTCGGCGGGGACGTCCTGCGCGAAGGCGGGGGCGGTGAGGCCCAGGGCGAATGCCAAAGCGGCGAACGATGCGCCACGGTACGAAGCTGCGCGATATACGGCCATGTGTCCCTCTCCCCGGCTGCTCCTCTTTGTGAGCATCCCATATGATGATACAGTGGATCACATAGTATAGATGAACGCGCAGCATGTCATTTGTATTTTATGTTACGACGCGAGAACGGCGGCCCCCCTGTCGGGGGACCGCCGTGCGGGCCGTAGCGGGTATCGATCAGTTGCCGGCGAGCGCCGCGTCGAGGTCGACGCCGGCGGCCTGCCAGTCGGCGCGGGTCTTGCAGATGCGCGGCGCAATGCGCGAGCCGGCGCGTTCGGTGCGGAAGCAGTAGCGGGCGTTCGCCGCTGCCTTGTACTTCACGGCGACCGGACCGGCGGCGAGCGTCACGGTCAGCGGCAGTGCCGACATAGTCGCGGCGACGGGGCTGGGCGCCGGTGCGGCATTGGGTTCGGCGGCAAAGGCCGAGGTGGTGGCAACGAGGCCGAGGACGATCGAAGCGGCGAAGCGAATGGCGGTCATGGTGTAGTCTCCCTGTGCAATCCGGTGTGTTCCGGTGTTGCCAGCTACCTTGCAGCGACCGTGCCAGTTCTGAAAAACGGCAGAAATTCGTGGGTTTTGCGGTAGGAGTCCAAGGCAGTCGTGTGATTTGCTACCAAAGAGCGGTGTAATTCACCATGCTTTGGGAAAGCCTATTCCGGCCGGACGTTACCGGCGAAGTGCGCGCGCAGAAGATCGAGTTTCGGGTCGATATAGCGGCGGCAGAATGGGCGGTTCGGGTCGGTCCGGTAATAGTCGCGATACCGTTCCTCCGATGGCGTGAAGTCGCGCAGCGGCAGGACCAGCGTGCGTGCCGTTTCGCCGCGTTCGGCCGCGACGCGGGCGATGACCGCCGTGGCGATAGCGCGCTGATCGGGTTCGTTGACATAGACGGCACTGCGATAGCGTCCGTTCGGCGAATAGGTGCCGCCGCCCGAATGGGTGCGCAGATGCACCTCGATCAGCGTGTCGAGCGGCAGGACGGCGGGATCGAAGGTCGCGATCACCCCCTCCGCCCACGCATCCCATGGCGGATCGGATTGCAAAAACCCCTGATCGACCTGCGTGACGCCGCGCAATGCCTGCACGACGCCTTCGGTACACCAATGGCAGCCACCGCCGAGGCCGATCCGCATCATTCGTGGCGGAGCGCGTCGATCGGGTTGAGCGAGGCGGCGCGCCGCGCGGGGAAATAGCCGAACACGACCCCGATCAGCGCCGAAACCCCGAATGCCAGCGCATTGACCCGCGGCACGAACAGAAAGGGCAGGTCGCTGGCGAGCGACAGGCCGGCGACGGCGGCCTGCGCGATCAGCAGCCCGATCAACCCACCGAGGCAGGACAGCGCCACCGCCTCGACCAGAAATTGCAGCAGCACTTCGGACGCGACCGCACCGATGGCAAGGCGGATGCCGATCTCGCGGGTGCGTTCGGTCACCGACACCAGCATGATGTTCATAATCCCAATCCCGCCGACCAGCAGGCTGATCGCCGCCACCGCCGACACGATCGTCGTCAGCAGCGTCGTGGTGCTGGTGATGGTGGCGGAGATTTGCGCGGTGTCGAAGATGTTGAAGTCATCTTCCTTCCCGCCCGAAATGTTGCGGCGTTCGCGCAGCAGCTGGGTGAGCGATTGCTGCACCTGTCCGCCGTCATAGGCCGGGTTCACTCCGACCAGCATCAGGCGGATGTCGCGCGTGCCGGTGAAGCGGCGCTGCACCGTCTTGATCGGCATGATGACGACATCGTCCTGATCGCCGCCGAACCCGGCCTGCCCGCGCGTGCTCAGGGTGCCGATCACGTCGCAGCTGACATTGCCGATGCGGAAGCGCGATCCGACCGCCTCTCCGCCGGCGAACAAATTGGTGCGCACGGTATTGCCGATGATGCACACCGCCTTGCCCGCCGCCTCCTCGGCCGGGGTGAAGGTGCGGCCCGACACCAGCGGCCATGGCTGGACGGTGAAATAGGCGTTGGTGGTGCCGTTGATCGTCGTCGACCAGTTGGCCCCGTTATAGATGGCGGTGGCGGCGGATTGCGCCTGCGGGGCGACGGCGGTGACGCCGGCGATCTGGTCGCGGATCCCCTCGACATCGGCTTCGTCGAAATCCGGCGGACGCGGACCGCCACCGCCGCGCCCGAAGCCCTGGCCGGGCCGGACCTGCAGGATGTTACTGCCGAGGCTGGCGATGTTCGACTGGACCGCGCTGGTGGTGGCTTGGCCGAGCGTCGAGATGGTGACGACGGCGGCCACGCCGATGATGATGCCGAGCGTCGTCAGGAACGAGCGGAGCTTGTGGCGCAGGATCGAGCGGATCGCGAGGAGGAAGGTGGTGCCTAGCATGGGGTTATCCTTCCCCAAAGATTTCCGTTTGGTTCGAGCAGCGATCGAGCCTGTCGAGAGCGCGTGTCGAGAACGGGGTTCCGCTGGGGCGACCTATGTCGGTTCCGTTCGGGGCAGGCCGTTCTCGACGGACGCTTCTCGACTGCGCTCGAAGCTGCTCGAACCAAACGGAATGGGAGGATGGTAAGCGTCACGCCACCACCTCGCCCGGCGCATGGTGCGCCTCGATCCGTTCGACCAGTCCGTCCTTGAAATGCACCACCGTCCGCGCAAACACGGCCATGTCGGGTTCGTGGGTCACCATCAGCACGGTGATCCCGCTGGTCCGGTTGAGGTCGGTCAGCAGGTGCATGATCTCGACCGAGCGTTCGGAATCGAGATTGCCGGTCGGTTCGTCGGCGAGCAGCACATCGGGGTTGGTGACGATCGCACGGGCGATGGCGACGCGTTGCTGCTGCCCGCCCGACAATTCGGCGGGGGTATGGTCCCACCATTGGTCGAGCCCGACCTTTTCGAGCGCCGCCATCGACGCGCGTCGCCGCTCGGCCTTGGCATCGCCGCGATAGAGCAGCGGCAGTTCGACATTTTCGAGCGCGGTCGTGCGGCTCAGCAGGTTGAACCCCTGAAACACGAAGCCGAGATAATTGCGCCGCAGCAGTGCGCGCTGGTCGCGGTTCAGCCGTTCGACGTGATGGCCGCGGAACAGGAAGGTGCCGTCGGTCGGCACGTCGAGACAGCCGAGAATGTTCATCGTCGTCGACTTGCCCGACCCCGACGGCCCCATCACCGCGACGAAATCGCCGGCGGTGATGTCGAGGTCGACCCCTTTCAGCGCCTGAAACTGCGTCGCGCCGGTACCATAGCTTTTGGTCACGCCGCGGAGCGCGATGAGGGGGGCGTCAGCTGCCACGCGGACCCCCGCCGCCCTTCGGCGCGCCGCCTTTGCTGCTGCTCTTGCCACTGGGGTCGGCCAGTTGTGCGGTGATGATCTTCATGCCGGCGCGCAGGCTCCCGCCGGTGACTTCGGTCATCGCGCCGTTGCTGTTGCCGGTGGTGATCTGCACCGGCTGCGGCTTGCCGTCGTCGCCGAGGATATAGACGGTCTGTTGCGAGCCACGGCCGATCGTTGCCGCCTTGCCCTGTCCGCCGCCGCCGCGCCGCCGGGGCGGGCCGAAGGCGCTGGCAAGGCCGCCGCCGCCCGCCGCCGCATCGCCGTCCTGTGGGCGGAAGCGCAGCGCCGCATCGGGGATCAGCAGCGCGCGCGGCCGCTCCAGCGTCACGATCTCCGCGGTCGCGGTCATGCCGGGGCGCAGTTTCAGGTTCGGATTGGCGACCGACAGCGTCGCGGCATAGGACACGACCTGCCCGGCGGTGCTCGCCGTGCTGGTCGTGGTGCTGCTCGACGACTGCGCCGACAGGTTGGAGCCGAGATCGACGCGGGTGATCTTTGCCGGGAAAGTTTCCCCGGGGAAAGCATCGACGGTGAAGTCGGCGCGCTGTCCATCCTTGACCTGCCCCACATCGGCCTCGTCGATGGCGACCTCCAGCTTCATCCGGCTGAGATCCTCGGCGATCACGAACAGGGTCGGGGTGTTGAACGATGCGGCGACGGTCTGGCCGGGTTCGACCTGCCGCGCCAGCACCACGCCGTTGACCGGCGAGCGGATGATCGCACGATACCGCTGGGTCTGGCTGGAGTTCAGCTGTGCGCGGGCGGCGACGACGTTCGCCTGCGCCTGTCGCACGCCGGCCTCGGCGCGTTGGACCGCCGCCTGTTGCGTCTGGAGTTCGGTGGCCGACGGCACGCGCCCGCCCGACAGGCGACGCACTTCCTCGAGCCGCTGCAACTGTGCGCGCGCTTCGGACAGCGTCGCCTGCGCGGTCGCGACCTGTGCCTGGTTGGCGTTGACCTGCGCCTGCCCCTGCCGGATCGCATCGTCGAGCTGTTCGGGATCGATCAGCGCCAGCGGTTGCCCGGCACGGACGCGGTCGTTGACGTCGGCGACGACCTGCGTGACGAGGCCCGACAGCTGCGACCCGACCTCGACCTGATTGGTCGGGGCAAGCTTGCCGGTGGCGGAGACGGTGACGGTCAGCGGGGCCTGTTCGATCACCGTCGTCGCATATTTCGGCGCGTCGTCGCCCTTGACGCAGCTGCGCACCGCAAGGCCGAGCAACACCACGCCCAGCGCGATCAACGCCCATTTCAGCCATTTGCGCCAGCGCGGTTGCGCCTTCACGCGCAGGAGCTGATCGAGATCGGGGTCGGTCGGATCGGCCATCAGCGGTCCTCGGTATAAACGGCGCGGTCAGGGACGGGGGCGGTGACGGGATCGGGGATGGCGGCGTCGCTCCATCCGCCGCCCATCGCGGTCATCAACTGCACCAGCGCGGTCGCGCGGTCGGCGCGCGCCTGCACCAGCCCGTTCTGCGCCGACAGCAACGACGATTCCGCCTGGTTGAGCGTCGTGAAATCGGTCAGGCCCGAGCGATATTGCAGCCGCGACAGCAGCGCGAAGTTGCGCGCCGCATCGGCGGCGACCGCGAACTCGCGTTCGCGCGCGGTGGCGCTGTCGACCGAGACGATGGCGTTCTCGACATCCTCCAGCGCGGTCAACACCGTCTGTTTATACGTGGCGAAGGCGGCGTCGGCGGCGGCGCGCTGGCCGCGTACCTGCGCGCGCAATCGCCCGCCATCGAAGATGGTCTGCGCGATCGAGGCGAACAGCCGGCCGTTGATGATGTCGGTCAGCGCGGTGAACGAGGTGGCGTTGGTATCGACCGTCCCGCCGAGGCTGAGCGCGGGATAGAGCTGCGCGGTGGCGACCCCGATCTGCGCGACGGCGGCGGCGAGGTTGCGCTCGGCCGCCCGGACGTCGGGGCGCAGCCGCAGCGTGTCGGTCGGGATGCCGGTGCCGATCCGCGCGTCGGCGGTCGGGATCGCGGCGGCCCGCGCCATCGCCGTCCGCAGCGCGCCTGGTGCCTGCCCGGTCAGCACGCCCAGACGGGCGACGGCGGCGGCGTAGCTCGCCTCGATCTGCGGCAATTGCGCGGCGGTCTGCGCGCGGGCGGTGCGCGCCTGTTCGACGTCGAGCGAGGACACGAGCCCCGCCTGTACCCGAAAGCCGGCAATCTCCAGATTGTCGTCCTGCAGCGCGATCGACGCGCGGGCATTGGCGAGCTGTGCCTGTGCAAGCCGCGCGGTCAGATAGTTGCGCGCAATCTCCGACTGCGCCGACAGCAGGATCGTCGCATAGTCGTAGCGGGTGGCGTCGAGCTGCGCCCGGCTCGCGTCGATGCTGCTGCGCACGCCGCCGAACAGGTCGACCTGATACCGGGCATCGCCGCCGACCGAGAAACTGTCCGACGCACCGATATTGCGCTGGACGATCGTGCCGTCGGGCAGGGTGGTGGTGCCGCCGCCGCCGCGCAGCACCTCGAGTCGCGAATAGCTGCCCGAGGCGGACAGTTGCGGGAACAGCGACGCGCGGCTCTGCACCAGCTGTTCGCGCGCCTGTCGCAGCCGGGCAACCGCCTGCGCGACGTCGAGATTGTCGGCGGCGGCCCGGTCGACCAGCGTCGCGAGCAGGGGATCGTTGAACCGCGCCCACCATCGCGTCAGGTCCTCGCGGGGGGCATCGCTTCGCGTGACCGAAAAGGCAGGCGGCACGCCCAGCGCGGTGTCGACCGGCGCGCGATAGGCGGATCCGGTGGTACAGGCACTCGCCAGGAACGCGAGGCCCAGCAGGGCGGTGCGGCGCAACATCGATAAACGATATGCCGAAACGGTGCGGTCGTCCAGCGCCAAACTGTCGCAGTTTGTCGCCGACGATCGGGCCGGACAATGATCCGAAATGGTGGCGATGATCCGCGCGCCGTGCGACATGGTAGCCCGACGTTAACGACATTGCGCTATGGTTGACGCCAAGCGGATCAGAGTGGCGAATGGGCATGGCAGACAGTATCGGCGTACGGGCGCTGCGGTTTCTCGATGCGCAACGGCTGGATCATAGCCCCGAACATTATGCGTTCGCGCATCGATATCTGACCGGTGCCGATCGCGAATTTTCCGATGCGGTCGATCGCGAGATCGAGGGCGGGGTGCGGCTGCGCGAGGAAGCGGTCCGTTCGCTGATGCCCGACATCGCGTCGCCGTTCAGCGACGGGACGTTCGACCGGCTGACGATCCAGCTGCTCGAATTGCTGACCAAGGTGTCGGCGACGACCGGTGGGCTGAACCAGGACCTGACCCGTACCGCCGCCGAACTGGTATCCGCCGAACCGCAACACATCCACCGCCTGGTCGTGTTCATGATCGACCGCACCGCCGAGGCGGAGACCTCGCTGTCGGCGGCGCTGCAACAGGCGCAGGTGCTGCGCGACACGCTGAACGGCGTGCGCGAGGAGATGGGGCGAGATCCACTGACCGGGTTGCCGGGGTGGGAAGC
This sequence comes from Sphingomonas sp. Leaf22, assembly GCF_001421715.1. Taxonomy (GTDB): domain Bacteria; phylum Pseudomonadota; class Alphaproteobacteria; order Sphingomonadales; family Sphingomonadaceae; genus Sphingomonas. The sequence continues at coordinate 63,140 of NZ_LMKP01000045.1, forward strand.
GATGGTCGAGCGGCTCGACGCGTGTTTCGCCACGATCGGCCATTGTTCGGTGGCGGTGGTCGATATCGACCAGCTCGACGAGTTCGTCGCGACGCATGGGCCGGCGATGGGCGACCGGGTGCTGAAGGCGGCGGCGATGACGCTGAAGGACGCATGCGCGCCGTATCAGGTCGGGCGGTGGGGCGACACGTCGTTCCTGACCGTCATCGACGAACCCGATCTGGCGACCGGGATCGCCCGGCTGGAAAGTGCCTGCGCCGAAATGGCGTCGCGCCACCTGCGGGTACGCGAGACCGACGAGCCGCTGGGACAGGTCACGCTGTCGGCCGGCGTGGCGACCAGTCGCGGACGGCTGCCGCGCGACCTGACCAAGGCGGCGGTCCGCCTGTCGCGCAAGGCCCGCAAACAGGGCGGCAATCGCGTTTTGGCCGAAGCGCGGCTGATCGAAATCGGCTGACGCGCTTCGAAACGGGCGTGTTGCGCCCGCGAAGCGTTGGCCGGATGGGCGAAGGCGTCCCGCGGGACAGGTTGGCGATCGGACGACGACCTCCAAGTACAGTATAGTAACGGCCGTGTCCGTTACTTGAGACGGTCCAAAGGACAGGCGCAGCGTCGACGGCGTCCGGATCCGGACGTCGACACAGCGTCGCGGTCCGTTTCATGCGCCGTCCGCGCAGTGCCGATGCGCCAAAACGGCTCTGGTGCGCCGCAACAGCAATCGTCCTAAGTATCCGATCTATTGAGATATTATAACGTGTTGCGAATCATGGTAAACGGACCGGCGTTATGTCCGACAATGGTTGCCGGCAACCCGGCAAGATGTGGCCGGCGGACCATTTCGACGTACGATGAAGCGGTAGAATTCGTCGATGAATGGCATCGCTCGATTTTGGTTCCGACAACCGTTCCAATTTGGCGCGATTCTTGAACGTCTCATCGCCTGACTGTCGACGGTGAAGGGAGCATCGCATAGCCGCCAGAATAACGGCAACGGGCAACGGTGTCGTGCCGATCTCGTTACGAATAACGGGGCCGGCGGTGCGAACGTGTATCGTTGTAACAAGTATTTCCAAAAGTCGGATTATGGATCGGCGGAAAGCGGCCGGGTTGTCTTCGGGCAACGGGCGGTCGTGTGTTTGGCAACAATCTGGATCGAGCATCTCGAGCGGGGATATTGATGACTATTTCGAGCGCGGTTTCTAATGGTGAAGTGTTCTTGCAGGGTACCTATCTCGGGATAGGGATCAACGAATGGGGCGGGCTTGGCACGACCAAGAATGCACCGAAGGGGTTCGCCTCGGATGCCGACAGCGGGTATCTGCGCACCGGCATGGTCGCCGACCTCGACGGCTTCGGCAAGGGCCAGGAAACGACCCTCGACGACGCGCTGCTGCAAGGCCGCGCGATCGAGGGGTTCAACATCGGCTACAACCTCGGCTCGACCAAGGTCGTGCAGAGCAACCAGCTGCTGACCGGCTATTATCAGGTCAAGGGTTCGCTCAACGAGGCATCGTCCAAGGGTAACGGCGTCGCGAACTGGGCCGGTGAGACCAAGGACAATCTGGGCGTCGCGCAGACGATCACCCTTGCCGACGATGCGAAGTATATCCGCATCGACGTGGTCCTGACCAACAATTCGTCGTCGACGATGAGCGACGTCCGGTACATGCGGACCGCCGATCCCGATCAGTCGGGCAAATATGCCACGACCAACAAGATCGAACAGCAGGACAGCAAGGGCGCGCTGGTAACGGCGCTGCTGCAGAAGGACACGCCGTTCTTCCTGTATTCGCAGGATTCGCGCGCCGATGCGTCGTTCTACGGCTTCGTGAACCTCGATCCCTATGCCGCGAGCGCGACGTCGCAGGCGGAGGGCTATACGAAGACCGTCGACCAGACGCTGAACCTGACCTTCAGCCTCGGCACGCTGCGGGCCGGCCAGTCGACCAAGATCACCATGTACATGGGCGTCACCGACAATCTGTCGGCGACCATCTCGCAGATCAATTCCGGGACGGTCACGTCGCCGCCACCGCCGCCGCCCCCGGTCGAAAACCTCGCCCCGATCGCGGTCGCCGACGCCTTTTCGGGCAAGGAAGACGGTCGCCTGTCGGGCAACGTCCTGTCGAACGACCGCGATCCGGAAGGCAAGTCGCTGAGCGCGAGCCTGGTCGACGGGCCCAGCAACGGTACCATCCAGTTTTCGGCCGACGGCAGCTTCGTCTATGTGCCCAAGACCGGCTGGAACGGCAGCGACAGCTTCGTCTATGCGGCGTCGGACGGCGTCAACAAGACGAGCGCGGTGGTCAAGCTGACCGTCGATGCGGCACCGGTCATCATCGATCCGGTCACCGACCCGACGCTCGACCTGATTCAGAACTATAACATCATCAACGGCAGCCACACCGATAACCAGGTGCTGCGCGGCACGGCCGGTTCGGATGCGTTCTACTTCGAAGCCGCCGCGTCGAGCGGGAACGATCGCGTCGTGAACTTCGGGTCGGACGACCTGCTGGTGTTCGACAAGAAGCTGTACGACGGCAATAACGACAACCTGATCCGCCTGACGAACAACCGGGTTACGATCGATGCCAGCGGCGACACGGTGCAGGTCGACGGCGTGTCCGTGCTGCGTCTGCTGGGCAGCGACGACGAAGGCCACTTTTTCTATCGTGACGACAGCATCCGTCCGCGCGGCGCGAAGGAAGGCACGTTCGCCAACAACGTATTCAACGGCGATGCCGCCAATGAATCGCGGAACATGTTCTTCTTCGACACCCGGCTCGGGATCGATCTGGGCGATGATACGATCAACCGCTTCGGCAAGGACGATCTGATCATCACCACGACCAAGCTGTTCGACGGCAACAACGACGGCATCATCATGGGCAGCAAGGGCAATCTCTCGCTGCCCGACGGCACCGGCACGGTTTCGCTGACCGACATCGACGGCAATGCGCTGACCACCGTCGAGTTCGACGGATCCGTCACCAACGACGGCATCACCTATTATGTCTACTCGCTGGTCGGGTCGAACGCCGGCCTTGGTGGCCTCGTCCTGATCTGATCCGCAGTCCTGCTGCCGAAACGGACGTCGATGCGCTGGCGACAGCGGGTCGGCGTCCGTTTTCGTTTGCCCGCCGGTGCAAACGCACTGGCCGCTGCCGCGTGCGTTCCGCTATTGGGGGTGGAAACGTTCGGGAGGGGATATGTCGATGACGTTCTGGGGCCGGTTGCTCGCGTCCGCCACACTGCTTGCCGCGCTACCGGCGCTCCCCGCCGCCGAGGCGAAGCCGAAACCGCGGCCTGCCGCGCATGTCCGGCCGGCACCCGGCCTATCCGCCGAACGGCTCGCGCGGCTGTCATCGCTGTTGAAGGCCTATGTCGATCAGGGGCGCATCGCCGGTGCGGTCGTGCAGATCCAGCAGGATGGCCGCACCGTCTATGCCGATGCGGTGGGCTGGCGCGATAAGGAAGCGCGCGACCCGATGCGGCAGGATGCGATCTTCCGCATCGCGTCGCAGACCAAGGCGCTGACCAGCGTCGCCATCCTGATGCTGATGGAGGACGGCAAGCTGTTGCTGTCCGATCCGGTCGGCAAATACCTGCCCGCATGGGGCAAGACGACCGTCGCGGTGGCCAACGACAAGGGTGGCTACGACGTCGTGCCGGCGAAGCGCGCGATCACCATCCGCGACCTGCTGACCCACACCGCCGGTATCTCCTATGGTGGGGGAGCGGGCGAAAAGGCGTGGCGCGACGCCGGCATCTACGGATGGTATTTCGCCGATCGCAACGAACCGGTCGCGGACGTCGTGGCGCGCATGGCGGCGCTGCCGATGGCCGAGCAGCCGGGCACCAAATTCGTCTATGGCTACAGCACCGACATATTGGGCGTGCTGGTCGAGAAGATCAGCGGGCAGCCGCTCGACGCGTTCCTGCAGGCGCGGATCATCGGACCGCTGGGAATGCGCGATACGTCGTTCTACCTGCCGCCGGCCAAGGCGGGACGGCTCGCCGCCGTCTATGCCGCCGATCCGGCCGGCGTGCGGCGCAACCCCGATCCGGGGATGTGGGACGGCGGCGGCCATGTCGGGCAGGGCCATTATCTGCGCGGCCCGCGCGTCGCGCTGTCGGGCGGGGCGGGGCTGTTGTCGACCGCGGCGGATTACAGCCGCTTCCTCGAAATGCTCCGGCGTGGCGGGGAACTGGGCGGGCGGCGCTATCTCGGGCGCAAGACGGTCGAGCTGATGATCAGCGACCAGCTGGTCGACATTCCCTATGAACCGGGCAAGGGGTTCGGCCTGGGGTTCAACCTGCGCACCGATCTGGGCAAGGCGGGGGAGCCGGGATCGGTCGGCGAGTTTGGCTGGGGCGGTGCCTATCACAGCAGCTATTGGGTCGATCCGGTCGAGCGGCTGACCGTCGTGTACATGACACAGCTGCTCCCCGCCGGGAGCATCGACGACCATGGCAAGCTGCGCGCGTTGATCTATCAGGCGCTCGAATAGGACATGCGCTGGAGATAGCGAACGATTTCATACCCTTGCCAAGCATCGTCCGCCGCCTATGGTAGCGGTAACGAAATAAGGTGAGCGGGGGGATGATCGTGGGTCGCATGGCAGGGCTGGTTGCTGGGATACGGGTATCGGGCGTGCCGGCGGGGTGGCAGGTGCGCGGCGGGCGGATCGTCCTTGCCGTGGCGCTGTCGCTGGCCGGTCCGGCGGTGGCGCAGAATAGTAAGGAAGCCGCGCGCGCCATCGCCGGCGAACCGGCGACGACGCCGCAACGGCTGACGCTGGTCGACCTGCCGAAGCCGGCGGGCAGGAAGGTCGCATTGTTCGACGGGCGGACGCTGAAGGACTGGCAGCCATGGCTTGGCTATGCCGATCCGGCGTTGACCTATCGCAACCCGCCCGACAAGCCGGTCGGGACGAGCCGCGATACCAGCGGCGATTTCGCGGTGCGGACGGTCGATGGCACCCCGGCGATCTGGGTCCGGGGCGAGACATGGGGCAGTCTGGTCCACCGCGCCGACCTGCGCGACTATCACCTGCGCCTGCGCTTCAAATGGGGCGCGAAGACCTATGCCCCGCGCGAGACGCAGCCGCGCAACAACGGCCTGCTCTATCATACGCACGGGACGCCCGGTGAAGTGTTCGGCACCTGGCAGCCATCGGCGGAGTTCGAGATCATGACCGGGTCGACCGGGATGATCGTCGCGGTCGGTCCGAAGCTGCGCGGGCATACCGATGTCGGCTTCGACCCGTCGCTGATCGCGCCGCACCTTCGCTATCGCGCAGGCGGGCGCACGATCGATATCGTCAACGGCACCCCGACCTGGAATGTCGAGGCGGCGACCGATGCCGAACGGCCGGTCGGCGAATGGAACACGATCGACCTGTACGTCGTCGGCGACCGCGCGGTGCATGTCGTCAACGGCGTGCCCGTCGCCGAAGTCCGCGACCTCGCCACCATCGCCGCCGATGGCCGCCGGCAACCGCTCACCCATGGCCGCATCCAGCTCCAGTCGGAGGGGGCGGAGACCTGGTTTCGCGAGATCACCGTCGAACCGATCCGGACACTGCCGCGCATCGTGGTGGGTAGGTAAGCGGATCAACCAGCCCGGTCGGGCAGGCGAAAGCGGTCGCAGCGGACGCTGTGCGTCGTCGGGTCGATCCGCGCGGCGGCGGGGCTGTCGCAGATGACCAGCAGGTCGCGTCGCCCCTCGGGCAGGTCGATGAGGACCAGCCCCTCCGGGTGATCGTCGCCGCGCCCGAACGGCAGGTCGATGATCCGGTCGGGCCGATGCCGCCGCACGATCTGGTCATGCCGGGGCGGATCGCCCAGCCAGTCCGTCCACCGATACACCGCGCACGGCCCGTCCAGCCCGGTGGTCGGGCCGGCGAGGATCAGCAGGTCGGCCCCGTCGCGCTTCAGGTCGCGAATGCCGAGGCCGTCGAGTTCCAGCAGGCGGATGTGCATCGGGCCGAGGATCTTGAGGCGACCGGTCCGGGTCGGCACGACCTCCACCTCCAGCAGCACGGCATAGGTCTGGATCACCGGACCGCGCATGCCGATGGCGATGCGGTTGCCGGCGACCGCGATCCCCTCCAGATCGACGCCGCCCTCTTTGGCGGCGATGCGGGTGAAGGGGCGCAGCAGCGCGCTTTCCTGCATCAGCCGCGACAGCCGGTTGCCATATTTGGTCTGACGCAGCATCCCCGCGCGGCGATCGCCGTCGCGCCGCACCGGCAGCACCGCGCTGTCCAGTTCGGGGTCGGCGGCCAGCGGCAGGCGCGCAAGCAGGCAGCGCGGCCGGGTATTCTTCAGCGTGGCGAACTGGGTCAGGTCGATCCGGTCGTCGCCCTGCTTGCCGATCTTCGGCCGGGTCCGGGCATGCGATCCCAGCACCCATAGCCAGCCATGCTCCTCGGCCAGCCCCTCGATATCGGCCTCGCCCGACGCGTCGAGGTCGAGGATCGCGTCGAGCGGGAAGCGGCGATGCTGCCCCCAGCCACCCTCGCCATCGCCGATCAGCCGTTCGAGCCGGACGCCCTCGTCGCTGCCGAGGAACATCGTCTGCCCATGCCGCGCCGCTGCCGACAGGTCGAGCGCGGGATCGTCGGCGTCGCCGCGTTCGGCATTCAGGATCAGGCGTTCTGTGCCCGATAGCGGGGTGGTCGCGGGCCATGGCGTGGACGGATCGGACATCGGCAAACCCTCGAAAGCCATGCTATGGTCGTGCCGGACGGAAGGTGGGCGAGCCCCCGGCCCGACCGGACGATATGGCCGAAGGGTACGGCCGTCGGCCGCGATTGCAATTCCCGCTTTCATCGGACCGCGGTGAAAATGCCGAACGGAGCCAGACCGCGCCTTTATCCTGGCGTAAGCGAGACCCTTGCGAACGTCGTACGCTGAGCCAGAAACTCGCCGTACCCCCGCGAAGGCGGGTGTCCAGAGGCAAGCAGAACAACGGCTTGCGCCTGGAACTCTGGACCCCCGCCTGCGCGGGGGTGCGCTGTTGGGCATTTTTGCAGTTGGGCATTTTCGCAGACATTTCGTCCGAGCGCGTCCCGCCGTTCCTGCGGCATCGCTTCCGGCACTCCCCCTTCGCATGCCATACCGGGTGCATATCCGGTCTTGCGGTGATCGGCCGGGTTGACCATCAGCGGTGCACGCCGATCCTTTCAGGGCGTCTGCATGGGGCCTGCCGTTTGACGGTATGATCCTGCTCGCCTTTCCTGCATGAGTTGAACCGATGACCGAACTTTGGAACCATATCGTCGCGGACTTCGCCAATATCGGCAGTCCGTCCGCGCTTGCCGCCTTTACGCAGGTCGTGCTGATCGACGTGATGCTGGCCGCCGACAATGCGATCGTCGTCGGCGCGCTGGCCGCCGGCCTGCCCGCCGACATGCGGCGCAAGGTGATCCTGATCGGCGTCGGTGCGGCGCTGGTCCTGCGCGTCGCCTTTGCACTGGTCGTGACGCAGTTGTTGCAGCTCACCGGCCTCGTCTTTGCCGGCGGGCTGCTGCTGGTGTGGGTAGCGTGGAAGATGTGGCGCGAACTGCGCGATCATGACGATACGCCGGGCGAGCACGGCGCGATCAAGGCCGCTGCCCCGCGCAGCTTCGCCAGTGCCGCATGGGCGGTGGCGGTCGCCGATGTCAGCATGAGCCTCGACAATGTGCTGGCGGTCGCCGGCGCGGCGCGCGAGCATCCCGGCATCCTCGCCGTCGGCCTGATCCTGTCGGTCGCGCTGATGGGGCTTGCCGCCAACGGGCTGGCGCGGGTGATCGAACGCTATCGCTGGGTCGCCTATATCGGCCTTGCCGTCATCGTCTATGTCGCCTGCCGCATGATCTACGAAGGGCTGGTCGATCCGTCGCGCGGTATTCTGGCACTGTTCGGTTGAGCCGGACGGCGGCGGGTGCCACCCGTCGCCGATCGGTCGATAGCGGAACCGAACCGACCGCGCTCCGTTCGTTACCCTAGCGATATCAATCGTCTGGAGGGCATTCCCTCCATCGCATCGGATCACCGGCGGGGACAGCGACATGGTAGCACAGGACGAGACGGGACCGGCGACACAGCGCGGCGGAGGGGGCCGTTGACCGTCGTGTCCGTCGCGATCTGCATCCCGGCGCGTGACGAGGCGGAGCGGTTGCCGCGCCTGTTCGCGGCACTCGACCGGTTGATCGTCCCGCCCGAAACCGCGCTGACGCTATGCCTCTTGCTCGACGGCTGCACCGACGCCAGCGAGGGTCCGATCGCCGCCTATCGTGCGACCGGTCGCCATCCGCTGATCGTCGGGATCGTCGATCGCGCCGCTGCCAATGCCGGCCGCGCACGCGACCGGGCGATGCGACTGGGGCTGGCGAGCGTGGGGCAGGGGGATGCGATCCTGCTGACCACCGATGCTGACAGCCTGCCCGCCCCCGATTGGGTAACGGCAATGACGGCGGCGCTGGAGCAGGCAGACCTCGTCGTCGGCGATGTGGTCCGCAGCGGCCGGGGCGGCAATCCGGATCAGGACCGGATCGAACGTCATTATGCCAACCTCTACGCGCTGCGCCGCCGGATCGATCCGGTCGCGTGGGAGGCACCCGCCGTCCATCATCATGCCAGCGGGGCCAATATGGGCCTGCGCGCCACCACCTATGTCGCGCTCGGCGGGTTCGTGGCCCTGGCGCGGGGGGAAGATGCGCGACTGGTCGACGACGCGGCGCGCGCCGGGCTGCGCGTGCGGCGCGATGCGGCGAGTATCGTCCATACCTCCGACCGGCGGGTCGGGCGGGTGCGCGGCGGACTGGCGACGACATTGTGCGATCTCGATCGCGATGGTCTGGGGTCGGTCAGCGTCGCGCATCCCGCCGACCAGCTATGGCAATATCGCCTGCACGCCGCCGCCCGCCGGGCCTTTGCGGGAGGCGATTTCGTCGCGTTGAGCGCGCAGGTCGGGCTGGATCGCGACCATCTGCTCGGCGTCGCCCGCGACTGCCCGAATGCGGAGGCGTTCGCGATGCGCGTCGTGCCGGTGCCGCCGGGCGGCATGCGCCACATTCCGTTCGTCGCCGCCGAAGCCGCGCTCGCGGCGCTGACCGCTACCCCGGCGGCAGCGGCGTGAGCGACCTGCGCGACCGGATCGCCGGACTGACCACCGAACTGGGCGACCCGGCCGATCCCGCCGATGCGCCGGCGCTGCTCACCCTGTTGCGGCTCCTCTACCGCGTCGGGCGCGCGGACCTGCCGCTCGGGCGATTGTTCGAGGGCCATGTCGATGCCGCGCAGATCGTGTCGCGCTATGGCAGTGCGGCGCAGCGTACCCGGCTGGCCGCGATCCTGCGCGACGGCGGGGCGCTGGGTGTCTGGAATGCCGATCTGCCGGGCGACGGGCTGCGGCTCGACGGCGACCGGATCGATGGCGGCAAGAGTTTCGCGTCGGGCGCGGGGGTTCTCAGCCATGCGCTGGTCAGCGTCGATGCGCCGGGCGGGCGGCAATTGCTGCTCCTCGACCTCGCCCGCGTTCCGCCCGCCATCGACCGCAGCTTCTGGCGCGTGGTCGGCATGCAGCGTTCGGAGACGCATATCGTGCGCTGGGCCGGATTGCCGATCGCGCCCGACGACCGCATCGGCGCGCCCGGCGATTATGTCCGCGAACCATGGTTCAGCGGCGGTGCGCTGCGCTTTGTGGCAGTGCAGGCGGGCGGTGTCGCCGGCATTGTCGATGGCGTCCGCGATCATCTGGTGACGACCGGCCGCGCCGCCGATCCGCATCAGGCGGGCCGGCTCGCCCGGCTGTACGCGCTGGGCGAGGCGGCGGCCGGGGCGGTGCGAACGGCGGCGGCGGCGTGGTTCGCCGACGATGCCGCGCGCCTGCCCGCCGTGTCCGCCGCGCGCGCCGCCGTCTATGCGGCCGGGGGGGAAGCGATCGCGGTCGCGCAGGAGGCGGTCGGCGTCGCCGCGCTGTTCCACGACCATCCGCTGTCCGCGCGGATCACCGACCTTGCCATGTATCTGCGGCAGCCGGGCCCCGATGCGCAGCGGATGCTGGTCGGTGCGGCGGTGGCCGCCGGTACGCTGACGGTGGCGCTGTGATCCGGCCGGGCGGGCTGCTGATGGTTGCGCCGCATCCCGATGACGAGACGATCGGCGGCCATGCCATGATCGCGCGGATGCGCCGGCGCGGCGTGCCGGTCCGCGTGCTGATCGTCAGCGACGGTGCCGGATCGCATCGCGGCAGCACGGCATGGCCACGCCAGCGACTGGTGCGTGAACGACGACGCGAGACGCGGATGGCGCTGCACCGTATCGGCGTGACTGCCCGCGTCATCACGTTCCTCGACCTGCCCGATGGCGATGTCGCCGCGCATGGTGGCGCGATCTCCCGGGGCGTGGCGCGGGCCCTCGCCACTCTGCCGCGACCGGTGCTGGCGCTGGCCCCGTCGCCGCGCGACCACCATCCCGACCACCGCGCCGTCGCCGCCGCTGCGCGACCGGCGCACGGCGTCCGCTGGCTCGCCTATCCGGTATGGCCGACCGGGCAGCGCCTGCCCGCCGCCCGCGCGATGCCGCTGACCGCGCAGGAGCGCCTCGCCAAGCGGCACGCCATCCGCCGCTATCGTACCCAGACGGGGCGGATCACCGACGATCCGACCGGCTTCGCCCTTTCCGCCGCACAGATCGCCGCGTTCAGCCGTCCGGGCGAAGTCTTTGCGGCGATACGGCGATGAGGGCGATCACCCTTGACGGGTTCGAGCGGACCTTCGCCGCCGATCCCGACCCATGGCAGACCTTTCGCAACCGCGACGAGGCGGTGAAGCGACAGGCGATCCTGCACGCGATCGGGCCGGGGCCGTTGGGGCGCATCCTCGAACTGGCGGCGGGTAACGGGTCGAACAGCGTCGCCGTCGCGCCGCGTGCGCTGCGTCTCGATGCGACGGAGGCGACGGCGGCGGGGACGACGCTGGTGGCGAAGGCGCTGGCCGGGACGGCGCGCGCCCGTGCGATCCGGCTCGCGGTGCCGGCGCGACTGCCGCGCGCGACCTATGACGGCGTGGTCGTCGCCGAGCTGCTCTATTATCTTTCCCCCCGCGCGATGCGGCGTACCGCGTGCGATGTCGCCGGCGTGCTGCGGCCGGGCGGGACGCTGGTCCTCGCGCATCACCGGATCGACTTTCACGACTTTGCGCAGCATGCCGCCCCGCTACACCGGCAGTTCCTGCACGCGACCGGTTGCGACTGGCGGGTACGCCCGGTGCACCGCAACCGCCGCTGGGCGGTGCTCGCCTGTATCCGGGCCTGACCGCACCCGTCGTGGACGCTTTGCCGATGCGCGCGGCGTTTACCGAAGTGCAACCGGGTCCGACGTACCCAGGGGGGAATCGTGCCGTTATCGCCGCAGCAGGACTTTGAATGATGCGTTCCATTTCTCCTGCGGACTCCGGCTTCGGTCGCCGGCAACGCCTAAGCCGGGTCGCGCCGCTGCTGCTGCTGGCGCTCGTTCCGGGCTGTGGCGGGGGTAGCACGTCCGGCAGTGGAACGATCGTCGCGCCCGCCGTCACCCCCGCTCCGACACCTACGCCGACCCCGACGCCATCCCCTGTCGCGACCGTGCGCGAACCGGCCACCGGCGCGGATTTCGCGACCTCGGTCGAACAACTCTATACCGCCACCCCCAACATCGCCGCCTGCCAGACGGGGCAGTTGAAACCGGCGGTGGGGGTGCGGGTGCTGGCGGTGGTGAATGATATTCGGGCTCGTCACGGCCTGCCTTCCGTCACCTATTCGACTGCCGAGGAAGCGGCGTCGATGCAGTCGGCGTTGATGATGGCTGCCAATGGCCAGCTCAGCCATACGCCGCCGGTCGACTGGAAATGCTATACCGGCGCGGGCGCGACCGCCGCGGGACAGAGCAACATCTATCTCGGCTATGGCTCCGGCCTGCGCTATTCGCAGGATGCCGACATCATGATCGGGTTCCTGACCGACGTCGACAACCTGATCGCCAACAATATCGGGCATCGCCGCTGGCTGCTCTATCCGTTCCTGTCGAGCATCGCCTATGGTCGCGTCGCCGGGAACGAAGCCATTCGCGGGCGCGCCGACGGGGCGTCGATCAAGGTCATCAACACGACCCAGAACACCGCCGGTTCCTTGCCCGATTTCGTGGCCTATCCGTATCAGGATTACCCCACCCGTTATTTCGCCAACGGCGCGCTGCTGTCGTTCACCGTCATCGCCGACAAGAGCCGCAATTTCGGCGCGAACGCGCAGGTTCGTTTCGCCAACGCGGCGATCGTGATCAAGGCACGCGACGGCGCGGCGCTGACCGTGGGCAATATCGCCTATGACAATGACGGATACGGGTTGTCGAACAACCTGCAATGGAGCGTGGCGGGTCTGGCGGCGAACACGACCTATGACGTGACGATCAGCAATGTCGTGGTGGCGGGCACGCCGCGAACCTACAGCTATTATTTCCGCCTGACGCCCTGACCCTTGCGGTGTCCGCGGGCGCGGGGGTGCGGCACGGCGGATACCGCTGGTGGAGCCGCCATGTCCCGGACAACGCCCCCTTTGCTCAAGGACCTGCTCGGCCCCGGCGCGATCGCGACGATCGCCGATGCCGGCGTCGCAGCGTCACCGCGCTTCGATCGCGAGGCGTTCGTCGCCGCCGCCATGGCCGGGCTCGACGCGCTGTCGGTCATGGAGCGGGTGCGCCATATTGCCGATGCGCTGCATCCCGCCCTGCCGGCCGAATATGCGGCGGCGCTCGACATATTGCGCGCGATGGCACCGCGCCTGACCCATGGGTTTCAGGCGATGGCGATCACCGAATATGTGCCGCGATATGGTCTGGCCGATGCCGACCGGTCGCTGGCGGCGCTGGCCGACCTGACCCGCTTCGGCAGTGCCGAATTCGCGATCCGGCCGTTCCTGGCACAGGATGTCGACGGCACGCTGCGCACGATGCGTCGCTGGGCGGGGCACGACGACGCGCATGTCCGTCGTCTGGCCAGCGAGGGGAGCCGGCCGCGCCTGCCATGGGGCACGCGCATCGCCGCGTTCCGGCAGGACCCGACGCTGGCCGCGCCGATCCTCGATGCGCTGCGGGCCGATCCCAGCGCCTATGTCCGCAAATCGGTCGCGAACCACCTGAACGACATCGGCAAGGATCGGCCCGACTGGCTGGTCGCGCTCGTGTCGCGCTGGCCGGGCGACGATCCGCATACGGCATGGATCATTCGCCACGCGCTGCGCACGCTGGTGAAACAAGGCGATCCGGCCGCGCTCGAACGGATCGGTGCCAGCCACGACGCCAAAGTCGCCGTCGATCGGTTCGCGATCGAACCCGCGACGATCCGCCTTGGCGAACCGATCACCATCGACGTGCGACTGCAATCGACCGCGTCGATCGATCAGCGCGTCGTGGTCGACTACCGGGTCCACTATGCCCGGCCACGCGGCAAGGTCGCGTCCAAGGTCTTCAAGCTGAAGACGTTCGATTTGTCGGCGAACGCGGTGGCGACGCTGACGACGCGACAGATGATCCGCGATTTCAGCACGCGGCGGCATTATCCGGGACGCCATATGGTCGAGTTGCTCGTCAACGGTCGGACATGCGCCACCGCGTGGTTCGATCTGGTCGACCAGGGCGGAACGGTTGGTCGGTAGCCAAACGCCATATTGCGGGCCGATGGTCCCTTTCGGACTGGGCGACGGTCCCGGCAAACAGGGCCGCCACCTTTCTTTCCGACCTGTCGCGCTTGCGCAACGGATGCCTGCCATGGTTGGAATGCGGCAGGCACGACGAAAGGAAGCTGAATGACGAACCCCGAACCGCCGGCGATGCAGCCGGCCATCACCTTGTCACGGTTTCTGATCGAACAGCAGCGCCGCGATGCGGAAAGCTGCCCGGCCGAGCTGCGCCTGCTGATCGAAACGGTCGCGCGCGCGTGCAAGACGATCGGCCATGCGATTTCCAAGGGTGCCCTGGGCGATGTGCTCGGCGCGCTGAGCAGCGAGAATGTGCAGGGCGAGGTCCAGAAGAAGCTGGACGTGATCGCCAACGAACTGCTGCTCGACGCCAATGAATGGGGCGGCCATCTGGCGGGCATGGCGTCCGAAGAGATGGAGACGATCCACCGCATCCCCAACCGCTATCCCAAGGGCGAATATCTCCTGCTGTTCGATCCGATCGACGGGTCGAGCAACGTCGATGTCGACCTGTCGGTCGGAACGATCTTTTCGGTGCTGCGCGCGCCCGAGGATTGCGCCGGCCGCGACGTGACCGAGGCCGATTTCCTGCAGGCCGGGCGCGAGCAGGTGGCGGCGGGCTATGCGATCTATGGGCCGCAGACGTTGCTGGTGCTGACCGTCGGCGACGGCGTGTTCGAATTCACGCTGGACCGCGAAGTCGGTTCGTGGCGGCTGACCGACGGGCGGATGCGTATTCCGGCGGGCACCCGCGAATTCGCGATCAACATGGCGCGCCGCCGCCAATGGTCGCCGGACATCGCCCGCTATATCGAGGATCGCATTCAGGGGTCCGAGGGGCCGGGCGGCGTCGATTACAACATGCGCTGGACCGCATCGATGGTCGCGGACATCCACCGTATCCTCAAGCGTGGCGGCGTGTTCCTCTACCCTTCCGACCATCGCGACCCGGGCAAGGCACGGCTGCGGTTGCTGTACGAGGCGAACCCGATGGCGATGCTAATCGAACAGGCCGGCGGGAAGGCGACCGATGGCTATCGGTCGATCCTCGATATCGAGCCGGAGGGGCTGCACCAGCGGGTCGGGGTCGTCATCGGCGATGCGTATGAAGTGGATGTCGCCAGCGGCACCGGCGGTTAGATACTCATACGGACGATTGTCGGAACGATTCCGGGAAGATAGGGGTCGGTCGATCGCAATATACCGCTTCCCTTCTCGTGCCTGTGCGTCGATACCGTTGGGCAAGGGGGGCGGACGCCGCGGGTAGCGGACCGACCCCCCGGCGAAATGGGGGCGGGGATGTTGGCACCGATCGGGCTCGTGGCGATCGTGGCGTTGCTTGCCGCGATGCTGTCCGGGCGCATAGCGCCGCTGGTCGCGACGGTCACGGGCATGCCTATCGTTGCGGTCCCGTGCTTCAAGGTAAGGACCGGTGCCGCCCTGGGCCCGATCAGCGCAGCCTTGGGTTCGGCGCGGCGTTGCGCGCTCGGTAGCGGCGTCACCCGCTCGCTGACGCTCGACGCCGTTGGCACGGTGCCGGGCGGTTCGATGCCGGCGCTGGAAGCACCGGCGTGATGCGCGCCCGCCACCCCGCCGCTCGTTTCGCGAACATCCCCTCGTCTACGGAGTCCTGCTCGATGAACCGCATCGTCAACGCGCTGATCGTCGCCACTGCCCTGACCGCCATCCCCGCCGCCGCGCAGCCCGCCGGTCCGACCGTTCGCACCGTCGACGGTGCCGTGCGCGGTCAGGCCACCGATGGCGTCGAAAGCTGGAAGGGTATTCCCTTCGCCGCCCCGCCGGTCGGCCCGTTGCGCTGGCGCGCGCCGCAACCGGCGGCGAAATGGACCGGGCTGCGCGATGCGACCCGATATAGCTCGGACTGCATGCAGAAGCCGTTCCCGAGCGACGCGGCCCCGCTCGGCACCACCCCGGCCGAGGATTGCCTCTACGCCAATGTCTGGCGGCCGGCGGGGGCGAAGGGCAAGCTGCCGGTGCTGGTCTGGATCTATGGCGGGGGCTTCGTGAACGGCGGGGCGTCGCCACCCACCTATGCCGGTGCGAACATGGCGAAGAAGGGCATGGTGTTCGTCAGCTTCAACTATCGTGTCGGGCGCTTCGGCACCTTCGCATTGCCGCAACTGACCGCGCAGAATGCCGATGGCGGGCGGCTGGGCAATTACGGGATCATGGATCAGGTCGCGGCGCTGCAATGGGTGAAGCGCAACATCGCGGCATTCGGCGGCGACCCGGCGAACGTGACCATCTCGGGTGAAAGCGCCGGCGGCATCTCGGTCCATGCGCTCGTGACCTCACCCGAGGCGAAGGGACTGTTCAACAACGCGGTGGTGATGTCGGGCGGCGATGCGAAGGCGTTCAGCCCCAACACGCTGGCGGATGTCGAGAAGATCGGCGGCAATTTTGCAAAGACCAAGGGGATCGATCCCGCCGCGCCCGACGCACTGCAACGGTTGCGCGCGCTGTCGGCCGAGGACGTGCTCGACGGTCTTAACATGGCGCAGATGTCCGGCCGGGCCGGCGCTCCGCCGACCAATTCCGGGCCGTTCGTGGACGGCAAGGTCGTGGTCGACCTGCGCAAGGCCTATGAACAGGGCAATTTCGCGCGGGTGCCGATGATGATCGGGGCGACCAGCGCCGATATCGGCGGCAAGAGCGGTTTCATGATCGCGGGCGGGCGCGAGGCATCGGCGATGATCGCCGACAAGGGCGTGCCCGTCTGGGAGTATCGTTTTTCCTATGTCGCGGATTCGGTCGGGCAGGGCGGGGCGCAGCACGCGACCGATATCCCCTATTTCTTCGACAACACCCGGATCAAATATGGTGCGCAGACGACCGCGAAGGACGAAGGGGTGGGTCGGGCGATGAGCGGCTACCTCGGCAATTTCGTCAAGCGGGGCGACCCGAACGGCGGCGGGCTGCCGGGGTGGCCGCGCTATACCCGTGCCAGCGACACGCTCGCCGACTTCGCCGCCGACGGCAAGGTCGTGGTCGCGCGCGACCCGTGGGGTGCGGACATCGACCGCCTGTCACAGGCACTGGCGGCCGCCAAGGCATCGGGGCGCTATACCACGCTGACGACGCCGATCGGCGAGTTGCTCGACAATCCCGCGACCCGCGCGGTGCTGGAACGGCATGTGCCGGCGTTCCTGAAGAACCCGCAGCTCGACATGGCGCGGGGCACGACGCTGTACGGGCTGCAGACCTATCTGCCCGACCAGTTCACCGACCCGTTGCTGGCGACGATCGACCGCGATCTCGCGACCGTGCCGGTCAAGAAGTAGGGGGACGAACGGCGCGAGGGTGTGGTCGCCGGCGTAGGGGTGCCGGCGGCCAGCGCGAAAGACTGCCGCCGCCTTGCCGGTGATCCTGACCCGCCTACACCGCCTTTTTCAGCGGCTCGGGCTTCTTGTCGTCCGGCAAGATCTTGTTGAGATGTTCATGCACCATGCGCTGGTTGAACGGCTTGGTGATGAACGTCGCCCGCTCCGGCATGTCGCCTTCGGCGGGGGAGACATGACCGGACGCGATGACGATCTCGATCTGCGGCCACCGCACCGCGACCTGTCGCGCGAGCGCGAAACCGTTTATCGATCCCGGCATGTCGACGTCGGAAAACAGGAGCACCGCACTTTCCCAATGTTTCTCAAGCAGGACGACCGCTTCATCGCCGTCGAAGCTTTCATGAACACGGAACCCGGCATCCTCAAGGATATAGGTCGTCTCCATCATGATGATCGGGTCGTCCTCGACGACGATGGCATAGGGAACGGTGGACAGGGTCATGACGGTTCAACCGCCATGGACCATCGGAGTTTCCATCGCCGACGTCGTTTCCGGGCACGGCGGTCGTCGGGCGCTTGGCCGCGGGTCTGAACCGGCCGTTCGCCGCCGAGGTTGCGAAGTGCCGGGACGTGTGAAATCGTTATCGCCATGGTCCTTCACGGCGTTCATGATTCATATCTCGTCATCCTGTCGACGATCGTCGCGATCATCGCCGCCTTCACCGCGCTCACCCTCGCCGGACGGGTTCGCGAGTCGCGGGATCGTGCCCGGCGCGTGTGGCTGGCCAGCGCGGCGACGGCGCTGGGCGGCGGCATCTGGTCGATGCACTTCGTCGCGATGCTCGCCTTCAGCATGCCGGGCATGGTCGTGCGCTACGACCTTGTGCCGACCCTCGTCTCGCTGGCGCTCGCGATCGGCTTTACGGGCGGCGGCCTTGCGCTGATCGACTGGTCGGCACCGACGACGCGCCGGACGCTGGTCGCGGGCGTCCTGATCGGTGCGGGTGTCGCGACGATGCACTATGTCGGCATGGCGGCGATGCGGATGCCGGCCATCGTCCGCTACGATCCGTTATGGGTGGCGATCTCGGTCATTGTCGCGATCGGTGCCGCCACCGGCGCGGTCCGGCTCGCGACGCGGGACCAGCAGGTCGGTCGCCGCGCCATCGCCGCCGTGGTGATGGGCATGGCAATCGCCGGCATGCACTATTCGGGCATGTATGCCGCGACGTTCACGCAGGCGCACGCGCCCGATGTCGCCGCAGGCGGCGTGACGGGTCTGCATCCGGCGTTTCTGGCCACGGCGATCAGCCTCGTCACGCTGATCGTGCTGTTGCTGGCGCTGGCGGCGGTGCAACTGGAGCGCGTGCTGCGGGGCATGGCGCGTCGGGAAACGCGCGTCCGCTTCTTCAGCGATCTCAACGATCGGCTGTTCGTCGCCGGCCGCGCGACGGAGGCGATGACCATCGCCACGACCGCGCTCGGGACCGTGCTCGGCGCTTCGCGTTGCGCCTATGCCGATGTGCATGCCGATGGCGACCGCTTCTGGATCCGCAGCGATTATACGGCCCCCGAGCATGACAGTTCGGCCGGCGAATACAGTCTCGATCGCTTCGGGCCGGATGCGGCGGCGGCGCTCCGGTCCGGATCGCCGATCGTCCTGCGCGACATCGCTGTGGACACCGGTCCGGGCGACGGGCGCGAAATGTTTCACGCGATCGGCATCAACGCGATCATCTGCTGTCCGCTCATCAAGGACGGTCGGCTCGCCGCGATGATGGCGGTCCATCAGGATCGCGCGCGGCGGTGGACCGTCGAGGAGATCGAGCTGGTCAAGGAGGTGGCCGATCGCTGCTGGGTGCATGTCGAGCGGATCGGGGCGGAGGCAAGGCTTCGGACGAGCGAGGAGCGGCTTCGGCTGGCCGTCGACAACGCCGATGTCGGCTTCTGGGACGTCGATCTGGTCGCGGACGAGCTGATCTGGCCACCGCGTACGAAGGCGATGTTCGGCATCGCCCCCGATACGCCGGTCACCCTCAAGGACTTTTACGACGGCCTGCACCCCGACGACCGCGACGTCACGTCGCAGGCGTTCGCCGCCGCGACCGATCCCGCGCGACGGGCGTATTACGACGTCGAATATCGGAGCATCGGCCGGGAAGACGGCGTCATCCGGTGGGTGTCGGCCAAGGGGCGCGGTATCTTCGACGATCAGGGCAACTGCATCCGGGTGGCCGGCACCGCGCTGGAGATCACCGCGCGCAGGGAGGCGCAGGACGCGCTGCGCGAGCTCAACGCAACGCTGGAGGCGCGGGTCGACGCGGCGATCCGCGCGCGCGAGGAGGCGCAGGCGGCGCTGCGTCAAAGCCAGAAGATGGAGGCGATGGGCCAGTTGACCGGCGGCGTCGCGCACGACTTCAACAACCTGCTCACCCCCATCCTCGGCAGCCTCGACATGCTGCAGCGCAAGGGGCTGGGCAACGAGCGTGAGCGGCGGCTGATCGACGGCGCGGTGCAATCGGCGGAACGTGCGCGGACGCTGGTGCAACGGCTGCTGGCGTTCGCGCGGCGGCAGCCGCTGCAACCCGTGCCGGTCGATGTCGCGGCGCTGATCGAGGGCATGGGGGACCTGGTGGCGAGCACGACCGGGCCGCAGATCCGGGTGATCGTCGATGCCCCGGCCGATCTGCCGCCGGCCAAGGCGGACCCGAACCAGCTCGAAATGGCGATCCTTAACCTTGCGGTGAATGCGCGCGACGCCATGCCGGACGGTGGCACGCTGCGCATTTCGGCAAGCCGCGAATCGATCCGGACGGCGCATCGCGCCAACCTGCGGACCGGCCATTATCTGCGCCTGTCGGTCGCCGATACGGGGCTGGGGATGGACAGCGAAACGCAGGCACGGGCGATCGAACCGTTCTTTTCCACCAAGGGGGTGGGCAAGGGGACCGGGCTGGGCCTGTCCATGGTCCATGGCCTTGCCTCGCAGCTGGGCGGGGCGCTCACCATCCAGAGCAGCCCGGGTCGGGGCACCAATGTCGAACTGTGGCTACCGCAGAGCGCGACGGCGGCCGAAGCCGGTCGGGTGCCGGACGCCATCGCACCGACGACCGCATCGGGGGTGGTGCTAGTGGTCGACGATGAGCGGCTGGTGCGGATGAGCACCGCCGAGATGCTGTCCGACCTCGGCTATGCCGTTATCGAAGCCGAGTCTGGCGAAGCCGCGATGCGGTTCGTCGAGGAAGGCCGGCCCTTCGACCTCGTCGTCACCGACCATTTGATGCCCGGCATCAGCGGGACCGATCTGATCCGGCGGATCCGGACGCTGCGGCCGGGAACGCCGACGCTTCTCGTATCGGGCTATGCCGATATCGAGGGGCTCGACCCGGCCTTGCCGCGATTGAGCAAGCCGTTCCGCAAGGACGAACTGGCGGCCGGTCTTCGCGAGGCACAGTCGGTTCGCATGACGGCCGAGGTGCCTGCCGGCGTCTGATTTCGGCGCAGCCTTAGTGGGGACGAGCCGATCGGCAGCAGATCACTTCGGGGCGGAAATACGACCTTCCCGCCCCCAAGCGTGATCGGTTATGGGATCACGGGTGTCCTGCCGTGTGGACGGGTTCACGCTTCGCAGCCACCCCGCCTTGCGACAGCGAGCAGGGCGCTGCCCGCAACACCGGATTGCACCGCTCCATGACGCCACCGGGGAGTGTCACCTTGAAGTCGACTCCCGACCGCAGGGGCGCACCGGGATAATAGTCGGTGCTGACCGCCTGCGCCCCGCTCGCCGCCGCTGCCTCGGCGCGGGTGTGGCTGCCGGTACGGGCGTCGGTGGTCGGCAGGTCGCTGCGTGTCCGCACGATCACGCCCTGCCGTACCCAGTCGCGGATTCTGGCCCCGTCGACCAGCGGGTCCTGCACGATCTGCACCACCCCTTCGGCGGTGGCGGTGTCATACCATCCGAAGATCGGACGCCCCCGCAGCGAGGGGTGGCCGGCGCGATAGAGCTCGCCGACCTCCGGCCGCACGTCTAGGACGAAATACAGGCGACCGCGCGTGCGATCCAGCGTCGGCCAGCCCTGTGTGCGGACGTTGTCGCGCAAGGTCGGTGCAGTCCCGCGCACCTCGTCCGGCGTGACGATCCGGCCGGGTGCCAGCGTCGTGCGGATCTCGTCGTCCAGCGCGTCCAGCAGCGGCGCGGTGAGCGGGAGCGGATCGGTGATCCCGGCGCGTCCCGACGGCCGGTCGGCGGCGTTGATCGTAATCATGATCGGCAGATGGTGCGGGTGCGCGCGCGACCAGTCGTCGATTTCCTTCAGGCACCGGCGAAAAGTGACGCAGCCCGACAGATAGTCGACGTCGGGAATGTGGAACACCTTGAACCCCGGTCGCCGCATCGCCGCACGATCGAACCCGGTCGCTTCGCCCGCCGCCCTTGCCAGCCGTTCGCCGGCGGGGTCGGCATAGCGCCCGCCCGCCGGGTCGGCGAAGATATCGAGTTCGAGCTGGCGCACGCCCCGATCAAGCTGCGCGGTCAGCGACAGATGGTCATAATCCAGCGCATCGGCCTCCGCCGGCGATCGCGTCCGGATCGCCGCCATCACCGCATCGGGGATGCGGCGCTTGAAGCTGTTGTGCGAGCCAACGACCTGTACGTCGTTCATCCGCAGCGGCGGGCGCGGGGCCGCCGCCGTGCAGGCGACGGCGGCAGCCAGCAGGGCGGCGATGCGCATCAGAACGCGGTCCGCACGCCGAACAGGATCGTCCGGCCGTAATAGTTGATCTCGCCGAACCGGGCCTTGCTGTCGTTATAGGTATATTGCCGCGCGCCGGCGAGGTTGATCCCTTCAAGGCTGACCGTCACCTGGTCGTTCGCGCGCAGCGACAGATTGCCGTCGAGCGAACCGAACGCATCGACATAGGTCGGTGCCTGCGTCGTGCTGCCGGTGCCCGAGAGATATTTGTCGCGCCAGACATAGGACAGGCGCGCCGATACCGGACCGTTGTCGTAGAAGCCGACGAGATTGAAGCTGTTCTTCGACAGGCCGAGCAGCTGGTCGCGGATCGTCCGCGATCCCGCGGTATATTCCGCCTGTACCGAGGTGTGGGTGTACGACCCCTGCATCCCGAGACCATTGAGCGGCGCGGGCAGGAAGCTGAACACCTGCGTATAGGCGACTTCGGCACCATACACCTTGGCGCGGCCGCCATTCACCTGTGTCGCGAGGCGGACGAGGCCGCGGCCGGGAATCGTGATCTCGGTATTCTGTTGGGTGATGTAATCGTCCAGCGTCTTGTAGAATACCGCGCCCGACAACATGCCCGTGCGCGCGAAATACCATTCGAGCGACCCGTCGACCTGTGTGGCGAGGAAGGGAACGAGTTCGGGGTTGCCGCCGCTTGCCGTCGGCGCATCGGTCGACACCGTGATGCGCGGGGCCGTGTCGGTGACGTTCGGCCGGGTCAGCACCCGGCTGGCCGCCAAGCGCGCGACGAGCGTCGGCTGCAGTTCGGCGCGGAGGTTGAAGCTTGGCAGGACGTTATTGAACGTCTTGGGAAAGCTAACCGGCGTGAAGGTCGTACCGCTGGTCAGCGTCCCGCTCGACACCTGATCGGTGTGAACATAGCGCGCGCCGATATTGCCGGTGATGGGCACGCCGCCGACGCGGAAGTCGTAATCGGCGCGGACATAGGCGGCGGCGATCTTTTCGGTGACCACGAACGACGACCGGCGATCGCCGAGCGTCAGGGCGCTATTTTCGACAGCAGGCGTGAAGAACCGTGCGAGATACGCCTCGGTCACCGGCACCAGCCAGTTGCGCGGGGCATTGCCGTCGACGCCTTTCAGGAAATCGTCGTACGGCATCGCCTCATACCCGCCGCCGCCCAGGACGGCGAGCGGGGTGCCGCTGGCGGGATTGACGTTGTAGTCGCGCCGGAAATAGTCCCGCTTGCGCCAGTGATATTCGCCGCCGGCCGCCAGTTTCGACAGGAAGCCATCGAAATCGCGCGCCACGTCGCCGCGGACATAGCTGTCCCAGTCCTTGCTGTTCTTGGGCGCGATATTGAACGGGTAGAGGGCGTAGCTGGCCGGATTGGTGACATCGACGGTGGTCGTAAAGGTCGGCATGACCTTGTACCCGCCGCGCGCATCATAGGTGAGCGGCCCGTTGAAGAAGGCGCGACTGCGCACCGTGCCCCGGCGATAATCGGGATGATAGCTGTGCGCGCTCGACCAGTTGCCGTTCAGCGACAGGTGCCAGCGGTCGGGATTCCACACCTGCTTCAACCCGATGGTCAGCAGGTCGTGGCGGTTCAGGCTGTATTCGCGCGACGCCATGAACCGGGCGCGGTTGATCGTCGCGGCGACCAGCGTGTCGCCTTCGATCACTGCCGACCCCGGCACGACCGACGTCCCCGAATCGTCCGGATAGATATCGAGGCCGAATTCGTCATAGGCGACGTCGAGCTGCGTCGCGAGGATGTCGAGCGTCGTTTCCAGTTCGGGCGACGGCCGCCACTGCGCCGAGACGATGCCCGACACGCGCTTGCGGTCCTCGGTCTCGACGGTCGGGCGGGTGCGCGTCGGCGAATACAGCCCGGCGGCAAGGCCACCCGCGCCGGCCGCCGTGTAGCGGTTCAGCAGCCATCCGAAATTCATGAAGCGATCGTTGCGGACCGTCTTGCCCCAATATTGCACGCCGGCCAGCACGCCGAAGGTGCCGTCGTCGTTCTTGGCACTGGTCAGCGCGGTCATGTTCGGGCGGACGTCATGGGTCTGCGACGTGTAGGTGCCGCGCAGGTTGATCGTCGTGGTGTTGCCGGTGTCGAGCGGATGGAAGGTCTTGACGTCGATATTGCCGCCCAGCGCCCCTTCGACCATGTCGGCGGTCGGCGTCTTGATGACGTCGATGCTGGCGGTGAATTCGGCGGGCAGCATTTCGAACCGGAACTGCCGTCCCTGCGCGCCGCCATTTTCGATCAGGTCGTTGAGCGCGACGCTGCGCCCGTTGAGCTGCGTGTTCTGGAACTGCGGTCCCAGACCGCGGACGCTGACGTACAGCCCCTCGCCACGCGGGCGGGTGATGGCGACGCCGGGGATCAGCTGCAATGCTTCGGCGACGTTCTGCGTCGGGAATTTGCCGATGTCGGTCGAATTGATCGAATCGACGCCGAACGCGGCGCGGCGCTTGGTCTCGATCGCCGCCGACAGGCTGCGCGCATAGCTGCCGTTGACGACGATTTCGGCATCCGCCTCCGGATCGGTCCCGGCCGTGCTCTCGGCGGTCTGCGCATGGGCGGCGAACGGCGTGGCGACGACGAAGGCAAGCGCGGTCGTGGCGCGAAGCAGGCGCAGAAACGGTAACATGCAATTCCCCTTTGGACGGCGGATATCGCGTACCGTCCTGTTCGGGGCCGCTAACCGCTGTCCATTTCACCTTGGTGACGGAGCCGCGTCAGATTATTTGCAGGCTGAAATGAAGGGCGCGAGCGACGGTGGCCGGCACCGCCCTTCAGACGGACGTTACCTCGACGGTCAGATGCTCGAGTTCGTGCACGGGCTGGAGCCGACGCCGGATCTCGCCGGGGTCGACATTGCCCGTCGCGGCGACGCTGACGATGGCGGAACGTGCGTCGGGTCCGACCCGCCAGACGTGGAGGTCGACGATCCTCGCGTCGCCGATTTCGACGCATTCCCGGACCTCCTGCGCGACATGGTCGTCGGTCCGGTCGAGCAGGACCCCGGCGGTATCGCGCATCAGCGACCACGACCAGCGTGCGATCACGATCCCGCCGACGATCCCCATGACCGGGTCCATCCAGATCCAGCCGAGATAACGTCCCGCGAGCAAGGCCGCGATCGCCAGCACCGACGTCAACGCATCCGCCAGAACATGGACATAGGCCGAGCGCATATTGTTGTCGCCGCCATGGCCATGATGATGGCCGTGGTGATCGTGGCCGTGATGGTGACCGTGATGATGTCCATGATCGTGCCCATGCCCGCCGGACAGCAGAAAGGCGGAAGCGATGTTGACCAGCAGGCCGAGCGCCGCGATCCATGTAGCCTCACCGAACGCGACGTCGATCGGTTGGAACAGGCGCAGGATCGATTCGACGCCGATCCCCAGCGCGACCAGCCCGAGGACCATGGCGGAGGCGAAACCGGCAAGGTCGCCGACCTTGCCGGTTCCGAAACTATAGGCGCTGCTGTGCGCGTGACGCTTCGCATAGGCATAGGCGGCGGCCGCGATGCCGAGCGCGCCGGCATGGGTCGCCATGTGGAACCCATCGGCCAGCAGCGCCATCGATCCCGTGAGATAGCCCGCGGCAATCTCGCCGATCATCATCGCGGCGGTCAGCAGGACGACCCACACCGTCCGGCGCGCGTTCGCATCGTGCGCCGCGCCGAGGAAGACATGGTCGTGCCGGAGGTGTTCGGTATCGGGCAGCATCGCGGTCGGCCCCTTCACTTGGCGTACCGGCGGATGACGGTCATCAGGTCGTCGGCACCCTTGCGGCGTTCCTCAGCCGACAGCCGGTCGTCGGCGACATGCGCCTCTAAGTGTTCGACGATGATCTCGTCGAGCAGGCCGTTCACCGCGCCGCGTACGGCGGCAACAAGGTGGAGAACTTCCGCACAGTCGGCGTCGGTTTCCAGTTTCCGTTCGACCGCGTTGACCTGCCCCGCGATCCGCTTCACGCGGGCGAGCAGCGCCTCGCGATGATCGTTGATATGCGCCATTTTCTTTCCTCACGCGGCCGGTCGGGCAGGGCACAGCTTCTCGCTGGTGCCAACGGGCCGTATAGTATAGGGGGATACCCTATGCAACGGGATGGATGTTGATGCGCTCGCCTTGTGTCGAACTCTGCGGTTTCGATGCCCGTACCGGTTGGTGTCGGGGGTGTGGACGTACGCGCGACGAAGTCCGGCGCTGGCGCAATCTGCGGCCGGGCGATGCCCGTCGGGTCGCGAGCGATCTGCCGCATCGTCTGACGAAGCTGGCGTCGCGTATTGGCGAGGAGGATGCGCGCTGATGTTCTACCTTGTCGTCAAGGCGCTGGTGTCGGGTATCCTGATCGCGGCTGCATCCGAAGTGGCGAAGCGGTTTCCGGGCTTCGGCGCGCTGATCGCCTCGCTGCCGCTGGTGTCGGTGCTCGGCATGATCTGGCTGTGGCGCGACAAGCCCGATGCCGAGAACATGGCCGCGCATGCCGGGGCGACCTTCTGGTACGTCCTCCCGTCGCTGCCGATGTTCCTGCTCATCCCCGCGCTTTTGCGGGCGGGGTTGCCGTTCTGGCTGGCGCTGACCCTGGGGTGCATCCTGACGATCGTGCTCTACTCGGCGATGACCGTGCTGGCACCGCGGTTCGGGCTGCGCCTGTGATGTGGGGGGCATTCCCGCCGTGGTTCCCCGTTCGCGACTGCCGTCCTCGCCGGACGGATCACGCAGCCACCACGGCGGAGTAGCTAAGCCTCGTATCTGCAGCGGCGCGGATGCGCCGTTGCAGACAGGGCTGTCTCTATTCTTCGCTTGCGGCCGCGCCGCGCGGCTTGCGACCGAGGCCGATCGTCTTGGCCATCGCCCGACGGCTTTCGCTGTAGGTCGGCGCGACCATCGGATAGTCGGCCTTCAGATTGTATCGCTTGCGATATTCGTCCGCGGTCAGGCCGTTGCTCGAAAGATGGCGACGCAGCGTACGATAGGGCTTTCCGTCGATCATCGACAGGATGTGGTCCGGCGAAGCAAGCGATTTGCGCACCGACACTGCCGGCACATATTCCTCGTTCTCGTTCCGCGTTTCCGCGACGGCGGTCTCGGGCGCGTCGAGCTTCGTCAACGTGTCGTGCATCGCCTGAAGGAATGCCGGTACGTCGGTCGTGGTCACGCGCGTATTGGAATTGCCGAGCCACGCTATCGTCAGTTCGGTTGCGAGTTCGATCGTGTTCGTTACTTCGGTCATTCGGTTACATCCGGTACTATTGTTATGTTTACATTAGATCGAAATGATACGGATTCAATATCTACACCTGTATCCGGATCGGATTAAAGGCTGATCCCTCGTTTCATCATTTCGAATTTGGCGATTTCCTTGAGCGGATTGTCCGCCTTCGCATCGAAGATATCGGCAAGATCGAGAAGGTCGTCATTGTCGAGCGCCACGATCGCAGCTTCGATGGCGACGACACGCTGCTCGGTCCGTTCGCTTTTTTCAGCGATCCGCTTCATTCTGGTTCTCAGCATATTGCATGTCCTATGCGGCCGTTTTGCCATATCGTCCAGTGCAATACGACCTCCGCCAGGCTTGTTCCCGCAATCGATCTTGATTCGTAGCGGGTGCCGCTGTCGTTAGTCGGGATTACGGCCGATCGATCGACGCGTCATACTGTCGGAGGCCGCTTCGCCGAATATTGGGAACGGCGTTTTTCTGCCCGGATTGCGCCGCTATTAACCGCGATCGACGTTGCGTCGGTCGTCGGCGACCGACAATGCTTTCCTTCGACCACAATTCTGTCGGCCATTCGGATGGTACAAGGGTGAGGCTTTTGTCGAAAGGTCTTGCGCGATGGTCGTCCGACCGCGAAGCGAGAGGCGCCGAACGCCATCTTGCCCGCATGGTCCCGTTCGCCGATAGTCAGGACGTCGCGGCGCGACGGGTCGGGGCTAACAATTCGGCTCCCGCCGTATGAACAAACGCCTTATAAACAAACATTGTCAGGAAGAGGATGACCGATATCGTGCAGCATTCGTGGCTTTCACCGCGTACCGGTTGGAACGCCGGCCTCGCCGTGTTCGCGATCGGGCTGATTACCGGCTGTTCCGGCACCGGCAATGCGTCGGGAAGCGTGTCGGCCCCGCCAACCGCGACGGTCACGCCGGGCCCGATACCCACACCGGTCGCGACGCCGTCACCGACACCGGTCGCGACGTCGTCACCGACGATGACCGCGACGCAGTTCGCCGCGCGGATGGTGCCCGGCTGGAACCTCGGTAACTCGCTGGAGGCGATCGGTGGTGCGCCCGCCCCGACGACCGTCTCGCAGGAGACGGCATGGGGCAATCCGGTCGTGTCGCAGGCGCTGTTGAACGCGGTCGCAGCGGCGGGTTTCAAGAGCATTCGCGTGCCCGTTTCGTGGAAACAATATGCCGACGCCAACGACCGGATCGGGGCGGCATGGTTCGACCCCGTCGCGCAGGTGGTCGATCAGGCGCGTCAGGCCGGGCTGATCGTCATTATCAACGTCCATTGGGACGGGGGCTGGCTGCAACCGACCTATGCCGATCAGGCGGCAGCCAATGCGCGGCTCAAGACCTTCTGGACGCAGATCGCGACCCGGTTCCGCGATCAGGACGACCGCCTGTTGTTCGCGGGTACCAACGAAGTCATGGTCAAGGACAATTACAACGCGCCAACCGCCGAACATTGCGCCGTACAGAATGGTTTCAACAAGGTCTTCGTCGACGCGGTGCGCGCGACCGGCGGCGGCAATGCCAGCCGCTATCTGATCGTGCAGGGCTATAATACCAACATCGACCACACCATCGCGTGCAACGCCACGCTGCCTACCGACAGCGTTGTCGGACGGATGATGATGGAGGTGCATTATTACGACCCCTATGATTTCGCGCTGAACGAGAAGAGCGCGATCTGGCAATGGGGCGCGGGCGCGACCGACCCGAAGGCCGTTCAGGCGTGGGGGAACGAAGAGGGGGTCGATGCGGCGTTCCGGAAGGTGAAGGTGACCTTCGCCGACCGGGGCATTCCCGTCATTCTGGGCGAATATGGCGCGATCGCCAAGACGAAGTATGATCCGGCCGGCAAGTACCGGGCCGCATGGGACCGTTATGTCACCCGGTCGGCGGTGCAGCACGGCATGGTCCCGATCTATTGGGACAATGGTCCGACCGGCAATCACACCCTCGGCCTGTTCGATCGCGCGGCGGCCCGCGTGGTCCATGCCGATATCGTCGAGGCCATCGTGCAGGCAGCGAAATGATGACCGTTCCGACGGGCGGTTTCCTGCGACGCGCGATGCTCGCCCCGGCGATGGCGTTGGGGCTGATCGTGACGCCGGCGAGCAGCGTCCCGGGGACGGCGCAACGTGCGGCGGCGCGCGCGATCGTTATCGACGTGCGCGGGGACACCACACCGCGCGATCGCATGGCGCAGATGTCGATCGGGTCCGACTTCCCCGGCACGCTGATCCGCGAGGACAGTCTGGCGCAGTTGGCGACGGTGCAGAAGGAGCTGCGGTTCCGCTACATCCGCTTCCATCACGTCTTTGCCGACGAACTGGGTACCTATCGCGAGCAGAATGGCAGGCCGGTCCATGACTGGACCCGGCTGGACCATCTCTACGACCGTCTGCTCGGCATGGGGCTGAAACCGTTCGTCGAACTGGGCTTCACGCCCGATGCCATGAAACAGTCGGATCAGACCATCTTCTACTGGAAGGGCAACACCTCGCATCCGCAGCCCGAAAAGTGGACGGCGCTGGTCGATGCGTTCGTGCGGCATATGATCGCGCGCTACGGCCAACAGGAAGTCCGCAGCTGGTATTTCGAATTCTGGAACGAGCCCAATCTGGCCGGTTTCTGGGAAAAGGGCGACCAGCAGGCCTATTTCGACTATTATGGCCGCACCGCGCGGACGATCAAGGCGATCGACCCCGCGCTACGTGTCGGCGGACCGTCGACCGCGGGTGCCGCGTGGGTGCCCGAATTCCTACGCTATGTGGAGCGCGAGAAGCTCCCGATCGATTTCGTCACGACGCATACCTATGGCGTCGAAGGCGGGTTCCTCGATGAAAAGGGCGAAGGCGACAACAAGCTGTCGCGCAACCCCGACGCGATCGTCAACGACGTCCGCAAGGTGCGCGGGGAGATCGACGCGACGCGCTATGCCGGCCTGCCGCTGTTCTTCACCGAATGGAGCACCAGCTACAACCCGCGCGATCCGATCCACGACGATTACATGGGTGCCGCCTATATCCTGTCCAAACTGCGCCGGACCGAGGGTCTGGTGCAGGGCATGAGCTATTGGACCTATAGCGATCTGTTCGAGGAGCCCGGGCCACAGCGCAAGCCGTTCGAGGGCGGCTTCGGGCTGATGAACCCGCAGGGCATTCGCAAGGCGGCGTGGTTCGCGTACAAATATCTGGCGGAACTGGGCGACCGGGAACTCCGGACGGGTGACGAGGCGAGCATCGCGACGTTGCGGGGCAACGCGTTGCAGGTGCTGGCGTGGCGCGACGTGCTGCCCGATCAAAACGTCAGCAACCGGCCGTTCTTCACCAAAATCCGCCCGCCGGCCGCCGCACCGGACCTGACGATTCAGGCGCGCGGGTTGAAGCCGGGGTCCTATCGCCTGTCGGTGCGGCGAACCGGATATGAACGCAACGACGCCTATACCCGCTATCTTCAGATGGGCAGCCCGACGAAATTGACGTCGGCGCAACTCGGCGCGCTGCAATCGCTGACGAAGGACACCGCCGTGGTCCGTAGCATCGCCGTCGGGCGCGACGGCGTCGCGCGCGTCGATCTACCGATGCACGATCACGACGTCGTGATGATCGAACTGACCAGATCGTAACGCGCTTCGACGGGAGGGCGGGCGGACAGGCCCCGGCATCGTCCCTTCGTCGCGCCCGATACGGCTGACGGTCAGCGCAGGATGACGTCGGCTCCGTGTTTGTGCGCGCGAATTTCCGCTTCGCTCAGGCCGTTGATCTCGTGCGGGAAGATCAGCCAGTCGTTGGTCTCATGGACGTAATAGTCGGGCTTCAGGTCGGTCACGTTGCGCGATGGTTTGAAATAGACGGTCGCGACCTTCACTTCGTCCGGGATGTTGTTGCGGCAGCGTTCTTTCAGCTCCTTCAGCACCGCACGGATCGATCGGCCGGAATCGAAGACGTCATCGATCAGCAGCAGGCGATCCTCGGGGTTGAGGACGTCGATCAGATAGCCGAGGCCGTAGATGCGGACCTGCGGGTCCTGCCGGTCGATGCCGGTATAGGAGGTGGTGCGGATCGCGATGTGATCGCTCTGGATACCGCGATATTCCAGCAGTTCCTGCACCGCGATGCCCACCGGCGCGCCCCCGCGCCAGATGCCGACGATATGGGTCGGCCGGAACCCCGAATCGAAGACGAGATTGGCGAGGCGAAAGGAATCCTCAAGCAGGCGATCGGCGGACAGATAGACTTTGGTGACCACAAGACTTCCAGTATCGTTGCACGGTTGGCGCGCGCGAAAAATCCGTCCGAAACGCCGCGATCATATTGTCGGCCGTCCGCCGAAAGCGCAAGCGACCCGGTAGTTGCGAGACCTTTGCGAAGGTCGCAAACGTGGCCGAGACCTCGCCGTACCCCCGCGCAGGCGGGGGTCCAGAGCAAAGCAGAACAACGGCTTGTGCCTGGAACCCTGGACCCCCGCCTGCGCGGGGGTACGGCAGGGGGGCGGGATCGGTACTTCCGCAGAGGTTTCGCATTTGCAGAGACGCAGGAAGGAACCTGCCTAGTCGGCGGTCCGGGCAAAGGCGTCGAGGCTGGCGAGGTGGCCGGCGATCGCGGCATCGTCCATGAACGACCCGAGAAAGCTGTTGCGCGCCAGCGTCACGAGGTCCGCACGGGAGAGTTGCCGGGACCCGGCGACGGCGCGGTAGTTCGCGGCGACATAGCCGCCGAAATAGGCCGGATCATCCGAATTGATCGTCGCGCGCAGCCCGAGGGCGAGCATCCGGTCGATCGGATGATCCGCCATGTCCTTCACCACGCACAATTTGTGGTTGGATAGCGGGCAGACGGTCAGCGTCATCGCTTCGCGGGCGAGGCGGGCGGTCAGCAGCGGGTCTTCGAGCGCGCGATTGCCATGGTCGAGACGGTCGATCCGCAACAGGTCGAGCGCTTCATGGACATAAGCGGGCGGCCCTTCCTCGCCGGCATGGGCCACGCGCTTGAGACCGGCATCGCCGGCCGCCGCAAACACCCGCGCGAATTTCGACGGCGGATGGCCGACTTCCGAGGAATCGAGCCCGACGCCATCGATGCGGTCGAGCCACTTCTCCGCCTGCGCGAACGTGGCGAAGGCGGCGTCCTCGTCGAGGTGACGCAGGAAGCACAGGATCAGCTTCGACGTCAGGCCATGGCGTTCCTGCGCGCGGGTCATGCCGGCGAGCAGTCCCTCCATCACCACGTCGAACGGGATACCGCGATCGGTATGGGTTTGCGGATCGAAGAAGATTTCGGAATGCACCACGCCATCAGCCGCCGCCCGGTCGAAATAGGCGACCGCGAGGTCGTGGAAATCCTCGGCGGTGTGCAAGACGTCGGCACCGGCATAATAGATGTCGAGAAAGTCCTGCAGGTTGGAAAAGGCATAGGCGGCGCGGACCTCGTCCACCGAACGGAACGGGATGTCGACGTGGTTCCGCCGGGCAAGGTCGAACATCAGTTCCGGTTCGAGACTGCCCTCGATATGCAGATGCAGTTCGGCCTTGGGCAGGGCGGTGATGAAATCGTCATCGGTCATGCGGGCAGGCTCCATCGATTGCGCATCGTGGCGCGATGTTGCCCACCATGCGCAATCGCCGCCGCCGGCGATAGCCTCCCGACCCCAAATTCTGCCGGCGATCGGCCGGATGCGGCACCCCGGCGGCGAGCGATGCCTTTTCTCGATCGCTTCGTGCCAGAAACGGCGCTGGTGGCGGGCGGTTCGATGTCGATACCATGACCGTCATCGATCAGTGGACGGAGACCCACCCCATGCAATCGGCGACGACGGAGTTGCCCCTCGCGGGGAAAGGGCTGGCCGATGCGGCGTTCGTGCCGGCGGATGACCGGATGGCGGACGGCGTCGACGCGGTATTGCCCGCCCGGCGGCTGGTGCCGCTGGCGCTCCAGCACGTGCTGGTCATGTATGCCGGGGCGGTCGCCGTGCCGCTGGTGGTCGGTCGCGCGCTCGACCTGCCGCCCGCGCAATTGGGGCTGCTCATCAGCGCCGATCTGGTCGCCTGCGGCTTTGCCACGTTGATCCAGACGCTGGGCTTGCCCAGGGTCGGCATCCGCCTGCCGATCGTGATGGGGGTGACCTTTGCGTCGATCAGCCCGATGCTGGCGATGATCGCCACCGGCCATGCCGAAGGATCGCCGCCCGAGACGGTGCTGCGCGGTATCTACGGGGCGGTCATCATCGCCGGGCTGTTCGGGTTCCTGATCGCGCCGTTCGTCGGCCGGGTGTCGCGCCTGTTTCCGCCGGCGGTGACCGGGACGGTGATCCTGTCGATCGGATTGAGCCTGATGCGGGTCGGGATCAACTGGACGGCGGGCGGACAGCCGACCGATCCCGGATATGGCGCACCGGCGCATCTGCTGCTCGCGCTGCTGACGCTCGGCGTCGTGCTGTGCCTGATGCGGTTCGGGCATGGCCTGTTGCGCAGCGGTGCGGTGCTCGTCGGGACGGTCGCGGGGACGGCCGTTGCCGGGGCGATGGGGCATGTCGATCTGACGCCGGTCCGCGATGCGCCATGGTTCGCGCTGGTGCGTCCGTTCCAGTTCGGATGGCCGACCTTCGAAGTACCGGCGTCGATCGCGATGTGCCTCGTCATGATGACGGTGATGATCGAATCCTTCGGCATGTTCATGGCGGCGGGGCAGATGGTCGGGCGGCCGGTCGATCGCGGGCAGATGGTGCGCGGGCTGCGCGGCGACGCGGCGGGCACGCTGCTGGGCGGGGTGTTCAATACCTTTCCCTACACCTCGTTCGCGCAGAATATCGGGCTGTTGAGCATCACCGGCGTGCGGTCGCGCTTCGTTTGTGCAGGGGCGGGGGTCATCCTGCTCGCGCTCGGGCTATGCCCGAAGCTGGCGGCGCTGGTCGCGGCGGTGCCCTTGCCGGTGCTGGGCGGCGCGGCGCTGGTCATGTTCGGGATGATCGCGGCGACCGGCATTCGCATTCTGGGGTCGGTCGATCTGACCTTCGAACGGCTGGTCACCGTCGCGGTATCGATCGCCGTCGGGTTGATCCCGGTCTTGTCCGACCGGTTCTTTCAGGCGATGCCGACCGCGCTCGCGCCGTTGCTGCATTCGGGCATCGTGCTGGCGTCGATCAGCGCGGTCGGGCTCAATGCCTTTTTCAGCGGGCGGTCGAGTAGCGACGATCCGATGGCGTGACGATCAGGTGGCGCGGAGCCGCGCGATCGACCGGCGCGCGTCGGCGAGGATCGCGGACAGCGGCGCGCTGCGCAATTCGCCACCCGCTACGATGGTCCGCCCCTCGACGATCAGGTCGCGGACGCCGGCGGGCGGGCAGAGCACCAGCCCGGCCACCATGTCCCACGCGCCGGTATTCGACGCGCTCGCCACGTCCCACACCGCCAGATCCGCGCGCCGGCCGACGGTCAGTGCGCCGCAGTCGTCGCGTCCGAGCATCTCCGCCCCGCCGCGCGTCGCGAGCCGCAGCGCGGCGCGTGGGCATAAAGCGTCGGCACCGCCGACGACGCGCTGGAGCAGCAGCGCCTGCCGCGCCTCCTGCAACAGATTTCCGCTGTCGTTGGAGGCCGATCCGTCGACGCCCAGTCCCAGCGGCACGCCCGCCGCCAGCATCCGCTGTATCGGCGCGATCCCCGCGCCCAGTCGACAGTTCGAGCAGGGGC
The DNA here is from genome assembly GCF_001421715.1 of Sphingomonas sp. Leaf22. Lineage (GTDB taxonomy): Bacteria > Pseudomonadota > Alphaproteobacteria > Sphingomonadales > Sphingomonadaceae > Sphingomonas. Next base: position 97,816 of record NZ_LMKP01000045.1, read on the forward strand.
AGTGCGCGACACCGGTGCCGGTCGCGGCGAACAGCGCGATCTCGTCGGCGTCGAGCTTGACGCCGTGCGCCATCCACACGTCCGGCCCGGTCCAGCCCAGCCGTTCGGCATAGACGCCCGGCCGGCAGCCGAACCGTTCGAGCGAGAAGGCGACGTCGTCATCGTCCTCCGCCAGGTGGGTGTGCAGCATCACGCCCTTGTCGCGCGCGAGCAGTGCCGCGTCGCGCATCAGCCCCTCGCTGACCGAAAAGGGCGAACAGGGCGCGACGCCGATGCGGACCATCGCGCCGGGGGCCGGGTCGTGGAACCGGTCGATCACGCGGATGGTGTCTGCAAGGATCGCGGGTTCGCGCTCGACCATCGCGTCGGGCGGCAGGCCGCCGGCGCTTTCGCCGACGCTCATGCTGCCGCGGGTGGGATGGAAGCGCAGCCCGATATCGTCGGCGGCGGCGATCGTGTCGTCGAGGGTGACGCCGTTCGGGAAGAGGTAGAGATGGTCGCTGCTGAGCGTGCAGCCCGACAGCGCCAGTTCGGCGAGGCCCAGCCGGGTCGCGGCATGGACGTCGTCGGGGCGATAGCGCGCCCAGATCGGGTAGAGCCGTCGCAGCCAGCCGAACAGCGACGCATTGGTCGCGCCGGGCACCGCGCGGGTCAGCGACTGGAACAGGTGATGGTGCGTGTTGACCAGTCCCGGCGTGACGACGCAGTCGCGCGCGTCGATCGTCCGGTCGGCGCGCTGTCGTAGCGGTGCCAGATCGGCGGTCGCGCCGATGGCGGTGATGACCCCGTCCTGCCACGCGACCGCGCCGTCGGCGATCTCGCGACCGTCATCGTCCATGGTGACGAGCATGGCGGCCGAATGCAGGACGGTCAGGGTCATGTCGGTAGCGTCATTTGGGCGGCGTCTTGCCGTAGCGATCCCAATGGGCGAGCAATTCGGTCACCACCTTGTCGCCGACGCGGTACAGGCTTTCGACCGATGCGTTGAGACCGGCATAGCCTTCATTCTCGCGCAGCAGATAGTCGGCCGCGGTGACGCCGGGCGGCGGCAGGGTATAGTTGCTGCCGGTGCGCAGGACGAGGACGCGATCCTTGTCGACCCGCCCGATCCGCGACAGATACTCGATCGCCTGCAGCGTCCCGGTTTCCTCCATCGCGCTGGTCACGAACTGCCCCTTGGCTCCCGTGAAATAGCGGGTGTGGTCGTTGGCCCAGCGATTGAGCAGGCTCCCATGCCAGAAGGTCATCGCCGAGAACTGGTCGCCGATCAGCACGAAGGGCGGCTTTCGCGCATTGGGATGGTCGGTATAGCGCGCGCGTTCGCGGGCGATGCCCGGATCGTCGGGCAACGCCACGTCGCGGGTCAGCCGATAGGCCCACTCGGTCAGGTCGGGGTTGAGCGCGAAAACCTCACCGCCATCGGTACGCGGCGGAGCGGGATCGTCCGGCCCCTTGCGATCGAGCGGGAAATAGCCGCTTTTCCAGTCCTTGGGAATTTCGCGCGCGTCGATCTCGTGCGCCAGATCGCCGTCGACGACATAGCGCGCCCATGCCGCCGAACCGATCGAGGCATCCTCCGGATCGATGCCGGCGATGCCCGCGACCAGCCAATAGGCACGCGACAGGTCGAGCCGGGTGTCGAGCCCGAGCGCGGTGATCGCCGCCGCCGACCGTACCGATCCGACCCCGGTGACGACGCCCAGTATCTGCGTGTCCGGGTTGTAATACAGGTCGTGAAAGCCGTGGGGGAAGGGGATGCGCTGGTGCAGATTGCGCCGCGTTTTCCACAACTGGAACTCGCCGGCGGTGTCGCCTTCGTCCTTGCCGATTTCGAACATGGTCACGACGACCATCCGCACCGGCAGTGGCCGGGCGCATGGGGCGGCGATGGCGCAGAGCGGCGCGGTGACGGGGGGCTGCGCGGCGGGCGCGGCCGGTGCGGGCAAAGCGGGCGCGGCCGCAGCAAGCAACAGGCCGGTGACGAAAGCGTGCATGATCGATACTCCGGCGGGCGGGGAGGGGGCGTTCGGCCCCCTCCCCGGAAACGCCATCAGAATTTATAGACGGCGGACGCGAGGAAGCTGCGCGGACGTTCCGGCAGGACGATGGTGCTGCCGAACAATTCGGTGAAGTTCGCGCGGAAATAGCGGGCATTGGTCGCGTTCTTGACGACCCCGCGGAACAGCCACGGGCCGGTCTGGTACGAACTCGACAGGTCGAGCAGCGTATAGCCGGGCAGGCGCACTGCCTGCGACTGACCCGAAAATACCGAATCGACCTTCACCAGACTGCCGCTGAACGACAGGCCGTTGTCGAAGCCATAGGTCGCCGTCGCCGAATAGAGATTGGCGGGAATGCCGGCGCGGCGCGCGTCGCTGCGGCTGTTGATCGGGACCAGCCCGATCGGTTGCCCGCCCAGATGGAGCGTCGGGTTGGTGACGTTGACCAGATCGTCGATGCCGAAGAAACTGAACAGCGATCCGTTTTCCAGCCCGGTCAGGTTGACCACTTCGGTATGGGTATAGGCGGCGGTGATGAGGAGATGACGGTCGACCGCCCAGCGCGTCTCCGCTTCCACGCCCTTCGTCTCGACCGCCTGGTTGACGGTGATCGACTGGATGTTGAAGTCGGTCCGGTTCTGTTTGTAGACCGACAGCGCCGCATACAGCGTATCGTTCAGCCAGCTCCCCTTCACGCCGCCTTCATAAAGGCGCGAGGTGGACATGAACGCCGATGCCACCGCCTCGGGCAGGACTTCGGCACCCTGGCCGACAACGATCGTCGATTGCTGCGACGCGGTTGCATAGGGGATGATGCCGAATGGCAGCTTGTACGATGCGCTCGCGGTCCACGACCAGCCATCGTCGCTGCCTTTTGCCGAATTCAGGGTCGGCACCCGGTCCATCACCGCCGCGTCGTAGCGCGACGATGCGTCGACCTTGTCATAGCGTCCGCCCAGCAGCAGATCGAGCCCGAAGGTGAAGTCGAGGTCGAACAGCCCGGCGATGCCATAGTCGGTGGTGTGGCCAAAGACCCGGTCGGTATAGCCGCAATTGCATTCGTTCGCGAGCAGCCGGTTCGATGTCGGGGTATAGCCTTGGGTCAGGTCGACCCGGTGGAAATATTCAAAGTCGAAATCGTCGCCATAGTCGAAATTGACGTAGCGGATCGACGGCGACACCTGTGCCGAGAATTTGCCGACGCTCGTCTCGATCGATTTGGCGACCACGATCTTGTCTTCGATGACGTAGGATTTTACCCGCTGGGAAAAGCCGTAATCATTGTTGTTGATGTTCTGCGTATTGTCGAAGAACAGCTGGTTCTTGACCGTCAGATTGTCGGCACCATCGTAGGTGACGTCGTAATAGAGCGTCGTCTGCTTGTTGGTCAGCTTGTCGTTCACGCCGGTCAGCACGTCGCGGCGGCTGAGCTTGGTGGTGCCGGTGTTGACGAGGTTGAGCTGCGGATAGGTCTGGGTGAAGCAGGCGTCGGTAAAGCCGCTGGCGAACGGGCTGAAACTGCTGTTCGGGCAGGTAAAGTTGCCGAAGACCGACAGGCCGCCGGGGATCGACGCGTTGATTTCCCCCTGCGAAATCTGGCCGTCGCCGCTGGTGTCGAGCGGCTTGGCGGTGCCGGTGATGTAGGTGCCGTCATCGACCAGCTGCTGGGTCAGGCGGTTCCAGCCTCCATTTTGCTGCCCTTTGAAATTCTGATACTGGCCGCCGAATTCGATGCGGATGCGGTCGGTCAGCTGATGGTCGAACGAGCCCTGCAAAATCGTCTGCTTCGTCGACATGTTGCGGTAATAGCTGCCCGAATCCTCGATCTCTGCATACAGGCTGTAGCCGAGATCGGCACCGAGGATGCGGGCGGGGCCGCGCACTTCGGCGCGCAGATTGTTGCGGTCCCAGCTGCCGCCGGTGTAGCTGACCTCACCGCGCGGCGCGCCGAGCAACGCGCCGCCCGCGACCCGCGCCGATTTCGGCACGAAGTTCAGGTAACCGCCGGTCTTGGACGGGCCATAGATGGGCGAGGCGGGGCCGCGGACGATATCGATCCGGTCGGCGGCGGCGATCGGCGTCGGATAGTTGCCGGCATTGTCGAGCCGGCGGACGCCGCGGAAATAGGTTTCGCCCGGCGTGCCGCGAATGTCGAGCGCGCCGCCGACCCCGAAGAACGAGTTGGTGAAGGTGCCGGGCGACTGCGCGACCAGATCGTAGATGTCGGTGATGCCGAAGCGTTCGATCTGTTCGTCGCTGATCGTCGAGGCGGAGCGCGGCGTTTCGACCAGCGTCTTGTCGAACCCGAAGACCGATCCGACGTCCTTGACCGGCAGCGCGTTCAGCGATCCGGTGACGACGATCTCGTTGCCGTCCTGCGGCTCCGCCTCGGCAGAAGTCGCGGTTGCCGCTATTTCCTGCGCCTGTGCCGGTGCGGCGAGAGCCGTCCCGCACAGCAGCGACAGGAGCAGCGCGGCCCCGGTGCGACGCGTCGATTTCGGATCGTTCCCGACGATGGATACCGAACGAGCAAGCATGGTCATGGTCAGCCCCCCTGTGACGTCCGATCGGTTCCCCCGGACCGGTCCGTCGCTGTTGTTCCCCGCCTCTCCCGGCATGTGCGCGGCGTTGTCCGCCGTCGTCGCCAGCCCGTTTCGAACGGGCAGCCAGACGGCGTCCGCGTCACAATTCTGACTTCATAATTGACGTACGGGGGGCGATCGTTGCATTCAAACGCAATGATGACGACGATCCGTTGCAAAAATTAGCGCATGCCAGCCCTATCGCGGTTCATCCGGTATTTCATGGCGGTGGGGCGGCTCGGGTCGATCCGGCGCGCCGCCGATGAACTGTCGGTATCGGCGTCGGCGATCGATCGGCAGATCCTGAATGCCGAAGCGCGGCTGGGCGTGCAGTTGTTCGAACGCCTGCCGACCGGGCTCCGGCTGACGGCGGCGGGCGAGGTCATGATGTCGGCGGGCGGTCGCTGGCAAAAGCAGCTGGGCGACACGCTGTCGCAGATCGAGGATCTGCGCGGGCTGAAGCGCGGCCATGTCGACATCGCGGTGATCGATGCGCTTGCAAAAGGGTATATGCCCGCCGCGATCCATGCGATCCAGCAAAGCCATCCCGGCATCACCATCGGCGTACAGGTGCTGGGCAACGAGCAGGTGCGCCGTGCCATCGCCGCCAACGACGTCGATTTCGGTATCCTGTTCGACCCGCAATCCTATCGCGAGCTGACGGTGCGCGCCTTTGTCGATGTCGTGCTGGGGGTCGTCTCGCCGCCCGACCATCCGCTGGCGCAGCGGTCGGACGTCCGCTTCTCCGACTGCGACGGCGAGTCCGTGATCCTGCCTGCCGCCCCGCTGGCGGTGCATCAGCAGGTCGACGTGCTGCAGGCGACGTCGGGCGTCTCGCTCCACCGCCGGGTGACGTCCGACAATATTCAGATGATCGCCTCGCTGATCCAGGAGGGGGGCAGCGTGGGCATCCTCACCTCGCTGGACGTGTCGACCGAGGTTCGTGCCGGCACGCTGGCCTTCACCCGCATCGTCGACAAGGTGCTGCGACCGATGACGCTGGCGCTGTGCACCGCGACCGCACGCACCCCGTCCTATGCCGCCACGATGGTGTTGCGCGAGATCGAGGCGGGGTTCACCCAGTTCGCCTATATTCCGCCGGCGTAGGGCCGAGCGACGTTCGGTAAGGTTTCGACTACTCCCCTCCCTGACAAGGGAGGGGAGTAGCAAGCGACCGGGTCCGATGAAGGTCGATCGGTCCTATCGCGCCGCCGGACGGGCGAGCAATCGCAGCATCATCGCCTCCAGACGGGCGGGGTCGATCGTGCGGATCACTTCGGCGCGCTGTTCGCCGATACCCGGTTGATAGCCGGCGCTCCACGACAGCATGTCGCCGTAATTCGGCCCGAACTGCGTGTCGTAATCGACGAAGGCGGTGTCGTGCGCGGTGACGATGGTCGGGTCGAGCCAGACCCCGGCGGCGATTTCGTCCCACAGCGGAAAGCCGGGTTCGAGCGCGGCGATCCACGCGGCGACGGCGGGCGGCGACACGCCCCGCAGCCGGGCGATCAGCGCGGGCGTCAGCTCGGTCGCGGTCGACGGATCGGCCGGGATGATCGTGATGCGCCGCCACGGGCTGCGCGAGACGATGCTGGCCGCTTCGGGATCGAAGCGCGCGTTGAATTCGCGGCGCGGTGAGTGGAGGAATTCGCGGGCGAACTGGCTCGCCGAAACGCTGTCGCGCACCTGCCGGGGGTTCAGGCTGCCGCCCATATAGACCAGCTCCTTCGCAAGGCCGGCAAAGGCGGGGTCGAGCCGCTGGGCCAGCGCGAGGTTGGTGAGCGGCCCCATGGCGATGATCGTCACCTGTCCCGGATGCTCCCGCACCATCCGCAACAGGAAATTGGCGGCGATTTCGGGAGAGGGGCGGGTGGTCGGATTGCCGCCGGGCAGGTCGACCGGATCGTCGGCGCGGTAATAGGGCGGGGTGCTTTGCCGGGTCGGCTCGACCCATTGCCGCATCCATGCACCTTTCCATGTCAGCTTGCCGTACAGGCTTTCCCAACGCTGCGTCAGCACCTCGGAATTGACCAGCGGATAGGTCGCGCCCTGCATGACCGGGACGGTCCGCCCCATCCGCTCGACGCCCTTCAGCGCCATCGCCGTCGCGCGATTGGCCCAGACGTTGCCGGTCACGGTCGTGATGCCGAGGACCTCGACATCGGGGGCATCGAGCAGCATCGCATGGGCGAGGCCGAAGCCTTCGTCGTCGATGATGACGAGGCGGCGCGCCGGTTGCGCCTGCGCGGGCATCGCCGCCGCCAGCAGAAGGATCAGGCCCCACCAGAATTGGCGCATCAACCTGTCCCCCGATCCCAGGCGCATTCGCCCATTACATAGGTCCGTCGCACGGTGCGGTCGTCGCCCAGCACCTGCATCGCGAACAGCCGCGCCGCGAGATCGGCCCCGGCGGTCCGCCGCGCGAGCAGCGGCGTGCCGGCGTCGTCGAGCACGACGAAATCGGCCTCCTGTCCCGGCAGCAGCGCGCCGACCCGGTCGGCGATGCCGAGCAGCGCCGCGCTGCCCCCGGTCGCCAGATAGAGGGCGCGGAACGGATCAAGCCGCATCTCGCGGGCGAGCGCGGCCTGATAGGCGACGCCGGCGGTGTGCAGCATCGAAAAGGATGTGCCCGCGCCGATATCGCTGCCAAGACCCAGCCGCATCCGGTGCGCGTCGGCCTGTCCGAAATCGAAGAAGCCCGATCCGAGGAAGAGATTGGAGGTCGGGCAGACTGCGATCCCCGCGCCGGTTTCGGCGATCCGCGCGCAGCTGCGATCGGTCAGGTGGATGCCGTGCGCGAACACCGACCGGGGACCGACCAGCCTGAACCGGTCATAGACGTCGAGATAGTCGTGCGCCGCGGGGAAGCGTTCGGCGACGGCGGCGCACTCATATCTGTTTTCGGCGAGATGGGTGTGCAGCAGAACATCCGGGTTGGCGTCCAGCACGGCGGCGGCCTGTCGCAACTGTTCGTCGGACGAGGTCAGCGCGAAGCGTGGCGTCACCGCATAGCCGAGCCGCCCGCGCCCGCGCCACCGCCGGATCAGCGCCTCGCTGTCGGCGCGCGCCGCTTCGGGCGTGTCGCGCAGGCCGTCGGGGCCGAGGTCCATCAGTACCTTGCCCGACACGATCCGCATCCGCCGGTCGAGCGCCGCGTCGAACAGCGCGTCGACCGATCCGGGATGGACGGTCGGGAACACCAATGCACTGGTGGTGCCGTTGCGCAGCAACTCGGTCAGGAACGCATCGGCGACGGCGGCGGCGCGCACCGGATCGGCAAAGGCCATTTCGGCGGGGAAGATATGGCGTTCGAGCCAGTCGAGCAGCTGTTCGCCGTGCGAGGCGATCCGGTCCATCTGCGGATAATGGACATGCGCGTCAACGAAGCCGGGGACGATGATGCCGGGCAGGCGTTCGACCGGCAGGCCGGCGAAGCGCGATGCCAGGGCCGCATGATCGCCACGGGCGACGACCAGCCCGTTTTCGACCACCAGCAACCCATCGGGTTCGTGCCGGATCGCGCCGGGATCGTCACGGGGATCGGCCGAAACCGACAGCAGTTCGGCGCGGAAGAGGCGGAGGGTCATGGATATTCCGGCGTGATGCGCGCGTCGGCGGTGCCGAGCGTGAGAAGCTGGGCAAGGAGCGACAGGGCGATAACGTCCGGTTCCTTGCCGGGGATCGTGGTTAGCCCGATCGGACAGGTGAGCCGCGCGCGGGCGTCGGTCGATATCCCTTCGCGGGTCAGCCGGGCGAGAAACCGGGCACGCTTGGTCGCCGATCCGATCAGCCCGACATAGGCGAGCGGGGGACGCCGCAGCGCGGCGCTGGTCAGCGCATAGTCGAGCGCGTGGTCGTGCGTCAGGATCACGACCGCCGCGTCGTCCGGCGCGTCGGACAGGCAGGTCGGCAGGCGATTCGCGTCGACGATCGTCACGCCCGGTGTATCGGCCAGCTCCGCTCGGCTGTCGAACCATGCGAGCCGCAGCGGCAGGCCGGCGGTCCGGCGGGCGATCGCCTGTCCGACATGGCCGGCCCCGAACAGATAGAGCGGCCGCTGCCACGCGCCGGGCCGTTCGGACCATGTCGCGCCCGCCGCAGGACGCTCGCCACGGGCCGATAGCGGGACGATCGCCGCCGTCGGATCGGGCGCGCGCGCAATGTTTCCGACGTGCAGCGTCGTGGTCATCGTCGTGCCGGTCGCCGCCGCATCGATCCAGTCGCGCGCCGCGGGATCGACCCGCTCGATCAGCAGTCGCACCCGCCCGCCACAACATTGGCCGAGCAGCGGGCCGAGCGGATAATCCTGCACCCGCCAGCTGCCCGGCGGATAAGCGAGGATCGCACGTGCCTGCTCGATCGCCTGATGCTCCAGCGCGCCGCCGCCGATCGTGTCGAACGAGGCCGCTGCGTCGACCGCCATCCGCGTGCCCGCACCGCGCGGGGCCGATCCTTCGGTGGCGAGGATGGTGACCAGCGCGACTGGTTCCTGCGGCGCGGCAAGGCGCAGGCGCGTGATCCAGTCGCCGGTCATGCGCAATGCGCGGCGATCGCGCGCAGGATCGCCTCGGGCGTGGCGGGCGCGTCGAGCGGGGGAAAGGCGCGCCGATCGGGGACGGTCGCCGCCACCGCTTCGCCCAGCGCCGACAGGACGCACTGGGCCAGCATGAACGGCGGTTCGCCGACCGCCTTCGACCGGTTGATCGTCGGTTCGACATTCTCCCCGTCCCACAGCGCGATCGACAGGCGGTCGGGACGGTCGGCGGCGGTCGGGATCTTGTAGGTCGCGGGCGAATGGGTCAGCAACCGGCCGTCGTCGGCGAACACCAGTTCTTCGGTCGTCAGCCAGCCCTGTCCCTGTACGAACCCGCCCTCGATCTGCCCCAGATCGATCGCGGGGTTGAGCGACCGGCCGACGTCGTGGAGGATGTCGACTGCCAGCACGCGATGCTCGCCGGTCAGCGTGTCGACCACCACTTCGGCACAGGCCGCGCCATAGGCGAAATAGTAAAAGGGGCGGCCGCGATGGGCGGCGCGGTCATAGGCGATGTGCGGCGTGGCATAGAAGCCGGTCGACGACAGCGACACGCGCGCCAGATGCGCCTTGCGACACAGGGTGGCGAAGGGGATCGTCTCGACCCCCGCGACGATCCCCGCCGCGGTGAAGCGCACGGTGTCGGGTTCGCAGCTGCCGATCGATGCGGCGACCCCCGCCAGCCGGTCGCGGATCGTGCGCGCGGCCTCGAACGCCGCCATGCCGTTCAGGTCCGCCCCCGACGAGGCGGCGGTGGCGGAGGTGTTGGGCACCTTGTCGGTGCGCGTCGCGGTGATGCGGATGGCGCTGGCGGAAACGGCGAACACGTCGGCCACGACCTGCGCGACCTTGATATACAGGCCCTGCCCCATTTCGGTGCCGCCATGGTTCACCTGAATACTGCCATCGGCATAGACGTGCACCAGCGCACCTGCCTGATTGAGATGGGTCGTCGTGAAGCTGATCCCGAATTTGACCGGGGCGAGCGCGATCCCCTTTTTCAGCACGCGGTGGCGCGCGTTGAAGCCGTGGACGGCGGCGCGGCGCGCGTCATAGTCGCTGTCGCGGCGCAGGCGGGCGATCAGCGCGGGCGCGATATTGTCGGTGATCGTCATGCCATAGGGCGTGACGTCGCGCCCCGGCCCGTACAGATTGGCGATGCGCACGTCGATCGGGTCGCGCGCCAGCGATGCGGCGACGACATCAACGACGCGTTCGATCGCCAGCATCCCCTGCGGCCCGCCGAAACCGCGAAAGGCGGTGGCCGAGACGGTGTTGGTCTTCAGCCGTTCGGACACGATCTCGACTGCCGGCAGCCAATAGCTGTTGTCGGCATGGAACATGGCGCGATCGTTGATCGCCGGCGACAAGTCGACCGTCGCGCCGCACCGCGACGCGAGCCGCAGGCTGAGGGCGAGAATATGGCCGTCATCGTCGAAGCCGACATCATAGTCGACGTTGAAGTCGTGGCGCTTGCCGGTCAGCACGATGTCGTCGTCGCGGTCGCAGCAGAATTTGGCGGGGCGGCCGGTTTTGGCCGCGACCAGCGCGGCGGCGGCGGCGAAGGGCGCGGCCTGTGTCTCCTTGCCGCCGAACGCGCCGCCCATGCGGCGGACCTCGACCGTCACATCCGCCGACGTGACGCCGAGCAGATCGGCGACCAGATGCTGCACTTCGCTGGGATGCTGGGTCGAGCTGGCGATATGGACCTGTCCGTCCTCGCCCGGTCGGGCGAGCGCGATCTGGCCCTCCAGATAGAAATGATCCTGTCCGCCCATCGCGAAGCTGCCCGAGCGACGATGCGGTGCGGTGTCGAGCGCGGCGGCGGCATCGCCGCGCGCCATGCGCTGGGTTGGTTCGATCGACGACGCGGCGGCGCGGGCGTCGGCGATGGTCAGCAGCGCGGGGCGGGGGGCGTATTCGATCTTGCCGAGCCTGGCCGCTCGCCGCGCCGCACCCCGGCTGGTCGCCGCCACCAGAAACACCGGCTGGCCGCGATACAGCACCTCACCATCGGCGAGCAGCCGGTCGTCATGTGCGACCGGGCTGACGTCGTTGTGGCCCGGTATGTCCGCGGCGGTGAAGACCGCGACGACGCCGGGCGCGGCGCGCACCGCCGACAGGTCGATCGTGACGATCGCGGCATGGGTCTCGGTCGACTGGCCGAAGGCGAGGTGCAGCAGGTCGGTAGACTCGGGTTCATCGTCGATGTAGCGCGCGGTCCCGGTGACGTGCAGCAGCGCGCTGTCATGCGGCAGTGACGGCTTCACGTCCGATCGGACCGGGGGCGGCGCGGCACGTTCGGCCATCACAACACCGCCCGGACCGACACCGGTTCACCCTGTTCGCGGTGCCACAGACGCCACAGCAGATTGCCGGCGGCTTCCTGTCGATAGGCGGCGCTACCGCGGACATCGGTCAGCGGCGCGAAATCCTCGCGCAGCGCCGCGACGGCGCGGGCGATGGTGGCGTCGGCGAAGGGCGCACCGGTCAACGTCGCCTCGCACGCCGGGGCGCGGCGCGGGGTCGCGGCCATCCCGCCAAACGCAACCAGCGCCTCGGCGATGATCCCATCGCGCAACGTCAGATGGAACGCGCCGCAGACCGCCGAAATATCGCTGTCGAACCGGCGCGACAGCTTGGCGATGTGGACGATCGCGTCGGGGGCGGGGCGGGGGATGTGGATGCGCTCGACGAACTCGCCGGCCGCGCGGTCCTGTTTGCCATAAGCGAGGAAATAATCCTCCAGCGCCAGCGTCCGCCGCTGGTCGCCCCGGCGCAGGACCAGCGTCGCGCCGAGCGCGATCAGCGCTGGCGGACCGTCGCCGATCGGCGAGCCATTGGCGATATTGCCGCCGATCGTGCCCGCGTTGCGCACCTGCAACCCGCCGATCCGCCGTACCAACTCGCCGAGATCGGGATGGAGGCGGGCAAGCACGTCATGCGCTTCCGCATAGCGGACCGCCGCGCCCAGCGTGACCCCGGCGGCATCTTCGGTGATCGTGCGCAGTTCGGGCACGTCGCCGATGAACACCGGCACGTCGATGTCGCGCAGTCCCTTCGTCACCCACAGCCCGACGTCGGTGGCCCCGGCGATCAGCCGGGCATGGGGGTGTTCGATCAGCAGCGCGGCGAGATCGTCGGTCGATCGCGGGGCGAACCATGTCGGCCGCGCTTCCGGTGCATCCATCGCCGCAAGACCGCGCAGTGCCACGGCCAGTTGCCGGTCGTCGCGATCGATCTGCGGCACCGCACGCGCGGCGTCGAGGATCGGGCCATAGCCGGTACACCGGCACAGATTGCCCGCGATCACATCGGCGACGGGCAGGTCGTGCCCCGCCGCCCCGACGGCGCGACCATACAGCGACATCACGAAGCCCGGCGTGCAGAAGCCGCATTGCGAGCTGCCGTTGCGCGCCATGCACGACTGGAGCGCGGTCGGCGCGCCGCCCTGCGACAGGCTCTCGACGGTCAGCACCGCCTTGCCGTGGATCATCGGCAGGAACAGGATGCAGGCATTGACCGCGCGCCACGCGACGCCGTCGTCGACCGGCTCCCCGACCAGCACGGTGCAGGCCCCGCAATCGCCCTCGGCACAGCCTTCCTTCGTTCCGGTACGGCGCAGGCGATAGCGCAGGTGATCGAGCAGCGTCGCGGTCGGGGCGGCATCGACGATCTCGACGATCGTATCGTCGAGGAGGAAGCGGACCGTCATCGTTCTACGCCGCCCCCATCCATGCGAAGCGCGCGACGAAGAGCGCGGCGAGCAGGAACAGGAACCAGTCGGCGCGCGTCGCCTGTCCGCGCATCGCCTTCAGCACGGCATGGGCGGTGATGCCGAACGCCAGCCCGTTGGCGATGGAGAAGGTCAGCGGAATCATCGCCACGGTCAGGAATGCCGGGATCGCCGCCAGCGGATCGTCCCACTGCACCTCGACCAGCGGCAGCAGCATCAGGCCGCCGACGACGATCAGCGCCGGTGCGGTCGCGGCCAGCGGCACCAGTTGCGCGTACGGGGCGACGAACATGGTCAGCAGGAACAGGATGCCGGTGACGACCGCGGTCAGACCGGTGCGCCCGCCCGCCTGTACGCCCGCCGCGCTCTCGACATAGCTGGTGACGGTGCTGGTACCCGCCACCGCGCCGACCATGGTCGCCACGGCATCGGTCAGCAGGATGCGGTTCAGCCGGGGAATGCGGCCGCCCGCGTCGATCAGCCCGGCGCGCTTGGTCACCGCGACCAGCGTGCCGATATTGTCGAACAGGTCGACGAACAGGAACACGAACAGGATTTCGAACAGGCCGAGCCCGTGCCGCCCCCCTGCGCCGAACACGCCGGCCAGATCGATCTGAAACGCGGTCTGGGTGAGCATGGTCAGGCTATAGGGTTCGGGGGCCATGGTGACCTGCCCGGCCATCCACGCGACGGCGGTCGTAATGACGATCCCGATCAGCATCGCGCCGCGCACGTTCCAGACGCTCAGCACCGCAATCACCAGCAGGCCGAGCAGGCCGAGCAGCGCGCCCGGCGCGGTCAGCGGGCCGAGCGCGACGAGGGTCGCGGGGCTGGCGACGACGATGCCGGCGTTGCGAAGCCCGATAAAGCCGATGAACAGGCCGATCCCGCCCGCCACCGCCGCGAACAGATGCGGCGGAATGACCGAGACGATGAGCTGTCGCACACCGGTAAGCGTCAGGATAAGAAAGCAGAAGCCCGAAATGAACACGCAGCCGAGCGCGACCGGCCACGCTATGCCCATCTGCTGCACGACGGTGAAGCTGAAATAGGCGTTCAGCCCCATGCCCGGCGCGAGGGCCAGCGGCACGTTGGCGACCGTCCCCATCAGGATCGAGGCGAAGGCGGCGGCGAAGCAGGTGGCAGCGGCGACCGCCGCCACCGGCATCCCGGCCTGTCCGAGGATCGCCGGATTGACCAGCACGATATAGGCCATGGTCAGGAAGGTGGTGGTGCCCGCCAGCACTTCGGTCCGGACCGAGGTCCCGCGTCCGGTCAGGTCGAACCGGCGCTCCAACATGGTCGCTGCCGGTGTTTCCGTCGCTACCGTCTGTGTCATATCATTCCCCGACCGCCCTGCGCCTGTCATGCCAGCGGGTAGCCGCCCGATCTACATCAATGATCGGCATTCCGCGTTGCAAAAATGAGCGCACCATCCAGCTCGTGCGTTCGTCCGGGCGAGCGTTTTACGGCAACGCGACGTCCCGGATATTGCGATGGGCGCGCCACGATCCGTCCCATAGACAGGCGGCAAGGGGGCCTGCGCCACGACCGGCGGGCATCATCAAAGGGGGAATGACGATGAACGCCCGTTGGAATGACGGCCGCATCCGCGCGTGCTTCGGCGCGGTACAGGCGGGATGGATGCTCGCGGCGGCGATGCTGTGCGGTGCCGCCGCGCCGCGCGATGCGGCGACGCCCGAAGCGCGGACCGCCGCGTATCTCGACCGGATCGCCGACAGTCCGCCACGGCTGCGCATGTTCCTGCAGACCATGCCCAAAGGGGGCGATCTGCACAATCACGCCGGCGGCGCGATCTATGCCGAGGATATGCTCGGCTGGGCGGCGGCGGAGGGGCTGTGCCTGTCGATCGATCCGGCGGGGATGGCACCGCCGCCGTGCGACGCGCCCGGCCGGGTCGCGGCGGCGGATCTGGCGCGGGACTATCCGCGCTATGCCGCGTTCGTCGACGCCTTCTCGACGCGCGGTTTCGAGGGCGGCACCGGCGATCCGCGCGTGTCGGGCTATGATCGCTTCTTCTCCACCTTCGGCGCGTTCTGGCCGATCGCCGCGCGCCATGGCGGCAAGGTGATGGCGGTCAGCCGCCAGCAGGCCGCCGCCGACAATCTGTCCTATGCCGAATTGAGCACCGGTTCGGCGGCGACGCAGCCGTTGCTGGCGAAGGTCGGCGATGGCGACGTGCGTGACCTGGCGGCGCTGTACGCGCGGATCGCGCCCGAATTGCCCGACGCGGTGCGGACGACTCGCAAGGAATATGACGGCTATGATGCGGAAATGGCGGCGATCGACGGCTGCGCCACGCCCGCGCCCAAGCCCGCCTGCGCGACCGAAATCCGTTATCAATATGCCGCGATCCGGACCCGGCCGCCGGCACAGGTCTTTGCCGAACTGGCGCTGGGCTTCGCGCTGGTTGAGGCCGATCCGCGCTTCGTCGCGGTCAACATCGTCGCGCCCGAACATGACCCGGTCGCGCTGCGCGACTATGCGCTGCACATGCGGATGCTGCGGTTCCTGAAGGAACGCTATCCCGCCGTGCCGCTGTCGCTGCATGCCGGTGAACTGACACTGGGGCTGGTGCCGCCGCGCGATCTGGCATTCCATATCCATGATGCGGTGACGGTCGCCGGCGCGCGGCGGATCGGGCACGGGATCGACATTTCCTACGAAACCAATGCCCGCGCGCTGTTAGCGCGGATGGCGCGTGACCGGGTGGCGGTGGAAATCAATCTGACCAGTAACGCTGTGATCCTGGGGGTGAAGGGACGCGACCATCCGCTGTCGCTCTATCGGCAGGCGGGGGTGCCGGTCGTGCTGTCGACCGACGACGAAGGCGTTTCGCGCAGCGACATGACCAACGAATATCTGCGCGCGGTGACCGAGCAGAACCTACGCTACCGCGATCTGAAGCAGATTGCCCGCGATTCACTTCATTATGCGTTCCTGTCGGGCGACAGCCTCTGGCAGGATCGGGTGGGCGGTTCCCGCGTGCCGGCGTGTCGGGTCCTCGATTCGGACGCCTGCCGCACCTTTACCGCTACCCATGCGAAGGCGCGGCTTGAAGCGCGGTTGGAGCGCGACTTCGACCGGTTCGAGCGTCAGTCGTTCGACTGACCGCGCCGGTGCGCGAAAAATGCGCGCACTCGAAGCGCAATATTGTGCTTCCGATACGCGATTCGTCACCGCTACCAAGGGCCCGCTGCGGTCCGGTGCGGCACGCGATAGGAGAATGTGGCATGACCCCGGCAACCGACGACGAACGGCGACTTGCCCTGCTGCTGGCCGATCGCCTCGGGCTGACGATCCCTCCGGCGGCGCTGGACGGGGTGGTCGCCAACCAGCGGTTGCTGGCGCGGCATCATGCGGCCGTGCGCGAGGCTGCGCGATGAGTGACGCCGGCTCGGCGACGGTGATCGCTGCCGATGTCCGTGCGGCGCGGCGCTCCGCGCACGCGGTCGCGATCGAAACGCTCGACCGCATCGTGCGCCACGACCGGCTGAACGCCGCCACCCGACTGCTGCGGCAGCGGGCGCTGGCGGACGCGGCGCGGGTCGATGCCGCCGTTGCCGCCGGGCGCGATCCCGGACCGCTGGCCGGCGTCCCCTTTGCGGTAAAGGACCTGTTCGACGTTGCCGGCGAGCCGACCACGGCCGGCGCACGGCAGCTGGCGACTGCTCCTGCCGCGACGTGCGATGCACCGGTCGTCGCGCGGCTGTGCGCGGCGGGGGCCGTGCTGGTCGCGACGACCAACATGGACGAATTCGCCTATGGATTTTCGACCGAGAACGCGCATTTCGGCATCACCCGCAACCCGCACGACCTCGACCGGCTGGCGGGCGGATCGTCGGGCGGATCGGCGGCGCTGGTCGGGGCCGGGCTGGTGCCGCTGGCGCTGGGATCGGACACCAACGGATCGATCCGCGTACCGGCGAGCCTGTGCGGCATTTACGGCCTGCGTCCGACCTTTGGCGCGGTGCCGGTCGACGGGGTCTATCCCTTTGTCGAGCGGCTCGACACCGTCGGCTATTTCGTGCGGTCGGTTCAGGATCTTGCCATTGCCCATGCGGTGATGGCCGGCACGGTACCGGCATCGGACCCGATCGAGCGCATACGCGTCGCGGTGCTCGGCGGATGGTTCGCGACGCGCGCCGATGCCGCGATCTTTGCCGGGATCGATCGCATCGCCCGCCATTTGCGCGCTGGGCCGGCGGTCGTGCTGCCGTCCGCCGCCGCTGCGCGGTCGGCCGGTTTCGTGCTGACGGGGGCCGAGGGGGGACATCGCCATCTGCCGGCGCTGCGCCGCGATGCGATGGCGTTCGATCCGGTCACGCGCGACCGGCTGATCGCCGGGGCGCTCCAGCCGGTCGCCGCCGTCCGCGAGGCCGAAGCGGTCGCCGATCGCTTTGCCGGCGAAGTCGCCGACGCGCTGGCCGGGCACGACTTGTTGCTGGCCCCCGCAACGCCGATGGCCGCACCGCGGACCGATGCGACGACGGTCGTGATCGACGGCGAAACGCTGTCCGCGCGGGTCGATCTGGGCCTGCATACCCAACCGCTGAGCATTGCCGGCGTGCCGATCCTGTCGGTGCCGCTGCGCCAGCGCGACGGCGCGATGCCGATCGGCGTGCAACTGATCGCCGCGCGGGGACGCGAAGCGTTGTTGTTCGACACGGCGGCGGCGTTGGTCGCGGCCGGGCTGGTCGCCTGTACGCCGGCACCGCGATGGGCGCAGGCCGCATGACGCGCGCGACGCCCCGGTCGCTGCGCGGCATGGTCAGCGCGCCGCATCATCTGGCGGCGCAGGCCGGGCGCGATGTGCTGGCCGATGACGGCAGCGCGGTCGAGGCGGCGGTGGCGACCGCCGCGTGCCTTGCCGTCGTCTATCCGCACATGACCGGCATCGGCGGCGACGGGTTCTGGCTGGTCGCCGAACCGGACGGCCGCAACTGGGCGATCGACGGCAGCGGCGCGGCGGCGATGGCGGCGGACCGCTCCCTGTACCAGGGCCATGCGACGATCCCGTGGCGCGGGCCGCTGGCGGCGAATACCGTGGCGGGGACGGTCGCGGGATGGCAGGCGGCACTGGCTGAGAGCCATGCCACGCTGCCGCTGGATCGGCTGCTGCGCGATGCGATCCACCATGCGCGGGCCGGGGTGGTCGTCACCGCCGGTGGCGCGCAGATCGCCGCCACCGTGTCGGATGCGCTGCGCGACCTCCGCGGCGACTATGCCCGCATCTTCGAAGCCGAAGGCCGGCCGCTGATCGAAGGCGACCTGTTGCGGCAACCGGCGCTGGCGACGACGCTGGAACGACTGGCGCGCGACGGGCTGGACGGTTTCTATCGTGGCGAACTGGCACAGGCGATCGCCGAAGATCTCGTGCGGCTCGGCAGTCCGCTGGTGGCCGCGGACCTTGCGGCGTTCGATGCGCGGCCGGTGGAGCCGCTGTCGGTGGCGATCACCGGTGCGCGGCTGCTGAACCTGCCGCCGCCGACGCAGGGCGTCGCGTCGCTGCTGATCCTCGCGCTGTTCGGCCGGATGCGGGACGTCGAGTGCGACGGGTTCGACCATGTCCACCGGTTGGTGGAGGCGACGAAACAGGCGTTTCGCTGGCGCGATGCGCATGTCGGCGATCCGGCGACGATGGCGCAGGATGCGCAGGCGCTGCTGGGCGATGCCGCCGCGATCGACCGGATGGCCGGTGCGATCGACATCGGGCGGGCGGCACCATGGCCGCATCCGCCGGCGCTGGGCGACACCACATGGTTCGGCGCGGCGGATGCGCGGGGTCAGGTCGTCAGCTGTATCCAGAGCACCTATTTCGAATTCGGGTCGGGCATCGTGCTGCCGCAGACCGGCATCGTCTGGCAGAATCGGGGATGCTTGTTCGCGCTCTACGGAGATGGTCCCAATCGACTGCGGCCCGGCGCGCGGCCGTTCCATACGCTCAATCCGGCGCTGGCGCGGTTCGACGATGGTCGCGTCATGGCCTATGGCACGATGGGCGGCGAGGGGCAGCCGCAGACGCAGGCGGCGGTCTTCACCCGCCACGCGCTGTTCGGTCAGCCGTTGCAGGCGGCGGTGGATGCGCCGCGCTGGCTTTTGGGCCGGACATGGGGCGATCAGAGCACGACGCTGAAGATCGAGGCGGGGTTCGATCCGGCGCTGTACGAACGACTGGCGGCGGCGGGCCATGCGGTCGAGCGCGTGCCGGCGTGGTCGTCGATGATGGGCCATGCCGGGGCGATCGTGCGCCACCCCGGCGGCATGATCGAGGGGGCGACCGATCCGCGCAGCGACGGGATGGTGGCGACATGGTGATCGCATCCGGCGCCCGGGCGGCGGCACGCTGTCTCGACCTGTCGCGCGCGCCCTATAGCGACAGTGCGGACCGGTTGTTCCGCGGCTGGCTGACCCCGGCCTATCGCGCGACGATCGATCGGGTCGGGGCATGGATGGAAGCGGCGGGCATGACCGTGCGCCACGACGCCGCGATCAACCTGATCGGCCGGTATGAGGGCACGCACCCGGACGCGCCGGCGCTGGTGATCGGCAGCCACCTCGACAGCGTGTGCGATGGCGGGGCCTATGACGGTCCGCTGGGGGTGATGCTCGGCATCGAATGCGTCGCGGCGCTCCATGCCGAAGGACGCCGCCTGCCGTTCGCGATCGAGGTGATCGGCTTCGGCGACGAGGAAGGATCGCGCTTCCCCGCCGCGATGCTCGGCAGCCGGGCGGTGGCGGGAACGCTGGCCCCGCACGCGGCCGACATGGCCGATGCGGCGGGGATCGGCGTCGACGCGGCGCTGCGCGAGTTCGGGAGCGAGGCGGCGGCGCTGGCCTCCGCACGCCGGGCACCGGGCACCATGCTCGCCTATCTCGAAACGCATATCGAACAGGGGCCGGTGCTGGAGGCCGAAGGGCTGGCGCTGGGCACCGTTACCGGCATCGCCGCGCAACTGCGCCTCGAAGTCACGGTCGGGGGGGTGGCGGGACATGCCGGTACAGTGACGATGTCGCTCCGCCGCGACGCGCTGGCCGCCGCCGCGCGCATGGTGTCGGCGATCGAGGATATCGCGGTCGCCGACGCGTCCGATCTGGTCGCGACGGTCGGACGGATCGAGATTGCGCCGGGGGCGGCGAACGTCATCGCTGGCGAGGTGCGCTTCACCGTCGATATCCGCGCGGGCGCGACCGACCGGCGCGACCGGGCGGCGGCCGCGATCGGCACGGCGATGGACGCGATCGCCGGGGAACGGGGCGTGTCGATCATCGTG
This sequence comes from Sphingomonas sp. Leaf22, assembly GCF_001421715.1. Taxonomy (GTDB): domain Bacteria; phylum Pseudomonadota; class Alphaproteobacteria; order Sphingomonadales; family Sphingomonadaceae; genus Sphingomonas. Next base: position 117,963 of record NZ_LMKP01000045.1, read on the forward strand.
GCGACGATCCACGACCTGCCGCCATGCCCGTGCGACACGAAACTGATGGACCTGCTCGACGCCGCCATCGTCGCCACCTGGCAGCCGTCGCGGCGGTTGATGTCGGGGGCGGGGCATGACGCGATGGCGATGGTCGCGCTGGGGCCGGTGGCGATGCTGTTCGTCCGCTGCGCCGGCGGGATCAGCCATCATCCGGCCGAGCATGTCGATCCGGCCGATGCCGACGCCGCCTTTGCCGCGATGCGCGGCTTCATCGACCGATTGGGAGAAGAGTATCGTGACGCCTGACCTGTTCGGCGAGATCGATCCGCCGCAGCGGCTGTTGATGGGGCCGGGCCCGGTCAACGCCCATCCGCGCGTGCTGCGCGCGATGAGCGCCGAACTGCTCGGCCAGTTCGACCCGGAAATGACCGGATACATGAATCAGGTCATGGCGCTGTACCGTCCGGTGTTCGGGACGGAGAACCATTGGACCTTCCTGATCGACGGCACCGCGCGCGCGGCGATCGAGGCGTCTTTGGTGTCGTTGCTCGCTCCCGGCGACCGGCTGCTGGTGATCGATTTCGGCCGGTTCGGATTGCTGTTGCAGGAGATCGGCGAACGGATCGGCGCGACGGTCGAGCGGCTGTCGGTACCATGGGGGCAGACGGTGCCGATCGACGCCATCGCCGATGCGATCGAGCGTAGCGCGCCGATGGTCGTCGCCTGCGTCCATGGCGATACCTCGACCACCATGGCGCAGCCACTGGACGGGGTCGGGGCGCTGTGCCGCGGGGCGGGCGCGTATCTGTATGTCGATGCCACCGCGACGCTGGGCGGCATGGAAATCGCCACCGATCAATGGGGCGCGGACATCGTGACCGGCGGGTTGCAGAAATGCCTGGGCGGTCCATCGGGGTCGGCCCCGATCACCGTCTCGCCACGCGCGGCGGAACGCATTCTCGGGCGGCGGCATGTCGAAAAGGGTATTCGCCGCGACGACCTGACCGATGCCGGCGGGGTGCGGATCGGCAGCAACTATTTCGACGTCGCCATGATTATGGACTATTGGTCGGACAAGCGGCTGAACCACCATACCGAAGCGACGACGATGCTGTACGGCGCGCGCGAATGCGCCCGGATCGCGCTGGGCGAGGGGTTGCCGGCGCGGTTCGCGCGCCATGCGGCGGCGGGGCGGGCGGTCGTGGCGGGCGCGCGGGCGCTGGGGCTGGAGGTGTTCGGCGACGACCGTTTCCGCATGACCAACGTCACCGGCATCGTCATCCCGCACGGTGTCGACGGCGAGCGGGTCCGCGCCCGGATGCGCGAGGATTTCGAGATCGAGATCGGAACCGCGTTCGGACCGCTTCAGGGCAAGGTCTGGCGGATCGGCGCGATGGGATATAACGCCATGAAGCACAAGGTGCTGCTGACGCTGGCGGCACTGGAGGCGGTGTTGCGCGCCGAAGGGCTGGCGCTGCCCGCCGGGGCCGGGGTCGATGCCGCGCTCGAAAGCTATGACGGATGATCGCCGAACGCGATCTGATCGGATATGGCGCATCGCCGCCCGACCCCCGCTGGCCGGGTGGCGCGCGCGTCGCGGTCCAGTTCGTCGTCAATGTCGAGGAAGGGGCGGAGAACAGCGTCCTGAACGGCGATGCGGGTTCGGAAGCGTTCCTGTCGGAAATGGTCGGCGCGGCGAGCCACCCGGCGCGCGCGATGGCGATGGAAAGCCTGTACGAATATGGTTCGCGCGCCGGATTCTGGCGGCTGCACCGGTTGTTCGCCGAACGGCAGGTGCCCGTCACGGCGTTCGCGGTCGCCACCGCCATGGCCGCCAATCCGGCGAGCGTCGATGCGATGCTGTCGGCGGAATGGGAGATCGCCAGCCACGGCCTGCGCTGGATCGACTACCAGCGCGTTCCGCCGGAGGTGGAGCGCGCGCATATCGCCGAGGCGATCGCGCTGCACACCCGGCTGACCGGCACGCGGCCGCTGGGTTGGTATCAGGGGCGGACCTCGCCCGCGACCGCCGCTTTGGTCGCGGCCGAGGGCGGGTTCGTCTATGACGCCGACAGCTATGCCGACGATCTGCCCTATTGGGACCATCGCCATGCCGCCGCCAATGACGGGCGCGCGCAGTTGATCGTGCCCTATACGCTCGACGCCAACGACATGAAGTTCGTGGCGTATAACGGCTTTGCCGATGGCGAACCGTTCTTCCGCTATCTGCGCGACACGTTCGAGCAATTGCGAAGCGAAGGCGGGCGGATGATGTCGGTGGGATTGCACGGGCGCATCGCCGGCCGGCCCGGCCGCGCGGCGGCACTGGCCCGCTTCGTCGACCATGTGATCGCCAGCGGCGATGCGTGGATCGCGCGCCGCATCGATATCGCGCGACACTGGCAGCAGGTGCACCCGACATGACGATCGACGATCCGCAGGTAGTGGCCGAAGTGACGGCCGCGTTCATGGCCTATGAAGCCGCGTTGATGGCCGACGACGTGCCGGCGATGGACGGGCTGTTCCACGATCATCCGACCACCATCCGCTATGGCGTGGGCGAGGTGCTGTACGGCGCGGACGCCATTCGCGCGTTCCGTACGGGACGGGGCGGATCGCCGCAGCGCCGGTTGGGCGTTGTCGCGATCCACAGTTTCGGCCGCGACCATGCCACTGCCAATGCCGAATTCTTTCGCGAGGGCGACGCGCGGCGCGGGCGGCAGAGCCAGAGCTGGGTCCGCTTCGCCGATGGCTGGAAGGTCGTCGCCGCGCATGTCTCGATCGAGGGGGCGGGATCATGACCGAGCCTGATTTCAACGCATTGTCCTCCGAAGCATTCGTCCAACGCTACGCCGCGATCGTCGAGCATTCGCCATGGGTGGTCGAACGCGCGGCGGCACGGCGACCCTTTGCCGATCTGGCGGAGGGGATCATCGCGACGCTGGCCGATGCCACGCTTGACGAGCGGCTGTCCGTGATCCGCGCCCATCCCGAACTGGCCGGCCGCGCCGCCATCGCCGGTACGCTGACCGTCGAATCACAGAGCGAACAGGCGTCCGCCGGGCTGGACCGGATGACGCCTGACGAGTTCGAGCGATTTCATGCGCTCAACGCCGCCTATCGCGCGCGGTTCGGTTTTCCGTTCGTCATTTGCGTCCGGCGGACCGACCGGGCCGGCATCCTGCGGGCGATGGCCGAGCGGCTGGGCAACGACGATGCGACCGAGATGGCGACCGCATTGGAAGAGATCGGCCATATCGTCCGCCTGCGACTGGAGACCGTGGCATGACCCGACCCATCGGCCTTGCCGCCCTCGCCGAACAGGTCGCGCGCGACCTCGAACGCCTCGCGCATGGCGGTCCGGCATGGACCGTCCCGCAGGAAAGCGCGGAGGGCCATGTCCACGACGTCGTCATCGTCGGCGGCGGGCAGAGCGGGCTGGGCGCGGCGTTCGGGCTGCTGCGCGAACGGGTGTCGAACATCCTCGTGCTCGACGAAAATCCGGCGGGCTATGAAGGGCCGTGGGACACCTATGCGCGGATGATGACGCTGCGCACGCCCAAGCATCTGACCGCGATCGACATGGGGCTGCCGTCGCTGACCTTTCGCGCGTTCTGGGAGGCGCAGCATGGGCGCGCGGGCTGGGACGCGCTCGACAAGATTCCGCGCCGTGACTGGATGGCGTATCTGCGCTGGTATCGCGCCGTGCTGAAACTGCCGGTGCGCAACGATGCGCGCGTCACGCTGATCGAGCCGCTGGGCAGGCGGTTCCGGGTCCATCTGGCCGAAGGTGCGCCGCTGCTCGCGCGCAAGGTCGTGCTGGCGACCGGGATTCAGGGGGGTGGCCATTGGCACGTACCGCCGTTCATTCGCGATCGGCTGCCGACGACGCGCTATGCCCATACCTCGGCCACGATCGACTATGCGGCGCTGGCGGGCAAGCGGATCGCGTTGCTGGGGGCGGGGGCATCGGCGTTCGACAATGCCCATGCCGCACTGTCCGCCGGTGTGGGCGAAGCGCATGTCTTCGTCCGTCGCCCGGCGTTGCCGCAGGTCAACCCGATCCGGCATATGGAGCGCAGCGGGATCATCGGGCGCTTCCCGGCGCTGGACGATGCCGCCAAATACCGGATGATGGTCGCGTTCTTCGACCGCAGCCAACCGCCGACCAACGACACGTTCGAACGGGCATCGGCGCTGCCCGGCTTTCACCTCCATCTCGGGACGCCGTGGCTCGACGTGGCGGACAGCGGCGAAGGGGTCGTGGTCACCACGCCCAATGGGACCGAGACGTTCGACTTCCTCGTGCTGTCGACGGGGCTGGTCACCGATCCGGCGCTCCGGCCCGAGCTGGCGCTGGTCGCCGACGGTATCGCGCGCTGGGCCGATCGATTTCGCCCGGCGGACGCGGCGGCGACCAATCCGCTGATCGATGCCCATCCTTATCTGGGGCCGCAATTCCAGTTCCTGCCACGTGACGCCGATCATGCCGACAAGCTGCACGGCCTGTTCGCGTTCAACTATTCGGGTCTCATCAGCCTTGGCCTGTCGGCATCGGCGCTGTCGGGATTGCGCCACGCGCTGCCGCGATTGGTGGCGGGCGTGGCGGACCAGCTGTTCCTCGACGACCGCGAGGCGATGATCGCCGCGTATCTGGCGTATGACGAGGTCGAATTCGTCGGTTCGTGGCCGCGCGGGGAGGCGGCGGCATGACCGCGACGCTGTCGACCCATATCCTCGATACCGCGCATGGCAGACCGGCGGCCGGGGTCGCCGTCACGCTGCTCGACGGGCGCGGCACGGCGTTGTTCGACGGCGTGACCAACGCCGATGGTCGCTGTCCCGACCTCGCCGCGCTGCGGCTGTCGGCGGGTCGCCATGCGCTGTGCTTCGCGGTGGCCGAGTATTTTCGTGCCGCCGGGGTGGTGCTGGCCGATCCGCCGTTCATCGACCGGGTGACGATCGATTTCGGCATTGCGCAGGACGGCGGCCATTATCATGTGCCGTTGCTCGTTTCCCCGTACAGCTATTCCACCTACCGGGGCAGTTGATCCCGTATTGCGTACCGGAGTGCCCCGATGATCCGCCGATTGTTCGCCACCATCGAACCCTATGTGCTGATGCTGCTCGCGACCGTCGTGATCGCGACGCTGTTGCCGCCGCGCGGGATGGGCGTGCCGATTTTCGACATCGCCGCCGATACCGCGATCGTCGCGCTGTTCTTCGTCCATGGCGCGAAACTTTCGCGCAGCGCGCTGCTGGCCGGGGCGCGGCACTGGCGATTGCATGCCGCGATCCTCGCGACCAGCTTCGTCGTGTTTCCGCTGCTCGGCCTTGCGATTACCGGCAGCGGGTTGCCGGCACCGGACCTGGCCACCGGATTGCTGTTTCTGACGCTGCTGCCCTCGACGGTGCAATCGTCGATCGCCTTTACCGCGATTGCGCGTGGCAACGTGGCGGCTGCGGTATGCAGCGCGTCGCTGTCTAATCTGCTCGGTATCGCGGTCACGCCCGCGCTGGCCGCGTTGCTGTTGCCGGGTACGGGAGGCGTCAACCTGTCGTTCGGCAGCGTGCAGGCGATCGTGTTGCAGTTGCTGGTGCCCTTCGCGGCCGGGCATTTGCTGCGCCCGTGGATCGGCGACTGGATCGCCGCGCGCAAACGGTTGGTGACCACGCTCGATCGCGGGTCGATCCTGCTGGTCGTTTATACCGCGTTCGGCGCGGCGGTGACCGAAGGGCTGTGGTCGCAGGTCGGGGCGGTGGAGCTGGCCGAACTGGTCGGATGGTGCGCGGCGCTGCTGGCGGTGGTGCTGGTGCTGACCGGGCTGATTGCGCGGGCGATGAAGCTGGACCCCGCCGACGCGGCGGTGATGCGCTTTTGCGGTTCGAAGAAGAGCCTCGCGACCGGGGTGCCGATGGCGGGGGTGCTGTTTCCGCCGGCGCAGGTCGGCGTCGTGCTGCTGCCGGTGATGGTGTTCCACCAGTTGCAGCTGATCGCCTGTGCGTTTCTGGCGCGGCGACTGGCTGACGCGGCCGATGCCGCCGATGCGGTCAGGCCGGTGCCGGTGTCGCCAGCAGCGCGAACTCTTCCTTGAGCAGGTCGACGAAGCTGCTGAGATAGATCGGCATCACCCGCCCGCGTTGCAGTAGGATCGACATGCTGGCCGGGCGGACCACGCCCTCCGCCAGCGGCACCCAGCAAAGCTCGCCCGCCGCCAGCTCGCGCTCCAGCCCGATCCGCGACAGGAACGCGATGCCGATCCCCGCGCGGACGAGGTTCTTGAGCGTGTCGATCCGTTCGACCGTCGCGACCCGTTTCAGCGGCATGTCGCCCGCGTCGAACAGGTCGTGCAGCACGCTCTGCTTCAGCCAGTCGTCGTTCGGCGCCACGATCGCATGGGGGATACAGTCGGGCAGGGTGATCCGCTCGAGCGCGGCCAGCGGGTGGCCGGGCGGCACGATGACGCCGATCGGCGTCTGGACATGCGCGACGGTCGCGGTGCGCGACGTTCCCGTCAGATCGAACGCGCAGATCACGTCGGCGTCCTTCGACAGCAATTCGGCCTTTACCCGGTGATTATCGCCGGCCAGCAGCGAAAATTCGATCAGCGGAAAGCGCGACTGATACCGGGCGATGGTCCGCGGCACGAGGTCGTCGGCCAGGCTTTCGGCGGCGGCGATGCGGATCAGCCCGCGCTCCCCGCCGCGCAGCCGCAGCATCTCGTGGCGCAGCGCGACGCTCTCGCGCTTCCACCGCCGGATATAGCCGAGCAATGCCTCGCCCGCGGCGGTCGGGCGGATCCCGCGCGGCATCCGGACGAACAGCTGCACGTCGAGCTCTTCCTCCAGCTGCAACAGCTGGCGATTGACCGCCGACGACGCGATGTTCAGCGTTTCCGCCGCCTTGCGGATCGAACCGTGGCGGATCGCCTGATCGAAATAGAGTAACCCGGTCTTGATCAGGATCGCCACCTCCGCACCGAACCGGCCGGTTCGCCCGTCATCGACCGGATGCCGGTGCCGGTCGCTGGTCTGCGCCAAATCGGAGCCGCCGTCGAGCTTGCGCAAGAACTCCCTGTCAAGGTTACGAAGTTGGCACGTTGAAGGGGGTACGTTGGTCCTCGATACCGGAAACACCGCCTGATTTTACATAATAAGCATTATCGAATTTGGCTCCAGCCGCGGTCGGCGGTTCAACGGACCGAATTGCGAGGCGGCGCATCTGCCGCTTTGTTCTTTGCCGCCTGCGGATTTTGTCATAGCATTCGCGGATGATTGATCGGCGCACCGTCCTCGGCTCTTCCCTCGCGCTCGGCGCTACCGCGGCCATGCCCGCGCCGTCGGCCAATGCCGGCCGGCTCAAACAGTCGGTAAGCCGCTGGTGTTACCAGGATATTCCGCTCGACCGGCTGTGCGCGGCGGCGGCGGGCATGGGCTTGCAGGGCATCGACCTATTGCAGCCCGCCGAATATGACGTGCCGCGCCGCTACGGGCTGCGCTGCACGATGGGTTATGCCGCCGACGTGATGACGATCGCGAACGGCCTCAACCGCCGCGAGAACCATGCGGCGATCGAGCAGGCGTTCCGCGTCGGCATCCCGCAGGCGGCGAAGGCGGGCGTGCCCAACGTCATCGCCTTTTCGGGCAATCGTCGTGGCCTGTCGGACGAGGAAGGTGCGGCGAACGCCGTCATCGGCCTGAACCGCGTCAAGCGGATCGCCGAGGATCACGGCGTGACGATCTGCATCGAACTGCTCAACAGCAAGGTCGACCATGCCGACTATATGGCCGATCACACCGCATGGGGGGTGCGCGTCGCCAGCGAGGTCAATTCGCCGCGCGTAAAGCTGCTCTACGACATCTATCATATGCAGATCATGGAAGGCGACCTGATCCGTACCATCCGCGACAACATCCGCTGGCTGGGCCATTTCCATACCGGCGGCGTGCCGGGGCGTCACAATCTGGACGCGACGCAGGAAGTGAACTGGCAGGCGGTCGCCCGCAGCATCGCCGATCTGCAATTCGACGGTTATTTCGCGCATGAATTCGTGCCCGTCGGCGATCCGTTGACCGCGCTGGCTCAGGCGGTGCGTACCTGCACGGTGTGAGCGGCGGGATGGTTTCGTTCCCGTTTCCTTGACGTCACGCCGGACGTGATCCGCCGTGCCGATGCACGATCGATGCCGCGACGTTTTCGAACGCGTCCTATCGCGGCGGTTCCTGCGCGCCACCTCCCGCACAAGCCGTCCGAAACGGCAGACGCGTCCGGCGGCAGGGCGACATACAAAAAATTGTTTTCACAATCCCTTGGGTCCTTAAAGCGTTGGTAACGACCCCGGCAATAACGGGTCCACCGTGTCGTGACGAACGACGCATGGGGACAGGCGGTACATCCGTCGCGTTATTTGAGGGAAATTCTCGGTGCATCTGTTCAACTCGGTATCCGCCACCTTGCGTTGCGGGATCTCGACCGCTGCCTTACTGACCGCGACGGCTTTTCCGGTGCATGCGCAGCAAGCGGTGCCGGCACCGGTCGCTACCACCGCCGATCCCGCAGCGGTGCCGCAGGTCGATGGCGCGGCAGAAGCGCCCGTCGATGCCGGGCCGCCCGCGACCATCGTCGTCACCGGTACGCTGTTCCGCGATTCGAACGCGAGCTCGATCTCGCCGGTGACCGTGCTGACGTCGGAGACGCTCGAACGCGCCAACATCACGACGGTACAGGACGCGATCCGTTCGGTTTCCGCTGACAGCGCCGGTTCGATCTCGACCGGGTTCCGCAACGGCTTTTCGGCCGGCGGTGCCGCCGTGTCGCTGCGCGGCCTCGGCGTTTCATCGACCGTCGTGCTGATCGACGGGCTTCGTTCGGCGAACTTTCCGCTGAACGATGACGGGCACAATGCCTATGTCGACCTGAACTCGATCCCGTTCAGCGTCGTCGACCGGGTCGAGGTGCTGAAGGACGGCGCGTCGTCGACCTATGGCGCGGACGCGATCGGCGGCGTCGTGAACCTCATCAGCAAGAAGCAGTTCCAGGGCGTCGAAGGCTCGATGCAGGGCGGCACGACCGAAAAGGGGGACGGCTCGCGCTACCGCGCCACGATGACCGCCGGCTATGGCGATTATCGCGAACAGGGCTTCAACTTCTACCTGAACGGTGAATACACCTACGACGCGTACATCACCAACAACTCGCGCGGCTATCCCTTCAACACGCTCGACCTGCGGCGAAGCGGCCTGTCCGACCGCAACCTCAACGACGAATCGCTGGTCGCGCAGAACCCGCAGGCGGTCGTGGTCCGGGTCAGCCAGAGCGATCTGAACAACCCGTTGTCGGGCAAGGTCGGTGCCCCGCTGTCCAACCAGTATCAGCTGCTCAATCCCGGTTCCTGCCCGTTCGGCACCTATACGGTGAACACGGCGGCGGCGCAGGGAACGGGCTGCGCCCACAACCTGCCCGACGAATATTCGATCATCCAGCCGCAGCAGCAACGCTATTCGACCACCGGTCGCCTGAGCATCCGCCTGAGCGACAGTTTCGAAGCGTTCGCCAGCGGCAGCTATTCGCATTCCGAAGTCGACATCAAGGGCGCGCCGACCGGCATCCGCCAGACGCAGCCGTTCGGCGGGTCGGCGGCGCTCGCGTCCAGCAGCCCGGGCATCGTCCTGCCGGTCTATGTCTGCTCGGCCGGCGTCAATTGCGCGACCGCGGCCGACCGACGCCTGAACCCCAACAACCCCTATGCCGCCGCCTTTGCTAACAATCCCGGTCAGGGGGCGGCGCGCATCTATTATTCGTTCGGCGACATCCCGGCGAACAGCCACCGCTATGTCGACGTGTTCCGCACGACGGCCGGTATCTCGGGCGATCTGGGCGGCGGTTTCAAGTTCCGTCTGAACGGCGTCTATGCCCGCGACAATTTCAGCGTCACGCAACGCGGGTTCCTGAACATTCAGGGCCTGCTGAACGCGGTCAACACCGGCAGCTACAATTTCGTCAATCCGGAGCAGAACACGGCGGCGGTGCGCGAACAGGTTTCGCCCGATCGCACCACGCCGTCCTATTCGACGGTCGCGACGATCGGCGGTTCGCTGCTCAAGTCGGTGATGGTGCTGCCCGGCGGCGACCTGAACGCCGGTGTCGGTTTCCAGGTCCGTCGCGAGACGCTGATGAACCGCAACCAGAACCGCGACCTCAGCTATTACGGGCTGAACACGTCGTCGGCGCGGGGCGCGCAGACGGTGGCTGCGGGCTTCTTCGAAGTCGACGCACCGTTCTTCCGCGAATTCGACCTGAACGTGTCGGGCCGCTACGACAGCTATTCGCAGGGCTATAGCCGCTTCTCGCCGAAGGTCGGCATGAAGTTCATGCCGATCGACCAGTTCTCGCTGCGGGCGACCTATTCCAAGGGGTTCCGCGCACCGACCTTTGCCGAAAACAACCCGGCCAGCAGCTATTCGGGCTTCTCGTCGTTCACGCCGCCGGCCAGCTTCGTCGCGGCGCATCCCGGTAACACGGCCTATACCGCGACCTACAGCATCGGCGGCGGTTCGACCGGCAATCCCGACATCCTGCCCGAAGTCTCGCGCAGCTTCTCGGCCGGCGCCATCTTCAAGCCGGTGCGCTGGTTCAACCTGACCGTCGACTATTACAACATCAAGAAGTCGGACCTCATCATCAGCGGCCCGCTGCGCGCCAATGCGATCAAGGCCTATTACGAGCAGACGAACGCGACCGCCGGCTGTGCCGCGCTGGCGGCGGTGGGCGACGGCTATCGGTGCAACGTCATCGACGCGCCCGATCCCAACAACCCGGGCGCCCTGCCCCGCCTGCTCGTGTTCAACGTGCCCTATGTCAACGCGAACTATCAGGTCAGTTCGGGCGTCGACATGCAGGCGAACCTGAACGTCGCGCTGTCGGACCGGGTGCGCCTCATCAGCCGGCTGGACATCACGCAGGTCATCAATCTCGACCTCGTGACCCCGGCGGGCGTGGTGCAGAAATATGCCGGTACGCTGGGGCCGTACCAGCTGTCGTCGGGCGGCGGTACGCCGCGCACCCGTGGCAATTGGCAGAACTCGGTTGAAATCGGCAACTTCGCGCTGACCTCGACCACCTATTATGTCGGCCGGATCAAGCAGGTTGCCGCCGACCAGATCCCCGACGTCAACGGAGTGATCGACCTGTCGTGCAGCAAGGCGCTGACCGCGCAATGCTATATCCGGCCGTTCATCTATGCCGACCTGAACGCGGCGGTGGCTGTGAACGATCAGTTCCGCTTTTTCGTCAACGTCCAGAACGTGACCAACAACCGCGCACCGCTCGCATCGGGGGCCTATACCAGCAATCCGAACTATCTGAGCAGCTGGCATTATGCCGGTCTGGTCGGCCGGGCGTTCAGCGCAGGGGCCAATTTCAGCTTCTGAGCTTAAACGTCGATGCGTCCAGCGTCAGTCGGGACCGATCGCAGCGATGCGGTCGGTCCCGACATCGTCGAAGTGGAGCGTCACGCGGAAACCGGGGCGGGTATTGCGAAACTCGATCCGGCCGCCCAGTCGCTGGGTGGCCGAGCGGACGATCGCGAGGCCCAGGCCACTCCCTTCCCGGCCCGCACTCGTCGCGAGCCGCACGAAACGTTGTCCGACCCGGTCGAGGTCGTCATCGGGCAGACCGGGTCCGTTATCGGCGACGCTCAGCGTCACGCTGCCGCCTGCTTCGGCGATGCCGATCGTGACCATGCCGCCGTCGCCATTGTACCGGATCGCGTTGTCGAGCAGGTTCGACAGGATTTCGAACAACAGCGTGCGGTGGCCGGCGATCGCCACGTCGGCTTCCGGCGCATCCAGATGGATGTCCACTCCCGCCTCGATCGCCTGACCGATCCGGCGATTGATGACGGCCACCACCACCTCGCGCACGTCGATCCGTTCGCGGGGGGGCGATGCACCGGCTTCCTCGGCCCTGGCTAGGGCAAGAAGTTGCGTGACGAGGCGTTCGAGCCGGTCGGCCGCATCGGCGATCTCGCCAAGCGCCGCCGGATCGCCGCGTCGCGCCAGCGCGACCTGTACCTTCAGCACGGCCAGCGGCGTGCGCATCTGATGCGAGGCGTCGGCGGTAAAGCGGCGGATGCCGGCCGTAGCGGTGTCGAGGCGCGCTAGGAGGTGGTCGAAGGCCTCGGCTAGCGGGCGTAGTTCCACCGGGAGCGGACCGGTATCGAGGGGCGACAGATCGGGCGTCGCCCGCGTGTCGCGCGCCGCCACCGTGCCGCGCAGCCGGGCGAGCGGACGCAGGCTCCAGCCCAGCGCCGGGCGGATCAGCAGCATCGCCACGCCCACCAGCAACACCTCGCCCAGCAGCAGCGCGACCAGCAGCCGGCGTTGCAATGCGTGGCGTCCGTCGAGCGTCTCGGCGACCTGCACGATCACCGGCCCGTCGATGCGTGGCAGGTCGCGACGCACCTCGGCGATGCGGATCGGCTGATCGCGATAGCTGGCATAGCGGAAGCGCGGCGTATCGATCGCGAGATCGGCGATGCGCGGTGCCGACAGGCCGGCATAGCCGGTCAGCAGCCGCTCGCCGACCGCGATCCGGTAATAGACATTGTCGCGTTCGCTGTTTTCCAGCATCCCGAACGCGGCGGCGGGCAGGTCCATCGTCACCTCGCCGCGTTCGACCTGCACCGTTTCGGCGACCGCGCCCAGCGCGCCGCCCAGCACCCGGTCGTTGGTCCGCCGCACGACATCGGCGATCAGCGTCGCCCCGGCGAGACCCAGCAGCACCGCGATGCCGAGCAGGGGCGCCAGCATCGCCGCCAGCAGCCGGGTGCGCAGCGCCAGCGCACGACCGCGATGGTTTTCGGTGCCGGCAGGACGCTTAGCCGGCATCGAGCAGATACCCGACGCCGCGCACCGTGCGGATCGCCGGTCCATCGGGGGCGAGCTTTCCGCGCAGCCGGGTGATGTTGACCTCGATCGCGTTGGGACCGACCGGATCGTCATAGCCGAACACTTCGGATTGCAGCGTTTCGCGCGGGACGATCTGTCCGGCCCGCGCCGCCAGCGCGTCGAGCACCGCCCATTCGCGCCGCCGCAGGTCGAGCACGCGGTCGCCGATCTGTGCCTGTCCCGTCGACCGGTTGAGCACCAGCGATCCGATCACCAGTTCCGGGGTCGGATCACCGCCGCGCCGGCGGCCAAGCGCCCGGATGCGCGCCTCCAGTTCCTCGGGCGCGAACGGTTTGCGCAGATAATCGTCGGCACCGAGATCGAGCCCGCGCACCCGGTCGTCCAGCGCGTCGCGCGCGGTCAGCATCAGCACCGGCACCTTGTCGCCGCGCCGGCGCAGCGCCTGCAAGACCGCGAACCCGTCGATGTCCGGCAGCCCGACATCGAGAATGACCAGCGCATACGGCTCGTCGGCCAAGGCGATGAGCGCGTCTTCGCCCCGCGCGACCGGATCGACCGCGTGGCCGGCGCTGCGCAGCAACGCGACGATGCTGCGCGCCAGCGCGGCATCGTCCTCGACGATCAATATTCGCATCGGAAACCAATCCGGTGAAAGGTGGCTGACAGGTTCGATGCGTACGACATGCCCCAGTGCTTACCCGAACCGAGAGACGGGAAGCGAGAGGATGTGCATGAAACGACTCCTGATCCTGTTGATGACGCTGATCGGTCTGGCCGGGCCGGCGGTGGCGCAACGCCCGGCGGGCTATCCGCAGTCGTACGACGCGCTGATCGAGGCGGCGCGGGCCGAGGGCGGCGTGCGCATCTATGGCAATGCCGATGCGGCGGCGATGGCGGCGCTGATCGCCGCGTTCCGCCGCACCTATCCCGGCGTCGCCGTGCGGTACGAGGTACTCGAGTCGCGCGACATCTATCGCCGCGTCGTCACCGAAGCGCAGCGCCGGGTCCCAAGTGCCGACCTGATCTGGTCGTCGGGCATGGATTTGCAGGCCAAGCTGATCAACGACGGCTATGCCCAGGCCTATCACAGCCCCGAAAAGCCCGCTTTGCCCGCCGATGCGGTGTGGAAGAACATGGGATATGGCGTCACCTCCGAGCCGGTCGCCTTCGTCTACAACCGCCGGCTGATCCCGCCGGGGCGGGTGCCGCGGACCCATCAGGCGTTCGAGGCATTGTTGCGCGCCGGCCGCGTGCCGCTGACCGGCAAGGTCGCGACCTATAATCCGGCGCGATCGAACGTCGGCTATCTGTATCTGGCCGAGGATTATGCCATCACCCGCGACACCCGTTCGCTGGTACAGGCGATGGCGGCGACGCGGCCATGGCTGTCGCCGCAGACCGAACCGATGCTCGCGGCGGTCGCGGATGGCCGCATCGCCATCGCGTACAACGTCGTCGGCCCTTATGCGCTGGCCGCCGCGCAACGCGACCGCCGCATCGGCGTGGTGTTTCCCCGCGACTATACGTTGATCGCCTCGCGCGTCGCCTTCATCGCGCGCGATGCGCGGCGTCCGGCGGCGGCCAAGTTGTTCCTCGATTTCCTGCTGTCGCGCACCGGGCAGACGCTGCTGGCCCGGCAATGGCTGTTGCCGGTGCGCAGCGACGTGCGCGCGCCGCGCCTGTCGGCCGGACAGCAGCGCCCGATCCGCGTCGGGCCCGAACTTCTCGTCAATCTCGATACGATCAAGCGCCGCCGCTTCCTGGCCGACTGGCGCGCGATCCTTACCGAAGGAAGCAAATGATGACGCTTTTCCGAAGCGGTTGCGCGCTCGTCGCGCTGGTCGCCGCCACCCCGGCGCTGGCACAGACGCCCAGCGCCGCCGAACTGGCCGAACTGGTGCGCGCACAGGCCACCGAGATCGCGACGCTGCGCGCCCGGCTCGACCGGTTGGAGAGCGCAAGCGCCGTTGCCGCCCCGGCCACGCCCGCCACGCCCGCCGCCGTCGCACCACCGCCGGCACAGCTTGCGCAGGTGCCGTCGCAGTCGGGCGGCAACGTCACCAGCCCGTTCGCGCCGCAGTTGGTTCCCCCCGGCCCGGCCGAACGCGACGTCGCGCAGGCGCGGCAGGCCAATGCCGCCGGCGTTACCACCGAATGGGGCGCGGGCCTGCCCGTGTTCCATTCGGCCGACGGCATCTATACCTTCAAGCCGCGCGGCCGCATCCTGACCGATGTCAGCTCGACCTTCGGGTCGGACTATACCGCGCGCAACATCACCACCACCGGCATGCGCGCGCTGCGCCTCGGCCTCGAAGGCGGGGTCGGCACGCATTTTTTCTACCAGTTCGAAAGCGATTTTTCGGAGAACGAGGTCGACATCGTCACCGCGTTCATCGGGTGGCGCAACCGGATCGCGCCGGGCATCGATTACGACGTCCGCGCCGGCCACCTGTTCAACGATCGCGGGTTCGAAGGATCGACGGGTTCGGATTCGACGCCGTTCATGGAACGCACCGTCGTGTCGACCGCGATCATCCCGCAGCGCGGCTTCTATGGCATCGGCATCATGCCGCGCCTGTTCTGGAAGACCGGCCACGCGTCGCTGACGCTCACCGGCGACCGGATCGACGGTAACCAGTCGGGCAACGACAGCCGCACCGTGCTGGCCCGCGCCCATTGGAACCCGATCAAGACCGGCAACAGCGTCCTGCATCTGGGCGCATGGGGGTTCGACGAAGGGCTGGCCGCGGGCGCGACCACGCTGACCCGCAACACCGTGATCGGCGGCCGGTTCAACGGCGCGCTGCGCGTATCGTCGGGCGCGCTGACCGGCGGCACCGGCACCACCGGCTATGGCCTCGAACTCGGCGGCTATGTCGGCCCGGTGTGGCTGATGGGCGAAGCGGGGCAGCGCCATGCCCGCCTCGACGCCGGTCGCCCCGATTTCGTCAGCAAGGCGTGGAGCCTGTCGGGCGGATGGTTCGTCACCGGCGACCTGCCGCCCTATAATCCGCGTCTCGGCAGCTTCGGACAGCCGCGCGTGCTGCGTCCGATCTTCGAAGGCGGGCCGGGCGCGATCGAGCTGACCGCGCGCTACGAGAATCTCGATTACGCCGATCTGCTGACCGGTGGACAGGGCTGGGCCGCGACGATCGGTGCCAACTGGTATCTCAACAGCTTCACCCGCTTCCAGGCCAATCTGGTCCACTGGAACACCGACAATCGCGCCGGCGCCTATGTCGGGCCGGACGACGGCCAGACCGTCATGACCCGCATCGCCGTCACCTTCTGATCCCTCGGGGAGCATTACGCATATGGATCTCGCCCTGCTCGGCTTCCTGATGGTCGCCACCTTCATGACGCTCATCATGACCAAGCGGATGACCCCGCTGGTCGCGCTGATCACCGTCCCCACCGCCTTTGCCCTGCTCGCCGGTTTTGCCGGCGGCTTGGGCGACATGATGATCGACGGGATCAAGAACCTCGCGCCGACCGGCGTGATGCTGTTGTTCGCCATCCTGTTCTTCTCGATCATGACCGATACCGGCCTGTTCGACCCGCTGGTCAACCGATTGCTGAAGGTCGTGCATGGCGATCCGATGCTGATCCTGATCGGCACGGTCGTGCTGTGCGCGATCGTCAGCCTCGATGGCGATGGGTCGACGACCTACATCATCACCATCGCCGCGCTGCTGCCGCTCTACAAACGCTATGACATGAACCGGCTGTATCTGTGCTGCCTGCTCATGTGCACCAGTGGGGTCATGAACCTGACGCCATGGGGCGGCCCGACCGCGCGTGCCGCCAGCGCGCTCAAGATCGATCCCGCCACGCTGTTCCTGCCGCTGATCCCCGGCATGCTCGCCGGTCTCGCCTTCCTGATCGGTCTCGCCATCTGGTTCGGCCGCAAGGAACGACGCCGCATCGGCCATGTGAAGGCCAACGGACCGACCGCCTTCACCGGCATGGCGGTGTCGCAATTCCCCGAAGCGCGCCGCTATCACCTGCGCTGGTTCAACGGTGCGCTGACGCTGGTGCTGATCGTCGGGCTGGTGGTCGGCCTGCTGCCGCTGTCGGTGCTGATGATGCTGGCGTTCGCCATCGCGATGATCGTCAACTATCCGCAGGTCGCCGAACAGAAGGAACGCATCGCGGCCCATGCCGGCAACGTGCTGTCGGTCGTGTCGCTGATCTTCGCCGCCGGCATCTTCACCGGCATCCTGTCGGGCACCGGCATGGTCGAAGCGATGAGCAAGGAAGTCGTCGGCTTCATCCCGCCGGCGCTGGGGCCGTATATGGCGCCGATCACCGCGCTGCTCAGCCTGCCCTTCACCTTTTTCATCTCCAACGACGCCTTCTATTTCGGGATGCTCCCGATCCTCGCGGAAGCCGGCGCGCATTATGGCGTGTCGCCGATCGCCATCGCTCGCGCCTCGCTGATGGGACAGCCGGTCCATCTGCTCAGCCCGCTCGTCCCCTCGACCTATCTGCTGGTCAGCCTTGCCGGCATCGACCTTGCCGATCATCAGCGGTTCACGCTGATCCCGGCGACGGCGGTCTGTGTCGTGATGACGCTGGTCGGGATGATCGTGCTCGCCTTCCCGTTCGTCAGCTGAACCGATGACCGAACTCTGGAACCATATCGTCGCGGACTTCGCCAATATCGGCAGTCCGTCCGCGCTTGCCGCCTTTACACAGGTCGTGCTGATCGACGTGATGCTGGCCGCCGACAATGCGATCGTCGTCGGGGCGCTGGCCGCTGGCTTGCCGGCGGACATGCGGCGCAAGGTGATCCTGATCGGTGTCGGTGCCGCGCTGGTCCTGCGCGTTGCCTTCGCACTGGTCGTGACGCAGTTGTTGCAGCTTACCGGCCTCGTCTTTGCCGGCGGGCTGCTGCTCGTATGGGTCGCGTGGAAGATGTGGCGCGAACTGCGCGACCATGACGACACGCCGGGCGAAGACGGCACGCTGAAGGCGGCTGCCCCGCGCAGCTTTGCCAGCGCCGCATGGGCGGTGGCGGTCGCCGATGTCAGCATGAGCCTCGACAATGTACTGGCGGTCGCCGGCGCGGCGCGCGAGCATCCCGGCATCCTTGCCGTCGGCCTGATCCTGTCGGTCGCGCTGATGGGGCTCGCCGCCAATGGGCTGGCGCGCGTGATCGAACGCTATCGCTGGGTCGCCTATATCGGCCTTGCCGTCATCGTCTATGTCGCCTGCCGCATGATCTACGAAGGGCTCGTCGATCCGTCGCGCGGCGTGCTGAGCCTGTTCGCTTGAAACGGGACGCGGCGAACATCGTCCTACGCTTCGTCGCCGCGATCGCGGTGGGCGGAGCCGGCGGCGCGATCTTCGCCGCGATTGGCGCGCCGCTGCCATGGGTGCTGGGATCGATGGCCGCCTGCGCCGTCGCCAGCATCGCCGGCCTGCCGATCGCCGCCAGCGGCGCGACCCGCCGGCCGATGGCGGCGGTGATCGGTCTGGTGCTCGGCAGTTCCTTCCATCCCGGCCTGATCGCGCTGGCGCGCGAATGGTGGCTGCCGCTGCTGTTGCTGCCGCCGTTCCTCGCGCTGGCCGGGTTGCTGTGCGTCCTGTGGTTCCGGCGGGTCGCCGGCTTCGATCGCGCCACCGCCTATTTCGCGGGCATGCCCGGCGGCATCGCCGAAATGGTGGTGATGGGCGGCGAACGCGGTGCCGACGAACGCACCATCGGCCTGATCCATGGCGCGCGGATCTTTCTTGTCGTCTTCCTCCTGCCCTTCGTCATCCGTCATTTCCATGCGGCGGCGGCGATCGCCGCGGCACCGGTCACGTCGATCAGCCCATGGCCGTCGCCCGCGCTGTTCCTGTGGGGCGGGATCAGCCTGGCGGTGGGCCTGTTCCTCGGTCGCGCGCTGCGTCTGCCGGCATGGCATCTGATGGGGCCGCTGGCGATCAGTGCGGCGCTGCACATGACCGGCGTCACCGATTTCCGCGTGCCCGGCTGGCTGCTGGCGGCGGCGCAGATCGGGTTGGGCGCGACGATCGGCTGCCGCTTCGCCGGGCTGGATCTGCGGGCGTTCGTCCGCCTGCTGGCGCTGGCCGCCGGATCGACGCTGATCCTGATGGTGCTGACCTTCGTCGTCGCGATCCTGCTGGGCCGGGCCGCCGGGCTCGACATCGCGCTGCTCGCGCTCGCCTATTCGCCCGGCGGGCTGGCGGAGATGAGCATGGTCGCGATCAGCCTGTCGCTCGAACCCGGTATCGTCGTCGTCACCCATCTGGCGCGGGTCGCCATCGTCCTGCTGTTCGCCCCCCTCGCCTTTCGTTCGGAGAAGCCGTCATGACCCCAAAACCGACACCGCTCGTCCTGCTCCCGGCCATGGGTTGCGACGGCCAGCTATGGGCGCGACAGGTCGTCGACCTCGGCGACATCGCCCATCCCGAACTGGGCGACCTGAGCGTCGACGACAGCCTGTCGGCGATGGCCGCCCGCGTGCTGGCCCATGCCCCGCCGCGCATCGCGGTCGCCGGGGTCAGCTTGGGCGGCTATGTCGCGCTGGAGATGATCCGGCAGGCACCCGAGCGGATCGAACGCGTCGCGCTGTTCGGGACGCGGGCGACGATGGCGATGCGCGCGCGCACCGTCGATGAACAGGGGCTGCTCGCCACCGCGCCGCATGCCGATCCGATGCTGACCCCGATCGTCAGCGGTCCGGTGCAGGCGATGGCCGAACGCGTCGGTGCCGAAGTGTTCGAACGGCAGCAGCGCGCGCTGCTCGCCCGCCCCGATCTCGACCTCGCCATCGCTGCGGTCCATGTGCCGACGCTGGTCGCGGTCGGGGATCGCGACCGCATCTGCAAGGTCGAGGATGCGCAGGCATTGGCGGATCGTATTCCCGACGCCCGCTTCCATGTCATCCGCAATTGCGGACACCTGTCGCCGATGGAGCGATCGGGCGAAGTGACCATGTTGTTGCGCCACTGGCTGACCGACCGCTTGCGCTGACCACGGTGTCGCCTATGCAGGTCCGATGCAGCCAATGCGCAACATCGTCGTCCTGACGGGAGCGGGCGTTTCCGCGGAGTCGGGTATCGCCACGTTCCGCGGTCCCGGGGGCTTATGGGAAGGGCACCGGGTCGAGGATGTCTGCACCCCCGAAGCGTTGCGGGCCGATCCCCGGCTCGTGCACCGCTTCTACGATCTGCGGCGCGCGGCGCTGGCGGACGTGGCTCCCAACGCGGCGCATGTGGCGTTGGCGGAACTCGAAAGAAGCTGGACCGGCGAACTGCTGATCGTGACGCAGAATGTCGATGACCTGCATGAGCGCGCGGGGACGCGCCGGCTGCTGCACATGCACGGCGCGCTGCGGTCCGCCCTGTGCGCAATATGCGGCACCCGTGTAGCGCATACCGGCCCGTTGCCGCCGAACAGCCCCTGCGGCGTATGCGGCGGAGCGGCGTTACGGCCCGACATCGTGTTTTTCGGCGAGATTCCGTACGCGATGGACCGGATCGTCGACGCCATTGGCACCTGCGATCTGTTCGTGTCGATCGGCACGTCGGGCGCGGTCTATCCCGCCGCCGGGTTCGTCGAATGGGCCAATGATCGCGGCGCGGCGACGCTCGAACTCAACCTCGAACGCTCGGCAGGGTCGGGCCGCTTCGACGAAAGCCGCCTCGGCCCGGCAAGCGAACTGGTGCCGACATGGGTCGCGCAGGTGCTGGCCGGACGATGACGGCGACTGGAAGGCGACGCGTCGCAGCGGTGTCGTGCCCGCGCCAACCGACCGGAACCCGCCGATTTTCCCCGGCGGCACACTCGCATCGTCGACCCGCATGCCTTATGTGGACAGCATGTTGTTCTGGTCCTTCCCGCCCGTCGCGCGTCGCAATGGTGTCCCGCAATGACCTGGCTCGAAAAAATCGCGATCGTCGCCTTCATGGTCCTGTTCATGGAGTGCTTCGCGTGGGCTGCGCATAAATACGTCATGCATGGCTGGGGTTGGGGCTGGCACAAGTCGCATCACGAGGATCACGCCGGGTGGTTCGAGAAGAACGACCTTTATGCGGTGGTCTTCGCGATCGTGCCGATCGCGCTGTTCGTCGTCGGCCTGTGGTGGGAACCGCTGTGGTGGGCCGCGCTCGGCATCACCGTCTATGGCGGCATCTACGCCTTCGTCCACGACATGCTCGTCCATCAACGGGGCGGATTTCGATGGGTACCCAAGCACGGCTATTTCAAACGGCTGCTGCAGGCACATCGGCTGCACCATGCGGTCGAGGGCAAGCATGGCACGGTCAGCCACGGGTTTCTGTTCGCCCGCAAACCGGCCGTGCTGAAGGCGCAGTTGCGGGCACATGCCGACCAGCGCCAGCGCGTTCCGCAGCGCGACCGACAGGATGACCTTTTACCGTCAGACGCTGAGCGGTGAGGTCGATCGCGTCCGGATCGAAGGCGTTGCGGCGTCAGACACTGATCGGCGTATCGCTGTCGGTTGCGATCGTCGTCACCTGGCTGGCGATCCACATCACCGGCATATTCTTCTGGCAGTGGAGCATCGGCACGCTGCCGATTGCCGTTGCGCTGATCCTGATGCAGACATGGCTCAGCACCGGGCTGTTCATCATCGCGCACGACGCGATGCATGGCGCGCTGGCGCCGACCCATCCCGTCCTGAATCGGACGGTTGGTACGCTGTGCCTGTCGCTCTATGCGTGCCTGTCCTACGCCGCGCTACTGCCGCAGCACCATCTGCACCACAAGCATGCGGGCCGGCACGGCGACCCCGATTTCCACGGCGGCGATCCCCGTCTGGCGGCATGGTTCCTGCAGTTCTTCCGGACCTATTACTCGCACGGACAAATCGCCCGCATCACGGTGATGGCGCTGATCTACATCTTCGGGTTCGGCGCATCGCTT
Source organism: Sphingomonas sp. Leaf22 (assembly GCF_001421715.1). GTDB lineage: Bacteria > Pseudomonadota > Alphaproteobacteria > Sphingomonadales > Sphingomonadaceae > Sphingomonas. The sequence goes on from NZ_LMKP01000045.1 coordinate 139,753, forward strand.
GGCAACATCGTGGTATTCTGGGCGGTGCCTGCCCTTGGCGCGGTCGGGCAGTTGTTCGTGTTCGGAACATGGCTGCCGCACCGCGAACGCGACGCGCCGTTTCAGGACGCGCATCGCACGCATAGTATCAAGGTCGGTCCGGCACTGTCGCTATTGACCTGTTTTCATTTCGGCGGCTATCATCACGAACATCATCTCTCGCCCGGTACGCCGTGGTGGGGGCTGCCCGCCCGACGCCGGGCGATCGTCGTGCGGACCGACCGGCGCTGAGCGTCGATGCGTACCACGTGATTTTCGCGATCCGTCACGCCACGCTCAGGGTCGATTGCATCAGTGCGTCGTCGGGCGTCCGGCGGTGATCGATCCACCATTTCGCATCGACCTGCGCCGCGAGTCCGGCGATGCGGGCGGGGTGCGAGCGAACAAGTTTCGCCAGCCGTTCGGTGCGGATCGTGTCGGCCCACGCCACCTGTCGCGCACTGCCGGTCAGGGGTGGCAGCGCATATCCGGCAATGGCGGCTCGATCGGCGGCGGCCTGTTCGGCCCGGGCCGTCGCCATACAGTCGGCGCAACGCTGCCGCTCCAGCCGCAATTCGGTGCGGGTTTGGTCGGCGGCGGTGAAGGTGAAGATGTCATGGTGCTGCAGATGGCCGCAGCGATGCCGGATGGTTCGTTTCATGCGCGCGACGATGAGTCGGCGAGTCGGGCCGATCCACTGGCTTGAGTCGAGACGAGTCGCCCGCGCGGCGAACCGAATCAGCCGATGGCGAACAGCCGCAGGAAATAGCCGGCGAAGCGCCGCGCCTCCGCCTCCATCCCGTCCGCCGGCGCGGGTTCGACCCCCCACAGGCGACGATTTTGTTGCGCACCGGTCATGCCGATCAGCATCCGCGCCATGTCGGTCGGTCCTTCGTCGCGCAGCCGGCCCGCCGCGATCTGTTCGGCGATGTAGGTGGCGAGCGCGCGTTCGATATGGCCTGCCGCCTGTTCGTAGAAGATCGCCCCCACTTCGGGGAAACGGCCGCTTTCGCCGACGACCAGACGCCATGCCGCCACCGCGTCGGGATGCGCGGTCTTGTTCATGAACACCCGGCAGAAATTGACGAGCGTCGCCGGCATGTCGCCGGGCGTCAGCAGCTCGTCGGTCACCCGCTGGCGAAAGGCGGCGGTGACGTCGGCAATCACCGCCGCGAACAATTCCTCCTTCGACCGGAAATAGCTCCACAATGTCGCCTTCGACCCGCCCAGCGTCTTGAGCAGGCCCGACATCGATGTCGCGGCATAGCCGTCGTCGAGGAACGACCGACGCGCGGCGGCGACGATCGCGTCGCGGCGATCCTGTTTGCGCGCTTCCCGCTTGCCGGGCGCGGTTTCTTCGGTCGTACTCATAAACTGTACCGTCGAGTACAGATAATCGTTGACAGGCGCAAGCCGCAGGATCATGGCACGCGGCGTACCCACTAGTACGGTTTTCGCATGACAACTGAGATTCTCCGGAACGCCCGTTCGCTGGTGCCGCTTGCGGTCCTGTTCCTGTCCGGCTGCGCGACCGTACCCCATCTTGCGGATGCGCCGGTGCCGCGGACGTCGGCCAGCTTCGCCGCCGACCGCAGCCTTGCGGCAACGGGCGATGCCGCATGGCCGGTGCAGAACTGGTGGCAGGGCTATGGCGACACCCAGCTCGATACGCTGATCGCCGAGGCGCTGGCCGGATCGCCCGACCTTGCCGCCGCGACCGCGCGGATCGCGCAGGCCGAGGGCTATGCGCAGCAGGCCGGCGCCGCGCAGCTGCCGACGCTCGGCGCATCGGGCAATGTCGCGGCGACCAAGCAAAGCTATAACAACGGCATTCCCGCCGATTTCGTGCCGAAGGGCTGGAACGACACCGGCCGGGTGCAGGGCGAACTGGGCTTCGATCTCGATCTGTGGGGCCGCAACCGTGCGGCCTTTGCGGCGGCACGGTCGGACGCGGCGGCGGCGCAGCTCGATCTGGCGCAGGCGCAGCTGACGCTGTCGACCAATATCGCCGATGCCTATGCCGATCTGGCGCGGCTGTTCGCCGAACGCGCGGTGGCGCTGGCGGCGCTCGACGTGCGGCGGCAGACCGCGAAGCTGACCGCCGACCGGGTGACCGGCGGTCTGGATACGCGCGCCGAGCAGAAGCAGGCGGACTCGGCGGTGCCGGCAGCGCGTGCCGATGTAGCGGCAACCGACGAAGCCATCGCCCTGACCCGCAACCGCATCGCCGCGCTGCTTGGCAAGGGGCCGGACCGGGGGCTGGCGATCGCCCCGCCCGCCGCGACCATCGCCGCGCGCGGGCTGCCGATCGGCGTCACCACCGACCTGATCGCGCGCCGTCCCGATATCGTCGCGGCCCGGACCCGGGTCGAGGCGGAGGCGCGCCGGATCAAGGTCGCGCGCGCCGATTTCTATCCGTCGTTCAGCCTGTCTGCGGTGTTCGGCCTGCAATCGCTGGGTCTGAGCAATCTGGTGAAGGGCGGATCGACCGCAGGCAGCATCGGTCCGGCGTTCAGCCTGCCGATCTTTCGCGGCGGCGAATTACAGGGCCGCTACCGCGTCGCGCGGGGCAGCTATGACGCGGCGGTCGCCGATTACGACCGGACCGTCACCGACGCCTATCGCGCGGTCGCCGATGCGGTGGTCAGCCAGCGCGCACTGACCACGCGGCTGACCGAATCGCAACAATCGCTGACCGATGCGCAGGCCGGGTATGATGTCGCGCGGCTACGCTTCGAAGGCGGGCTGTCGCGCTTCACCGACGTGCTGGTCGCGCAGGACCGGGTGTTGCAGGCGCGGCGGATCGTCGCCGACCTGCAGGCACGTGCCTTTACCCTCGATATAGCGCTCGTCCGTGCCCTGGGCGGCGGTTTTACCGCGCCGGCCACCGCACAGCAGAACAAGGACCTGACCCATGGCTGATGCCGATCCCGCCGACCGCAGCTTCGCCGAGGCCAAGGCCGCATCCGACACCCCTGCCCCGTCCAAGCGCAAGAAGCTGTTGACCGGCATCGCCGCGATCGTCCTGTTGGGCGGCGCGGGCTATGGCACCTGGTATGCGCTTGTCGGCAGCAACTATGTCGAGACCGACAACGCCTATGTCGGGGCCGAAACCGCGCAGATCACGCCGATGGTCGCCGGACAGGTGATCGCGATCGGCGCGTCGGAAACCCAGGCGGTGAAGCGCGGCGACGTGCTGGTCCGGCTCGACGACAGCGACGCGCGGATCGCGCTGGCGAGTGCGCAGGCCGATCTGGCCAAGGCACGCCGCGAGTTCGGCCAGACGTCGGCGACCAGCGGCGCGCTGTCGGCGCAGGTCCAGGCCAAGGGGGCCGAGGTGACCAGTGCCCGCGCGCAACTGGCATCGGCGCAGGCGTCGTTCGACAAGGCGCAGGTCGATTTCAACCGTCGGCAGCGGCTCGCCCCCAATGGCGCGGTATCGGGCGACGAACTGACCGCCGCGACCAATGCGCTGGCGTCCGCCCGTGCCGCGCTCGAACAGGCGCGCGCGGCAGTGGCCGAGGCCGGGTCGCAGCGGGTCGCGGCGGCGGGCAATCTCGCCGCCAATCAGGCACTGATCCAGGGGGCGACGGCCAACAGCGCGCCCGACGTGCTGGCGGCGGAGGCACGCGTGCGGCAGGCGCGGCTCGACCTCGACCGCACCATCGTCCGCGCCCCGATCGACGGCGTGGTCGCCAACCGCACCATCCAGGTCGGACAGCGCGTCGCGGCGGGCACGACGATGATGCGGATCGTGCCGGTCAACAGCGCCTATGTCGACGCGAACTTCAAGGAAGGCCAGCTGACGAAGGTCAAGCCGGGTCAGCCGGTGAAGCTCACCTCCGACCTGTATGGCGACGAGGTCGAATATCATGGCCGGGTGGTCGGTTTCTCGGGCGGCACGGGATCGGCCTTCGCGCTGATCCCGGCGCAGAACGCGACGGGCAACTGGATCAAGGTCGTGCAGCGCCTGCCGGTGCGCGTCGCGCTCGATCCGAGGGAGTTGGCGGCGCACCCGCTGCGCGTCGGGCTGTCGATGACGGCAGAGGTGGATGTTTCGGGGAAGTGATCCCGCTTCCGGCAAACCGTACCCCCGCGCAGGCGGGGGTCCAGAGTCCGACAGGATAACGGTTCGTGCTTGGCCCTGGACCCCCGCCTGCGCGGGGGTACGGGGAAAGCCGTTTCGGGGACCACCCCACCCAAGGGAGCAAGGCGGCATGGCCGGCCAGGACGATTTCAAACCCTTTACCGGCCCCAAGCTGCTGTTTGCCGGGCTGGTGCTGGCGCTGACCAATTTCATGGTCGTACTCGACACCACGATCGCCAACGTCTCGGTCGGGCATATCGCCGGGTCGCTGGGCATCTCGACCAGTCAGGGAACGTGGATCATCACCTCCTATGCGGTGGCGGAGGCGATCTGCGTGCCGCTGACCGGGTGGTTGGCCGGGCGGTTCGGGGCGGTGCGGACCTTTGTTATCGGGATGATCGGCTTCGGCATCTTTTCGATCTTGTGCGGGCTGTCGACCAGTCTGGCGATGATCGTGGTCGCCCGGATCGGTCAAGGGCTGTGCGGCGGGCCGTTGATGCCGCTGACCCAGACGATGTTGCTGCGGATCTTTCCGCGCGAACAACATGGGCAGGCGATGGGGATGTGGGCGATGACCACGGTCACCGCGCCGATCCTCGGCCCGATCCTTGGGGGCACGATTTCCGACAGCTGGTCGTGGCACTGGATCTTCTTCATCAACATTCCGGTCGCGATCTTCTGCGTGTTCGGTGCGCTGCGCCTGCTGAAACCCGCCGAGACGAAGCGCGAGAAGCTGAAGGTCGACAAGATCGGCCTCGCGCTGCTGATCCTGTGGATCGGCGCGTTGCAGATCATGCTGGATATCGGCCGCGAACATGACTGGTTCAGCGATCCGACGATCGTCGTCCTCGCGATCGTGGCGGCGGTGGGCGCGGCGGTGTTCATCGTATGGGAACTGACCGAGCGACAGCCGATCGTCGACCTGCGCGTGTTCCGACACCGGGGGTTCACGGTCGCGGTCGCGGCGCTGGCCTTTGCGTTCGGCACCTTTTTCGCCTCGGTCGTGCTGATCCCGCAATGGTTGCAGGCGAGCCTTGGCTACACGTCGACCTATGCCGGCTATGCCACCGCATTTAACGGCGTGGGGGCGGTCATCATGTCGCCGTTCGTGGCGAAGATGCTCAAGAAGCGCGATCCCCGCGCGCTGGTGTGTTTCGGCATCTTCTGGATCGCGGCGGTCAACCTGCTGCGGGTCGGGTGGACGACTGGCTCCGATTTCTGGACGCTGGCGTTTCCGCAGATGTTGCAGGGGTTCGGCATGCCGTTCTTCTTCATCCCGCTGACCACGATTGCGCTGGGCGCAGTCGATCCGAAGGAGACGGCATCGGCGGCGGGCGTTATGAGCTTCCTGCGGACGATGGCCGGGGCGATCGGGACGTCGGTGTCGATGACGCTGTATGCCGACAACATGACCGTCGCGCGCAGCGAGATGGTGTCGCGGCTGAACACCGGCGCGACCGAACAGGCGCTGACCGCACAGGGATTTTCGATCGATCAGGTGCGCGGCGCGGTGGAGATGACGGTGGCGCAGGAGAGCAGCACGCTGGCGATCAACCATATGTTCCTGTTGTCGGCGATCATCTTTGCCGGCGCGGCGCTCATCATCTGGCTGGCACCGCGGCCACAACGGGTGGCGGGACCGGGCGCGGCGCACTGACGGTAGGGTAACCGCCCGGCCGGATCACCACCCCATGCTGCCCGACACGCCCTTAAACGGTCCGGCGAGGTCGGGGGTGATCCAGCCCCCGTAGAAGCCGCCCGGTTGCGGCACGACGCGCTGGCCGTCGATGCTGCACCGGTCGAGCGGCCCGGCGTAGAAGGCGACATGATCGCGCAGCATCGCGAAGGCCGGCGTCGGATCGGGATAGCTCCACGCCACATCCCGCAGTATCTCGCCGCCGATGGCGAGGTGCCAATAGACCGCCTGCCCCTTCCATTCGCACAGCGATCGGCGGGGCGAGCGTTGCAGCACGCCCGCCGCAATGTCGCCGGGCGGGATATACCAGCTGGGCGGATGGCTGGTTTCGAGCGTGCGGATCGCGGCGCGGGTATCGGCGACCACGACGCCGCGATGCTCGATGCGGACATGGCGGTCGCTCGGCTCGGCGATGGCGGGGCGCGGATAGTCCCAGACGCTTTCCTGCCCCGGCCCGACCGGATCGGGTTGCGGCCACAGGCTCATCGCTTGTTCTCCTGCCAGATGCGGGTGGCGAGCAGCGTGGCAAAACCCAGCCACGCGACGAACGGCACGCCCAGCGCCGCCGCCGGGCGATCGACCTTGGCGGCGGTCACGACATAGGCGGTGCCGGTCGCGATCATCGCCCCCGATGCCGCCGCGCTCGCCCCGAGTTTTCGTTCGCGGAAGAATAGCTGCGTCCAGCCCCCAACCATCGCGCTGTTGACCAGCCACGCCCCAACCGCCGCGTTGCGCATCGGCCCGGCGGGTTCGCGCAACAACCGATAGCCGCCGACCGCAAGACCGGTTTCGAGCACCGGCCACACCGCGCCGAACGCGGCGTCGGGCGGGGTGAAGTCGGGCTTGTCGAGCCGGCGATACCAGCGGCGGATGCCGGGATGCGATGGATCGGGGGCGTTGCGCCGCCCGACCACCGCACTGACGCCCAGCACCGCGCCGACGATGCCCAGCGCCAGCAGTGGCGACAGACCGGTCTTGTCCGGTGCTTCTGGCGGTTGCTCGCCCTTCGGCAGATAGCGCGCCAGATCGGGCTCGGGCGTATCGCCGCCGAACATCTTGCCCGACAGCTTGCGCACCGCCGGACGGCTCGCAAGGTCGAGCGCCCCGTGCAGCAGGCGAATGCCGAGCCGGCTGTGCGGGTTCATCAGCCGCGGCGCTATCTTCGGCACGCCCTGCGCATCCTCGACCATCGGCCGCATCTGCTGTTCGTACGCGGCGAAGGCGGCAGGGACAACAGGCTGTCGGATCAGCTCCTGTGCCAGGACATAGGCCCCGGTCACCGCCAGCGTCGTACCATAGCCCGCGATCGGCGTGGCGCACCATGCGGCATCGCCGGTCAGCGCCACCCGGCCGTTCGACCAGCGCGGCATCCGCACCTGTCGCAGCACATCCAAATAGAAATCATCGGTGTCGGCCATGCCTTCCAGCACCCGCTGAGCCTGCCATCCGGCATCGGCGAAGCGTTCGCGCAGCCATGCTTTCTGCCGCGCGACGTCCCAATCCTGTTCGCCGCCGGGCGGCTGTTGCACCGACAGCATCGCGCGGGTCGTGCCGTGCCGATCGGGGCGGAGCGACACGCTGCGCCCGCCCGGCGCATTGTACCAGCGCCACAGCCGGTCGTCGTCGGCGGTGCGCGGGATGGTGAAATAGGCGATGGTCAGGTCCATCCAACGCGGATCGTTCTTGCCCGCAAACACCCTCTCACGCGTCGTCGATCCGACCCCTTCGGCGACGATCACCGCGTCATAGCGTTCGGTCGTGCCGCCGGCGAAGCCGACCGTCACGCCATCGCCATCCTGGTCGACCGTCGCGATATGGTCGCCGAAGCGATAGGTCGCGCGTTCGCTGGCCGGTTCGTAAAGCAGCCGCGCCAGATCGCCGCGCAATATCTCCATCTCGGCGGTCGGGCCGTCCTCCTCCTGATCGGCGGTCAGGAACTGCGCATCGACCTTGCCATCGGCATCGACCCAGGCGGTTCCCTCCTCGCCGGTGCCTTGTTCCAGCGCGATCCGCTCCAACCCCATGCGCCGCAACACTTCGCGGCCGGGTCCGCGCACGTCGATATTCTGCCCGCCATCGCGAAATTCGCTCGCACGTTCGACGACGGTGACGTCGAAACCGGCCCAGCCGAGCCACCACGCGACGATATTGCCGGCGACGCTGGCACCGGTAATCAGGACGGAACGGGACATGGACGACACTCCTTCGCCGCGCATAACGGTCGAAGGACGTTCGGGTCCCCTGCCCTTATTTCGGAAAGACCAGCGCGTCGGCAAAGAACGGGATCACCACCGTCTGCATCTGCGTCGCGACGCCGCTGGTATGGTCGCCGGCATAGACCTGATAGCGATGTTTGATGCCGTAGCGGTCCATCGCCGCGTGCAGCAGTTCGGCGCCTTCCTTCAATCCGTCGCGGTCACCGACGTCGAGGCCGATCGCGCGGTAACGGCGCAGGTCGGCGGCATGCTGATCGAACATCGCAACCCGATGTGTTGGCGCTCCAGCGCGCCAACACATCGGGTTGCGGCACGCCGTCCCTGATCGGCAGGTCGAGATAGAGCGGCGGCGCCTTCGGATTGGGCGACCATGCGGCGGCCGTCGCCAGTTGCGCCCGCTGTCCCCAGTTCAGCTTTTCGCTGTCGGCGGGCGACGTCATCGCCCGGAAAATCTTCTCCTGCGCGGCATCGGTGACGCCCAGCGCGCGGGTCATCAGGCAGCACGGGCTCATGATATAGAGCGCGCCGAACGTGTCGGGGTGCAGCATGCCGATGCGGGTCGTGCCATAGCCGCCCATCGAATGACCGGCGAGACCGCGGCTCCGGCGGTCGGCGACGGTGCGGTAATGGCTGTCGACATAGCCGACCAGATCGCGGGCGATGAAGTTCTCGAAATCGCCGACCGTCGCCGATCGCGAATAGAAGCTGCCGTTATGCATCGTCTTGGTATCGGGCATCGCCACGATCATCTCGCGCGCGCCCTTGGCAAAGGCGGCCTCGATCGTTTGCGGGACATGGATCTCGCGTGCCCATTGGTCGGCCCCGATCGAATAGCCGTGGAGCGCATAGACCACCGGATAGCGGCGGTTGGGCGATGTCCGGTAGCTCGGCGGAAGCAGGACCAGCACCGGCCGGTCGGCGCTGTTGCCTTCCAGATTGCCTTCGACGGCGGGCGAATGGACGGTGATGCGTTCGATCGTGATCGGTTTGGCCCCGGCGACCGTGGCAGGGGCCGGGGTTGCGACCTGCGCGGCGGCGAGGGCAGGCGACAGCAGCGCGAGGGCGGCGAGAATCGTTTTCATGGCGGCTCCGGGGTTCAGGCGACGATCAGCCGCTCGCCGCGCAGGCGGACGGTGCGGCCGGGGATCAGGTCGATATCGATCTTCATATCGTTCAGGCGGACCTGCCGCCGGCCGGCGACGCTGGCGCGCAGCACCGCTTCGTCGAGCCGCCCGCCCCGCCAGCGCAGATCGACGTCCAGCCCGCCGCGGGCGCGCAGGCCGGTGATCGATCCCTGGCCCCACGCGCGCGGCAAGGCCGGCAACAGCAGCAGTTCGTCGTCGCGGCTCTGCAACAGCATCTCCGCCATCGCCCGCGTGCCGCCGAAATTGCCGTCGATCTGGAACGGCGGATGCGAATCGAACAGGTTGGGATAGGTTCGCGCCGGCCCCAGCAGATAGGCGAGGATGCGGTGCGCATGATCGCCATCCTTCAGCCGTGCCCATAGATTCGCGCGCCACGCCGTCGCCCAACCGGTCGATTCGTCGCCGCGCAGTTCCAGCGACCGGCGCGCGGCGGCGGAGAGGTCGGGGGTATGGTCGGGGCTGATCTGGTCGCTGGGGAACAGGGCATAGAGGTGCGAGACATGTCGATGCTTCGGCTCGGGCGCGGCCATGTCCCAATCCTCGCGCCATTCCTGCAACTGGCCCGCCGCACCGATCTTGTCGGGCGCGAGGCGCGCGCGGGCGGCGGCGACCTCGGCGGCGAAGGCGGCGTCGGTGTCCAGCAGCTTGGCGGCGCGACCGACCTGATCGAACAGGTCGCGCAGGATCTGGTTGTCCATCGCCGGCCCGGCACAGATCGACGCGCCCCTGGGATGGATATTCTCGGGCGACAGCGACGGGCTGGTCAGCAACCCCCCGGTCGTCGGATCGACCTGCAACGTATCGAGGAAGAACAGCGCGGCTCCGCGCAGGATCGGATAGACCGACCGCAGGAAATCGAGGTCGCGGCTATAGTCGTAATGATCCCACAAATGGGTGCACAGCCATGCCCCACCGGTCGGCCACAGCCCCCATTGCGCGCCGTCGACCGGTGCCGTCGCGCGCCAGAGGTCGGTATTGTGGTGGCACACCCATCCGCGCGCGCCGTACATCGTCCGAGCGGTCCGCTCGCCGGTGATCGCCAGCTCGCGCATCATCGCCACGAACGGTGCCATGCATTCGGGCAAGGCGGTGACCTCGGCCGGCCAATAATTCATCTCGGTATTGATATTGACGGTATATTTCGACTGCCATGGCGGATCGACCTTGTCGTTCCAGATGCCTTGCAGGTTCGCCGGCTGTCCGCCTTTCCGCGACGATGCGATCAACAGATAGCGGCCATAGTTGAAATACAGCGCGGCCAGCGCCGGGTCGTCGGCCATCCGGTCGATCGCGACGCGTTCGTCGGTCGGCCGCAGTGCGGCGGGCGTCTCGCCGAGATCGAGCCTAACCCGATCGAACAGCGCGCGGTGCGCCCGCAACGCCTGTTGCCGGATCCGCGGCTCTCCTTTCGCCCGGGCGCGCTCGAGCATGGCGTTCGTGCTCGCTTCGGGATCAGCGCCGACATCGTCGAACCGGCGGAAACTGGTCGCCATGGTCAGCAGGATCGTCACGCTGCGGGCGTTGCGGACCTCGATCCGATCGCCGGCGGCGGTCACCTGCCCCCGCACCGCCGAAACATGCGCCCGCGCGGCGAAGCGGAGCGCGCCCGCTATTCCCGTCCGCGCGCCGTTGCGACCGGTCATCGTCAGAACGCCGTCGCTCGCCGAGATGTCGATGCCCGATTGCGGCGACGTCATCCCGACCGACAGCCCGAACGCTTTATCGCCCTGCAGCCGGACCACGATCACATCGTCGTCGGGCGCGGCATAGACTTCGCGCCGGAACCGCGTGCCGCCGATCCCGAACTGCGTTTCCGCCGTCGCGGTTTCCAGATTGAGCGAGCGGCGATACTCGCTGGCCTCCCCTGCCCCGACCAGTTCGAGGATCAGGTCGCCGAGCGGCTGATACGCCATCTGCGTCAACGGCGTCGCCATCACCCTGGCATTCGCCAGCTTTTCCGCATCGGCATAGCGTCCCGCCGCGATCAAAGCACGGACCTCGGGCAAGGTCGCACGCGCCGACGGGTTGACCGGGTCATAAGGGCCGCCGCTCCACAGGGTCGCCTCGTTCAGCTGCAATCGCTCCCGCGCGACCCCGCCGGACACCATCGCCCCCAGTCGCCCGTTCCCGACCGGCAGCGCCTCGGTCCACAGCGTCGCGGGTTGCCGGTACCACAGGGTGGTCGCGGTCGATCGCGGCGCAGCCGCTACCGCCGGAGAAAGGGCGGCGGTCGCGACGCCGACGGCCGCTCCTTTGAGAATGGTCCGGCGGTTCGCATGGGGAAGCTCAGTCATGTCGCGGAGACTAGGCGGTAAATCAGGGCGCACAAGCGCCGTGGAGGGCCCGCCAGACGTCGCCGCGACTACATTGCGAAGATTTTGGTCCGGCGAATCGAAGAAAGCTGTTGACCTCCCAATCGCCTCCCCCTAGATGGGTGTCACCGCAGCGGTGGCCGACACGGTCGCTTCTGCATCCTCCGGGACCTGGTACTGACCTGATGGTTGGTGCCATGTGTTCCGGTCTCTCTATCGCCGGCTTGCTGGCGCTTCGACCTTAGGGGTTTGGAGCAGGGAGTGCTATTTGACATTGTTGATGTAGATGAAGGGACATGTGGGTG